>NZ_ASHR01000001.1 GCF_000400485.1 Agrococcus pavilionensis RW1
CCTCGCGCTCACTTCTCAGTGAGGCACCTCGCTCGGGGCCGCTCGCTCCTCCTAGCTCGCCTGACGCATCTGCCGCAGGTCGCGCTTGAGGTCGTGGAGCTCGTCGCGCAGCCGCGCCGCGAGCTCGAACTTCAGCTCGCCCGCCGCCTCCGTCATCTGCGCCGTGAGGTCGGCGATGATCGCCTCGAGCTGCGAGGGGCCGTCGAGGCTCGAGCGGTCCTTCGCGAGCCGCGGCGTCGGCGCCCCTCGCCGGCCGCCCTCGAGCAGCTCGGCGGTGTCGGCCTGCTCGCGCGCGAGCACGTCGGTGATGTCGGCGATGCGCTTGCGCAGCGGCGTCGGGTCGATGCCGTGCTCGACGTTGTACGCGATCTGGATCGCGCGGCGGCGCTCGGTCTCGTCGATCGCGCTCTGCATGGAGTCGGTGATGCGGTCGGCGTACATGTGCACCTCGCCCGAGACGTTGCGGGCGGCGCGACCGATCGTCTGGATGAGCGACGTCGACGAGCGCAGGAAGCCCTCCTTGTCGGCGTCGAGGATCGAGACGAGCGACACCTCGGGCAGGTCGAGGCCCTCGCGCAGCAGGTTGATGCCGACGAGCACGTCGAAGAGGCCCTGCCGCAGCTGCGTGAGCAGCTCGACCCGGCGCAGCGTGTCGACGTCCGAGTGCAGGTAGCGCACGCGCACGCCCGCCTCGGTGAAGTACTCGGTGAGCTCCTCCGCCATCTTCTTCGTGAGCGTCGTGACGAGCACGCGCTCGTCGCGCTCGGCGCGCACCCGGATCTCCTCGAGCAGGTCGTCGATCTGCCCCTTCGTCGGCTTGACGACGAGCTTCGGGTCGACGAGCCCCGTCGGGCGGATGATCTGCTCGACCACGGTGTCGGCGAGCGACATCTCGTACTTCGCGGGCGTCGCCGAGAGGTAGACCTTCTGCGGCGTGCGCTCGAGGAACTCGTCGAACTTGAGCGGGCGGTTGTCGAGCGCGCTCGGGAGCCGGAAGCCGTGCTCGACGAGCGTGCGCTTGCGGCTCGCGTCGCCCTCGTACATCGCCCCGATCTGCGGCACGGTCACGTGCGACTCGTCGATCACGACGAGGAAGTCGTCGGGGAAGTAGTCGAGCAGGCAGTGCGGCGGCTCGCCCTGCTCGCGGCCGTCGATGTGCCGCGAGTAGTTCTCGATCCCGGAGCAGAAGCCGATCTGCTCCATCATCTCGAGGTCGAAGGTCGTGCGCATCCGCAGCCGCTGCGCCTCGAGCAGCTTGCCCTCGCGCTCGAGCACCTTGAGCCGCTCCTCGAGCTCCGTGCGGATGCGCTCCATGGCTCGGTGCATGCGCTCGGTGCCCGCGACGTAGTGGCTGCCGGGGAAGATCGAGACGGCGTCGTGCCGCTGGAGCACCTCGCCCGTGAGCGGGTGCAGCGTCGAGAGCGCCTCGATCTCATCGCCGAAGAGCTCGATGCGGATCGCGTGCTCCTCGTACATCGGGATGATCTCGATCGTGTCGCCGCGCACGCGGAACGTGCCGCGCGAGAAGGCGACGTCGTTGCGCTGGTACTGCATCGCGACGAAGCGGCGCAGCAGCGCCTGCCGGTCGATGCGCATGCCGACCTGCAGCGCGACCATCGCCTCGAGGTACTCCTCAGGGGTGCCGAGTCCGTAGATGCACGAGACGGTCGAGACGACGATGACGTCGCGGCGCGAGAGCAGCGCGTTCGTCGCCGAGTGCCGGAGCCGCTCGACCTCGGCGTTGAGCGACGAGTCCTTCTCGATGAAGGTGTCGGTCTGCGGCACGTAGGCCTCGGGCTGGTAGTAGTCGTAGTACGAGACGAAGTACTCGACGGCGTTGTGCGGCATGAGCTCGCGGAACTCGTTCGCGAGCTGCGCCGCGAGCGTCTTGTTGTGCGCGAGCACGAGCGTCGGGCGCTGCACCTGCTCGACGAGCCACGCGGTCGTCGCGCTCTTGCCCGTGCCGGTCGCGCCGAGCAGCACGACGTCGGTCTCGCCTCGGTCGAGGGCGGCCGCGAGCTCCCGGATCGCCTTGGGCTGGTCGCCGGAGGGCTCGTACTCGCTCACGACCTCGAAGGGGTGCACGGCACGCGTCGCTTGCATGCTCCAAGCCTAGGAGCGGCCGCCCACATCCTCGCTGTGGGAGTGCTCACGACCGGCGCGGAGGCGCTCCCACAGCGCATCGGCCTGCGCGAGCGTCTGCTCCAGCTCGCCCGCGGTGTCGATCACGATGTCGGCGATCGCGAGCCGCTGCTCGTCGCTCGCCTGCGACGCGACGCGAGCCCGCGCATCCGCCTCGTCCATGCCGCGCAGCGCGACGAGCCGGGCCACGCGCGCCTCGGCGGGAGCGTGCGCGACCACGACGAGGTCCCACGGGTCGTCGGGCCGCGCCTCGACGAGCAGCGGCACGTCGTAGACGACGACCGCGTCCGGGTCGGCGTCGAGCGCGGCGCGGAAGCGGCGGGCGGACTCGCGCCCGACGGCCGGGTGGACGATGCCGTTGAGCCGACGCCGGGCGGCGTCGTCGGCGAAGACGATCGCGCCGAGCGCGGCCCGGTCGAGCGAGCCGTCGGGCAGCAGCAGGTGCTCGCCGAAGGCCTCGGCGATCTCGCGCAGCACCGGCTCGCCGGGCTGCTGCAGCTCGCGCACGAGCGCGTCGGCGTCGATGACGACCGCTCCGCGCTCGGCGAGCCGGCCGGCGATCGTGGACTTGCCGGAGGCGATGCCGCCGGTGAGCGCGACGAGAGGCATGCGTCGAGTCTCGCACGGCCGCGGGAGCCGCTCGGCGGCAGCGATCCGCCGCGGTGGGCGGTGGACGCTAGCATGGGCGAGATCGCACCGGGTCGCGCGGTGCTGGATGCGGGAGAACCGATGCACGAGGACGTCGCGGTGGTCATCGAGGATGGCGAGGACATCCGTGAGCTGCTGGCCCAGGTGCTGACCCAGGGCGGCTTCACCGTGCACACGGCGGCCGACGGCCCGAGCGGCGTGGAGCTCGTGCGCCAGCACGACCCCATCGTCGTCACGATCGACGTGAACATGCCCGGCATGGACGGCTTCGAGACGGCCCGCCAGGTGCGCAGCCTCACGACCGCCTACATGGTCATGATCACGGCGCGCGGCGACGAGATCGACACGCTCGTCGGGCTGCAGGCCGGCGCCGACGACTACGTCGTCAAGCCGTTCCGGCCGCGCGAGCTGCGCGCCCGCATCGAGGCGATGATGCGGCGTCCGCGCGCGCTCGCGTCGACGCATCCGTCTGCCCCGCGCCCGCCGCAAGCGGCCCCCGCCCCGCAGCGCGTCCCCTCGGCCCCGGGCCACGCCGGCGCTCCGCTGCCCGACGACGAGCACGAGACCTCGATGCTCGAGCACCGCGGCCTGCGGCTCGAGCCGCAGGCGCGGGTCGTCGAGCTCGACGGGCAGGAGATCGAGCTGACGCGCAGCGAGTTCGACATCCTGCGGATGCTGCTCGGCTCCGGCCGCCGCGTCGTGAGCAAGCTCCAGCTCGCCGGCATGCTGCGCGGCGAGCGCGGCGAGCCCGACCACTTCCTGAGCGAGCACGACGCGCGGGCGATCGAGGTGCACGTCGCGAACCTGCGCCGCAAGCTCGGCGAGTCGCCCTCGGAGCCGCGCTGGATCGAGACGGTCCGCGGCGTCGGCTACCGCCGCACCGCCTGACCGCGGTCGGCGTCCTCCCCCTCGCCGTCCTCCCCCGCGACGACGACCGAGACGTCGTCGCTGCCCATCGCGCGCCGCGCGGCCGAGCGCGCCGCCTCGACGAGCACGTCGCGGTCGTAGCCCGTGATGCTCGTGAGCGCGACGCCCATGCCGATCGGCGGCACGACGGGCACGCCGGCGGTGCGGAGCTGATCGAGCATGGCCCGGTGCATGCGGGCGGCGAGCTGCCGGGCGTCGGCGGGCGATGACGGCTGGAAGGCGAGCAGCAGCAGGCCGCGCTCGTCGCTCCCGAGCGCCGCGGTCGTCGGCGCGAGCCTGCGGACGGCGGCTCGGGCGGCCTGCCGGACGTGCTCGGCCTCGTCGACGCCGAACGCCGTCGAGATGCGCGAGAGCGCATCGATGCGCACCGCGAGGACGGCGAAGAGCTCGCCGCGGCGGTTGGCGCGCATGAGCCGCCCGCCGAGCACGCGCGAGAACGACGGCGCGAGGAGCACGCCGTCCGGCGCGATCGCCATGAGCGACGAGTCCTCTGTGCCTCGCAGCCGCACCTGCTCCGCGCGCAGCACCGAGGTCACGACGACGACGACGATCGTGAGCGCGATCGTCGCGACGCCGGCGATGCCCGCGTCGGACCACACGCGCAGGAGCGCGCCGTCCCCGGCCATCGTCACGCCGGCGAGGAGCCGCACGAGCTGGAAGGCGGCGACGACGACGAGCACGCCGCCGAGCGCGACCCCCGTGCGCGTGCGGCGCAGCGAGCCACGCAGCGCCTCGGCCGCGCCGAGCGCGGCGAAGGCCGCGTTGGCGGCGAACATCACCCAGCGCGCCGACCAGCCGCCCGGGCCGGTGCCGACGAGCAGCACGGCGAGGAACGCGAGCAGCGCGGCGAGCGCGACGACGAGCGCGGCGCGGCCGCTGCGCCGACCGTTGAAGACGCGGCAGCCGATCCACAGCAGGCCCATGCACGCGACCCAGCCGCCCTGGCCGATGCCGACGGGCCACGAGCCGACCCCGAGCACGGCCTCGACGACGAACGCCTCGGTCGCGATCATCGCGGCCAGGAAGCTGAGCGCCCAGACGCGGCCGGCGCGATCGTCCTTGCGGACCATCGTCTCGAGCACGAACAGTCCGCCCGCGACGTGCACGACGAGCGCCGTGATGAGGATGACGGTGTCTGGATCGAGGGTCATGCGGTCGCTCCCGTGGTGCGTCGAGGCAAGCGGACGACGAAGGTGGCTCCGCTGCCAGGCTCGCTCTGGACGGTGATCTCGCCGCCGTGCGCGCGCACGAGGTCCCGGCTGATCGATAGGCCGAGGCCGTTGCCCGTCGCCCTGCCGGAGGGCTGCGCGCGGTAGCGGCGCTCGAAGAGCCGCGGCAGCGCGTCCTCCGCGATGCCGGGCCCGTCGTCGCGGACGACGAGCCACAGGTGCTTGTCGTCGGCCGTGACGCCGACCTCGATGAGGCCGTCGCCCGTGTGGTAGTTCACGGCGTTGCCGACGAGGTTGTCGACCACCTGCCGCATCCGGTGGGGGTCGAACTCGGCCTCCGCCGGCTCGACGCCAGAGCTGTCGATGCGGATGTTGCGCTCGGCGGCGCGCGGCTCGAGCGCCTCGACCGACGCGAGCACGACGCGAGCGAGGTCCTCGCGCACGGGCCGCACGTCGAAGCGGCCCGGCCCGTCGGCGGTCGCGGCGAGGATGTCGCCGATGATGACGAGCAGGCGGGAGGCGTTGCGCTCGGCGATCTCGAGGCTGCGCCGCGCGCCGGGGCCGACGTCGCCCGAGTCGAGCGCGAGGTCGAGGTGGCCGAGCACGCTCGTGAGGGGTGTGCGCAGCTCGTGCGAGACGGAGGCGACGAGCTCGTCGCGGATGTGCACGGCCTGCTGCTCCGCCGTCACGTCCCGCGTGACGAGGATCGCGCCCACGTCGGCGCCGTTGATGTCGAAGAGCCGTCGCGCGGTCGACAGCAGCGCGCGGCGCTGATCGCCCGGCGGGCCCTGCCAGTGCAGCAGGTTCTCGAAGGTCTCCCCCCGCCGGGCACGCGCGACGGGCACGGCGCCGGGCTCGGTCGGCGTCGCGCCGTCCGCCTCGAACAGCTGCGCGTCGTCGGCGGGCGTCATGAGCCTCGCGTGCGCGTCGTTCTCGATCGAGATGCTGCCGTCGGCGCCGATCCGCACGACGCCGAAGTCGACCGCGTCGAGCAGCTCGCTCACCGCGTCCTCCTGCCGCCTGGCGCGCTCGACCGCGTGGTCGAGGTAGTCGGCCTGCTCGTCGAGCAGCGACCGCTGCGCCGCGGAGCGGCGCGCGGCGATGAAGGCGACGACGGATGCGGTGGTGAGGGCGAGCGGGCCGAGCGCGTCGCGCAGTCCCGCGCCGATGTCGTCGGCGAGGAGGTGCGCGACCCAGAACAGCACGGTCGAGCCGCCCGCGCCGAGCACGAGGCCGGGCCAGCCGAGCACGGTCGCGAGCCAGATGGCGGGCACCATCCACAGCAGCCACGCCTCGCCGTCATGGTACGAGAGCTGCAGCAGCAGCACCGCGACGAGATCGCCGACCGGCACGATCCCGACCCAGCGCACGGGCAGCCGGTTCCAGGGCACCACGAGCGCGGCGATCGTGAGCGCGAACACGAGCAGCATGCCGCCGAAGAGCAGCTCGCCCTGCCGCACGTCGCCGACCACGATCATGAGCGCGCAGGCCGTGAGCGCGGCCGCGGCGAAGAGCAGCTGGTTGACGGCGGTCGCGCGCTCGCGGGTACGGTCGGGGCGCGCGCCATCGGCGCGAGCAGTCGTGACCGCCGCCATCATGCTCTGACGCTACCGCGCACCGGGCCCTTCCCCCGCCACGCACGGCGGCAGCGGGCTACGATCGGCCCGAGCGGCGCCGCGCCGCA
The DNA here is from genome assembly GCF_000400485.1 of Agrococcus pavilionensis RW1. Classification (GTDB taxonomy): domain Bacteria; phylum Actinomycetota; class Actinomycetes; order Actinomycetales; family Microbacteriaceae; genus Agrococcus; species Agrococcus pavilionensis. Next base: position 6,571 of record NZ_ASHR01000001.1, read on the forward strand.
GGAGGAGGGATCGTGCTCGAGGCACTGACCGGCGCCGGGCTCGCCGCGGCTGCGGGCATGAACGCCTACATCCCGCTGCTCGTCGTCGGACTCGCCGACCGGCTCTTCCCCGGCCTGCTCGCGCTCCCGGAGGGCTGGGCCTGGCTCTCGAGCTGGTGGGTGATCGGCATCGTCGCCGTGCTGCTCGTCGTCGAGGTCGTCGCCGACAAGGTGCCCGCCGTCGACAGCGTGAACGACGTGCTGCAGACGCTCGTGCGGCCCGCCGCCGGCGGCCTCGTCTTCGGCTCCTCCTCGACGGCGTCGACCGTCGCGGTCACGGATCCCGCCGAGTTCTTCGCCTCGAACCAGTGGGTGCCGATCGTGGTCGGCGCGGTCATCGCGCTCGCGGTGCACGCTGGCAAGGCGACGGTGCGGCCCGCGGCGAACGCCGCGACGGCGGGCGCGGCCGCGCCGGTCGTCTCGACGGTCGAGGACGTGGGCGCGATCGGGCTGTCGCTGGTCGCGATCGTCGCGCCGCTCCTCGTCGTGGTGGCGCTGCTCGCGCTCGCGGCGGCTGGCTGGTGGCTGGGGCGCACGGCCCGCCGGCGGCGGCGCCCCGCCGAGCGGCCCGCGACCGCGGGCGACGGCTAGCCCGTCGCCTCCTCCGGCACCGGCTCGACCGCGTGCATGTGCCACGCGCCGCGCCAACGCGCGACGCGGCCCGTCTCGTCGCGCTCGGCGATCGCCTCCTCGTGCCCCGATCCCATGCCGGTCGCCGCCTCGATCACCACGCGATCCTCACGGCGCGGCGAGAGCACGTCGACCGCGGCGAGCGGGTCGGGCGCCGTCGGGGCGATGCCGAGCAGCCGCCCGCCGAGCTCGACGACGTCGAGCCGCCCCCAGATGCTCGCGAACGATCCCTCGAACGAGCGCGCGAGCTCGAGCTCCGCCTCGTCGGGCTCGGCCGCGGGCTCGAGCGCCGCCTGCACGATGCGGGCGACGCCGACGGCGAGCTCCTCCGCGGGCGCGTCGATCGCGTTCGCGAGCACGCTCACGACGACGTCGCGCTCGGCGTCGACGAGCGTGCGCGTCGCCTGCCCCGTCCACGCGCCGCCGTGCCCGTGCCACGTGCGGCCGTCGACCTCGCGCAGCATGAGCCCGAGGCCGTAGCCCGCCACGGCGCCGTCGCGACCGGTCGTCGACCACTGGCGCTGCCGCATCCGCCGCCGTGCCGTCGCGCTCAGCAGCCGGTCGTCGGAATCGGCCACGACGCGCAGGGCGTCCGAGAGCTCCGCTGCCGTCGAGACGGCGCCCGTCGCTGCGGCGAGCGCGCGCGACGACGGGCTGCCGAGCGGCGCGCGCTCGTCGCTCGAGTGCAGCGCCGAGTGGCCGGTCGCGAGCGGTGCCGAGGCGCCCTCGATGTCGGCGCTCGTCGCCTCGAGCCCGAGCGGCGCGAGCACGAGCCGCTCGAGCGCGCGGGCGTACGGCTCGCCGGTGACCGCCTCGACCGCGAGGCCGAGCAGCCCGAAGCCGATGTTGGAGTACTTGAACTCGGCGGATGCGTCGAGGCGGCGGACGCCGGCCGTCGCGATCGCGAGCAGCCGGTCGGCGTCGGGGAAGTCGTCGGCGAGCTGCCAGAACGCGACGTCGTCGCCGTCCCGGGTCGCTCCGCTGCCGTGCGAGAGGAGCTCCCGCACGGTCAGGGCCGCGGCGTCGGTGCCGGCGAGCGCGGGCACGAGCCCGCCGAGCGCGTCGTCGAGGCGGAGCTCACCCTCGTCGACGAGCCGCATCGCGGCGAGCGCGGCGAGCGACTTCGAGTGGGAGGCGATGCGGAAGCGGTGGTCGACGGTGAGCGGCTCGCGCGTCGCCTCGTCGGCGAGGCCGTGGGCGCGCTCGAGCACGAGCTCGCCGCCGATCCGCACGGCGACCTGCACGCCCGGCACGCGCAGGCGCCAGCGGCGGTAGGCGAGCCAGCGGTCGGCGTAGTCGAGGGCGCGCGTCATCGCGTCGTCGGCGGGCATGCCTCGATCCTGCCACCCCGCGGCGCGCCCCCGGGAACGCAGAGCGGGCCGCGCCCGAAGGCGCGGCCCGCTCTGGCGGTGCTGACTACTCCGCGGAGCCGGTGAGCTTCTCGCGGAGCGCGGCGAGCGCCTCGTCGTCGGCGAGGGTGCCGGCGCCCGAGTCGTCGGAGCTGCTGCCGAAGGACGATGCGCCCGAGGGCACGTCGTTCGAGGTGAGCTCGGCGTCGCGGGCGGCGGCGACCTGCGCCTTGTGCGCCTCCCAGCGCGCCTGCGCGGCCGCGTACTCGGCCTCCCAGGCCTCGCGCTGCGCCTCGAAGCCTTCCTTCCACTCGTTCGTCTCGGGGTCGAAGCCCTCCGGGAACTTGTAGTTGCCCTGCTCGTCGTACTCGGCGAGCATGCCGTAGAGCGCCGGGTCGAAGTCGGTGCCCTCGGGGTCGACGCCCTCGTTCGCCTGCTTGAGCGAGAGCGAGATGCGGCGGCGCTCGAGGTCGATGTCGATGATCTTCACGAAGACCTCGTCGCCGACCGCGACGACCTGGTCAGCCGTCTCGACGTGCTTGGCCGAGAGCTCCGAGATGTGCACGAGGCCCTCGATGCCGTCCGCGACGCGCACGAACGCGCCGAACGTGACGAGCTTCGTGACCTTGCCCGGCGCGACCTGGCCGATCGCGTGCGTGCGGGCGAAGATCTGCCACGGGTCCTCCTGCGTCGCCTTGAGCGACAGCGAGACGCGCTCGCGGTCGAGCTCGACGGTGAGGATCTCGACGGTGACCTCCTGGCCGACCTCGACGACCTCCGAGGCGTGCTCGATGTGCTTCCACGAGAGCTCGGAGACGTGCACGAGGCCGTCGACGCCGCCGAGGTCGACGAACGCGCCGAAGTTGACGATCGACGAGACGACGCCCTTGCGGACCTGCCCCTTCTGGAGCGACTGCAGGAACTGGCCGCGCGAGGCCGACTGCGTCTCCTCGAGGAGCGCACGGCGCGAGAGCACGACGTTGTTGCGGTTCTTGTCGAGCTCGAGGATCTTCGCCTCGATCTCCTGGCCGAGGTACGGCGTGAGGTCGCGGACGCGGCGCAGCTCGATGAGCGAGGCCGGCAGGAAGCCGCGGAGGCCGATGTCGACGATGAGGCCGCCCTTGACCACCTCGATGACGGTGCCGGTGACGACGCCGTCCTCGTCCTTGATGCGCTCGACATCGCCCCAGGCGCGCTCGTACTGCGCGCGCTTCTTCGAGAGGATCAGGCGACCCTCCTTGTCCTCCTTCTGGAGGACGAGCGCCTCGACGGTGTCGCCGACCTCGACGACCTCGGAGGGGTCGACGTCGTGCTTGATGGAGAGCTCGCGCGAGGGGATGACGCCCTCGGTCTTGTAGCCGACGTCAAGGAGGACCTCGTCGCGGTCGATCTTGACGACGGTGCCCTCGATGAGGTCGCCGTCGTTGAAGAACTTCAGGGTCTTCTCAACGGCGGCCATGAAGTCATCGGCCGAGCCGATGTCGTTCACAGCGACCTGCTTGGGAGCCGTGGTCGTTGCAGTGGTCATAGAGTTCAAGGTGCCTTTATGGGGGATGTCGGGCTGCGGGCATGAGGATGCCCATCCAGCGGTTCGGATTGATTGCGCCACACGAGTGGCCCGTCGATCGTACACGCGGATGGGCATCCCGGACAACCGCACCTAGCCGCGCAGGACAGCCTCCCGCAGCGTGTCGAGGCCGACGCCGCCGATGTTGAGCACGCGCATGTGGAAGCGCTTGAGGTCGAACGCGTCGCCCTCGGCGTCCTTCGCCGCATCCCGGATCTGCTCGAAGATGCGCTGGCCGATCTTGTAGGACGGCGCCTGGCCCGGCCAGCCGAAGTAGCGGTTGACCTCGAACCGCACGAACGGCTCGTTCATGTTGACGTTCGACTTCATGAACTCGAAGGCGTAGTCGAAGTCCCACTCCCCCGTGCCGTCGAGGCGCGGCTTGCCGAGGTGCACGCCGATGTCGAGCACGACGCGTGCCGCGCGCATCCGCTGCCCGTCGAGCATCCCGAGCCGGTCGGCCGGGTCGTCGAGGTAGCCGAGCGACTCCATGAGCCGCTCCGCGTAGAGCGCCCAGCCCTCCGCGTGGCCCGACGTGCCGGCGAACGCGCGACGCCACAGGTTGAGCTGCGCGCGGTTGTAGGTCGCCTGCGCGATCTGCAGGTGGTGGCCCGGCACGCCCTCGTGGTAGACGGTCGTGAGCTCCCGCCACGTGTCGAACTCGGTGACGCCCTCGGGCACCGACCACCACATCCGCCCCGGCCGCGAGAAGTCGTCGGCGGGACCGGTGTAGTAGATGCCGCCGGTCTGCGTCGGCGCGATCATGCACTCGAGCGCCTTGATCGGCTCGGCGATGTCGAAGTGGTTCCGGCCGAGCTCCTCGATCGCGCGGTCGCTCGTCTCCTGCATCCAGGCCTTGAGCGCGTCGGTGCCGTGGAGCTTGCGGCTCGCGTCCTGGTCGAGGTGCGCGATGGTCTCCTGCACGCTCGCGCCGGGGAGGATCTCGTTCGCGATCGCCTCCTGCTCGGCGCGCATGCGGTCGAGCTCCTCGATGCCCCACGCGTAGGTCTCGTCGAGGTCGACGGCGGCGCCGAGGAAGCGGCGCGACATGAGCGAGTAGAAGTCGCGGCCGACCGCGTCGACGGGGTTGGCGGATGCGGCGAGCTCGGTGCGCAGGAACTCCGCGAAGCGCGCGTGCGCCTCGGTCGCCTCGCCGGCGGCCTTCGCGAGGTCGTCACGCAGCGACGCGGGCAGCTCCTGCTCCCCCGCCTTCGCCGAGGCGGCGAACTCGTGGAAGAAGCCCTTCCCGGGCGCGTAGTCGGCGAACTGCTCGAGCACGTTGTCGATCTGGCGCGCCGCGGGCGTGTTGCCGGTCGCGATGCCGTTCCGGAGCGAGGCGATGTAGCCGTCGATCGCGGCAGGCACGTTGCGCATGCGCTGCGCGATCGTCGACCAGTCGTCCTCGCTGCCGGTCGACATGAGGTCGAAGATGTCGCGGATGCCCGAGGCAGGGCTCGCGAGGTTGTTGAGGTCGCGGTCGCCCCAGCCGGAGGCGTGCACGTCGAGCTCGAGCTGCAGCTCGCGCGAGAGGTCCGTCTTCGTCACCCAGTCGATGTCGTCGACGGGCTCCGCGGCCTCGAGCGCGGCGAGCGTCTCGCGCGCGAGCGCGGCGTCGGCGTCGCGGCCCTCGGGCGAGTAGTCGCCGTAGCCGGCCTTGTCGCCCTCGAGCCCGACGTACACGTTGATCTCGGGGTTTAGGGCGGCGGCGCGGTGGACGTAGCCCTCCGCGATCCGGTCGATCTCGGTCTGCTGGCGCGACGGCGCGCCGACTCTCTCGTCAGTCATGCCGCAAGCCTACGCATCAGCGGAGGGCGGTCATGACCTCCCGCTCGAAGAGCTCGATGCCGCCCTGCTCGAACGCGACCTCCGGCATGTAGGCGATGAGCGTCCCCAGGCCCGCCTCGCGGAGCGCCCCGACGTGATCGACCACCATCTGCGGCGTGCCGACGACCGCGCCGCGCGTCGAGAAGCCCGTGCCGGCGTGCTCGGCGGGCATCGCGGAGTCGGCGCGCGCGTTCACCTCGTCGACGACGCGGCGCGCCTCGGCCTCGCTCTCGCGCACGACGATGTTGAGGTTGGAGGTGAGTCGCACCTCGGCCGGGTCGCGCCCCTCCTTCTCGAGGTGGCGCAGCAGCACGTCGCGCTTGCGCGCGAACTGCTCCGGGCCGCCGCCGAAGTTCGTCGCGTCCGCCCACTTCGCCGCGTAGCGGAGCGTGCGCTGCTCGCCGCCGCCGGCGATCCAGGTCGGGATGCGCGGGCGGCCGTCACGACCGGACTGGAGCGGCTGGGGCCGGCAGATGGCGCCGTCGACCGAGAACGACTCCGACTCGAGCGTCGCCGTCCCCTCGGCCCAGAGCCGCTGGATGATCTGCACGCCGTCGCGGAGCGCCGAGATTCGGTCGCCGACGCCGGGGAAGCCGTAGCCGTACGCGCGCCACTCGTGCTCGTACCAGCCGGCGCCGATGCCGAACTCGAGCCGGCCGCCCGAGATGACGTCGACGGTCGCGGCGACCTTCGCGAGGTAGGCGGGGTTCCGGTAGCCCATGCACGTGCACATCTGCCCGAGCCGCACGCGGCTCGTGCTCGCGGCGAGCGCGGCCATGAGCGTCCACGCCTCGTGCGTCGCCTCGTCCGTCGGCTGCGGCGTCGTGTGGAAGTGGTCGTAGACCCACGCCGAGTGCCACGGGCCGGCGTCCAGGCGCTGCGCGACCTCGAGCATCCGCCCCCACTGCTCGGCAGGATCGATGCCGACGAGGTCGAGGCGCCATCCCTGCGGGACGAACAGGCCGAACTGCAGCGCGGAGTCGTTCATGCCGCCAGCCTAGGTGCCCGTCCCTGAGGGTCGTATGCCGTGGCTCAGTGCGCGGCGGCGTCCCAGTTCGCGCCGACGCCGACCTGCACCTCGAGCGGCACCGAGAGCTCGGCGGCGCCGCCCATCTCGGCGCGCACGATCGCCTCGAGCGCCTCGCGCTCACCGGTCGCGACCTCGAAGACGAGCTCGTCGTGCACCTGCAGCAGCATGCGCGAGCCGAGCCCCTCCTCGGCGATGCGGCGGTCGATCGCGATCATCGCGCGCTTGATGATGTCGGCGGCGGAGCCCTGGATGGGCGAGTTGAGTGCCTGCCGCTCGGCGTTCTCGCGCAGCACGCGGTTCGACGACGTCAGGTCGGGGAACGGCCGGCGGCGGCCGAAGATCGTGGTCGTGTAGCCGTCGTCCTTCGCCTGCATCACGACGCCGCGGAGGTAGTCGCGGATGCCGCCGAAGCGCTGGAAGTAGTCGAGCATGAGCTGCTTCGCCTCGGCCTGCGAGATGCGCAGCTGCTTCGAGAGCCCGAAGGCGCTCAGCCCGTAGGCGAGGCCGTAGCTCATCGCCTTGACCTTGACGCGCTGGAGCGCCGTCACCTCGCTCGGGTCGACGCCGAAGATGCGGCTGCCGACGAAGCGGTGCAGGTCCTCCCCCGAGAGGAACGCCTCGATGAGGCCCTCGTCGCCCGAGAGGTGCGCCATGATGCGCATCTCGATCTGCGAGTAGTCGGCCGTGAGCATCGTCTCGAACTCGGGCCCGTGCACGAACGCCGAGCGGATCTCGCGGCTCACCTCGGTGCGCACCGGGATGTTCTGCAGGTTCGGGTCGTTCGACGAGAGGCGGCCCGAGGCGGAGCCGGTCTGGTCGTAGCGCGTGCGGATGCGGCCGTCGTCCTGGATGGCCTTGAGCAGCGACTCGATGATCTGCGCGAGCTTCGAGGTCTCGCGGTGCTGCAGCAGCAGGCCGAGGAACGGGTGCGGGTTCGTCTCCTGGAGGTCGGCGAGCGCTTGCGCGTCAGTCGAGTAGCCGGTCTTCGTCGCGCGCGTCTTCGGCATGTCGAGCTCTTCGAACAGCACGGTCTGCAGCTGCTTCGGGCTGCCGAGGTTGACCTCGTGGCCGATCTCGGCGTACGCGGCCTCGGCGTGCGCCGCGGCCTTCGCGCGCATCTCGTCGAGGATGCGCTGGAGCACGTCGCGATCCATGTGCACGCCCTGGCGCTCCATGCGCACGAGCACGGGCATGAGCGGCAGCTCGATGTCGTCGAGCACGCCGAGCGTGCCGGGGTCGAGGCGCGGGCGCTGGGCGCGCGAGAGCTCGCCCGTGAGCCACGCGACCGTGCCGAGCTGCTCGGGCTCGACCTCGGGCACGAGCTGGTTGGGGTCGGGCGCGGGCAGCGTCGCGCCGAGCAGCGCCTCGGTCTGCCAGTCGAGCTCGAAGGTCTTGGGCGGCGCGGTCGGCGTCTGCAGCCACGCGGCGACGCGCGTGTCGTGCGCGGCGCCGCCGAGCCGGAGCCCCGCGCGCTCGAGGAGCTTGATGGATGCCTTGACGTCGTGGAGCGCCTTCGGGGCGTCCGACGCGAGCCACTCGACGAATCCGTCGTAGTCGGCCGTGCCGGCCTTGAACGGCACGTAAGCGCTCGCGCCCTCGGTCGCGACGCCGAAGCCCGCGATGCCGCCCGCGCCGTCGGGCGCGATCGAGACCGCGACCGTGCCCTTGGCGCGCGAGAGCCACAGGTCGAGCTCCTCGTCGACGAGCTTCTGCACCGCGGGTGCCTGCACCTCGGGCTCGAGCGCCGCCGCCGGCTCGCCCGTGCCCTCCTGCTTGAGCACGCGGTCGAGCAGCGTGCGGAACTGCAGCCGCTGGAAGACGTCGCGCAGCTTGGCCTCGTCGACCTGGCCGCGCGCGAGCTCGTCGAGCTCGACGCCGAGGTCGACGTCGGTGAGCAGCTGGTTGAGGCGGCGGTTGCGCTCGGCGCGCTCGCGCTGCTCGCGCAGGTTGTTGCCGACGACGCCCTTGATCTCGTCGGCGTGCGCGAGCAGGTTCTCGACCGTGCCGTACTGGGTGATCCACTTGACGGCCGTCTTCTCGCCGACCTTGTCGATGCCGATGAGGTTGTCGCTCGACTCGCCCACGAGCGCGGCGATCTCGGGGTACTGCGCGGGCTCGATGCCGTAGCGCTCGCGCACCGTCTCGGGCGTGTATCGCTTGAGCTCGGAGACGCCGCGCACCGAGGGGTAGAGCAGCGTCACGTCGTCGTTGACGAGCTGGATCGTGTCGCGGTCGCCCGAGACGACGTAGACGTCCATGCCGGCCTTCGCGCCCTGCACCGAGAGGGTCGCGAGGATGTCGTCGGCCTCGTAGTCCTCCTTCGAGAGGGTGCGCACGCCCATCGCGTGGAGCGCCTCCTCGAGGAGCGGCACCTGGCCCTTGAACTCCTTCGGCGTCTCGTCGCGCGTGCCCTTGTACTCGGCGTACTCGCGAGTGCGGAAGGAGTAGCGGGAGATGTCGAACGCGACCGCGAGGTGCGTCGGCCGGTGGTCCTGCAGCAGCTTGAGCAGCATCGACAGGAAGCCGTGGATGGCGTTCGTGTGCTGCCCTTCGCTGTTGACGAAGTTCTCGAGCGGCAGGGCGAAGAACGCCCGGAACGCGAGGGAGTGGCCGTCGATGACCATGAGGGTAGGCTTCGGATCCGACACGACGGCCAGCCTAGCCGGGGCTGCCGACACCCCAGCCGAGCGAGGAGCGCGCGTGAGCCCGGAGCCCATCGAGCACGAGGTCGACGAGGCGACGCGAGCGGTGCTCGCGCACCTCGAGGGGCGGCCGGGCGGCGAGCTCGCGCAGCGCATGCAGATCGAGTTCCTCAAGCTCTCGGCCGAGCACTCGATCGCGCGGATGCCCGCGGAGGGCAACCGGCAGCCGGCCGGCTTCGTGCACGGCGGCGCGTACTGCGTCATCGCCGAGACGCTCGGCTCGGTGAGCGCGAACATCCACGCGGGCGAGGGCCGCTACGCCGTCGGCACCGACATCAACGCGACGCACACGCGCTCGATCACGAGCGGATGGGTGACGGCCGAGTGCACGGCGGTCCACCTCGGGCGCTCCATGACCGTGCACGAGATCGTCTGCACGGACGACGAGGGCCGCCGCGCCTCGACCCTCCGCATCACGAACTTCATCAAGACCCGCTGACCCGCCCGTCCCCGCACCCTGAGTGGCGCCTCCCGCACCTGACTGGCGCCCCCGAGTGGTCATTCCCGCACCTGACTGGCGCCTCCCGCACCTGACTGGCGCCTCCCGCATGTGAGTGGCGCCTCCCGCACCTGAGTGGCGCCTCCCGCACCTGAGTGGCGCCTCCCGCACCTGAGTGGCGCCTCCCGCACCTGAGTGGCGCCTCCCGCACCTGAGTGGCGCCTCCCGTAGATGAGAGGCACCGGCAGCAGATGAACGACGGCCGCTAAGCGGCGGTCCAAGAGCTGCAGCGCTGGTGCGCGGCTACGATCGCGCGCAGGATCGCCTTGCCGCCATCCGCGAGATCGTCCTTCGTGATGACGATCACGTGCCAGCCGAGCGCGCGCAGCTTCTCGCGGCGGATACGGTCCCGCTCCTGCTGAGCGGGATCGTTGTGATGCTCCCCGTCGTACTCCACAGCGAGTTTGAGAGGCGGCCAGCTCGCGTCGAGCCGCGCGACGAAGAGGCCGGTCGCGTCGAACACCTCGTGCTGCAGCGTCGGCTCCGGCAGCGCTCCCATGATCAGGAGACGCACGAGCGTCTCGCGTGGTGACTCGGAGCCGACCCGCACGAGGGCGACCGCCTGTCGGGCGCGATGGAGCCCGCGCGCTCCCGGGTAGCGCCGCAGCGCATCCGTCAGGTCCTCGACCGTCAGCGGGTCGTGACGCTTCGTCGAGACGAGCCAGTCACCGACGGTCACGAGCTCCTCGAGGCTCAGCAGCGGGGCGAGGTGCACGAACGTGTCAGCCCTCGACTCGACGCGCAGACCGTCGACCTCCTCGACCGCCGACTTGAGGCGATGCCCGACCACGCCGGGACGCTGCATGCGGGAGCGACCCGTCGGCGACGCGAGGTGGACGCGACCTTCGCGCTCAAGGCGCACGGGCAGCGGCATGCCGTGGACGCGTGCCGCGGTGGTGTGGGAGAAGAACTGGTCGTCGCCCGCGAGGACGCGAACCGCCTCGAGGAGCGCCTGATCCGCGTCGCCGATGGCGGCCGTGATGCGCGCGCCGCGAGCAGGAGACGTGAACGCCATGGATCGGAGCTCAGCTGCGGAGTAGCCGCGCTCGAGTCCCTCCCGGACCGTGAAGCCGTGCTCACTGTGCATGCCGTGCATGGTGACGGCAGGTGGCGCGGACTTGTGCCTGCGCACCCGGGTGCTGTGGAGAGCGCCAGGGAGCAGCGGTGCCCGTGTCGCGGGCGGCTGCGGGAGGCGCCACTCACCCGCGAAGGGCGCCGCTCACCTGCGGGAGGCGCCACTCACCTGCGGGAGGCGCCACTCACCTGCGGGAGGCGCCACTCACCTGCGGGAGGCGCCGCTCACCTGCGAAGGGCGCCACTCACCTGCGGGAGGCGCCACTCACCTGCGGGAGGCGCCACTCACCTGCGGGAGGCGCCACTCACCTGCGGGAGGCGCCACTCAGGTGCGGGAGGCGCCAATCACCCGCGGGAGGCGCCACTCACGTGCGGGAGGCGCCACTCACCTGCGGGAGGTGGCAGGCGGCGGCGCGGGGCGGGGGCTACTTCTTGGTGCTCAGCTGCTCGATGACGGCCTGCGCGACCTCGGCCATCGTGAGGCGGCGGTCCATCGAGGCCTTCTGGATCCAGCGGAACGCCTCCGGCTCGGCGAGGCCCATGCGCTGGTTGAGCAGGCCCTTCGCGCGGTCGACGAGCTTGCGCGTCTCGAAGCGGTCGGCGAGGTCGGCGACCTCGCTCTCGAGCGCCCGGATCTGGTCCCAGCGCGCGAGGGCGATCTCGATCGCCGGCAGCAGGTCGTTCTGCGTGAACGGCTTCACGACGTAGGCGAGCGCTCCCGCCTCGCCGGCCCGCTCGACGAGCTCCTTCTGGCTGAACGCCGTGAGCAGCACGACCGGCGCGATCTTCGCGGCGCTGATCTTCTCGGCCGCGCTGATGCCGTCCATCTTGGGCATCTTGACGTCCATCACGACGAGGTCGGGCTCGAGCTCGGTCGCGAGCTCGACGGCGCGCTCGCCGTCGCCGGCCTCGCCGATGACCTCGTAGCCCGCGGCCTGCAGCGTCTCGACGATGTCGAGGCGGATGAGCGACTCGTCCTCGGCCACGAGCACGGTGCGCGCGGTCGTCGCGTGCTCGGCGGGAGCCTGGTCGGTGATGGGCTCGGCGAAGAGGTCGTCGGTCATGGCCACTAGCCTAGTGTTCGCAGCGGCCGGGCATCCGCCCGAGCCGTCAGCCGGTGTGGCGGAATCGGCAGACGCGGCGCACTCAAAATGCGCTTCCGCGAGGAGTGTGGGTTCGAGTCCCACCACCGGCACGGCAGGAGCCCGGACGATCCACGATCGTCCGGGCTCCGCTCGTCGAGCGGCTCAGCCCTCCGCGGGATGCGGCGCCGACTGGTGCCGCACCTCGATGCGGCGCTTGCCGTGGTAGGCGGGCGCGGCCTCGGCGTGCACGTCGCCGACGACGTGGATGCGGATGTCGTTCGTCGAGCCCGAGATGCCCGGCGGCATGCCCGAGATCACGACGACCTTCTTGCCGACGGGCACGAGCTGCTTGCCGATGAGCACGTCGTCGACCTGCGCGATCATGTCGTCGGTGTGCATCACGCGGTCGACGAGGTGCGTCTGCATGCCCCAGATCATCTGCATGCGCGACTCGACCTCGGGGTCGGGCGTGAAGCCGAAGGTCGGGATCGCGGTGCGCAGCCGCGCCATGCGGCGCGCGGAGTCGCCCGACTCGGTGAAGACGACGATCGCCGCCGCCTCGACGAACTCGGCGACCTCGAGCGCGGCGAGCGTGATCGCGCCGCCCTGCGTGCGCGGCTTCGTGCCGAGCGGCGGGATGCGGCCGAGGCCGTGCTCCTCCGCGGCCGACACGATGCGCGCCATCGTCTCGATCGTCGTGATCGGGTGGCTGCCGACGCTCGTCTCGCCCGAGAGCATCACGGCGTCCGCGCCGTCGAAGACCGCGTTCGCGCAATCGCTCGCCTCGGCGCGTGTGGGGCGCGGGTTCTCGATCATCGACTCGAGCACCTGGGTCGCGACGATGACGGGCTTCGCCCATCGCCGCGAGAGCTCGATCGCGCGCTTCTGGACGAGCGGCACCTGCTCGAGCGGCAGCTCGACGCCGAGGTCGCCGCGCGCGACCATGATCGCGTCGAAGGCGTCGATGATGTCGGGCAGGTTCTCGACCGCTTGCGGCTTCTCGATCTTCGCGACGACGGGGAGCCGGCGGCCCTCCTCGTCCATGATCGCGTGCACGCGCTCGATGTCCTTCGCGTCGCGCACGAACGAGAGCGCGATGATGTCGGCGCCGAGGTGGAGCGCCCAGCGCAGGTCCTCCTCGTCCTTCTCGCTCATCGCGGGCACGTTGACGGCGACGCCGGGCAGGTTGATGCCCTTGTTGCTGCTCACCGGCCCGCCGACCTCGACCTCGGTGACGACGTCGGTCTCGGTCACCTCGACCGCGCGCAGCACGATGCGCCCGTCGTCGACGAGCAGCGGGTCGCCGGGACTCACGTCGGCGGGCAGGCCCTTGAAGGTCGTGCTCGCGCGCTGGCCGTCGCCCTCGACGTCGTCGGTCGTGATGGTGAACCGGTCGCCCTCGCGGAGCTCGAACGGCCCGCCGGGGATCTTCCCGAGGCGGATCTTCGGCCCCTGCAGGTCGACCAGGATGCCGACGGGCTTGCCGAGCTCGTCGGATGCCTTCCGGATGTTCGCGTACACCTCCTCGTGGACGCTGTGGTCGCCGTGGCTCAGGTTCATGCGCGCGACGTTGATGCCGGCCGCGATCGCGGCCTTCGTCATCTCATAGCCGGCGAGTGCCGGCCCGAACGTCGCGACGATCTTGGCTCGTCTCAAGGTGTTCTCGCTTCCGTGGCTCGTGCCGCCTGGGTGGGATCGGCGCGGACCCCTCCATCCTCTCAGAGGCCCTCGCGCCCGACCTTCACGCGACGGCGAAGGGGCGGTCGCTCGCGCGCACCGGCGCCGGGAGCGACGAGGCGCCCTCGAGGTGCGCGTCGACGGCCGCGGCGGCCGCGCGCCCCTCGGCGATCGCCCACACGATGAGGGATGCGCCGCGTCCCGCGTCGCCGGCCACGAACACGCCGGGCACGTCGGTGGCGAAGTCGGGGGTGCGGACGGGTAGGCCGCGCTCGAACGGGACGTCGAGCGCCTCGCCGATCGACGCATCCGCCCCCGTGAAGCCGAGCGCGAGGAGCACGAGGTCGGCGGGGATCTCGCGCTCGGTGCCGGCCTTCGGGCGGCGCACGCCGTCGACGATCTCGGTGTCGGCGACCTTGAGCGCCCGCACCTCGCCCGCGGCATTCGCGAGCAGCTCGACGGTCGAGACGAGGTAGGCGCGCTCGCCGCCCTCCTCGTGGCTCGACTGCACCTCGAACAGGCTCGGGTGCACGGGCCACGGCTGGTGCGCGGGGCGCTCGCTCGGGGGTTGCACGCCGATCGCGAGGTTCGTCACCGAGAGCGCGCCCTGGCGGTGGGCGGTGCCGATGCAGTCGGCGCCCGTGTCGCCGCCGCCGAGGACGACGACGTGCTTGCCGCGCGCCGAGATCTGGTTGGCGGGCACCGTGCCGGCGACGGCGCGGTTCTGCTGCACGAGGTACTCCATTGCGAGGTGCACGCCGTCGAGGCCGCGACCGGGGATGTCGAGCTCGCGCGCGACCGGCGCGCCGGTCGCGATGAGCACCGCGTCGAAGCGCTCGCGCAGCTCCTGCCAGCCGAGCTCGCGGCCGATCTCGACGCCGGCGCGGAAGCGCGTGCCCTCGGCCTGCATCTGCGCGAGCCGCGCCTCGAGCGTGCGCTTCTCGAGCTTGAAGTCGGGGATGCCGTAGCGCAGCAGGCCGCCGATGCGGTCGTCGCGCTCGTACACGACGACGGTGTGGCCCGCGCGCGTGAGCTGCTGCGCCGCCGCGAGCCCCGCGGGTCCGGAGCCCACGACCGCGACGGTCTTGCCCGTGAGGCGCGCCGGCGGGTGCGGCTCGGTCCAGCCGTTCGCGAACGCCTCGTCGGCGATCGCCTGCTCGATCGACTTGATCGTCACTGCGGGCTGGTTGATGCCGAGCACGCACGACGACTCGCACGGCGCCGGGCAGAGGCGGCCGGTGAGCTCGGGGAAGTTGTTCGTCGCGTGCAGCCGGTCGCTCGCCGCGCGGCCCTCGCCGCGCCACGTGAGGTCGTTCCACTCGGGGATGAGGTTGCCGAGCGGGCAGCCCTGGTGGCAGAAGGGCACGCCGCAGTCCATGCAGCGGCTCGCCTGCCGGCGCAGCACGGCCTTGTCGCCCGGCTCGCCGATCTCGCGCCAGTCGAGGATGCGGACGGGCACGGGGCGCTTCTTCGGCAGCTCCCGCTCCGTCACCTTCAGGAATCCGCGCGGGTCAGCCACCGGTCACCTCCAGGATCTGCCGCCAGATGTTGTCGGAGTCCGGGTCGACGCCGTGGCGCTCGGCGTCGAGTCGGATGGTGCGCACCGCCGCCCAGTCGCGCGGCACGAGCTTCGAGACGTGCGCGAGGCCCGCCTCGAGCAGCCCCGCGGCGACCGCGGAGCCGGTGAGCTCGACGTGCCGGGCGAGGATCGCGCGCAGCTCGATCTCGTCCTCGTCGGCGAGCGGCTCGACGCGCAGCTCGCCCTGGTGGAACGACTCCTGGTTGAGCAGCCGCTCGTCGAGGTCGAGCACGTAGGCGACGCCGCCGGACATGCCGGCGCCGAGGTTGCGGCCGGTGGGACCGAGGATGACCGCGGTGCCGCCCGTCATGTACTCGAGCGCGTGGTCGCCGACGCCCTCGCACACGGCGGTCGCGCCGGAGTTGCGCACGAGGAAGCGCTCGCCCACGATGCCGCGCAGGTAGAGCTCGCCGCTCGTCGCGCCGTAGCCGATGACGTTGCCGGCGATGACGTTGTGCTCGGCGACGAGCGCGGCGCCCGGCTCGGGCCGGACGGTCACGAGTCCGCCCGAGAGGCCCTTGCCGACGTAGTCGTTCGCGTCGCCCTCGAGGTGCAGCGCGATGCCGCGCGGCACGAACGCGCCGAGCGACTGGCCGGCGGAGCCGCGCAGCCGCAGCGTGACGGTGCCGGGCTCGAGGCCGGCCGCGCCCGCGCGCAGCGTCACGGCGTTGCCGAGCATCGTGCCGACCGCGCGGTCGGTGTTCGCGATCTCGAGGTCGAGCTCGAGCCGCTCCCCCGCGTCGAGCGCCCGCTCCAGCTGCTCGAGCAAGCGGGAGTCGAGCTGCTGCTCGAGCTCGTGGTCCTGCTCGGTCGTGCGGCGCGGCGCGCCCTCGGCGCCCGCGGGTGCGGCGAGCACGGGCGCGAGGTCGAGCCCCTCCGCCTTCCAGTGGCGCACGGCGCGGTCGACCTCGAGCAGGTCGCTGCGGCCGATCGCCTCGTCGAGGCTGCGCAGGCCGAGCGATGCGAGCAGCTCTCGCACCTGCTGGGCGATGAACTCGAAGAACTGCACCACGAACTCGGGCTTGCCGGTGAAGCGCTCGCGCAGCAGCGGGTTCTGCGTCGCGACGCCCACGGGGCACGTGTCGAGGTGGCAGACGCGCATCATGATGCAGCCCGAGACGACGAGCGGCGCGGTCGCGAAGCCGAACTCCTCCGCGCCGAGCAGCGCGCCGATCACGACGTCGCGACCCGTCTTGAGCTGTCCGTCGACCTGCACGCTCACGCGCTCGCGCAGCCCGTTGACCATCAGGGTGTGCTGCGCCTCGGCGAGCCCGATCTCCCACGGCGTGCCCGCGTGCTTGAGCGAGTTGAGCGGGCTCGCGCCCGTGCCGCCGTCGTGGCCGGAGACGAGCACGACGTCGGCCTTCGCCTTCGCGACGCCCGCCGCGACCGCGCCGATGCCCGATTGCGAGACGAGCTTCACGTGCACGCGGGCTCGCGGGTTCGCGCGCTTGAGGTCGAAGATGAGCTGCTTGAGGTCCTCGATCGAGTAGATGTCGTGGTGCGGCGGCGGCGAGATGAGCCCGACGCCGGGCGTCGCGTGCCGCGTGCTCGCGACCCACGGGTAGACCTTCCCGGGCGGCAGCTGCCCGCCCTCGCCGGGCTTCGCGCCCTGCGCCATCTTGATCTGCAGGTCGTCGGCGTGCGAGAGGTACATGCTCGTGACGCCGAAGCGGCCGGAGGCGACCTGCTTGATCGCGCTGCGCCGCTCGGGGTCGAGCAGCCGCTCGTCGGTCTCGCCGCCCTCGCCGGTGTTCGACTTCGCGCCGAGCCGGTTCATCGCGATCGCGAGCGTCTCGTGCGCCTCCTCCGAGATCGAGCCGTAGCTCATCGCTCCCGTCGAGAAGCGCTTGACGATCTCGGCGACCGGCTCGACCTCGTCGATCGGGATCGGCTCCGCGGCGGGCCGCAGCGCGAGCAGGCCGCGCAGCGTCTTGAGCTCCGCCGCCTGCTCGTCGACGAGCCGCGTGTACTGCTCGAACACGTCGAAGCGGCCCGTGCGGGTCGAGTGCTGCAGCTTGAAGACCGCCTCGGGGCTGAACAGGTGCGGCGCGCCGTCGCGGCGCCACTGGTACTCGCCGCCGGTCGCGAGCCGCTCGTGCGCGAGCGGCGCGCGCTCGTCGGGGTACGCCGACTGGTGGCGCAGCCGGTTCTCCTCGGCGATGACGTCGAGCCCGACGCCGCCGAGCGGCGAGTGGGTGCCGACGAAGAAGCGGTCGACGAGCTCTTGCGAGAGGCCGACGGCCTCGAACGCCTGCGCGCCGCCGTAGGCGCCGACGGTCGAGATGCCCATCTTCGACATGATCTTGATGACGCCCTTGCCGAGCGCCTTGATGAGGTTGCGCACCGCGGTGTCGACGTCGGCGCCGAGCTGCCCCGTGAGCGCGAGCTGCTCGGCCGTCTCCATCGCGAGGTAGGGGTTGACGGCGCTCGCGCCGTAGCCGATGAGGAGCGCGACGTGGTGCACCTCGCGCACGTCGCCGGCCTCGACCACGATGCCGGCGCGCATGCGGGTGGACGCGGCGATGAGGTGGTGGTGGACGGCGCTCGTCATGAGCAGGGTCGGGATGGGCGCGAGCTGGTCGGTCGAGTCGCGGTCGGAGAGCACGATGAACTGCGCGCCGTCGGCGATCGCCTCGTCGACCTCGCGGCAGAGCTCCTCGAGCCGCCGCTCCATCGCCTCGGGGCCGCCGTCGACCCGGTAGAGCCCCTTCACCACGACCGTGCGGCGAGATCCCGGCGTGCGGTCGATCGAGCGGATCTTCGCCAGCTGGTCGTTGTCGATGACCGGGAAGTCGAGGATGATCTGGCTCGCGTGCGAGGGCGTCGCGGTCAGCAGGTTGCGCACCGGGCCGAGCCCCATCGACGTGCTCGTCACGATCGATTCCCGCAGGCTGTCGAGCGGCGGGTTCGTCACCTGGGCGAAGGCCTGCGCGAAGTAGTCGAACAGCAGCCGCGGCCGCTTCGCGAGCACCGCGATGGGCGTGTCGCTGCCCATCGCGCCGAGCGGCTCGGCCCCGGTCTTCGCCATCGGCGCGATGAGCAGCCGCACCTCCTCCTCGGTGTAGCCGAAGGTGCGCTGGCGGCGCGTGACGGATGCGGCGGTGTGCGCGACGTGCTCGCGCTCGGGGAGGTCGGCGAGGTGGATGCGGCTCGAGTCGAGCCACTCGCCCCACGGCTCCATCGCGGCGAGCTCGGCCTTGACCTCCTCGTCGGGCACGAACCTGCCGGCCTCGGTGTCGACGAGGAAGAGCCGCCCGGGCTGCAGCCGGCCGCGGCGCACGACGCGCTCGGGCGCGATCGGCAGCACGCCCGTCTCGCTCGCGAGCACGAAGAGCCCGTCGTCGGTCTCGAGCCAGCGGCCCGGGCGCAGCCCGTTGCGGTCGAGCGTCGCGCCGACGAGCGAGCCGTCGGTGAACGCGATCGCGGCGGGGCCGTCCCACGGCTCCATCAGCAGCGAGTGGTACTCGGCGAAGTCGCGCAGCTGCTGCGGCATGTCGGGCTGGTTCTCCCACGCCTGCGGCACCATCATCATGAGCGCGTGCGGGAGCGACCGGCCGGCGAGCGTGAGCAGCTCGAGCACCTCGTCGAACGAGGCGGAGTCGCTCATCCCCGGCGTGATGATCGGCCGCACGGGCCGGAGGTCGCCGAGCAGCTCCGAGGCGAGCTGCGACTCGCGCGCGCGCATCCAGTTGCGGTTGCCCTCGACGGTGTTGATCTCGCCGTTGTGCGCGATCATCCGCAGCGGCTGCGCGAGCGGCCACGAGGGGAAGGTGTTGGTGGAGTAGCGCGAGTGCACGATCGCGAGCCGCGTCTCGAAGCGCGGGTCGGAGAGGTCGGGGTAGAACGGCTCGAGCTGGAGCGTCGTGACCATGCCCTTGTAGGTGATCGTGCGGCTCGAGAGCGACGGCAGGTACTCCCCCAGCTCGCGCTCGATGCGCTTGCGGAGCCGCCACGTGAGCCGGTCGAGCTCGATGCCCGCGACGGGCGTCCCCGCCGGCGCGACGAAGAGCTGCTCGATCGCCGGCATCGCGGCGCGCGCGAGCTTGCCCAGCGCATCCGGCACGGTCGGCACCTCGCGCCAGCCGAGCACCGTGAGGCGCTCCTGCCAGGCGATCTCGCGGATGCCGTCCTTCACCCGGGCGCGCTCGGCGTCGTCGAGCGGGAGGAAGGCCAGGCCCGCGGCGTAGCCGCCCGCCTCGGGCAGCGGGAAGCCCGCGACCTCGCGCAGGAACGCATCCGGCATCTGCGTGAGGATGCCAGCGCCGTCGCCCGTGCCGGCGTCGGAGCCGACGGCGCCGCGGTGCTCGAGGTTGCGCAGCGCGTCGAGCGCGAGTGCGACGATGTCGTGCCCGGGCGTGCCGCGCGTGGTGGCGACCATGGCGAGGCCGCACGAGTCCTTCTCGTGGCGCGGGTCGTACATCCCGGCCTTCGCCGGTACCGCCATGCCCTGGAAAGCCCGGGAAACGGGCTCGCTGACTGATCGCATGCTGCTCCTGCTCTCGCGATCGGGAGCGGGACGCCGTCGGCCCGCCGCGCGCTGGGAGCGCGCAGTCCTACTGGTGTGCGGCCGCGGGTTCTGCGGCTCGAGCCGCCTCGTCCTGGGTGCGGGACTCGGGGGTCTCGGTGTAGACGTCAGAATCTAGCACCTGATCGGCACCCGGCTCGCGCCCGGGCTGCCACGGGGAGGGCTCGAGGCCCGGGTGGCGGCGCGACTGCACGACCCACACGACGACGCCGATGACGATCGCGAGGAACGCCATCCACACGTTCGTGCGGATGCCGAGGAAGAGCTCGGAGGGGTCGAGGCGGATGGTCTCGAAGACCGAGCGGCCGAGGCCGTACCAGATGAGGTAGAGCGCGATGAGGCGGCCCCACTGCACGTCGCGCTTGCGGTCGAGCCACAGCAGCAGCGCTGCGCCGAGCACGTTCCAGATGATCTCGTACGCGAACGTCGGGTGGAAGAGCACGCCCTCGGGGAGCCCGACGGGGTACGCGGGGTTCGTCGACTCGATCTCGAGGCCCCACGGCAGGTCGGTCGGCTGGCCGAAGAGCTCGTGGTTGAACCAGTTGCCGAGCCGGCCGAACGCCTGCGCGAGCAGCAGGCCGGGCGCGAGCGCGTCGGCGAAGGTCGAGAAGCGCAGGCCCGTCTGGCGGCAGCCGATCCAGACGCCGAGCGCGCCGCCGATGAGGGCGCCGAAGATCGCGATGCCGCCCTCCCAGATGTAGAGCGCCGAGAGCGGGTCGCGGCCCGGGCCGAAGTAGTCGTCGGGGTGCGTGACGACGTGGAAGACGCGAGCGGCGACGATGCCGAGCAGCACGGCCCACACGGCGACGTCGATGACGTAGCCCGCGTCGACGCCGCGCTGGTGGAGGCGCCAGCCGGTGAGCACCGCGGCCACGACGATGCCGGCGAGGATGCACAGCGCGTAGGTCTGGATGCCCCACGAAGGGCCGACCAGGCGCAGCACCCACGTGATCAGGAGCGCGAACGCGAGCGAGGCGACGACCGTCCAGGCCGCGTCGCGGCGCGTGAGCCTGCCCGTCACGAGCAGCCCGGCGAGCGCGAGGACCGCGAGCACGACGCCGAGCACGACGCCGAAGACGATCGCGCCGGTCATGGAGCCCTGCACGAGGCCGAGGACGCCGATCGCGTCGAGCCACTGGCCCAGCGGCACCTGCTGCCACTCGGGCGCGGGACTCGGGATGCTCTGGAAGACGGTCACGCGGTCGCGCCCTTTCGTTCGGTCGGTGCGAGTGTACCTTCGGCGAGCGAGGCGGCGAGCGCGCGCACGGCGGGCACTCCGCCCTCGTCGAGCGCGCGGACGAGCGCGGAGCCGACGATCGCGCCGTCGGCGTACTCGAGCACGTCGCGCACCTGCTCCGGCGTCGAGATGCCGAGGCCGACGCAGCGCAGGGCCTCGCCGCCCGTCGCGGCGGCGCGCTCGGCGATGCGCTCCGAGAGCGCACGGGCCGCGCGGTCGACGTCGTCGCGCGCGCCCGTCGTGCCCATCGTCGAGACGGTGTAGACGAAGCCGCGCGAGGCCTGGATCGCGGCGTCGAGCCGCGCGTCGGAGGAGGAGGGCGCCGCGAGGAAGATGCGGTCGAGCCCGTGCCGGTCGGCGGCCGCGAGCCACGCCGCGGCGTTCTCGGGCGTGAGGTCGGGCGTGATGAGGCCCGCGCCGCCGGCCGCGGCGAGCCGCTCGGCGAAGCGGTCGACGCCGTAGCGCAGCACCGGGTTCCAGTACGTCATGACGAGCACCGGTGCGCTCGTGCGCGCGGTGATCGCCTCGATCGCCTCGAACAGCTCGTCGAGCCGGAAGCCGCGGTCGAGCACCGCCTGGGTCGCCGTCTGGATGACCGGGCCGTCCATCGCGGGGTCGGAGTAGGGCACGCCGAGCTCGATCGCGGTGCAGCCCGCCTCGGCGATCGCGACGGCCGCCTCGACGCTCGTGGCGAGGTCGGGGAAGCCGACCGGCAGGTAGCCGATGAGGGCGCGCTCGCCGGTGGCGCGGATGGCGTCGGCGGTGGAGATGCGGCTCATGCCTGCTCCGCCTCCTCGTCGAGCAGGCCGAACCAGCGGCCCGCGGTCGCGACGTCCTTGTCGCCGCGCCCCGAGAGCGAGACGAGCAGCGTCGAGCCAGGCGACTCCTGCGCGAGCCGCATCGCGCCCGCGATCGCGTGCGCCGACTCGATCGCCGGGATGATGCCCTCGGCGCGCGTGAGCGCGAGGAACGCATCCATCGCCTCCGCATCGCTCACCGGCTGGTACTCGGCGCGGCCGAGGTCGTGGAGCCACGCGTGCTCGGGCCCGACGCCCGGGTAGTCGAGGCCCGCCGAGATCGAGTGCGACTCGAGCGTCTGGCCGTCGTCGTCCTGCAGCAGGTAGGTGCGCATGCCGTGCAGCAGGCCCGGCGCGCCGCGCTCGATCGAGAGGGCGTGGCGCTCGGTGGTCGGGCCGTCGCCCGCGGCCTCGAGGCCGATGAGGCGCACGCCCGGGTCGTCGAGGAAGGCGTGGAAGATGCCCATCGCGTTCGAGCCGCCGCCGACGCACGCGAGCACGGCGTCGGGCAGCGCGCCGGTGAGCGCGATCGTCTGCTCGCGCGCCTCCTCGCCGATCGCGCGGTGGAAGTCGCGCACCATCTCGGGGAACGGGTGCGGTCCCGCGACGGTGCCCATGAGGTAGTGGGTCGAGTCGACGTTCGCGACCCAGTCGCGCAGTCCCTCGTTGATCGCGTCCTTGAGCGTGCGCGAGCCCGTCTTGACCGGCACGACCTGCGCGCCGAGCAGCCGCATGCGGGCGACGTTGAGCGCTTGGCGCTCGGTGTCGACCTCGCCCATGTAGACGACGCACTCCATGCCGAACAGGGCCGCGGCGGTCGCGGTCGCGACGCCGTGCTGGCCCGCGCCCGTCTCGGCGATGAGCCGCGTCTTGCCGAGCCGGCGGGCGACGAGCGCCTGCCCGAGCACGTTGTTGATCTTGTGGCTGCCGGTGTGGTTGAGATCCTCGCGCTTGAGCAGGATGCGCGCGCCGGCGATCTCGGAGAGCCGCTTCGCCTCGGTCAGCATCGAGGGGCGGCCGGTGTAGCCGCGCGAGAGCGCGGCGAACTCGGCCTGGAACTCCGGGTCGCGCTTGCACTCGTCGTAGCACGCGGCGAGCTCGTCGATCGCGGCCATGAGGGGCTCTGGCATGAAGACGCCCCCGAACTCGCCGAACCACGGCCCGTGCTGCTCCCGCAGCTTCGACTGGCTCTCGGTCATGCGGCCCTCCCGAACTCTCGGACGCGCGACGCGGGGTCGCCGTCGGTGACGAGCGCCTCGCCGACGAGCACGGCATCTGCGCCGTCCTGCCGGTAGCGCGCGACGTCGGCGGCCGAGCGCACGCCCGACTCGGCGACCGCGACCGTGCCGGCCGGGATGCGCTCGCGCAGCTCGGCGAAGCGCTCGGGGTGCATCGTGAACGTCTTGAGGTCGCGCGTGTTGACGCCGAGGATGCGCGCGTCGGCCGCGAGGGCCGCGTCGATCTCGCGCTCGTCGTGGACCTCGACGAGCACCGAGAGCCCGAGCCCGTTCGCGAAGCGGTGCAGCTGCACGAGTCGGGCCGGCTCGAGCGAGGCGACGATGAGCAGCACGATGTCGGCGCCGAACGCGCGCGCCTCTAGCAGCTGGTACTCGTCGGCGATGAAGTCCTTGCGCAGCACCGGCACCTGGACGGCCTCGCGCACGGCGCGCAGGTCGTCGAGGCTGCCGAGGAAGCGCCGCTCCTCGGTGAGCACGCTGATCGCGCTCGCGCCGCCGGCCGCGTAGCTCGAGGCGAGGGCGGCGGGCTCGGGGATGTCGGCGAGCGGCCCCTTCGAGGGGCTCGCGCGCTTCACCTCGGCGATGATGTGCGGTCCCGGCGAGTCGGCCTTCGGCGTGCTGAGGAGGGATGCGGCGTCGAGGGGCGTGCGCGACTGCAGCGCGATCGCCTCCAGGCGATCGGCCGGCAGCTGCTCGCGCCGCCGGGCAGCGTCCTCGAGCGCGCCCGCGGTGAGCGCGTCGAGCACGCTCAGTGGTCCTTCACCCCGAAGCCGGCCTTCGCGAGGATGGGCCAGAGGAGGATGCCGACGACGAGCAGGCCGACGCTCGCCCAGACGAGCGCGGGCATGTCGAGGAAGAAGAAGAGCGTGCCGAGGGTGAACGCGAGGATCATGACGATGACGCTCGTCCACGCGGCGCGCGAGTTGCCGTGGCCGGGGTCGACGAACGACGCCTCGTACTCCGCGATTCCGAGATCAGCTGCGTGCTGATCGCTGATGCCCTTGCGTGCGCTCACGATGCTCCTTGGTCGGCCTTCCGGGCGCGCTCGCGCGCCCGCACCCCTCGAGTCTATCGAGTCGGGTCCTCACCGTCGTCCATCACGTCCCACGCGAGCCCCGTGCCGCGCTCGTAGCGCTCGGCGCGGCGCGCGCGCTGCGGCCAGCGCCGAGCGGTGACGAGCGCGACGAGCCCGCCGACGATCGCGATCAGGCCGGCCGCGGCTCCCACGATCGGCCACGGCGCCTCCGCGAGGCTCGCGATCTCGGCGGCCTGCGCCGTGCCGGCGAGGCCCGTGGCGTCGGCGACGAGCGCCTCGACCGCGACAGGGATCCCCGCTCGGGAGGCGAGCGCGTGCACCGCGGTGAGGCCGCCGAGCAGCACGGCGAGCGCGCCGAGCGCGAAGCGCCACGCGAGGCCGGCGATCGGCAGCACGAGCGCGAGCGCGACGCTCGCGAGCGAGAGGATCGTGAGCCCGCCCGCGAGGTCCTGCCCCGCGACCGCGAGCTCGCGGCCGTCGACGAGCACCGCGGTCGCCCACGGCTGCGTCGCGGCGAGCAGCCCGAGCGCGCCCGCCGCGAGGAGCGCGAGCACCGCGACGAGCCGGCCGCGCCTCACGCGCCGAGCCCTCGCATGGTGCTCGCGACCGCGACGGCGCGCAGCGGCGCGGCGGCCTTGCTCCGCACCTCCTGCAGCTCGCTCTCGGGGTCGCTGTCGGCGACGAGCCCCGCTCCCGACTGCACGTGCGCGACCCCGTCGCGCATCGTCACGGTGCGGATCGCGATCGCGAGGTCGGCGTCGCCGGCGAAGTCGAGCCAGCCGACGACGCCGCCGTAGACGCCGCGCTGCGCCGGCTCGAGCTCGTCGATGATCTCGAGCGCGCGCGGCTTCGGCGCGCCGGAGAGGGTGCCCGCCGGGAACGTCGCGCGGAACGCGTCGAGCGCGCTCGCGCCGTCGCGCATCCGACCCTCGACCGTCGAGACGATGTGCATGATGTGGCTGAACCGCTCGATCGCCATGAGCTCGGTGACCGCGACGGAGCCCGGCACGCACACCTTCGCGAGGTCGTTGCGCGCGAGGTCGACGAGCATGACGTGCTCGCTGCGCTCCTTGGGGTCGGCGAGCAGCTCCTCGCCGAGGTCGCGGTCGGCGGCGGCGTCGGCGCCGCGCGGGCGGCTGCCGGCGATCGGATGCATCGTCGCGCGTCCCTCGTGGACGGTCACGAGCGCCTCGGGGCTCGACCCGACGACGGCGTACGAACCGCCCTCGGCGTCCTCGAGGGCGAGGAGGTAGAGGTACGGCGAGGGGTTGAGCATGCGCAGCACGCGGTAGACCTCGAGCGGGTCGGCGTCGGTCGGCAGGTCGAAGCGCGCCGAGAGCACGACTTGGAAGACGTCGCCGTCGACGATGTGGCGCTTCGAGCGCTCGACCATCGCGCGGAAGGCGTCGGCGTCGACGCGCGCGGTCGGCGCGGGCTCCGCGTCCCGGTCGATCGAGGCGACCGAGCCCGGCTCGACGCGCGCGAGGGCGGCCTCGAGCGCGTCGAGCCGCGCCTGCGCGTCGCGCCACAGCGCATCCGGCGCCTCGACGCCGTCGTTCACGACGTTCGCGACGAGGTGCGCTGCGCCCGTGCGGTGGTCGAGCACGACGAGCGTCGCCGTGAGGGCCATCGCGATCGCCGGCACATCGACGTCGCGCTCGGGCGCGTCGGGGAGGTGCTCGAGCTCGCGCACGGCCTCCCAGCCGATGTGCCCGATCATGCCGCTCGTGAGCCGCGGGAGCCCGTCGATGCGGGGCGTCGCCCAGCGGCGCAGCACGTGCTCGAGGGTGTCGAGGCCGCTGCGCGGCACGTCGTCGCCGAGCAGCCGCTCGGTGGTGAGCGAGTCGGAGCGCCACTCGACGCGGCCGCGGTCGGCCGTCAGGAGTCCGAACACCTCGACGCCGACGAACGAGTAGCGGTTCCACACGCCCTGCTCGGCCGACTCGAGCAGGAACGAGCCCGGCCGGCCGGCGGCGACGCGGCGGTAGACGCCGACGGGCGTCTCGGCGTCGAGGAAGACCTCGCGCACGACCGGCACGATGCGGTGGCCGGGCAGGAGCGCGTCGAACGCCTCGCGCGTCGTGGAGCCGAGCGTCACGAGCGGTCCTCGACGGTGACGGGCACGGGCGTGAAGAAGCACGAGCGCGCGCCCGTGTGGCACGCGGGGCCGGTCTGGTCGACGCGGATGAGGAGGGCGTCGCCGTCGCAGTCGATCGCGATCGAGCGCGGCACCTGGATGTTGCCGGACGTGTCACCCTTCCGCCAGTACTCCTGCCGGGAGCGCGACCAGAACGTCACGCGGCCCTCGGTCGCGGTGCGGCGCAGCGCCTCGTCGTCCATGTATCCGACCATGAGCACGTCGCCCGTCGCGTCGTCCTGGATGACGGCCGCGACGAGCCCGTCGGCGTCCTTCTTGAGCTGCGGCAGCTCGCTCATCGCACCGTCACCCCCGCCTCGCGCATCGCGGCCTTGACCTCGCCGATCGTGCACTGGCCGCTGTGGAAGATGCTCGCGGCGAGCACGGCGTCGGCGCCCGCGGCCACGGCTGGCGCGAAGTCGGCCGGATCCCCCGCACCGCCGGAGGCGATGACGGGGCACGTCGCGACCGCGCGCACCGCGCGCGTGAGCTCGAGGTCGAAGCCGTCCTTCGTGCCGTCGGCGTCGATCGAGTTGACGAGCAGCTCGCCGACGCCGCGGCGCACGCCCTCGGCCGCCCACTCGAGCGCGTCGAGCCCGGCGCCGCGCGAGCCGCCGTGCGTCGTCACCTCGAAGCCCGAGGGCGTCTCGGGCGAGCGGCGCACGTCGAGCGAGAGCACGAGCACCTGGGAGCCGAAGTCGGCGACGATGCGGTCGATGAGCTCGGGATCGCGGATCGCGGCGGAGTTGACGCCGACCTTGTCGGCGCCGTGCGCGAGCAGCCGCGCGACGTCGTCGCGGCTGCGCACGCCGCCGCCGACGGTGAGCGGGATGAAGACCTGCTCCGCGCAGCGCTCGACGACCTCGAGCATGGTGCCGGCGTCCTCGACGGTCGCCTTGACGTCGAGGAAGGTCAGCTCGTCGGCGCCCTGCTCGGCGTAGCGGGCGGCGAGCTCGACCGGATCGCCCTGGTCGGTGAGCCCCTGGAAGCGGACGCCCTTGACGACGCGCCCGTGGGCGACGTCGAGGCACGGGATGACGCGGGTGGCGAGCACGGCGGTCCTCCTAGATGCGGGCGGCGTGGATGTTGGTGACGATGATCGCGCGCGCGCCGACGTCGGCGAGGGCGTCCATGATCTGGTTCGTCTCCTGGCTGCGCACCATGACGCGCACGGCGACCCAGTCGGGGTCGTGCAGCGGGCTCACGGTCGCGCTCTCGAAGCCGCTCGCGATGCCGATCGCCGCGTCGAGGCGCGAGCGCTCGATGTCGTAGTCGACGAGCACGAAGTCGCGCGCGACGATGACGCCGTCGAGCCGCCGCTTGAGGGTCGCGAGCCCCGGCTTGTCGGTGCCGTGCTCCCCCGCGTCGTTCGTGATGAGCACGGCCTCGCTCTCGAGGATCGGCTCGCCGAAGACCTCGAGGCCCTGGGCCCGCAGGGTCGCGCCCGTCTCGACGACGTCGGCCACGGCATCCGCGACCCCGAGCCGCACGGCCGACTCGACGGCGCCGTCGAGGCGCACGAGCTCGGCGGTCACGCCGTGCTGCGCGAGATGCTGCTCGACGAGGCCCGTGTACGAGGATGCGACGCGCTGACCCTCGAGGTCGCGCGCGTCGCCGAAGCGGCCGGCCGGGCCCGCGAAGCGGAACGTCGAGCGGGCGAAGCCGAGGCCCTCGATCTCGAGCGCGGGCGAGCCGGAGTCGAGCAGCAGGTCGCGGCCGGTGATGCCGACGTCGAGCGCGCCCGAGCCGACGTAGGTCGCGATGTCGCGCGGCCGGAGGAAGAAGAACTCGACCTCGTTGCGGGCGTCGACGACGATGAGCTCCTTGCCGTCGCGGCGACCGCGGTAGCCGGCCTCGTCGAGCATCTGGGCGGCCGTCTCGGCGAGCGAGCCCTTGTTGGGCACGGCGATCTTGAGCATGGTGGTTCCTTCAGGTCTGACGGTCGGTGGACGGCGCGTCAGAGATGTCGGTACACGTCCTGCAGCGAGATGCCCTTCGCGAGCATGAGCACCTGGAGGTGGTAGAGCAGCTGCGAGATCTCGATCGCCGCGTCCTCGTCGCTCTCGTGCTCGGCGGCCATCCAGACCTCCGCGGCCTCCTCCACGATCTTCTTGCCGATCTCGTGGACGCCGGCGTCGACCGCCGCGACCGTGCCGGAGCCCGGTCGTCGCTCGGCGAGCGTCTGCTCGAGCTCGGCGTACAGCTCGTCGAAGGTCTTCACGCCTCCAGGCTACCGGCGTCGCGGAGCGCCGCGATGCGCGCGGCCACGTCGTCGTGCCCGTAGACGGCCGATCCGGCCACGAAGACGTCGGCGCCCGCGGCCGCGGCGATCGGCAGCGTGTCGGCGGTGATGCCGCCGTCGACCTGCAGCGCGAGCTCGACGCCCGCCTCGTCGGCGCGGCTCCGCAGCTCGACGAGCTTCGGCATCATGTCGGCCATGAAGGACTGGCCGCCGAAGCCGGGCTCGACGGTCATGACGAGCACCATGTCGAACTCCGTCAGGTGCTCGAGCACCGCGTCGACCGCGGTGCCCGGCTTGAGCGCGATCGCCGCGCGCGTGCCACGGGCCCGCAGCTCGCGCGCGAGCGCGACGCCGTCGTTCGTCGCCTCGGCGTGGAACGTGACCGACTCGACGCCGCGGATGGCGTACTGCGGCGCCCACGTGTCGGGGTCGTCGATCATGAGGTGCACGTCGATCGGCAGCTCGGTCACCTCGGCGATGCGCTGCACCATCGGCAGCCCGAAGGTGAGGTTCGGCACGAAGTGGGCGTCCATGACGTCGACGTGCACGCCGTCGGCGTCCCGGATGCGCTCGAGGTCGCGCTCGAGGTTGACGAAGTCCGCCGACAGGATGCTGGGGTGGATCCTGACCATGCCCGCCACCCTATCCGCGTCGGCGCAGGCGCACCGTCGGGGCGCCTGCCTCGTTCCAGCGGAACAGCACGAGGTGCCAGAGCCCGGGGCGCTGGCGGGACGGGTCGATCACGCCGTTCGCGCCGAGCTCGAGCAAGCGGTCGCGGACCGTCCAGGAGCGCGGCGTGCCGCCCGCGGCCGCGACGTCCTGCCACGGGGCCGCCGCGTCGGCGACGTCGATGCCCGCAGCGGCGAGCGCATCCGCGTCGCGCAGGTCGACGATGCCGCTCGCCTCGACGTCGACCTCGACGACCTCGAGCTCCTCGGCCCGCGCATCCCGGTGCGCGAGCATCGCGGCCGCCACGCCGTCGCGGGACGAGCTCAGGTAGAGCGTCGGCTCGTGCGCCCGCGAGTAGCGCCCCGCCGCGCGCGATCCCGCGATCGCGCGCTCGCGGTAGCGCGGGTCGACCGCGCGGTGGAACGTGCCCCGCACCGGCGGCGCCGCGATCCCGTCGAGGCCGATCACCCCGCGGGCCGCATGAGCAGCTGGATGAACATCGCGTCGGTGCCGTTGCGGTGCGGCCACAGCTGCACCGCGTCGCCCGTCTCGCCGAGCGCGATGCCGGGCGAGAGCTCGGCGACGACCTCGCGCGTCGGCACCGGCTCGAGGCCGAGGGCGGATGCGCGCTCGACGACCGCGCGCGTCTCGGCGAGGTGGGGCGAGCACGTGACGTAGGCGACGAGCCCGCCGGGGCGCACGGCGCGAGCGGACGCCTCGAGCAGCTCGACCTGGAGCGCCGCGAGCTCCGGCACGTCGGTCGGCTGCTTGCGCCAGCGGGCCTCGGGCCGCCGGCGCAGCGCGCCGAGGCCCGTGCACGGGGCGTCGAGCAGCACGCGGTCGAAGGCGCCCGCGGTCTCGCCCCGGCCGTAGCGGCGGCCGTCGCCCACGACGACGTCGGGGCGCGGCTCGATCGAGCGCACCGCGTCGCGCACGAGCCTCGCGCGGTGCGGCGCGACCTCGTTGGCCTCGAGCCGCGCGCCGTGCACCGCGGCCTCGGCGGCGAGCAGCGCGGTCTTGCCGCCCGGGCCCGCGCACAGGTCGAGCCAGCGCTCGCCCGCCGCGACCGGACGCGCGCGCGTGAGGGCGAGGGCGGCGAGCTGGCTGCCCGCGTCCTGCACGCGCCACGCCCCGCTCGCGACCTGCGGCACCCGAGCGGGGTCGCCGCCCGGCGCGACGCGGCCGAGCGGGCTCGCGGTCGGCGCGAGGTCGAGCTCGCCCGGCTCGGCGAGGCCGGGCAGCGCGACGAGCTGTACCGCTGGCGGGTCGTTGTCGGCCTCGAGGAGCGCCTCGAGCTCGCCGGCCGCGCCCTCGCGGTCGAGCGTGCGCCGCAGCGCGCGCAGCACCCACGCGGGGTGCGACGACTCGAGCGCGAGCCGCTCGTCGGCGCCGAGCCGCTCGGCGATGCGCGCGAGTCGCTGCTCCCACGGCTCCTCCGAGAGCCGGCGCAGCACCGCGTTCGCGAAGCCGAGCCGCCCCTTGTTGCGGCGCCCGAGCAGCGCGACGGTCTCGTGCACCGCGGCGTGCGCGGGCACGCGCATGCGGCTGAGCTGGTGCGAGCCGATGCGGAGGGTCGCGCGCGTCTCCGGGTCGATCTCGTCGACCGGCCGGCCCGCGGCGTCGGCGATGAGCGCGTCGTGCTGGCCCTGCCAGCGGAGCGTGCCGTAGGCGAGCTCGGTCGCGAAGCCCGCGTCGGCGGGGCTCAGGCCGGCCTCGCGGATGCGCGCGGGCAGCAGCAGGTTGGCGTACGCGTCGTCGCGGTCGACCGCGAGGACGACGTCGCGCGCGACGAGGCGGGCGCTCATCGGCCGCCCTCTGCGGGCGCGAGCTCGAAGACGGCCGTGCCGCCCCGGCCGCGGAGCCAGTCGACGCCCGGCATGGGGCGCTTCCCCGCGGGCTGCACCTCGACGAGCTCGAGCGGGGCGCTGCCCGTGCCGACGACGGCCGCGCGCCCGGCGATCGCCGCGTGGCCGGGCGGCAGCGGCTCGGCGCCCGAGCGGACGAGCGCGAGCAGCTTGACCCGCTGGCCGTCGACGGTGCCGTGCGCGCCCGGCTCGGGCGTCACGCCCCGCCAGCGGCTCAGCACGACGGGCGCCGGCCGCTGAAGGTCGAGCGCGCCGTCGGCGAGGGTGAGCTTGGGCGCGAGCGTCGGCGACCCGACCTGCTCGGCGAACCTCGCGGTGCCGGCCTCGATCTCGCGCACGGCCTCGGCGAGCTCGCCCGCGCCGAGCACGGCGAGCTCCGCGAGCAGCTCGCCCGCGGTCGTGCCCTCGGCGATCGGCGCCTCGCGCACGCGCACGAGCGGCCCGGCGTCGAGCTGCTCGACGAGTCGGAACACGCTCACGCCCGTGCTGCTGCGGCCGTCGATGAGCGCTCGCTGCACGGGCGCGGCGCCGCGGTAGTCGGGCAGCACCGAGAAGTGCAGGTTGATCCAGCCGTGCCGCGGCAGCGACAGGAGCGGCTCGCGCACGAGCCCGCCGTAGGCGACGACCGCGGCGAGCTCGGGCTCGAGCGCCGCGATCCGCTCGGTCGCCTCGGCGTCGAGCCGGTTCGCCTCGATGACGTCGAGGCCGAGCTCGACCGCGCGCGCCGCGACGGGCGTCGGGGTGAGCACGCGCTTGCGGCCCTGCGGCGAGGGGGCGCGAGTGACGACCGCGGCGATCTCGTGCTCGGCCGCGAGGGCCTCGAGGCTCGGCACGGCGGCGGCGGGACTGCCGGCGAAGACGATGCGCATGACTGCTTCCTGACTCGGGACGGCGCTACAGGCCGTCGAAGGGCTCGTGATCATCCAACCGGATGCGGAGCCTCGCGGGCGCGCCGGGGCGGGCCGGGCGGCGCGCGGCGGCGAGCACGCGCGCCCGCACGACGCTCGCGACGCGGGGCCCGTCGGCGTAGGCGAAGCGCGCGATCGCGCGCTCGCGCTCCTCCCCCGGTCGCGCATCCGCGGCAGGCACCGGTCCGAGCACGTCGAGGTGCTCGATGCCGGAGAGCGCCTCGAGCGCCTCGGCGACGGCGTCGGGGTGCCCGACGACGGATGCGGTGCGCACGGCGGGCGGGAACCGGAGCGCGCGCCGCTCGGCGAGCTCGGCCTTCGCGAACGGCACGGTCGTCGCGCCCGTGATCGCCGCGGCCGCGGGCCCCATGACGCCCGCGAGCACGACGCTCGCGCCGTCGGCGGCGAGCGCGCGGGCCGTCGCCCACTGCCGCACGGCCTCCTCCGCGACGCGGAGCCCCTCGCGCGCGAGCAGCGAGTCGCCGTCGAGCAGCAGCACCGCGCGGTAGCCGCCCTCGGCGATCGGCTCGGCGCCGCGCGTCGCGACGACGATGCGCGGGCGCGCGTCGACCTCGAGCCGCTCGTGCTCCCCGTCGGCGATCGCGACGGGGATGCCGGGCATCGCGCGGCCGAGCTCCTCGGCGATGCGGCTCGAGCCGCGGCCCACCTCGCGCATGCGCGTGCCGCTGCAGGACGGGCACGACCACGCGGCGGCGAGCCGACCGCAGAGCCGGCACGCGGGAGCGGAGCCGCGGGAGCGCACGCCGAGCGGGCCGCCGCACGCGCGGCAGCGGGCGCGCGCGCCGCAATCCCCGCACGCGAGGCCCGGGGCGTGGCCGGGCCGCGCGACCTGCACGAGCACGGGACCGTGCTGCAGCCCTTCGCGCGCGGCCGCGAACGCGGCGGCCGGCACGCGCCGGCCGTCGTCGGCGAGCGCCGCGGGCAGCACGCGCACGCGGTGCTCCCCCACGCGCTCGTGCTCGAGGAAGCCGACCTCGACGAGCCGCTCGGCGTCGGTGGAGCGCGCGTGCCCGGCGAGCACGAGCGCGCACCCCGATTGCGCCTGCCGCACGAGCGCGGCGTCGCGCGCGTGCACGCCGGGCGCGAGCGGCTCGGCGAGCAGCGGGTCGCCGTCCTCCCACACCGCGAGCAGCCCGAGCCGCTTCGCGGGGGCGTAGACCGCGGAGCGCGGGCCGATGATCGCGACGGGCTCGTCGTCGAGGCAGCGGAGGAAGGCGCGGTAGCGCTCGGGGTTCTTCTGCCGCGCGTCGAGCTCGACGACCCGCTCCTCGCCGACGGCCGCGTCGAGCGCGAGCCGCAGCTGCCGCTGCTCGCGGTGGTCCGGCACGACGAGGATCGCCTGCTCGCCGCGCTCGAGCGCCTGCCGCGCGAGCGCGGCGAGCGCGATCGCCCAGCGGCCGATCCACGCTGTCCCGTCGTCGCCGTCGGCGACCTCGGCGACGCCGCCCGCGCACTCGAGCGCGATGCGCCGGCGCGCCTCGACGAGGCCGGGGAGCACGGGGGCGGATGCGTCGGCGACCGCGGGCAGCGCGGGCAGGGCCGCGCGGTCGGCCGCGTCGCGCGCGAGCCACGCCTTCTCGACGCGCGCCTGGCGGCCGGGGATCGCGACGCGCAGCACGTCGGCCGCTCCCCCGGCGGCGCGATCGGCGACCGCGCGGGCGAGCGCCCACACCTCGGGCTGCAGCACCGGCACGGTCGAGACGACGTGCGCGACGTCGGCGACCTCGCCCTCCCAGTCGCGCGCATCCGCCACCTCGACGACGTAGCCGGAGGCCTCGCGCTCGTTGCGGAGCGGCACGCGCACGCGCACGCCCGGCGCGACTCCCTCGAGGCCGGGCGGGACGCGGTACTCGAAGAGCCGGTCGAGCTGCGGCAGCCGCGAGTCGACGACGACCCGCGCGAAGGCGGGCGCGGGCGTCAAGGCCTCACAGCCCCGCGGCGGCGCGCAGCGCGTCGACGCGGTCGAGCCGCTCCCACGTGAACCCGGGCAGCTCGCGGCCGAAGTGGCCGTACGCGGCGGTCTGGCGGTACTTCGGCTCGCGCAGCTCGAGGTCGCGCACGATCGCGCCCGGCCGGAGGTCGAAGACCTCCTGGATCGCCTCGCCGATCGCGAGGTCGTCGATCACGCCGGTGCCGAACGATTCGACGTAGAGGCCGACGGGCTGCGCCATCCCGATCGCGTAGGCGGCCTGCACCTCGAGCCGCTTCGCGAGCCCCGCGGCGACAGCGTTCTTCGCGACCCAGCGCAGCGCGTAGGCGGCCGAGCGGTCGACCTTCGACGGGTCCTTGCCGCTGAACGCGCCGCCGCCGTGGCGAGCAGCGCCGCCGTAGGTGTCGACGATGATCTTGCGGCCCGTGAGCCCGGCGTCGCCCTTCGGGCCGCCGGTCAGGAACGAGCCGGAGGGGTTGACGATCGCGCGCATGCCGCTCGCGTCGAGGCCGAGCTCGGCGACGACGGGGGCGATGACGTGCTCGATCACCGCGTCGCGGATCTCGTCGTTCGTGACGCCAGGGGCGTGCTGCGTCGAGACGAGCACGGTGTCGACCGAGACGGGCGTGAAGCCGTCGTAGCCGATCGTCACCTGCGTCTTGCCGTCGGGCCGCAGGAACGGGATCTCGGCCGAGCGCCGGACGGCGGCCAGCCGCTCGGCGAGCCGGTGCGCGGCCCACGCGGTCGCCGGCATGAACGTCGGCGTCTCGTCGGTCGCGAAGCCGAACATGATGCCCTGGTCGCCGGCGCCGTCGCGGTCGAGCGGGTCGACGGAGCCGCCGCGCGCCTCGACGGCGGTGTCGACGCCCGTCGCGATCTCGGGGCTCTGCTCGCCGATCGAGACGGTCACGCCGCAGGAGTTGCCGTCGAACGAGACCTCGCTCGAGTCGTAGCCGATGTCGACGATGACCTTCCGCACGACCGAGGCGATGTCGACGTAGCCGGTCGTGCGCACCTCGCCCGCGACGTGGACGAGACCGGTCGTGACGAGCGTCTCGACCGCGACGCGCGCCTCCGGGTCCTGCGCGAGCATCGCGTCGAGGATCGCGTCGGAGATCTGGTCGGAGATCTTGTCGGGGTGACCCTCGGTCACCGACTCCGACGTGAACAGCCGGAGGCTGCCTGGACTGCTGCTCACTGCTGCTCCTTGCTCGTCGTGCCCGGGAGGCTCGTCGTGCCCGCGAGGCGCTGCGCGACGCAGTCGATGATGGCCCGGGCCACTGACGCCTTCGCTCCCGACGCATCCGCCACGACGCCGTCGGCGTCGAGCACGCGCACGCGCGTCTCGACGGGGCCGAAGCCCTCGTCGTGGCCGACGCGGTTGAGCACGAGCAGGTCGGCGCCCTTCCGGGCGAGCTTCGCGCGACCGCGCTCGACGAGCGCGGCGTCGTCGGCCTCGGTCTCGGCGCCGAAGCCCACGAGCAGGCCATCGCGCGGCAGGCCCGCGAGCTCGGCGAGGATGTCGGGGTTGAGCTCGAGCTCGATCGTCGGCGCGTCGCCCCACGACTCCTTCGAGCGCTTCTCGTCGGCGGCGCCGCGCACGCGGTAGTCGGCGACGGCCGCGGCCATCACCACGACGTCGGCGCTCGCGCGCTCGAGCATCGCCTCGCGCAGCTGCGCGGTCGTCTCGACCTCGACGAGCTCGACGCCCGCGGGCGCGGGCACGTGCAGGTTCGCGCCCACGAGCGTGACGGTCGCTCCCGCCGCGCGCGCCGCGCTCGCGAGGGCGACGCCCATCGCGCCGCTCGAGCGGTTGCCGACGAAGCGCACCGGGTCGATCGGCTCGCGCGTGCCGCCTGCCGAGACGACGACCGAGCGGCCCGCGAGCGCGCCCGAGCGACCGGCTGCCTCGAGGGCCGCGGCGACGACCTCGCCGGGCTCGGCCATGCGGCCGAAGCCCTCGTCGCTGCCCGTGAGCGCGCCGGCGACGGGGCCGACGATCGTCGCGCCGCGCTCGGCGAGCACGCGCACGTTCGCCTGCACCGCCGGCTGCTCCCACATCTCGGTGTGCATCGCGGGCGCGATCACGAGCGGCGCGCGCGAGGCGAGCACCGTCGTGCCGAGCAGGTCGTCGGCGAGCCCGGTCGCGAGCTTCGCGAGCGTGTTCGCGGTCGCGGGCAGGATGACGATCAGGTCGGCCGACTGGCCGAGCGCGACGTGGCGCACGGCGGCGACGTCGTCGAAGACCTCGTCGGTGACGGGGTTGCGGCTGAGCGCCTCGAGCGTCGGGCGCCCGATGAAGCGCAGCGCCGAGGCGGTCGGAACGACGTGCACGTCGTGCCCCGCCTTCACGAGCTCGCGGATGGCGAGCGCGGCCTTGTAGGCGGCGATGCCGCCGGAGATCCCGACGACGACGCGCATCAGCCCTGCGCGGTCTCGTCCTTGGTCAGGACGAGCTTGTCCTGGTGGATCTCGTGCAGCGCGACCGAGAGCGGCTTGTCCTCGATCGTGGCGTCGACGAGCGGGCCGACGTTGTCGAACATCGATCCCTCGTGGATGTCGGTGTAGTAGTCGTTGATCTGGCGCGCGCGCTTCGCGGCGAAGATCACGAGCTGGTACTTGGAGTCGACCTTGTCGAGCACCTCGTCGATCGGCGGGTTGATGATGCCCTGCGTGGCCATGCGTGCCTCCTGCGGCTGTGATCGGTGGCGGATGCGCGGGGTCGCCCCGCGAAGCTCGTGGCGCCGGTGGGCGCAAGCGTCCATCCTATCGCGCGCTGGAGCTCTGGGCGACGGTCCTCTCGGACCGTCGCCGCGACGCCAGCGCCGGGGCCCGTCCCGGGGCCCGAGCTCTGACTACTCCCGAGCCTCCGCCTCCGCGGCGAGGATGCGCTCGACGACCTCGTGCGCGGCCTCGGCGACGTCGGAGTTGACGATCGTCGCGTCG
The DNA here is from genome assembly GCF_000400485.1 of Agrococcus pavilionensis RW1. Lineage (GTDB taxonomy): Bacteria > Actinomycetota > Actinomycetes > Actinomycetales > Microbacteriaceae > Agrococcus > Agrococcus pavilionensis. The sequence goes on from NZ_ASHR01000001.1 coordinate 43,180, forward strand.
AACTCCGGCTGGCTCGCGAGCTCGACCTTGGCGGTCTCGAGCCGCTTCGCGCGCTCCGCGGGCGTCTCGGTGCCGCGGCCGACGAGCCGGCGGACGAGCTCGTCCCACGAGGGCGGCGCGAGGAAGAGCAGCACGGCGTCGGGGAACGACTCGCGCACCTGCCGGGCGCCCTGCAGGTCGATCTCGAGCAGCACCGACGACCCCTCGTCGAGCGCCGCCTGCACGCTCGAGCGCGGCGTGCCGTAGCGCGACAGGTTGTGCACCGTCGCCCACTCGAGGAACTCGCCCTCGTCGACCATGCGGTCGAACTCGGCGTCGGAGACGAAGGCGTAGTGCACGCCGTCGATCTCGCCGGGTCGCGGCGCCCGGGTCGTCGCGCTCACCGAGTGGCGGATCTGCGGGAAGTGCTCGCGCACGTACTGCGCGACGGTGCCCTTGCCGACCGCCGTCGGTCCCGCGAGCACGATGAGGCGAGGGCGACGCGAGGGATCCACGACGTCAAGCCAAGCGCGAACGCGCTCGCGCTGCAAACCGCCGAGCCCGCCGAGCCGCTTCGATGGGGCGATCGCGAGCTCGCGCATGAGCGTCTCGACGCGCTTGGGCCCCATGCCGCGGAGGCTCCCGAAGTACTCGGGCACGCGCAGCCGCGCCTCGACGCCGTCGGGCTCCTGCCACGCGCGCTCGGCGACGTCGCGCGGTCCGCGCTGCCCGGCGGCGAGCGCGCGCTTGACGGCAGCTCGCGCGCGGCGCGCCTCGATCGCCGCGCGACCGGCCGCGCCAGGGTCAGGGATGCTCCGCTCCGGGACGCCCCGGTCGCGGCTGCCGGTCACGGCAGCTCCCCGATCGCCGCGTCGATCGCCGGCGCGATGCCCTCGGGCCCCGCCTGCAGGATGCTGCGGCTCGCGCTCGCGAGCACGAGCGCGTCCGCGGGGAAGAGCCGGTGCAGGTCGGCGAGCCGAGCGCCCTGCGCGCCGAAGCCCGGCGCGAGGACGGGCGTGGATGCTTCGGGCGCGAGCCCGAAGGCGGCCCGGTCGATCGTCGCCCCGATGACGAGGCCGTGGCCCGCGCCCGTCGCGGCGTTGCGGGCGGCGACCTCGTCCGCGACGGCAGCGGCGACGGTGCGCCCGTCGTCGAGCCGCGCGCGCTGGATGGCCGCGCCCTCGGGGTTCGAGGTCGCCGCGAGCACGAACACGCCCTTGCCGGCTCGCTCGGCGGCCGCGAAGAGGCCCTCGAGCGCGCCGACGCCGAGGTAGGGGCTCGCGGTGAGCGCATCCGCCTCGAGCGGCGCGCCCGGCTCGAGCCACGCGGCCGCGTAGCCGAGCGTCGTCGAGCCGATGTCGCCGCGCTTCGCGTCGGCGATCGTCACGAGGCCAGCGGCGCGCGCGTCGGCGAGCACGCGCTCGAGCGCGCCGAGCCCCGCGGGCCCGAGCGCCTCGAAGAGCGCGGCCTGCGGCTTGACGACGCCGACGCGCCCGGCCGCGGCCTCGACCACCGCGCGGCCGAAGCGCTCGACGCCCGACGCATCCGCCGGCAGGCCCCACCGCTCGAGCAGCGCGGGGTGGGGGTCGATGCCGACGCACAGCGCGCCGCGCCGCCGGACGGCGTCGCCGAGCCGCTCGAAGAAGGTCACGCCGACCGCCGCGCGTGGTACTCCTGCAGGCTCGTCACCTCGAACGCCTCGCGAGCCGCCTCGATCGCCGCGACCGCGGCGCCGAGCTGCGCGACGGTCGTGAAGAGCGCCTTGTCGCCCGCGACCGTGGCCGCCCGGATCTCGTACCCGTCGGCGCGCGCGATGCCGCCCGTGGGGGTGTTGATGATGATGTCGATCTCCCCCGCGTCGATGAGGTCGACGATCGAGGGCTCCTCGCCCGCCTCGGAGTGCTTGCGCACCGTGCGCACGGCGATGCCGTTGCGCGCGAGCACCTCGGCCGTGCCGGTCGTGGCGACGATGTCGAAGCCGAGCTGCTGCAGCCGGTGCATCGGCAGCACCGCCTGGCGCTTGTCGCGGTCGGAGAGCGAGACGAAGACGGTGCCCGAGGTGGGCAGCCCGCCGTAGGCGGCGGCCTGGCTCTTCGCGAACGCGGTCGGGAAGTCGCGGTCGATGCCCATGACCTCGCCGGTCGAGCGCATCTCGGGTCCGAGCAGCGAGTCGACCATGCGGCCGTCGGCGGTGCGGAACCGGCGGAACGGCAGCACGGCCTCCTTGACCGCGACCGGCGCGTCGATCGGCATGACGGTGCCGTCGCGCTCGGGCAGCATGCCCTCGGCGCGCAGCTCCGCGATCGTCGAGCCCGCGAGCACGCGCGCGTTCGCCTTCGCGATCGGCGTGCCGATCGCCTTCGCGACGAACGGCACCGTGCGGCTCGCGCGCGGGTTCGCCTCGATCACATGGAGCACCCCCGCGCCGTACGCGAACTGCACGTTGATGGGCCCGCGCACGTCGAGGCCCGCCGCGATCCGGTGCGTCGCGTCGCGGATCTCCTCGAGCTGCGCGCGGCCGAGGCCGACGGGCGGCATCGTGCACGACGAGTCGCCCGAGTGGATGCCCGCCTCCTCGATGTGCTCGAGGATGCCGCCGACGTAGAGCTCGTCGCCGTCGAAGATGGCGTCGACGTCGATCTCGATCGCGTCGTCGAGGAAGTGGTCGACGAGCAGCGGCGCCTGCGGACCGACGATGCCGTGCGCCGCGATGCGGTCGAAGTAGCCGTGGAGGCTCGCGGTGTCGTAGACGATCTCCATGCCGCGGCCGCCGAGCACGAACGAGGGGCGCACGAGCACCGGGTAGCCGATGCCCTCGGCGATCTCGATCGCCTCCCGCTCGTTCGTCGCGATGCCGTTGCGAGGCGCGACGAGGCCCGCCTCGTCGAGGATGCGCTGGAACAGGCCGCGCTCCTCCGCCGCGTCGATCGCGTCGGGCGTCGTGCCGAGGATCGGCACGCCCGCGGCCTCGAGGCCGCGTGCGAGGCCGAGCGGGGTCTGCCCGCCGAGCTGCACGATGACGCCGACGAGCTCGCCGGCGGCCTGCTCGACGTGCACGATCTCGAGCACGTCCTCGAGCGTGAGGGGCTCGAAGTAGAGCCGGTCGCTCGTGTCGTAGTCGGTCGAGACCGTCTCGGGGTTGCAGTTGACCATGATGGTCTCGAAGCCGGCGTCGGAGAGCGCGAACGACGCGTGCACGCACGAGTAGTCGAACTCGATGCCCTGCCCGATGCGGTTCGGGCCCGAGCCGAGGATGATGACCTTCCGGCGGTCGGAGGGCGCGACCTCCGTCTCGAGGTCGTAGCTCGAGTAGTGGTAGGGCGTCTCGGCCGGGAACTCGCCCGCGCACGTGTCGACGGTCTTGTAGACCGGCCGCACGCCCGCGGCCCAGCGCGCCTCGCGCACCTCCGCCTCGCCGATGCCGCGCAGCTGCGCGATCTGCGCGTCGGAGAAGCCGTGCTCCTTCGCGAGCCGCAGCCTCCCCTCGTCGAGGTCGCCCTCGCGGATGGCGTCGGCGACCTCGTTGATGAGCACGAGCTGGTCGAGGAACCACGGGTCGATGCCGGTCGCCTCATGGGCCTGCTCGATCGTCGCGCCCGCGCGCAGCGCCTGCTGCAGCGTCACGATGCGGCCGTCGGTCGGCACGCGCGCGGCGTCGAGCAGCGCCGCCGCGTCGCCCGGCTCGCCCTCCCAATGGAACGAGGAGCCGCGCTTCTCGAGCGAGCGGAGGGCCTTCTGGAGGGCCTGCGCGTAGGTGCGCCCGATCGCCATGGCCTCGCCGACGGACTTCATGGTCGTCGTGAGGGTCGCATCCGCCGCCGGGAACTTCTCGAAGTTGAAGCGCGGCACCTTGACGACGACGTAGTCGAGCGCGGGCTCGAACGATGCGGGCGTGACCTTCGTGATGTCGTTCGGGATCTCGTCGAGGCGGTAGCCGAGCGCGAGCTTCGCCGCGATCTTCGCGATCGGGAAGCCCGTCGCCTTCGAGGCGAGCGCCGAGGAGCGCGAGACGCGCGGGTTCATCTCGATGACGATGATGCGGCCCGTCGCGGGGTCGACGGCGAACTGGATGTTGCAGCCGCCCGTGTCGACGCCGACGCGCCGGATGATGTCGATGCCGATGTCGCGCAGGCGCTGGAACTCGCGGTCGGTGAGGGTGAGCGCGGGCGCGACGGTGATCGAGTCGCCCGTGTGCACGCCGACGGCGTCGACGTTCTCGATCGAGCACACGACGACCGTGTTGTCGGCCTGGTCGCGCATGAGCTCGAGTTCGTACTCCTTCCAGCCGAGGATCGACTCCTCGAGCAGCACCTCGCCGATCGTCGACGAGTGGATGCCGTCGCCGACGAAGCGGCGCAGCTCGGCCTCGTCGTGCGCGAAGCCCGAGCCGAGGCCGCCCATCGTGAACGAGGGGCGCACGACGACCGGGTAGCCGTACTCCTCGGCGAACGCGATCGCGTCGTCGACCGAGCGCGCGATCGCGCTCGAGGCCACGTCGGCGCCGGCCTCGAGCACGAGCTGCTTGAAGAGCTGGCGGTCCTCGCCGCGCTGGATCGCGTCGACCTTCGCGCCGATGAGCTCGACGCCGTGGCGGGCGAGGATGCCCTGCTCGTGCAGCGCGATCGCCGCGTTGAGCGCGGTCTGGCCGCCGAGCGTCGGCAGGATCGCGTCGGGGCGCTCCTTCACGATGATCGTCTCGATCACCTCGGGCGTGATCGGCTCGATGTAGGTCGCGTCGGCGAAGTCGGGGTCGGTCATGATCGTCGCCGGGTTGGAGTTGACGAGGATGACGCGCACGCCCTCCTCGCGCAGCACCCGGCACGCCTGGGTGCCCGAGTAGTCGAACTCGGCCGCCTGGCCGATGACGATCGGCCCGGAGCCGATGACGAGGACGGAGCGGATGTCGTCGCGCTTGGGCACTAGGCGTCCTTCTGGTCGGAGTCGGAGTCGGAGTCGTGAGAGGCGGCGGCGGCGCGCACGTCGTCGGTCGCCGTGTCGGCGCCCGTCGGGCGCGCGCCGGCGCGATGCGCGAGCACGAGCTCGCGGAAGCGGCCGAAGAGGTGGTGGGCGTCGTTCGGGCCGGCCGCGGCCTCCGGGTGGTACTGCACGCTGAAGGCGGGGATGTCGAGCGCTCGCAGGCCCTCGACCACCTCGTCGTTGAGCGAGAAGTGGCTCACCTCGACGCGGCCGAAGCCCGCGGGGCTCTCGAGCTGCTCGCGCAGCGGCGCGTCGACGGCGAAGCCGTGGTTCTGGCTCGTGATCTCGACGCGTCCGGTCGCGGTGTCGAGCACGGGCTGGTTGATGCCGCGGTGGCCGAACGGCAGCTTGTAGGTGCCGAAGCCGAGCGCGCGGCCGAGCAGCTGGTTGCCGAAGCAGATGCCGAAGAACGGCAGGTCCTCGCGCAGCAGCCCCTGCAGGAGCGAGACCTGGTCGTCGCTCGCGGCCGGGTCGCCGGGGCCGTTCGAGTAGAACGCGGCGATCGGCTCGTGCTCGAGCACCTGCTCGAGCGTCGCGTCCTGCGGCAGCACGACGAGGTCGAAGCCCTGCTGCTGCAGGTACTTGAGGGTGGATGCCTTGACCCCGAGGTCGAGCACGGCGAGCGTGCCGATCGACTCCCCGATCGCCGGCAGCCGGTAGGCCTCGGGCGTCGAGACGAGCTCGGCGAGGCTCCGGCCGGTCATCTCGGGGCTCTCGCGCACCGCCGCGAGCATCGCCTCGTCGCTCTCGAGCGCGTCGCCCGAGAAGACGCCGGCGCGCATCGCGCCCGCGTCGCGGAGGCGGCGGGTGACGGCGCGGGTGTCGATGCCCGCGATGCCGACGATGCCGTCCTCGGCGAGCTGCGCCTCGAGCGAGCCCTCGGCGCGCCAGTTCGAGACGACGCGGCTCGCGGCGCGCACGACGTACCCGGCGGGCCACGCGCGGCGCGACTCGGCGTCCTCGGCGTTGACGCCGGTGTTGCCGATGTGCGGCGCGGTCTGCACGACGATCTGGCCTGCGTAGGAGGGGTCGCTGAGCGTCTCCTGGTAGCCGGTCATGCCGGTCGCGAAGACGGCCTCGCCGAGCGCTCGGCCGGTCGCGCCGTAGGCGGAGCCGCGGTAGATCGTGCCGTCCTCGAGCACGAGGGCGGCGTCCTGAGCCTGCCGGAGGGCGGCGGGTGCGGGGGTGGTCATGAGCGTGCTCCTTCCCGGGCGAGGGCGCGCAGCGCCTCGAACGCCTCGGTGTCGTCGCCGATGAGGCGGAGGTAGGTGTCGACCTCGGCGCCGAGCGAGTGGGCGATCACGATGATCCCCCCGGGCTCGACGACGCGGTCGATGGTCCAGGTGGCCCGCTCGACCGCACGGATGCGGTCGGCGGGGATGCGCATCTCGCGCCGGTCGGCGACGAGCTGCACGCCGGCCGGGTCGATCGCGACCCGGGTGCGGCCGCGGAAGCCGAGGCCGTGGGCGAAGATGCGCTGGTAGGGCTCGCCGGCGCGCGTCGTCGCGACGTAGAGCGCTTCGGCGACGAGGGTCGGCGCGGCGTCGATCCACGGCAGCGGCGGCTCGACGTCGCGCTGGCGTCGTCGGTGGGCGAGCACGCCGAGCACGGCGAGCAGCGCGAGTAGGGCCACGAGGCCCGCGCTCAGCAGCGCGAACAGCTCCTTGGTCATCGTCCGACCTCCTCGGTCACGATCCGTCCGTCGGCGAGCGTGCGGCGGCCCGCGTGCCAGACGTGCAGCACGCGGCCGGGCAGCTCCCGGCCGAGGTAGGGCGAGTTCGCCGAGCGCCCCCGAAGGTGCCGCTCCTCGACGACGGCGCGCGCGGCGGGGTCGACGAGCACGACGTGCGCGGAAGCGCCCACTTCGAGCGGCGCGTCGTAGCCGGGCTCCCGGCCGATCGCGGCGGGCGTCGTCGACATCGCGCGCGCGACGCCGGCCCAGTCCATGAGCCCCGTCTCGACCATCGCCATCTGCACCACCGACAGCGCCGTCTCGAGCCCGACCATGCCGAACGCGGCGTCCGCGAACGCCGTGAGCTTCGCCTCCGGCGCGTGCGGCGCGTGGTCGGTCGCGACGATGTCGATCGTGCCGTCGGCGAGCGCCTCGCGGAGCGCGCGCACGTCGGCGTCGGTGCGCAGCGGCGGGTTGACCTTGAAGCGCGCGTCGTAGGAGCGCACCAGGTCCTCGGTGAGCAGCAGGTGGTGCGGCGCGACCTCGGCGGTGATGCGCACGCCGCGCGCCTTCGCGGCGCGCACGACCTCGACCGTCTCGGCGGTCGAGACGTGGCACACGTGCAGGCGGGCGCCGGCGAGTTCGGCGAGCATCGCGTCGCGCGCGACGATCGACGCCTCGGCGACCGAGGGCCAGCCGCCGAGCCCGAGCTCGGCCGAGAGCGGGCCCTCGTGCATGACGGCGCCGCGCGTGAGCGCCGGGTCCTGCGCGTGCTGCGCGACCACCGCGTCGAGCGCGGCGGCGTGCTCGAGCGCGCGCCGCATGAGCTCGGCGTCGTGCACGCAGTGGCCGTCGTCGCTGAAGACGGTGACGCGAGCGGCGCTGCGGGCGAGCATCGTCATGTCGGCGAGCCGCTCCCCCGCGAGGCCGACCGTGACGGCGCCGATGGGCCGCACGGTCGCGAGGCCCGCCTCGAGGCCGAGCCGGTGCACCTGCTCGACGACCGCCGGGGTGTCGGCGACGGGGTTCGTGTTCGCCATCGCGAAGACGCACGTGAAGCCGCCCGCCGCCGCGGCGCGCACGCCGCTCGCGACCGTCTCGGCCTGCTCGCCGCCGGGCTGGCGCAGGTGGGCGTGGAGGTCGACGAGCCCGGGGAGGGCGATGAGGCCGGATGCGTCGATCACCTCGGCGCGATCGCGATCGATCGCGCTCGGGTCGACGAGGGCGTCGCCCTCGATCGCGAGGTCGCGCGGTTCGCCGCCGAGCACGGCGGCGCCGGTGAGCAGGGTCGTCATCGGGCGCCTCCGAGCTCTGCGGACGGGTGGTCGGATGCGAGGAGCGAGTAGAGCACGGCCATGCGCACCGAGACGCCGGCGGTGACCTGCTCGAGGATCGCCGAGCGGTCGGAGTCGGCGGCGCGGCTCGAGAGCTCGAGGCCGCGGTTCATCGGTCCCGGGTGCAGCAGGTGCGCGTCGCCGAGCCGGGCGAGGCGCTCGTCGGTGAGCGACCAGCCCGTGATGTACTCCGCGGCGCTCGGCGCGACCTTCCCCGCCTGCCGCTCGAGCTGCACGCGCAGGAGCATGAGCGCGTCCGGCCGCTCGTCGATCACGCGGTCGAGGCTCGGCTCGGCGCGCACGCCGAGGCGGGAGCCGTCCGCCGCGGCTGGCGGCAGCAGCGGCGGCGGGCCGACGAGCGTCACCTCGGCGCCGAGCGCGGGCAGCAGCAGCGCGTTCGAGCGCGCGACGCGCGAGTGGGCGATGTCGCCGACGATCGCGACGCGCACGCCGTCGAGCGCCTTCCCGCGAGCGGCGCCGCCGTGGATGCGCCGGCGCAGCGCGAAGGCGTCGAGCAGCGCTTGCGTGGGGTGCTCGTGCGTGCCGTCGCCCGCGTTGACGACGGGTCGGCCGATCCAGTCGGCGAGCAGCGCGGGCGCGCCCGAGGCGCCCGAGCGCACGACGACGCCGTCGACGCCCATCGCCGCGATCGTGAGGCCCGTGTCGCGCAGCGACTCGCCCTTCGAGACGCTCGAGCCCTTGCCCGAGACGTTGATGACGTCGGCCGAGAGCCACTTGCCGGCGATCTCGAACGACGAGCGCGTGCGGGTCGAGTCCTCGAAGAAGAGGTTCACGACCGTCCGGCCGCGCAGGGCCGGCAGCTTCTTGAGCTCGCGGTCCTGGATCTGGTGCATGTCCTCGGCGAGGTCGAGCAGGCCGATCGCCTCGTCGCGCGGCATCGAGGCCGTCAGGAGGTGCCTCATGCGGCCCCGTCCTCGATCGTCACGGCGTCGGCGCCGTCGACCTCGTCGAGCAGGATCCGGACGTGCTCGCTGCGCGCGCTCGGCAGGTTCTTGCCGACGAAGTCGGCGCGGATGGGCAGCTCGCGGTGGCCGCGGTCGACGAGCGCGGCGAGCCGCACGACGCGCGGGCGGCCGAGGTCGGCGAGCGCGTCGAGGGCGGCGCGGATCGTGCGGCCGGAGTAGAGCACGTCGTCGACGAGCACGACGACGCGGTCGTCGACGCCCGCGGCGGGCACGCGCGTCGGCTGCGGCGCGCGCGTCGGCCGGCCGCGCAGGTCGTCGCGGTGCATCGTGACGTCGAGGGCGCCGACCCGGTCGGCGAAGCCGATGCCGGTGATGTCGGCGAGGCGGTCGGCGAGCCGCTGGGCGAGGTGCACGCCGCGGGTCGGGATGCCGAGCAGCACGAGGTCGTCGGCGCCGTGGTTGGCCTCGAGGATCTCGTGGGCGATGCGGGTGAGGGCCCGGCCGATCTCGTCGGGCCCGAGCACGGTGCGCGCACCTGCACGCTGAGTCACGAGCGACTCCCTTCTCCGCCTCACGGGACGGGCTTCAAGGTTGTCTGATGACTCCACTCTACCGCGTCGCGTGCTCCGGCCTGGGGCCGAGGCCGATGAAGCGCCCGAGCAGGTGCCGAAGGGCCGGCACGCGCTGCACGACGCGCAGCGGCAGCGGCACGGGCACGCGCGCGCCGCGCTCGGCGACCCGCACGAGCATGGTCTCGAGCCGCCGCTGCACGGCCTGCACGATCAGCGCGGGCGGCTCGCGCCGCCGCTGGATGCGGTGCAGCAGCGCCTCGCTCGGCCGCGCGCTCGCGAGCCGCGGCCCGAGCGCGTTCGCCGCGGCGACGGCGTCCTGGATCGCGAGGTTGATCCCCACGCCGCCGGCGGGCGACATCGCGTGCGCCGCGTCGCCGATCGCGAGCAGCCCGTCGCGGTGCCAGCGCGGCAGCCGGTCGATGCGCACGCGCAGCACCCGTACGTCGTCGAGCCGCAAGCCCGCGAGCCGCGCGGCGAACGAGGGCTCGAGCGCGCCCACCCGCCGCCGGAGCGCCGCGAGCGAGGCCTCGTCGCCCCGCCAGGCGCCGCGCCGCACGATGTGCGCGGCCTGGAAGAAGTCGCCCCGGTCGATCGACAGCAGCGCCCCGTCGCCGAGCTGCATGAACGTCACCGACTCGCCGGGCTCCCTGGGCACGCGGAACCACAGCACGTCGATCGCGCTCGGCGCGCCGACCGGCTCGAGCCCCGCGTCGGCGCGCAGGCGCGAGTCGCGGCCGTCCGCGAGCACGGTGAGCCTCGCCCGCAGCTCGACGGGGCCCTCGGGCGTGTCGGCGACGACGCCGACGACCCGCTCGCCGTCGCGCAGCAGCGCGATCGCGTCGCACCGCATCCGCAGGTCGAACGCGGCCTGCTCGCGCCCAGCATCCGCGAGCAGGTCGAGGAAGTCCCACTAACGCGATGCACTGCCGCACGGTCGGCAGGCGGCTGAAGTCCGCGAGCACGAGCCGGCGGCCCGAGAAGCGCATCGAGACCTGCGGCAAGTCGGCGTGCGGGAGCGCGAGGAAGCGCTCGAGCAGCCCGATCTCGTGCAGCAGCTGCTGCGTCGACGGGTGGATCGTGTCGCCGCGAAAGTCGCGCAGGAAGTCGCCGTGGCGCTCGAGCACCGCCGTGCGGACGCCGGCGCGGGCGAGCAGCAGGCCGAGCATGAGGCCCGCGGGCCCGCCGCCCACCACGATGCAGTCATGCGTGCGCTCGGCCATGCGGCCATCCTCCGCGCTCGGGAGGCCGAGCGCGAGCGGCGGGTCAGGCGCGCTGCGCCGCGATCCGGCCGAGCACGCCGTTGATGAACGCGCCCGAGCGATCGGTCGACAGCTCGTTCGCGAGGTGCACGGCCTCCGAGACCACGACGCTCGCCGGAGCCGTCTCGTGCTCGAGCTCCCACGCCCCGACCCGCAGGATCGCGAGATCGGTGCGCGGCATCCGGTCGAGCGTCCAGTGCTCGCTCGACGAGGCGATGAGCTCGTCGAGGCCCTCGAGCTCGTCGGCGACGCCCGCGACGATCTCGCGCGCGAACGCGAACCACGGGTGCTTCGCCCAGCCGAGCCGCGCGGCGGTGTCTCGCAGCACCGACTCCGGCGCCTCGTCCCGCGCCTGGGCGGAGTAGAGCACCTCGACGGCGTGCTTGCGCGCCTTGCGGCGCGAGGGGTAGGTCTCCTGACCGCTCACGTCAGTTGACGCGGCCGAGGTAGCTGCCGTCGCGCGTGTCGACCTTGATGCGGGTGCCCTGCTCGACGAAGAGCGGCACCTGGACCTCGGCGCCGGTCTCGACGGTCGCCGACTTCGTGCCGGCGCTCGAGCGGTCGCCCTGCAGGCCCGGCTCGGTGTAGGTGATCTCGAGCACGACGGATGCCGGCAGCTCGACCTGCAGCGCCTCGCCCTCGTGCATCGAGATGGTCGCGGTGCCGTTCTCGAGCAGGTACTTCGAGGCGTCGCCCACGATGTCGGCGGGGATCGGCAGCTGCTCGTACGTGTCGTTGTCCATGAAGACGAAGTCGGTGCCGTCGTTGTACAGGAACTGGTAGTCGCGGCGGTCGACGGTCGCGAACTCGATCTTCGTGCCGGCGTTGAAGGTCTTGTCGACGACCTTCTGGCTGCGCGCGTTGCGCAGCTTCGTGCGCACGAAGGCGCCGCCCTTGCCCGGCTTGACGTGCTGGAACTCGATGACGCTCCAGAGCTGGCCGTCGAGGTTGAGGACCGCGCCGTTCTTGATGTCGTTCGTGGTTGCCATGGGGTTCCGTTCCGTGGTGCGTGCTGGGACCCCCGCGGGGCCGACAGACGAGTCTAGCGGCCGACGATCGCGGCCGCGGCCAGGCGGTAGCCCTCGAGCCCGAAGCCGGCGATGACGCCCGTCGCGACGCCGGAGATCACGGAGGTGTGGCGGAACGCCTCGCGCGCGTGCGGGTTCGAGATGTGCACCTCCACGAGCGGGGCCACGCCCTGCAGCTGCGCGCACGCGTCGCGGAGCGCGTAGGAGTAGTGCGTGAACGCCGCGGGGTTCAGGATCACCGGGGTGCGCGCATCCACCGCTTCGTGGATCCAGCCCACGAGCTCGGCCTCGTCGTCGGTCTGGCGCACGTCGGCCTCGACCCGCTGCTCGAGCGAGCCGGCGGCCTCGACGAGCGGGGCGATGTCGGCGATCGTCGCGGTGCCGTAGACCTCGGGCTCGCGAGTGCCGAGCCGGCCGAGGTTCGGGCCGTTGAGGACGAGGATGCGCATGCCCCCATCCTGCCCGACGGCCGCTCCCCGCGTGCGCGAGTGGCGCCTCCCGCAGGTCAGTGGCGCCTCCCGCACCTGAGGGGCGCCTCCCGCACCCGGAGCGCCGCGAGCTGCGTTCGCCGCTGAACTCGCACGCAAGGCGCCACTCACCCACCGCAGGCGCCACTCACCCACCGCAGGCGCCACTCACCCACCGCGGGAGCCACTCACGTACCGACGGCGCCACTCAGCCACCGCGGGCGCCGGTCGGGTGCGGGAGCGACCGGTCAGTCGGCGAGGGACTGGTAGGCCATGAACAGCAGGCTGTCGTCGGGGCCCTCGAGGATGCGGGGCTTGGCGACGTCGTCGAGCACGACGAAGCGCAGCATCGAGCCGCGCGCCTTCTTGTCCTTGCGCATCGTGCCGAGCAGCGTCTGCCAGCGCCCGACCGGGTAGCTCGTCGGCAGCTCGAGCGACTGCAGGATCGCGCGGTGGCGGTCGACGACCGACTCGGGCAAGCGGCCCGCGAGCCGCGAGAGCTCGGCCGCGAACACGAGCCCGATCGAGACCGCCGCGCCGTGGCGCCAGCGGTAGCGCTCGGTGTGCTCGATCGCGTGCCCGAGCGTGTGGCCGTAGTTGAGGAACTCGCGCTCGCCGCGCTCGCGGAAGTCGTTCGCGACGACGCGCGCCTTCACCTCGATCGAGCGCGCGACGACCTCCTCGAACTCCGGGGCCGTCGGGTCGGTTGCCGCGTCGAACGAGCCCTCGAGCAGCTCGAGGATGCGCGGGTCGGCGATGAAGCCCGCCTTCACGATCTCGGCGAAGCCCGTCAGCAGCTCGTTGCGCGGCAGCGAGTCGACGAGCTCGAGGTCGGCGACGACGACCGCGGGGTGGTGGAAGGCGCCGACGAGGTTCTTGCCCTGCTCGGTGTTGATGCCCGTCTTGCCGCCGACCGCGGCGTCGACGATGCCGAGCACGCTCGTGGGCGCCTGCAGCACCCGCACGCCGCGCAGCCACGTCGCGGCGACGAAGCCCGCGAGGTCGGTGACGGCGCCGCCGCCGAGGCCGAGCACCGCATCGGTCCTCGTGAACTCCGCCTGCCCCATGATCTGCCACAGGAACTGCGCGACCTCGATGCGCTTCGCCGCCTCGGCATCGGGCACCTCGGCGAGCAGCACCTCGATGCCGTCGAGCTCGGCCTTCAAGTGGTCGGCGACGCGGCTCATCGCCGGCTGGTGCACGACGAGCAGCCGCTGCGCGTCGCCGAGCGAGGCGCGGAGGCGCTCGACGAGCACGCCGCGGCCGACGTGCACCTCGTAGGGGGCATCGGTCTCGACGCGGATCGTGGTCATGGGGTCTCCTTCGCGGTCACAGCCCGCGCTCGGCGAGCCAGGCCTGCAGCTCGTCGAGCACGCGGGCCATCGGGGTCCTGGATGTGTCGAGGGTGACGTCGGCGAGGGAGCGGTAGAGCGGCTCCCGCTCCGCAGCGATGCGACGCCACGCGTCGATGCCGTCGGCGACGAGGGGCCGCCCGCCGCCGCCGAGGCGCCGCTCGGCGGCGTGCTCGTCGACCGTCACGAGCACGACGGTCGCCGCCCCGAGCAGCTCGCGGGAGCCCTCGTCGAGCACCGCTCCCCCGCCGAGCGCGACGACCGTGCCCGGCACGAGCGCGCGCCGCACGGCCTCCGCCTCCCAGCGCCGGAACACGGCCTCGCCGTGGGCGGCGAAGATCTCGGGGATCGGCCCGTGCTCGAGCACGACGAGGCGGTCGGTGTCGGCGAAGGTGCGGCCGATGCGGCTCGCGAGCTTGCGGCCGAGCGAGGTCTTGCCGGCCGCCATCGGCCCGATGAGCGCGATCGGCGGGCGGTCGCTCGCCTCGTCGCCGGGCCGGGGCGCCTCGCCCGTCGGGGCCGCGCCGCCGGTCACGGCAGGGTGCGGAGGCGCTCGGGGATCGCGGCGACGTACGCCTCGAGGTTCCGCCGGGTCTCGGCGACCGAGTCGCCGCCGAACTTCTCGAGCATCGCGTCGGCGAGCACGAGCGCGACCATCGCCTCTGCGACGACGCCGGACGCGGGCACGGCGCACACGTCGCTGCGCTGGTGGTGGGCCTGCGCGGCGTCGCCCGTCGCGACGTCGACCGTGCGGAGCGCGCGCGGCACGGTCGCGATCGGCTTCATGCCCGCGCGCACGCGCAGCACGCCGCCGGTCGTCATGCCGCCCTCGATGCCGCCCGCGCGGCCGGTCTCGCGGCGCACGCCCTCCTCGTCGACGAGCAGCTCGTCGTGGGCGACGCTCCCCCGCCGGCGGGTCGTCTCGAAGCCGTCGCCGACCTCGACGCCCTTGATCGCCTGGATGCTCATGAGCGCGCCGGCGAGCCGGCTGTCGAGCCGGCGGTCCCAGTGCACGTAGGAGCCGAGGCCCGGCGGCAGGCCGTAGGCGAGCACCTCGACGATGCCGCCGAGCGTGTCGCCCGAGCGCCGGGCGTCCTCGACCTCGGCGAGCATCGCCGCGCTCGTCGCGGGGTCGTTGCAGCGCAGCTCGTCGGCGTCGAGCCGGTCGACGTCGTCGGGCGTCGGCAGCGGCGCGCCGTCGGGCACGCGCACGGGGCCGATCGAGAGCGTGTGGCTCACGAGCCGCACGCCGAGCTCGGCGAGGAACGCGCGCGCCACCGCGCCGAGCGCGACGCGCGCGGCCGTCTCGCGGGCGCTCGCGCGCTCGAGCACGGGGCGCGCCTCGTCGAAGCCGTGCTTCTGCATGCCGACGAGGTCGGCGTGCCCCGGCCGCGGCCGCGTGAGCTTCGCGGCGCGCGCGCCGGTGAGCTCGCCCTCGAGCGGCGCGGCGCTCATGACCTCCTGCCACTTCGGCCACTCGGTGTTGCCGATGCGCAGCGCGACCGGGCCACCCTGGCTGAGCCCGTGGCGCACGCCGCCCGAGATCGACAGCTCGTCCTGCTCGAACTTCATGCGCGCGCCGCGGCCCGCGCCGAGCTTGCGGCGCTGCAGGTCGGCCTCGATCGCCTCCGCCGTCACGGGCACGCCCGCGGGCAGCCCTTCGAGAAGGGCGAGCAGTTCGGGGCCGTGGGATTCCCCGGCGGTGAGCCAGCGCAGCATGCTCACGATTCTTCCAGACCCGTCGCGACCGCGAGTGCCGACCGCATCGCGGCGGCGACGCGCTCCTCGTCGGGCAGCGGCGACGCCACGTCGCCGCTCGTGAAGATCCGCACCTGCAGCACCGCTTGGCCCAGCAGCATCTCGCGCCCGTCGATGAGGGCTCCCGCGGGCACTGCACCCCGGTAGCGCGACCCGTCGGCGCGCGCGTAGTCGGCGTCGAGGAGCATCGAGGGCGGATGCGCGAAGGCCGGCACGACGTCGGCGGCCGCGGGCAGCGTCGAGACGGCCGCGTCGACGGCCGGGAGCGCCTCGCCGAGCGGCTGCAGGGCGACCTCGACGTCGAGCCGCGCGCCGAGCGCGACGAGCTGCGCGCCCTTCGCGGGGCTGCGGAGCGCGACGGCGACGCTGCGCGCGCCGAGCTCGGCGAGGGCGACGAGCGCCGAGCTCGCGGTCGCCCCGGCGCCGACGATCGCGCCGGTCGCGGCCTCCTCGAGCCCGCCGCCGGCGAAGGCGCGCACGATGCCGCCGACGTCGGTGTTCCAGCCGCGCGGGCGCGCGCCGAGCAGCAGCGTGTTCGCGGCGCCCGTCAGCCGCGCGCGCTCGTCGAGCGAGGCCGCGAGCAGCGCCGCCTCGCGCTTGAGCGGCGCCGTGACGGAGAGCCCGAGCCACGACGCGTCGAGCACGTCGACGAAGCCCTCGAGCTCGCCCTCGCGCACGGGGCGGCGCTCGTAGCGCCAGTCGAGCCCGAGCGCTCGCGCGGCCGCGCCGTGCAGCACGGGCGAGAGGGAGTGCTCGATCGGCCAGCCGACGACCGCGAGCCGCCGGCTCGCGCCGCGCTCGGCGGCCGTCACGTCACCCGCCCCAGCCCGGGTTGTCGCGCAGGAACTGCTGGAACTGCTGCACCGCGACGTTGTGCTCGGCGAGCGTCTCCGAGAACACGGTCTCGCCGGTGTCGGGGTTGACCGTGACGAAGTAGAGCCAGTCGCCCTCGGTCGGCGAGAGCGCCGCCTGGATCGCGACGTCGCCGGGCGCGCCGATCGGCCCGACCGGGAGTCCCGGCCGCGCGTAGGTGTTGTAGGGGTTGTCGGCGTCGGCGCGCTCCTCGGCCGTCGTCGTGACGACGTGGAGGTTGCCGGTGCCGTACGCGACGGTCGCGTCGGACTGCAGCCGCATGCCGATGTCGAGGCGGTTCTGGAAGACGCGGGCCACGCGCCCGAAGTCATCCGGCAGGCGCGCCTCGCGCTGCACGAGCGACGCGAACGTCAGCACGCGCTGGCGGTCGGCCTCCGCGACGCCCGCGGCGTCGAGCGCCTGCACCTGGCGGGCGATCATCGCCTCGAGCACGCCCTCGGCGGTGATGCCCTCGTCGAACGTGTAGGTCGCGGGGAAGAGCCAGCCCTCGAGCGTCACCGCGTCGGCCGGCAGGTCGAAGCGAGCGAGGTCGCTCTCGAGCTGCAGGAACTCGGCCTGCGGGATGCCGAGGTCGCGCTCGAGCCGCTCGTACACCTGCGGGAGCGTGTAGCCCTCGGGCACCGTGACGCGCAGCTCCGCCTTGTTCGCGGGGTCGAGGATGGCGTCGAGCGCGCCTTGCGCCGACATCTCGAGCTGCACGCGGTACGCGCCGGGATGCAGCTGGATCGACGGGTCGGCGATGAGGATGTCGGTGAACGCCTCGGTGCTCGCGATGACGCCCTGCTCGTGCAGCGTCTCGGCGACCGCGTAGCCGTTGTCGCCCGGCTGCACCTGCACGACGACCTCGCCCGTGCCGGGGCCGGCGAAGTCCTCCGGTCCGCTGAAGCGGTCGGCGAGCCGGGGCACGACGACCGCGGCCGCGATCGCGATGCCGATGACGGCGACGAGCGCGATGCTCCAGCCGATGATCCGGCGCCGGTTGCGCGCCTGCCGCGCGCGAGCTCGACGTCCTGCCATGTCAGTCCTCCGTGGCGGCCGCGCCGCCGTCGCCGAGCAGCTCGCCGGGCGCTCGCCCGGCCGATCGCTCGCTGTCGAGTGCGTGCTGCAGGATCACGACCGCTGCAGCCTGGTCGATGCTCGCACGCTGCTGGCGCGAGGAGCGGCCCGCGGCGCGCATGCCGGCGGATGCCGTGACGGTCGAGAGCCGCTCGTCGACGAGCCGCACGGGGATCGCCGCGGCGAGGGCGGCCGCGATGTCGCGCGCGTCCTGCGTGCTCGGGGTGTCGCCGCCCGAGAGCGAGATCGGGAGGCCGACGACGGCCTCGATCGCGCCGAGCTCGGCCGCGATCGCGGCGAGCCGCGCGACGACGTCGACGTCGGCGCGCTGGATCGTCTCGACGGGGGTCGCGATGAGCCCGTCGGGATCGCAGCGGGCGACGCCGACGCGGGCGCGGCCCACGTCGACGCCGATCCGGATGCCTCGACGCACGGTCGTCGGGCCGCTCAACGGCCGAGCCCCTCGCGCACGGCCTCGAGCGCTCGCGGCATCGCGCTCGCGTCCTGCCCGCCGCCCTGCGCCATGTCGGGCTTGCCGCCGCCGCCGCCGCCGAGCACCGCGGCCGCCGCCTTCGCGAGCGGTCCCGCCGCGGCGCCGCCGCGCCGGGCCGCGTCGTTCGTCGCCACGACGATCGCGGGCTTGCCGTCGACCGCGCCGCCGATCGCGACGACCGCGGGCTCGGCGCCGAGGCGCTCCCGCACCTGGCCCGCGAGCGAGCGCAGGTCGTCCTGCGAGCCGACCGCGCCGAGGTCGACCGCCGCGAGCAGCACGTCGCCCACGCGCGTCGCGGCGTCGGCGATCGGCTGCACGCGCGAGGCGAGCTGCTTCGACTCGAACTCGGCGATGCGCTTCTCGGCCGCCTTGAGCGAGAGCACGAGCTCCTCGATGCGGCCGGGCAGCTGCTCGCGCGGCGTCTTGAGCATGCCGGTGAGCTCGCTCACGAGCGTGCGCTCCGCGACCAGCTGGCGGAACGCATCCGCCCCCACCGCCGCCTCGACGCGACGGCTCGTCGAACCGACGCTCGCCTCGCTCGTGATCGAGATGAGGCCGATCTGGCTCGACGCGTCGACGTGCGTGCCGCCGCACAGCTCGCGCGACCACGGGCCGCCGATGTCGACCATGCGCACGGTGTCACCGTACTTCTCGCCGAAGAGCGCCATCGCGCCGAGCGCCTTCGCCTCGTCGAGCGGCATGAGCCGCGTCTCGACCGGCAGGTCGTCGCGGATCGCCGAGTTGGCGATGCCCTCGAGCTCCTGCCGCATGTCGTGCGAGAGCGCGCTCGACCACGAGAAGTCGAGCCGCATGTAGCCCGCCTTGTTGTAGGAGCCCGACTGCGCCGCATCCGGCCCGAGCAGCTGGCGGAGCGCCGCGTGCACGACGTGCGTCGCGGAGTGCGCCTGGTTGGCGCCGCGCCGGTAGCGCTCGTCGACGACGGAGCGCGCGACGTCGCCGACCGCGATCTCGCCGGAGGTGACGCGCACCATGTGGCTCGTGAGGCCCGCGACCGGGCGCTGCACGTCGAGCACGTCGGCCTCGAAGCCCGCGCCGATGAGCCGGCCCTGGTCGCTGTCCTGGCCGCCCGCCTCGGCGTAGAGCGAGGTCGCCGTCAGCACGACCTCGACCTCCTCGCCCGCACCCGCGGTCTGCGCCGACGCGCCGTCGGCGATGATGCCGATGACCTCGCCGTCGGCCTCGAGCTCGTCGTAGCCGAGGAACGCCGTCTCGCCCTTCGCGCGCAGGTCCGAGTAGACCGAGAGGTCGGCCAGCTGGCGGCGGCGCGACTTCGCGTCGGCCTTCGCGCGCGTGCGCTGCTCGCTCATGAGCGTCTCGAACGTCGAGCGGTCGACCTCGAGGCCCGCCTCCTCGGCGATCTCCATCGTCAGGTCGATCGGGAAGCCGTAGGTGTCGTGCAGCAGGAACGCGGTCTTGCCCGGCACGACGTGCCCCGCGTCGGAGCGCACGCCCTGGATCGCGAGGTCGAGCACGGTCGAGCCCGACTCGAGGGTCTTGAGGAAGGTCTCCTCCTCGGCGATCGCCATCCGCTCGATGCGGCCGAACGACTGCTCGAGCTCGGGGTAGGCGGTCGACATCGCGTCGAAGCTCGCGCGGAAGAGCGTCGGGAACGTCGCCTCGTGCACGCCGAGCAGGCGCATCGAGCGGATCGAGCGGCGCATGAGGCGGCGCAGGATGTAGCCGCGGCCGTCGTTGCCGGGCGTGACGCCGTCGCCCATGAGCATGAGCGACGAGCGCACGTGATCCGCGACCACGCGCATCCGCACGTCGTCCTCGGCGTCCGCGCCGTAGCGGCGGCCGGAGAGCTCGCTCGCGAGGTCGAGCACGGGGCGCACCTGGTCGATCTCGTACATGTTCTGCACGCCCTGCTTGAGGAACGCGACGCGCTCGAGGCCCATGCCGGTGTCGATGTTCTTGCGCGGCAGCTCGCGCACGATCGTGAACTCGGTCTTCGAGCGCACGTCGGCGATCTCGTCCTGCATGAAGACGAGGTTCCAGATCTCGACGTAGCGGTCGCTCCCGGTCGCGGGCCCGCCGTCGGGGCCGTGCTCGGGCCCGAGGTCGAAGAAGATCTCCGAGTCGGGGCCCGCGGGACCGGGCTGGCCGGTCATCCAGTAGTTGTCCTCGAGCCCGAGGCGCTGGATGCGCGCGGGGTCGACGTCGGTCGACTCGATCCAGAGCCGCTCGGCCTCGTCGTCGGTCTCGAAGACCGTGACCCACAGGTCGTCGGGGCTGAAGCCGTAGCCGCCGTCGGCCTCCGAGCCGGTGAGCAGCTCCCACGCCCAGACGATCGCCTCGCGCTTGAAGTAGTCGCCGAACGACCAGTTGCCCGCCATCTGGAAGAACGTGCCGTGCCGCGGCGTGCGGCCGACCTCCTCGATGTCGTTCGTGCGGATGCACTTCTGCACGTCGGCGACGCGGGGCCACGGCGCGGGCACGCGGCCCGAGAGGTAGGGGATGAACGGCACCATGCCGGCGATCGTGAACATGATCGCCGGGTCGTCGCTCACGAGCGGCGCCGAGGGCACGATCTGGTGGTCGCGGCGCTCGAAGTGCTCCAGGAAGCGGCGGTGGATCTCTGCGGTCTGCATTCGGTCAGGTCTCTCCAGCCCCAGCGGGGCATGACGAGCCCGGGCGCGGGGCGCCCGGGCTCGGATCGGGTGTCGTCACTCGCCTCGCAGCTCGCGGTCGCGAGCCTGGTAGCCGTCCTTGACGGCGTCCGTGAACTCGCGGCTACGGGCGTCGACGTTGTCGAGGAACGCCTTGCCCTTCTCGGTCTCCTCGATGCGGCGCGCGGCGAAGACGCCGATGACGACGCCGATGGCCAGGAACAGGAGCTTCTTCACAGCGGGTCCCCCTCGGGTGTCTGGGTGCGCCCGACGCCGATCGCGGCCGGGGCGCAGTCAGTCTAACGACGAGAGGGGCCGCCTTCCGGCGACCCCTCTCGATGCACCGCTCCGATCAGCGAGCGGCGTAGTACTCGACGACGAGCTGGACCTCGGCCACGACGGGGACCTCGGCGCGCGCCGGGCGGCGCACGAGGCGCGCCTGCAGGCGGTCGAGCTGCACGTCGAGGTACGGCGGCACCGGGGGCAGCACGCCGGCGTGACCGCCGGCCGCGGCGACCTGGAAGGGCTCCATGCCCTCGCTGCGCTCGTGCACGTGGATGAGCTGGCCCGGCTTCACGCGGAACGACGGGCGGTCGACGCGCTGGCCGTCGACCATGATGTGGCGGTGCACGACGAGCTGGCGGGCCTGCGAGATGGTGCGGGCGAAGCCGGCGCGCAGCACGAGCGCGTCGAGGCGCATCTCGAGCAGCTCGACGAGGTTCTCACCCGTCAGGCCGGCCTGGCGGCGCGCCTCGTTGAACGTCGTGCGCAGCTGCGCCTCGCGGATGCCGTACTGGGCGCGCAGGCGCTGCTTCTCGCGGAGGCGGACGGCGTAGTCGCTGTCGGCCTTGCGCTTGGTGCGGCCGTGCTGGCCGGGGCCGTAGGGGCGCTTCTCGAGGTAGCGCGCGGCCTTCGGGGTGAGGGCGACGCCGAGGGCGCGCGAGAGGCGCACCTTCGAACGGGTACGGGACTTCGTGGACATGACTTCCTTCGCTGATTCGCTGCCGCGCGAGCGGCTGTCGCGGCCGAGTGCCGCGACCTAAGGAGGGTTGCGGGTCCGGATGCGTCGGCATGGCTGCCGTTGGACCGTCGACCAGGCTACCAGATCAGCGCTCGCCGGCGAGGATCCGCCGGATGCGCTCGAGCCGCGCCGCGACGTCGCGCTCGAAGCCGTGCGCGCCGGGCTCGTAGTAGCGGCGCCCCACGAGCGGGTCGGGCAGGTGCTGCTGCGTCGCGACCCCGTGCGGCGCGTCGTGCGCGTAGCGATAGCCCTTCCCGTGGCCGAGCCGCTTCGCGCCCGGGTAGTGGGCATCGCGGAGGTGCGTCGGCACGCGGCCGAAGTCGCCGGCGCGCACGTCGGCGATCGCGCGGTCGATGCCGAGGTAGGAGCGGTTCGACTTCGGCGCGGTCGCGAGGTAGACGACCGCCTCCGCGAGCGGGATGCGGCCCTCGGGCATGCCGATGAGCTGCACGGCCTGCGCCGCGGCGGTCGCGATGACGAGGCCCTGCGGGTCGGCCATCCCGATGTCCTCGCTCGCGAGCACGATGACGCGACGGGCGATGAAGCGCGGGTCCTCCCCCGCCTCGATCATGCGCGCGAGGTAGTGGAGCGCCGCGTCGGGGTCGGAGCCGCGCACCGACTTGATGAACGCCGAGATGACGTCGTAGTGCTCGTCGCCCTGCCGGTCGTAGCGCAGCAGCGCCCGGTCGACCGCGCTCGCGAGCGCCTCGGCCGTCACGGTGACCGGCGCATCCGCTGCACCATCGCCATCGCCGTCGTCGTCCTCGTCGTCGTCGTCCGCGTCGCCGCGGGCCGCCTCGAGCGCGTGCGCGCCGGCGGCCTCGAGGGCCGTGAGCGCGCGACGAGCGTCGCCCGACGAGAGCCGCACGAGCTGCGCGCGGGCATCGTCGTCGAGCGCGATGCGACCGCCGAAGCCGCGCGGGTCGGCGATCGCGCGCTCGACGAGCATGACGATGTCATCGTCGTCGAGCGGCTCGAGCGTGAGCAGCAGCGAGCGCGAGAGCAGCGGGCTGATGACGCTGAACGACGGGTTCTCGGTCGTCGCGGCGATGAGCGTGACCCAGCCCTGCTCGACGCCCGGCAGCAGCGCATCCTGCTGCGCCTTCGTGAAGCGGTGGATCTCGTCGAGGAAGAGCACGGTCGACCGCTGGTAGAGGTCGCGGTCGGTCAGGGCCGCCTCCATCACCTGCCGCACGTCCTTCACCCCGGCGGTCACGGCGCTCAGCTCGACGAAGCGCCGGTCGGAGGAGTGCGCGATCGACTGCGCGAGCGTCGTCTTGCCGGTGCCGGGAGGCCCCCACAGGATGACGCTCTGCCCGCTCGCGGCGCCGCCGCCGGCGGTCTGGCTCGAGGCGGCGAGTCGACGCAGCGGCGAGCCGGGGCCGAGCAGGTGCCGTTGGCCGACGACCTCGTCGAGGCTCGTCGGGCGCATGCGCACCGCGAGCGGCGCCGTCGTCCCCATGGCCATGCCTCCAGCCTAGGCGGGGCCGCCCACGCCGGCCCGTCCCGTCGGCCTGCCCGCGCAGGCGCCGCCCCGCGCAAGCGGTAGCCTGAACGCCGCATCGCGCGGGCGCGCGGAGCGAGAGGAGAGCCGAGTGGTCACGAAGCAGGAGCAGGAGCGCCGGGTGCGCGACTACCGCGCGCGGCAGACGGTGCACGAGCGCCGCAAGCGCCGGCAGCGCCGCGACTCGCTCATCGGCGGCGGTCTCGCGCTCCTCGTGCTGCTCGGCGGCACCGCGCTCATCGCGCTCCAGCAGCCGGGCGACCCGGCAGACCCCGCCGACACCGCCGCGCCCGCAGCGAGCGAGAGCGCCGGCGAGTCGCTCGTGCCCGACCCCTCGCTCGCCGAGGAGCGCACCTGGACGGGGTCGATGACGCTGAACGGCGTCGAGCTCGGCGTCGAGCTCGACGGCGCGGCCGCGCCGCAGGCCGTCTCGGCAGTGCTCTTCGACACGCAGCGCGACTACTACGACGGCTCGACGTGCCACCGCCTCACGACGAGCGAGGGCTTCTCGGTGCTGCAGTGCGGCTCGATCGACGGGCAGGGCGGCGGCGACCCGTCGTTCATGTACGGGCCGATCGAGAACGCGCCCGCCGACGACCTCTACGTCGAGGGCACGATCGCCATGGCGCGCCAGGGCAACAACGCCGAGTCGAACGGCCACCAGTTCTTCATCGTCTACGGCGACACGACGATCCCCTCCGACAGCGCCGGCGGCTACTCCGTCATCGGCCGCGTGACCTCGGGGCTCGACGCGCTCCGCGACGAGGTCATCGCGAAGGGCACCGAGGGCGGCGTGCCCGACGGACCGCCCGCCGAGCCGGTCACGATCGACGACTTCACGCTCGAGTAGCCGCCGCCGCGCATCGCGGTACGCTCGATGCGCCCCTCCCCTCGTCTGAGAGATCCCGTCATGACCGACTCCACCCAGCCCACCGACTCCGCCCCCGCGGAGGAGACCACCGTCGCCGCCGACAGCGCCGTCGCCGAGCAGCCGACGCCCGCCCCCGAGCCGCTCGACGACGCGCAGCCCGACGCCGAGGCAGGCGCCGCCGAGATGGCGGCGGCCGCCGACGCTGCGACGGGGATCCCGGTCGAGCACGCCGTCGCCGAGCTGTCGGCCGACGAGGCGCCGGTCGAGGCCGCGCCCGCCGACGAGGCGCCCGCGGCAGCCGCCGACGAGCCCTCGACCGACGCGGCGCCCGCCGCCGAGGCGGAGCAGCCCGCTGCGGAGGACGAGCCGCGGATGGGCGAGCCCGTCATCGAGCGCGGCCTCGGCCGCGTCGACGCCACCGGCACCGTCGCGGTGCAGGAGGGCGAGCGGTGGCGCATCGTCGGCCAGTTCCCCGACGTCGAGGCCACCGAGGCGCTCGCCTACTTCGAGCGCAAGTTCGCCGACCTCGAGGGCCAGGTGCGCCTGCTCGAGCAGCGCATCCGCGGCGGGGCGAGCGCGCGCGACGTCGCGAAGGCCGCTTCGCACCTCTACAGCACGGTGCAGGACGCGAGCGCCGTCGGCGACATCCCCTCGCTCCTCACGCGGCTCGACGCGCTGCGCGGCGAGCTCGGCGAGCTCGAGGCCCAGCAGCAGGCCGCGAGCCGCGCCGAGGTCGAGGCCGCGCTCGCCGAGCGCACGAAGGTCGTCGAGTCGATCGAGCAGCTCGCGAGCGGCGACCTCGCGAACGTGCAGTGGAAGCAGACGATGCAGAAGGTCGACGCGCTCTTCGCCGACTGGCAGCGGCTGCAGAAGGACGGCCCGCGGCTGTCGAAGAGCCAGGCGGACGCCCTCTGGAAGCGCTTCCGCGACGCTCGTGCGACGCTCGAATCGGCGCGCCGCAAGTTCTTCGCCGAGCTCGACGCCTCCCACAAGGACGTGCGCGCGCGCAAGCAGGCGCTCGTCGAGCAGGCCCAGGCGCTCGCGTCGAAGGGCTCGGACGGCATCCCCGCCTACCGCGCGCTCCTCGACCAGTGGAAGGCCGCCGGTCGCGCCGGCCGCAAGGTCGACGACGCGCTGTGGGCGCAGTTCAAGGAGGCCGGCGACGTGCTCTTCTCGGCCAAGGCCGAGCAGGCGGCGATCGACGACGAGCAGTACGCCGGCAACCTCACCGCCAAGCGCGCCCTGCTCGACGAGGCGGCCCCGATCCTCGAGATGCAGGACCGCGCGAAGGCCCGCGAGGCGCTGCTCGGCATCCAGCGCCGCTGGGACGAGATCGGCCGCGTGCCCCGCGAGGCGCTGCGCGAGGTCGAGGACCGCATGCGGAAGATCGAGACGCACGTGCGCGAGCTCGACGAGCGGCACTGGAACGCCTCCAACCCCGAGCGGAAGGCGCGCTCCGAGGGCCTCGCCGGCCAGCTGGAGGAGGCGATCGAGAAGCTCGAGGCCGAGATCGCCGAGACGAGCGATGCGAAGAAGAAGGCCGAGCTCGAGGCCGAGCTGCAGACGAAGCGCTCGTGGCTCGAGGTCGTCGCCGCCGCAGGCTGAGCGGATGACTCGAGAGGGCCGGGATCGCGAGATCCCGGCCCTCCGTCGTCCCCGCGGCCGACGGCCGGGTCAGGCCTGCTCGAACGCCGCGTCGAAGCGCGTCGTGGAGGGGTCGAGGTCGAAGCGCCGCAGCGCCCCGAGGGCCTCGGGCGCGCCCTGCAGCCGATCCATGCCCGCGTCCTCCCACTCGATCGAGATCGGGCCGTCGTAGCCGATCGCGGAGAGCGTGCGGAACGCGTCGCCCCACGGCACGTCGCCGCGCCCCGCCGAGACGAAGTCCCAGCCGCGGCGCGGGTGCCCCCACGGCAGGTGCGACGACAGGATGCCGTTGCGCCCGTCGCCCATCCGCATCCTCGTGTCCTTGCAGTCGACGTGGAAGATGCGGTCGGCGAAGTCGGAGAGGAACGAGACGGGGTCGATCCCCTGCCACAGCATGTGACTCGGGTCCCAGTTGAGGCCGAAGGATGCGCGGTGCCCGATCGCCTCGAGCGCGCGCACGGTCGACCAGTGGTCGTAGGCGATCTCGCTCGGGTGCACCTCGTGCGCGAAGCGCACGCCGCACTCCTCGAAGACGTCGAGGATGGAGTGCCAGCGCTCGGCGAAGTCCTCGTAGCCGCGCTGGATCACCGCGTCGGGCACGGGCGGGAACTGCGCGACGTACTGCCAGATCGACGAGCCGGTGAAGCCGACGACCGTGGTCACGCCGAGCGCGCGCGCCATCCGCGCGGTGTCCATGAGCTCGGCGGCGGCGCGCTGCCGCACGCCCTCCGGGTCGCCGTCGCCCCACACGCGCGGCCGCACGATCGCCTCGTGCCGGAAGTCGATCGGGTCGTCGCACACCGCCTGGCCGTGCAGGTGGTTCGAGATCGCCCACACGCCGAGGCCGTTGCGCTCGAGGATCTCGCGCCGGCCGGCGACGTAGTCGGCGTCGTCCCAGCGCGAGGCGTCGAGGTGGTCGCCCCAGCACGCGATCTCGAGGCCGTCGAAGCCCCACGAGCCCGCGAGCCGCGCCAGCTCCTCGAACGGCAGGTCGGCCCACTGGCCGGTGAACAGGGTGAAGGGTCGCGTCATCGCGTCGTCTCCGCTCGGTCGTCGTGGCCCTGGTCGGTCTCGCTCAGGTCGATCCTCGCACCGCCCGCCGCGTCGCTGCGCCCGACGGCGTCGAGCACGCGCTGCACCGCGAGGCCGTCGGCGAACGACGGCTCGGGAGGAGCGCCCGCGGCGATCGCCCGCAGCAGGTCGGCCGCTTGCGCGGTGAAGGTGCTGTCCCAGCCGAGCACGTGCCCGGGCGGCCACCACCCCTCGAGCAGCGGGTGGTGCGCCTCGGTCACGAGCACGCGCGCGGGCCAGCCGTCGCGGCCCGAGGTGACCGTGAGCTCGTTGAGCCGCTCGAGGTCGAACGCGATCGCGCCGTCGGTGCCGTGCACCTCGAGCTCGAGCGCGTTCTTCCTGCCCGCGGCGACGCGCGAGACCTCGATCGAGGCGGTCGCGCCGCGAGCGAGGTCGAGCAGCGCCCACGCGGCGTCGTCGACGCTCACGCGCTCCGGCCCCGCCGGGCCCGGCCGCTCGGGCTGGAACGTGCGCAGCGCGCCCCGCACGCCGACGACCTCGTCGCCCGTGAGCGACCGCACCTGGTCGATGACGTGCGAGCCGAGGTCGCCGAGCGCGCCGGAGCCGGCGGTCTCGGCCCGCAGCCGCCACGTCATGGGCGCCTCGGGGTCGACGAGCCAGTCCTGCAGGTAGGCCGCGCGGATCGAGCGCACCTCGCCGATGCGGCCGTCGGCGATGAGCCGCCGGGCGAGCGCGAGCGCGGGCACGCGCCGGTAGTTGAAGCCGAGCATCGCGACGCCGGGCGCGCGCTCGGCGGCTGCGACCATGCGCTCGGCCTCGGCGGCGTCGAGCGCGAGCGGCTTCTCGACGAGCACGTGCTTGCCCGCCTCGAGCGCCGCGATCGCCATCTCGGAGTGCAGGTGGCCCGGCGTGCAGACGTCGACGACGTCGATGTCGTCGCGCTCGACGACGCTGCGCCAGTCGGTGGATGCCTCGTGCCAGCCGAGGGCGTCGGCGGCGGCACGGGTGCGCTCGGCGTCCGACCCGCACAGCACGCGCATCCGGAGTTCCGGCACGTCGCGGAAGACCGCGCCGACGTTGCGCCACGCGCTCGAGTGGGCGCGGCCCATGAAGGCGGTGCCGAGCACCGCGACCCCGAGCGGTCGCTTCCCCTGCCGCGCGCTCATGCCGCCTCCAGCTCGCGGAGGAGGGCGAGGCCGTCCCGCGCGAGCGCGTCCTGCGTGGGCGCGAGCGGCCGCCAGATCGAGGCCGCGACGGCGATCGCCGCGTTGTCGGCCGTGAAGCTCTCGATGACGAGCGGGCCGGCGTAGCCCACGGCGTCGAGCGCCGCGCGCACGCCGGGCCAGTCGGTCTGATCGCCGCCGGGCGCGCCGCGGTCGCTCCCGCAGACCTGCACGTGCACGAGGTGCTCCCCCGCGGCGCGGATCGCCGCGGGCGTCGAGCGCTCCTCGATGCCGAGGTGGTACGTGTCGAGCGCGAGCCCGAGGTGCTCGCCGAGCAGCGGCTCGAGCGCGTCGAGCGACTGCTCGACGGTGTTGAGCAGGCTCGTCTCGTAGCGGTTGAGCGGCTCGATGCCGATGCGCACGCCGCGCGCGGCGGCGTGCTCGACGACGGTCGCGAGGCCGGCTCGCAGCCGCGCGATCGTCGCGGCGCGCTCGTCGGCGCCCTGGCGCCACGTGCGGCCCGTCTCGGCGGTGAACGGACCGCACACCGCGGGAGCGCCGATCGCGGCGGCGAGGTCGATGCACGCGGCGAGGTAGCCGCGCGTCGCCTCGACGACGTCCTCGTCGTCGTCGACGAGCGAGCGGCCGGGGCCCATCGCGCCGACGACGCTCGCCCCGAGCCCGTGCCGCTCGAGCAGCGGCACGAGCGCCTCGGCGCTCAGGTCGCCCTCGCGCTCGAGCGGCAGCTCGACGACGTCGAAGCCGAGGTCGGCGACGTGGGCGATGGCCTCGGGTGCGCCGGCGTCGCGCAGCGGCGACGTCCACACCCACGTGTTGATCCCGATCGGGCGCACGCGCGCCCTCCTTCCGGCTCGCGGTGACGGTGGGACGGGGCGCCGGGGCCCGCGCGGAGCGGGCCCCGGCCCTCGATCAGCGGTCCTGCCAGGCCTCGGGGAACCCGGGGAGGTCCTCGCCGCCGAAGCGCGCGTAGTGCCCGTCGGGCATCCCCTCGTTGGCGGCGAGCGCGTCGGCGCGCTCGTCCTCCTCGATCGGCTCCTGCGGCAGCACCCACTCCGTCGGCACCGGCTCGCCGTTCGCGATCATCTCGACCGCGAGCAGCGGCGTGCGCCACTGGAAGTTGGAGTAGACCGGTGCGAGCGCCGTCATGCCGCGCTCGTCCCACGCGCGGAGGAAGCTCATCTCGTCCTCCCCCGTCATGACGGGCAGCTCGGCCCCCGCGTCCTCGAACGCCTCGATCGCCGCGACGGCGCCGTCGCCCGCGTCCATCCAGACGCCGTGCACCTCGCCCGCCGACAGCGCATCCGTGATGATGCTCTTGATCTCGGTCGGGTCAGCCCCCGTGAAGTGGTCGTCGACCGTCATGCCGGCCTCGGTGAGCAGCCGCTCCGCCGCCGCCCAGCGGTGCTCGAGCACGTCGACGCCCGGCAGGATGCGCAGCGCGACGATGTTGGAGCCCGGCTCGAGGTTGTCGATGAGGAACTCGGCGGTGTCGATGCCCCACGCGTACCCGCCGATGGGGTGGATGAACGTCGTCGCGCAATCGGTGTCGACGCCGCGGTCGAACACGATGACGGGCTTGCCCGTCTCGCACGCCCGGTCGACGGCGGGCGTGAGCGCCGCGGTCGAGTTGGGCGAGATGATGTAGACGTCGCAGTCGCCCTGCGCGATGAAGAAGTCGATGTCGGCGATCTGCGTGTTGTCGTCGTCGCCGGCGTCGCGCACCTCCATCGACTCGATGACGCCCGACTCCTGCAGCGCCGCGAGCTGCTGCTGCATCGTGATGAAGCCGGTCTGGCGCCACGGGTTCGAGATGGATGCGTTGGCGAAGCACACGCGCATCGGCTCGTCGGAGGCCCACTCGGCCGTGTCGGTCATGGGGCCGTCGATGTACTGCAGCCACGGCGTCTCGGGGTCGCCCTCGAAGGTCGCCGAGCGCTGCTCGAACTGCTCGTCGAAGACGGCCTGGTCGAACCACTCGCCGCCCGACGCCTGCGTCTCGGCCGGCGGCGGCGCGCTCGCGTCGCCGGTCGCCGAGGGGCTGACGCTGCCGTCGGTGCTGCATGCGGCGAGCATCGTCGCCGCCGCGAGGGCCGCGACGGTGAGGCCCATCCTGCGCTTGCGCATCATCGTTCTCCTGATCGTGTCGTGGTGGTTGGGATGGAGGCGGTCCCCGCCGGGCCGGTCGCGCCGGCGGGTCGTGACGGCTTGGGCTTCCGCGCCGAGCGCCACGCGACGGCGCCGAGCGCGACGGCGGCGATGATGATCGCCCCCTGCACGGTCGGCCGCCAGGTCGCGTCGATGCCAGCGATGTTGAGGAGCGTGAAGAGCAGCTCGAGCGAGATGGCGCCGGCCGCGGCCGAGAGCACCCAGCCCCGGCCGCCGCCGAGCACGGCGCCACCGAGCACGACCGCGGTGATCGCCTGGAACTCGTAGCCCTGGCCGACGCTCGGGTGCACGCCCGCGTAGCCCACGAGCAGGATGCCTGCGACGGTCGCCGCGAGCGACGAGAGCACGAAGGCCGAGGTCTTGACGAGCACGAGCCGCGTGCCCGCGAGGCGCGCCGTCACCGGGTTGTCGCCGACCGCGAGCAGCGTCTGGCCGAACGGCGCGCGCATGACGAGCCACGCGAGGAGGCCGACGGCGAGCAGGATGAGCACGGGGTACGGCACGACGCCGAACAGGGCGCCGCGGCCGATCTCGCGGAAGCTGTCGACGGGGTTGCCGGTCGCGGCGCCGCCCGTGAGGAAGCGCACGAAGCCGTAGAGGGCGAGCATCATGCCGAGGGTGGCGATGAAGCTCGGCACCTTCGCGACCGTCGTGAGCAGCCCGTTCACGACGCCGACCACGACGCCGACGGCGAGCATGAGCGCGATGCCGCGCAGGATCATCGCCTCGTCCTGGCCGATGACGTTGCCGGCGATCACGACCTGCGTCGCGATCACCGCGCCCATCGAGAGGTCGAACTCGCCCGAGACGATGACGAAGAACTGCCCGATCGCCGCGATCGCGATGGGCGCCGTGCGCGAGAGGAAGCGCACGAGCTGACCCGGCTCGGCGAAGTTGGGGTTCATGGCGATGACGCCGATGAGCAGCACGACGAGCAGCACGAAGACGGCGCCGCTCGGGGTCGCGAGGCCCGAGAGGAAGCGCTGGCCGAGCGAGCGCTGCGCGGTGGCGATCACGGGGCCGCCTCCTTCCCCGGTCGGAACCTCGGGGGCCTCCGCTGCACGCTCCGCCACGCGTAGAGGGCGACGGCGAGCACGATGACCGAGCCGCGGATGAAGTCCTTGAGGAACGGGTTGACCTCGAGCACGCTCATGACGTTGTCGAGCACCGCGAAGATCGCGACGCCGCCGATCGTGCCGAGCACGCTCCCGACGCCGCCCGCGAGCAGCGTGCCGCCGAGCACGACCGCGGCGATCGACATGAGGTCGTAGCCGCCCTGCGAGCCGATCGTCGGGCTGCCGACCGAGGTGCGCGCGAGCAGCAGCAGCCCCGCGAGGCCGGCGAGCATCGAGCACAGCGCGTGCGCGACGACGACGGGCACCTTCGTGCGCACGCCCGAGAGCCGCGCGACGCTCGCGCTGCCGCCGACCGCGTAGAGGTGGTGCCCGAGCCGGGTGCGGTGCAGCAGCAGCGCGGCGAGCGCAGCGCACGCGAGCATGATGATCGTCGAGAGCGGCACGCCCGCGATGAGCGTCGCGCCGATCACCCGGAACTCGGGCGGCGCGGAGCCGAACGAGCCCTGGAAGCTCGTGCCGAGCCAGCCCGAGATGATGAGGCCGACGCCGAGCGTCGCGATGAAGCCGTGCACGCGGAGCCCCGTGACGATGAGGCCGTTCACGGCGCCGATGCCGGCGGAGACGGCGAGCGCGGCGAGCACGCCCGGCACGATGCCGGCAGGACCCTGCGCCATGACACCCGCGCCGATGATGGATGCGGTGCTCACGACGTAGGGGACGGAGAGGTCGAGGCTGCCCGCGATGATCACGAGCGTCTGGCCGATCGCGACGAAGCCGAGGATCGACATGAGGGTCAGCACGGCCGCGAGGTTGCCGGCGGTGAAGAAGGGCTTCCCCGCCGCGGTGACGAGCACGGCGCTCAGCACGAGCACCGCGGCGAGCACGATGAAGACGATCGCGGTCGTCGAGAGCCGCCGGCGCCGCACGGGCCGCGCGCCCACGACGGCGCTCACGCCGCTGCCTCCGCGCCCTCGGCGCCCGCGGCGAGCGCGAGCACGTCCTCCTCGCTCGCCGAGGGCGGCAGCGCTCCGACGAGCCGCCCGTCGCGCATGACGAGCACGCGGTCGCTCATGCCGAGCACCTCGGGCAGCTCGCTCGACGCCATCAGGATCGCGACGCCCGCGCTCGTGAGCCGCCGCATCACCTCGTAGACGCCGTACTTCGCGCCGACGTCGATGCCGCGCGTCGGCTCGTCCATGAGCACGACGCGCGGGGCGACCGCGAGCCAGCGCGCGAGCACGACCTTCTGCTGGTTGCCGCCCGAGAGGAACTGCACCTCCTGGTCGAGGCCGCGCGCGACGAGCGCGAGCTCCTCGAGCGTCGAGGGGAGCTCGGTGCGCGCCGCGGCGGTGCGGCCGGGGAAGACCGCCCGCACGACGCCGAGGGCGTTCTGCGCGACGGTGAGGCTGAGCGAGAGGCCCTGGCCCTTGCGGTCCTCGGTGATGAGGGCGAGGCCCGCGCGCACGCCGTGCCGAGGCGACCGCGGCCGCAGCGCCTCGCCGCCGACGCGCATCGAGCCGCGCGTGAACGGGTCGGCGCCGAAGATCGCGGACAGCAGCTCGGTGCGCCCGGCTCCCTGGAGACCGGCGAGCCCGACGATCTCGCCGGCGCGCACCTCGAGCGAGATGTCGTCGACGAAGCCGTTGCCGGCCCCCTCGAGCGCGAGCGCGACCTCGCCCGGGGCAGCGTCCGCAGCGCGGTCGGGGAAGAAGGCCGAGAGCTCGCGGCCCACCATGAGCCGCACGAGGCCGCGCTCGTCGAGCTCGGCCGCGGGGTACGTGCCGACCTGCCGGCCGTCCTTGAGCACGGTGATGGTCGAGCACAGGTCGAAGACCTCGCGGAGGCGGTGCGAGACGTAGAGGATCGCGATGCCGCGCGCGGTGAGCGCCTCGACGATGCGGTACAGCAGCGAGACCTCGTGGTCGGCGAGCGCGGCCGTCGGCTCGTCCATCGAGATGACCTTCGCGTCGAGGCTCACGGCCTTCGCGATCTCGACGATCTGCTGCTCGGCGACCGAGAGCTGCCGCACGGGCAGCGCGGGGTCGAGGTCGGGCACGCCGATGCTCGAGAGCAGTTCGCGCGTCTCGCGCAGCATGCGCGCGCGGTCGACGAGCGGTCCCCGGCGCGGCTCGCGACCGAGCCAGACGTTCTCGGCGAT
Organism: Agrococcus pavilionensis RW1; assembly: GCF_000400485.1. Classification (GTDB taxonomy): domain Bacteria; phylum Actinomycetota; class Actinomycetes; order Actinomycetales; family Microbacteriaceae; genus Agrococcus; species Agrococcus pavilionensis. The sequence goes on from NZ_ASHR01000001.1 coordinate 76,212, forward strand.
CGAGCGGTCGACGAGCAGGTTGAACTCCTGGTAGACCGTCGCGATGCCCGCTCGCTGCGCCTACAGCGGAGACGAGAAGGAGACGCGCTCGCCGTGCAGCTCGAGCGTGCCCTCGTCGGGGTGGTGGGCGCCCGCGATGATTTTCATGAGCGTCGACTTGCCCGCGCCGTTCTCCCCCACGAGCCCGTGCACCTCGCCGGCCCGCAGCTCGATGCCCACGCCGTGCAGCACGGTCGTGCCGAGGAACGACTGCACGATGCCGCTCGCGCGCAGCACCGGCTCGCCGGTCGTCGCCGGAGCGGCCATGACGTCTTCGTCCACGCCGACACTGTGGCACGCACCCGCACTTTTGTCGAGCAACCGACGAAAGTTGTTCCGATCGTGTCGGAAGCCCGCGGATGTGCTTCACTGCACTCATGCGCACGAGCGAGCTGTTCGACCTGCTGCGCGACGGCCGGCCCCGCACGCGAGCGGAGCTCGCGCGCACCGCCGGGGTCGCGCGCTCCTCGGTCGCCGCGCACATCGACGCGCTCACGCGCCTCGGCTACGTCGCGCCGGTCGGCGACGCGGCCTCGACGGGCGGCCGGCCCGCGTCGCTCTTCGCGCTCAACCCCGCGGCCCGCCTCGTCGTCGGCGTCGACGTCGGCGCGACGCACGTGCTCGTCGAGCTCGCCGACCTCGCGGGCGCGCCGCTCGGCGACGCGCGCGCCGACCTCGACGTCGCCGAGGGCCCCGAGGCGGTGCTCGGGTGGATCGTCGACGCCGTGCAGCGGCTCGTCGCCGAGCACGGCCGGGAGCCGCGCGAGGTCGTCGCGCTCGGCATCGGCCTGCCCGGCCCCGTCGAGCACGCGACGGGCATGCCGATCAGCCCGCCCATCATGCCGGGCTGGCACCGCTTCGACGTCGCGGGCCACTTGCGCGAGCGGCTCGGCTGCCCCGTGCTCGTCGACAACGACGTGAACATCATGGCGCTCGGCGAGCAGCGCACCGCGTGGCCCGAGACCGACGACTTCGTGCTCGTCAAGGTCGCGACGGGCATCGGCGCGGGCATCATCTCGGGCGGCCGGCTGCAGCGCGGCGCGCAGGGCACCGCGGGCGACCTCGGGCACGTGCGCGTGCCCGGCTCGAGCGCGCCGTGCCGATGCGGCAACGAGGGCTGCCTCGAGGCGGTCGCCGCCGGGCCCGCGATCGCCGCGGCGCTCCGCGAGCAGGGGCTCGAGGTCGAGGGCACCGGCGACGTCGTCGCGCTCGCGCGGCTCGGCTCCGTCGAGGCGGCGCGAGCGCTGCGGCAGGCGGGGCGCGACCTCGGCGAGGTGCTCGCGATGCTCGTGAACCTCGTCAACCCATCCGTCATCGTCATCGGCGGGCGGCTCGCGGGCGCGGGCGAGGACCTGCTCGCGGGCATCAGCGAGGTCGTCTACCGGCGATCGCTGCCCCTCGCGACCGAGCACCTGCGGATCGCCGCGAGCACGACCCAGGCGGATGCGGCGGTGCGGGGCGCGGTCGCGCTCGCGATCGAGCACGCCCTCTCCCCCGAGGTGCTCGACGCCGAGACCCGCGCGATGGCGTGAGCGCTCAGCCGGTCGTGATGCGGTAGACGTCGTAGACGCCGTCGATGCGGCGCACGGCGTTCAGCACGCTGTCGAGGTGCGTCACGTCGCCCATCTCGAACGCGAAGCGGCTGATCGCGAGGGCGTCGCTGCCGGTGTGCACGCTCGCCGAGAGGATGTTGACGTGGTGCTCGCTCAGCACGCGCGTGATGTCGCTCAGCAGCCCGGAGCGGTCGAGCGCCTCCACCTGGATGTTGACGAGGAAGAGGCCCTTCGACGTGGGAGCCCACTCGACCTCGATCATGCGCTCCGGCTCCTGCAGCAGCCCCTGCACGTTCGGGCACGAGCGCTGGTGCACGCTCACGCCCTGACCGCGCGTGACGAAGCCGACGATGTCGTCGCCCGGCACGGGCGCGCAGCACTTCGAGAGCTTCACGAGGATGTCGTCGGCGCCGCGCACGAGCACGCCGGAGGCGCTCGACGGGGGTCGCGGCGCGCGCGTGGGGAGCATCGGGACGGGCTGGTCGTCCTCGTCGGCCGACTCCTCCGCCCGCACCGCCGCGACGACCTTCTCGAGCACCGACTGGGTCGAGACCTGGCCCTCGCCGACGGCCGCGTAGAGCCCCGTGACGTCGTCGTACTTGAGCTGCGCGGCCACTTGCGCGAACGCATCCCGCCCCATGAGCTTCTGCAGCGGCAGGTCGTGGCGGCGCATCGCCTTCGCGATCGCCTCCTTGCCGACCTCGACCGCCTCGTCGCGCCGCTCGCGCTGGAACCACTGGCGGATCTTGCTGCGCGCGCGCTGCGAGGTGACGAAGCCCTGCCAGTCCTGGCTCGGGCCCGCGTCGGGGCTCTTCGACGTGAGCACCTCGACGACGTCGCCGGTCGCGAGCTTCGTGTCGAGCGGCACGAGCCGGCCGTTGACCTTCGCGCCCATCGTGCGGTGGCCGACCTCGGTGTGGACGGCGTAGGCGAAGTCGACGGGCGTCGCGCCCGCGGGCAGGCCGATGACCTTCCCCTTCGGCGTGAAGACGTAGAGCTCCTTCGCGCCGATCTCGAAGCGCAGCGACTCGAGGAACTCGCCGGGGTCGGTCGTCTCCTCCTGCCAGTCGTTGATGTGCTGCAGCCACGCCATGTCGGTCGGCGACATCGCGCCGCCGCCCTGCTTGTACTTCCAGTGCGCCGCGACGCCGTACTCGGCGCGGCGGTGCATCTCCTCCGTGCGGATCTGGATCTCGACGTGGTGGCCGCGCGGACCGATGACGGTCGTGTGGAGCGATTGGTAGAGGTTGAACTTCGGGGTGGCGATGTAGTCCTTGAGGCGCCCCGGCATGGGCTGCCAGCGCGCGTGGATCGCGCCGAGCACGGCGTAGCAGTCGCGCACCGTCGGCACGATGACGCGCACGCCCACGAGGTCGTAGATGTCGGCGAAGTCGTGGCCGCGCAGCCGCATCTTGTTGTAGATCGAGTAGTACTGCTTCGGCCGGCCCGCGATGCGGCCGCGGATCCGCTGCGCCCGCATGTCCTCCGTGAGGCCCGCGACGACCTCGTCGAGGTAGCGCTCGCGCTCGGGGGCGCGCGCCTCGACGAGGTTCTTGATCTCGAGGTAGACCTTCGGCTGCAGCACCGCGAACGAGAGGTCCTCGAGCTCGACCTTGATCGTCTGGATGCCGAGCCGGTGCGCGAGCGGCGCGTAGATCTCGATCGTCTCGCGCGCCTTGCGCTGCGCCGACTCGCCCGAGACGAAGCCCCACGTGCGCGCGTTGTGGAGGCGGTCGGCGAGCTTGATGACGAGCACGCGGATGTCCTTCGACATCGCGACGACCATCTTGCGCACGGTCTCGGCCTGCGCCGACTCGCCGTACTTCAGCTTGTCGAGCTTCGTGACGCCGTCGACGAGCATCGCGATCTCGTCGCCGAAGTCGGCGCGGCACTGCTCGAGGGTGTAGCTCGTGTCCTCGACCGTGTCGTGCAGGAGCGCCGCCGCGACCGTGATCGCGCCGATGCCGAGGTCGGCGAGGATCTGCGCGACCGCGACGGGGTGGGTGATGTAGGGCTCGCCCGACTTGCGGTACTGGCTGCGGTGCGCCTCCTCCGCGACGATGTACGCGCGCTGGATGAGGCTCGTGTCGGCCTTGGGGTGCTGCGCCTTGACGGTGCGGATGAGCTCGTCGACGGCACCCGCGCGGTGCGAGCGCGAGAAGAGGAAGGGCAGGAGCGTGCGGAAGCCGCCCGAGGACTGCTGGGTGTCGCTCATCGCCCTTCCTCCTCCCTGCTAGACGACCGCCCCGCGCTCGCTCGCCGCGGGCTTGGCCTTCGCCTCGGCGATCGTGTCGCCCTGCCGCAGCTGCGCGTAGACGGGAGCGGCGACGAAGATCGACGACCAGGTGCCGACGATCGTGCCGATGAAGAGCGCGAGCGAGATGTCGCGCAGCGTGCCGGCGCCGAGCAGCAGGGCGCCGATGAAGAGCACCGACGCGATCGGGAGCGTGGCGACGATCGACGTGTTGATCGATCGGACGATCGTCTGGTTGACCGCGAGGTTGATGTTGTCGAGCAGCGCCCCGCTCGTGCCGGGCGCGGTGTTCTCGCGCACCTTGTCGAAGACGACGACGGTGTCGTAGAGCGAGTAGCCGAGGATCGTGAGGAAGCCGATCACGGCGGCCGGCGTCACCTCGAAGCCGACGATGCCGTAGACCCCGGCGGTCACGAGCAGGTCGAACGCGAGCGAGGCGAGCGCCGCGACGGCCATCTTCCACGTGCGGAAGTAGACGGCGAGCACGATCGACACGAGCACGAGGAAGACGACGAGCGCGCGCAGCGCCTGCTGCGAGACGTCGGCGCCCCACGACGGGCCGATGAACGAGAACGCGACCTCGCCGCTCTCGACCCCGTAGAGGTCGGCGAGCGCGGTGCGCATCTCGGCGGCCTGCTCCTCCGTGACGGCGTCGGTCTGCACGCGCACGGTGTCGGCGCCGAGCGTGACGGCGCGCGCCTCGACCTCGGGTGCGACCGACTCGACCGCCTCGGCGGCGCCCTCGGCGGATGCCGACGAGAGCCCCGTGACGCGGAACTCGCTGCCGCCGGTGAACTCGATGCCGAAGACGAAGCCGCCGCGGATCACGGTGCCGACCGCGAGCAGGATGAGCACGCCGATGGCGACGGCCATCCAGAGCTTGCGCTTGCCGACGACCGGGAGCGATCGCTCGCCGGTGTAGAGCTCGTTGCCGATCGTGGTGAGCGAAGCCATCAGTCCTCCTTGGCCGTCGCGTCGGCCATGGCGGCCTTCCGCTCGGCGATCGTCTGGCGGCGCTGCGCCTCACCGGCGGAGCGGGCGGCCTTGCCCTCCGCCACGGGCGTGCGCCACTGGGCGCGGCCGCGGTAGACGGCGCCGAGCGCTTGCGGGTCGAGCCCCGAGAGCCGGTGCCCCTGCGAGAAGAAGCGCGTGCGCGAGAGGAGCCGGAGCAGCGGATGCGTGAAGAGCGCGACGACGACGATGTCGATGAACGTCGTGATGCCGAGCGTGTAGGCGAAGCCGCGCACGTTGCCGACCGAGAGCAGGAAGAGGATGACGGCGGCGAGGAAGCTCACGGCATCCGAGACGAGGATCGTCCGGAAGGCGCGCTTCCAGCCGGTCTCGAGCGCACTCGAGAGGTGCTTGCCCTCGCGCAGCTCGTCGCGGATGCGCTCGAAGTACACGATGAACGAGTCGGCGGTGATGCCGATCGAGATCACGAGTCCCGCGATGCCCGCGAGCGAGAGCCGGTAGCCCTCGGTGCTCGAGAGGAACGTCACGACGAGGTAGGTCAGCACCGCCGCGATCGCGAGCGAGAGCACGACCACGAGGCCGAGCGCGCGGTACTGGAAGACCGAGTAGACGACGACGAGCACGAGGCCGATGAGGCCCGCGAGCAGGCCGGCGCGCAGCTGGTCGGCGCCGAGCGTCGCCGAGATCGTCTCGTTCGACTGCACCTGGAAGCCGATCGGCAGCGCGCCGAAGCGCAGCTGGTCGGCGAGGCTCTGCGCCGCCTCCTGCGTGAAGCCGCCGGTGATCTGCGCGTTGCCGTCGGTGATGATGACGTTCGACGTGATCGGCATGAGCACGGTCTGGTCGAGCACGACCGCGAACTGGTTCTGCGGCTCGGGCAGGTTCGTGATGCCGCGCGTCGTGGCCTCGAAGCCGGCCGGCCCGTCGCCGTCGAGCTCGAGGTTGACGGCCCAGCCGCCGGTCGCCTGGCCCTGCGAGTTCGTGGCGGCCGAGACCTGCGCGTCGGCGATGTCGGCGCCCTCGACCGTCACCGGTCCCAGGATGAAGCGCGCGGTGCCGTCCGTCGAGCACGTGATGAACGGCTGGTCGGCGGGCGCGATCGTCGTCGTGTCGACGTCGGCGCACTGGAACGCCTCGAACTCGGAGAAGAGCTCCGGCGTGATCCACGCCTGGTCCCACGCGGTCTCGGGCGTCGCGGCAGGCTCGCTCGGCGCGGGGGTCTCGGCGGGTGCGGGCGTCGCGCCGGGCGCGTTCGCGGGCGCAGAGGCGAGCACCGGGCGGAACTCCATCTTGGCGCTCGCCTGGATGCGCTGCATCGTGGCCGCGTCGGGCTCGCCCGGGAGGGCGACGACGATGTTGCGGCCGCCCTGGGTCGTGATCTCGGCCTCGGAGACGCCGGAGGCGTCGACGCGCTGGCGGATGATCGCCACCGCCTGGTCGAGCTGCTCCTGCGAGACGGAGGCGCCCTCGGCCACGACGGGCTCGAGCACGATCTGCGTGCCGCCCTCGAGGTCGAGCGCGAGCTGCGGCGCCCACGAGCCGCCGCCCCACTGCACGGCGCCGAAGTTGACGCCGATGAGGCCCGCGATGAGCACCACGAGCCAGATGAGGGCGCGCGCCCCCTTCGATCGAGCCTTCGCCACGGGTCAGGCGCGGTCGCGCGGCTCGCCGGCGTCGCCGGCGTCGTCGATCGACGTGTCCGAGGTCTCCTCGACGTGGTCGTCGACCACGCGGGCGAGCGTCTGGCGGTGCACGCGCACGATCGTGCCGGGCGAGACCTCGATGAACGCCTCGTTGCGCTCCTCATCGATCGAGCGCAGCTCGCCGAACAGGCCGAAGTTCGTCATGACCTCGGAGCCGGGCACCATCTTCGACTGGAGCTCCTCGGCCTGCGCCTTGCGCTTCTTGTTGCTGCGGAACATGAAGAAGATCATCGCCGCGAGGACGAGGAGCATGATGATGGTGAGCGGGTCGAGGGCGAACCCGGTCTGGGCGGCGGGCGTCGTCTGCAGGAACAGCATCGTCGTGAAGGGACCTCTCGGGGTGGTTCGCCGGGCGCGGCTGCGCGCTCGACCAAGGGCCCATCATACCCCGTCGAGCGTCGCGTCCAGGTGCTCGGCGCCCGCGTGCCGCATGCCCGCGGGCGTCGCGACGCGGCCGCGCGGGGTGCGGCCGATGAGGCCCTCGCGCACGAGGAAGGGCTCGACGACCGACTCGATCGTGTCGGCCTCCTCCCCGATCGCCGCCGCGAGCGTCGAGAGCCCGACGGGACCGCCGCGGAACCGGTGCGCGATCGCGTGCAGCACCGCGCGGTCGATGCGGTCGAGCCCCGCCTCGTCGACGTCGTAGAGCTCGAGCGCCGCGCGCACGCCGTCGAGGTCGCTCGAGCCCGCGTGCACGAGCAGCCAGTCGCGCACGCGCCGCAGCAGGCGGTTGGCGATGCGGGGCGTGCCGCGCGAGCGGCGCGCGAGCTCGGCGAGCGCGGCGCGCTCGATCTCGACGTCGAGCAGCCGCGCCGAGCGGGCGAGCACGCGCTCGAGGTCGTCGGGCTCGTAGAACTCGAGGTGCGCGGTGAAGCCGAAGCGGTCGCGGAGCGGCGCGGGCAGCATGCCCGAGCGCGTCGTCGCGCCGACGAGCGTGAACGGCGCGAGCTCGAGCGGGATCGAGGCGGCCCCTGCGCCCTTCCCGACCATGATGTCGATGCGGAAGTCCTCCATCGCGAGGTAGAGCATCTCCTCGGCGGAGCGCGCCATGCGGTGGATCTCGTCGACGAAGAGCACCTCGCCGGGCACGAGCGCCGAGAGCACCGCGGCGAGGTCGCCCGCGTGCTGGATGGCGGGGCCCGAGGAGTAGCGGATGGGTCGGCCGGTCTCGGCGCCGATGATCGTCGCGAGCGTCGTCTTCCCGAGCCCGGGAGGGCCGGCAAGCAGGATGTGGTCGGGCGTGCGCTCCTGCAGCCGCGCCGCCTGCAGCAGCACCTCGAGCTGCCCGCGCACCTTGGGCTGGCCGACGAACTCGGCGAGGCTCGTGGGGCGCAGCGCGCCCTCGAACGCGAGCTCGTCGGGCGTCGCCGCCGGGTCGGTCAGCGGGTCGGTCACGGTCGGGCTCCGGGCCCGAGGATCGCGAGGGCGGCGCGCAGCAGCGAGCCGGTCGAGGCGGCGGCCTCCGGCGCGGCGCCCGCCGCGCGCTCGATCGCGTCGGCGGCGGTGCGCTCGGGCCACCCGAGCCCCGTGAGCGCCGTGAGCACGTCGGCCCGCGCATCCGCACCGGGCGCGACGGGCTGCGGCGCCGCCGGTGCGGCGAGCTTGCCCGTGAGCTGCAGGATGATGAGCTTCGCCGTCTTCGGACCGATGCCGCTCACGGCCTTGAACGCCTTCTCGTCCTCCGCCGCGACCGCCCGCGCGAGCTCGTCGGGCGAGAGGTGCGCGACCACGCCGAGCGCCGACTTCGGGCCGACGCCCGAGACGGCGATGAGCAGCTCGAACGCGTCGAGCTCGGCCTCGGTCTCGAAGCCGTAGAGCGAGAGCTCGTCGTCGCGCACGACGAGGTGGGTGCGCAGCGACACGGGAGCGCCGACGCGCGCGGCGAGCGACGTCTGCGGCGTGACCGCGACCGCGAAGCCCACGCCGCCGACGCCGACGACGAGGCGCTGGCCGCGCGCGGCGAGCACCGTGCCGTCGAGGGAGGAGATCACCCGATCAGCCTATGCCGGGCCCCTCGAGTCACGGCGCCGGCCGCGCCGCGCGCTGATAGCCTTGCAGCGCCCGTTGCCGGTCCGACCCGAGAGATCCCATGCGCTACATCCAGTTCCTGCTGCTCATGATCGTGATGATCGGTTCGTTCGTCGTCATGGGCTCGGCGGCGCAGTTCGTGGGCTTCGAGGGCATCGTCTTCTCCGCCGGCCTGCTCGCCTTCTGCCTCGTCGTGCTCATCGCCGTCGAGATCGGCCGCCGGGGCCTGCGCCAGCGCTAGCGACGAGCGCGCGCCTCGGCCGCGGCCCACGCGCGCTGCGCCGGGGTCGCTGAGCCGCTCGGCGTCCCGCTCGCGGGCACGCGCGTGCGCCAGCCCTCGGCGATCGCGATCGCGAGCGCATCCGCGGCATCCGCCGGCTTCGGCGCGGCGTCGAGCCGCAGGAGCCGGCGCACCATCTCCCCCACCTGGCGCTTGTCGGCGGCGCCGTAGCCCGTCACCGACGACTTGACCTCGGTCGGCGTGAGGAGCGAGATCGGGATGCCGCGCTCGGCGGCCGCGCGCAGCACGACGCCCGAGATCTGCGCGACGCCCATGACGCTGCGCAGGTTCGCCTGGGCGAACACCCGCTCGAGCGCGATGGCGTCGGGCCGGTGCTCGTCGATCGCCGCCTCGACGCCCCGCGCGATGCGCAGCAGCCGCTGCTCGATCGCCTCGTCGGCGCTCGAGCGCACGACCTCGACGTGCACGAGCGTCGGCGTGCGCCGCTCGACGTCGACGACGCCGACGCCGCAGCGCGTCAAGCCTGGATCGACCCCGAGCACGCGCACGGCGCCCGGGCGCACGGCCTACTCCTCCTCGTCGAGCTGCGCCTGCACCTCGGCCGGGATGTCGTAGTTGGCGTAGATGCTCTGCACGTCGTCGAGCTCGTCGAGCGCGTCGACGAGCCGCAGCACCTTCCGCGCCGTCTCGAGATCGACCTCGACCTTGAGGTTCGGCACGAACTCGGCCTCGGCGGAGTCGTAGTCGATGCCCGCCTCCTGCAGCGCCGTGCGCACCTGCACGAGGTCGCTCGGCTCCGAGAGCACCTCGAAGCCGCCGCCCTGGTCGACGACCTCCTCGGCGCCCGCGTCGAGCACGGCCTCGAGGATCGAGTCCTCGTCGACGCCGTCGGTCTTCTCGATCGAGACGACGCCCTTGCGCGTGAAGTTGTAGGCGACCGAGCCCGGGTCGGCCATCGTGCCGCCGTTGCGGCTCATCGCGACGCGCACCTCGGCCGCCGCGCGGTTCTTGTTGTCGGTGAGGCACTCGATCATGAGCGCGACGCCGCCGCTCGCGTAGCCCTCGTACATGATGGTCGTGTAGTCGACCGACTCGCCCGTGAGCCCCGCGCCGCGCTTGATCGCGCGGTCGATGTTGTCGTTCGGGACGCTCGTCTTCTTCGCCTTCTGCACGGCGTCGACGAGGGTCGGGTTGCCCGAGAGGTCGGCGCCGCCGATCTTCGCGGCGACCTCGATGTTCTTGATGAGCTTCGCGAACGACTTGGCGCGGCGCGCGTCGATGACGGCCTTCTTGTGCTTGGTCGTGGCCCACTTGGAGTGTCCGGACATGCTGCTTCCTGATCGCGGGAGGGGGTGTCCATCCTACGCGCGCGCGCTGGAGCTCGGAGTCGAGGCCCTTTCGGGCCTCGACCGCGACGCCAGCGCCGGGGCCCGTCCCGGGCCCCGGGAAGCGCGGCGCGTCGGTGAGCTCCTCAAGCCGTGGGCGCGCGCACTCCGACGCTGCGCAGCTCGAGCGCGGCGAGCGCACCGAGCGCGGCCTCGTCGCCCGAGCGCAGCGCCGCGACGGGGTCGTCGACCGCTCGCAGGAGCCGCGACGTCGGCTGCCCGACGATCGCGCGCATCGCGAGCAGGTCGCGACCGGCGCGCGTCGCCGCGAGCCGGCGGCTCGAGCGGGCGCGGAAGACGAACCGCAGTCGCGGCACGAGCCAGATGAGCACGACGAGCAGCGTCGGCAGCAGCCACAGCGCGGTGCCGACCGCGGCCGCGAGCGCCTCGACGCCGCTCGAGAGCGCGACGCCCGCCGCCGCGAGGTCGTCGGCCGAGCCCGAGGCATCGCGGAAGGGCGCCGCGATCCCCTCGCCCACGAACGGCACCTGCTCGAGCGCCGTCCCCGCGTCGGCGAGCGTCGTCGAGAAGCCGCTCCCCGCATCCTCGATCTGCCTGCCGAAGCCGCCGAGCGAGCGGATGGCCTCCGCCACCTGCTGCGAGACCCAGACGGCGACGACGATGGTCGCGATGGCGGCGAGATCGGCGACGACCTGCCAGAGCGCTGCCGAGGGACGGCTGGAGTAGAGCTGCACGGCTCGATCGAACCATGCGCCCTGCGTCACGCGGTCGCGGCTCGCGCCTTCGGTCGCTGCCCGACGAGCACACCGGCGCCGATCACGACCGCCGCGCCGACGACCTCCCACACCCCGAGCCGCTCGCCGAGCACGAGCACGCCGAGCGCGACGGCGACGACCGGGATGAGGTACGTCACGGTCGCGGCGACCGTTGGGCCGACGGCGCGCACGACCTCGAACTGCAGCACGTAGGCGAGCCCGGTGCCGAGCACGCCGAGCGCGATCGTCGCCACGAGTGCGAGCGGGAGCGCCTCGGGCGCGTGCGAGCCGATCGGCGACCAGCCCTCGATCGCGCTCCAGCCGAGCAGCGCGACGAGCACCATCGGCAGGCCCGTGACCATGAGCGCCGTCGGGTGCGCGATGCCGGGCACCTCGCGGTGCGCGAGCAGGCGCCGGTTGAGCGTCCACCCGACGCCGTACGACGCGGCGCCGCCGACCGCGATGAGGAAGCCGACGACGTCGGGCCCCGAGTGCGCCGTCCACGGCTGCGCGATGAGCACGACGCCGGCGAGACCGAGCAGCACGGCGCCGAGCTTGCGCGGCGTGAGCTGATCGCTCGGCAGCAGCAGGAGCGCGAAGACCACCGTCGCGATCGGCGTCGCGGCGTTCGCGAGCCCCGTGAGGCTCGACGAGATGCGCGTCTCGGCGACGACGAAGAGCGTGAACGGCAGCGCGGTGAGGAAGAACGAGCACACCGCGAGCAACGCCCACGTGCGCGCATCGCTCGGCAGCCGCACGCGCATCGCGAGCGCGAGCAGCACGAGCGTGATGGCGGCGACGCCGATGCGCAGCGTCGCGATCTGCATCGGGTGGAGCGCGTCGAGGCCGAGCTTCATGAGCAGGAACGACGAGCCCCAGATGAGGGCGAGCGCGATCCAGAGCGCTTGCCACGGCAGGCGCGCGAGGCCGCGCGCGGGTGCCTCGAGCTCGGTGACGGTCACCGGCGCATCCGATCACGCACGGCCGACACGCTCCACGCGATCGAGGAAGCGCCGGTGGAAGCGGGGCTCGCCGCCGACCTCCGGGTGGAAGGCGATGCCGGTGACGGTGCCCTGCTCGACCGCGACGATCCGCTCCCCCACGGCTGCGAGCACCTCGACGCCCTCGCCGACGCGCTCGACGACGGGCGCGCGGATGAAGGTCGCGTGCACGGGCTCGTCGCCGAGCGCGGGCACGTCGAGCTCCGTCTCGAACGAGTCCACTTGGCTGCCGAAGGCGTTGCGCCGCACGTCGACGTCGAGGCCGCCGAAGGGCAGCTGCGTCGGGAGGCCGTCGAGGATGCGCTCGGCGAGCAGGATGAGGCCAGCGCACGTGCCGAGCACGGGCATGCCCGCCGCGATCCGCTCGCGGATCGGCTCGCGAAGCCCGAGATGCCGCGCGAGCTTGTCGATGACGCTCGACTCGCCGCCCGGCAGCACGAGGCCGTCGACGGCCGCGAGCTGCGGGGGCGAGCGCACGAGCGACACCTCGGCGCCGAGCGACTCGAGCATCGCCACGTGCTCGCGGACGTCGCCCTGGAGGGCGAGCACGCCGACGCGCGGCGCGCCGGTCGTCACCAGCCGCGCTCGGCGAGCCGGTGCGGCGCGGGCAGGTCGGCCACGTTGATGCCGACCATCGCCTCGCCGAGGCCCCGCGACGCATCCGCGATCGCCTTGGGGTCGTCGAACGCGGCCGTCGCCTTCACGATCGCGGCCGCGCGGCGCTCGGGGCTGCCCGACTTGAAGATGCCGGAGCCGACGAAGACGCCATCGGCGCCGAGCTGCATCATCATCGCCGCGTCGGCGGGCGTCGCGACGCCGCCGGCGGTGAAGAGCACGACGGGGAGCGACCCGCGCTCGGCGACCTCGGCGACGAGGTCGAACGGCGCCTGCAGCTCCTTCGCCGCGACGTAGAGCTCGTCCTTCGACAGGCCCTGCAGCCGACGGATCTCGCCCTTGATGGTGCGGATGTGCTTGGTCGCCTCGGAGACGTCGCCCGTGCCGGCCTCGCCCTTCGAGCGGATCATCGCCGCGCCCTCGGTGATGCGGCGGAGCGCCTCGCCGAGGTTGGTCGCGCCGCACACGAACGGCACCGTGAAGGGCCACTTGTCGATGTGGTTGACGTAGTCGGCGGGGCTCAGCACCTCCGACTCGTCGATGTAGTCGACCTCGAGCGCCTCGAGCACCCGCGCCTCGACGAAGTGGCCGATGCGGGCCTTCGCCATCACCGGGATCGAGACCTCGGCCTTGATCGCGTCGATGAGGTCGGGGTCGGACATGCGGGCGACGCCGCCCTGCGCGCGGATGTCGGCGGGCACGCGCTCGAGCGCCATGACCGCGACGGCCCCCGCGTCCTCGGCGATGCGCGCCTGCTCGGGGGTGACGACGTCCATGATGACGCCGCCCTTCAGCATCTCGGCGAGGCCGCGCTTGACGCGCGCGGAGCCGGTCGTGGACGTGCTGGTGGTGCTGGTGCGGTTCTCGGTCACGTCTGTCAATGCTACGCGGGTGCGGAGCCTCCGGCGCGCACCCGGCGCGTCACCGGACGTGACCGATCGTCACACCGGCCAGGCGGCCTGGATGTCCTGGCGCATGTCCTCGAGCAGGATCGGCAGCGCCTTCGTCTTCGCGATGATCGGGAAGAAGTTCGAGTCGAGCGACCATCGCGGCACGATGTGCTGGTGCAGGTGGTCGGCGATGCCCGCGCCGGCGATGCGGCCCTGGTTCATGCCGATGTTGAAGCCCTGGCAGCGCGTCACCTGCGAGAGCACGCGCATCGCGGTCTGCGTGAGCACGGCCATCTCGGCGACCTCCTCGGTCGTCGCCTGGTCGTACATCCCGACGTGCCGGTACGGGCACACCATCATGTGCCCCGTGTTGTACGGGTAGAGGTTCAGCAGCACGAAGCACGTCTCGCCGCGGTGGACGATGAGGCCCTGGTCGTCGGCGAGCTCGGGCGCGCGGCAGAACGGGCACGCGTGCTCGTCGGGCATCTGGCCGTTCTGGATGTAGACCATCCGGTACGGGGTCCACAGGCGCTGGAACGCATCCGGCACGCCCGGGAGCTCGCTCGACATCTGGGTCGGCGCGCCCCACGCGTGCTCGGCGACGAGCGGCTCCTCGGGCGGCTCGGCCGGGTCGAACGCCGGGAGCGCGTCGCGGTGGAGCGCCGCGCGCTCGGCCGGCTCGTCGAGGTGCCGCTCGTCGGTCATACGTGCGCCTTCGTCTCGATCGCCTCGACGATGCGGCGGATCGCCTCGTCGACCGGCACGCCGTTGTCCTGCGTGCCGTCGCGGAAGCGGAACGAGACGCTGCCCGCGTCGCGGTCCTTCTCCCCCGCGATGAGCTGGAACGGCACCTTCATGAGCGTGTGCGTGCGGATCTTCTTCTGCATGCGCTCGTCGGAGCGGTCGACCTCGACGCGCACGCCCTTCGCCCGCAGCTGCGCCGCGATGTCCTCGAGGTAGTCGGCGTAGTCCTCGGCGACTGGCACGCCCACGACCTGCACCGGCGCGAGCCAGACCGGGAAGGCGCCCGCGTAGTGCTCGAGCAGGATGGCGAAGAAGCGCTCGATCGAGCCGAACAGCGCGCGGTGGATCATGATGGGCCGCTGCTTCGAGCCGTCGGCCGCGGTGTACTCGAGCTCGAAGCGCTCGGGCAGGTTGAAGTCGAGCTGCACCGTCGAGAGCTGCCACGAGCGGCCGATCGCGTCGGTCACCTTGAGGTCGATCTTGGGGCCGTAGAAGGCGGCCTCGCCCGGCTCCTCCACGACCTCGAGCCCGGAGGCGCGCGCGACGCGCCGCAGCGCATCCGTCGCCGTCTGCCACACGGCCTCGTCGCCGATCCACTTCTCCTTCTCGTCGTCGCGCATCGAGAGCTCGAGGCGGAAGTCGGTGAGCCCGAAGTCCTTCAGCAGCGAGAGCACGAACTCGAGGACCTTCGTCGTCTCCTCCTCGAGCTGCTCGGGGGTGACGAAGAGGTGCGCGTCGTCCTGCGTGAAGCCGCGCACGCGCGTGAGGCCGTGCAGCGCGCCCGAGAGCTCGTTGCGGTAGACGGTCCCGTTCTCGGCGAGGCGGAGCGGCAGGTCGCGGTAGCTGCGCGAGCGATCCTTGTAGATGAGGATGTGCATCGGGCAGTTCATGGGCTTGAGGTAGTAGTCGACGCCCTGCTTCGTGACGTTGCCCTCGTCGTCGCGCTCCTCGTCCATGTGGATCGGGGGCCACATCCCCTCGCCGTAGGTGACGAGGTGGTTGGAGGTGACGAAGAGGTCGCGCTTCGTGATGTGGGGCGTGTAGACGTAGCTGTAGCCCTGCTCGATGTGGCGGCGGCGCGCGTGCTGCTCCATCTCGCCGCGCGCGATCGCGCCGCGCGGGTGCCACACCGACAGGCCCGAGCCGATCTCGTCCGGGAACGAGAAGAGGTCGAGCTCGCGGCCGAGCTTGCGGTGATCGCGCTTCGCGGCCTCCTCGAGGCGCTGCTGGTAGGCGCGCAGCTCGTCCTTCGACGGCCACGCGGTGCCGTAGATGCGCTGCAGCTGCGGCAGGTCGGTCTTGCCGCGCCAGTAGGCGCCGGCGACGCGCGTGAGCGCGAAGCCGTTGCCGATGAGTCGGGTGCTCGGCAGGTGCGGGCCGCGGCAGAGGTCCTTCCACGCCACCTCGCCCGTCTTCGGGTCGACGTTGTCGTAGATCGTGAGCTCGCCCGCGCCGACCTCGACCGAGGCGCCCTCGGCGGCCTTCTCCGCGCCGCCCTTGAGGCCGATGAGCTCGAGCTTGTAGGGCTCGTCGGCGAGCTCGGCGCGCGCCTCCTCGTCGGTCACGACGCGGCGCACGAAGCGCTGGCCGGCCTTGACGATGCGCTCCATCTCCTTCTGCAGCGCCTTGAGGTCGTCGCTCGAGAACGCCTCGGGGAGGTCGAAGTCGTAGTAGAAGCCGTCCTGCACGGGCGGGCCGATGCCGAGCCGCGCCTCCGGGTTGACGCGCTGCACGGCCTGAGCGAGCACGTGCGCGGCGGAGTGGCGCAGGATGTCGAGGCCGTCGGGGCTGTCGATCGTCACCGGCTCCGCGCTCGCGCCGTCGGGCACCTCGCGCGCGAGGTCCTGCAGCTCGCCGTCGACGCGCATGGCGACGACGGCACGGTCGGAGAAGAGGTCGAATCCGGTGGTCACCGCTCCATCGTAGATCGCCGCCCGCGCGCGCCCGGTCAGCGTCAGCGGCCCGTGATGGGATGCGGCCATGGGAAGCGATGAGACGGATGCGGTGGTCGAGCCCGAGCTGCACGACGGCTGGGCGACGAGCACGGACCTCTTCCAGCTGGACGTCTGGATGGCGCGGCACGCCGCACCGGATGCCGAGGCGAGCGACGAGTAGCGCGGTCGCGGCGCGTCAGGTGCCGCAGTAGGTGCGGTAGGCGCGGAATTCGGCCTCGGGGCCGGGCTCCGCGTAGCGCTCGAAGCCGGCGCGCTCGTCGAAGGGCAGGCGCACGGCGTCGAGCAGCCGCTCGAGCGGCGCGAGGTCGCCCTCCGTCGCTGCGGCGAGGGCCTCCTCGACGAGGTGGTTGCGCGGCACGTAGACGGGGTTCACGCGATCCATCGCCTCGGCGTCGGGGCGCAGGGCGAGCCAGCGCTCCGCCCACGCGTCGAAGGCGGCCCGGTGCACGAACCGGTCGCGCGTCGCGTCGGCGCGGCCACGCACGACGCCGCTCAGCCCGCGGAAGAAGGTCGTGAGGTCGACGCGGCTCGACTCGAGCATCGCGAGCAGCTCGTCGACGAGCAGCGCGGCGGCCTCGTCGTCGACGTCAGACCCGAGGCCCAGCTTCGCGCGCATCCCGGCGAGCCACGCCGCGCGGTACTGCGGCGCGAACCCCTTGAGCGCGCCGACCGCGAGCTCGAGCGCCTGCTCCTGATCGTCGGCGAGCAGCGGCAGCAGCGCCTCGCCGAGCCGCGCGAGGTTCCACTCGGCGATCGCCGGCTGGTTGCCGTAGGCGTAGCGCCCGCGGTGGTCGATCGAGCTGAAGACCGTCGCCGGGTCGTACGCCTCCATGAACGCGCACGGCCCGTAGTCGATCGTCTCGCCCGAGATGGTCATGTTGTCGGTGTTCATGACGCCGTGGACGAATCCCACGGGCATCCACTTGGCGACGAGCTCTGCTTGCGCCGCGATCACGGCGCGGTAGAGCTCGAGGTAGGGCTCGGGGCTCTCGGCTGCGGCCGGCGCGTGACGGGCGATCGCGTGGTCGGCGAGGCGGCGGAGGACGCCGGCGTCACCCGTCGAGGCGGCGAGCTGGAAGGTGCCGACCCGGAGGTGGCTGCTCGCGACCCGCGCGAGCACGGCGCCCGGCAGCCACTCGTCGCGCCGCACGAAGCGGCCGGTCGAGACGACCGCGAGCGAGCGCGTCGTCGGGATCCCGAGCGCGTGCATCGCCTCGCTCACGACGAGCTCGCGCAGCATCGGCCCGATCGCGGCGAGGCCGTCGCCGCCGCGCGCGAAGCGGGTCGGGCCGGCTCCCTTGAGGTGCAGGTCGCGGAGCCGCCCCTCGCGGTCGACGAGCTCGCCGAGCAGCAGCGCCCGGCCGTCGCCGAGCACGGGCGAGTAGGCGCCGAACTGATGGCCTGCGTAGGCCTGCGCGACGGGTCTCGCTCCCTCGGGCAGCGCGGTGCCGACGAGCAGGCGCACGCCGTCGTCGCTGCGCAGGAAGTCGGGGTCGAGGCCGAGCTCGGCCGCGAGCGCGTCGTTGAGCACGAGCAGCTTCGGCTCCGGCGGCTCGACGGCCTGCCACGGCATCGCGAGCTCCGGGAGCTCGCGAGCGAATCGCGCGTCGAGCGCGACGGCCGTGCCGGGGAGTGCGATCACGCGGCGAGGCTAGCCCCGCATCCTGATCGCGCGCCGGGCCGGCGCCGTCGATCCGATCCGCATCGCTCGCGCTGCCGGTCGCCACGAGCCACGCGTGGCTCGACCGAGCGGGCATAGGCTCCGGACATGAGCCACCCCACGCAGCACACCGTCTACTCCGCCGCCGACATCGCTGCGGTGCTCGACGAGCTGCGGGAGTGCGGGCCAGACCCGCTCGCGCTGCGCCGCTGGGCGGCGCGCCGCGAGGTGCGCACGGCGCTCGTGCGCGCGAGCCGGCTCGTGAGCTCCGTGCGGCTGCCCGGCAAGACGCCGGGCGGCGGATGGGTCGAGTTCTCGCTCATCGGCGGCGCCTGGTCGCGCACCAGGTAGCCGCCCGCGGTCGCGCTCGAGGCATCCGCCTCGAGGAACACGAAGACCCCCAGTCGAGCTGGGGGTCTGATGGTGGGCGATACTGGGTTCGAACCAGTGACCTCTTCCGTGTCAGGGAAGCGCGCTACCGCTGCGCCAATCGCCCTAGGAGGGGAATCGAGGTGGAGACGGGATTCGAACCCGCGTAGACGGCTTTGCAGGCCGCTGCCTCACCACTCGGCCACCCCACCAGGTGGTGTGAGATTCGCTCTCATGAGATTGCTCTCGAGCGGATGACGAGATTCGAACTCGCGACCCTCACCTTGGCAAGGTGATGCGCTACCACTGCGCCACATCCGCGGGGCTCATCGCTGAGCGCCTTGGAAGACTATACCCACGGCTCCGGCGCGATGCAAAATCGAGCCCGCGTCGTGGCGCCGGCGCCCTCCTGGTCATGCGCGGGGCTCCGGATGTGGCACACTGGATCGGTCCGCACGCGCCTCGCGCGCTGAGCGGCACGGGCGATTGGCGCAGTTGGTAGCGCGCTTCCTTCACACGGAAGAGGTCATCAGTTCGAGTCTGGTATCGCCCACCGGCAGGGCCCGCACCGTATGGTGCGGGCCCTCACTCGTTCCGGTCGGCGCCTACGCGGCAGCGGCCTCGCAGTGCTCGGCGCAGCGCTCGCACGCCTCCGCGCACTCGCGGCAGTGGTCCATGTCGTGACGGCGGCACTCGGCCGCGCATGCGCGGCACATCGACGCGCACGCCTCGAGCAGCGCGCTCACCGTCTCCGGCGGCAGCGCGGCGCCGCGTCGCAGGATGCCCGCGACAGCGGTGCAGAGCTCGGCGCACGCCTCGCACATCGCGGCGCAGTCGAGCATCCCCTCGCGCACATCGGCGGCGGCGCACTCGCGGCACGCCGTCGCGCAGCGCTCGAGCTCGGCGATGCGCGCGCTGTGGTCGACGGCCTGCTCTCCGGCTCCCCCGGCGCCTGCTCCCCCGGCGCCTGCTCCCCCGGCGTGCTCCTCCTCGTGACCGTGGTGCATCGTCCCTCCTCTCGGCGGGCCGGCGCCCGCGCATCGGTTGCCCGCGACCGTACGCGCGGATGCTGGGCGCGCGGTGAGCGCTAGCGTCGAGCCATGGATCTCCAGCTCTCAGACCGGGTCGTGCTCGTCGTCGGCGGCACGGGCTTCATCGGCAGCGCGATCGTCGACACGCTCCGCACCGAGGGCGCGACCGTCGTCGCCGCCGCGCGCGGCGAGTCGGCCGACGTCGTCCTCGACGCGTCCGACGACGCATCCATCGCCCGGGCGCTCGAGCGCGTGCGCTCGGAGCACGGGCGGTTGGATGCGGTGGTCGTCACCGCCGCCCCCGCCGCGCAGACGCTCGACCAGTCGCGGCTGAGCGACCCCGTGCAGGTCGCCGAGGCTGTCGAGGGCAAGGCGATGGCGTTCCTTCGGGTCGCGAACGCCGTCATCCCCGGCATGCGCGAGGCCGGCTTCGGCCGGGTCATCGGCGTGAGCGGCCAGAACGCCCTGCTGACGGGCAACATCACCGGCTCGGTGCGGAACGCCGCGCTGCTGATCGCGGCGAAGAACCTCGCCGACGAGCTGGCCGGCACGGGCGTCGCGGTCAACGTCGTCAACCCCGGTCCCGTGACGGAGTCGCCGAGCGCGGAGGTCGCCGCGGGCAAGCCCGGGGAGTCGTCGCCGCAGCAGATCGCCGACCTCGTCGCGGTCCTCGTCTCGCCGCGCTCGAGCCTCTCAGGCGAGTCGATCGCGACGGGCCACAAGGTGCGCGGCGCCGTCTTCCTCTGACCCGGCCACGCTCGCTGATTCCGGCCCGGGCGCGATGCGCAGAGCGTGTCGAACGGCACTGCACTCGGCAGTTGACCGGGCCAAAACGGTTCTCCACAACCTGCTCCCGCGCCCGCTCGCGTGATGCTCCTATTGCTGTCAAGCGGCGGTGAGCCATTGGCGGTAGCGCTCGGCCAAGGCGTCGTCGCGGCGTTCGCCTCGTTCGATCCGGGAGATGGCTGATGGCCAGCTCTGGAGTGCTTGCGCGGCGGTGGCGAGGGTGAGGCCTCGGGCGTGACGGAGGGGTCTTAGGTCGTCGATGGTGGGCACGGGCTGAGGCTGGACGATGTGCATGAAGATCTCGTCGGCGATGTAGCGCTTGAGGCAGCGGATGATCTCCGGCATGGTCTTGCCCTGCTCAGTGCGATTCGCGACGTAGTCCCGGGTGCGTTGCTCCGAGCTCATGCGTACGAGCGCGATCCGGTAGAGCGCGTTGTTCGCCTGCCGATCGCCGCCGCGGTTGAGGCGGTGG
>NZ_ASHR01000002.1 GCF_000400485.1 Agrococcus pavilionensis RW1
CCGCGCTCAAAGAAGCTGAGGCACGTCGACCCCTTGACAACCAGACATAGAAGGGTCGAGACGACTACCGCTTCGGCGCGACGTTCTCCACAGCCCACTGCACGAGCGGCTGCAGGTCGTCGACGGTGTCGAAGAGCGCGTCGAGCAGTTCGGGCCCGCCCGCTTGCTCGGGCGTCAGGTGTCGCCGGGCCGTGAGGAAGCGGTAGCGCAGCAGCTCGATGCGCGGATGCGCGGGGTCGACGCCGCGCGGCGCTGTCTTCACGCGCTCGCCGCCGAGCTCGTAGCCGGCCGCCTCGAGCTCCCGCACGATGCCCTCGAGCTCAGTGCCCGCCGCGACCGCCTCGACGGCCGCGCGGTACGCCTTCGTGAACGACGCATCCCCGAAGAACCCACCGCCCATCGAGACGCCCGTCGCGTCGAGGTTGAGGAACCAGCCGATGCCGGGCGCACGCTGCGCGAAGAGCCCCTGCCGCGTCTTGTACGGCGTCTTGTCGTGGGCGAAGCGCACGTCGCGGTAGGGCCGGTAGACCTTGACGGCGCTCGCGACGGGCTCGAGCTCCTCGGCGAGCGCCTCGAAGGGGGCGCGCACGTGCTCGTCGTAGCGGTGCTTGTGCTCGAGCCACCAGGGCCGCTCGTTGTGCGCCTCGAGGTCTGCGTAGAAGGCGAACGATTCGGGTGAGAATCCGTCGAAGGGCATCGATCCAGTCTAGGAGCGCGGCCTGTGGCGAGGCCGGGCGTCAGACCGCGATGCCGCGCGGCCGCCGCTGGCAGCGCGGACAGCGCGTCGACGAGCGGTTCGCCCACGGCTCGCGCACCATGGTCGCGCCGCAGCGGTGGCACGGCTGCCCGCCGCGGCCGTAGGCGTGCAGCGAGTGCTCGAAGTAGCCGGCCTGCCCGTTGACGTTGACGTACTGCGCGTCGAACGACGTGCCTCCCTCGGCGAGCGCCTGCTCGAGCACGTCGCGCACGTCGGCGAGCAGGGCGAGCGCTCGCGCCTGGGTGAGCCGCTCCCCCGGCGTCGCGTAGTGCAGGCGCGACCGCCACAGCGCCTCGTCGGCGTAGATGTTACCGATGCCCGAGACGAGCGTCTGGTCGAGCAGCGCGGCCTTCACGCCCTGCCGGCGGCGGCGCAAGCGGCGGGCGACGACGGACGCGTCGAAGTCGGCGTCGATCGGATCGAGCGAGATGTGCGCGGCCTGGTCGGGCACAGCGCGGCCCCCGTCGGCCGCGACGAGCGGCCGCACCGCGAGCCCGCCGAAGATGCGTTGGTCGGCGAAGCGGATCTCGATCGGGCCGTGCACCGGCTGGTCGAGCAGCAGCCGGATGCGCGTGTGGCGGTCGGGGGCTGCGCCCGGCTCGCGCACGAGCACCTGCCCCGACATCCCCAGGTGCGCGAGCAGCGCATCCGCCCCGTCCCGGATCGGCACCCACAGGAACTTGCCGCGCCGCTCGGGTGCGCCGAGCGTGCGCCCGACGAGCGCAGCCTCGAACGCGGCGGCGTCGCCGTCGTGGCGGGCGATCGAGCGCGCGTCGAGCACCTCGACGCCCTCGACGCGCGCGCCGGTCACGGCCGGCGCGAGCCCCGCGCGCACGACCTCGACCTCGGGCAGCTCCGGCATGTCAGCGCACCGGCAGTCAGCGCACGGCCGGCGCGCTCAGCAGCCGGTGCGCCTCGAGCGCGGCCGCCATCTCGGCGACCTTCTTGCTCGTGCCCGTGCCCGTCGCGACCGCAGCGTCGTCGATGAGCACGGTCGCGGTGAAGGTCCGCGCGTGGTCGGGGCCCTCGGCCTCGATCGCGTAGGCGGGCGCTCCCCTGCCCTGCGCGGCCGCGAGCTCCTGCAGCGCTGTCTTCGGGTCGAGCGCGGCGCCCGCGCGGAGCGGGTCGTCGAGGAGCGGGCCGACGAGCCGCAGGACGAGGGCGGCGGATGCGGTGTGCCCGGCCGAGAGGAACGCGGCACCGAAGACCGCCTCGAGCGTGTCGGAGAGGATCGAGGGCTTGTCCGCGCCGCCGGACGCCGCCTCGCCCTTGCCGAGCAGGATGTGCTCGCCGAGCCCGATGCCGCGCGCGACCTCGGCGAGCGCGTTCATCGAGACGACGCCCGCGCGGCGCTTGGCGAGCTCGCCCTCCGGCAGCTCGGGGAAGCGCCGGTAGAGTTCGATCGTGATCGCCTGGCCGAGGATCGAGTCGCCGAGGAACTCGAGGCGCTCGTTGTGCGGCACGCCGCCGTGCTCGTAGGCCCACGAGCGGTGGGTGAGCGCCAACGACAGCAGCTCGGGGTCGATGTCGACCCCGAGCTGCTCGAGCAGTCGGCGCTGCGCCGTTCCGTGCTGGTCCGTCATGCGACGAAGGGTCCCAGCAGGATCAGACGTCGGCGACCTTGCGGCCCTTGTACTCCATGTACAGCGCGGTGCCGGCCGAGTCCTCGACGACCTTCGCGCGGTGCGGGAGGCTGTAGACGGTCTTGCCGCCCTCGACGGTCTTCACGAGCTTGGGCGCGACGGCCTTCCACTGCGAACGGCGGGCGCGGGTGTTCGACCGCGACATCTTCCTCTTGGGAACAGCCATTGCTCACTCCTTCTTCGGCGCCTGCGCGCCCTCTTCCGACTCGTCGTCGGACACGTCTGATGAGAAACCCTGGAGCGCTGCCCACCGTGGATCGATGGTCTCCGTCGGCTCGTGGACCGTGCCAGGCTCGAGCCGCTCCCCTGTCTCAGGATCGAGTCCTGCACAGTCCGGCCTGTCGACCGGTTGGAACGGCAGCGCCAGCACGACCGCGTCCCGAACCACCGGAAGCATGTCGACAGACTCGTCGACCACGAGGTAGTCGGTTTCCGACGCACCATCATACGCGAACAGCTCGACGAAGTCGACATCGAGGTCGAGGTCGAACTCGGTGAGGCAGCGCGAGCACGTCGCGAGCGCCGTGACGCTCGCCTGCCCGGTCGCGAGGATGCCCTCGTGCACGCTCTCGAGGCGCACGTCGAGCTCGATGGGCTGGTCGGGCAGCACCGCGGCGAGACCCTCGCCGACCTTGTCGCCGAACGGCGCGGTCTCCTCGACCTCGCGCATGCGGCCCGGCTTGTGCACGATGTCGCGCACGGACAGCGTGAACGGATGCGTGGTGGCCATGCGTCCAGTCTACGGCCGCGCCCTCGACGACCCCTCCACCGCCCACCGAGCCGCGCGCTGCGCCGCGCACGCTGCGCCCCTCCGTCCGTCGAGCGACTCCGCTCCTGACCGGGAAGAACTCGTTCTCCACAGCCCCGCTTCGGACCCGCTCGCGTGATGCTCCTATTGCTGTCAAGCGGCGGTGAGCCATTGGCGGTAGCGCTCGGCCAAGGCGTCGTCGCGGCGTTCGCCTCGTTCGATCCGGGAGATGGCTGATGGCCAGCTCTGGAGTGCTTGCGCGGCGGTGGCGAGGGTGAGGCCTCGGGCGTGACGGAGGGGTCTTAGGTCGTCGATGGTGGGCACGGGCTGAGGCTGGACGATGTGCATGAAGATCTCGTCGGCGATGTAGCGCTTGAGGCAGCGGATGATCTCCGGCATGGTCTTGCCCTGCTCAGTGCGATTCGCGACGTAGTCCCGGGTGCGTTGCTCCGAGCTCATGCGTACGAGCGCGATCCGGTAGAGCGCGTTGTTCGCCTGCCGATCGCCGCCGCGGTTGAGGCGGTGGCGGGTGGTCCTGCCGGACGAGGCTGGGATCGGTGAGACGCCGCAGAGTGCCGCGAACGCG
>NZ_ASHR01000003.1 GCF_000400485.1 Agrococcus pavilionensis RW1
GGCGCGGTGTCGGATGCGTCGGCGACGGCCGTGCGGAGCTCGGTCGAGAGCAGGTCGGTGTCGAAGGCCTGCGACTGCACGTCGTTCATCTGCAGGAGCGTCTCGCCCTGCCGGTCGGTGCGGAGCATCGCGTACTCGGTCGACGTGCGGCTCGCGATGAGCCCCGTGACGGCGTCGAGCGCCCGGTCCTGGAGCGCATCCACCTCACCGCTCGTGAGCGTGGCCGTGACCGCCTCGTCGAAGATCTGCTGCATCTCGCCCGAGGCGCGCACGGCCTCGACGAGCGCCTCGTCGCGGCGCGTCTCGAAGAGGTTCTGCCCGACCGAGAGCGACATGTAGCCGAAGACGCCGACGAGCGCGAGCGTCGAGAGCGCCATGCTCGCCGCGACGACGCGCCACTGCAGCGAGCGCCGCAGCGAGCGCGTCACCCCCTCCCAGATCGGGCGGCGTCGCGCGGCCATGGCCTAGCCGGTGGGGGCGCCGGCGCGGTAGCCGACCCCGCGCACGGTCGTGACGACCACCGGGTTGTCGACGTCGCGCTCGACCTTGGAGCGCAGCCGCTGCACGTGCACGTTCACGAGCCGCGTGTCGGCCTTGTAGTGGTACCCCCACACCTGCTCGAGCAGCATCTCGCGCGAGAAGACCTGGTTGGGCTTCTGCGCGAGCGTGACGAGCAGCTCGAACTCGAGCGGCGTGAGCGCGATCGCCTCGCCGCCGCGCGTGACGCGGTGGCCCTCGACGTCGATCTCGAGGTCGGCGACCCTGAGCACGCCGCCGTCCTCCTGCCGCGGGGCGCGCAGCCGCGTGCGCACGCGCGCGACGAGCTCCTTCGGGTTGAAGGGCTTCACGACGTAGTCGTCGGCCCCCGACTCGAGGCCGAGCACGACGTCGGTCGGGTCGCCCTTCGCGGTGAGCATGATGATCGGCACGCCCGACTCCTCGCGGATCTCGGTGCAGATCTGGATGCCGTCCTTGCCCGGGAGCATGA
Organism: Agrococcus pavilionensis RW1; assembly: GCF_000400485.1. Taxonomy (GTDB): domain Bacteria; phylum Actinomycetota; class Actinomycetes; order Actinomycetales; family Microbacteriaceae; genus Agrococcus; species Agrococcus pavilionensis. The sequence goes on from NZ_ASHR01000003.1 coordinate 989, forward strand.
GGTCGAGCAGCACGAGGTCGGGACGCGCCTCGCGGAAGCGCTCGACCGCATCCGTCCCGTCCGCGCAGTGCTCGAGGCGGTAGCCCTCGGTCTCGAGCACGATGCCGATCATCTCGGCGAGCGCGAGGTCGTCGTCGACGACGAGGATCGTCTGCTCAGCCATCGGCGCCCCTTCCGCCCGCGCGCTGCGGGCGCGGGTCTCGTCAGCGTAGCCGAGGCGGCCGGGGCTCCCGGTCGGCGCGACGGCTCAGTCCGCCGGCTTGTCCTCGTGGTCGATGTCGGCATGCTCTCCGCCCCTGTCGAATCTCAGCAGCCGGAGCGCGTTGGCGACGACGATGAGCGTGGATCCCTCGTGGATGAGCACGACCGCGCCGATGTTGAGTCCCAGGAACGTGGCCACGATGAGGAACGCGACGACCGCCAGGCTCGCGACGAGGTTCTGCCGTATGATCCGGCTGGCAGCACGGCTCAGACGCACGGCGAACGGCACGCGCCCGAGGTCGTCGCTCATGAGCGCGATGTCGCAGGTCTCGAGCGCGACCGTCGAGCCAGCCGCGCCCATCGCGATGCCGACGTCGGAGCGGGCCATCGCCGGGGCGTCGTTGACCCCGTCGCCGACCATCGCGATCGGGCGCCGCTGCTCCGCCAGGCGGGTGATCTGCGCGACCTTGTCCTCGGGCAGCAGCTCGCCGATCGCGGTGTCCACGCCGACCTCGCGGCCGACGGCGTCGGCGACGCGCTGGTTGTCCCCGGAGATCATGACGAGCTGCCCGACATCCATGCGGCGGAGCGCGCGGAGCACCGCAGCCGACTCCGCTCGCGACGCGTCCATCACGCCGACGAAGCCGAGGAACCGGTCGCCGCGGCGCGCGATCATCATGGTCTGCCCCGAGTCCCGCGCCTCGGCGAAGGCCGCTGCGAGCGCGGACGGCAGCTCGAGCCGCTGCTCGTCGAACATGCGGAGGTTGCCGACCTCGACGCTCTCGCCGTCGATCGTCGCGCGGATGCCCCGGCCGACGACGGCGTTGAGGTCCGTCGCGGCCAGCCGCTCGGCGTCGGGCACGCGGCCGGTCAGGTCGCGCACGATCGCGGTGGCGAGGGGGTGGTCGCTGAGCGCCTCCACCGCCACGAGCGTCGCGATCAGCTCAGCCTCGCTCGCGTCCTCCGCGGCGGTGACGGAGGTCACCCGCGGCGCGCCCCAGGTCAGCGTGCCGGTCTTGTCGAAGGCCATCGCCTGGACCCGTCCGAGCGTCTCGAGCGGACCTCCGCCCTTCACGAGCACACCAGCCCGTGCGGCGCGCGCCACGCCAGCGAGCACGGCCGCGGGCGTGGCGATCGCGAGCGCGCACGGGCTCGCGGCGACCAGCACGGTCATCGCGAGGTAGAACGCGTCCGCGAACGACTGCCCGAACACCGACATCGACACCAGCAGCGTCGCCGCGACACCCAGGATCACCGCGGGCACGTACCAGCGCTGGAACCGGTCGATGAACTGCTGCGTCGGCGACGCGGCCTGATCCGCGGTGCGCACGAGCTCGACGACCTTGCTCAGCGTCGAGTCCGCCGCGATGGCCGTGACCTCGATCTCGAGCACTCCGGCACCGTTGACCGTGCCGGCGAACACCCGGTTGGCCGCCGGCAGCGTGGCGGCGGTGCGCATCGCGCGCTCGGGGTCGAGCACGGGCTCCTTCTCCACCGGGATCGACTCGCCCGTGACCGCCGACTGGTCGACGACGGACACGCCCGCGACGACGAATCCGTCCGACGGGATGCGCGAGTTCGGGCGGACGACGACGATGTCGCCGACGACGATCTCCTCCACCGGCACCTCCACCGGCTCCCCGCCGTCGCGGCGCACCAGGGCATTGCGCGGGGCGAGCTCGGCGAGCGCCTCGATGGACTTGCTGGCACGGCTGAGCGCGTACTCCTCGAGCGCGTGCCCGAGGCTGAACAGGAACAGCAGCACCGCACCCTCGCCCCACCGGCCGATCAGCGCCGCTCCGAGCGCCGCGACGAGCATGAGGAAGTCGACCTCGAACCTGCCGCGCAGCGTCGACGAGATCGCGTTGCGGACGGTGAAGAAGCCGCCGAAGAAGTACGTGGCGAGGAAGAACGCGAGCGGGATGCCGAGGAGCGGCAGACCGATGGCATACTCGGCGATCATCCCCGCGGCGTACGTCACCCCGGACGCGATCGCGAACCAGAGCTCCCAGCGACCGGATCCGTGGGCATGGCCCTGCGGCGCTTCGGTCGGAGCGGTCATCGACTCGGATCGACTCATGCGCCAACCATACATCACAACATCATGATATGTTGCGGATTCGGGCGCTGCTCGCGCGCCGGAGCACAATGGGCATCATGCTGGACGAGACGCCCCTGCCCGATGCGAGTCCCTTGTCGGCAGCGGACGCCGAGCGGCTCGCGGACATCATGCGGGCGCTCGCGTCGCCGGTCCGACTCCGGATCCTGAGCGGGCTGCGCGCGCGCCTCAGCACGGTGACCGAGCTCAGCGCGCAGCTGCAGGTCGGCCAGACGACCGTGTCGAACCACTTGCGGCTGCTGCGGCACCTCAGCCTGGTCGCCGGGAGTCGCGAGGGCCGACACATCCACTACGCGCTGTTCGACGACCACGTCGTCGACCTGCTCGACGAAGCGATCCGCCACCTCGAGCACCTGCCGCGAGCGTAGCTCGGCGCGTGTGGCGCCCGCTCAGGCCTCGAGCGCCTCGTGCGCCTCGAGCCACTGCTCCTCGAGCTGCTCGATGCGCTCGTCGACCGCCGCGAGCTCGGCCTGCAGCGCCGCGAGCGCGTCGAAGTCGGCGTGGTCGGCGCTCTCGAAGCGCTGCAGCACCCGCTCGCGATCGCTCGACGCCTTCGCGAGCCGGCGGTCGAGGCTCGCGGCCTCCTTCTCCATCGCGCGGCGCTCGGCGCCCGAGAGCGCCGGAGCGTCGGATGCGTCGGCATCGGCGGGCGCGGTCGACCCCGACCGCCCGACGGAGCCCTTCCCCGATCGCTCGAGGTACGCATCCACCCCGCCCGGCATGTGCACGAGCCGCCCGTCGAGCACGGCGTACTGGTGGTCGGTGACGCGCTCGATGAGGTAGCGGTCGTGGCTCACGACGATGAGGCAGCCGGCCCACGAGTCGAGCACGTCCTCCATCGCGGCGAGCATGTCGGTGTCGAGGTCGTTCGTGGGCTCGTCGAGGATGAGCACGTTCGGCTCGTCGAGCAGGATGAGCAGCAGCTGCAGGCGGCGCCGCTGGCCGCCCGAGAGGTCCTTCACGAGGGTCGAGAGCTCGCCCGAGCGGAATCCCAGCCGCTCGAGCAGCTGCCCGGGCGTGAGCTCCTTGCCGCCCGAGGCGTAGCTCGACTTCAACCGGCCGACGACGGTGCGCACCGGGTCGTCCTCGTGCTGCTCGAGCTCGGCGAGCTCTTGCGTGAGCTCGGCGATCTTCACCGTCTTGCCGGTCTTGACGCGACCGGCGGTGGGGCGGATGCGTCCCGCGATGAGGGCGAGCAGGGTCGACTTCCCGGCGCCGTTGCGGCCGAGCACGCCCGCGCGCTCGCCGGGCGCGATGCGCCACGTGACGTCGTCGAGGACCGTGCGGCCGCCGAGCTCGACCGAGGCGTCCTCGATGTCGACGACGTCCTTCCCGAGCCGGGTCGCCGCGAGCTGCGCGAGCTGGATCGGGTCGCGCGCGGGCGGCTCGTCCTCGATGAGCTGCGTCGCCGCCTCGATGCGGAACTTCGGCTTCGCGGTGCGGGCGGGCGCGCCGCGGCGCAGCCACGCGAGCTCCTTCTTCATGAGGTTCTGGCGCTTCGCCTCGCTCGCGGCGGCCATCCGGTCGCGCTCGACGCGCTGCAGCACGTAGGCCGCGTAGCCGCCCTCGAACGGCTCCACGACCTGGTCGTGCACCTCCCACGTGCCCGTGCACACCGCATCCAGGAACCACCGGTCGTGCGTGACGGCGACGAACGCGCCGCGGCCGGTCGCGTAGCGGGCGTTCAGGTGGTCGGCGAGCCAGGCGATGCCCTGCACGTCGAGGTGGTTGGTGGGCTCGTCGAGGAACAGCACGTCCCAGTCGCCTGCGAGCAGCTGCGCGAGGGCGACGCGGCGGCGCTGGCCGCCCGAGAGGTCGCCGATGCGCGCGTGCCAGTCGAGGTCGCCGACGAGGCCGGCGAGAGCATCGCGGATGCGCGCGTCGCCCGCCCACTCGTGCTCGGGCCGGTCGCCGACGACGGCCTGGGCGATCGTGCCCTCGGGGTCGAGCGTGTCGCGCTGGTCGAGCACGCCGACCTGCAGGCCGCCGCGGCGCGTGACGCGGCCGCTCGTCGGCTCGAGGCTGCCCGCGAGCACGCGCAGCAGCGTCGACTTGCCGTCGCCGTTGCGGCCGACGATGCCGATGCGGTCGCCGTCCTCGAGGCCGAGCGAGATCGACTCGAACACGGTGCGGGTCGGGAACGCGACGCCGACGCGCTCGGCGCCCAGGAGATGTGCCATATCCCCTCCATCATCCCGCACGCCGCGCTTCGGTGCCCGCCGACCGGGGCGGTCGCGCCCGAGCGGGGTCGGCGCGCCGTGCCCGCTCGGGCGCAGCCGCCCCGGTGAGTACGAGGCGGGCGGCAGGCGGATGCGTCGGGTCAGTCGATGAGGCGCGCGCCGGGCACCGGCCCGGTCACCTTGAGCGCGAGCACCTGCGAGGCCGAGAGCGTCACCTGCAGCTCGATCGCCGACTCGAGGCTGTCGCACAGGAACGCGACCGTCGGCCCCGAGCCCGAGACGATGCCCGCGAGCGCGCCGGAGCGCTCGCCGAGCTCGAGCGTGCCGGCGAGGCGGGGCATGAGCCGCAGCGCGGGTGCCTGCAGGTCGTTCTGCAGCACCTCGGCGAGCATCGACGCGTCGCCCGCCCGGAGCGCCTGCAGCACGCGCGCATCCACCGTCGGCACGTCGTGCGCGGGCGCGATGTCGGCGGCGTGCAGCGCCCGGTGCTCGTCGAGGGCGCGGTAGACGTCGGGCGTCGAGAGCCCCGCGTCGGCGATGGCGAGCACCCAGTGGAACTGCCCGCGCGCGAGCGCGGGCGTGAGCTGGTCGCCGCGGCCGGTGCCGACCGCGGTGCCGCCGGCGAGCGCGAACGGCACGTCGGCGCCGAGCTCGCGCGCGATCTCGACGAGCGCGTCGCGGCCGAGGTGCAGCCCCCACAGCTCGTCGCACGCGACGAGCGTCGCGGCCGCGTCGGCGCTGCCGCCGCCCATGCCGCCCGCGATCGGCACGTGCTTCTCGATCGAGAGCGCGACGCCGCCCGAGACGCGCCCGCGGCGCGCGAGCGCCATGGCCGCGCGGATCGCGAGGTTGTCGGCGCCGGTCGAGAGCTGGTCGTGCGGGATGGGGCCCGAGAAGCGCACCGAGAAGTCGCTCGCCTCGCTCGCCTCGACGATCTCGTAGAGGCTCACCGCCTGGTAGGCGGTCGCGACGTCGTGGTAGCCGTCGTCCTGGATCGCGCCCACGCCCAGGTGCACGTTGATCTTGCCGGGCGCCTTCGCCCGCACCGTGCTCCTGCCCATCACGCGTTCCAACCTAGTGCGCTCGAGGGGGCGCTTCCTGCGCGCCCGCAGGAGCCCTACGCTCGCCGCATGGCGCACCCGCGCACCTTCGACGACGACGACCCGCTGCTCGCGCGGCTGCGGGAGATCGCGCTCGCGCTGCCGGGGGCGCAGGAGAAGCTCTCGCACGGCCGGCCGGCCTTCTACACGCAGAAGGTCTTCGCCTACTTCGGCGGCTCGACGCGCGAGGAGTACGCCGCGGGGTTCCGCCCACCGCGCGTGTCGGTGCTGCTCGAGCCCGACGAGCGGCTCGCGATGCTCGCGGAGGGCGCGGTCGAGCCCGCGTACCTCGGCCCCTACGGATGGGTCGCGGTCGACCTCGACGGCGCCGACTGGACGCGCGTGGCCGAGCTCGTCGACGCCTCGTTCCGCGTCACGGCGCCGAAGCGCCTCGTCGCGGAGCTCGACGCCCGCGGCTGACGCGCGCGCCTCATCCGAACTGCGGCGCAGGCAGCCGCCGCGGATGGGCACGGACCCGATCTCGGCAGCGGGACCCGAGATCTCGGGTCCCGCCGCCGAAGCGGGGTCCGGCTCGGATCGCGGCACAGCGCCGGGCGCGCGGGCGTCGGCGGCGGAGCTCCGGCCGCGCGCGCCGACGGCGCAGCGCGCGGGCGCCCGCGCCTAGCGCGCGGGGCCGGCCTCGGCGATGCGGATGAAGTCGTCGAGCGCGAGCGCCTCGCCGCGCAGCGTCGGCTCCACCCCGGCGCGCTCGAGCACCTCGGTCGCGGCGGCTGGCGAGCCGAAGACGCCCGAGAGCGCTTGCCGCAGCATCTTCCGCCGCTGCCCGAACGCGCCGTCGATCACGGCGAACGTCGCGCGCCGCAGCTCCTCCGAGCCGCGCGCGGGCCCGCGCCGGAACCCGACGAGCACGCTGTCGACGTTCGGCACCGGCCAGAAGATCTGCCGCGAGACGTCGCCCTCGAGCGCCCACGGCCCCCACCACGCGACCTTCGCCGAGGGCGAGCCGTAGGTCTTCGAGCCCGGCTTCGCGGCGAGCCGGTGGCCGACCTCGGCCTGCACCATCACGAGCGCGCGGTCGATCGTCGGGAACCGCTCGAGCAGGTGGATGAGCACGGGCACCGACACGTTGTAGGGCAGGTTCGCGACGATCGCCTCGGGCGCGAACGGCAGCGACTCGATCGTGAGCGCGTCGTGGTGCACGACCTCGAGGCGCGCATCCGGCTGCTTGCGCCCGACGGTCTCGGGCAGCAGCTCGGCGAGCCGCGGGTCGATCTCGACCGCGGCGACCCGGGCGCCCGCCTCCGTGAGGCCGAGCGTGAGCGAGCCGAGCCCCGGCCCGACCTCCACGACGTCGCGACCGGCGACATCCGCCGTCCGCACGATCCGGCGCACGGTGTTCGCGTCGACGACGAAGTTCTGCCCCCACCGCTTCGTCGGCGTCAGGTCGAGCCGCGCGGCGAGCGAGCGGATCTCCGCCGCCCCGAGCAGCGCGTCGGCGCTCCCCCGGCCCTGCGCCGCCGCATCGCTCGACCGCTGGGGCGTCTCCTCCGTGCTCACGCGTCGAGCCTATGCCGAGGAGCGCGACTGCCGTCGCCGAGCGGCATGCGGCAGGATGCCAGGCAGGGACGCGCGACACGACGCGCGTCGCGGCCGAGGGAGACCGCCATGGCAAGCAGAGCAGGGTTCCGGATGCGTCGGGGCGCGCGAGCGCGCGCGCTCGCCGCCGTCGCGCTCACCGGGGTCGCGGCGCTGCTCGCCGCGTGCAGCAGCACGGCGCCCGGGCAGTCGACCGCCCCGAGCGCGCCCTCGACCGATGACGCCGGCGCGGGCGCAGCCCCGGTCGCGATCGAGCCCGAGCTGCTCGCGAGCGGCGGGCTCTTCGAGCGCGTCTCCGCCGACGGGGTCGCGGTGCTGTGGTCGGAGCCCGGCGAATCGCTCGCGGTCGTGATCGGCGGCTCGGGCGGCGGGGGCGGCTGCATCCCGCAGCCGAACGCCGCCGAGCTCGACGACGGCGCCGTCACGATCGCCTTCGACCCGCCCGACCCGGCGATGATGTGCACGGCCGACTTCGCGCTGCACGGCTGGACGCTCGGCCTCCCGGAGCCGGTCGACGCCGCGGCGCCGCTCGACGTGCAGCTGACGGATCTGCAGGGCGACGGCGAGACGCGGGAGGTGCGCGTCGAGCCCGACGACGTGCTGACCGCCCCAGCCGACCCCCAGCCGTCGCTCATCGACGACGAGCCGGGCGCGACCGCGCCGACGCCGATCCCCGAGGATCAGCTGCCGGACGCCGACGCGGTCATCCCCCCGGGCACCCTCCCGCAGGTCGCGGTCAAGTGGCTCGAGCCGGGCGCCTCGCTCGCCGTCATGACGATCGGCTCTGTCGTCGCCCCGGTCTGCAACGCGACGCCGGTGGGGGCGACGGTCACGGGCCCCGGCGCGATCGAGGTCGCGTTCGAGCTCCCGACCGGCGACATGGACTGCCCCGCCGACGGCGGGCTCTACGGCTGGGAGTTCCCGCTCCCCGAGCGCATCCCGGCCGCGCTCGGCGTCGAGGTGACCGTCACGGGCACGATGCGCGACGGCAGCGAGGCCGTCATCGCCCTCGCACCGGAGGACGTGCTCGGGCAGCCCTGACCAGGCCGCTCAGGCCCAGCTGCCGTAGGCGCGCAGCGTGTTCTCCGCCGTCTCGGCCGCGAGCTCGTCGGCGTCGATGCCGAGCCGCTCCGCCATCGCGCGCACGGTGAGCGGCGTGAGGTAGGGGCTGTTCGGGCGCCCGCGGAACGGCGCGGGCGTCAGGAACGGCGCATCCGTCTCGACGAGGATCCGGCTGCGGTCGGCGACCTCGAGCGCCGCGTGCAGGTTCTTCGCGTTCGAGAACGTGACGGTGCCGGCGAACGAGAGGTACCAGCCGTGCTCCGCCGCGGTGCGCGCGAGCTCCGCGTCGCCCGAGAAGCAGTGGAAGACCGTCGTCTCGGGCGCCCCGACCCGTAGGAGCGTCTCGACGACCGCGTCGTGCGCGTCGCGATCGTGGATCTGCAGCGCGATGCCGTGCCGCTTCGCGATCTCGATGTGCGCCTCGAACGACTCGTGCTGCGCGCGCCGGCCGTCCTCGCCGGTGCGGAAGAAGTCGAGGCCCGTCTCGCCGACCGCCCGCACGCGCGGCTCGGCCGCGAGCCGAGCGATGACCGCGAGCGCCTCGTCGAGCGTGCCCGCCTCGGCGTAGCCGGGCGCCTCGTTCGGGTGGATCGCGACGGCCGCGAGCACGCGGGCGTCCTGCCGCGCGAGCGCGGCCGACCACTCCGACGACTCGACGTCACCGCCCACCTGGATGACGCCCGCGACCCCGGCCCGGCCCGCCGCATCCAGCGCCTTCCAGTACGGGAAGTCGTCGCCGTCCTTGATCTCGAGGTGCGTGTGGTTGTCGTAGATGGGCACGCCGAGCGGCTCGGGCACGTCGGGGCGCGTCATGTCGCGCTTGCCGTCGTCGAACCGCTCGCGGATGTACTCGCCGCCCGGCAGCACCGTCTCGCCGGGGGTCTCCGGCACGTCGAGGGGCGCGGTTCCGTCGTGGTCGGCAGGCATGCTCCCAGCCTACGAGGGGCGGAGCAGAGCGAATGCTTGGGGGACGTCCAGGCGGCTCCAGGGCGCCCTTGCCACCGTGGTGGACGCTCGACCAGGTTTGGAGGACCCACGGCATGCGCCTTCGACTCGCACTGCCCGTCACGATCGCAGCGAGCCTCGCGACCGCGGGGTGCGCCTCGAGCGGCCAGGGAGCCGCGAGCGAGAGCGCCGTCGGCTACGCCGCGCGCCCGGATGCGTCGACGTCGTCGAGCGCGCAGGGGCCGTCGGCGGTCGTCGCCCAGGCGATCGAAGCGGTGCGGGAGGCGTCGCCCGAGGCGCTCAACGCGGGCGAGCCCGGAGTCCCGCTCGAGAGCGGCGCATCGCTCGACGACGTGCTGCGGCTCGGGGCGGTCGCCGTCTGGATCGAGGAGCCGACCATGTTCGCGGTGTCGGTGCCCGCGGCGCAGGACTGCTGGCCGAGCGCCGGGGAGCCGGTCGCGAGCGGCGACTCCGCCCTCGTCGTCGCGTTCCTGCAGGGCGACGCGTGCGCGACGCCGACCGCGGCGCGCACGTACCGGCTCGAGGTCCCCGAGGAGGTCGACGCCGACGCCGGGCTCGACCTCGCCGTCGTCGGCCTCGGCGAGGAGTTCGCGCTGCGCCTGCCCGCCTCGTAGCGCCTCAGTGCGCGAGGTGCGCGAGCAGCTCGTCGAGCCGCTCGAAGCCCTCGTCCATCCCGCCGTCGAGCCTCGACTCGACCATGGCGTCGCACGCCGCCCGCGAGGCGAACGTCGAGGTGATCTCGAGCGCGCAGCGGCCGCCGGGCAGCTCGCGCAGCTCGAGCACCTCGAGCGTCGGGTGCCCGGGCTCCTGCTGGAGCTCCCACGTGTGCACGATCCGGCCCTCGACGACCTCGTGGTACGAGCCCCAGAAGCGCCACTCGCCGCCGGCCTCCACCGTGTAGTCGAAGCGGCCGCCGGTGTGCGCCTCGAAGCGGTCGATGCGCAGCCGCGAGCCGCGCGGGCCCATCCACTGCGCGAAGAGCTCCGCCGTCGTGTGCGCGCGCTGCACGTGCTCGGGGCTCGCGTCGAACTCGCGCCCGTGCACGATCGACTGCTCGCCGACGCGCTCGTGGGTCGTCTCCGCCATGGCCGAGACCCTACGCCTACGCCGCCGGCGTCGCCTGCTCGATCCGCGGGAACAGCGGCGGCACCGTCGTCACGCGGCCCGTGCCGCGCCACTCGTGCGCCTGCCGGATCGGCTGCTCGAGCACCTCGCCCTCGCCGCCGACCGCTGCCCACAGCGCCTGCGCGCTCGCGGGCATGATCGGGGCGAGCAGGATCGCGGCCGCGCCGATGCCGTGCACGTTCGAGGCGAGCACCTGCGCGAGCCGGTCGCGCTGCGCCTCGTCCTTCGCGAGCACCCAGGGCGCCTGCTCGGTGATGTAGCCGTTGAGCCGCTCGACGATCGACATCGCGGCGTCGACCGCCTGGTCGATCGCGAAGCGGTCGATCGCGCTGTCGGCCCGACCCACCGCATCCGTCACGAGCGACTGGATCTCGTCGTCCGGCGCGACGTCGGGCACGACGCCGTCGCAGTACTTGTGCACCATCGCGATGACGCGCGAGGCGAGGTTGCCGAGGCCGTTCGCGAGCTCCGAGTGGTAGCGCGCGTCGAGGTCCTCCCACGAGAAGGAGCCGTCGGAGCCGAACGCGATCGCCGACGAGAAGTAGTAGCGGAAGGCGTCGACGCCGAAGACGTCGGTGATCTGCCGCGGCTCGATGCCGGTCGCCTTCGACTTCGACATCTTCTCGCCGCCGACGAGCAGCCAGCCGTGGCCGAAGACGTGCTCCGAGATCTCGAGCCCTGCGGCCATCTGCATCGCGGGCCAGATGACGGCGTGGAAGCGCGCGATGTCCTTGCCCACGATGTGCACGGCGGGCCAGCGGCGCGCGAACTGCTCGTCGTCGACGCCGTAGCCGTTGGCGGTGATGTAGTTGAGCAGCGCCTCGAACCAGACGTAGACGACGTGGCTCTCGTCCCACGGCACCTTGATGCCCCAGTCGAACGTGTTGCGGCTGATCGAGAGGTCGGTGAGCCCCTGCTTGACGAACTGCCGCACCTCGTTGCGCACGTGCTCGGGCTGCACGTAGTCGGGCCGCTCGTCGTAGAGCGCGAGCAGCCGGTCGCCGAACTCCGAGAGCTTGAAGAAGTAGTTCGCCTCGCGCACGACCTCGATCGGGCGGGAGTGGATGGCGCACACGAGCTGGCCCTCGAACTCGCCCGTGCCCGGCACGAGGTCGTTCGCGGTCTTGTACTCCTCGCAGCCGACGCAGTACTGCCCCTCGAACTCGCCGTGGTAGATGTAGCCGGCCTCCTTGAGGCGCTCGAGGAAGATGCGCACGCCCGCCTTGTGGCGCTCCTCGGTCGTGCGGATGAAGTCGTCGTTCGCGATGTTGAGCAGCTCGAGCTGCGGCTTCCACGCGGTCTCGACGAGCCGATCCGTCCACTCCTGCGGGCTCACGCCGTTCGCGGCCGCGGTGCGCATGATCTTCTGCCCGTGCTCGTCGGTGCCGGTGAGCATCCACGTGTCGTCGCCGCGCATGCGGTGCCAGCGGGCGAGGACGTCGGTGGCGACCTCGTTGTAGGCGTGGCCGATGTGGGGTACGTCGTTGACGTAGTAGATCGGCGTCGTCACCGTGAAGCGCTCAGACATGGGGTCAAGTCTAGGAGCCGCCGGCTCCCCCGGCCGCCGGTCGCGGGCGCTCAGGCGGGCGGATTCGTCAGGGCGGCCTGGTAGAGGGCGTTCCGCGGGTGCCCGGTCGCCTCCGCGACCTCGGCAGCGGCATCCTTGAGCCGCATCCCGCCCTGCTTGAGGCGCAGCACCTGCTCGACCGCGGCATCGAGGTCGGCGAGCACGGGCGCCGCGCCCTCGACGACGATGACGATCTCGCCCTTCACGCCCGCGCGCGCCCAGTCGAGCAGCTCAGCCGCGGTGCCGCGGCGCACCTCCTCGAAGCGCTTCGTGAGCTCGCGCGCGACGGCGATGCGCCGGCCCGGCATCGCGCGGTCGATCGCCTCGACCGACTCGGCGAGCCGGTGCGGCGCCTCGAACAGCACGACGGTGCGCTCCTCGCGCGCGATCGCCGCGAGCATGCGGTCGCGCTCCCCCGCCTTCCGCGGCAGGAAGCCGTCGAACGCGAAGCGGTCGGTCGGCAGCCCCGAGAGCGCGAGCGCCGTGAGCACCGCGGACGGGCCGGGCAGGCACGTCACCTCGACGCCCGCCTCGACCGCGGCCTGCACGAGCCGGAAGCCGGGGTCGCTCACGGTCGGCATGCCGGCGTCGGTCAGCACGAGCACGTCGCCCTCGCGAGCGCGGTCGACGAGCGCGGGCGAGGCCGCCTCCTCGTTGTGCTCGTGGAGCGCGACGAGCTGCGGCTGCGCCTCGATGCCGAGGGCGCGGAGCAGCTGACGGGTCGTGCGGGTGTCCTCGGCGGCGATGACCGGCACGGTGGCGAGCGCCTCGCGCAGCCGCCCGCTCGCATCGCCGAGGTTGCCGATGGGCGTCGCCCCGAGGATGATCACCCGGCCAGGCTAGCCCGCGCGCGCTCTGCCGCCCGCTGGGCCGCTCCGCCGCCGCAAGCGGCAGAGCGTGTCGCAGCGCGCACGGCGGCGGCCATCGGCGGCGATGCGACAATCGGGCGTGTGACCCTGCCCCGCACCGCCGACGACGCCGACGGCGTCGGCGACCGCGACGACGCCGAGGCGGTGGCCGAGCCCGCGCTCGCGCGCCGCTCCGGCCGAGCGCGCGGGCGGCTCACCTCCGCGTACACGGCCGTCGAGCGGCGCCTGCTCGAGCCGCGCATCCGTCGCCGTCTCGAGATCGGCGCGCCGGTCGCGATCCTCGCGCTCGCCGCGATCGTGCGGCTCACGAACCTCGGGCACCCGGGCGTGCTCGTCTTCGACGAGACCTACTACGTCAAGGAGGGCTGGTCGACCTGGCAGCTCGGCTACGAGGGCGAGTGGGTCGAGGGCAGCGACGAGCGCTTCGAGGCGGGCGACCCGGGCGGTCTCACTGACGAGCCCGACTACGTCGTGCACCCGCCGCTCGGCAAGTGGATCATCGGCATGGCGATGGCCGTGTTCGGCATGGCCGACCCGTTCTGGTGGCGGCTGCCGAGCGCGCTCGCGGGCATCGCGGTCGTCGGCCTGACCTACGCGGTCGCGCGCGGGCTGCTGCGCTCGGTCGCGTTCGCGAGCCTCGCGGGCTTCCTCGTCGCGATCGACGGGCTCGCGATCGTCATGAGCCGCACGGCGCTCCTCGATGGCGTGCTCGCGATGTTCGTGCTCGCGGGCGCGGGAGCGCTGCTGCTCGACCGGCGCGGCTCCCCCGCGCGCACCGTGCGCGCCCTCGCCGACCGGCCGCAGCGCATCCTGGCCGCCTTCTGGAACCGGCCGTGGATCATCGTCGCGGGCGTGCTGCTCGGCGCCGCGTGCGCGACGAAGTGGTCGGGTGCCGCGTTCCTGGCCGCGTTCGGGCTGTGGACGGTGCTCATGGATGCGCTCGACCGGCGCCGCGCGGGCTACCGCTCGCCGTGGCTCGGCACCCTGCTCTCGCAAGCGCCCGCGAGCTTCGTGCTGCTGTGCGGGCCGGCGCTCGTCGTCTACGTCGCGAGCTACGCGGGCTGGTTCGACGGCGGCTGGGGCTCGCAGCTCATGCTCGAGCGCGCCGACCTGCGCTGGGGCGGGCTGCTCGCGTGGGTGCCGCTCGGCCTGCAGTCGCTCTGGCAGTACCACGTCCAGCAGTTCGGCTTCCACGTCGGCCTCACGAACGACCACAGCTACCAGTCGCCGGCCTTCGAGTGGTTCTACCTCGGCCGGCCGACAGGCTTCGAGATGGTCTCGGGCTCCGAGGGCACGTGGTGGGTCACCGCGCTGCCGAACCTGCTCATCTGGTACGGCTCGGTCGTCGCGCTCGGCGTGCTGCTGTTCCACTTCGGCCGCTCGCTCGACCGCCGCGCGGGCTTCCTGCTCGTCGCCGTCGCGGCCGGCTACGTGCCGTGGCTGCTCGTGCCCGAGCGCACGATCTTCTTCTTCTACGCGATCGTCATGCTGCCGTTCATGGTCATCGGCCTCGCCTCCGCGCTGCAGCTGCTCGTCGGGCCGAGGAGGCTGACGGCGGATGCGTCCACTGGGCTCGAGGCGGACGTCGCCGCCGCCGTCCCGCCTCCCGCTCGCGTCGACGACGGCGCAGAGCGGCGCGCGGCGGGCTGGTCGGTCGTCGCCGTGATCGTGGTCGTGGCGATCGCCGTCTCGCTGTGGTTCATGCCCGTCTGGTACGGCATCCAGCTGGAGTCGGACCTCATCCGGCTGCGCTACTGGCCGCCGATGTGGCCGGGCCGCTGAGCGCTCAGTAGCGCTCGGGCAGCTCGCAGACGAACGCCTCGCAGCGGTAGGCGCCGGGCTCCGTCTTGCCCTCGAAGAGCGAGAAGCCTGCGGCCGCGAGCTCGGCCGCCTGCTCGGGCGAGGCGAGCACCGCGCCGGGCTCGCGCCGATGCTCGACCGGCGGGTCGCCGATGAGCACCGTCGTGCGCGGCGGCTCGGCGAGCAGCGCCGCGACGCGCAAGGTGGCGGCGCCGGCGAGCGGGTTGCGCATCGCGAGGCTCGCGTCGAGCACGCGCTGCGCGTGCTCGAGGTGCGCCGCGTCGCCCGTGAGCGCGTAGAGCTGCTGCAGCGCGCCTGCGAGCGCCGAGCGGCCGGAGGGGGCGTCGCCGTCGGAGTCGGGGCCGCGCTCGAGCGCCGGGCCCTGGCCAGTCGGCGCCGTGGGATCGGGCGCTGCGGCGAGGATCGCGCGCGCGGCGATCGCCCAGCGCGCCTCACCGGTCGCGGCGGTGAGCGCGAGGAGCCCCGAGGCGAGGCAGCCGGCGTCCGCGGCCGTCGCCGCGGCGCTCGAGGCCCGGCCGCCGAGGCTCGCGTGCACGAGCGCGGCGGGATCGGCCGCGTGGTGCTCGAGCAGGAAGTCGGCCGCGCCGCGGGCGAGCTCGAGCGCGCGCTCGTCTCGGTCGCGGAGCGCCCGGATCGCGAGCGCCTCGATCGCGAGGCCGTTCGCCGCGGTGACGACGAGCCGGTCGAGCGGTGGCCGCTCGACACCCGGCGCATCCGGATCGGCCGCGAGGTGCCAGCCGCCCTCGACGCGCTCGCCGTCGACGGTCGACTCCGCGTCCTCCGCGATCGCGAACGCGCCGCCGGGGAGCCGCAGCACGTCGCCGAGGAAGCCGACGATGCCCGCCGCGACGGTCTCGCGGCCCAGCAGCGTCGCGGCGTGCAGCAGCTGCGCGTTGTCGACGAGCATCCGCTCGAAGTGCGGCACCGTCCAGTCGCGCTGCGTCGCGTAGCGGAAGAAGCCGCCGTCGCGGCCGCGCAGGCTCGAGTAGCCGCCCGCCGCGACCACCTCGTCGTCGCCCGCGGCCGCGTCGAGCAGCCGCTCCGCGAGCCCCGGCGCGAGCGCGGCCGTGCGCGGCTCGGCGAGCGCCACGATGAGCCCGGGCTGCGGGAACTTCTGCCCCTCGCCGAGGCCGCCGTGCCACGAGTCCTCGACGGACTCGACCGAAGCCAGGGCCGCGCGCGCCTCCTCGCCGCTCGGCGCGTCGCCGCCACCCCCGCGCGCCGCGTCGCGGAGCGCCTCCTGCACGCGCGTCGCGGTCGCGAGCACCGCTTCCGACTGCTCGCGGTAGGCCTGCCCGATCGCGGTCAGCAGCTCGCCGAAGCCGGGCACGCCCTGCCTGCTCGTGGGCGGGAAGTAGGTGCCGGCGAAGAACGGCAGCCCGTCCGGGGTGAGGAAGACGCTCAACGGCCAGCCGAGGTTGCGCGTGAAGGCGCTCGCGGCGCCCATGAGCGCGTCGTCGACGTCGGGCCGCTCCTCGCGGTCGACCTTGATGGCGACGAAGCCCTCGCGCAGCCGCTGCCCGATCTCGGGGTCGGCGAACGACTCCCGCGCCATGACGTGGCACCAGTGGCACGTCGCGTAGCCGACCGAGGCGAACACCGGCACGCCGCGCTCGTGCGCCTCGGCGAACGCCTCCTCGCCCCACTCGCGCCAGTCGACGGGGTTGTCGGCGTGCAGCCGCAAGTAGTCGCTCGCCGCGTGCGCGAGCCGGTTGTCGACGGGGCGCTCCATGCGCGGGACGCTACTCCGCGAGGCTGGGCGCCGCGTGCTCGAGCGAGCGCCGGCGGCCCGCGCGACGACCGCCCGCCGCGGCTCACCATCGGCCGCGCCGGATCATGCGGTGCCAGTTGCGGCACGGCTGCGTCGAGCCGCGCCGCACGCCGAGGCACGGCGGCATCGACTCGGGCGGCTCGGCCTCGAGCACGATCGTGCGCCCGTCGACCTCGATCTCGCGGCTCGTCGACCACAGGTGCCACGCAGGCTGCATCGCGTTGACAAGCACTTCGCAGTCGCAGTAGCCGCCAGCCGACTCGAGCCGTGCGAGCAGCGCCGTCGCGCGCGGTGCGACGAGGTCGCGGTAGCGCTCGGCGAAGCGCAGGTCGCCGTCGCAGCCGCTCCCCTCGAGCGCGCGGTCGAGGTAGCAGGCGATGCACTCGCCCGGCTGCGGCACGGCCCACTCCTCGAGCAGGCCGCGCAGGTAGGACTCCGCCTCGTCGGCGATCGATCGCTCCATGCGGCGCAGGGTCGCAGGATCCGCGCCCGGCGCGAGCGACGCATCCGCCGCCCTGTGGAGAGCGAGGCATGCGAGGCTCGAGGCATGCAGCCCCACGCCCTCGACGAGACCAGCATCGTGCCCGTCGCGATCGAGCACCCGACCGTGCCGCACGTCGACGCGATCGTCGAGGTGCCGCGCGACCCGTGGGCGAGCCTCGTGCTCATGCACGGCGCGGGCGGCTCGGCGACGAGCCCGTGGATGGTCGGCGCCGCGCGGGGCCTCGTCGCCGCCGGCGTCGCGGTCGCCCGCGCGAGCTTCCCCAACGCGCAGGCCGGCAAGCGACAGCCGGAGCGCGAGCCGAGCGCGATCGCCACGTGGCTCACGGTGATGGATGCGGTGGCACCGCTCCTGCCGCACGACCCTGGGCGGGCGGCAAGTCGTTCGGCGGCCGCATGGCGGCCGCCGCGGTCGCGGGCGGCATGCCGGCGGCGGGGCTCCTCTACCTCGGCTACCCGCTGCACTCGCCCGGCAAGCCGGAGCGGCTCAAGGACGCGCACCTCGACGCGATCGCGCTGCCCCAGCGGTTCCTGCAGGGCACGAACGACCCGTTCCAGTCGGGCGATCTGCTCGACCGGCTCGTCGAGCGCCTCCCGGACGCGCGCGTCGACTGGGTCGCGGGCGGCGACCACTCGTTCCTCGTCGCGAAGGGCGACCGCGACCAGGAGCGGGTCGCCGAGGCGCTCGGTCCGCGCATCGCCGCGCTGCTGCGCTGAGCGCTCAACCCGCGCGGGCGCCCCGCGGCCCCCTGCACGCGCAACGCGGAACGGACCCGTTCTCGGCAGCGGGACCCGAGATCCGGGGTCCGCGTGCCGAGAACGGGTCCGGAGAGGACGACCGCCCGAGCGAGCGCTAGTTCGCGTCGGCGGGGTCGGCCGAGACGCGGCCGGCCGCACCCTGGTCGAGCGCGTCGATCGCGGCGATGTCGTCGGCCGAGAGCGTCACCTCGGCGGCAGCCAGGTTCTCGGCCATGCGCTCGGGGCGGTTCGACTTCGGGAAGACGATGCGGCCGGCGGCGAGGTGCCACGCGAGCGTGACCTGCGCCCACGAGACGCCGAGGCGCTCGGCGATCTCGCCGATGACCGTCGCCGAGTAGTCGACCTTGCCCTGGCCGAGCGGTCCCCACGCCTCGATCTTGATGTCGTGCTCGGCGGCGAGGGCCGTCGCGGCGCGCTGCTGGAACTGCGGGTGCAGCTCGATCTGGTCGACGGCCGGCACGATCCCCGTCTCGAGCACGCCGGGCAGGAAGCGCTCGTCGAAGTTCGAGACGCCGATCGAGGTCGTGAGGCCCTCCGAGCGCAGCTCGGCGAAGGTCTCCCACGTCTCGACGACGCTGCCGTTGGGGGGCGCGGGCCAGTGGATCAGGTAGAGGTCGACGTGGTCGAGCCCGAGCTTCTCGAGGCTCTCGCCCATCGCGGCGCGCGTCTCGGCGGCGCCGCGGCGGTCGTTCCAGAGCTTCGTCGTGATGAAGAGCTCGTCGCGCGGGATGCCGGAGCGTGCGATCGCGCGGCCCACGCCCTCCTCGTTGCGGTAGATCGCCGCAGTGTCGATGTGGCGGTAGCCGGCCTCGAGCGCCTCGGTGACGATGCGCTCGGTCTCGGCCGGGTCGACCTTGAAGACGCCGAACCCGAGCTGCGGGATCGAGCGGCCGTCGTTGAGCTGCAGGGTGGGGATGGTCGTGGTCACTCGGTCTCCTCGATGGTGGACGTGTCCTCCGGCAGCGCCTCGGCGTCGATGCCCGGCACATGCCGTTCGTCGACGCCGACGTACTCCGAGAGGGGGCGGATGAGCGCGTTGTTCGCGCGCTGCTCGATGATGTGTGCGGTCCAGCCCGTCACGCGCGCCGCGACGAACAGCGGCGTGAAGATCGGCACGTCGAACCCGATGAGCGCGTACGCCGGCCCCGACGGGAAGTCGAGGTTCGGCTTGATGGGCTTGCGGTCGGCCATCGCCTGCTCGAGCGCGCGGTAGATCTCGAGCATGTCGGGCCGGTCGTAGTGCTCGACGAGCCGCTCGAGCGCGGCGCGCATCGTCGGCACGCGCGAGTCGCCGTTCTTGTAGACGCGGTGCCCGAAGCCCATGATCTTGCGCTTCTCGTCGAGCGCCGACTGCAGCCACGCATCCGCGCGATCGGCCGAGCCGACCTCCTCGAAGACCTGCATGACGGCCTCGTTCGCGCCGCCGTGCAGGTGCCCCTTGAGCGCGCCGATCGCGCCGGTCACGGCGGAGTAGAGGTCGGCGAGCGTCGAGGTGATGACGCGGGCGGTGAAGGTGGATGCGTTGAACGAGTGCTCGGCGTAGAGCACCATCGACTGGTTGAACGCCTCGACGACGACCGGGTCGGCCTCCTCGCCGAACGACATCCAGAGGAAGTTCGCGGCGTAGTCGAGGTCGTCGCGCGGCTCGACGAGCTCCTGGCCGTTGCGGCGGCGCTGCTCGTAGCTGACGATCGCGGGCAGCACGGCGAAGAGCCGGAAGGCCTTCTCGAGGTCGGCGGATGCGTCCTCCGTCGTCGGGTCGTTGGCGCCGACGATGCTCACGGCCGTGCGCACGACGTCCATGGGGTGCGCGGTCGTGGGGAGCGCATCCATGACCTTCTTGACGTTCTCGGGGAGGGCCCGGTGCTCGCGCTCCTTCGCGCGCAGCGCGGCGAGCTGCTCATCGGTCGGCAGGTCGCCGTGCCACAGCAGGTGCGCGACGGCTTCGAAGGGCTGGGTGAGCGCGAGCTCCTGCACGGGGTAGCCGCGGTAGAGCAGCGAGTTCGTGTCGGGATTGACCTTCGAGATCTCGGTGGTGTCGGCGATGACGCCCGCGAGGCCCTTCTTGATGTCGGCCATGGTGCTCCTAGGTCGAGGGGCGGGGAACCGCCTCCGACTCTAGGGCACCGCTCCTCGGAACTCGTTCGCTCGACGAACGAGCCTGAGGGCTGGCCGGATCACGATCCGGCATCGATCGCGCTCTCGAACGAGGAAGGCTCAGCATCGCGGGGTAGCGTCCCGGAGGCCGTTCGCGGCCGGACGAGACCGAGACCGCAACGATCGAGACGAGCTGCGCATGACCGACACCGCTCCGCCCTCCTCCGACCAGCACCGCCGCATCCCGGTGCGTCGCGTCATCCGCGAGGTGACCGAACCCGGGCTCGTGCATCCCGCGCTCATCCCCGGGATCGGCGTGGAGCGCACGGGCAGGGTGTTCGGCACGAACTGGGCGGTCTTCGCGGTCGCCGGGGCCTTCGTTGCTGCCGTGATCATCTGGGGCATCGTCGACCCGGCCGGCGTCCAGTCTGTCGGCTCGGCGTCGCTCGCCTGGGTCACCTCGCGCTTCGGCTGGCTGTTCGGGGCGCTCACGATCGCGGTCACCGTGTTCATGCTCTTCGTCGGCTACGGCCGCACGGGCGGCGTGCGCCTGGGCGCCGACGACGAGGAGCCCGAGTTCTCGACCGTCTCGTGGATCGCGATGCTGTTCTCCGCCGGCATCGGCATCGGCCTGCTCTTCTACGGCCCCCTCGAGCCGCTCACCTTCTTCCTCGCGCCGCCGCACGGCTTCGACGCCGAGCCCGGCTCGGTCGACGCGATGCACTCGGCACTCGCGCAGACCGTGCTGCACTGGGGACCGATGGCGTGGGCCTACTACGCGCTCGTCGGCGGCGCGATCGCCTACGCGGCCTACCGCCGCGGTCGCTCGCCGCTCATCTCGGCGATCTTCACCCCGATCTTCGGGCAGCGCACCGAGGGCTGGGCCGGCCAGCTCGTCGACATCTTCGCGATCATCGTGACCCTCGGCGGCACGGCGATCTCGCTCGGCATCGGCGCGCTGCAGATCGGTCGCGGCGTCGAGGTCGTCGCCGGCGTCGGCGAGGTCGGCAACGGCTTCATCCTCGCCACGATCGCGGTGCTGACGGCCCTGTTCGTCATCTCGGCCGTCTCGGGCATCAAGCGCGGCATCCGGGCGCTCTCCAACGTCAACATGGTGGTCGCGGGAGTGCTCGGCCTCTTCGTCTTCGTCACGGGGCCGACGCTGCTGCTGCTCAACCTGCTGCCCTCGGTGACGGTCGCGTTCTTCGAGGAGCTCGGCACGATGCTCTCGCGCAACCCCTCGCAGGGCGAGGACGCGGCCGCGTTCCTCTCGGCGTGGACCACCTACTACTGGGCGTGGTGGGTGTCATGGACGCCGTTCGTCGGCATGTTCATCGCCAAGATCTCCCGGGGGCGCACGCTGCGCGAGTTCGTGACGGTCGTCGTGGTCGTGCCCTCGGTCGTCTGCCTCACCTGGTTCACGATCGTCGGCGGCACCTCGATGGCGATGGAGGCCGACGGCCTCGGGATCAGCGAGGCGGGCTCGGCCGAGGCGATGCTCTTCGCGGTGCTCGGCAACCTGCCGCTCGGCATCGTCACGTCGATCCTCGCGCTGCTGTCGATCGTCATCTTCTTCGTCACCTCCGCCGACTCGGCGTCGATCGTCATGGCGTCGATGAGCCAGGGCGGCAAGCCCGAGCCGAGCCGCTGGGTCACGGTCGTCTGGGGCGTGCTGCTCGGTGCGACCGCGGCCACGCTGCTCGTCGCCGGCGGCGAGCAGGCGCTCAGCGGCCTGCAGTCGCTCATGGTCGTGACCGCCCTGCCGTTCGCCTTCGTCGTGATCGGCATCATGATCGCGCTCGCGAAGGACCTGCGCTCGGACCCCTACATGCTGCGCCGGAAGTACGCGAAGGCGGCGATCGCCCAGGGCGTGCGGCTCGGCATCGAGGAGCACGGCGACGACTTCGTCTTCGGCTCGAGCCAGGTGCACGCCGACGACGGCGCGGGCGCGTGGCTCGACACCGACGACCCCTCGCTCACCGATTGGTACACCGACGCGACGACGGGGCCGATCGACGCACTCAGCGTGCAGCGCACGCTCGACCCCGGCCACATCCAGCCGAAGGGACCGGAGCGTCCCGACCACAGCGCCTCGGGCGACAGCGCCCTCGCGGCGGGCGGTGCGCGCTCGGAGCGGAGCACGGATGCGGAGCCGCCGCCCGCGCGGTAACCAGCCGCACGGTACGAGTGGGTCCGAGGTGCCTCACTGAGAAGTGAGCGCGAG
>NZ_ASHR01000004.1 GCF_000400485.1 Agrococcus pavilionensis RW1
GTCGGGGATGCGGCCGAGCTTCTTCACGTCCATGTGGACCAGCTCGCCCGGCCGCTGGCGCTCGTAGCGGATCGCGGTCTGCTTCGAGGTGCGGATCAGCTCCCCGGTCATCGGATCCAGCGCCGCCAGCGCCGGCGCGCCTCGACGGGCGAGCACGCGCGAGACCGTGCGCGGCGAGACGCCGACGAGCTGCGCGATCGCCTCCCGGCCCAGGCGCTCCTCGACCCGAAGCCGCACGATCTCCAGCTCCGTCTCCTCCGGTGTTCGCGTCGGCGACGAGCCGGGCCGGGAAGAGCGGTCCTGGAGACCGTCGATGCCCTCGGCCTCGAACCGTTCGACCCAGCGGCCGACGCAGTTGCGCGAGCAGCCCATCGCGGCCGCGACGTGCGAGCGCGACCAGCCCGCTTGCACGCGCAGCACCGCGATCTCCCTGCCCCGAGGCGTCAGACGAGCGTTAGCGTGGGACACGAGGACCTCCGTTGGTCGGTGAAGCGTTGAACAACTCCACTCAACCCGCGGAGGTCCTCCTCACGCCACCACCCACTGCACCAAGGTCATGACCGGGTACACCTAGCCGGGAGCGGTCGAGAGGGTGAGCGCCGATTGGTCCGGAAGGTCGAGGCGCCATGATGTCGCCATGGCCTGGGACGAGGGGCGATATGGCACCTGAAGGAGCTCACAGTGCTCGGTCGCTGCGGCGCCGCAGCCGCGCGCGAGCCGGGCCGATGACCGTCTTCACGGCACGCCGCTACAAGCAGCTGCCCGCGGTGCGCGAGATCGCCGACCGTCTCGCTGGGCCTCCGGCCGGCCGAAATGGGGCTGCGGGAGACGCGGACGGTCGGGGCGACCTGCGTCGCGTTCGTGTTCCCGCTCTGTGACTCAACGATCGCGACGGACGTCCTGATAGCGGGTTGTTCGGGTTGATGGGTCAAAGTCCCGTGGGCGACGTTACGCTTGCCGACTCAGCACGTGCGCAGTGTGTGCCATTGGAGAAGTAACTAAAGTGCCGCAACGAGCGTCGCTCCTGCCCGGACTTTCGATGAGTTCACGCGTGCTGGCACATGGTCTCCTCGGGGTGCGACGCGGAGGACCGCGGCTCGATTCTCTTCGGGCAGCGACTGAATCGTCAGTGCGCTAGCCCGAGACTTGTCATGGCTTCACAGGCGGTATGTGCACCGTGGCAATAAGGAGCCGAAGTTCCTTACCATCGCGTCGGTATCGATTGATCTTCCAACCTTGAACGGCCGAAGCCTCCTCGGCCTCGAAGCCCTGGACCGCCTTCAACACCGGCAGATGACGACTATAGGCGGCAACCGCATTCTTCTGTCGGAAAAGCAGGAGCAGAACAGCCGCGGTATTAGCGGAGTTGAGGTAGCTGAAAAGTTGCGGGTCCAGCGCCTCACGAACGACTTTCGAGCCAGTGGCCCACTTCGTTTCGGCGATGAAGACGCGCGCCTCGCTCGACCCATCATCGAGGGCTTTTGCCCTCACTTGAATGTCGGTTTTGCCACGCCTCGAGAAGACCTCGCGGTCTGCTCCCGGGAGGGATGCGTGAAGCGTTGCGGCAAGGAGATCGCTCACACGCTCTTCATCAAGAGCGCTGAACGCCGCGGGATAGCGCTCGACTGCGTTGGCCCAAACCCGTATGGCTCGCTGAAGTTCCTCGAAGCTCGCTTCAGCCAGGCGGTCACGAAACAACGGAGTCGTGACACTGCGATTCGTATCTAAGTCGATCGGTTCGGCTGTTGGGGTCACCTCCGGCGCCTTGAGTTTCCACTTCTCAGGGAACGCGACGCCAGTGGTCACGCTGGAGAACGCGGCCAGTTTCCGGCGTCTGAATTCGAGTGCCTCTTGGGCCAGCTCCGGCAGCTTTACGTCAAAGTAATCGGCGGTTTCCGCTCGGATTGCATCAATTATGGGAAGCATGAGCGCTTCGCGGTCATCGTAGATCTTCTGTACCGAGAGCTTGCCGGCATGCACCCGCTCGAGTTCTTCATGCGTGAGGTCGATGGGCGTATAGAGCGCCCAGTCATCGTCTCCGTCAACCGGGCGTATGATCCACACCGCCTCACCCGCTGCCAAGTAAGGGTGCTCGGAGTCGCGGTCGATGACTGGTACGGAGCACTCCGACGGCCACCTGCTGAGCAAACCGGCCGCCCCGAGGATCTGGCGTCTGAACCAGAATCGAGTAAGCGCGGGCCTCGAGCCGTCGTCTTGTGCGGGGCCCCACAACTCGCCCTCTTGCACACTCCCGTGCCCGCCGCCCGCCAGTTCTGGAGGATCGGGGCGGATTGACGCCAAGAGAACGTGCAGCGAACCCTCAAAGCGCTTCAGGTCGACGAGAGTCTTGGTGGCGTGGATCGATGAGATCGCTAGTTGCCCGAACTGCGCCAACGTTGGGCCGAGCGGGCGATGGTCTGCGATGAACCGGGTGAACGGCGGATTCGCCAGCGCATCCGCTAGGAGGTCCGAGAGCATGGGATTACGAGTCCGCACAGGACCAGTGTGCCCGAAGCATTTGGGAACCGAACCCACTCGTCAAGAACTCGACGCGTGAGGCGCTCGAAGCGGTACGTGCGCTGGCGGCATCAATGCGCGGGAAAGTCAAGCCCCGACGTGTGGGCGGCTCTGCGAGCAGCACTCGCGAGTGGGGCGCGAGACGTATGGGAGGGGGCACGCGACGCGGCAATCGAACGGCCGCTAGACAGAAGCATAGATGGCAGACAGGCCTTCGGCGGCACCGTAGCTCAGGATGGTCATCCTGAGGTGGTGGTTGCCGAGCGAAGCTGGGTCCGCATCACCGGGGGCGAGTTGCGCGCTGAGCCTCTTCCACTCCAGCCCACCGATTCCGACCTCCAGGCCCGGATCGATCACGATCACGCGAGCGTTAGGAGCAGCCGCGACCCAATCGACGATGATGGCGTTGATGTGCGAGTCGCGGAAGGAGTAGCCCGCGACGACGAGCAGAGCGACATCGTTCAGCGCGGCTTCGAACGCCCGCAGGAGGGGCAGAGTCGGACCGTGCACCCGGACCTTATCCCCCTCACCGAAAATCTGAACTTGCGTCAGGTCGGTGCCGAGAGGAACCGCGTCTGGATTAGGTTCATCCAGGAGCGCGAAGCGGCCGAACGCGACGGGAGGCGTGTGAGGAAGCAACGGTGGCTGCAAAAGCCGCTTGTACCAGCCGATAGAGCCGTGGAGCTTGAGCAACGGGGTGCTGCTTCGATCAGGCTGGGGCCATTCTCTGCCACCGTCCCATGCCGCGGCGCCTGAGTCGAGGCGTTTTCCAGCTCGATCCGCTGCGCCCTCCAGCAGTCGGTCGTAGTTCAGCGTTGCGATCGTGCGGGGCGCATGGGCGGAGTCCAGCGGCGCCGCCAGATAGTCGCTGGCGGCGGGGTCGAGCGCGCTCAGGATCTCGTTGATATGTCTCAACGTCGCGCGCGCTAGCAAGTCGAGCGACATGGTTGCGGGCCTGTCGGACGGCAGGTGCGTGAGATCGACCGAGAAGCGGTCCACCAGACCATGAAGCGCGTTGGCATCCCGCCCTGAGAGTAGAAGCAGTGTGCTGTAGAAGCGCTCGATGTCGATCGGTTTGCCCGTGCGGTCGCGGAGCGCGTCCCGAAGCCGCACGACAAAGGCGGGGGCGGCCGGGTCCCACCATCGCTCCACGTTGACTGCCTCAACAACCTTGTCGGTCAGGCCAACCGCGGTGGGCGCTCCGGCATCGACCGACGCGCCGGCTCCCATCAAGAGGAGATGGTCCGACGTCGCGAGCCAGTGTCTAGCCAATACGAGTTGGGCCGCAGTGGTCGGCACTGCGATCGACGGGGCGGTGGCGGATAGAAGGAGCGTCAGGTTGTGAAACGACGGCGAGATCGACACGTTTGCATCCTATGGTCGTCCATCTTCCAGAATCACTTCGATGTAGCCGGCTTGCCCGGGCATCCCCCGCCCGTGACTTTCGGAGTGAATCTGTACCGATGCCGGCGCTACGTAAGCGGCGGGGAGCTGTCGGATGTCGGGACGGCCCTTGAGTGTGGCGGCGCCCCAAGAGGGAAGCCGCTAGTGGATGAGCTCGGTTGGCGAAACTCTACGATCACGCGCTCATGCCCGCACGACTTCGACAGGCCGACCGCCGATCGACGAGTACTTCGACGATCGCTACCGGGACGAGCCGTTCGCTACCGAGGTAAAGTGTGTGACATTCCTCTTCGAAGCACACCAGACCCGCGAATGGCGGCGAGACTTCGGTCTGTGACTCTCCGCTCCCAAGACGCCGACCGTTGAGGGAACCACACTGGGCAGTGAAGACATGGACACGTCGGGTGCGCTACTTCCCGC
This sequence comes from Agrococcus pavilionensis RW1, assembly GCF_000400485.1. Lineage (GTDB taxonomy): Bacteria > Actinomycetota > Actinomycetes > Actinomycetales > Microbacteriaceae > Agrococcus > Agrococcus pavilionensis. Next base: position 4,342 of record NZ_ASHR01000004.1, read on the forward strand.
TGATGGTCCGCCCTCTACTAGCGGCGATGTCTGCCATTTCGGCCCCGGCGCGGAGAGGATCGGGCAAGGACTCTCGTTCGGCGCATGTTGTACCGGACCGCGGTAGGTTGGAGCTGTGTCAGGCGATCACGTATTCATCTCGTACATCACCGAAGACTCTGATGTGATCGACGAATTGCAGGCAGCGCTCGAGGCAGCCGAGTTCATCGTCTGGCGCGATAAGGACAACCTGTGGCCTGGCGACGACTGGCAACGTGAGATCCAGAACGCCATCCGTGGTGGCTCTTTCGTGTTCCTCGCGTGCTTCTCCTCCAATCTGGCGAAGCGGGAGAAGTCCTATCAATTCGAGGAGTTGATTCTCGCGGCGGAGGAGTATCGGCGACGTCCGCCGGGAGCGTCTTGGCTTATGACCGCGCGGCTTGATGAGTGTGAGGTTCCGGAAATCGACCTCGGCATGGGGCGAACGCTCGGCAGTTCTATCCACCGCGCCGACCTATTCGGACTGCAGAAGTACGCACAGATTAGCCGCCTCGTTTTGTGGCAATCCAGCGGGCCATGGGAAGTGCTCCGGCCCCGCCGCCCCCGTCAGTCTCACGGGCCGCTGCGGAGGCGGGACGTGCCGAGAATGACGTCGCGGAGCGCTTGCGCGGTCTACTGAGGAACCCAGGGCGCATCATGGACTACGACGAGTACCTCGCGGAGTTGCGTGCGCCGATCCAAGACGCGCTCGGTCTGCGGGACGACTTTCCTCCGGACTTGACGTCGAGTCGACGGCTGAGTCCCGAGTTCGTGCGGGAATGGGTCAGCCGGGTCCGGCGGTACGACGATCTCTTGGCCCCCGCGCTGGTCCCGATGAAGCTAATTTCGATGTACGGGTCTCGTCCCCACGAGCAAGAGCTCACCCGCACACTTCAGATGGTGGCGCATGAGTCGACGAAACGCACCGGCCTCGACATCCTCACCGCGCTTCGAGAGTATCCGGCGCTGCTTCTTACGTACACAGCGGCGCTCGGCGCGATCGCCAAACAGAATTACTCCATGCTGCGAGCGGTAACCGCGGACGTCCAGGTGGCACCTCTGGGGTCGGAGAGCATGCCGTTCATTCTTACAAGCGGGAGCCAGAGCGTGGTGGGACTTGACCAGTGGCAGGCCCTCGGCACCGTGCTGTGTAATGAGGATCAAGGCGAACAGCAGACGGATGCGGAAATTGAGATGCTGCTGACCGGTCGGCGGGGCCGCCGACGCACGTCGATCTCCGACCACCTCTTCACTGTTCTTGCGCCTCTGTTCCGGCAGCAGTTCGCGAGTGATCACGACTACGCCGACGCCTTCGATCGCGCGGAAGTATTGCTAGACGCGGTGTCCGAAGATGCTCGGGCGCAAGGTGAACGGTTCTATGGGCCGCACGGGGGCTATGGCCGCTACACCTGGAGGCATCGGGACACGGCGAAAGGGCCGGAGGCAGAGATGCTCGCTGAGGCGCAGGGCCAGGGCGCTGGATGGACGCCGCTGTTAGGTGGTTTGTTCGGCGGAGTGCCCGAACGCTCCGTCCGGGCGTTGGAAGAGGTAGCGAGCCTCGCTACCCGGATTCGCTCCCCCCGGTGGTAAAGCTCAGCTGGACTGTCGCCGATAGTGGGCAGTCAGGTCGCGCCAACGGCCAACCCGCCGGCGCAACGGTTCATCGCACCCGTGCCCCGTCCTGAATACGCGCCAACGGTCGGAGTGTCCAAGAACGTGTCCACATTGAGCGGGATCGGACGGGATCGTGTAGGCATGCGGGAGGACAAACGGGCCCGAAATGGGCGGAAAGCAGCGGAAAATGGCGGTCGAACAGTCGGCAGGGGGTCGGGGGTTCGAGTCCCCCAGATCCACCAATGTGATGTCTCAGGACATCGTGAACGACTGAACCCCCGCTTGCGGGGGTTCAGTCGTTTCTGGGTTGGTAGCTCTTGTCGGGGTTGAGGGTGTAGTCGCCGAGGACTTCGCCGTCGTGGGCGATGACGGTGGCGTGGCCGGCGACGGTGACGGCCTTGATCAGCAGCTCGTTCTCGCTCACCGTTCACGATGTCCCGAGACATCCCGAGACATCCCGAGACGGGCCAGTCGGCCGTTCACGATGTCCCGAGACATGCGTTCACGATGTCCTGAAACCAGACACCCCCAGATCCACCAATGTGATGAGTCGAGACACAGGTCACGACGAGAGAGCCTCTGGCCATCGGCCGGGGGCTCTCTCGCGGAGCGGCTGTCGATCGCGATGACTGCGTGATGCTCAGCGTCGCCGACGGGGGCGCTGCCAACGCCGAGTGCCGCCGAGCGACCGCGGCCGTCGGCCTCGCGGGGCAGCGCGCAGGCCCCTGCGCGTGCCGGTCGCTCAGGCGCCATGTCAGGATGGAGGCAGGCGCGGGGCATCCGCGCCTACGGGATGCGACGACGTGCATCCGTCGCCTCGATGAGCGCGATGTCCCGAGCGCTGCGATCCGCAGCGGAAGAGTCCCATCATGATCGACACAGTTGAGCAGCTCGCTGCCGAGGGCGCTGCCCGCATCGAATGGATCCGCTCGCGCATGCCGCTGCTGGCGGCGCTGCGCGAGGAGTTCGCCGAGACCCGGCCTCTGGCCGGCCGCACGATCGGTGTCTCCCTGCACCTCGACCCGAAGACCGCTGTGTTGATCGAGACGCTCGCCACTGGCGGGGCGCGGCTCGTCGGCACCGGCAACCACGGGTCGACGCAGGACGACATCGTCGCCGCGCTGCAGGCATCCGGCCTGCACCTCTTCGGGCGCCGCGATGACACGCTCGAAGACCACCGCGCGAACCTCCGCCGCACCCTCGAGGCGCGACCCGACGTGCTGCTCGACAACGGCGCGGACCTCGCGCTCGGCACGGTCGAGCACGGCTTCGCGCACGAGGTCATCGGCGGCACCGAGGAGACCACGTCGGGCGGCTTCCGGCTGCGCGAGGAGGGCACCGACGTGCCGTTCCCCGTGATCGTGATCAACGACTCGCGCATCAAGGCGATCGGCGAGAATCGGCACGCCGTCGGGCAGAGCGCCGTCGAGTCGCTCATGCGCATCACCAACCTGCAGCTGCCGGGGAGTCGCTTCGTCGTGATCGGCTACGGCTGGTGCGGCCGCGGCGTGGCGCAATACCTCGCGGCGCTGGGCGGCAAGGTCGGCGTCGTCGAGCGCGACCCCGTGACCGCGCTCGAGGCCGCCTTCGACGGGCACCGCGTCGGCTCCCTCGAGGAGCTGCTGCCCTGGGCTGAAGTGGTCGTGACCGCCACCGGACGTCCGGACGCGCTGCCGGCCGCTGCGCTGCCGATGCTCGCGGATGGCGCAGTGCTCGCGAACATCGGCCACTTCCCGTGGGAGATCGACGTGGATGCGCTGCGCGAGGGCGCCACGACCCGACAGGTCGCGCCGGCGATCGAGCGCATCGAGCGCGACGGCCGCCACGTCGTGCTGCTCGCGGAGGGGCGCATGTTCAACCTCGCCGGGCCGGGGCCCAAGGGCAACTCCATCCAGTCGATGGATCTCGGCTTCTTCCTGCAGGCGCGCTCGCTCGAGCGAGTGGCGACCGACCGCGGGCTAGCGGCCGGCCCGCAGGGCGTGCCGGTCGACATCGAGCACGGCGTCGCGCGGGCGATGCTCGCGTCGATGGGCGCCGTGCGCTGAGCGCGCCGACGCTGCACTCGGCGCGCAGTTCGCGGACCTGCCCCGAGGCGCGGCGAGGGTGCCGTTCGCTGTGAGGAGCGTCAGGGCTCCGCGGCGCCCGGCTCGGTCGGCTCGATCTGCCCGGCCTCCCCGGTGGTCGGCACGACCGCGACCGGGCACGGCATGTTCATCAGGAGATCGTGGCTGACCGAGCCGAGCAGGAGTCCGGCGAGCCTGCCGCGGCCGTGCGTGCCGACCACCGCGAGCCGCGCGCCTTCCGCGCGCTGCGCGAGGACGACGGATGCGCGGCCGTACTCGAGCACCGCCTCGACCGGGAGGTCCGGGTGTGCCGCGTGGACGCGTGCCACCTCGGCGTCGAGCACGGCCCGCTCGCTCGACTCGAACGCCTCGATGGGGGACTCCATCGCCTCCCACGCGCCGCTGACGAGCGGAGGCACGTCCCAGGCACGGACCGCGACGAGCGTGTCGTCCTCGCGCTCGGCCTCGCGAGCCGCGAACGCCATGGCCGCGGCGCCGGTCTCGTCGTCGACGCCGACGATCACTCGCTCGCCGCCCGGCTGCCAGTCGACGGGCACGACGACGAGCGGGCAGTGCGTCCTCGCCGCGACGGCGAGCGGCAGCGTGCCGTAGATGAGCCCGACCGCCCCGCGGGTCTTGTGGGAGCCGATCACGAGCAGGTCCGCTCGACGCGAGGCCGCCTCGAGTCCGGGCAGCCGGCGCGCGTGCTGCACGGTCGTCGAGACCTCGGCGGAGACGCCGCTGAACCTGATCCGCTTGCCGGCCTCATCGACGATGCGCTCGTGCTCGAGCAGCATCGGATCCGTGTTGACCTGTGGGATCCAGTCGATGTCGACCACCGTGGTGACCTCGACATGCATGGCGACGCTCCGCGCTCGGTCGACCACCCAGTCGAGCGCGGCTGCGCTCGCGGTGCCGCCATCGACTGCGACCACGACGTTGTAGGGCATCGGCGCACTCCTCGCTCCCGGGTCGGACAGCTCCATCCTGCAACGGGAGGGCCGCGCCGCGAAAGGTCGCGTGCGGCATCCGCACTGCCGAGAGTCGCCCGTCAGTCGCCGCCCGCGGTCGCCCGCAGCGCATCCGCCGCCCTGATGAGCGCGAGGTGGCTGAATGCCTGCGGGAAGTTGCCGATCAGGCGCTTCGCATCCGGGTCGTACTCCTCGCTCATGAGCCCGAGGTCGTTCGCGTAGCCGACGAGCTGCGCCATGAGCCGCTCGGCGTCGTCGCGGCGGCCGGTGTGGGCGTACTGCTCGACGAGCCAGAAGTTGCACAGCAGGAAGGGGTGCTCGTCGCCCTTGAGCCCGTCCATGCCGGCCTCGGTGCGGTAGCGGAGGATGAGTCCGTGCTCGTCCATGAGGTCGCGCTCGATGCGCGCGACGGTGCCGAGCATCCGTGGGTCGTCGTACGCACAGAAGCCGAAGTGGGGCAGCTGCAGCAGTGACGCATCCACCTCGTCGCCGCCGTAGACCTGCGTGAAGCTGTCGAGCTCTGCATCGAAGCCGCGGTCGTCGATCTCGTCACGCAGCCGCTCGCGCAGCTCGCGCCAGCGCTCGACCGGCCCGTCGAGGCCGTCCTCCTCGATCGCGCGCACGCCGCAGTCGAACCCGGCCCACAGCATCGCCCGGCCGTGCGTGAACCAGTGGAGGTCGCCGCGCATCTCCCAGATGCCGTGGTCCTGCCGATCGAGGTTCGCCTCCGCGTAGTCGAGCAGACCCTTCTGCATCGCCCAGCTGTAGGCATCCTCCTCCTCGCCCGCGGCGCGAAGCTGCGAGAGCGCCACCATCACCTCGCCGACGACGTCGGCCTGGAACTGGCTCGCCGCGCCGTTGCCGACCCGCACGGGCCGGGAGCCCTCGTAGCCGGCGAGGTGGTCGAGCTCGGTCTCGCGCAGGTCGCGCTCGCCCGCGAGCCCGTACATGATGCGCACGTCGTCGATGTCGCCGCCGATCGCGCGCAGCAGCCAGTCGCGCCACTGCCGCGCCCCGTGCGTGAGGCCGTGGTCGACGACCGCCTCGATCGCGAACGCCGCGTCGCGCAGCCAGGTGTAGCGGTAGTCCCAGTTGCGCTCGCCGCCGAGCTCCTCGGGCAGGGATGCGGTGGGTGCGGCGACGATGCCGCCCGTCTGCGAGTGCGTGAGGGCGCGGAGCACGAGCAGCGACCGGCGCACGAGATCGGCGTGCTCGCCCTCAACTGCGATGTCCTTCGACCAGTCGGCCCAGAACGCGACCGCCTCGTCGAGCGCGCGCTGCGGCTCGGCCGGCTCGGGCGGATCCTCGTGCGAGCGGAACCACGAGAGGTGCCAGTCCTGGGTCTCACCTGCGGCGAGCTCGAAGGTGCCCTCGAGCCGCGAGCAGCGCTCGCCGCCGGGCACCGCATCCGCTTCGCCGTCGGTGCGGCTCAGCAGCGGACCGCTCACCAGCAGCCCGTCGGGGCCGGCGATCGAGACCAGCGCCTCGGCCCCCAGGTGCTCGATGCGGCGCGTCCACGGCGTCGCTCTCGCGTAGTCGAAGCGGATGCGCAGGTCGTGCTCGACCGTCACCGTGCCCTCGATGCACTCGACGTGCCGCACGAGGTCGGCGTGGTCGCTGCTCGGCGGCAGGAAGTCGGTGACCCGTGCGACGCCGGTGGGCGAGCGCCAGGTCGTCTCGAGCACGAAGGTGTCGGGCAGGTAGCGGCGTTCGAGCACCTCGCCGTCGGGCACGTGCAGCAGCCACCGGCCGTCGTCCTCATCGCCCAGCAGCGCGGTGAAGAACGCGGCGGAGTCGTGCCGCGGCAGGCACAGCCAGTCGATGCTGCCGTTCCGCGAGACCAGCGGGCCGGTGCGGAGATCCGACAGCAGCGCGTAGTCCTCGAGGTGGGTGCTCATCGTCGCTCTCGGCCGCGGTCAGTGCTGCAGGAAGCGCAGCAGGGCGGCGTTGAACTCGGATGCGTGGCTCACGTTGAGCCCGTGCGGTGCACCTGCGATGAGCTCGAGCTCGCTGCCGGGGATCGCCTCGAGCGTGCGCGCGCCGGAGCCTTCGAACGGCACGATGCCGTCGGCGTCGCCGTGCAGCACGAGCGTCGGCACGGTCACCTTCGTGATGTCCTCGCGGAAGTCGGCGAGCCCGAACGACTGCATCGCCTCGAGCATCGCGAGCTTGTCGGCCTGCAGCCCGAGCGAGATCGCCCGTTGCCGCTGCGGCTCGCTCACGAGCACGTCGTCATCGGCGTTCGGGGAGAAGAACTGCTTCGTGAAGTCGTCGAGGAAGGCTTCGCGATCGGCGGTCAGCTGCGCCGTCATCTCGCCCGCCTTCGCGGCCGTGAGCGGCCCCTCGGGATTGTCGGGCGTCTGCATCATGCGCGGCGGCACGGCGGCGGCGAAGACGACGCTGCGCAGCCGCTCCTCGCCGTGGCGGGCGATGTAGCGGGCCACCTCGCCGCCACCCATCGAGAAGCCGACGAGCGTCGCGTCGCGCAGGTCGAGCGCGTCGAGCAGTCCGGCGAGGTCGTCGGCGAGCGTGTCGTAGTCGTAGCCGGTCTTCGGCTTGTCGCTCTGCCCGAAGCCGCGGCGGTCGTAGGTGATGACGCGGTAGCCGGCATCGACGAGTGCGGGCACCTGCGCCTCCCACGACGCGCCCGAGAGGGGCCAGCCATGGATGAGCACGATCGGTCGGCCCGTGCCGTGCTCCTCGACGTGGACGTGCACGTCCTTGAGCCCGAGCATCCGCTTGTTCACGCTGATCTCTGCCATGCTGTCCTCCTCGTTGCCGAAGTCGACAGTGTGACGGCGCGGCATGGGTCGGCACTGGACGTCGGCCGGATGCGCGGTGTGCGGCGGTCGCACGCCTGATATCGAGATCTTATAAGCCAGTAGGTGATCGCTGGTTGATATCAGCCGTACACTTATCGGCATGGGACGGAACGCAGTGGCCGTGATCGCCGACATCATCGGCTCGCGCGAGCTGCCCGACCGGCAGGCCGGGCAGGAGGAGGTGCTGCGCGCCTTCGCTCGCGCTGAGGAGCACGCCGGCGCCGAGGTGCCCGCGTATGCGGCGGTGGGCGACGAGTTCCAGGCCGTCTACGAGAGCGCGGAGCGAGCCGTGCTCTCGACGACGATCGTGGCGCTCTCGCTGCCAGAAGGGCTCGAGCTGCGCTTCGGCATCGGCGCGGGGGAGGACCGCATCGTCGACGCGAGCGGCAGCGTGCCGATCAGGGACGGCAGCGCCTGGTGGCGTGCCCGGGAGGCGATCGACCACGTCAAGCAAGCGCAGCGCTCGGGGCGCAGCCGCGCCACGAGCGCGTTCCTGCATGACGGCGGCGCCGAGGAGAGGGCCATCCGAGGTCTCCTGCTGCTGCGCGACCACATCGTCGGCGACATGCGGCCGCGCGACAAGCGGATCGCGCTCGCCGGACTGGAGGAGGTGCCCCAAGCGCGCACCGCCGAGGCCGAGGGCATCCGCCAGTCGGCGGTCTCGCAGAGCTGGCACCGGTCTGGCGCCGCAGCGGTCGTCGAGATGCTGCGTCAGCTCGAGGGAGGCAGGTCGTGACCGCGGCAGCGATCATGATCGTGATGGGTCTCGGCCATCTCGCGCTGAGCGCGGGATCGCTCGCGAGCGGCCATCGGAGCGCCGATGCGCGTCCGCGAGCGAGCCGCATCGCACTGCGCGGCGCCGACCTCATCTGGGCAGGAGCCGGCTGGATGATCGCGATCGCCGCGCTCATCCTCGCGACGGGTCTGGCGTGGATGGCTGCCGTCGTCGCGCTGGTCGTCTCGACCGTGGCGACCGTGCTGCTCGCTGCTCGAGCGCGCCTCGCCGCGATCTCGGGCTTCGTGCTGACCGCTGCCGCGATCGCGCTCGCGGTGCTGCTCGACGGCTCCGCGGTGGACGCGGACGCGCCACTCGCTCGCGCGCTCGCCGGCAGCGCCCAAGCCGACGCCCTCGCGCCGAGCGCCGTCGTCGTCGCGATCGCAGCACTGGTCTTCCTCGGGCCGACGAGCAATGCGCTCGTGCGCGCGGTGGTCGCCGCTGCCCGCCGGACGGACGAGCCGAGCGACCCGCCGCCCAGCCCGAGCACCGCGTGGCGCGTGCTGCGCCGCGACAAGGAGATCGCGGTGGTGCGCAAGGCCGAGCCCGCGACGACCGTGAGCGGCTTCCGGGGCGGGCGCATCGTGGGCCCGCTCGAGCGCGTGCTCGTGTTCGCATCGCTGCTCGCGGGGATGCCGGTCGTCATCGCCGGGCTCGTCGCGGCGAAGGGCGTCGTGCGCTTCCCGGAGATCTCGGCCGACCGCTCGGGCGGCACGAAGGCGGAGGAGTTCCTCGTCGGCACGCTGTGCAGCTTCCTGCTCGCGAGCCTCGCGGTGCTGACGGTCGTCGCTCGGCCGCAGTAGCCGCGAGTCAGCCGTCGAGGGCGGCGCAGGGCGGCGCCGCGCCTAGAATCGACGCGTGGCGCACGACGAGCTGCCCGTGCAGGAGCGGGACGACCTGGCGCTCGAGCGCCAGGTGTGCTTCGCGCTGTCGGTGGCATCCCGCAGCGTCGTCGGCGCCTACCGGCCCGTGCTCGAGCCGCTCGGCCTCTCGCACCCGCAATACCTCGTGATGCTCGCGCTCTGGGGCTCGCGCTCGCTCTCGCTGCGCCAGCTGGCCGAGCAGCTGCGCCTCGAGCCGGCGACGCTCTCGCCGCTCGTCAAGCGGCTCGAAGCCGCGGGGCTCGTCGCTCGCGCGAGGCGCGCCGACGACGTGCGCACGCTCGACATCACGCTCACCGAGCGCGGAGCGCAGCTGCGCGAGCAGGCGCTCGCCGTGCCGGAGGAGATGATGCAGCGCCTCGGGCTCGACCGCGAGGAGCTCGAGCAGCTGCACCGCCTCATGACGCGGCTCATCGCCGCGGTCGACGACGCTGAGGCCTGACGCCCGACGCCTGCTCAGGCGTTCGCGAGCACTACGAAGGCGATGACCGCAGCGGTCGTGCCGACGACCGTGACGGCCGCCGCGCAGTAGCCGACGACGCGCCAGGCCATGATGTCGCCGCGCGTGAAGCTCTGCGGGTCGCGGTCGTGGGGCCAGCCCTGGGTGGTGGCGGTCGGCTCTTGCATGATCGGACCGGTCTCCTCGGATCGCCGAATACTTAGCGCACTAAGCATATCGGCGATCCGGCCGTCGCCGGACCGAGCCGCGCGAGCGGCGGCTCAGTCCTCCTGCCCGACGGGCTCGAGCGTCAGGAACAGCCCGCCGTAGGGTGGCAGCCTCACGCTGAAGCTCTGGAGGTCGTCGACGTGGCCGATGCCCTCGCCGGTCGCGGCATCGATCACCGCGTGCTGGGTCGGCAGCGCCTCGGAGTGCACCGTGCCGTCGACGCCCTCGCCCGAGAAGTTCAGCACCGTCACCTGGATCGGCGCGTCATCGGCGTCGGGCTTGCCGTCGTCGAGCCGGTGCACGAGGACGAGCATCGCGGGGTGCGCGACGTGCGGCACGTCGAGCTGCGTCGCGGTCGCGACGCCGTGGTCGCGGCGGATCTGCAGCACCTCGGCGAGCCGGTTCACGAACGATCCCGGCTCCTCGATCTGCGAGGGGAGCGAGCCGTAGAGCGAGCGGCCGCGCGGCATGCCTGCCGACGACGTCATCGCGTCGGGCGCGGCGTCGATCAGGTCGTGCGCGCCGCGCTCGATCCAGCGCGTGTCGCCCGTGTCGATGAGGTCGCGCACGTCGTCGGCGGGGAGCGTGAGCATGCCCGTGAGGTCCCAGCCCGAGAGCGCGAAGACGCCCGGCTGCCACGCGTTGTACTTCGCGAGCAGGATGTGCGCGTCGCGGATCGCGGGCACCGCCTCCTCGGTGATGTCGTCGAGCGTCGCGAAGCCCTGCGTCGCCGCGATGAGCGAGGCGCTCGTGCACGCGATGCCGTTCTGCGTGAAGACGCGGTTGTAGTCGGCCTGCTCGGTCAGCGTCTCGGTGAGCTCGGCGCGGATGAGCTCGGCGAGCTCGCCGCCGGTGATCTCCTTGTGCCGGAAGGGGTAGACCTCGTCGCGGTGCCGCGTCGCCCAGTGCACGAGCTCGTAGGTGAGCTCGTCGTGGTTCTGCAGGCCGTGCACGAGCCCGACCGGCTCGACGCCGAGCTCGAGCGACGACATGAGCGTGAGCCGCAGGAACTCGGTGTCGCCGGTCGCGAGCGCGTGGTGGTAGCCGGGCCGGCTGACGAAGTCGTAGGAGAGGTCGGCGCCGACCGCGCTCGTGTCGCGGATGTCCTCGATCGTGAGGTTGAGCTCCTGGAACGTGAAGCCGCCCACCTTCCGCACCATGCCGGCGATGATGTGGTTTGCGGCGTGGGAGAGCGGATGCCCCTCCGACCAGGCGGGCAGGCCCTCCGCGCTCTTCTCGACCCCGAGGAAGCCGTTCGCGTCGAGGCGCAGCGCGCTCGTGCCGAGGTCGCCGAGCGAGTGGAGCGCGTCGCCGATCACGAGCCGCATGCCCGCGAAGGTCGGGTCGAGCCAGTTGATCGACGGCTGCCCCTGCTTGAAGTAGTGGAGGTAGACCCAGCGGCGCTCGACGCCGTCGACGCCGAGCACCGGCGGGGTCGCGCTCCAGTTCGTCTCCTTCACGCCGGGCATGTAGAAGATGACGCGCTGCAGCTCGCCGATGATGTAGCCGCGGTCGCTCAGCTCGCGCTCGGCGGTCGCGTCCAGGTTCGCCGCGTCGCGGCCTTCCGGCACCTCGGGCAGCAGGTGCCAGTCCTCCGGCGGGATCTCGACCATGTGGTAGATCCCGGGGTAGTCCTTGAACGCCATCTCGGCGAGCCGGAAGTCGGCGCCCTTGCCCGTGTGGCCGGGCACGATGTCGTCGATGATCGAGCCGCTGTGCTCCTCAGCCACGTCGGAGAGCCGACGGAACGCATCCTCGTCGCCGAAGGCGGGATCGATCTGCGTGCTGATGCGGTCGAAGTGGCCGTCGACGCTCGGCGTCTCCATCCAGTCGGTGATGCCGCCGGCGCGCTTCACGGGGCCCGTGTGCAGGCCGTTGATGCCGATGTGCTCGAACGCCGCCCAGAGCGCCTCCTCGCCGAGCGCGTCGAGGAACGACTGGCCCGGCCGGGTGATGAGCGAGATCGGGTAGGCGGTGAACCACACGTCGGCGACGCCGATCGCGCGCCGCGCGTCGGGGCGGGCGTAGGGGTTGCGCCACATCGACGGCTGGCCCGAGAGCTGCCGGCTGAGCACGTCGGCGTCCTTGAGCATCGACTGGCGCACGAGCCACTCGACGTAGGAGGGGTTGGATGCGTTCGCGGTGCGCGGGTCGGTGCGGAACCGCCGCACGCTGCCGCTGCGGAACTGGTCGCGCGGGCGCAGGCGGCGGGGACGAGCGGGGTATCGCTGCTCGTCGTAGGTGATCTCGGTGCCGTGCTCGTCGGGCTCATCCACGCCTGCATGTCTATCACTCTCGGTTGGGCGTGCCGTCCTGCCAGGATCGAGGCATGCGTGCCCTCCTGATCGACGCCGTCCGCTCGACTCCCGCCGTGCGCGACGTGCCGTCGCCGGTCGCTCCTGCGCGAGGCGTCGTGGTCGAGGTGCACGCGACGGGCCTGTGCCGCAGCGACTGGCACGCGTGGGCCGGCCACGACGACATCGCCTTCCCGCACGTGCCGGGCCACGAGCTCGCGGGCATCGTCGCCGAGGTGGGCGAGGGCGTCGAGCGGTGGCGCGTCGGCGACCGCGTGACGGTGCCGTTCGTGTGCGGCTGCGGGCGCTGCGAATGGTGCCTCGCGGGCGACGCGCAGGTGTGCCCGGCGCAGCAGCAGCCGGGCTTCACCCACTGGGGTTCCTTCGCCGAGCGCGTCGCGCTGCACGCTGCCGACGCGAACCTCGTCCGGGTCCCCGACGGCGTCGACGCCGCGACGGCGGCGGCGCTCGGCTGCCGCTTCGCGACCGCCTACCGCGCACTCGTCGCGCGTGCCCGCGTGCGGTCGGGGGAGTGGGTCGCGGTCGTCGGTGCCGGCGGCGTGGGCCTCAGCGCCGTCATGATCGCCCGCGCGCTCGGCGCCCGCGTCGTGGCGGTCGACCGCAACCCGGCGGCGCTCGAGCTCGCCGCCTCGCTCGGCGCCGAGGCGACCGTGCTCGCCGACGGGCGCGACGTGCCGACCGAGGTCGCGGCGATCACGGACGGCGGCGCGCACGTGGCGGTCGACGCTGTCGGGAGCGAGCAGACGGCGTCGGATGCGGTGCTGGGCCTGCGTCGTCGCGGCCGCCACGTGCAGATCGGCCTCCTGCCGCCCGTCGACGGGCACCCCCGAGTGCCGATGGACCGCGTGATCGCGTGGGAGCTCGACGTGCTCGGCAGCCACGGCATGGCGGCGGCCGACTACCCGGGCATGCTCGCCCTCATCGAGCGCGGCGTGCTCGAGCCGCAGCGGCTCATCGAGCGCACGGTCTCGCTCGAGGAGGCCGCGACCGTCCTGCCCGGCTTCGACCGCTCGAGCGCGGCCGGCGTGACGATGATCGACCCGCGCCGCTGAGCGACTCGCTAGGAGAGCACTGCCCAGCCGCGCGCACCGAGTCGCACGACGCCGTCGGCGAGCTCGGCGACGCCCGCCTCGACGCTCGAGGCGTCGGCGGCCGGCAGCTCGACAGGCTCGTCGGCGAGGTTGAGCGCGGTGATGACGCGGTCGGCGTCGGTCGCCGTGCGCAGCACGATCGCTTCGTTGGCGAGGTGCACGACATCCGTCTGCGCGCGGTGCAGCCACGCGTGGCGACGGCGGAGGGCGAGCAGCGACGCGTGCACGCCGTACGCGTCGGCGGCTGCCGGCTCGAGCGCGTCGGGCGACGGCGGCTCCGCGGGAAACTCCGGCCGCACGGCGTCGTCGCCGCCGAGCCGCTCCTCTTTGCGCGCCTCGAAGCCCAGCTCGTCGCCCGCGTAGACGGAGGGGGTGCCGGCGACGGTCGCGAGCACGGCCATCGCATGCGGCACGAGCTCCGGACCGACCGCGGTCGCGATGCGCGTCACGTCGTGGTTGCCGATGAACGTCGAGGGCACGAAGTCGCGCACGAGGGCGTTGTGGCGCTCGATCGCGTGCGCGAGCTCGAAGCAGTTGCGATCGGCGAGGCCGTGCCAGATGCCCTGCCACAGCTCGTACTGCGTCAACGAGTCCAACGTCGACTCGCGCACGATCGCCGCGGCGTCGCCGTGGATGACCTCCCCGGTGAAGTAGGCGTCGGGGAACCGCTCTCGCACGCGCGGCAGCACTCGCGCCCAGAACGCGGGCGGCACGGCGTATGCCGCGTCGAGCCGCCAGCCGTCGATGCCGCGCTGGAGCCAGTGGGTCATGACGTCGACGACGAGGTCGGCCACCGCATCCGCGTCGTGGTCGAGCGCGACGAGCTGGTCGTGGCCCTCGAACACGTCGGCGGGGACCGGCTCGCCGGGCGACCAGCTGTCCCAGTGGACGCGGAAGAGCCCGGCGGTCTCAGCCGCCCGCCCCTGCTCCTCGAGTGCGAGGAAGGCGGGATGCGCTCGGCCGACGTGATTGAAGACGCCGTCGAGCAGCACGCGGATGCCGCGCTCGCGGCACGCGGCGACGAGCCGGTCGAAGTCGCCCTCGTCGCCGAGCCGCGGATCGATGCGGAAGTGGTCGATCGTGTCGTAGCCGTGCGTCGCGGAGGCGAAGACCGGCCCGAGCTGCAGGCCGTTGAGCCCGAGCGCGACGAGGTGGTCGAGCCACGCCTCGAGGTGGCCGAGCCGATGCTCGACCGCGGTCTCGGCCGGCGGCGCGTCGGGGCGGATGGGCGCGCCGACGAAGCCGAGCGGGTAGACGTGCCACCACATGACGTGCTGGACCCAGTCGGGCTCGGCGTGCGGTCGCGGTGCAGGATCGGTCACCGCTCCATCCTGCACCGAACCCGATGTCAAGCCTCTCCGAGCAGCGACAGGCCCGCCGCGACCGCGAAGCCGACGACCGTCGCGAGGCCCGCGAGCGACTTCGCCTTCTCGCGCGCCTCGGGGATCATCGCGTCGATGAGCATGACGAGCAGCGCGCCGGCCGCGATGCCGTCGATCGTGCCGACGACCGCCGGGGATGCAGCGTCGGCGACCAGTCGGCCGGCGACGGCCGCGAGCGCGCAGACGACCGCGACGGCGGTCCAGAGCCCGAGCGCGAAGCGCCTCGAGCGACCGTCGCGCAGCATGTCGGCGGATGCGCCGATCGACTCGGGCAGGTTGGAGACGAAGATCGAGACGAGCAACGCCACGCTCACGCCGCCGCCGGCCGCGAGGCCGATGCCGAGCACCGCTTGCTCGGGGATGCCGTCGAGCAGCGCGCCGACCGCGAGCGGGAAGCCCGCGGCCCCGCCGCCGCGCCGGCCCGACCACCGCTCGACGGCGCGGTCGGCGGCGAAGTAGGCGAGCGCGCCGACGGCGAGGCCGATGCCGACCCCGACCGGGCCGCCCTCCTCGACGCCGGCCTCAGCGAGCTCGAACGCGACCGAGGCGATGAGCGCTCCGGCACCGAAGGCGAGCACGACGCCGACCGTGCGATCCGACCACGGCCGGGCGACCGCGAGCAGCGCGCCCACGAGCAGCGAGCCGGCGGCGATCCCGCCCCACAGCAGTGCCTCGAGCATCGCTTCTCCCATCGGAGGCCAGACCTGCGCGATGCGCTCGTCAGCCCGCGAACTCCCGCACCGGCAGACCGGTGACGCCGGGGTCGACGGCGAAGAGCGCACCGGCGGTCGGCTCCTCGTCATCGGGGAGGCCCTCGCGCGACGTGGTGATGAAGAGCCGGTCCAGGCGCTCGCCGCCGAACGCGCACGCGGTCACCTTCGTCACGCCGGGCACCTCGACGCGGCCGTCGAGCGTGCCGTCGGGACGGAACCGCAGCACCGCGCCCTGGTTCACGGCCGCGACCCACACGCATCCGTCGGCATCGACCGTGAGCCCGTCGGGGTGGCCGTCGTCGGGGAGCGAGGCGAGCTCGCGCCGGTTCGTGAGCCCCGTCTCGCGCGCGTAGTCGAAGACGGCGACCGCGCCCGTCGGGGTGTCGTCGTAGTAGGCGAGCGAGCCGTCGGGGCTCCACTCGAGGCCGTTCGAGACCGTCACGCCGCTCAGCACCGTGCTCGTCGAGCCGTCGGGGTCGAGGCGGTAGAGGGATGCGGCGCCGGGCGACTGGTCGTAGGCCATCGAGCCGCAGTAGAAGCGGCCGTCGGGGTCGCAGCCGCCCTCGTTCATGCGGATGTCGCTCGACGACCAGAGCTCGGGGAGGCGGTGGAGCGTGCCGTCGAGATCCTCGAGCGCGAAGCCGCGCTCGATGCCGATCACCGCCCCGCCGCCGCGCCGCGGCCGCACGCACGCGACGATCGAGTCGACGTGCCGCCGCTCGATGCCGGTCTCGGTGAGGGTCAGGATGTCGCCGGCGAGCATGTCGAGCCAGCGCAGCCCGCCCCACCACTCCGACCAGACGGGCCCTTCGCCGTGGTAGGCGATCGGGTCGGTGATCTGCTCGGCGCGCATCGGCTCTCCTTCGCTCGGGACTGGGGCCAGCCAAGCGCGCCGACCTGGGAACCGCGGGGGAGCGACGCGCGCTCAGCGCTTGAGCGCCGCGATGCGCTCGATCGTGCCCGCCTTCCGCCGCTCCGCCTCGACGACCGCGAATCCGGCTGCCTCGACGAGCGGCCGCTGGCGGCGGGTGAAGTGCTCGCCCGCAACGCGGATCGTCAGCTGCTCGACCAGCCGCTGCGCCGCCCGCAGCGGCCACGCGGTGCTCGCGACGTGATCGAGCAGCAGCAGTGTGCCGCCGGGCGCGAGCACGCGGTGCATCTCGGCGATCGCGGCCTCGGGGCGGGGGATGCTGCACAGGCCGAGCGCGCAGACGGCGGTGTCGAACGACGCGTCGGGGAACGGCAGCCGCTCCGCGTCGCCCTCGACGAGCTCGACGGCGCGGCCCAGCCGTGCCGCGCGCCGACGCGCCTCGGCGAGCATGCGCGGGCTCAGGTCGATGCCGGTGACGGATGCGTCGAGCGGGTAGTGCGGGAGGTTCGCCCCCCGTGCCGACGGCGACGTCGAGCACGCGGCCGTGCGCCCTCGCGCCGAGCCACTCGTGGCCGCCCGCGAACCAGCACCGCTCGAGCGGGCGCATACCGCGGTCGTAGCGGGGCGCGGCCTCATCCCACAACCGGCGCTGCCGCGCCGTCGCATCCTCGCGCCTCGCCATCGCCATCCCTCCTCACCGGCGATGCTCGTCGCCCGCGATGGGCTCGTCAAGACGGCAGCCGCACCACCGGTCGAGCCTTCGGGAATAGTTCGGATTTGAAGTGGTTGCATTGACCGTGCGGGATCGGATCTCGCTCGACAGCAGCTCGAAGCGCCGCACGACGCGGCGCCGATCACCCTCAAGGAGACGATTCATGTCGAAGATCGCCATCATCACCGGCAGCACCCGCCCCGGCCGCATCAACCGCGGCGTCGCGGACTGGGTCCTCGAGCTCGCGCAGCAGCGCGGCGACGCGGAGTACGAGCTGGTCGACATCGCCGACTACGACCTGCCGCTCTACGACGAGCCGCTGCCGGCTGCGTATCAGCAGTACTCGAAGGACCACACCAAGCGCTGGGCGGCGAAGATCGCCGAGTTCGACGGCTACGTCTTCGTCACGGGCGAGTACAACCACTCCGTGACTCCGGCGCTCGCCAACGCGATCTCCTTCCTCAACGCCGAGTGGAACGACAAGGCCGCCGGCATCGTCGGCTACGGCTCCGCCATGGGCGTCCGCGCGATCGAGCACCTCCGCGGCATCCTCTCGGAGCTCCAGGTCGCACACGTGCAGAAGACGGGCATGTTCTCGCTCTTCACCGACTTCGAGAACTTCTCCACCTTCAAGCCGACCGAGCTGCAGGCCGAGTCCGTGCCGCCGATGCTCGACCAGCTCATCGTCTGGACGAAGGCGATGGAGTCGGTGCGCGAGGGCGCGCTCGTCGACGCCTGACGCATCCAGCACGAGGCGGGCCTCCCGGTCGGGAGGCCCGCTTCGTCGCGTCACGCGGACCTACGCGGACCCAATCCGGTGGGGCGGATCCCGCATCTCGGGTCCGCGCCGTCGGAACGGATCCGCGGGAAGCGGTCGGGTCGCCGTGGCGTCAAGGGAGGACGTTGTGATCGGCCGCGGCCGCCGGGCTCACGTCGGCCGGCTCGTTGCGCTTGATCGCGACGATGCGGCCCGTGCGGGTGAACTCCTCCTGCACGTCGTCGTCGTGGCGCTGCGTCGCGAGGCTCACGAGCATCGCGACGAGCAGGTTGAGCGCGAAGCCGGGCACGATCTCGTAGAGCGTGAAGACGGCGATGTCGGTCGCCTGCTCGATCGCGTCCCAGATGAACACGGTCGCGGCGCCGACGATCATGCCGGCGAGCGCGCCCCAGTTCGTCAGGCGGCGCCAGAACAGGCTCAGCAGCACGATCGGGCCGAACGCGGCGCCGAATCCCGCCCACGCGAATCCGACGAGGCCGAGGATCGTGTCGGACGGGCTGATCGCGAGCACCGCGGCGATCGTGGCGACCGCGAGCACGCACGCGCGGCCGAGCAGCACGAGCGTGCGCTGCGAGGGCTGACGCTTCACGAAGACCTGGAAGAGGTCCTCGACGAGCGCCGAGGAGCAGACGATGAGCTGGCTCGAGAGCGTCGACATGATCGCCGCGAGCACCGCCGCGAGCACGAGGCCCGCGACGAAGGGGTGCAGCAGCGCTTGCGACATCGCGAGCACGACCGTCTCGGGGTTGTCGAGGCCGACGCCCGACTGCTGCACGTAGGCGATGCCGATGAAGCCGGAGATGACGGCGCCGACGAGCGAGATGATCATCCAGGAGATGCCGATGCGGCGCGCGGGACGGGCGTCGGGCACCGACTTGAGCGCCATGAAGCGCACGATGATGTGCGGCTGGCCGACGTAGCCGAGCCCCCACGCGAGCGAGGAGACGATGCCGAGCACCGCGAGGCCGTCGAGGTCGGCGGGGATGAGGCCCTGCAGCTCGGCGCCGGAGTCGGCGATTCCCTCCTGCACGCCCGCGAGCCCGCCGACCGTGAAGAACGCGATGACGGGGATGATGATGAGCGCGAGGAACATCATGAGGCCCTGCACGACGTCGGTGAGCGATGCGCCGAGGAAGCCGCCGAAGAGCGTGTAGAGGAGCGTGACGCCGCTCACGAGCAGCATGCCCCAGACGTACTCGGCGCCGAACGACGACTCGAAGAAGACGCCGCCGGCCACCATGCCGGAGGAGACGTAGAACGTGAAGAACACGAGGATGATGAGGCCCGACACGATGCGGAGCGAGCGGGAGCGGTCGCGCAGCCGGTTCTCGAAGAAGCTCGGGATCGTGATGGAGTTCTTCGCCACCTCGGTGTAGGCGCGCAGTCGCGGTGCGACGAACTTCCAGTTGAGGTAGGCGCCGATCGTCAGGCCGATCGCGATCCACGCCTCGATGAGCCCTGCCGCGTAGATCGCGCCGGGGAGGCCCATGAGCAGCCAGCCCGACATGTCGGACGCGCCTGCCGAGAGCGCCGCGGTGACGGGGCTCAGCTCGCGGCCCGCGAGCATGTAGTCCTCGTGGCTCTTCGTCTTCCGCGCGGCGTAGACGCCGATGGCGATCATCGCGGCGAAGTAGAGCCCGATGGCGAGCAGCTGGAAGGTCACGTCAGACATCGTCGTCTCCCTCTGTCGGTGCGGTGATCAGCCTATCCGGACACCGTTCCCACGGTGTCCACCCTCTTCCGCTCGGCGTCTCGGCGATATATCGTTGGCTATCGCTCACGCGACGACGAGGAGGTCATCGTGCACGGTGCAAGGGGCGGCTACGGGCCGCCGAGAGACGGCTACGGGCACGGCCGGGACGGCTTCGGGCCCGGTCGGGACGGCTACGGCCCACGGGGGTTCGGGTTCGGCCCGCCCGGGGCGGGCATGTGGGAGGCGATGGAGCAGCTGCGCTCGGCCTTCGAGAAGCGCGGGGGACCGACGCGCATGGGGCGCGGCGACGTGCGGGCAGCGGTCATCGCGCTGCTCGCCGAGCGGCCGATGCACGGCTACCAGATCATCCGCGAGATCGAGGAGCGCAGCGGCGGCGCGTGGCGCCCGAGCGCCGGCTCCGTCTACCCGACGCTGCAGCTGCTCGCCGACGAGGGCCTCATCGCGGCCGAGGAGGCGAACGGGCGGAAGACCTACTCGCTCACGGAGGCGGGGCGCGCGGAGGCCGACGAGGCCGCCGACCGGCCGGCCCCGTGGCTCGCGACCGAGCGCGGGCCCGGCGGTCACGGCGCGCTCCCGCGCGCGGGCATGGATCTCGCGCAAGCGGCCGCCCAGGTGCATCGCTCCGGCAGCCCCGAGCAGGTGCAGCGAGCGGTGGAGGTGCTCGACGAAGCACGGCGTAGGCTCTACGCCATCCTCGCCCAGGACTGACCCGGATCCCGCCGCGGCGGGCGCAAGGAGTGGCCATGCCCGACGCCGGCAGTACGCGAGCGCGCTACCGGCGCATCCTGCGCTTCGCCGCCCGGCACCTCTCGGTCATGTGGTGGTTCGAGCTGCTGCTGCCGCGCCTCGGCCTCGGCGCGCTCGCCACCCGGGGCCGCAGCGCGCGGCTGCGGCGGCTCGCCCGCCGCTTCCACGTGCTCGCCGTCGACCTCGGCGGGCTCATGATCAAGGTGGGCCAGTTCATGTCGTCGCGCCTCGACGTGCTCCCGCCGGAGATCACGCGCGAGCTCGAGGGTCTGCAGGACGAGGCGCCCGCCGTGCCGTTCGAGGCGATCCGGGCGCTCGCCGAGGCGGAGCTCGGGATGCCGCTCGAGCGCGCACTCGCGTGGGTCGAGCCCGAGCCGCTCGCGGCAGCCTCGCTCGGCCAGGCGCACCGGGCGCGCCTCACCGAGGCCGACGCATCCGCCACCGGCATCGACGCCGCGATCGTCAAGGTGCAGCGGCCCGGCATCGACGCGATCGTCGACGTCGATCTCGCGGCGCTCCGCCGCATCGCGCGGTGGCTCAGCCGCGTGCGCGTCGTCGCGACCCGCGTCGACGTGCCCGCGCTCATCGAGGAGTTCGCGATCACGAGCCTCGAGGAGATCGACTACCTGCACGAGGCCGCGAGCGCCGAGCGCTTCGCCGAGTCGTTCGCGGGCGACGCGCGCGTCGGCGTGCCCGACGTCGTGTGGGAGCGGTCGAGTCGCCGCGTGCTCGTGCTCCGCGATGTCGCGGCGATCAAGATCAACGACCGCGAGGCGCTCCTCGCCGCGGGCATCGATCCCGCCGAGGTCGCCGCGACCTTCGCCGCGGTCATGTTCGACCAGCTCTTCTCGCACGGCTTCTTCCACGCCGATCCGCACCCCGGCAACCTCTTCGTGACCCCGACGGGGCAGGATGCGTCGGGACCCGGTGGGGCGAACCGGGCATGGCGCATCACCTTCGTCGACTTCGGGATGATGGGGGAGGTGCCGCCCGGCACGCGCGCGGGGCTGCGGCGCATGCTCATCGCGGCCGCCGGCCGCGACGGCCGAGGGCTCGTCGAAGCGATGCAGGACCTCGGCGCGCTGCTGCCGACCGCCGACGCCGACGAGCTCGAGCGGGCGATGTCGCACGCGTTCGCGCGCTTCGGGGGCATGGGGTTCGCCGAGCTGCGCGAGGTCGACCCGCGGGAGTTCCGCGACTTCGCGATCGAGTTCGGCGACCTGCTGCGCACGATGCCGTTCCAGCTGCCCGAGGACTTCCTGCTCATCGTGCGCGCGATGTCGCTCACCTCGGGCATGTGCTCGTCGCTCGACCCGGGCTTCAACCTGTGGGATGCGGTGGAGCCCTACGCCGCGCGGCTGCTGCGCGAGCAGCGGGGCGGGCTCGTGCGCTCGATCGCGCAGGAGGGGCTCGACGCGGCCGCGGTCGCGGCGCGGCTGCCCGGCCGCATCGACCGCGTGGTCACGCGGCTCGAGGAGGGGCGGCTCGCCGTCGCCGCTCCCGCGCTCGAGCGGCGGATCGCGCGCGTCGAGCGGACGCTCCGGCGGCTCGTCTCGGCGATCCTCTTCGCGGGCCTGCTCGTGGCCGGCGCGGTGCTGCTGCCGCAGGACGGCGTGCTCGGCACGGCGCTCATGCTGCTCTCGGCGCTGCCGCTCGCGCACGTCGTCGTGTCGAGCCTCGTCAGTCGTCGACTGTGACGAAGCGTGACCGGCACGGCTACCGGGCCACTCGGCCGCGCGGATAGCGTGCCGAGCACCCGACCCGGAGGAGAACCGCCATGACTCGCATCGACGTCACCCACGCCGGCAGCCTGCCGCGCACGCCCGAGCTCATCGCCGCGAACGCCGCACGGACGTTCGCCGACGACGGCCTGACGCTCCAGCGCACCCCCGAGTTCGAGACGCTGCTCGCCGACGCCGTCGCCGACCTCGTCCGCCGCCAGCGCGACCTCGGCATCACGATCGTCGGCGACGGCGAGTACGGCAAGGCGATGTCGAGCTCGCTCGACTACGCCGCTTGGTGGACGTACGTGTTCCAGCGCGTCGAGGGGCTCGAGATCACGGGCGAGGACATCTTCACCGAGCCGCCGCAGCGCTCGGCGCCCGGTGACGTGCGCCTCACGTCGTTCCCCGACCGGCGCGACTGGGTGCGCTTCGCCGATGCCTACCTCGACCCCGAGCACCCGGTGCTCGAGCAGAGCCCGGCGACGGCGTTCCCCGCCACGACCGGCCCCCTCCGGTACACGGGCCAGGAGGCGCTCGCGACCGACATCGCGAACCTCCGTCGCGGCGTCGCGTCGACCGGGGCCGAGCAGGGGTTCCTGACGGCCCTGTCGCCCGGCTCGGCGGCGCGCATCGCGAACCGCCACTACGCGAGCGAGGAGGAGCACATCTGGGCCTGGGCCGAAGTGCTGCGCGAGGAGTACACCGCCATCACCCAAGCCGGCTTCATCGTGCAGATCGACGACCCGTCGCTCGCCGAGAACTGGGATCAGATCAGCCCCGAGCCGTCGCTCGAGGACTACCTCGCCTTCACGCGCATCCGCGTCGAGGCGCTCAACCACGCCATCCGCGGCCTGCCAGAGGAGCTCGTGCGCCTGCACTTGTGCTGGGGCTCCTGGCACGGCCCGCACACGACCGACATCCCGTTCGCCGACATCGCCGAGCTCGTGCTCGAGGTGAACGCCGGCAGCTATTCCTTCGAGGCCGCCAACGCCCGCCACGAGCACGAGTGGCGCGTGTGGGAGCACGTCGAGCTGCCGGCGCACAAGCGCATCGCGCCCGGCGTCGTCGGTCACGCGACCAACGTCGTCGAGCACCCCGAGCTCGTCGCCGACCGCATCGAGCGATTCGCTCGCATCGTCGGGCCCGAGCGGGTCATCGCGTCGACCGACTGCGGTCTCGGGGGCCGCATCCACCCGTCGATCGCGGCGGCGAAGCTCGAGTCGCTCGGGCAGGGCGCGCGTCTCGCGGAGCAGCGGCTCGGGGCAGCCGTCACGATCGTCTGAGGGATCGCGCGGGGGCGGCGGCCGTAGCGGTCGCCGCCCCATCGTGCGCTCCCGCGCGTACGATCGATCCCCCTGGTGAGTCGTGCGGTCGGCGTCAGCGCAGCACGACGGAGCGCCCGTCGAGCGCGATCTCGACCTCGAGGCCGTCGGTCGCGGCGGGCACGAGCTCGAGCTCGTCGTCGCCGGAGCCGACCGCGACGCCCAGGGCTCGCAGGCGGCGCCCCTCGGACTCGACGTCGGTCGTGCGCCGCCGCAGCGCGACGAGCTCGAGCAGCGGCAGGTCGGCGAGGCCCGGGTGCGCGGTCGCGCCCCAGTCGATGAGGAACGGCGGTCGGCGCTCGTCCTCGGGGCGAGCGAGCCGCCACGCGAGCTCGCCGCCGTCGGGCGTGCGCCGCGAGAGCGGCTCGATGCCCCGGAGTCCGACGCCGGCGGTGCGCGCTCGCGCGACGGTCGCGTCGAGGTCGTCGGGGCGGATGGCCCAGCTCGCCACGGCGGGTGCGCTCAACCGGTCGAGACCGAACGTCGAGATCTCCGATGCCGAGCGGCCCGCCGCGGCATCCGGGCCGATCACCTCGAGGTACTGCCGCACGCGCTCGCCGCGGCGCGTGAAGGCGATGAGCGCGTTGGCCGTGCCGGTCGGGTGCGCGCCCCCCGGCGAGGCGCGCACGCCCGTGGCCCGCTCGACCGCGGCGATCGCCTCGGCGAGGTCGGGACCGGCGAGCACGACGTGATCGAGCAGCGCTGGCACGCCCATCAGCCCGCCCCCGTGCCCGCGGCCGACGACGATGCAGCGGTCGGTCCCTCCGCGGTCGCGGGCGCACCGACGACCTCGGGCTCGCCGAGCGAGAGCATGAGGCGGTTCGCCCAGTTGAAGAACGCCGCACCGCTGAGCTGGTCGACGATGCCCGCGTCGTCGATGCCGGCCGAGCGGAGGCGCTCGACGTGCCCGCCGTCGAAGGCCGACGGCGTCGCCGTGAGCGCCGCCGACGCATCCGCGATCGCATCCCAGCGGTCGTCGACCCGCGCGCCGATGCCCTCGTCGAGCAGCCGCTGCACGTCGCTCTCGCGGCCCGAGAGGCGTGATGCGGCGCGCGCGTGCACCGACGCGCAGAAGACGCAGCCGTTGACGCGCGACACGGCGGCGGCCGCGAGCTCGCGCTCCCAGCGGGGCAGCCCGCCCTGCTCGTTGCCGAAGATGTCGAGGTCGGTGAGCGTGCGCGCGCGGAGCGCCGCTGGGTCGCGCGCGAGCAGCCGGAAGTAGGGGCTCGACGAGCGCGACGCCTCGATGAGCGCCTCTCGCTGCACGGCGGTCAGCTCGTCCTCGGGCACCGGCGGCGCCCACGGCACCCAGCCGAGCGGGCCCTGCGTGAAGCGGTCGGGACGCCGCAGCGTCGGGTGGTCGATGATCTCGGTCATGCGCGGATCTCCTGGAGGGTGGTCGAGGCTGGGTCGGCGGCATCGGGGGCAGGCGCTGCAGCCCCGTGGGCGGCGAGCACCCGGAGGCCGTGCACGAGCCGCAGCTGGAACGCGAGGAACGCGACCAGCTGGCTGAGCGAGACCACTGCGTCGGCGCTCCAGCCGGCGGCTTCGAGCGCCCGCAGCGCCTCGGGCCGCGCATCGCGGGGGTGCAGCGTCAGCAGGTGCGCGTGCTCGAGCGCGGCGGCGAGCGGAGCGCCGAGCGCGGCTCGGTCGAGCGCGGCCAGCGGGCCCGCGACGCTCTCGCCGTGCAGCGCGGGTTCGCGGTAGCCGCCGTAGGGGCCGGTTGCGCGCGCGGAGTCGGCCGCGCGGGCCACGGCGTCGACGAGGGCGGGCTCGGCCTCGTCGGCCAGCAGCTCGAGGTAGAACGCCGAGGCACGGGAGCGCTCGGTCGACGCGTCGTGCAGCAGCGCCACGAACGCGGCCACGGCATAGCGGTCGACGAGCCGCAGCTGGCCCGGCTCGTCGGGCTCGAGCAGCGCGAGGAAGCTGCGCTGCGCGTGCTCGCGCGCGTCGGGCCGCTGGAGACGGATGCGGGCGAGCGGTGATCCTGGCCGGATCCCCGCGAGGTGGTCGA
Source organism: Agrococcus pavilionensis RW1 (assembly GCF_000400485.1). Taxonomy (GTDB): domain Bacteria; phylum Actinomycetota; class Actinomycetes; order Actinomycetales; family Microbacteriaceae; genus Agrococcus; species Agrococcus pavilionensis. The sequence goes on from NZ_ASHR01000004.1 coordinate 29,536, forward strand.
TGACGTCGTCATGCGACATGGCGATCCTCCTGGGGGGCGTCGTGGGTGAGGGTGGAGCGGTCGAGGTCGGCGCGGTCCGCGCGACCGACCCGCCAGCCGAGCGCCGGCGCGACCTCGGTCGCGAACAGCTCGAGCGAGCGGGCGGTGAGCTCGGAGCGGGGGTCGACGGAGTGCACCTGGATCGACACCGCCGTCGCGCTCGCGGCGGCGGTGTCGGCCGAGAGCGACTCGGCGACCTCGTCGGGCGTGCCGAGGTGGGTCTCGCTGCGCTCGAGCAGCTCGTCGAGGCTCAGCGAGCCGGGCGTGACGCCGTGCAGCTGCTGCAGCTGGCGGGTGAGGCCGGCCTCTGCGTGCGCGCGCACCGCGGCGCGCTCCGCGGCGTCGACCACGACGACCGAGCGAGAGGCGAGGATGCGCGGGGCGGCTCCCGCAGGCAGCGCGTCGAGGTAGGCGTCGACGACGGGGCGCTGCACGTCCCAGACGCGCGGCGGGAGCTCGGCGCCGGCGAGCCCGGCTGGCGGGGGCTGGACGCGGGAGAGCATGAGGCCGTCGCCGTGGGCGCCGATGAGGCTCGCGCCCTCGGCCGAGAACGTCGCTTGCCACAGCCGGCCGGCGAGGGTCTCCGCGCTCGGCTGCAGGGCGACGTCGGCGGTGCCGTCGAGCAGGGAGCGCACGCGCACGAGCTTCGCGTCGTAGATCGCCCGCCGGTGGGCGGGGTCCTCGCCGAACGCGCTGAGCGTCGCGGGGCTGCCGCCGGTGCCGAGGCCGAGCTCGAGCCGTCCGCCTGAGAGCGCGTCGAGCACGGCCGCGTCCTCCGCGGCGCGCGTCGGCTGCTCGTGGGCGAGCGTCAGGATGGCGGTGCCGAGCCGGATGCTGCTCGTGCGCGCCGCAGCTGCGGCGAGCAGTACGAACGGCGACGGCAGGCCGCCCTCGGCGCGGTCGAAGTGGTGCTGCGCCACCCACGCGCTCGCGAAGCCGAGCCGCTCCGCGAGCGCGATGTGCTCGAGCGCGATCGCGTACCGCGCGGGCGTGTCGGCGTCGTCGAGGACGCGGGTGAAGAAGCCGATCGTGGGAGCCATCAGGCCACCTCCAGGGGTGTCGGGTCGATGCCGGCCGCGCTCGAGGTCCGCAGCCAGTCGGGGGAGGGCACGGCGTCGAGCAGCGCCCGGGTGTAGCCGTGTCGGGGCCGCAGGAGCACCTGCTCGGCGGTGCCGGTCTCGACCGCCCGCCCCTGGCGCAGCACCGTGACGGTGTCGGCGATGCGGCGCACGACCGCGAGATCGTGGGTGATGAAGAGGTAGGTGAGGCCGAGCTCGCCCTGCAGCCGCTCGAGCAGCGCCAGGATCTGCGCCTGCACGGTGACGTCGAGCGCCGACACCGCCTCGTCGAGCACGACGACCGCGGGCTCGATGATGAGCGCGCGCGCGATCGCGACGCGCTGCCGCTGACCGCCCGACAGCTCTCGCGGGAGCCGGTCGCCGGCGTCGGGCGGCAGCGCCACGTGCGCGATCGCCGCAGACACGCGGCTCGCGAGCTCCCGGCGGTCGAGGCGGCGGCCATCGGGCGCGCCGAGGTTCTGCAGCGGTTCGCCGATGGACTGCGCGACGGTGCGGCGCGGGTCGAGCGAGGCGAACGGGTTCTGCGAGACGAGCTGCACCACGCGGCGCAAGGACCGGTCCCGACGCGCGGCGACCACGTCGCGGTCCCCGATGCGGATGCCTCCGGCACTCGGCGCGTGGAAGCCTGCGACCGCGCGCCCGATCGTCGTCTTGCCCGAGCCCGACTCGCCGACGAGCGCATGGGTCGTGCCGCGCTCGATGCCGAAGCCGACGTCGTCGACGGCGCGGTGCGCATCCGCCCCTCGCCCGTACTCGTGCGCGAGCCGCTCGACGACGACGAAGGGCTCTGCGGGCGGGCGGGGTGCCCGCGGCGACTCGTCGGCGAGCGCGGGCGCGTCGGCGAGCAGCGTCGCGGTGTAGCGGCTCGCGGGCTGCTCGAGCACCGCGCGCGTCGGTCCGGCCTCCTCGAGCCGCCCGCCGCGCAGCACCGCGATCGCGTCGGCACGCTCGGCGGCGACCGCGAGGTCGTGCGTGATGAGCAGCACGCTCGAGCCGAGCTCGCCGCGCAGGTCGTCGAGCAGATCGAGGATGCGCCGCTGCACGGTCACGTCGAGCGCGCTCGTCGGCTCGTCGGCGATGATGAGCTCGGGCTCGAGCGCGATCGCCGCGGCGATGAGCGCGCGCTGGCGCATGCCGCCGGAGAGCTCGTGCGGGTGCTGCCGGGCCCGACGCTCGGGATCGTCGAGGCCGACGCGGTCGAGCAGCTCGACGACGCGTCGGCGGATCGCCTCGGGCCTGCCCCAGCGATGGATCCGCAAGGGCGCGGCGACCGAGGCGCCGATGGTCTGCACGGGGTTGAGGGAGGTGCCCGGGTCCTGCGGGACGAGCGCGACGCGGCGGCCGCGGATGTCCTCGAGCGCGCGCCCCTCGAGGCGAGCGAGGTCGATCGGGCCGCCCGCGAGGCGCAGGGCGATCGAGCCGCGATCGATGCGGCCGCCCTCGGGCAGCAGGCCGACGATCGATTGCGCGGTCGTGCTCTTGCCCGAGCCGGATTCGCCGACGAGCGCGAGCACCTCTCCTCGGCCGAGCTCGAGGCTGAGCCCTTCGAGCGCGGTGCGACGCTCCCGGCGGGCGCGATACGAGACGGCGAGGTCATCGATGGTGAGCAGGGGCTCGGTCATGCGGAACTCTCCCTGATGGCTGCGGCGATGCGGTTGGCGGCGAGCACGACGGCGGCGACGACGAGCCCGGGCAGCGTCGTGAGCCACCAGGCGGTCGCGACGTAGTCGCGGCTCTCGGCGATGAGCAGGCCCCACTCCGGGATGGGCGGCGGAGCGCCGTAGCCGAGGAACCCGAGGGTCGAGATCTGCAGGATGGCGCTGCCGAACTGCAGCGCGGCGAGGGCGACGACGGCGCCGAGCGAGTTGGGCAGCACGTGCCGCCGCAGCACCGCGAGGAACGTGCCGCCCGAGCCGAACGCCGCCTCGACGTAGTCGGTGCGGCGCACCCGCACGACCTGCGAGCGGGCGAGTCGCGCGAACACCGCGATCGACGTGATGCCGACGGCGATCGCGGCGTTCGTGACGCCGAAGCCGAGCAGCACGATGACGCTGAGCGCGAGCAGGAGTCCGGGGATCGCGAGCAGCACGTCGACGACGCGCATGAGCGCCTCCTCGACGAAGCCGCCGCTCGAGCCGGCGAGCACGCCGATCGCGGTGCCGGCGATGAGCCCCACGAGCACCGCGAGCGCCGCGCCGGCGAGGGAGTTGCCGGCTCCGAAGACGACGCGCGCGAGCAGGTCGCGGCCGGTCGCGTCGGTGCCGAACGGATGCGCGGGGCTCGGCGGCTGCAGCGCCTCGGCCGCGACGCCCGCGAGCGGGTCGTGAGCGGTGAAGAGCCCCGGCACGAAGGCCCACGCGAGCGCGATCGCGAGGATGCCGATCGCGAGCACGAGCGTCGCGCGGGGGCGCGGACGGGCCCTGCCCACGCGCGGGCTCGGGAGCGCGCCGATCACAGCGCTCATGCGTGCACCGCTCGGCGCAGCCGCGGGTCGATCGCCGGGGCGGCGAGGTCGACGGCGAGGTTGATGAGCACGAAGCCGATCGCCGAGATGACGACGACCGCTTGCAGCACGGGGATGTCGCGGTTCGCGACCGCCTCCTGGGTGAGCCGGCCGACGCCGGTGCGCGCGAAGACCGTCTCGGTGACGACCGCCCCGGCGACGAGCTCGCCGAACAGGACGCCGGCGATCGTGAGCGTCGGCAGCGCCGCGTTGCGGGCGACCTCGCGCCCGAGCAGCCACCGCGTGCCGGCTCCGCGTGCGCGCGCGACGGCGATGAACGGCTCGGCGACCGTGTCGTCGATCGCGCGGATGAGCACTTGCGCGAGCGGCGCGGCGATGGGCACCGCGATCGTGAGCACCGGCAGCACGAGCGCCTGGGCGGGGCTCGCGTTGATGACGGGGATGAGCCCGAGCTGGAAGGAGAGCACCTGCAGCAGCACGATGCCGAGCCAGAAGACCGGGATCGAGACGAACAGGGGCGGCAGCGAGCGGAACGCGCGGCGCAGCCACTCGGCTCGGCCGAAGGTCGCGACCGCGGCGATCGCGACCGCGAGCGCGACCGCGGCGAGGAAGCCGAGCGCGGCGAGCGTGAGCGTCGACGGCAGCGCGGCCGCGAGCAGCGTCTCGACCGCCGCGCCGCTCTGCAGCGACGTGCCGAGGTCGCCGGTGAGGAAGCCGGTGGCGGAGGCCCACAGCTGCTCCCACACCGGCCGGTCGGTGCCGTAGACCGTGCGGAGCTCGTCGAGCTGCGCGTCGGTGAGGCCGAGCTCGGGGCTCGCGTACCGGGCGACGATCGCGTCGCCCGGCAGCGCCTGCAGGAGGAGGAACGCGACGACGAACGTCGCGATCACCACGAGCCCGGCCTGTGCGGTGCGTCGGAGGGCGTACGGCATCGGCTCAGCCCTCGAGCGAGACGTCCGAGAAGTCGGGGCGCCCGACCGACTCGGTCGCGAAGCCGTCGACGCCCGGCCGCACGCCGTAGACCTGCGGCTCCTCGAAGAACGGCAGCACGTAGGCCTGCTCCGTGAGGTGCGCCTGCACGGCTGCGGATGCCGCGGCGCGCCCCTCGGTCGTCGGCTCCGATGCGACGCGCTGCAGCAGCGCCTCGAGCTCTGCGTCGATCGGCGCGCCGCTCTCGTCGTCGTTCTGCAGGGTGTTGCGGTTGGCGATCGAGAACTGGCTCTTGATGACGTCGAAGTCGGCTCGCCCGACCATCGAGTGGTAGATCTGGATCTGGTCGATGTCGGCGGACGCCGCGGTCTGCGCCGCCTGGTCGCCCTGGAAGAGCTCGAGCTCGACGCCGATCTCGCGCAGTTGCTGCGCGATGAGGGTGATGACGTCGCGGGAGCGCGGCTGGGGGAGCGCCTCGTTCACGACCAGGCGCAGCCGCTCCCCATCCCGCGTGCGGATGCCGTCGGCGCCGACCTGCCACCCGGCCTCGTCGAGCAGGCGGTTGGCGAGCGCCGGGTCGTGCGCGTACGCGTCGGCCTGCTCGGCGTACCCGAGCGCCGTGCGGCTGAGCGACGAGGTCGCGAGCGGGTAGCCCTCGGAGAAGATCGACGAGACGAGCTCCTCGCGGTCGATGCCGGCGATGAGCGCCCGCCGCACCGCGATGTCGGCGAGCAGCGGGTGGCCGAAGCGGAAGCTCAAGCCGTTGTTGACGCCGTTCGTCTGCGCCGCGACGATCTCGAGACCCGCGGCGGCGACCTGCGCCTCGTGCTGCGGCTCGACCTGCCGCGCGATGTCGGCCTGGCCGGCGACGAGCGAGCCGATGCGCACGCTGTCCTCGGGGGCGATCACGATGTCGACGGCGTCGAGGTGCGGGCGCCCCTGCACGGCCGCCGACGGCGGCGCCCACGCGTAGTCCTCGCGCGCGGCGAGGCGGATCGAGGTGCCGACCTGCTCGGACTCGACCGCGAACGGGCCCGCGCCGATGATCTCGGCCGCGTTCCCCGGGCCGAAGCCCTCCGAGTCCCGCTCGAGCGTCGCATCCGCCAGCAGTCCGGAGTTGATCGTCGACACCGCTTGCGCGAACCCGGGGGCGGGGGCGCTGAAGTGGAAGCGCACGGTGTCGTCGTCGACGACCTCGCCGCGCTCGTAGTTGTTGATCGCCTCCGAGACGATGAGCGCCCGCGAGGGGTCGCCGAGGCCGAACAGGTCGAAGTTGGCGACCACGTTCTCGGCCGTGACGGGGGTGCCGTCGGAGTAGGTGACGTCGGTGCGCAGGTCGAAGGTGTACTCGGTCGCGTCCTCGTTCACCTCGGGCAGCGCTGCGGCGACCCAGGGCTCGAGCTCGAGCGTCGCGGGGTCCTGGTGCAGCAGGCGAGCGGTCACGTTGTTGACGAGCGCGCCGTTGGGGTAGAAGCCGGCCGCCGGCGGGTAGAGCGAGGTGTACGCCTGGTGCTCGAGATAGGTCAGCGTGCCGCCCGTCGCGGCGCCGCCGTCGGATGCATCGGGCGAGGCGGCGCTCGCGGAGCACGCGCTGAGTGCGATGGCGGACGCGGTGGTGACGGCGACGACGGCGCCGGCGCGGGAGCGGGTGCGGATCACGGATGACCTCCATAAGCGGTGCTTGGGTGTGATCAAAGTAGAGCCGATCACCGCTCCCGACGCACGGCGCGACGACACACGCCGTCACAATCAGGGCTCGAGCCCCCCGAGCGCCTGCTGCAGATCCGCGACGATGTCGTCCGCGCGCTCGATGCCGACCGAGATCCGCACGAGCCCCGGGGTGATGCCGAGCGCGAGCCGCTCGTGCTCCTCGAGCTTCCCGTGGATGGTGCTGCCCGTGTGGATCGCGAGCGAGCGCACGTCGCCGATGTGCGTCATCTGGCTCACGAGCCGGAGCCGGTCGAGGAACGCGCGCGCGGCGTCGCGCCCGCCGTGGAGCTCGATCGAGACGATCGAGCCGGCCCCGCGGGGGAGCATCCGCTGCGCGACGTCGGCGCGCGCATCGCCCACCGCGCCCGGGTAGTGCACGCGCGCGACGGCGGGATGCGGCTCGAGCGCGGCGAGCACCGCGTGCGCGTTCGCGACGTGCCGCTCCATGCGCAGCGACAGCGTCTCGATGCCGTGGAGCAGCAGGAACGCGCTCGTGGGCGGGAACGTCGGACCGTGCTCGAGCACCGTCACGGCGCGCAGGTGAGCGCCATAGGCGGAGCCCCCGAATCGCGCCGCGAAGGAGGGCGCACCGTGCGGTCGCGGCTCGTGCAGGTGCGGGAAGCGCTCGGGCGACCAGGCGAAGCCGTCGCCCCAGACGATCGCGCCGCCGATGACGGAGCCGTGGCCGCCGAGCCACTTCGAGGTCGAGTGGATGACCACGGCCGCGCCATGCTCGAGGGGGCGGCACAAGTAGGGGGTCGCGACGGTGTTGTCGACGACGAGCGGCACCCCGGTGCGCGCGGCGACGCGACCGAGGAGCGCGAGGTCGGCCACTTCGCCGAGCGGGTTCGCGATCGACTCGGCGTAGATCGCGCGGGTGGTCGGCCGCACGGCCGCGACCCAGCGCTCCTCATCGGCGTCGATCGGCAGCGCCTCGAACTCGAGCCCCGCGCGAGCGAGCGAGCCGCGCACCATCTCGCGCGTCCCCTCGTAGAGCCGATCGGTCGTCAGCACGTGGTCACCCGCGCGGGCGAGCGCCTGCAGCGCCGCGGCGATCGCTGCTTGGCCGCTCGCGACGAGCACGCCGTCGACGCCGCCCTCGAGGTCGGCGATGCGCCGTGCCGCGACGACGTTCGTGGGGTTGTCGTTGCGCGAGTACGCGCGCTGCGCGCTCTGGCCGGCGAAGCGGAGGGCGCCGTCGTCGAAGCTCTCGAACACGTAGCCCGCGCTCTGGTAGATCGGCGTGACCCGCGCGCCGGCCTCGCTGTCGATCACCGCGCCGGCGTGCACCTGCCTGGTCTCGAAGCCCCAGCCCGCGCTCATCGCGCGCGCACCGCGGCGACCGGCCGCACCGCTGCCGCGATGCGGTCGACGGCCTCTTCGAGCACCGGCGCGGGGGTCGCGAAGACGAGCCGCACGTGGTCGTCGAAGCCCGAGCCGCACAGCGCGCCGTCGGTGAGGGTCACGCTCGCGCGCTCGCGGAGTGCTGCTGCCGGCGAGCCCGGCAGGCCGAGCGCGCTGACGTCGAGCCACGCGAGGTACGTCGCCTCCGGAGGGCTCCAGCGCACCTCGGGCAACCGCTCGGCGAGCAGCTGCGCGAGGAGGTCGCGATTGCGCTGCAGGTAGGCGTTCGCCTCCGCGAGCCACGCCGAGCCGTCGCGGTAGGCGGCCGTCGAGGCGATGACGCCGAGCGTCGACGCGCCGTGCGCGACGGCGAACCCGAAGCGGCGGTAGCGCTCCTCGTCGGCGTCGTTCGAGGTGATGAGCTGAGCCGCCTTGAGCCCGGCGATGTTCCACGCCTTCGACGCGCTCGTGCCCGTGATCGTGTGCGCCGCGGCCGCGGCGCACACGGATGCGTAGGGCACGTGCGCGCGCCCGTCGTAGCGGATGGGCGCGTGGATCTCGTCGGCGAACACGCGCCCGCCGTGACGCTCGACGATGCGCGCGATCGCCTCGAGCTCGTCGCGCGGGACGACGGTGCCGGTCGGGTTGTGCGGGTTGCAGAGCACGAGCGTTCCGGCGCCGGCGGCGAACGCGCGATCGATCCCCTCGAGGTCATGGCGCCAGCGGCCGCGATCGACGACGCCGGGCACCTGGAGCACCTCGCGGCCGAGCGTCGCGAGGTAGGTGTGGAACGGCATGTACGAGGGCGTCGGCACGATGACGGGGGAACCCTCCGCGGAGTACTCGGTCACGGCGACGCCGAGCGCCGCCATGACGTCGGAGACCGCGTGCACGCGCTCGGGGTCGACCCTCCAACCGTGCTCGCGCGCCTGGAACGCCGCCGTCGCCTCGCCGAGCTCCGCTGCCGTCGCCGGCGCGAGGTAGCCGAGCACGTCGTCGCGCACCGCGCGCTCGAGCGCGGCGCGCACGGGCGGCGCCGTGCCGAAGTCCATCTCCGCCACCCACGCGCCGATCGTGCCCGGGTGCAGGCTCCACTTGCGGCTCGAGGGCCGCTCGAGCGCCGCCCTGCTGATCCCGTCCCATGCCTGCGCGCCCATCGCCGCCTCCTCCGTGCCGAATGGACGCCACCCTCGCAGTGGCCGAGCCGCGCCGACCACTCCGCCGAGTAACACGGCGAAACGCACTCGTCGATCGCTCGCTCGATCCCGGCGGGCAGCACCCCGAGGTGAACGGGCGGCAGCGCCGGACGCCGTCAGACGCGCGTGTCGCCGTCGTCGTCCGCGTCGTCGGAGGATGCCGGGGCAGCTCGCGCGGCGCGACCGTCGCGGGCGGGATGCGCGGCGTGAGCACCGAGGCCGCGTCGGTGGCGATCCCGTAGTGGAACATCGTCCACACGACCGACTCGCCCGCGGCCGCCGTCGTCATGCCCTCGCCCGACGGCGGGTCGAGGTAGTCGGCTGCTCTTCGCCGCGCAGGGTCGTCGCTCGACCTCCCGCGGTACGCCACTCGCGGCGGGCCCGATCACCCGTCGGCCGCCGATCCGTCGGCGCCGCTGCGCGCCGACTCGCGCCGCACCGCCCACGCGAGGATCCAGAGCGCCACGACGACGACGCCGCTGAGCATCGACGCCCACAGTCCGGCCGTCGGCGAGACGACCACTTCGAAGATGAAGCTCGTCACCGCCACGACGAGCAGCGACACGAAGACGAGCGTGATGATGAGCAGCACGTTGCCGAAGCGGACGATCTGCTCCTTCATGCGCTGCCGGAAGTGCAGGCGGTGCACGAGCACGGGAGTGAGCCCGAGCAGCGTCGCGAGCCCGGCGAGCGCGACGAGCACGAGGTAGTGCTGCACCTCGGTGGCGTCGAGGTCGCGGAAGCCCGACTGGAACGCGACCGCGAGGAGGAAGCCGGAGATGAGCTGCGTGCCGGTCATGACGACGCGCAGCTCCTGCAGGATGTCGGCGAAGTTGCGGTCGGCGCGCTCCTCGCGCGTCTCATCGCGCCCGCGCCGGCCGTCTCTCGCGGGGGCGTCAGCGCCACCGTCCTCCATGATCGGCATCCTGCCACCGGCTATGCGTCAGTGGTTGCGGAGCCTGTCGATGAGCTCGGCCTTCTTGAGCTTCGACGTGCCCTCGATGCCGAGCTCCTTCGCGCGGTCGCGCAGCTCGTCGACGGTGCGGTCCTCGTAGCGCTCCGCGTCGCCGCCGCGCTCGCCGAGCTTCTCGCGCCCGTCGCGCGCCGCCGCATTGGCGATCCTGGCCGCCTTCTCGGATGAGTTCCCCTCGTCCTTGAGCTTCCGGTAGAGCTCCTCGTCCTTGATGCTCGGGTTCGGCATCCGATCCTCCTCGCCTCCGCGCCCGACGGATCCGGGCGCCCGGTGGGCGGCGATGCTACGCCGGTCGGCTGGAAGCGCCTCGGGAGGGGAGCGCGAGCAGCGCGATGCCCGCCGCGACGATCGCGAGCCCCGTCCAGCCCACGGCGCTCGGCCGCTCGCCCACGACGAGCACCGCGAGCAGCGTCGCGACGACGGGCTCGGCGAGCGCGAGCGTCGTCGCGCTCGAGGAGGTGAGCGCTCGCAGCGCGTAGCCGAAGAGCAGGTAGGCGAGCGCCATCGGCACCAGGGCGAGGTAGGCGATCGTCGCGAGCCCCGCGGGCGCGGCGAGCGGGCCGAGCCCGACGATCGCGAGCCAGCCGAGGCACGCGGCGCCGCCGACGAGGAAGAGCGCGCCCATCGCGCCGCTCGCCGGCTCGCCGTGACCGATGATGCGCGCCCCCGCGAAGGCGTAGAGCGCGTAGCCGAAGCCGGCAGCGAGCGCGAGACCGACCCCCGAGAGCGCGGCCTGCGCATCCGCCGCCTCGACGCCGCCGTGCCCGCCGATCGCGAGCAGCACGATGCCGACGAGCGCGAGCGCGGTCGCGAGGCTCCAGCGGCGGTCGGGCCGGCGGCGGTCGATGGCCCACTCGAGCAGCGCCGCGAAGATCGGTCCGGAGCCGAGCGCCACGACGTTGCCCACCGCGACCCCGGCGAGCGCCATCGACGGGTAGTAGGCGGTCGGGTAGAGCACGACGCCGGCGGCGCCCGCGAGCACCCAGCCGAGGTGCGCGCGCTGCCGCAGCACGCCGAGCACGCGGCGCGCCGAGACGAGCGCGAGCACGACGCCGCCGATGCCGAAGGTCGCGAGGCCGATCGCGAGCGGCGACGAGCCGGCCGGCGCGAAGTGCGCGACCGTGCCGGTCGTGCCCCACAGCACCGCGGCGAGCAGCACGGCGATCGCGTGCGATGCGCCCGGCACGCCGATCGCACGCGGCGGGGCGACGGGGGCGGGCACGCTCGATCCTAAGCACGAGCGGCGTCGCGGCGTGCGAGCATGGCCGCATGGGCAACCGCATCTCCGAGCTGCTCGCCGGCGCGGGCCTCATGCTGCGCGGCTTCGGCACCTGGGCGCGCGACCCGCGGCTCATGCTGCTCGGCGCCGTGCCCGCGCTCATCGTCGGCACGCTCATGCTCGCCGTCGTGGTCGTCGTGAGCTTCCAGGTGGGCGGATGGGCGACGTGGCTCACGCCGTTCGCCGACGGCTGGGACCCGGGCTGGGCGGGCGCGCTGCGCGTCGCGCTCGCGCTCGGGCTCATGGTCGGCGTGGTCGTGCTGTGCGTGCTGACGTTCGCCGCCATCACGCTGGCCGTCGGCGACCCCTTCTACGAGCGCATCTCGCGCGCGGTCGACGAGCGCCTCGGCGGCGCCGGGGAGCCGCCCGAGCTCGGGTTCTGGCGCTCGGCCGCGAAGGGCGTGCGCGACGCGGTCAAGCTCATCGCCATGGCGGTCGGCACGGCCGCCGTCGTGTTCGTCATCGGGCTCGTGCCGCTCGTCGGCACGGTGCTCGGCCTCGTCGTCGGCGCGCTGCTCGGCGGCCGGGCGCTCGCGCGCGAGCTCACGGGCTACGCGGGCGATGCGCGCGGGCTGAGCCTCGACGAGCGCCGCGCCCTGCTCGCCGCCCATCGGTGGCGCTCGACCGGCTTCGGCATGGTCGCCTACGTGCTGCTGCTCGTGCCGGTCGTCGCGGTCGTCGCGACCCCCGTCGCGGTCGTCGGCGCGACCCTGCTCCTGCGCGACCTGCGCGGCGAGCCGACGACCGCGCCCGCTCCCTCGTCGTAGGCTGGGGGATCCCCCGACCGAGAGGTTCCATGCCCGCTGCAGCTTCCGTGCGCCGCGCGACCCCCGGCGAGATCGCCGACTGGGATGCGCTCATCGAGGCGAACCCGGACGGCGGGCACATGGTGCAGTCGAGCGCGTTCGCCGCGACGAAGCGCTTCGACGGGCTCGAGCCCGTGCACCTCGTGATCGACGCCCCGCTGCCCGCGGGCACCGCGAGCGGGGCGTCGACCGAGCGCATCCACGCCCTCGCGCTCGAGGGCAAGGTGTCGCTCGGCCGCTACTGGTACCTGCCGATGGGACCGACCGCGACCGACATGGCGCCCGTCGTCGCGGCGCTGCGCGAGTTCGCGAAGTCCGAGCCGGGACTGCTCGTCGTGAAGGTCGAGCCGCACCTCGAGCGCAGCCCCGAGCGCATCAACGAGCTCGTCGCGCTCGGCCTCGAGCAGAGCCGCGACATGCAGGTCATGACGCACACGGTCGTGCTCGACCTCTCGCAGGGCGAGGAGGCGCTCTTCGCGTCGTTCTCGCAGATGATCCGGCGGCAGGTGCGCGGTGCGGTCAAGAAGGGCTACCGCGTCGAGCGGCCCGAGCCGACGCAGGAGACCTTCGACCGCATGCACGCGATGATGCTCACCGTCGCGGGCGGCAAGGGCATGGCGGGCATGCGCGAGCGCGCCTACTACGACCGCTTCTGGAGCGAGTTCGCGAAAGCGGGCACCGGCCGCTTCTACTTCGGCTACGACGACGACTCCGACGACCCGCAAGCGGGCATCTTCGTCACGACCGCCGGGCGCACGGCGGTCTACAAGGACGGCGGCTCCCGCCCCGACCGCAAGATCAACGGCGGCTCGGCGCTGCTGCTGTGGACGGCGATGCAGGACGCGATCGCCGAGGGCAAGCTCGCCTTCGACCTCGCGGGCACGCCGCCGCCCGACCGCGCCGACGACCCGACGCATCCGTTCCACGGCCTCGCGCAGTTCAAGCTGCGCTTCGGGCCGATCTCGAGCTTCCTGCCGTCGTTCGACCTCGTGCTCCATCCCGTGCGCCACCGGCTGTGGGAGCAGGTCGTGCGGCGCATCGAGTGGCGCATCAAGAAGGGCCCGGACACGCTGCGATGACCGACATGCGACTGCGACGGGCGACCGAGGCCGAGCTGCGCGACTGGGACGAGCTCGTGCTCTCGAACCCCGACGGCGGCCAGTTCACCCAGACGCTCGCGTTCGCCGAGCTCAAGCGCTGGGACGGCTTCGAGACCCACCACCTCGTCTTCGACGCCGAGCGGCCCGTGTACGCGCTCGCGCTCGAGCGGAACGCCTGGATCGGCCGCTTCTGGTACTTCCCGTGCGCGCCCTTCCACCCCGACATGGCCGCGGTCGTGCGCGCCGTGCGCGCGTTCGTCGAGCGCGAGCACCCGCGGCTCATCTCGGTCAAGCTCGAGCCGAGGCTCCCGCGCGACGCGGCGTCGCTCTCGATGCTCGCGGATGCCGGACTCGCGCAGGCGGAGGACGTGCAGCTCCACACGCACACCGTGATCATCGACCTCGAGCGCACCGAGGAGGAGATCTTCGCGTCGTTCTCGAAGACGGCGCGGAAGCTCATCCGCCGCGCGGAGCGCGACGGCTTCACGGTCGAGCGCGTCGAGGGCGACGAGGCGCTCTTCGAGCTCGCGTGGCAGCGCATGCAGACGATCCGCGGCGGGCAGGGGCTCGAGGGCATGCGCGGCGAGGACTACTACAAGACGATCTGGCGCGCCTTCACGAAGCGCGGGCAAGCGGACTGGTGGCTCGGCCGCGACGGCGGCGACGGGCCGCAGACCGTGACGTTCACGATCCCGTTCGGCCGCATCGCGATCGACAAGGACGAGGGCTCGCGGCCCGATCGCCTGATCGAGGGCGGCGCGCACCTCGGCCGCTGGACGCGCGTCAAGCACTACCGCGAGCAGGGCTTCGCGGGGCTCGACATGATGGGCGCGCCGCCGACCTGGGCGAAGGACGACCCCGAGCACTGGATGGCGGGGCTCAGCCGCTTCAAGCAGCAGTTCGGCGAGGTCGTCGACTTCGCGCCGAGCCACGACCTCGTGCTGCGGCCGGGTGCGCAGCAGGTGTGGCGGAAGTACGTGCGGCCGGTCGAGTGGCGAGTGAAGAAGCGGTACACGGGTGTCTGGTGAGGCAGCGGGAGACGGGGGAGTGGTGAGCATGCGGCGATCGGGCTTCGCGCTCCGCGATGCGACCGCGGCGGAGATCGCCGAGTGGGACGCGCTCGTCCTGACGAACCCCGACGGCGGGCAGTGGACGCAGTCGAGCGCCTACGCGACCGTCAAGCGCACCGAGCGCCTGCACCCGCGGCACCTCGTGCTCGAGGGGCCCGAGACGGTCTACGCGCTCGCGCTCGAGCACCGCTCGCTCGCCGGCAGGTTCTGGTACTTCGCGACGGGGCCCGGCGCCTCCTTCGAGCACTTCGGCGCGATCGCCGACGCCATCCGCGCAGCACGCGACGGCGCGGCGAAGGGCGTCTACGCCGTCAAGGTCGAGCCGTTCGAGGTCGACACCCCCGAGCGCCGCCGAGCGCTCGCGGCCGCCGGCTACCGCGCGGCGAACCCCGTGCAGCAGAACACCTACACGGTGCTCGTCGACCTCACGCGGCCGGTCGACGAGATCTTCGCCGGCTTCAAGAAGAGCCTGCGCAACCACATCCGCTACGCCGAGCGCAACGGCTACCGGGTCGAGAAGGTCGAGCCGGGCGAGGAGACGTACCGCACGATGTACGCGCTCATGCAGACCGTCTCGGGCGGCAAGGGCGTCGAGGGCATGAAGCCCTACGAGTACTACCGCACCCTGTGGGGCGCCGCCGTCGCGCAGGGGAGCGGCCACTTCTGGTTCGGGTACGACGGCGCGCACGACGGGCCCCAGGCATCCGCCTTCATGATCCGCTTCGGTCGCTACGCCCTCGCGAAGGACGGCGGCTCGGTGCCCGACCGCGCGATCCGCGGCGGCGCGCACCTCATCCGCTGGAGAGCGATGCAGTGGTTCAAGGAGCAGGGCGCGGAGGTCTACGACGCCTACGCGACCCCGCCGTCGTGGCAGGCGGACGACACCTCGCACCGCCTGCACGGACCGGGCGTCTTCAAGCGCGTCTTCGGACCGATCGTCGACCACCTGCCGACGCACGACCTCGTGCTCGACGCGCGCCGCTACCGCCTCTTCCTGCGCCTGCTGCTGCCGATCGAGCGCCGGGTGCGGCGCCGCCCGTGGGGCATCTGGTAGCGCGAGCGGCTCGGCTCAGCTGACCTCGCGGCCGCAGATGGCGTCGAGGCTCGTGCCGAGCAGCTCGGCCGAGCGGCGGTACTTCCGCAGCATCTTCTCGCGCGTCGCGGCGTCGGGCATCGCGTCGAGCCGCCACTGCTGCGCGTTGTCGCGGAGGTCGGCGCGCTTGACCTCGAGCGCGAGCTCGTCCTCGAGGATGCGCGCCATCCACTCGCGCATCGGCTCGTCGTCGCGCCGCGTCATCGCGTCGATCGCGCGCATGATGTGGGGCGGGAACCGCTCCCCGACGAGCTCCTGCACGGTGATCGACCCCCACTCGAGCACGTCGTGGAGGATCGCGACCGTGCGCGCCTCGTCGCCCTCGACGTCGAGCATCACGCGCATCGCGTGGGCGACGTAGGGCTCGCCCTGACGGTCGGTGCGACCGTCGTAGGCGCGCGCGGCGACCGAGATCGCGTGCAGCAGGTCACCGTCCACCATGCCTCCGAGGGTATCCGGCGGCTATCCTGATCGCATGTCACGCGTCGCCGACCCCGCAGAGCTCGCTCGCCTGCTGCGAGGCACGTGGGCGATCCGCGCGACGACCTTCCCGTACTGGACGCACGCGCAGCGCAAGAACCCGCGGGTGACGTTCGAGCTCGTGCAGAGCTCGCCGCTCCAGCTGCGCGAGGTCTACGAGTACCACCGGCCCGACAAGGGCGACCGCGAGGTGATCGCCGAGGCGCTCTGGGCCGGCCGGCACTTCTCGTGGCGCATGCTCGGCCGCTCCCGGCTGCTCTCGAGCGCCTACGTCGTCTCGGACACGCCCGCGACGCCCGACATCGTCGCGATCCACTACGGCAAGTCGTCGCTGCTCGGGCAGAGCGCGGTCTCGATCCTCGCGCGCGCCCACCTCGACCCTGACGCGGTGCGCCGCGCGGTCGCGATCGACACGCACTCGTTCGAGCTCACCGCCGAGGAGTTCTGGCGCCTCCAGTGGTTGACGCCCTACGCGCCCTCGGCGCCCGCCTCGAGCGACTCCCGCGCCTGACGCACGTCCTCGAGCAGCGCGCCGATCAGCACCCAGTGGCGCGGGTGCGGCCGGGGCACGGCGATGGGTGCGGTGAAGCCCGGCCCCTCGATCGCGGGCAGGGTCGTCGTGCGCCCGTCCTCGAGCGCCTGCCGGTCGACGAGCACGCGCACCTCGCGGGCGATGCGGCGGGACTCGCGGGCGATGCGGCGCACGCTCGCGTCGTCGACGAGGGATGCGTCGAAGCGGTCGACGATCGTGCGCGACATCCCGATCGCGCGGTTGACGAGCACCGTGAGGGTCAGCAGCAGCCGCTCGTCGCGCTCGATGCGGTCGCTGAGCCGCCTCGCCCGGGGGTTCAGGCGCGTCGACTCCTCGAGCGCGTCCATGGCCGCGCGCGTGCGCTTGATGCCGGCGCGCAGCTCGCGCGCCTCGGCGAGCAGCGCCTCGCCGCGATCGGCGTCAGCCGCGGTGAGGGCGCCGGCGATCCGCTCGAAGGCGTCCGCGACGCTGTGGGCGAGCTCCCGCATGGAGCGCTCCGCCGGCTCGTGGTGCACGGGCGCGACGACGACGAGGTTGATGACGAGCGCGACGACGGCGCCGATGATCGTCTCGACGACGCGCTCGAAGCCGAAGAGCGGCCCGGTGCCGGCGCCGAGCGCGAGCAGCACCATGGCGCTGATCGGCAGCTGGTTCGCGGCCATCGGCGCGAGCCGCAGGAGGCGCGCGAGCACGACCCCGATGAGCGTGACCGAGAGCACGACGAGGCCCGTGGTCGGGAGCACGAGCGTCGCGAGCCACGCGAGCAGCACGCCGCCGATGACGCCGACCGAGCGCCCGATGCCCTTGCCGAGCGACTGGTTGACGCTCGGCGCGACGACGAGCAGCGCGGCGATCGCGGCGAAGATCGGCAGCTCCATGCCGAGCAGCAGCCGGCTGGCAGCCCAGGCGATGATGATCGCGACGGCGACCTTGAGCACCTGCAGCCACGAGTCCTGCTCGCCGGTCGTGAACCGCTCGAGCCACCGCATGGCTCCACGATACGCATCTCTCGGCGCACGCCAGGCCGTCGGGGTGTTGGATGGGGCTCATGCTCGACAACCCCGCCGGAGTGCTCTCGAGGCTCGTCGCCGAGAGCGGCAGGGAGCTCGTCGACTTCCAGCAGAAGGACGTCGAGCCGGTCAGCGAGGGCTTCGTCGTCGGCTACGCGTGCGGCGTCCGCACGCGCGAGGATGCGATCGAGCGGCTGACGATCTACGTCAACACCTCGCCGAGCGCGCCCGTCGACGAGCACACCGTCGAGCTGCTCGACGCCGCGGGCCGCCGGCTCACCGCGTGGGTCTACCCGCAGGATCCCTCGCTGCCCTCGCTGCCCGCCGTCTCGTATCCCGAGGCCGCGGGCGTCGTGCTCGCGAAGTTCGGCATCGCGGCGGAGGGCGCGACGCTGCGGATGGAGGCGTACCGGCCCGGCAAGCGCGCGGTGCTGCAGGTCGCGACCGCGACCGAGCGCTGGTTCGCGAAGGTCGTGCACCCTTCGCTCGCCGCCACGATCCACGACCTGCACGAGCGCTTCCGCGCCGCGGGCGTGCCCGTGCCCCGATCGATCGGCTTCTCCGACGCCGGGCTCGTGCTGCTCGGCGAGCTGCCCGGGGTGCCGGCGATCGACGTGTTCGAGCGCATCGATCGCGCCCGCTTCGCCCGCGGCCTCGACGAGCTCACGCAGCACATCGCGCGGGTGCCGGTGACGGTCGGCGCGCGCGAGTCGCTCGCGCGGCGCGTCGACTGGTACGCCGAGCGCATGGAGGAGACGGCGCCGGTGTTCGCGCGCCAGACCTCCCGGCTCGCCGCGATCGTCGCCGAGCGCTACGCCGCCACGAGCGTCCCCCGTCCCGTCACGATCCACGGCGACCTGCACCTCGGTCAGATCTTCGTGGCCGAGGACGACCCGTCGCGCATCACGGGCATCCTCGACATCGACACGGCGGGCCTCGGCGACCCCGCGGACGACCGCGGCGCGCTCTTCGGGCACGTCGTCGTGTCGTCGGTCGAGCGGGAGTCCGGCACGCCCGCGGTGGCCGCGCTCGCCGCCTTCGCCGACGAGCTGCAGGCGGGCTGGCACGGCGACGAGCGCGTGACGGCGATCGCCGCGACGCACCTGCTCGGGCACGCGCTCGCCAACGCGGGGCGCGGCGACGACCGCGGCGCGGCCGCGGCGCAGCGGCTGCTCGAGCGCGCCGCGTCCGTGCTCGGCGCGGCGCCCGCCTCCCTCTAGCCGCCGAGCAGCGCGCGCACGCGAGGCACGACCTCGGTGCCGAGCAGCTCGATCGAGCGGAGGTTGTCCTCGTGCGACGTGCCGGAGTCGTACTTGAGGTCGAAGCGCTCGACGCCGAGCGTCTCGACCGCCCAGACGATCTTCTGCGCGACCGTCTCGGGGCTCCCGACGAAGATCGCCCCGTGCTCGGCCGCGCTCGCGTCGAACTCGCGCTCGGTGGCATCGCCCCAGCCGCGCTCGCGCCCGATGCGGTTGCGGTAGACCATCCACTGGGGCATGAGGATGCGCTTCGCCTCCGCGTCCGTCTCGGCGATGAGCCCGGGAGAGTGCATGCCCACGCGACCGCCCGAGTGCCCGAACTGCTCCATCGCGCGGCGGTACAGCCCCGAGAACGGCGCGAACTGCGCGGGGCTGCCGCCGATGATCGCGAGCATCATGTCGAAGCCGTGGCGCGCGGTGCGGATGACCGAGTCGGGGGTGCCGCCGACCCCGACCCAGACGGGGATGCGCCCGCCGTGCTCGGCCGCGTGCGAGCGCGGGTGCACGCGCTGGTCGGTGAGCGAGGAGCGCAGCCGGCCCGACCACGTGACGGGCTCCTCCTTCACGAGCTCCGCGAGCAGCTCGAGCCGCTCGTCGAAGAGCGCCTCGTAGTCCTCGAGCCGGTACCCGAACAGCGGGAACGACTCCACGAACGAGCCCCGGCCGACGATCATCTCGGCGCGGCCGCTCGAGATGCCGTCGAGGGTCGAGAACTGCTCGAACACGCGCACGGGATCGTTGGAGGAGAGCACCGTGACCGCGGTGCCGAGGCGGATGCGCTCGGTCACGCTCGAGAGCGCGCCCAGCACGATCTCGGGCGCGCTCGCCGCGAAGTCGGCGCGGTGGTGCTCGCCGACGCCGAAGAACGACAGGCCCGCGCGATCGGCGGCGATGCCCTCCGCGACGACGTCGCGGAGGACGCGGGAATGGGGGAGCGGCACACCGCCCTCCTCCGGGACGGCGGCGAACGTGTGGACTCCGAACTCGAGGGGCATGCCCTGGACAACGACGGAGGGCCCGGGAATCATCCCGGGCCCTCCGTCGTGATCGCGTCGACCTAGTGGTCGTCGTGCTGCTTCGCGACCTCGAGCTCGCGCGGCGTCACGGGGCTCACGCGGTCCTCGAAGAACCAGCGCGTGAGCGCTGCCCGGAGGTGCGTTGCCGGCGTGATCTTGCCCTTCGCGTTCGGGCGCACCATGACCGGCGCGTACGACTCGTAGGCCTTGAGCTTCCACGCCTCGTACTCGTCGAGGGGCTGGTGCACCTCGACGAACTCGCCGCCGGGCCGGCGCACGATGCGGCCGCTCTCGTAGCCGTGCAGCAGGATCTCGCGATCCTTCTTCTGCAGGCCGATCGCGATGCGCTTCGTGAGCCAGTACACGATGACCGTGCCGACGATGAGCATCGCCTGCAGCGCGTAGGTGACGTGGAACACGTTGAGGCGGAAGTGCGTCGCGATGAGGTCGGACGAGGCCGCGGCCCACATGATCGCGTAGAACCAGACGCCGGCGGCGCCGATCGCCGTGCGCGTCGGGTTGTTGCGGGGACGCTCGGCGATGTGGTGCTCGCGCTTGTCGCCCGTGATCCACTGCTCGATGAACGGGTAGACCATCGCGAGCACGATGAACAGGCCCAGCACCGCGATCGGGATGAGGATGTTCCACGACACCGTCCAGCCGAGGATCTCCGACTCCCAGCCCGGCATGAGGCGCAGGGCGCCGTCGGCGAAGCCGATGTACCAGTCGGGCTGCGTGCCTGCCGAGACGGGTGACGGGTCGTACGGCCCGTACTCCCACAGCGGCAGGATCGTGAAGGTCGAGGCGATCGCGACGAGCGCGCCGAACACGATGAAGAAGAACGACCCGGCCTTCGCCGCGAACAGCGGCATGATCGGCGCGCCCACGACGTTGTCGTTGGTCTTGCCGGGGCCGGCGAACTGCGTGTGCTTGTTGATGACCATCAGGACGAGGTGGATGCCGATGAAGGCGATCACGAGCGCCGGCAGCAGCATGATGTGCAGCACGAAGAGCCTCGGCACGATGTCGTCGCCCGGGAACACCCCTCCGAAGAGCAGGTACGAGATCCAGGTGCCGACGATCGGGATGCCCTTGACCATGCCGTTGATGATCGCGAGGCCGTTGCCCGAGAGCAGGTCGTCGGGGAGCGAGTAGCCGGTGAAGCCCTCGGCGAGCGCGAGGATGAACAGGATGAAGCCGACGACCCAGTTGATCTCGCGGGGCTTGCGGAACGCGCCGGTGAAGAACACGCGGAGCATGTGCAGGCCGATCGCGGCGATGAACAGCAGCGCCGACCAGTGGTGCAGCTGGCGCATGAGCAGGCCGCCGCGGATGTCGAACGAGATGTCGAGCGCCGAGGCGTAGGCCGCCGACATCGCGAGGCCCTTGAGCGGCGCGTAGGAGCCGTCGTAGAACACCTCGGTCATCGAGGGCTCGAAGAAGAACGTCAGGAAGGTGCCCGAGAGCAGGATCGCGACGAACGAGTACAGGATGATCTCGCCGAGCATGAACGACCAGTGGTCGGGGAAGACCTTCCGGCCGAGCGTCGCGACGAGGGTCGACATGCTCGTGCGCTCGTCGAGGTAGTTCGACGCCTTCGCGGTCAGGCTGGGGCGCGCGGTGGTCGCGGTCATGCGCGGGTCTCCGTCTCAGCGGCCGACACCGGCACGTGGTCGGGGTCGATGTGGTTCAGTCGCTCCCAGAACGACGGGCCGATGGGCTCGGTGAAGTCGCGCTGGGCGATGAGGTAGCCCTCGGCGTCGACCGTGATCGGCAGCTGCGGGAGCGGCCGCTTCGCGGGCCCGAAGACGACCTTCGCGTGCTCGGTGACGTCGAACGTCGACTGGTGGCACGGGCACAGGAGGTGGTGCGTCTGCTGCTCGTAGAGCGCCACGGGGCAGCCGACGTGCGTGCAGATCTTGGAGTAGGCGACGATGCCGTCGTACGACCAGCCCTCACGCCCGGGGGCCTCCTTGAGGCGGTCGACGGGGAGCCGCATGAGCAGCACCGCCGCGAGCGCCTTCTGGTCGAGATAGCCCTCGTCGTGGCCGAGGTCCTTGAGCGACTCCGGGATGACGTGGAACGCTGAGCCGATCGTGACGTCGTCCGCTCGGATCGGGGTGCCGGTCGGGTCGAGCGCGAGGCGCTCGCCCTCTGTCCACATCGTGTGCGCGATCGAGTCCACGGCGTCCGCAGCGGGGGCGAGATCGCGGAACAGCACGATCGCGGGCAGCGGCATGATCGCGACAGCGCCGATGAGCGTGTTGCGGATGAGCGTGCGGCGCGAGAAGCCCGACTCCTGGTCGCCGAGCTCGAAGATCTCGACGGCGCGGGCGCGGCTCTTCTCAGAGCCACGCGAGAGGTGGCGCTCCTCGACGACCTCGTGGCTGCTCATGAGCTGGCGCGCCCAGTGCATGCCGCCGATGCCGACCCCGAGGAGCGCGAGCGCGATCGCGAGGCCGAGGAAGAGGTTGTTCGCGCGGACGCTCCCCATGTTGCCCGGCTCGATGGGCACCGCGATGTACGCGACGATCGCGAGCACCGACCCGAGCATCGAGAGCAGGAACCACGCGACGACCTGCCGCTCGGCGCGGCGCTCCTTCGCGGGGTGGAGGTCGGTCTGGCGCGGACGATGCGGCGGCAGCCCGGGATTCGAGAACCCGTCCGACTGCTCGATCGCCGCGCCCCGGTCGTAGGCGACGATGCTCTGCTCGCTGGGAGCCGACTGGTCTTCAGCCGACATGCTCTTCCTCTCGTTGTCGTCCATGGATCAGTTCGGTCTCGAGGTGAGCCACACCGAGACGGCGACGATGCCGCCGAGGCCGAAGATCCAGATGAACAGGCCCTCCGACACCGGGCCGAGGCTGCCGAGGTCGAAGCCGCCGACCGACGGGTTCTCGTCCAGGTAGGCGAGGTACGCGATGATCTCGCGCTTCTCCTCCGGGCTGATGTTCGCGTCGTTGAAGACGGGCATGTTCTGCGGACCGGTGAGCATCGCCTCGTAGACGTGCACCGGCTCGATGTCGCGCAGGGCCGGCGCCCACTTGCCCTCGGTGAGCGCGCCGCCGGCGCCAGCGACGTTGTGGCACATCGCGCAGTTGATGCGGAAGAGCGCGCCGCCCCGGGCGATGCCCTCGTCGTCGACCTGGCTGGCGTCGAGCCACTCGTCGTCGGGCACGCCGGGTCCGGGCGCGAGGGCGGCGATGTACGCCGACATCGCGTCGGTCTGCTCCTGCGTGAACTGCGGGTCGCGCTTCTCCGCCTGCGGGCCCTGGAAGGCCATCGGCATGCGGCCGGTCATGACCTGGAAGTCGACGGAGGCGGCGCCCACGCCGATGAGGCTCGGCCCGTTCTCGGTGCCCTGGGCCTGGAGGCCGTGGCACGAGGCGCAGT
Source organism: Agrococcus pavilionensis RW1 (assembly GCF_000400485.1). Lineage (GTDB taxonomy): Bacteria > Actinomycetota > Actinomycetes > Actinomycetales > Microbacteriaceae > Agrococcus > Agrococcus pavilionensis. The sequence continues at coordinate 52,309 of NZ_ASHR01000004.1, forward strand.
TCGCGCGGAAGAGCAGCTCGCCGTCCTCGGCGGTCAGCTGCTGCGCGTACGGCGCGCTGGAGGGCTCGGCACTCGCGACGCTGCCCACCGCGACTGAGGCGCCGCCGGCCACGACGAGCCCGATCATGAGCAGGGCGGCGCTGGCGAGCGGGTGCCTGCGTCCGGTCTTCTTGCGTGCTGTCAAGGTCCTCACCCAACCGTTACTTGAGCCAGTAGATGACGAGGTACAGGCCGATCCAGACCACGTCGACGAAGTGCCAGTAGTAGGAGATGACGTGCGCGCTCGTCGCCTCCTTGTGCCCGAAGCGCTTGACCGCATAGGCGCGGCCGATCACGAAGAGGAAGGCGAAGAGCCCGGCGGTCACGTGCAGGCCGTGGAAGCCGGTCGTGAGGTAGAACGCCGACGCGTAGGAGTTCGCCTGGATCGCGATGCCTTCCTGCACGAGCACCACGTACTCGTAGACCTGCAGCATGATGAAGATCGCGCCCATGGCGTAGGTCAGGTAGAACCACTCGACCATGCCCCACTTCGAGAACTGCAGCGCTCGACCGGTGCGGAAGACCTGGTGGTGCTCGGCGGCGTTCGCACCCGCCTGGCACGTGAAGCTCGAGAGCAGCAGGATCGTCGTGTTGATCGTGGCGAAGAGCACGTTGAGCTTCTCGGCCTCGGTCGCGAACAGGTCGCCCGACATGGATCGGAGCGTGAAGTAGATCGCGAAGAGGCCGGCGAAGAACATGACTTCGCTGCCCAGCCAGACGATGGTGCCGACCGCCACGGTGTTCGGCCGGCGGATCATCGGCGCTGAGGGCGACGAGGAGAGCGCAGTAGTGGACACGAAGCCCATCCTAGTGACAGTTCTACGGGCCGTAGTGACCCGACGGGCCACTCGACCGCAAAAAGATAGGCTCGAGCCATGGATCGCCTCTTGACCTGGCCATGCGTGCTCGAGACCCTGCTCGAGGGCGACGACCTGGCGATCCGGCAGGCCGAGTGGGCGATGGCCGAGGTGGTCGCCGGGCGCGCCTCCGAGGCGCAGATCGCGGGCTTCCTCATCGCCCTGCGGGCGAAGGGGGTCGTGGCGGAGGAGCTCGTCGGCTTCCGCGACGCGGTGCTCGAGGCAGCGGTGCCGCTGCCCGGCGACACGCGGGTCGTCGACATCGTCGGCACGGGCGGCGATCGCCAGCACACCGTCAACATCTCGACGACCGCGAGCATCGTCGTCGCCGCCTCGGGCGTGCCGGTGCTCAAGCACGGCAATCGCGCCGTCTCCTCGTCCTCGGGCGCGTCGGACGTGCTCGAGGCGCTCGGGCTCGTGCCCGCCGACGACGACCCCGCCGCCGTGCGGCGCATCCTCGAGCGCGCCGGGATCTCGTTCGCGTGGGCGACGCGCTTCCACCCCGGGTTCCGGCACGCGGGACCGGTGCGCGCCGCGCTCGGGGTGCCGACCGTCTTCAACTACCTCGGCCCGCTCGTCAACCCGGCGCGGCCGGAGGTCTCGCTCGTGGGCGTCGCCGACAAGCACATCATCGAGCAGTTCGTCGGCGTGTTCGCGACCCGCGGCGCGACCGCGCTCGTCGTGCGCGGCGAGGACGGCCTCGACGAGCTCACGACGACCGGCCACTCCGAGCTCTGGGAGGTCGCGCGCGGCGACGTCGTCGAGCACGACATCGACCCGCGCGAGCTCGGCATCCGCCGCGCGTCGCTCGACGACCTGCGCGGCGGCTCCGCGGAGCACAACGCCGACGTGCTGCGCCGCACGCTCGCGGGGGAGCCGGGGCCGGTGCGCGACATCGTGCTGCTCAACGCGGCTGCCGCGCTCGTCGCGTGGCGGCTCGACGGCGATCCGCGGCAGAAGGACCGCCCGCTCGTCGAGCGCATGCGGGAGGAGCTCGAGGTCGCCGGCACCGCGATCGACTCCGGGGCCGCGACGCGCACGCTCGATGCGTGGCGCGCCGCCGCTGCGGCATGATGCCGAGGTGAGCAGCCGGACCATCGAGCGCGCCGACCGCCAGTCGACGTGGTCGCGCGCCGAGGTGTGGCACTCGTGGCCGCTCGCGTGGGCCGACCGCACCTCGCGATCGCTGCTGCTCGTCGCGCTCGCCGTCGCCGGGCTGCTGTCGTGCTACGGCCTCACGCTGCTGCTGCACCGACCGCCCGACCTCGCCCCGTCGCTCACCCTGCGCGGCATCGGCGCGCTCCTGCTCGTGCTCGCGGCGATCGTCGCGCCGGCCTCGCGGAGCTACCGCTTCGGCGCCTTCTACTGCATCGTGCTCTTCGCGTGCACGCAAGCGGCCGTGCTGCTGCTGCAGTCGACGCCGCTCATCGGCGCCTCGACCTACGGCGCGCTCGACGCGATCAACTTCGTCTCCTTCGGCACGCTCGTGGTCGCGTGGATGCTCGTGCGGATGCGGCACCCGCTCACGATCCTCGTCGTCGTGACGGGCTACGCGATGGCAGGCGCCGCCTTCTTCGCCCGCGCGCTCCCCGCCGTCCGCGCACGGCTGTTCGACAACCCGTGGCAGGAGGAGGGGACAGCGATCGACGAGCTGATCGGTCGCAGCGCCGCGCTGCTGCTCGTGCTGAGCCTCGTGCTGCTCGCGTGGTGGCTCGACGGGTGGATGCGGGCGCTCCTCCCGGTCGCGAACGTCGCCGAGCCGCACGGCTCGGGCCGCGCGCATCGCACGGGCGAGCGCCCGCGCGTGCGGGTCGCGGTCGTCGCGATGCTCTGCTGCCTCGACCTGCTCGCGCTCGCCGTCGCGATCTCCGCGAAGCAGCCGACCTCGCGCGGTCGGCTCTCGGAGGCGGATGACTGGTGGTGCTCGGTCGTGATCGCCGTCTCGACCGCGCGGACGGCGATGGTGGTCATCGCGATCGCGGCCGCCGTCATCTGGCTCTCCGACCCCGTGCAGCGCGCGGTCTGAGGGAACGCGGAAGGGGGCCGCTCGCGGCGGCCCCCTTCGCACCCTGAGGTGCAGCGATCACTCGACGTCCTCGTCGACCCAGTCGAGCGTCTTCTGCACCGCCTTCTTCCAGTTGCGGTACGTGCGGTCGCGCGCCTCCTGATCCATCTGCGGCTCCCAGCGCCGGTCCTCCTGCCAGTTCTGGCGCAGCTCGTCGAGCGAGCCCCAGAAGCCGACCGCGAGGCCCGCGGCGTAGGCCGCGCCGAGCGCGGTCGTCTCGGCGACGACGGGTCGCACGACCGGCACGCGCAGCAGGTCGGCCTGGAACTGCATGAGCGTGTCGTTCGCGATCATGCCGCCGTCGACCTTGAGCTCCGTGAGGTCGACGCCCGAGTCGGCGTTGACCGCGTCGACGACCTCTGCGGTCTGGAACGCCGTCGCCTCGAGCGCCGCTCGGGCGATGTGGCCCTTGTTGACGTAGCGCGTGAGCCCCACGAGCGCACCGCGCGCATCCGACCGCCAGTACGGCGCGAACAGGCCCGAGAACGCCGGCACGAAGTAGGCGCCGCCGTTGTCGTCGACGCTCTTCGCGAGCTCCTCGACCGCGGGGGCGTTCGGGATGATCCCGAGGTTGTCGCGCAGCCACTGGATGAGCGAGCCCGTGACGGCGATCGAGCCCTCGAGCGCGTAGTGGGTCGGCTGGTCGCCGATCTTGTAGCCGACGGTCGTGATGAGCCCGTTCTTCGAGTGGACGATCTCCTCGCCCGTGTTGAAGATGAGGAAGTTGCCGGTGCCGTAGGTGTTCTTCGCCTCGCCGGTGTCGAACGCCGCCTGGCCGAACGTCGCCGCCTGCTGGTCGCCGAGGATGCCCGTGATGGGCGTCTCGCGCAGGAGCGACTCCGACGCCGCGATGCCGAACTCGCCCGACGACGGCCGGATCTCGGGGAGCATCGAGCGCGGCACGCCGAAGTCGGCGAGGATCTCGTCGTCCCACTCGAGCGACTCGAGGTCCATGAAGAGCGTGCGGGAGGCGTTCGTGACGTCGGTCGCGTGCACGCCGCCGTTGACGCCGCCCGTGAGGTTCCACAGCACCCACGAGTCGGTCGTGCCGAAGAGCAGGTCGCCGGCCTCGGCGGCCTCGCGCGCGCCCTCGACGTTCTCGAGGATCCAGACGATCTTCGTCCCCGAGAAGTAGGTCGCGAGCGGCAGGCCGACCTTCTTCTTGTAGCGGTCGGTGTCGCCGTCGGCGAGCCGGTCGACGATCTTCTGCGTGCGGGTGTCCTGCCAGACGATCGCGTTGTAGACGGGCTCGCCGGTGGTCTTGTTCCACACCACGGAGGTCTCGCGCTGGTTGGTGATGCCGATCGCCTTGACGTTGTGGCGGGTGACGTTCGCCTTCGAGAGCGCTTGGCCGATCACCTCGCGCGTGTTGTTCCAGATCTCCATCGGGTCGTGCTCGACCCAGCCGGCGTGGGGGAAGATCTGCTCGTGCTCGAGCTGTCCGGTCGAGACGATGCTGCCGGCGTGGTCGAAGAGGATGGCTCGCGTCGAGGTCGTGCCTTGGTCGATCGCGATGACGTAGTCGGTCATCTGTGCTCCTTGGTTCGGTTGCGGATGCGGTGGGGGAGACGGCGGAGGGGGACCCGACGGTCCCCCTCCGGCGCTCAGGCGGCGAAGCCGGCGACGCCGGCGATCATCGTGGGTGCGAGCAGACCGGCGAGCACGCCGCCGACGATCGGGCCCACGATCGGGATCCACGAGTAGCCCCAGTCGCTCGAGCCCTTGCCCTTGATGGGCAGCACCGCGTGGGCGATGCGCGGACCGAGGTCGCGCGCCGGGTTGATCGCGTAGCCGGTGGGGCCACCGAGCGACGCGCCGATGCCGACGACGAGGAGCGCGACCGGGAGCGCGCCGAGCGACGCGAGGCCGGCCGGCACCGACGCATCCGCGTCGCCGTTCTGCGCCCCGAACGCGATGACGACGAAGACGAGCACGAAGGTGCCGATGATCTCGGTGATGAGGTTCCAGCCGGTCGAGCGCAGCGCGGGGCCGGTCGAGAAGGTGCCGAGCTTGGCGCCCGGGTCCTCCTCGACGTCGAAGTGCTGCTTGTAGGCGAGCCAGCACAGCACCGCGCCGAGGAACGCGCCGAGGAACTGCGCGCCGAGGTAGATCGGCAGCAGCGCCCAGTCGTAGTCGGCGCCGGTCGCGAGGTCCTGCGCGAGCAGGCCGAGCGTGACGGCGGGGTTGATGTGGGCGCCGGAGTAGATCGACACGATGACGCCCGCGAAGACCGCGAGACCCCAGCCGAAGTTGATCATGAGGAAGCCGCCGCCGAAGCCCTTCGTGCCCTTGAGCACGACGTTCGCGACGACCCCGCAGCCGAGCAGCACGAGCATCGCCGTGCCGACGAGCTCAGAGAGGAATACCAGGCCGGGGTTCAGATCCACAGGTCCCTGCTTTCTCTTCCACGGGCGTCCTTGCCCGTACCGCTCCCTCGAGCGGTGGCCACACTCTAACCGCGCACCGCCCGATTTTGCGGAACCGGTTGCGATTTCCTCAGATCCATCGCGGGATCAGCATCCTGGGCGTACGGTGTGAGCCACCGACACCCCGAGGGAGAGGACCGACGTCGTGAAGAAGCTCATCAACGATCCCGGCAAGACGGTCGACGAGGGGCTCGCGGGCTTCGCCGCGGCGCACCCCGACCTCGTGCGCCTCATCGTCGACCCGCCGTTCGCGGTCGTGCGCGCCGATGCGCCGCTCAACGGCAAGGTCGGCCTCGTCTCGGGCGGCGGCTCGGGCCACGAGCCGCTGCACGCCGGCTTCGTCGGCCACGGGATGCTCGACGCCGCCGTGCCGGGCGCGATGTTCACCTCGCCGACGCCCGACCCGATCCTCGAGGCGACGCGGCACGTGAACGCCGGCGCCGGGGTGCTCCACATCGTGAAGAACTACACGGGCGACGTGCTCAACTTCGAGACCGCCGCGGAGCTCGCGCTCGCGGAGGGCATCGAGGTGCAGTCGGTCATCGTCGACGACGACGTCGCGGTGAAGGACTCGCTCTACACTGCCGGGCGCCGCGGCGTCGCCGGCACGATGCTCGTCGAGAAGCTCGCGGGCGCCGCGGCCGAGCGCGGCGACAGCCTCGATCAGGTCGCCGAGGTCGCGCGCACCGTCAACAGCCGGGTGCGCTCGATGGGCATGGCGCTCGCGCCGTGCACGGTGCCGCACGCGGGCGAGCCGAGCTTCGAGCTCGGGGAGGACGAGGTCGAGATCGGCATCGGCATCCACGGCGAGCCCGGGCGGGAGCGCATCGCGCTCGAACCCGCCGATCGCATCGTCGACCGGCTGATCGAGCCGATCCTCGAGGACCTGCCGTTCCAGCAGGGCGATCGCGTCGTGCTGCTCGTCAACGGCATGGGCGGCACCCCGCAGTCCGAGCTCTACATCGTGTTCCGCCGCGCGGCCGAGGTGCTCGCCGACCGCGGCATCGTGCTCGCCCGCTCGCTCGTCGGCTCGTACGTCACGAGCCTCGAGATGCAAGGCGTCTCGATCACGCTCCTGCAGGTCGACGACGACCTGCTCGAGCTCTACGACGCCCCGGTGCAGACGGCGGCGCTCCGGTGGGGCCGGTGACGCTCGACGGCGCGTGGACGCGGCGCTGGGTCGAGGCGGTCGCGGCCGAGGTCTCGCGCCGCAAGGCCGAGCTCACCGCGCTCGACCGCGCGATCGGCGACGCCGACCACGGCGAGAACCTCGACCGCGGCTTCCAGGCGGTGCTCGGCAAGCTCGACGCGCTCGACGACGGCGCGACGCCCGCCGCTGTGCTCCGGCTCGTCGCGACGACGCTCATCTCGACCGTCGGCGGCGCGGCGGGGCCGCTCTACGGCACGGCGTTCCTCAAGGCGTCGATGGCGGCTGGCGATCGCGACGAGCTCGACGCGCCCGCGCTCGTCGAGGTGCTCACGGCGGCGCGCGACGGCATCGTCGCGCGCGGCAAGGCGGAGTCGGGCGACAAGACGATGGTGGATGCGTGGACGCCGGCGGTCGAGGCGGCGTCGGCGGCCGGCGACGACGTGCGCGCGGCGCTCGCCGCTGCGGCGGCGGCCGCCGCGGAGGGCGCGGTCGCGACGGAGCCGCTCGTCGCCCACAAGGGCCGGGCCTCCTACCTCGGCGAGCGGGCCGTGGGCCACCGCGACCCGGGCGCGGAGTCGACCGCGCTCATCCTCGCCGCGGCGGCGGAGACGACGTGACCGTCGGGCTCGCGATCGTCTCGCACTCGGTTCGCATCGCCGAGGGGGTCGTCGAGCTCGCGGCCCAGATGGCGCCGAGCGTCGCGATCGTCGCGGCCGGCGGCACCGACGACGGCGGCCTCGGCACGAGCTTCGACCGCGTGCAGGCCGCGATCGCCGAGGCCGACTCGGGCGACGGCGTCGTCGTGCTGTGCGACCTCGGCTCGGCGGTGCTGACCGCCCAGACCGCCCTCGACTTCGCCGAGGCGCCCGAGCGCATCCGCATCGCCGACGCGCCCCTCGTCGAGGGCGCGGTCGCCGCCGCCGTCGCCGCCGAGGGCGGCGCGGGCCTCGAGCAGGTCGTGGCGGCCGCCGAGTCGGGGCTGCAGGGGGCGGCGCGACCGGAGCCGACCGCCGGCGAGGGCGCGGTCGTCGAGCCGGAGGACGGCGCGGCGGTGCTCGAGCTCGAGCTCGAGAACGAGCACGGGCTGCACGCGAGGCCCGCGGCGCTGCTCGTGCGCGCCGCGAGCGGCTTCGAGGCGGAGGTGACGGTGAACGGCGTCGACGCTTCGAGCCTGCTGCGCGTGCTCGCGCTCGGCCTCGACCGCGGTGCGACCGCGCGCTTCGAGGCGACGGGACCGCAGGCCGACGAGGCGATCGCGGCGATCCGCGAGCTCGCCGAGAGCGGGTTCGGCGAGGGCTAGCGGCTACGCGCGGTGCGCGGCGAACTCGTCGAGCGCCGCGCGCGCGACGACGAACGAGCACTGCGGCCGGATGCGCTTGCCCTCGGCGATCGTCGCGCGGAGCGCCTCGTCGACGAGCCGGGAGCCGATGCCGCGCCCGCCGAAGGACGGGTCGACCTCGGTGTGCGGGAAGGCGCGCACGTCGTCGGCGTCGCGGTAGTCGGCGATGCCGGCGAGCGCGCCGTCGACGCGCGCCTCGAAGCGCTGCGCCGCGGGGTTGTCGACGATCTCGATCTGCTCGCTCATGCCCGCGAGCCTAGCCACGCGCGCTGTGAGCCCCGTGGGCGGGAGCGTGCGGCATGCTGGAGCCATGCAGCTCGATCCGCGACGCATCCTGATCTTCCGCACCGTCGCGCGCGAGGGGTCCGTCTCCGGCGGCGCCAGGGTGCTCGGGTGGACGCAGCCTGCCGTGAGCCAGCACATCCGGCTGCTCGAGGAGGAGGTCGGCCAAGCGCTGCTCCTGCGCTCCTCGACCGGGGTGACGCTCACCGAGGCGGGGGAGCGGCTGCTGCGCCACGCCGACGGCATCGCCGGGCTGCTCGGCTCGGCCGAGGCCGAGCTCGCGTCGCTCGCCGAGGGCGCCGGGAGCGTCACGATCGCGGCGTTCCCCTCCGCGCTCGCCGACTTCGTGCCGCGCTCGATCGCCGCAGCGCGGCTCGCCGTGCCGGGGCTCACCGCGCGCGTCATCGAGCTCGAGCCGCCCGAGGCGATCGACGCGGTGCTCGCAGGCGACGCCGACGTCGCGGTCGCCTTCGAGTACGACGAGCTCCACGACGACGTGCAGCTCGCGCGCATCGAGCTCGGGCCCGATCCCTCGCGCATCGTGCTGCCCGCATCGCACGAGCTCGCGAGCGGCGCCCCGGTCGACATCGCGTCGCTCGCCGGCGCCGAGTGGGTCGGCGGCTGCGAGCGGTGCCGCTCCCACCTCGAGGCGCTCGCGACCGAGGCGGGCTTCGCCCCGCGCATCCACTTCGAGACCGACGACTTCGTCGCCGCGCAGTCGTTCGTCGCCGCGACGGGCTCCGTCACCCTGCTGCCCGACATGGCGCTGCGCGTGCTCACTCGCGACGACGTGGTCGTCGCGCCGCTCTCCGACGGCTCGGGCCGCACGGTGTCGCTGCGGCACCGGCACGGCGCCGAGCGGGTGCCGGCGGTGCTGACGGTGCTCGAGGCGATGCAGCGGCTCTGGGCCGAGGGCCGCTGAGCGTCAGGCGCGGTCGGGCGCCGCGACCGCCCGGCCCAGGCCGAGCCGCTGCTGCAGGCTCACGGCGAGCAGGGCCTGGCCGAGCACGTACATGACGAGCACCGCGAAGGCGCGGAGCGCATCCGGGATCTCGATGAGGAAGAGGCCGATGCCGAGCACGAGCACGCTCGAGAGCAGCAGCAGGCCGCCGAGCAGGCCCGCGGTGTCGATCGCCGCGAAGGCGGCGACGGCGGCGATGAGGAGCGCGTAGAGCAGCACCGGGACCGCGAGCGGGCCGGCGCCGAGCGCGATGACGCCGCCGGAGATCGCGCCGACGAGGCCGTAGCCGATCGCCGCCCAGCCCCACGCGAGCGAGCGTCGGCGCGAGGGCCACAGGGCCGCGAGGAAGGCGACGGCGGCGAGCAGGAACATGCCGAGCAGCACGACCGTCTCACCGGTGACGGAGCCGAGCCCGTCGCCGAGCCAGCACAGCAGCACGGCCGCGACGTGGCAGGCGCCGGGAGCGCTCCGCCACGCGCCGAGCACGAGCAGCGCGACCGCGATCGGCAGCGCGAGCAGCCACATGGTCAGGTCGCGAGCGAGCGTCAGCAGCGCCGGCTCGCCGACCTCGAGGTCGAGCAGCAGCGCCGCCACGAGGTTGATCGCGAGCGCCGTGCCGGAGACCGCGAACCCCGCGCGGAGGGCTCGGGGCAGCTGCGGCATGCCAGCCATGCAACCACGGGCCTCGCGCTCGGCCGCGCCCGCGAGCGCGTGTCGGGGACTCGGCTAGCATCGACTCGTCAGGCGCCCCGGCGCCGGTCACGACAAAGGCGACCACGCGCTCCGCGCGCGACACACATGGATCCTCGACTCGAGGCTCCGTGCGTGCCGCGAGAGCCTCCGGACCCCCTGGAGTGCACCGTGCCCGACACCGCCCCCTCGACCGCCGACCGCGCCGCGACCGCGGTGACCACCGTCTCCGCCGCCATCGCCGCCGAGCTCGAGCGCCACGCATCCGTCGTGTTCGCGCTCATGGGCAACGGCAACGCCTGGTTCCTCGACGCCGTCGTGCGCCGCGGCGCGATGGCCGTCACGACCGTGCGCCACGAGGCGGCGACCGTGGCCGCGGCCGACGCGCACCACCGGGCGAGCGGCGCGCTCGCGATCGCGACGACGACCTACGGCCCCGGCTACACGAACGCCATCACGCCGCTCGCCGAGGCGGCGATCGCGCGCGTGCCGCTCGTGCTCGTCGTGGGCGACCAGCCGACGGCCGGGCCGCGGCCGTGGGACATCGACCAGCGCGCGGTCGCGACCGCGGTCGGCGCGCCGACGATCGTCGCGACGCGCGCCGACGCCGCCGGTGCCGCGCGCCGGGCGGTCGAGACCGCGCTCGTCGAGCGGCGCCCGGTCGTGCTCGCCATCCCGTACGACATCGCGCACCTCGAGGTCGAGGAGGCAGCGCTCGAGCCCGCCGCCGATGCCGTAGCCGAGCCCTTCCTCTCGATCGACGCCGAGCAGCTCGCGGGCGTCGCCGAGCAGCTGCTCGAGGCGCGGCGGCCGCTCGTGCTCGCGGGCCGCGGCGCCCACCTCGCCGGCGCAGCCGAGCCGCTGCGCGCCCTCGCCGCGGCGCTCGGCGCCCGCACCGCCTCGAGCGTGCTCGGCAGCGGCATCTTCGCCGACGACCACCGGCACCTCGGCATCTCGGGCGGCTTCGCGTCCGAGCGCGCGGCCGCGGCGATCGAGCGCGCCGACGTCGTGCTCGTCGTGGGAGCGAGCCTCAACCAGTTCCAGACGCGCTTCGGCGACGCCTTCGCGCCCGACGCGCGCATCGTGCAGGTCGACGTGCTCGAGGGCCCGACGAACCCGCGCGTCGACGAGCACGTGCGCGGCGACGCGCGGCTCGTCGCCGACGCGCTCGTCGCGCTCGTCGGCACGGAGGGCGCGGATGCGCACGGCGACGCGGGCTGGACGGAGGCCGGCTTCGGCGACGTCACGGGCGCGCAGCGGGACCGGGAGCCCGGCGACGCGATCGCGCCCGACGGCCGGCTCGACCCGCGCAGCCTCTTCCACGCGCTCGAGCGCATCCTGCCCGAGGACCGCGTGATCGTCTCGGACGGCGGCCACTTCATCGGCTGGGCGCCCACCCACCTCTCGGTCGCCGACCCCGAGCGGCTGCTGCTCGTCGGCACCGCGTTCCAGACGATCGGCCTCGGCTTCCCGAGCGCGGTCGGCGCGGGCGTCGCGCGGCCCGAGTCGACGATCGTGCTCGTCTCGGGCGACGGCGGCGCGCTCATGGGGATCGCCGACCTCGACTCGGTCGTGCGCTCGGTGCGCCACGGCGTGATCGTGCTGGTGAACGACGCCGCCTACGGCGCCGAGATCCACCAGTACGCGGTGCGCGGCGTCGCCGAGGAGCCCATGCTCATCGAGCAGGTCGACTTCGCCGCGGTCGCGCGCGGCTTCGGCGCCGAGGGCGCGGTCATCGAGTCGCTCGACGACCTCCGCCACCTCGAGGCGTGGCTCGCGAGCGGTGCCGACGGCGTCTTCCTCGCCGACTGCCGCGTGAGCCGGGAGGTCGTCGCGCCCTACATGCTCGAGGTCGTCGAGGCCGCGAAGCGCGCGTCGCGCGGCTGACGTCAGCGCTCGTCGAGCTCGAGCAGCCGGCGGAAGAGCGCGAGCACCTCGTCGGGCAGCAGCGGCTCGGCGACGGTGACGTCGCAGCGCGTCTCGATCGTCACGCGCCACAGCGGCGCGTCGGGCAGCACTCGCCCGTCGAGCTCGGCGAGCACGCCCGAGGCGACGAGCGTGTCGAGCCGCTCGCGGTCGTCGCCCGGGATGATCTCGAGCTCGAGCGTCGCCGCGCGCGTGCGGCCGAGCATGCCGCCCGTGCGGGCGACGCGCACGGCGTCCTCGACGGGGGCGCCCGGCTCCGCGTCGCCCGTCACGCCGACCGCGCGCCACGCCGAGCGCACCGCCTCGGTCTCGCGCGCATCCGCACCGAACCTCGCCTCGGCAGCCGCTTCCGTCGCGCGCGCGAAGGCGGCGAAGTCGGCCTCGCGGTCGAGGCCGCCGGTGAGGGCGTCGAACCAGATCTGCCCCGGCGCCTCCCACGCCGGTCCGCCGATCGTCGTCGCGACGAGGTGGAAGGCGCGGTTGGGGATGCCGGAGTTGATGTGCACCCCGCCGAGGTCGTCGCGCGTGACGACGAAGTCGCGCATGTGACCCGGCTGCGGGTCCTCGCCGAGCACGGGGTCGTCGAAGGCCGTGCCGGGCGCCGCCATCGAGCGCAGCGCGACGCCCTGCACGCGGTCGGTGAAGACGCCCGCGCCGATGAGCCAATCGGCCTCGTCGGCGTCCTGGCCGAGCGAGTGCTGCTTGACGAGCGAGCCGAGCACGTCGGCGATCGACTCGTTGAGCGCCCCCGGCTGGTCGCGGTAGACGAGGTCGGCGGTCGCCGCGATGACGCCGTGCCCGAGCTCGTGCCCGATGACGTCGATCGCGCCGGTGAAGCCCGCGAACACCTCGCCGTCGCCGTCGCCGAAGACCATGCGCTCGCCGTCCCAGAACGCGTTGTCGTAGCGCTCGCCGTAGTGCACGGTCGCGCGCAGCGGCATGCCGCGCCCGTCGAGCGAGTCGCGGCCGAAGGCCTCGAGCAGCAAGCGCCACGACGCCCCGAGGCCGTCGTAGGCCTCGTCGGCGGCCGCGTCGCCCGTCGGCGGCGCGCCCTCCGTGCGCACCTCGTCGCCCGGCAGCGTCGTCGTGCCGCGCGCGTCGCTGATGATGCGGTCGGGGGAGGGCTCGCCCGGGACGCGCGCCGGCGCGGGAGCGCCGAGCCCCCGCCGCCGGGGACCGACGGCGCGCTCGACGCGCACCTCGCGGTCGACGCCGAGCGTCTGCGCGGCGACGCGCGCCGCGGGGAGGTCGGCCGCCGCGAGGCGCTCGAGCAGGTAGGGCGGCACGATGCCGCGGCGGCCCGCGAGCGGCGACGGCGAGCGCGCCCCGAGCGCCTCGTGTAGCCCCGGCGCGATGAGGCCCGCCCACAGCGCGTAGCCCGCCCCGGAGGGATGGAAGCCGTCGGATGCGTGCCACTGCGGCTCGAGGATCGCGGGCGTGGGGAGGTGCACGACGTCGGGCGCCGCGGCGGCGAGGCGCTGCAGCGCGTCGTCGAGGCTGCGCGCGTGCCCGCCGAGCAGCGAGCGGATCGGCTGCGGGAGCCACGCGAAGGTGTCGATCTGCGGGGCGCCGGCGACGCCGATGAGCCCGCCGGGCCGGAGGTGGCGGCGGAGCCCCTCGAGGAGCGTGCGCACGGTCGCGGTGAAGGCGCGACGGCTCACGAGCTGGAGCGCGTCGTTCGCGCCGACGAGCACGAGGATGACGTCCCACGGCTCATGCGCCTGCCGGTCGAGCACGGCGAGGTGCCGCTCGAGCACCGCGGCGGAGGTCGAGCCCTCCTGCCCCTCGATGCGCCACTCGACGCTGCGGTCGGCGAGTGCCGCGAGCTGCTCGGCGAGCCGCACGGCGAGCGCGTCCTCGAGCCGGCCGGCGCCGACGCCGGTCGCGGTCGAGTCGCCGACGAGCAGCAGCCGCAGCGGCTCGCCGCCGCGCGCCTCGCCGACCGTGCCCCAGCGCCGGCCCTGCGGCTCCGGCAGCCACACGAGCGCCGACTGCAGCTGCTTGGCCTGCCGCAGCAGCAGCGGCGCGAGCGCGAAGGTCGCCGGCCGCGCGAGCCGGTGGATGCCGCGCTCGGCGCGGCGGACCGTCGTCGCGCCGAGCGCGCCGACCCGCTCCGCGAAGCCCCGTCCGTCGATTCCCATGGCGCCCCCTCGATCGCGGCGATGCTACTCCGGGCCGCTGACCGCCGGCCCGCCGACCGCTTCGCGCCCGCCTAGCGGCCCAAGCGCATCCGCACCGCCACCTCGTCGCCGAGCCCGACGCCCTCGGCCCGCTGCACGGCGACCTTGAGCGGCAGCAGGTAGCGGCCCTCGCGCGGGAAGAGCGAGGTCGTGAACGTCGTGCCGCCGACCGTGGCCTCGACCGGGATCGCGCCCCAGCCGTAGGTGAGCTCGCGCGCGCTGTCGTGGATGAGCTCCGACTCGTCGGGCGGGACGGGCACGAAGACGAAGGGCGCGGGACCGCGCCACTCGATCGCGGTCGCCGAGAACTCGAGCTCCATGCGGGCACGCTAGCGCCGCACGCCGACGCGGGGGAGGGCCGAGCCCGGCCGGTAGCCTGGACCCCATGCCCAGAAGCGCCGCCGTCTCCATCGCCGCCGTCGTCGGGGCCCTCGTGCTCATCGTCGGCGTCGCCCTGCTCGTCGTGCGGCCGTGGGAGTCGCCGACCGCCGCGCCCGCGCCCGCGCCCGGCTCGAGCGCCGCATCCGCCGAGCTCGTCGACGACTCGACCCACCTGCTCTCGGACGCGGGCGAGGGCGCGCCGGTCGTGGTCGAGTTCTTCGACTACGAGTGCCCCGCGTGCGGGCAGTTCGCGCCGATCGTCGACGACCTCGTCGAGCGCCACGGCGACGAGGTGACGTTCGCGGTGCGCTACTTCCCGCTCCCGAGCCACCCGAACGCGATCCCAGCGGCCGTCGCCGCCGAGGCGGCCGCGCAGCAGGGCGCGTTCGCCGAGATGCACGCGCTGCTGTTCGAGCGCCAGTCGGAGTGGGCGGGCGCCGACGGCGCTGAGGCGACGTTCCGCGGCTACGCGGAGGAGCTCGGACTCGACCTCGAGGCGTTCGACGAGGCGGTCGCGGCCGACGCGACGCTCGACCGCGTCGCGCTCGACGCGAACGCCGGCATCGCGCTCGGCGTGCCGTCGACGCCCACCTTCTACGTCGACGGCGAGCAGCTGCAGCTGCGCGACTACGGCGACCTCGAGGCCGCGATCGAGGCGGCGCTCGCCGAGTAGCCCGCCCGCGGCTCAGGCGGGCCGCAGCCGCAGGGTGTGCGCGTGCCCCACGACCGTCGCGACGATCGGCGGCTCGAAGCGCGCGTACTTGCGCCGGTACTCGTCGTCGATCGCGCGCTGGTCGAGGCCCGAGCCGTCGTCGATCTCGACGTCCTGCTCCACGTCGCCGCAGCGGATGCGGCCCGCGCCGCGCTCGAGCGCCCGGCGGTACCAGCCGTTCTGCGCGCCGTAGGCGGAGCGCACGACCACCTCGCCGCCGATCGCGACCGCCCAGATCGTGATCGCGGGGCTCAGGCTGCCGTCGGCGCGCCGGGAGGAGAGGTGCAGCTCCTCGGTCATGCCGATCGCGGCGAGGTCCTCCGGGTCCCACGGCGCGCTCATGCCGCCATCCTCGCGCAGTGGCAGGATGAGCGCCATGCTCGAGCGGCGAGGCGCAGCGGCGGTCGCGGGCCTCGTCGCGCTGGTCGCGGTCGCGGGCTGCGCGGGCACGCCGGGGCCGGCGCCGAGCCCGGTGCCGGCGGCCGACGCGAGCGTCGTGCTCGAGGTCGTGCAGCTGCGCGGCGACGTCGCGAGCGGCCACATCGAGCTGCGCGTGACGAACGAGGGGGAGGCCGCGCTCGAGGTCGCGCGCGCCGTCTACGAGTCGAGCCGGTGGAGCGCGCCGATGGAGCGCGCCGAGAGCGACGCGGTGCCGCCCGGCGCCTCGCGCAACCTGCGGCTGCAGCTGCCCGAGCCGACGTGCGACGAGGGGCCGCTCGAGCACCGCGCGATGCTCGAGCTCGCCGACGGCCGGGCGGTCGAGGGCGCGCCCGGCGACCCGCTCGGCCAGCTCGAGTCGATCGACGACGCCGCGTGCGCGCTGCGCGCGTTCGAGCGCGAGGTCGCGAGCGTGCGCTGGCTCGATCCGGTGATCCCGGCGGATGGGTCGGGCCCGGCCACCGTGCGGCTCGAGCTCGACCCCGTGGCGGGGGAGGGCGCCGCGGGCGGCACCGTCGTCGAGGTCGGCCCGACGGTCCTGCTCGCGCCCGTCGACGCATCCGGGAACCGCATCGAGTCGCTCCCCGTCGGCATCGCGCTCGAGCCGGGCGGCGGGGCGTCGGTCGTCGAGGTGCCGCTCACGCCCGGGCGCTGCGACGCGCACGCGATCGCGGAGGACAAGCAGGGCACGATCTTCCGCGTCCGGGTGAGCATCGGCGGCGCGCCGGCCGAGCTGCTGCTGCCGAGCCCCGACGCGCAGCGCGACGCGCTGCTCGCGTGGGTCGTCGCGCGCTGCGCGCAGCCCTGACGCCGCCGCGCGTCAGCGGGGCGCGCGGCGCAGGTCGATGCGCGAGGTGCCGATCTCGTCGCCCGCCTTCCAGTCGGCCCAGCCCGGCTGATCGGCCATGAACGCCTCGATCTCGTCCTTCGACGCCTCGAGCCGCGGGTCGTGCCGCAAGTAGTGGCGAGTCTCGCGCGCGACGAGCCCCGAGAGGATGAGCAGGCCGATGAGGTTGGGCAGCGCCATGAGGCCGTTCGCGATGTCGGAGAAGGTCCACACGAGCGAGAGCTCGGTCGTGCAGCCGACGAAGACGACGAGCGAGAACAGCACGCGGAAGGGCATGACGAGCCGGCGGCCGAAGAGCCGCTCGACGTTGCGCTCGCCGTAGTACGACCAGCCGAGGATCGTCGAATAGGCGAACATCACGAGCCCGATCGTCACGACCCAGTGGCCCCAGTCGCCCGGGAGGCCGGTCGAGAACGCCTCGCCGGTCATGAGCGCGGCGCTGATCTGCTCGCCCGCCTCGTCGACGTCGTCCCACACGCCGGTCACGACGATCGTGAGCCCCGTGATGCTCACGACGATGAGCGTGTCGATGAAGGTCTGCGTCATCGAGACGAGGCCCTGCCGCACGGGGTGCGTCGTGCGGGCCGCGGCGGCGGCGATCGCGGCCGAGCCGAGGCCCGACTCGTTCGAGAACAGGCCGCGCGCGACGCCCATCTGCACCGCGATGATGAGCGCCGAGCCCGCGAAGCCGCCGATCGCGGCCGTGCCGGTGAACGCATCCGTGAACACCTGCGCGAGCGCGGCGGGCAGCGCCGTGACGTTCGCGCCCAGGATCCAGAGGCCGCCGAGCACGTAGAAGACGATCATGACCGGCACGAAGCCGGCCGTGACGCGGCCGATCGACTTGATGCCGCCGACGAGCACGACGAGCGTGAGCGCCGCGAGCACGATGCCCGTCGCCCACGTCGGGACGCCCCAGCTGAACTCGACGTTCGAGGCGATCGAGTTGCCCTGCGTCATGTTGCCGATGCCGAAGCACGCGACGACGGTGAAGATCGCGAACGAGACGGCGAGCACGCGGCCGAGCGGGCCGGGGATGCCGCGCCGCAGGTAGTGCTGCGGGCCGCCCGACTTCTCGCCCGCCTCGTCGGTCGTGCGGAAGCGCACCGCGAGGTAGGCCTCGGTGTACTTCGAGGCCATGCCGACGAGGCCCGTGACCCACATCCAGAAGAGGGCGCCGGGGCCGCCGATGCCGATCGCGGTCGCGACGCCGACGATGTTGCCGGTGCCGACGGTCGCGGCGAGCGCGGTCGTGAGCGCCTGGAACTGCGAGATGTCGCCCTCGGCGCCGTCGTCCTTGCGGCGCAGGAGCCCGAGGCGCAGGCCCGCGCCGAGCTTGAGGAACTGCAGCCCGCCGAGCCGGATCGTGAGGTAGAGGCCGGTGCCGACGAGCAGCGGGATGAGCAGGAACGGCCCCCAGATGATGCCGCTCAGGCTGTCGAGGACGGCTTGCAGCGGCGTCAGGTCCATCGTCGGTCGGTCTCCTCGCGGGTCTCGTCGTGCGTAGGGTGCAAACCTACCGCCGCGCGCGACGTGCCCCGCGCATCCGTCAGCGCGTCGGGGTCGGCCGCACGGTGAGCGTCTGCGACGCATGGCCGACGTGCCCGCGCTCGTCGTGCAGCGCGGTGTGCGTCTCGCCCTGACCGGTCGGGCCGAAGGCGACGCGTGTGTCGAAGCCGACCCACGGGCCCTCCGGCTCGCGGTGGAGGTGGATCGTCAGGTCGAGGTTGGGGAACATCCACGCGTCGGGCCGCTCGCGCACCGCGATGCCGTTCGCGCCGTCGACGAGCCCGATCCAGCGCGCGAGGGCGCTCGCCTCCTCGCCCTCGACGAGCGGATGCGTCGTGCGCTTCCACGCGCGGTTGCGGCCGGGCGCGCCGTCGCCCGCGACGCGCAGCTCGACCGAGCGCACGTAGCCGCCGCCCCACTCGGCCGCGAACGCCGACGGGCGCATCGCCTCGGGCGAGGGGAGCGGCTCGGCCTCGCCGCCCGCGACCGCGCGCGTGTCGACCTCGACGCTGTGCCACGCGCGGGCGATCGCGACGTCGCGACCGGCGATGGATGCGGTGGCCTCGGTGAGCTCGATCGTGCGGCCCGGGCGGCGGGTCTCGACCCGCACCGCGACGTCCTCGAGCGCGAGGAAGCCCAGGATGTCGAAGGCGATGCGGCCGAGCCGCAACGGCGCGGCCCCGACGTCGGCGCGGTGGCGCTCGACCGCGTGGGTGAGGAGGCCTGCGAGCGGCGCGAAGTGGATCTCGCCCTCCTGCCACGCGCCGACCGCGTGCTCGGTGGGTCGGTAGCGGCCGTCGCCGAGCGCGACGAAGTAGGCATCGCTGGGCTGCATGCCTCCGACGCTAGCCGCTACGCGCCCTGCGGCGGGTGCAGCAGCAGGTCGGCGAGGTCGTCGAGGTAGCGCTCGAGCGGCACGGGCGCGTCGGCGCCCCAGCGCACGAGCGCCTCGCCGTCCTCGACGAAGAGCGGTCCGGGGTCCCCGATGAGCGACTCGTCGATCGGGATGCGGCGGACGCCGTGGTTCACCGTCTCGCCCATCGGGAAGCGGCCCTGGAGCGCGGCCGCGCGGTAGGCGCGGCGCTGCTCGACGGAGGCGGAGTGGAACTGCGGGCGGCCGGGCTCGGCCACGCGCGTCGAGATGCCGGTCTGCCACGCCGAGCCGTCGCGCTCGACGAGCAGCGCGCCGAGCCGCCACGCGCGGCCGAGCGAGCGCATCGTGGGCCGCCGCGGGATGCCGAGCAGCGGCTTCGGCTCGACGTGCTTCGCGAGCGCCTCGTCTCGAGCGCCGGCCTCGGCGAGCCGCTCGGCCATCGCGCCCAGCAGCGCGCGAGCGCGCTCCACGGCGGCGAGGTCGGCATCGGTCGGCACGCGGGCATCGTATGCGCTCTCGTCTGGCACGATGGAGCGCATGACCGCCGAGAGCGCCCGGGTGCCCGCCGCCGCCCCCGACCGAGACGCCGCCGCGGCGATGTGGGCCGCCTACGCCGACGCGTACCCCGAGGCGGTCGCGGGCACGCCCGATCACACCGTGGAGGGCTTCGGCGACTCGGCCGAGCTCGCCGACGCGCTCCTCGCGCTCGTGCTCGAGGGCGGCAAGCGCGCGACCTCCGAGCTCGTCGCTGAGTTCGTCGCGGCGGGGGAGCAGCTGCCGCGCGTCGGCTCCCACTGGATCGCGTGCGACGGTGCCGGCCGGCCACGCGCGATTCTCCGGAGCGTCGAGCTGCGCATCGGGCCGTTCGGCAGCGCCGACGCCGCCTTCGCGGCCGACGAGGGTGAGGACGACCGCTCGCTCGAGTCGTGGCAGCGCGAGCACCGCCGATACTGGACGCGCACCGCCGCCGCGCGCGGCGCGACGTGGTCGGAGGACGACGAGATCGTCTTCGAGCGCTTCGCGGTCGTCTGGCCGCCGGAGCTCGCCGACGCCACCCCGTTGGTCGAGCAGCCGGCGCAGCGCGCGCACCACCCGTTGGTCGAGTAGCCGGCGCAGCCGGCGCATCGAGACCAGCGATCACCTCGATGCGGCCCTCCGGGCCTCCTCGATGAGCAGGGGCGGGCTCAGAGGCGCACGACGCCGGACTCGCCCATGTCGGGCTGCTCGTCGCTCACGATGCCCTTCACGAGCTGCACCGCGACGGCGACCGCGCCGGGGGAGTCCCAGTACTCGGCGCTCGACGCCGTGATCTCGAGCAGGCCGTTGTCGGGGTCCTCCGGCTTCCCGCTCATGAACGCATCCGCCGACGCATCCCACAGCTGGCGCAGCTTCTCGCGGTCGTCGACGAAGCGCGCCGTGCCGGCGAGCGACACCCAGCCGCCCTTGCCCGCGTAGTGCACGTTGACGCGCGGGTCGGCGGCGATCGCGGCGACCTTCTCGGTCGAGCGCTCGGTCAGGAACCAGACCGTGTGCGGGTGCTCGAAGTCCTGCGTGCCCATCGGCACGGAGACGAGGTCGCCCTGCTGCGAGACGTACGCGAGCGACGCGACCTTCGTCGAGCGCATGATGTCGGTGATGGTCTTGAGCTCATCGGTGTGATCGGTCATGCCCTCACGCTCGCATCGGGCCCTGGACGCGGCCTGGACTCAGGCTGAGTGGCCTAGGGTCGCGGCATGATCACGTTCGAGGACCGCATCCCGACCGCGGCGGAGCAGCGCGCGGTCGCCGAGGCGGTCGGCTGGCTCGACCACTTCGACTGGGCGACGATCGACCGCTCGCTCGAGCGCTCGCTCCACGGCGTCGTCGTGCGCGACGGCGACCGCCCGGTCGGCGTCGGCCGGCTCGTGGGCGACGGCGTGCGCTACTGGTACGTGCAGGACGTCATGGTCGATCCGGATGCGTCGGAGCAGGGCATCGGCACGCGGATCGTCGAGCGGCTGCTCGACCACGTGCGCGCCGAGGCGCCGGCCGAGGCGGTCGTCGGCCTGTTCTCGAGCCCCGAGGCGGTGTCGGTCTACGAGGAGCTCGGCTTCGCCGCCGCGACCGGCGACCCGCTCGGGATGACGCTCGACCTGCCCGGCCCGGACGCCGCGTGAGGCGCCGGCGCGCGCACCGCGTCGACGTCGGCGACCTCGCGTTCCGGCTGACGGCGGATGCGTGGGCACCCGACCGGACGCTGCCGACGGTCGTGCTCGTGCACGGCATCGGCGTCTCGCGGCGCTACTTCGCGCGGCTGCACGGCGTGCTCGCCGCTCGCGCGCGCGTCGTGTCGGTCGACCTGCCCGGCTTCGGCGGGATGCCGAAGCCCGATCGCGACGTCGACGTGCCGACGATGGCCGGAGCGCTCGGCGAGGCGCTCGACTCGCTCGGCACCGGCCCGATCGTGCTCGTCGGCCACTCGATGGGCGCGCAGTGGGTCGTCGAGCTCGCGCTGCAGCGGCCCGAGCTCGTCTCGCTCGTCGTGGCGATCGGCCCCGTCGCCGATCACCGGCACCGCACGCCGACCGCGCAGGCGAGGGCGCTGCTCGTCGACGGGCTCCGCGAGCCGCCGAGCGGCAACGCCGTCATCCTGAGCGACTACGTGCGCGCGGGGCCCGCGTGGTACCTCGTGCAGCTGCGGCACATGATCGGCTACCCGCTCGAGCGGGCGGTCGAGCGGCTCGAGGTGCCGCTGCTCGTCGTGCGAGGCGAGCGCGACCCGATCGCGGGGCTGCGCTGGAGCCGCGAGCTGCGCGATCGCGCGCCGCGAGCCAGGCTCGTGCACGTGCCCGGGCATCCGCATGCCGTGCAGCACACCGCGCCTCGAGCGGTCGCGTCGGCGATCCTGGCGCACACGGCCTGACGCGCGCCCGGGCGTCCGCTCCGCTCCTCGCGACCTCGCGGACGGGCGCGGCGCTACGGCCGGTTGCCGTTGCCGTTGCCGTTGCCGTTGCCGCTGCTGCCGTTGCCGCCGCTGCCGTTCCCGTTCCCGTTGCCGCTGTTGCCGTTGCCGGGGTTGCCGTTGCCGTTGCCGTTGCCGGCGTTCCCATTGCCATTGCCATTGCCATTGCCATTGCCATTGCCGTTGCCGTTGCCGTTGCCGTTGCCGTTGCCGGGGGCATCGTCCACGGGCGTCACGACGACCGCCGGCTCCGGCTCCGCAACCGGCTCCTGGGCAGGCTCCGCGACCTGCTCGGGCTCGGTGAGCGCGGGCTCGGCGACGCCGGGATCGGGCACGAGCCCGGGGAGGTCGGCGAGCTCGATCTCGACAGGGGACTTCGCCGTCGAGCTCGGCTGCTGCGAGAGCACCGGGATCGCCACGAGCGCTCCGGCGGCCACGAGGCCCGCGGCGAGCACGAGCCCGCGCTTGCGCCTGCGTCGTCGCGGCGGGGCCACCGCGGTGCGGGCGGTCGTCACGGCCGCCTCCGCGGTCAAGCGCTGCGTCGCATCGGCAGCTGCGGCGCTCGAGGCGGCGGTCGCCCCGGCTGCGATCGCGCCCGACGCGCCGAGCGCGGCAGCCGCGGCAGCGGTCGTCGCTGCCGTCGCGTCGGCGCTCGCCTCCGGCGCGGAGAGCCGCTCGAGCACGGCCGCCGCGCTCGGCCGCTGCGCCGGGTCTCGCGTCGTCATCGCGGTCAGCAGCGACTTCCAGCGGTAGCCGAGCTCGCCGGGGATCTCGGGGTCGCGCGCGAGGCGCGCGCTGAGCGACTCGACGAGCGAGCCGGGGTACTCGCGCCGACCGGTGAGCGCCTCGAGCAGCACGAGGCCGAGGGAGTAGATGTCGGAGGCGGCGTCGACGCGCGTGCCGGTCGCCTGCTCGGGGCTCAGGTACGCCGCGGTGCCGAGCACGGTGCCCGTCGCCGTGAGCCGCTCGCCGCCGACGAGCGCGGCGATGCCGAAGTCGGCGAGCTTCGCGTCGAACGCGCCGCGATGCAGCGGAGCGGGGGAGAGGAGCACGTTCGCGGGCTTGACGTCGCGGTGCACGATGCCGTGCGCGTGCACGACCGCGAGCGCCTCTGCGAGGTCGCGCGCGAGCCGCTCGACGTCGGCCGGCGGCAGCGGCCCCTCGTCGAGCCGCTGCGCGAGGCTCGGCCCCTCGACGAGCTCCATCACGAGGAACGAGACAGGCAGCCCGTCGACGAGCGCCGTGCCCGCGTCGAAGAGCGTCACGAGCGAGCGGTGGTGCAGCGAGGCGAGCAGCTCGATCTCGGCCCGTTCGCGGCGCTCGGCCGCGTCGTCGCCGACCGGGCGCACGACGGCCTTGACCGCGACCGTCCGCCCGAGCAGCTCGTCGGTCGCTCGGTGCACGGCCGCGGTGCCGCCCGAGCCCAGCATCGGTCCGATGCGGTAGCGCTCGGCGAGCAGCCGCCCCGGCGCGAGCGGATCGGCTCCTGTCGCGATCATCGCGTCCCCCTGTCCGCGAGGGACGCTACGCGGGCAACCCGAGCATCCCCTCCACGTCAGCGCGGCGTCTCGACGAGCCGCACATCGCGCAGCTGCCCGTCGTCGGCCGTCGCGGTCATGACGGTGCCGACCGGCTGGCGGCGCCGGTCGGTCGGGGAGCCCGGGTTGAGCAGCCGCACGCCTCCGGGCGTGACCGAGTCCCACGGGATGTGCGAGTGGCCGAAGACGAGCACGTCGCACGGCTCGGCGGAACCCGGTCCGAAGCGCTCGTCGCAGCGGCGCTCGCGCCCGGCGGCCGCCCCGGTCTCGTGCACGACCGCGATGCGGACGCCGTCGAGCTCCACGCGCGCCTCGCCGCCGAGCCGCGCCCACAGCGCCGGCCCGTCGTTGTTGCCCGCGACGCCGATCAGCCGCCGGGCGCGCGACTCGAGCTCGTCGAGGAACGACTCCGCGACCCAGTCGCCCGCGTGGACGACCGCATCCGCCTCGTCGACGAGCCGCCACACCTGCTCCTGCAGCGCCTTCGCGCGCTTCGGCAGGTGCGTGTCGCTGAGGAGCAGCAGGCGGGTCGTCACCGCGCCATCCTCGCGCACCGCCCCGCGGGAAGCGCTCAGGTGACCTCGATCTCGGCGCGCATCGTGCCGGCGTGCGGGTCGCACACGATCTCGTAGGTGCCGGGCTCGAGCGTCACCTCGACGGTCGACTCGTCGGAGCCCGCGACCTCGGTCGCGACGTCGACGCCGGGTCCGCGCAAGCGGAAGTTGTGCATGCTCGAGCGGTCGGCGAACGTGAGCGCGTAGGTGCCGGCCGGGAGCGACTCGACCGGGGCTCCGGATGCGTCGAGCAGCGCGATCGCGTAGGCCTCGGGGTCGTCGTCGGTGCCGACGACGCCGGTGAGCGGCGTCGCCTCCGCGGGCGCCCCGCTCCCGGGCGATGGCTCCGCCCCCGGCGCGGGCGTCGAGGCGGCAGGCGCTTCAGTGGCCGGGCCCTCCGCGCCGGGGCTCTGCGCGCCGGCGCTCTCGGCCGTCGGCTCGGCAGAGCCGCCCGCGCACCCGGCGAGCGCGAGCGCGAGCGCGCTCGTGAGTGCGATCACGACGCCGCGGGGATGACGCATCCGATCTCCGTCCTCGAGCACGCTCTCTCGCGAGGAGCCTGGCACTGCCTGGGCTCGGCGGCAAGTGGCCGATCAGTCGTCGTGGCGCGGGGTGACCTGCGCATCGTCCCAGCCGAGCTGGGGGGTGTCGCACGTGTCGCGGAAGACGATCTGCGAGGGCAGGCGGCGCTCGGAGCTCGTCCAGTCGATGCGGGGGCGGCGGCGCTCCTCGGGCACGTAGCCGAGGCGGTAGACGGCCATGAGCTCGAGGTGGTCGGGCACGCGGAAGAGCTCGACGAGCCGCTCCCACTGCCCGGGCACCTCCATCGGGAACGAGACGAACTGGATGCCCATCCCGAGCTCGACCGTCGTGAGCCAGAGGTTCTCCATCGCCGCGCCCATGCTGAAGAGCGAGTAGAAGGAGGAGAGCTCGCCCGGGCGGTGCTCGGCGCGGTCGAGCATGACGGCGAGCATGAGCGGGGAGCCGGCGACGAGCTTGCGGTTCTCCTCGCCGAGCGTGTGCGGCACGCGCATCGCGTTCATGAGCCGCTGACCGCCGGAGGTGAACACCTGGCTCGTGAAGGGGCGCAGCGGCGCTGGCAGCCTGTCGAAGAGCATGCCGTCGCGGCGCTCGTCCATCTCGCGCTGCGAGAAGCGGAAGTAGCGCTTGTAGCGCTCGAAGAACGTGCCGTTCGACATCGCCTCGGTCATGCTCTCGCCGCTGATCGCAGCCACGCGCTCGATCGTCGCGCGGTCCTCCGTGATGACGAACCGCCACGGCTGGCTGTTGAGCTGCGAGGGCGCGCGGCCGGCCATCTCGATCAGCAGGCGCTGGTGCTCCTCCTTCACCGGTTCGGGCAGGAACGCGCCGTTCGTCGTGCGGCGGCGGCGGATGGCGTCGATGAGCTCCACGATGCTCCTATCGGGGTCGGCGGGCGATGGCGGCGATGAGCCACGGGGCGGCGGTGAGCGCGACGAGCGGATGCCTCCGCGAGCGCGTCGAGACGCGGGGGAGCGCCGTGAGCGGCACGAGCGCCGCGGCCGCGAGCGCGGCGCGCGTGCCGTCGTGCTCGCGCAGGGCGCTCACCGCGACGGTCGCCGACGTGAGCGCGACCGCGGCGACGTAGCCGACGTGGTGGACCCAGCGGTTCTGCTCGTTGCGCCACAGGCCGGTCGCTAGGCCGACGCCGAGCATCGCGGTCGAGCCGTAGACGGCGCCCGCGACGGTCGCGAGCGAGCGGGCGGCGCTCACGCGGCGCGCTCTCGCTCGAGCCGGCGGAGGCGCAGGCGCGCCCAATCCTGCGCGCGCTGGCCCTCACCGCTCGCGAGCGCGCGACCCGCGATCGCGAGCACGACGCGCGTGAGGGAGACGACGGGCAGCGGCGAGCGGCGGACGCCGAGCAGCTGGCGGTAGCGGCGGGGGAGGGTCGCGACCGCGCCGGCGAACAGCAGCCGGTAGCCGAGGCCGGCGATGCCGCCGACAGGCGGGCGGCGCAGGAACGAGACGACCTCGCGCACGCGCTCGTCGCTGCGGAGCTCGCCGCGCTCGAGGTAGCCGTCGATGCGGCGGCGCAGCTCGGCGGCCGTGCTCGGCGGATCGTCGACGCTCATGAGCCGCCCGGCGGTCGCCCACTCGGCCACGTACGCATCGGGGCCGCCCGGGATCCGGCCGCCGTCAGGCATCCGCTCGCCCCACGTCTCCTGGCACGTGAGGAAGGCGTCGGCGAAGGCGAGGTGCACCCAGTCGGCGAGCACGGGGTCGGCGGCGCTGTAGGAGCGCTCGTCGCCGCGGCCATCGACGTAGGCACCCTGCACGCGGGAGTGGAAGCGGCCGACGCGCGCGGTCTCGCGCTCGGCCTGCGCGGTGGAGCCGTAGGTGAGGCAGACGACCCAGCGGACCGTGCCGGAGAGCCGGCCGAGCGGGTCCTGCCGGTACGTCGAGTGGTCGTGGACGCCCGCCATCGCGCCCGGGTGCAGCGCCTGCAGCAGCAGCGCGCGGATGCCGGCGACGAGCGTCGCCATGCTGCCGTGCACGGTCCAGGCTGCGCCGTCCTCGGCGAAGTGGCCCGCGTCGTCGCCTTCGGCGAGCTCGCGGATCCACGCGGGGGAGCCCTCGGGGTCGCCGGCGAGCGCTTCGAGCAGTCGCGCGCGCAGCCTCATCGCCATGCCGTCAGCATGCCAGCCGACGCTCTGCGAGCCGCGCGTTCTGGGTTCAGTCGGCTCGGCCGAGCGCGGTCATGACGAACGCGCCCGCGATGCCGACGAACGCGAGCGCCGTCACGAGGCTCGAGGCGATGATGAAGAGGTTCATCGGGTCGTCGAGCGGGATGCCCGCGTCGTGGGCGGCGGCGGAGGCGGCGACGAGGAGCTGCATGGCGCCATCGTAGCCGTGCAGACCGAGAGGTGGTCGCAGATCAGGTCTGCGACTAGTCTGACTGCATGACGACGATCGGCGTGTACGAGGCGAAGACGCATCTGCCGCGTATCCTCGCGGAGGTCGAGCGCGGTGCCACGGTCACCATCACGCGGCACGGTCGCCCCGTCGCGCGCCTCGTCCCCGTCAGCAACGCCGGTTCCCAGAGCGTCGAAGAGCTGGTGCAGGAGATGCGGGAGGCCAGGGCAGGGCGGACGCTCGGCGGCGGGGGAGTGCGAGACCTGATCGAAGAGGGGCGCCGGTGACGGTCGTCATCGATGCCTCGGTGACGATGTCGTGGTGCTTCGAGGACGAGGCGAGCGACGCGAGCGACGACGTGTTCGCGCGCGTCGTTCGATGGGGCGGCGTGGTCCCAACGCTCTGGCGCTACGAGGTCGCGAACGTGCTGGTGCTCGCCGCTCGCCGGGACCGCATCAGCGCTGCCGCTTCGAAGCGCTTCCTGAGCACGCTCGACCGGCTCGCGCTCGACGTCGTCGATGGAGCAGCCGACCGGCTCATGGACCTCGCGAGTCGATTCGAGCTCACGGCGTACGACGCTGCCTACTTGGACGCGGCGATGGTCCGCGCCGTGCCGCTCGCGACTCGGGGCGCGGCGCTGCGTCGTGCCGCGACGACTGCGGGCGTCGCCCTAGCGCTCGAGGAGTGACGCGCCGGACGAAGTCGGCAACCACGGATCGTCGAGGCTGTTCCATCCACAGACCCGCCGTGACTCGTGACGGGGAGTGCTCCGTGACGTTCAGCAGCCGCCATGTCGCCGCGGTCGGCCTGCAGATCGCCTTCGGATGGGCCTTCGTCGAATCGCACATCGACGAGATGGCCGCCATGGGAGGCGGGCTCGCCAAGCGCGGGCTGTCCGGCGACGCGCTCGTCGACGCCGGGCGTCCGAGCTGGACGCCGTTCGAGCCGACCGCCGAGGTCGCCGGGCCCTAGAGGGATCGGGAGCGAGGTGCGCGGAGAGCGTGCAGTCGCGTGCGCGATGCGATGGCGATCAGCGGCGCAGCACGATCCCCGGTCTCGGCAGCACGTCGGCGCGGGCGCGGTGCTCTCGAGCACGGCCGTGCCGCTCGAGCAGTGCGCGGAGCCGCCGCTCGGTCACGATGCTCGACCGCCGCTGACGCCGCGGTGGCCGGATGCATCGGTCGACCTGCCCTGCCGAGACCGAGGCGGCAGGCTCGGCGGGGAGCGCGTGGCGCGGCTCGCCGCCGCGCACGGGAAGGTCGGGCAGCTTCACCGCGAGCGATGCCGGCGCGGCTGCTTCGAGGCTCTGCGGCAACTCGGGCGGTGTCTGCAGGCCCGCGAATGCTGCGACGGCGGTGCGGGTGCGGCCGGGCTGGAGCTCGGCGATGATCCGCCATTGGCCCGGCCCCGGTCCGGCCTTCTCGACTCGCAGTCGGCCGGCGTGGATCTCGTGGTGGTGGAAGCTGCAGACGAGGATGCCGTTGTCGATGTCGGTCTTGCCGCCGAGCTGCCAGGGCACGATGTGATGCGCTTCGCACCAGGCGGCCGGCATGCCGCAGCCGGGCACGCGGCAGCCCTTGTCGCGCTTGGCGAGCGCGCGCCGCTGCGCGCGGTTGAAGATGCGCTTGGTGCGGCCGAGCCACAGCGGGTGGCCGTGCTCGTCGACGATCAGCTGCTCGATCGCGGCGTGGCAGAGGAGCTGGTCGACGCCCTCGATCGGGACCGGGCAGCCGGTGTGCTCGATCGTGAGGGTCCGCTCGGGGTGGGACAGGCCCAGCACGTGGGCGTCGTACGCGTCGATGGTGCCGACGAAGGTGAGCACGGGCGGCTCGCCGCCGGCGACCGGCGCGTCGCCGGAGCCGGCGTGCGCGGTGACCATGGCGATGAACGCGTCGTGCATCTTCTGCTCGGGCGTGCGGTCGTCGAGCGAGGCCTCGCCGTCGCAGGCCTTGCCGTCGCAGCCGCCGCTGGCGCACTTGTCGTCGTGGAAGGCGACCTTCACGCGCGGGCCGCCCCACGCATCCGCCATCGCCTTGAGCTTCGAACCCTCCTCGGCGGGCGAGCGCATGGTCGTCAGCCACGACCCGTCGGGCTGCTGCCGGATGCGCAAGTACCGCATCGCCCGCTGCCGCTCATCGTTGGGCAGCACCCCGTCGGGGTCGAGCAGCGCGACGCAGCGGCGCGCGAGCACGGTCAGCTGCTCCGGCGGCAGCGGCATGCCCGGATCGGTCGCGTGGCCGACGAGCGACTGCTCCGCGGCGGCGAGCTGCTCGACGTGCGCGCGCGGCGCCGCGGGCTCCAGGCCCGTGACGATCGCCTGCGCTTGCGCGAACGAGATCTCGCCTTCGGCGAGCGCGCCCGCGACCGCGGGGTACTTCGCCGGAATAGTGGCGCCGGTGATCCCGATTGACGGGGATATCGCGCGCGCCATCAGCAGCAGGTCGAGCGCGCGGCCGGGACGGACGCCGAAGGCCCTGCCGACCGCCTCCTTCGGATGCCGCGCGCCCAGCACGAGGCACAGCGGCTCGTCAGTCGGGCCCTGCGAGCGCTCCTCGACCTCGTGCGTGAGCCGCACCTGCAGCGCGTCGACGATGCGTGAGAGCTCGGCGACCCTCCCGAGCACCTCGATGACGACATCGCGCGGCGCGGAGGGTAAGGACGGAGCATCCGCGAGCAGCGCGCGAGCGGCCTCGACTGCCGCTCTGGCCTGCTCGGTGCTCGACATCGCTGCCTCCCTCGCGAGGAGGGCAGATGGGGCCACCCACGTCCACTCCCGACCTCGCTTGCGAGCAGAGTAGGGGAGGCCACCCACATGCCCCGCGACCTGCTGGTCGAGTTGTCGATCATTGACCTGCAATCGCGCCATGAAGACCGTCTCCGTCCGAGAGCTCCGCCAGAATCCCGCGCAGATGCTGCGGGACGTCGAGTCGGGGGAGCGCTGCACGATCGCGTCCTACGACCGACCGATCGCCCGCGTCGAGCCGGTCGCGTCGTCGACCCGGCTCATCCCACCGAAGCGCACGGGCCGCCCGAACCTCGCATCCCTGCCTCGGCATGAGCTGCGGACAGCCGCATCGATCGACGAGCTGCTGGACGACCTGCGGGGGAGTGATGACGACGTTCTACGTCGACACGTCCGTCGCCGGTCGCGCGATGCTGCGGTTCTCGCCCGCGCGGTCTCGTGGTTCGAGGAGGCGGCGGAGTCGGACGAGCTCGTCTCGTCCCGGCTGCTCAAGACGGAGCTCACGCGATCCACCTCGGCACCGCTCTGCGATCCGGCATCGAAGACCTCGTGATCGTCTCGCATGACGCCCGGATGCTCGAGGTCGCTTCCGAGATGGGCCGTTCGATCCCTGCGCAGGCGAGTGAGTCGAGTCGGCTCTCGAGGTGCGTGCTGAGGGGAGACGCCAGCGCTACCGCAACCAACGAATCCGACATAATGTGCATTATCGGCGCTTCACGGGAGGCGCCGGGAGGAGCGGGTCACCGCGTCAGCGCTGCGCGAGCGCCTCGAGCCGATCGCCCGTGAGGCGCTGCGTCGTCCACTCGTCGAGCGGCTCGGCGCCGATCGAGCGGTAGAAGCCGATCGACGGCTCGTTCCAGTCGAGCACCGTCCACTCGAAGCGCCGGTAGCCGCGCTCGACGCACTCCGCGGCGAGCGCCGCCATGAGCGCTCGGCCGTAGCCGCGGCCGCGCTGCGCCTCGTCGACGTAGAGGTCCTCGAGCCAGATGCCGTGCGTGCCCGTCCATGTCGAGTACGTCAGGTACCAGATCGCGATGCCGACGATCGCGCCGTCGCGCTCGACGACATGCGCGAAGGCTCGCGGCTCGTCGCCGAAGAGCGTCGCCGTCAGCATCCCCGCGGTGTTCTCCACCGCATCCGGCTCTCGCTCGTAGACCGCGAGCGCGTGGATCATCGCGAGGATGCCCGGCTCGTCGCCGGGCTGGGCGCGGCGCAGCTGCGCGCCGCCGGAGAGGCTGCTGGTCGTCACTCGCCGAGCCTACGCGGCCCTGGCCGCTGGCACTTCCCGCGCGCCCCGGATGCTACGCGCCGGAAGCCTCGTGGTGCTCGTCGACGTGCTCGACCGCGGTGACCATGCGATCGAGGAAGCCGGCCACCGCCTCGGTCTGCTCGTCGTCCATCGCGTCGATCACGTCGATCATCCGCCGATGCATGGCGCCGAGCGTCGCGCGGACCTCGTCATCGGTGTCCTTCGTCGGCACGACGATCGTCGCCCGCCGGTCGTCCGGGTGCGGCTCGCGGCGCACGTGGCCGCTCTTGACGAGCCGGTCGACGAGCGCGGTCACCGAGGGCGATGCGAGCCCGAGCGCCGACGCGAGGTCGCGCTGCCGCAGCACCTCGCCGCGCCGCTCCGCCTGCAGCAGCAGTCGCAGCGCGAGCAGATCGGTCTCGCCCATGCCCATCGACGCACGGGTGCGTGCCCGCATCTGCGCCTCCGCGGCACGGTAGCGCCGCAGCAGGTTCAGCACGTCGACGCTGGTCGGCCGACCGTGCCCCGGGTACCAGTAGCCCGAGCTCGCCGTGCCGCGCGCGTCGATGTGGGTCATGCCGCTCCTCCATCGGGTCTGTCCGTCCTGCGCACACCCTACCGTTCGACCGTGATACATTTCGATCATCGAACTAACGATCCGCACGAAGGAGCATGACATGACCGACACGATGACTCGGCCCGAGGTCTCTGCTCCCGGTCTCCACGCGCTCGACGAGCGCCGTGGCGGTGGTCGTGACGACGCATCCGGCCGCATCACGTGGGCATCGCCCGGCAGCGGGCTCTGGGTCGCCAGCCGGACGGACTCCGAGGGCACGACGTTCCTCGGCTTCGTCGAGGAGACCCTCGAGGAGTTCGTCGCGGTGGACGGCGCGGGTCGCTCGTTCGGCCGCTTCAGCGCCCTCCGTGAGGCGCAGGCCGCGTTCGCGGCCGGCAGCCCCTCCCCCGCCCTGACGACGGGACCGATCCGCTGGGTCGACGCGGGCGCCCGAGTCGTGGCGCCGTCGAGCCTGCGGTTCGGCTGAGCCGCTTCATCCGAGGATCCCGCCCCACACGGCGCGCGCGCCGGAGTCGCCGATGAGCACGACCATCGTGGTCGATCCCGCGGCGACCGCGACTGCGAGCACCGCGAGCACGATCGAGACGAGCCGCGCCCGCCCCGCGGAGCGTGCACCCAGGCGTGGCTCGCCCCAGCGGAACCACGCCCACTGCGCCGTCGCGACGGCGAGCATCCCGAGCACCCACGGCAGCAGCATCCGCCCGTAGTCGCCATGCGCGACGACCGCGGGCTGGGCGCCCACGACGACGGCGAGCGCCTCGCCCGCGGCGACCGTGACCGGCACCAGCACGGCGAGCAGCAGGGCCGCGAGCGGCGTCACGATGCCGAGGCGCCGCCGCGCGGCGGGCCAGACGCTGCCGAGCACGAGCGCGAGCGCCGTGAGCGGCGTGAGCACGACGACGGCGTGCACGACGAGCGGATGCAGCGGCAGGCCGGCGACCTCGAGGGGGCCGGCGAGGGTGAGCGGGTCCATACTCGGTGACACGAAGCGAGGCTCGCGAGGGTTCAACGGTGAACCGTCGGGGCCGCCGCCTCGTGTCTCCATCGAGGAGGTGCAGCGTGCCGATCGATGACGACGAGCGCCTGGCAGCGCTCTACGACTCGCACGCCGCGCCGGTGTGGCGCTACGTCGTGCACCTGACCGGCGACCGGGCGGGCGCGGACGACGTCGTGCAGGAGACACTGCTGCGCGCGTGGCGCACGCCGAGGATCCTCGCCGACCCGGAGACCGCTCGCGCGTGGATGCTCACCGTCGCGCGCCACATCGTGATCGACGAGTCGCGGAGCGCCCGCCGCCGGCACGAGCTCGCGGTCGCGGAGCTGCCCGAGCGCGTCACGGACGATGCGATCGACGCGCGATTCGACGCGCTCGTGATCGCCCAGGCGCTCGCCGAGCTGAGCGCCGAGCACCGAGGGGTCATCATCCGCGCCTACTACGGCGGCCGCTCGGTCGCGGAGATCGCGGCGGAGCTCGGCGTTCCGGAGGGCACGGTCAAGTCGCGACTGCACTACGGGCTGCGCGCCCTCCGGCTCGCGCTGCAGGAGAGGGGCGTGACGCGATGAGCGAGGACCACGCGCGGTTCGCCGAATGGGACGCCGCCTACGTGCTCGGGGCGCTGAGCCCCACCGATCGCCGCGCCTTCGAGGAGCACCTCGACGCTTGCGACCGCTGCGCGCGCGCGATCGCCGAGATCGCGCCGACGCTCGGGCTGCTCGCGCAGGTCGAGCCCGAGCGCGCCGCCGCGCTGCTCGCCGACGAGCCCGAGGAGGCGGAGGTCCCCGGCGTCTCGCGAGGCAGGGCCCGGCTGCTCGAGCGCGCCCGCCGCGAGCGGCGACGCCGCCGCGCGACCTGGGCGGCCTCGGTCGTCGCCGCAGGGGCGGTCGCAGCCGCCGTCGCGGTGCCGCTCTCGGGAGCGCTCGACGACCGCGGCGCGCTGTCGGTCGAGCTGGAGGCGCTCGTCGACGCGCCGCTCGAAGCGAGCGTCTCGCTCGAGCCGGCCGCGTGGGGCACGCGGCTCGAGCTCGAGTGCAGCTACGAGGGCGACGCCGACCCGGCAGCCCCGGACGGACTCCCCTACGTGCTCGTGCTCACCGATCGAGCTGGGCGCCCCAGCGAGGTGTCGAGCTGGCGGGCCGCTCCCGGGCAGACCGCGCGGCTCGCGGCGGCGACCGCGCTCGCCGCCGACGAGATCGCCTCGATCGAGATCCGCCTCGACGACGGCGACGCAGTGCTGATGCGCGCCGAGCTCGACGAGCCCTGAACCGCGCGGGGCTCCGTCTCGTGTTCCCATCGGCCGCGACCGCGGCCGCTCGAGGAGGGAACTGCCATGACCACCAGGACCACCGCGGCGGCGCTCGCCGCCGGAGTGCTCGTCGTCGCGCTCGCCGGCTGCACGAGCGCGACCTCCGAGTCGGAGCCGACGACTGCCGCGACCTCGCAGGCCGCCGAGCCGTCGAGCGAGCCGTCGACGGAGCCCGACACGACCGGATCGGCGGAGCCGAGCGCGACGGCGTTCGAGCTCGCGGTCGCCGAGAGCCCGCTCGGCGAGATCGTCGTCGACGGCGAGGGGATGACGGTCTACATGTTCGACAGCGACACGCAGGGCGCCGGCGTGAGCACGTGCGAGGGCCAGTGCGCCACGAACTGGCCGGCGGTCACGACCGACGGCGGCGTGCCGGATGCGGAGGGCGTCACGGGCGAGCTCGGCACCATCGTCGGCGTCGACGGCGCGACCCAGGTGACGCTCAACGGCTGGCCGCTCTACTACTTCGCGGGCGACTCCGCGGCGGGCGACGTCGCGGGCCAGGGCGTCAACGACGTGTGGTGGGTGCTCTCCCCCGCCGGCGAGCGCATGGCGGAGTGACCTCCGGGCAGCAGGCCGAGCCGCTGCCGAGGGCTGCGGTCAGCGCTCCGCGCGGCGCCCGATGAGCGAGCGCAGCGCGAAGAAGACGACGACCGCGACGACGGCGACGATCGCGAGCTTGCCGATGAACCACAGGAGGCTGAAGACGACGTCGACCACGATCCACGCGATGATGACGGCGAGGATGGCGCAGATGACGGCCCATGCGGTGCGGCTCATGCTCAGAGGCTAGTCGACGTCGTCGCCCGCGAGCGCGCCGAGCAGGTCGTCGGCGAGGTCGTCGATGTGCTCGATGCCGACCGAGAGGCGGATGAGGCCCTCGGGGATGGTCGGCGCCTCCGTCGCCCAGCGGCGCCGCCGCTCGAGCGTCGACTCGACGCCGCCGAGGCTCGTCGCGGGGATCCAGAGCCGCACGCGATCGACCGCGCGATCGGCGGTCGCGGCGTCGCGCAGCACGATCGCGAGCACGGTGCCGAAGCCCGGGTCGCGCACCTCGACGACGCCGGGCACGTTCTCGAGCCGCGCGGCGAGATCGCGCGCGTTCGTCGCCGCCCGCTCGAGTCGCACCGAGAGCGTGCGCAGCCCCCGGAGCGCGAGGAACGACTCCATCGGGCCGGGGATGGCGCCGTGCAGCCCGCGGTGGTGGCGGATGCGCGCGGCGAGGTCGGGATCGTCGGCCACGACCGCGCCGAGCACGATGTCGCTGTGCCCCGCGATGAGCTTCGTGACCGAGTGCACGACGACGTCGGCGCCCTGGCCGAGCGGGCGCTGCAGGAGTGGGGTCGCGAAGGTGCTGTCGACGACGCTCAGCGCACCCGCAGCGCGCGCGGACGCGGCGAGCCGCTCGACGTCGGCGACCTCGAGCGCGGGGTTCGTCGGCGACTCGATCCACACCATCGCCGCGCCCGGCATCGCCGCCTCGACCGCGTCGACGTCGGCGATGTCGACGCGGCGCACCTCGAAGCGCCCGTCCGCGGCGCCGCCGTCGAGCAGCGCGAGCGTGTGCTGATAGGCGTGGCGCGGGACGACGACGGCGCCGCCGTGCGGCACGAGCGCGGCGACGGCGCTCACCGCCGCCATGCCGCTCGCGAACGAGACGCACTCCCCGCCCTCGAGCGCGCCGAGCGCATCCTCGAACGCCGTCCAGGTCGGGTTGCCGTAGCGGGCGTACTCGGGGTCGCCGCCCGCGACGAAGGCGCTCGCGAAGGTCACCGGCTCGCTGAACGGCGCGCCCGGCACGTGGGGCGGGCGGCCCGCGCTCACGACGACGGTCTCGGGGCGCAGGCGCTCATCTCGCATTGCGCCATCCTCCCATCGCAAGGGGCCGCCGGCCTCGCGCGGGCGCCTCGTGTCGGCAGCCTCGGCTACCGTCGTCGCGTGGCGACGGTCCGCTCCATCTCGCGCGAGGAGGCGCGTCGCATCGCGGTGCGCGCGCAGCTGCTCGACGCCGACCGCGCGCTCGTCGACGGCTCGGAGGAGCTCGCCGAGGTCGTCGCGCAGCTGACGCTGCTGCCGCTCAACCCGACCGACATCGTGTGCCCGTCCGCCGAGCACATCGCGCTCTCGCGGCTGCCCGAGATCGACCCGGGCGGCGTGCGGCGCGCTGTCGAGGTCGAGCAGTCGCTCTTCGAGCACCTCGGCCCGCACCGGCACCCGATGGAGGCATGGGCGATCGGGCTGCGCGCGATGCGCGACCTGCCGTGGCTGCGCGCGCTCGGCCGCGCGCCCGAGGCGATCGGCGAGGGGAGCCGCGCGTGGCTCGAGGCGAACGACGGCTTCCGCGAGCGGGTGCTCGAGCAGCTCCGCGCCGACGGGCCGCTCCCCCAGGGCGAGATCCCCGACACCGCCGACGTGCCCTACCGCTCGAGCGGGTGGAACACCGGCCGCGACGTCGCGATGATGCTCGAGCTGCTGCAGGTGCGGGGCGAGGTCGTCGTGGTCGAGCGGCTCGGGCAGCTGCGCGTGTGGGACCTCGCCGAGCGCGTGCTGCCGCCCGTCGAGGCGCCCGACGCCGCTGCCGCGCTCGAGACGTGGCAGCGCCGCTGGCTGCGCTCGCTCGGCGTCGCGCGGCCCACCCACGTCGGCGACGCGGGCGAGCGCGTCCGCGTGGAGGGCACACGCGGCGAGTGGCGGCTCGCCGACGGCGCGACCCCGGCCGGCTTCACGGGCCGGGTCGTGCTGCTCTCGCCCCTCGACCGCCTCATCGCCGACCGCCGCCGCATGCGCGAGCTGTGGGGCTTCGAGTACGCGCTCGAGCAGTACACGCCGGCTGCCAAGCGCCGCTGGGGCGTGCACGCGCTGCCGATCCTGGACGGCGGCGCGCTCGTCGGCAAGGTCGACGCGCGCACCGACCGCGACGTCGGCGCGCTGCGGGTCGCGCGCATCCACTGGGACGTCGAGCCCGACGGCCGGCTCCGCTCGGCCGTGCTCGACGAGCTCGAGCGCTTCGCCGCGTGGCTCGGCGGCCGGCTCGCGCTCGCCGACGGCGCGGCCGAGCCTCGCTAGCCTGGCGCGGTGCCCGCCATCGCCGTGATCGGCAACCCGACCGCTCGCGGCTTCGCGCGCGGCGTCGACGCGGTGCTGCGCGAGGCGGCGCGATCGGGCGCCGACGCGCGCGTGCTGCCGACAGAGCCGGATGCGACCGGCGGTCGGCAGGCGCGCGATGCGCTGCGGTCGGGGGCGGATGCGGTCGTCGCGGTCGGCGGGGACGGCACCGTGCGCGAGGTCGCGGCCGTGCTCGCCCACTCGGGCGTGCCGCTCGGCATCGTGCCCGCCGGCACCGCCAACCTCTTCGCGCGCAACCTCGACCTGCCGCTGCGCGACGTCGAGTCGGCCGCGCGAGCGGCGGTCTCGGGCCCGACCTCGCGCGTCGACCTCGGCCGCGTCGTGCTCAGCCGGGCCGGCGCGCGCGAGGAGGAGCGGCCGTTCCTCGTCGTCGTCGGCGTCGGTCACGACGCGCTCGCCGTCGAGGCGGCATCGCTGCTCGCGAAGCGGCGGCTCGGCTGGGCCTCCTACATCGCGGCCGGCCTCGGCAGGCTCGGCCACCCGAGCTTCGCCGTGCGCGGGCGCTTCGACGGCGGCGCGATCGAGTCGACGCGCGCGTGGAGCGTGCTCGTGCACAACGCGGCGCGCATCCCCGCCGGCCTCTCGGTGCTGCCGGGCACGCGGCTCGACGACGGCTCGCTCCACGTCGCGACCGTGAGCCCTCGCCATCTCGCGCACTGGGGGCGCATCGCGGCCGCCGGCGCCGGCATCGCGCGCGCCGAGGGCGTGCTGCGCCACCGCACCGTCGAGCGCGTGACGCTCGGTGCGGTCGACGCCCCGCTGCCGGTGCAGATCGACGGCGACGCGGCGAAGCCCGTCGATCGGCTCGACGCGCGCATCGACCGCGCCGCGCTCAGCGTGCGGATGCCAGGATCGAGGGCGTGACTCCCGACCAGGCCCTCGCTCGGCTCCGCAGCGCTCCCGCAGGACGGCTCGAGCCCATGCTCGCTCAGATCGACCTCGAGCGCACCGTCGCGGCGATCGCCGGCAACCGCATCACCGGCCTGTTCCGCCGCGCCGAGCGCCGGCAGCTCGTCGAGCTCCTGTGCGTCGAGCGCGTGGCCGAGCTGAGCCCGAGGATGCGCGCGCGAGTCGTGCACGCGCTGCGCGAGCTCGCGCCGAGCGCGGTCATCTCCCGCGGCATCCGCTCGTGCCTCCTCTCGCTCACGGGCGGGCCGTTCCGCGACATGAAGTACCTGCTCAACTCGACGGGCGACCGGCACGACCTCGAGCACGTCGTCTTCGAGCGACTCACGCCAGCCGATCGCGAGGCGGTGCTCGCGCACATCGCGGCTGAGGCCGCCGACTCCCCCGTGCCCGACCTGCGCATCCTGTGCGACATCGACGACACGGTGCGCGCGATGCTGCACGAGACCCGCTTCCCGCGCGGCTCGGTCTACCCCGGCGTCGTCGAGCTGCTCATCGAGCTCGACGAGGGCCACGCCTCGCAGCCCTCGCGGCCGGGCGATCTCACGTTCGTCACGGCTCGACCGGAGGGCCCCCGCGGGCTCATCGAGCAGTACACGCGGAACGGGCTCTCCGGCCTCGGCCTCCCGCCGCACACCGTGCTCGGCGGCTCGTTCCTCAACCTGTTCACGAAGCAGTCGATCCAGGCCCGCAAGCTGCAGAACTTCGTGCGCGAGCGCGCGCTCTTCCCCGAGTGCCGCTTCATGTTCATCGGCGACAGCGGCCAGGCCGATCCGCAGGTGGGGGCCGAGATGCTGCGGCTCGGCGGGGTGCACGGGGTCGCGGTGCTCATCCACGAGGTCGTGCCGGTCGAGGGCGAGGCGCGCGCCGAGCTCGAGGCCGGCGGGATCCGCTTCTTCCGCGACTACGACGAGGCCGCGCGCGTGGCGCACGACCTCGGGCTGCTCGACGCGCCCTCGCGCGACCGGGTGCTGCTCGCCGTCGCCGCCGACGGCGCGCCGATGACCTGAGCGCTGACCACCTGAGCGCTGACCATCTGAGCGCTCAGCCCGCGCCGTGCTCGACGAGCGCGATCGTGTTGCCCTCGCTGTCGAGCACGAACGCCATCCGCTCGACCGTGCCGGCCGGCCCGAGGGCGTCGTCGTCGTGCTCGAAGATCGTGTGCGGCTCGCTCACGATGCCGACCCCGGCTGCGCGGAGGCGCTCCACCCGCTCGTCGAGGTCGTCGAC
Source organism: Agrococcus pavilionensis RW1 (assembly GCF_000400485.1). Lineage (GTDB taxonomy): Bacteria > Actinomycetota > Actinomycetes > Actinomycetales > Microbacteriaceae > Agrococcus > Agrococcus pavilionensis. The sequence goes on from NZ_ASHR01000004.1 coordinate 91,044, forward strand.
GGCGAAGTAGAGCAGCGCCGAGGGCGCACCGCGCTCGAGCAGCAGCCGCGAGTCGCCGAGCACGAGGAACGCGAGGCCTGACGGCTCGAAGGTCGTCACCACGGGCACGCCGAGCAGGTCGGCGTAGAACTCGGCAGCCCGCTCGAGGTCGACGGCGCGCTGCGCCACCTGCACGAGCGGGCTGTCGCCGATCACGTCAGCCGCCGTGGTTCTCGGCCGTGGGCAGGTGCTTGCCCCACCAGCGCAGCACGTGCTCGAAGCGCTCGATGCGGTGGCGCGGCTGGCCCGAGCGGGTGAGCTCGTGGTTCTCGCCCGGGAAGAGCAGCAGCGCCGTCTCGACGCCCTGCCGCTTGAGCGCGGCCCAGTACCGCTGCGCCTGCTCGGGCGGGCAGCGCCAGTCCTGCTCGGAGTGGACCACGAGCGTCGGGGTGCGCACGTCGCCGACGCGCGCCATCGGGCTCTGCGCACGCATCGCATCCGGATCGGTGCCGGTGTACTCGCCGCCGAAGAACCAGCCGATGTCGCTCGTGCCCATGAACGACTCGGGGTCGAGGAAGCCCCGCTCGACGATCGCCGCCGCGAAGCGGTGGTCGTGCGCGATCGTCCACGCCGTGAGGTAGCCGCCGTACGAGCCGCCCATGATGCCGAGGCGCTCGCGGTCGAGCTCGGGATGCGCGTCGAGCGCGCCGTCGAAGAAGTCGAGCACGTCGGTCAGGTCGACGGTGCCCATCGCCTGCTTGATCGCGACGCCGTGCTCGCGGCCGTAGCCGGCCGAACCCCGCGGGTTGCACTGCACGACGGCGTAGCCCGCGGCGACCGCGACCTGCGCCTCGTCGAAGACGCCGACGCCGTACTGCGCGAAGGGCCCGCCGTGGATGTTGAGGAGCACGGGATGCGGTCCCTCGCCCTCGGGCACCCAGACCCAGCCGTGCACCGGGCGGCCGTCGCGGCCGGTGATGTCGTGCTCGGTCGGCAGCACGACGCCCGCCTCGGCGAGCCGCGCGCCGAAGTCGGTGATGACGCGCACGCCGTGCTCGTCGAGCACGGCGACCTCGCCGGCCGACGTCGGCGTCACGACGGTCGCGACAGTGACGCCGTCGCCGACGCCGTGGCCGATGACCTCGAGGTCGCCGCCGATGAGCTCCCGCGAGCCGCCGCCCGTGACGTGCACGAGCCGGTTGCGGCCGCGCGCGCGCTCCTGCACGAGCACGCCGTCGTCGACGACCGTCGCGTGGCTCCCCTGCTCGCCGAGGTCGACCGACTCGCCGTCCGTGACCTCCTCGGCGTGCGCGCCGGGGTGCTCGAGCACGAACAGCTGCGTGCTGCGAGCGACGAAGTCACGACCCGTCTCGCCCATGTGCTGCGCGAGCAGCACGAACCCGCCGTCGGGCGTCGGGCGCACCTCGCCGACCGAGAGCCCGGCGCGCGAGGAGAGGATCGTGTGGGGCTCGCCGTGCGCGGTCGCTGCGTCGAACTCCACGATGGCGTTCACGAGGTCGTCGTCGCGCGAGTCGTGCCGCGCCGTCACGCACAGCACGCGCTCGCCGTCGACGGAGAAGACCGGCGCCGAGTGGTCGAAGTCGCCGTGGCTCAGCTGGGTCGCGTCGGGCGCGAACGGCGCGTCGTCGCGCGTCTCGGCCGTGTCGTGCGGGTGCGGAGCGCGGTCGTAGCGCGGCTCGACGTCGAGGTCGGGCAGCGCGGCGACGAAGACGTGCGAGCGGCGGCCGATGAGGCTCCCGACGCCGTTCGCGAGGTTGCGGTTGCGCGTGATGAGGCGCGGCGACTCCTGCGCGGCGCCGAGTCCCTCGACACTCCCGTAGCGGCCGGGCTCGACGACCGTCGCGGTGAAGGCGATGCGGCCGCCGTCCGGCGAGACCGCGAACTCCCGCACGCCGCCCGGCTGCGCGGTCGCCTGCACGGGCTCGCCGCCGTCCGCGCGCATCGCCCAGACCTGCGGCTTGTCCTTGGCGTCATCGCGGAGGAAGAGCACGGTCGCGCCGTCCGGCGTCAGCTGCGGCTCGCGGTCGGCGACGCCGCCGGTGAGCCGGCGCCGCGCGCCGTCGGCGAGCGAGACGCGCCAGAGCTGCCCGACGTTGCGGTTCGCGCGCACGCTCGGCCGGCTCGCGGCGACGATCGCCCACTCGCCGCTCGGGTGCACCGCCGGGCGCGAGAGCGAGACGAGGTGCTCGATGTCCTCGGCGCGCATCAGCTCCGCACCCCCTCGGCGTCGCCGAAGCCGGAGACGTCGCCGACGAGCCTCGTGCTGTCGGCGGCCACGGGCTCGACCGCGGCGAGCGCGACCTCCCGCGCGAACTCGTCGACGTCGTAGAGGCGACCGGCCTCCTCGCGCCGGCTCGCGATCGCGCCGGGATTCGCGCGCTCGAGGAGCGTCGCGGTGATCGTGCCCTCGATCATGTCGCCCGAGACGACGACGAGCTCGATGCCGCGCTCGGCGAGCGACGGGATCCGCTCGCGCAGCGCGTCCTCCCCCGCTCGCTTCGAGCGGGCGACGGGCTCGTACTCGGGCATCGTCGGGGTCGTGCGGATGAAGTGCGCCTGGTGGCTCGTGACGAACACCACTCGGGCCCCGTCGCGCAGCACCGGGAGCGCCGCCTCGAGCAGGCCGACCTGCGCGTCGCGGTTGAGCCGCATGGCGTAGTCCTCGCCCATGCCGCTCTCCATGCCCCCGGATGCGTTCATGACGAGGATGTCGAGGCCCCCGAAGCGCTCGCGCGCGGCCTCGAACATCGATGCGACGCTCGCGGGGTCGGTGAGGTCTGCTTGCACGACGAGCGCCTGGACGCCGTGCGCCTCGGCTGCGGCGGCGACCTTCTCGGCGCGCGGCGCCTTCGCGCGGTAGTTCACGACGACGTCGGCACCCGCGGCGGCGAGCAGCTGGACGGTCGAGGCGCCGATGCCGCGGCTCGATCCGGTGACGAGGGCCGTGCGGCCGGTGAGCGAGCCCGGCGCGAGCGGCGCGGTCTCCTCTCCGGCGGGATCGGGATTCGTCGCGTCGGCATTCGGCACAGGGATCTCCTTCGTTCGAGTCGACACTACTGCGCACTCCGTCCCGCTCGTGCGCGCCTCGAGCGGTTCCAGCGCCCGCTCAATATGCTGGGCGCGTGGACCTTGCCCAGTACGCGTGGATCGTGTGGCTCGTCGTCGCGCTCATCTGCTTCATCATCGAGATGGTCACGCTCGAGTTCACGTTCCTCATGATCGGCATGGCCTCGATCGGGGGCCTCGTCTCGAGCATCACCGGGCTGCCCGTCTGGGCGCAGGTGCTCATCGCCGCCGCCGCGGCGCTGCTGCTGCTGCTGCTCGTGCGGCCCAAGCTGCTGCAGCGCCTGCACGAGTCGGGCGAGCTCAACCTGCAGGGCGTCGACGCCCTCCTGGGCATGGCCGGCGAGGTCACGCGCACGTTCGTGCGCGGCGCCGGCGAGGTCACGCTCTCGAACGGCGACGTGTGGACCGCGCGCCTCTCCCCCGCGGTGCAGCCGCGGGATCCCGACGTCGGCGAGCGCATCGTCGTCACCGCTATCGAGGGGGCGACCGCCATCATCGTCCCCGCCCAGCGATAACCGCCCGACAACCAAGGAGCCCCCATGCCGATCGACGGAGGATTCATCCTCAACGCCTTCCTGCTCGTGCTCGTCGCGCTCATCGTCCTGTTCGTGCTCGTCACGCTCTTCCGGTCGATCCGCATCATCAAGCAGGGCTTCACGGGCGTGGTCGAGCGGCTCGGCCGCTTCCACCGCGTGCTGCAGCCGGGCCTCAACTTCCTCGTGCCGTTCATCGACCGGGTGTCGTACTCGGTCGACATGCGTGAGCAGGTCCGCTCCTTCCCGCCGCAGCCCGTGATCACCGAGGACAACCTCGTCGTCTCGATCGACACCGTCGTCTACTTCCAGGTGACCGACGCGCGCGCCGCGACCTACGAGATCGCCGACTACCTCTCGGCCGTCGAGCAGCTCACGACAACGACGCTCCGCAACGTCGTCGGCGGCATGAACCTCGAGGAGGCGCTCACGAGCCGCGACACGATCAACGGCCAGCTGCGCAACGTGCTCGACCAGGCGACCGGCAAGTGGGGCCTGCGCGTCGGCCGCGTCGAGCTCAAGGCGATCGACCCGCCCCACTCGATCCAGGACTCGATGGAGAAGCAGATGCGCGCCGAGCGCGACCGCCGCGCCGCGATCCTCACCGCCGAGGGCTCGAAGCAGTCGCAGATCCTCGAGGCCGAGGGCCTCCGCCAGTCCGAGATCCTGCGCGCCGAGGGCCAGGCGAAGGCCCAGGTGCTGCGCGCCAAGGGTGACGCCGAGGCGCAGGTGCTGCTCGCGAAGGGTGAGTCCGAGGCGATCGAGCGCGTCTTCGCCGCCATCCACGAGGGCGACGCCGACGACAAGCTGCTCGCCTACCAGTACCTCCAGACGCTCCCGAAGCTGGCCGAGGGCGACGCGAACAAGCTCTGGATCATCCCGTCGGAGCTGACGGATGCGCTGCAGGGCGTCGGGCGCGGATTCTTCGAGGGGCGAGCGCAGGTGCCGTTCCAGAAGGGCCCGTCGAAGCACGACGGCGAGGCTGCAGAGCCGTCGATCCTCGACGAGACCTTCCAGGCCGACTCCGTGAGCGACGTCGAAGTCCCCTCGATCGCCGAGACGCTGCAGGCGAGCGGCATCGACCCGCAGGGCGCCGGCTCGACCGATGCCGTCTCCTCGTCGACGTCGCTCGCCGACGAGACGCCGAGCACCGACTACAGCGAGGCGGTCGAGGCGGCCCGACAGGCGGCCAACGAGGTGCCGGATGCGGAGCCCGGTGCCCACGGCGGCACCGATGCGAACGACGGCAGGGCACCGCAGGCGTGACGCGCCGACACCCGTGAGCGGCTACCTCGACCCGCGACCGCCGCGCGTGCTCGCGCACCGCGGCCTCGCGCTCGAGGCGCCCGAGAACACGATGTCGGCGTTCATCGCCGCGGTCGACGCGGGGGCGCGGTTCCTCGAGACGGATGTGCACGCGACGGCCGACGGGGTCGCCGTGATCGCGCACGACCCCTCGCTCGACCGCGTCGCCGGGCGCGACGTCGAGATCGAGCAGACGCTGTTCCGGGACCTGCAGCGCATCGACCTCGGCCAGGGCGAGCACGTGCCGGGACTGCGCGAGGCGCTGCTCGCGCTGCCCGACGCGCACTGGAACATCGACCTGAAGACGGATGCGTCGGTCGTGCCCGCGGTGCGCGCGGTCGTCGAGGCCAAGGCGACGGATCGCGTGCTGCTCACGTCGTTCTCCGAGCGCCGGCGCCGCCAGGCGGCGGAGCTCGTGCCGGGCGTCGCGACGAGCGCGTCGCAGTCGATGGTCGCGAAGGCGATCGTCGCGCAGCGGCTCGGGCTCGCGGGGCGGCTGCGCCGGATCCTCGCCCCCGTCGTCGCCCTGCAGGTGCCGCGGCGGCATCGCGGCGTCGAGCTGGTCACCGCGCGCAGCGTGCGCGCCTTCCAGGCCGCGGGCGTCGAGGTGCACGTGTGGACGATCAACGACGAGTCGGAGATGCGGGAGCTGCTCGAGCTCGGCGCCGACGGCATCGTCACCGACCGCTGCGACCTCGCGCTGCCGCTGCTCCCCCGCTGATCGGGCGCTCGGGCGTCAGCGCGGGGGCTTCGGCAGCGCCCGCACGCCCGAGAGCGACCACTTCGTGACGGCGCCGACCGTGCCGAGCTCGTCGCCGAGCCGCATCTTCGAGCTGCCGGTCGCGCGCTCGATGAAGTGGATCGGCACCTCCGCGATCGTGCCGCCGGCCTGCGCGACGCGCACCGCCATCGCCACCTGGAACGCGTACGCGTCCACCTGGATCGCGTCGAGGTCGATCCGCTCGAGGATGCGCGTTCGGTAGACGCGCAGCGAGCTCGTGAGGTCCTGCACGCCGGTCTGGAGCATGCTGCGCGCGTAGACGTTGCCGATGCGGGCCGCGAGGCGGCGCCGGAGCCCCATGTTGCGCACGTCGCTGCCCTCGACGAAGCGCGAGCCGATCACGAGGTCGACGCCGTCGGCCGAGACGCCGAGCAGCTCCGGCAGGTCGTCGGCGTCGTAGGAGCCGTCGGCGTCGGTGATGACGACGCGCGTGGCTCCGCGCGACATCGCGAAGCGCATCCCCTCGATCACCGCGGAGCGGTAGCCGCGCTCGGTGCGGTGCACGACCATCGTGCCGGCGTCTCGCTTCGAGAGGCTCTCGGCGAGCTCGCCGGTGCCGTCGGGGCTGCCGTCGTCGACGATGACGAGCTCGGCGTGCGGCACCGATTGCCGCAAGCGACCGACCGTGCGCTCAAGGCCGTCGATCTCGTTGTAGGTGGGCACGACGATCATGACGTCAGGCATGCGGCCTCCTCGCTGCTGTCCGGTTCGCGACCCCCAGGCCCGCGAGCGCGAGCGCCGCGCCGATGATGAGCGCGAGGTCGATCCATGCTCCCAGACGGATGCCGGGGGTGACGGTCGTCGACAGCGGCAGCTCCTCGGCCATCGTGCCGGGCTCGTACTGCGGCAAGCGGTCGATCTCGGCGCCGTCGGGGCCGATGATCGCGCTCGTGCCGACCGTCGAGATGTTGACGAGCGCGCGGCCCGCCTCGGCGGCGCGCAGCTGCGCGATCGCGAGCTGCTGCACGTTCTCGGCCGAGCCCTCGCCGAAGTCGGCGTTGTTCGTCGGCGCGAGGATGATCTCGGCGCCGTGCTCGAGCACCATCTCGCGCGCGAGGTGGTCGTCGACGATGTCGAAGCAGATCGCGAGGCCCGCGGTCGTGCCCGCGACCTCGAACGCGTTCGCGCTCGAGGGGTCGATCGAGTAGTCGCGCGGGATGTACTGCAGGAACCCGAGCGCCTCGAGGATGGGCTCGAAGAACCCGCGCGCCGGCAGGTACTCGGCGAACGGCACGGGGTGGCGCTTGCGGTACTCGGCGACCGCGCCCCGACCGGGCTCGACCTGGATGAGCGCGTTGTAGGTGTCGTCGCCGTCGCGCGTGATCGTGCCGGTCACGAGCGGCGCGTCGAAGCGCTCGGCCACGCGGTCGAGCGCCGCCATGGTCGCGGGCGTCTCGTCGGCGTACCACTCCGCGGCGTTCTCGGGCCAGACGAGCAGGTCGAGCTCCTCGCCCTCGAGCCCGCGCGTCGCCTCGAGGTGCTGCTCGAGGATCTGACCGGGCACGCGCGGCGCGAGCAGCCCCGCCTCGCTGTCACCCTGCACGGCGCCGACGCGGATGCTCCCGGTCGCCTCGACGGGGAACCCCGGGATAGCGACGAGCAGGATGAGCGCGGCCGCGCCGATCGTCAGGCGCCGGCGGAGGATCGTGCGGTGGTGCAGCACGAGCTGCACGAGCAGGGCCGAGACGGCGGCGAGGAGGAACGTGAGGCCCGAGAAGCCCACCCAGCTCGTGGTGTCGGCGAGCGGGCTCGCGGCCTGGGAGTGCGCGAGCCTGCCCCACGCGAAGCCGCCCCACGGCACGCTCGACGAGAGCGACTCGCGCGCCGTCCAGACGGCACCGAGGAGCAGCGGCATGCCGGCGAACGCGCCGAGCGGTCCCTGCATGCGCGGATCGCCCCACCGCCACGCGAGCGCGAGCGCCATGCCGCCGAGCCCCCACCACGCGGCCATCCACGCGGTGAGCGCGACGAGCGGCACGAGGCCGAGGTAGACGGTGATCCACTGGATGTGGAGCAGGAAGAAGATCGCGCCGGTCGTGAAGCCGAGCCCGAAGGCGGCGCCGAGCGATCGCCCGCGCAGCGAGACGATCGCGAGGCCGACGGCCGGCACGATGAGCGGCCACCAGCCGAACGGCTGGAACGCGAAGGGCATGATCGCGCCGGCCGCGATCGCTGCCGCCCACGCGTACGCGAGCGGCAGCGGCGCGCGCGAGCGCGAGCGTCGCGCGGCTGCGGTCGCCGCCCTCGTCGCCGTCACAGCGCCGACCCCGAGGCCTCGACGACGCCGCGGCGGATGCGGTCGACCGCCTCGTCGGCCGTGCGGCGCAAGCGCTTCGGTGCCACTTGCGCGAGCTGCTCGAGCACGTCGATCGTCTGCTTCGTCCAGCGCACGAAGTCGCCCGCCGCGAGCTCGGTGTCGCGCAGCACGCCCTCGAGCGGGTAGCCGCGCGCCCAGCGATGCATCGCGAGCGTGAGCCCCGTCTGCAGCGGCAGCGAGCCGGGCAACCGGTGCGACTGCTCGAGGTCGTCGAGCTGCGCCCAGAGCCGCTGGGTCGCGTCGAGCGCCTCGACGAACGGACCCTTCGGCAGCATCCGCTCGGGCAGCATCCCCTCGTCGCGACGGCCCTCGAAGACGAGCGCGCTCGCCATTGCCGCGAGCGCCGGGGCGTCGAGCTGCGCCCAGAGCCCGCGCCGCAGGCTCTCGGCGGTCAGCAGGTCGCGCTCGCCGTAGATGCGGCGCAGCACCTCGCCGGCCTGCGTGACGCGCTCGCCGTCGTCGGCGTGCTCGATGTAGCCGAGCTCGCGGAGGATCTCGGTGATGCGGTCGAAGGCCTGCGCGATCTGGCCGGTGCGGCGGTCGATCTGCCGCTCCGCCTTCTCGATGTCGCGACGGAGCCGCCAGTAGCGCTCGCCCCAGCGCGCGTGCTGCTCCCGCTCGGGGCACGCGTGGCACGGGTGCGCGCGCATCCGCCGCCGCACGCCCTGCAGCTGTCGCTGCAGCCGCTCGTGCTCGCCGTGGCTCAGCCCCGCGCGCGCGGCGTCGCGCTCGAGGTCGCTCACCCCGCGCCGCAGCGCCGCGTACTCCGAGAAGTCGCCGAGGTGGCACCGCATCGACTCCTCGTAGCCAGCGAGGCTCGCGCGCTGGTCGACGACCCGGCGCGCGAGCTGCACGACCGAGCGGTCGGCCTGGAACTGCGCGAACGAGGTCTCGAGCACCTCGCGCGTGCCGGCGACCCCGAGCCGGTCGACGAGGTTGACGGCCATGTTGTACGTCGGCCGGAAGCTCGAGTGGAGCGGGTAGGTGCGACGGGAGGCGAGCGAGGCGACCTCGACCGGCTGCAGCTTGCCGTTCCAGATCACGACCGCGTGGCCCTCGGTGTCGATGCCGCGCCGCCCGGCGCGGCCCGTGAGCTGCGTGTACTCCCCCGGCGTGATGCGCACGCGTGCCTCGCCGTTGAACTTCTCGAGCTGCTCGAGCACGACGGTGCGGGCCGGCATGTTGATGCCGAGCGCGAGCGTCTCGGTGGCGAAGACGACCTTGAGCAAGCGGGCGCGGAAGAGCTCCTCGACGACCTCCTTGAACACCGGCAGCAGCCCCGCGTGGTGCGCCGCGACGCCGCGCTCGAGGCCGTCGAGCCAGTCCCAATAGCCGAGCACCGCGAGGTCGGCGTCGTCGAGCAGGCGGGTGCGCTCGTCGACGATCGCGCGGATCTCGGCGCGGTCCTCCGGGGTCGTGAGCCGCACGCCGCCCGAGACGACCTGCTGCACCGCCGCGTCGCAGCCGGCCCTCGAGAAGATGAAGTCGATGGCCGGCAGCATCTCGCGGTCGTCGAGCATCGCGATGAGCGCGACCCGGTCGACGCGTGCCGGGAAGCCGCCGCCCTGGCCGGGGCGGCGGCCGCCCTTCGGCGGGCGGCGGGAGCGGTAGCGGTTGTGGCCGCCGCGATCGCGATGGCCGTGCGCCGCGGAGTCGGCGAGGTCGGTGCCGCGGGCGAGCTCGACGAGCTCGCGGCCGGGCCGGTGCGTCTCCTCGCCCGCCTTCGAGTCGAAGAGGTCGACGAGGCGCCCGCGGATGTGCACGTGCGCGTCGAGCGGCACCGGCCGGTGCTCGCTCACGATCACGCGGGTGTCGCCGCGCACGGCGTCGAGCCACGCGCCGAACTCCTCGGCGTTCGAGACCGTCGCCGAGAGCGAGACGAGCCGCACGTGGCGCGGGAGGTGGATGATGACCTCTTCCCACACGGGCCCCCGGAACCGGTCCGCGAGGTAGTGCACCTCATCCATCACGACGTACTCGAGCGCCGAGAGGTCGCGCCCCTCGTAGAGCATGTTGCGCAGCACCTCGGTCGTCATGACGACGATGCGGGCGTCGCCGTTGATCGACGTGTCGCCGGTGAGGAGACCCACGGATGCGTGCCCGTAGACCTCGGTGAGCTCTCGGTGCTTCTGGTTCGACAGCGCCTTCATGGGCGTCGTGTAGAAGACGCGGCCGGTGGGCGCCTCCATGGTGATGCGGATGGCGAACTCGGCGACGACCGTCTTGCCCGCGCCGGTCGGGGCGGCGACGAGCACGCTCGAGCCGGCCTCGATCGCCTCGCACGCCTCCCGCTGGAACGGGTCGAGCCCGAACGGCATCGCGCGCGCGAACGCCTCGGTCGCGACGCTCACGCGGCCGCTCCGCTCGACTCGAGCGCGCTCTCGCGCTTCGCGCGCCGCCGGTCGACGAGCAGCGCGATGCCGGCGGCGGCGAAGTACAGCACGACCATCGGCACGGCGATGATGAACATGCTCAGCACCTCCCCGGCCGGGGTGACGAAGGCGCCGAAGAGCGTCGCGGCGAGCACCGCCCAGCGCCAGCCCTTGATGATCGCCGCGCCGCTCAGCACTCCCGCGAGGTTGAGGAAGACGACGATGACGGGCAGCACGTAGGAGACGCCGACGGCGAAGACGAGCTTGAGCGAGAAGTCCCAGTAGTCGGATGCGCCGAGGAAGGCGGTGAACCCGTCGGGGGTGAAGCCGACGAACAGCCGGATGATGCGCGGCAGGACGAACCAGCCGGTCGCGCAGCCGGCGACGAAGAGCGGCACCGCCGCGGCGATGAAGCCGAGCACGTAGCGCCGCTCGATGCCGCGCAGCGCCGGCACCACGAAGGCGAGCAGCTGCCAGATCCAGATCGGGCTCGAGAGGATGAGGCCGAGGAAGAAGGCGATGCGCATCTGCACGTCGAGCGCCTGCGTGATGTTCGTCACGTTGAGCTCGACCGGGAGCCCCGAGGCCTGCAGCTCGTCGAGCGGTGCGCTCAGCAGCTGCAGGAGCGGTGCGGCGAGGAAGAAGCCGCCGATCGCGGCGACGACGAAGGCGACGCCCGAGATGAGGAAGCGCCGCTTGAACTCGCGCAGGTGACCGGCGAGGCGCATGGTCGCCTCAGGGTTCGACTGCCGCCCCTTGCGGGCCATGCGCTACTTCCGGTCGGAGCTGGAGGCCTGGTCGTCGGTCTCGGAGGACGCGGGCGCATCGGTGCCGTCGCCCTTGACCTCCTTCTTCAGGATGTTGACCGACTGGCCGAGGCTGCGCGCGAGCGCCGGGAGCTTCGAGGCGCCGAAGATGAGCACGACGATGATGAGGATGATCCACCAATGCGAAGCCGCATTGTTGAAGAAACCGGGCATGATCGTCCTCCGCGCTCGTCCGACTCCCCTATCCTACCCGGCCGTCGACTGCCCGTCCCCCAGCGCAGCCGTCGTGAACCTGTGCATCGCGCGACGCAGGCTCGCGGGCGCGATGATCTCGGCGTCTCCGCCGCACGAGGCGACCGCGCTCAGCACGCTCGCCTCGCTCCACAGCTCGATGTCGAGCCGCACGCGATCGCCGTCGACCGAGACGGGCTCGCTCGTGGCGTAGTCGGCGAGCAGGGCCGCCGCAGCGCGCGTCGCGATGATCTGCGCCGTGCCCGTGACGGGGCGCTCGAGCGCGGGCATCGTATGCGGCCACGGGAGCTCGGTGCGCTCGATCGACTCGATGCGGTCGAGCCGGAAGGTGCGCGCATCCTGCCGGTCGAGGTCGAAGCCGCGGACGAACACCTGGCCCTCGCGCAGCTCGAGGCGCGTGGGAGCGACGGTGCGACGGCGCGATCCCTCGCCGGGCTTGCGGTAGTCGATCGACAGCACCGTGCGGGCGCGGATCGCGTCGCGCACGAGCTGCGCGGCCCGCGGCACCTCGAGCCGGTCGACGGCGACGGTGTCGGCGCCGCGCGAGGCAGCGCCGCGCAGCTTCTCCTGCAGCGCCTCGACGCGCTCGGGGGCCGCGTCGGTGTAGCCGGCGACGAGCGAGAGCCCCGCGATGAGGGCGCTCGCCTCTCGCGGCGAGAGCCGCACGGTCTCGTCCTCGAAGGCTGGCCGCATCGTCACCGAGATGACGTCTTGCTCCTCGAACGCGTCGAAGTCGATGTCGAAGCGGATGAAGTCGCCCGCGCCGTCCGGGACGCCCGACATGAACACGCGCCGCACGGCCTCGCGGATGCGCTCGTCGTCGACGCCGAAGTGCGCGGCGGCCTCCGCGACCGTGACGGAGCCGGATGCGGTGACGTACTGGATGAGGGAGAGCAGCAGTCCGATGCCGCGCTCGACGCGCGACGCGCTCATGCCGCCTCCTCCGGGTCGGCGTGCGCATCGCGCACGCGCTCGAGCCTCGCGCGCACGAGGGCGCGCTGCTCCTCGGGCCACACGACCTGCACGTCGGCGCCGAAGGCCGCGAGCTCGTCGGCGAGCAGGTGGCGGTCGGCGTGGTGCACGACGAGCAGCCCGTCCTCCTCGGTCGTGCCGGGCCGGTGGCGCAGCCGGATGTCGGCATCGCTGCCCGGCACGGCGAGCACGCCCACCGATGCCCCCGCCCAGATCTCCTCGAGCTTCGCGATCGCGCCGCTCGCCGCATCCGCCGGCACCTCGAACGGCGTGCGCGCCGCGCGATCCTTCACGGGCGACACGATGCGCTGCATGAGGAACGTGCGCGAGTCCTCGGCGCCGAGGTCGAAGCCCACGAGCATCCAGCGCCCGCGGAACAGCACGGTCGCCCACGGCTGCACCGTGCGCGTGCGCGGCGCGCGCTCGCCGGGCTTGAGGTAGTCGAAGACGACCTCGCGGCCGCGGTCGGCGGCGCGCTTGAGCGCCTGGAACGCGCGCTCGCGCGGGCGCTGCCGCGGCAGCAGCACCTCGGCGACCGCCGGCTCCTCGATGCGGCCGGGCGTGCGCTCGAGCGGCAGTCCGCCCCGGAACTCCGGATCGGCGCGCAGCTTGAGGGCCGCGCGCTGCGCCTCCTCGGTGAGCCCGCCCTCGTGCCACACGCGCAGCGCGAGGTCGAGCAGCTCGCGCTCGTCGGCGTCGAACTGCAGCTCGGCGGGGTCGCCGAGCACGCCGTCGAGCACGCGGTAGCGCGCCTGCTGGTTGCTGTCGTCGCCCGGGGGCTGCACGACGTCGATGACGATGCCGTGCTCGCGCAGCGCGTCCTTGTCGCGTTCGAACATGCGCTCGAGCGCGTCGCCGGGCGCCTGGCCCTGGTAGCCGGCGACGCGCTCGAAGAGCTCGTGCTTCGTGAAGCCGGCGCGCGCGTCGACGAGCGCGAGCAGCAGGGAGAACTGCCGCTCCTCAGCCTCGATCCTCGCCATCAGCGCGCGAGCCTCACTCGGCGGGGTCGACCCGGTCGAGGATGTCGATGACGAACAGCAGGTGCTCGCCCTCGCCGATCGACGCGGGCCGTGTGGCCGGGTCGTCGTAGCCGAGCTCCTGCGGGATCGAGACGACGACCTGGCTGCCGACCGGCTGGCCGACGACCGCGTCGACGAAGCCGGGGATGAGGTTCGCGTCGGAGATGGTCATCTCGGTGGGGCTGCCCTTCTCCCACGACGAGTCGAAGACCTCCTCGGTCTCCCAGATGATGCCGGTGTAGTGCAGCAGCACGGTGTCGCCCTCGGCGACCTCGGGGCCGGTGCCCTCGATGCTCTGCATGACGGTGAGCTCGGCCGGCGGGGGCGAGCCCGGGAAGGTCACGCCGGGCTGCCCGTTCGGCGCGAGCGCGATCGCGGGCATGCCCTGCTGGCCGGGGCGCGGGTTGCCCTCGGCGCGGCCGGGCCGCACGTCGCTCACGCCGAGCACGACGACGGCGGTGTCGGCGGGGGTGATGTCCATCGACTCGGACGCCGCGCCCGGGCCGAAGAGCTCGGCGATCGTGGTCGTGAGCACGACGTGGCCGCCGGGGGCGGCGCACGCGACGGCCTGCGCGAGCACCGAGTCGCCGCCGACGCTCAGCCGCAGCGGGTTCGCCGCCGCGGCGCCGGAGCCGCCGGCGTACGAGGTCGAGATGAGCTCGCCCGTCTTGCCGGAGTAGACGACGTAGTTCGTGTCGACCGTGTCGCCGTCGGCGGCGCGCTCGCCCTCGCCGCCGAGCACCTGCGCCTGGTTGCCGTCGGTCACGAGCGGCACCTGGAAGCTCGCCTCCGGAGCGTCCCCCGACGTGTCGACCGAGACCTCGCCGGTCGCGGCGCCCGGCTGCAGCAGCGGCTCGCAGCCGTCGAGGCCGCCGGCTGGCGCCTGGCACGCGGTGAGGCCGGCAGCTGCGACGAGCAGCGCGGCGATCGAGAGGGGGCGAGTGCGCACGGCGAAGCCTTTCGAGGTGGGTGAATCGCGCTCAGTCTAGCGGCGGCAGGCGCTCGCCCCGGCCTCGCCCTCGCCGAGGATCGCCTGAGCCTGCCGCTTCGCGTCGCGTACGGCACGACGCATCCGCTTGTCGCTCGGGGTGCGATCGCCGAGCGCGCCCGGCGTCCACGCCTCGATGTCGGCCTCAGCGAAGTCGGCCTTCGCGGCTCGGCGGCGGAACGACGGCAGCTCGACGCCGTCCGCGACGCGTCGTGCCGTCATCAGGAAGCCGGTGTGCGCGACCATGCGGTGGTCGGGCCGCACGGCGAGGCCCTCGACGTGCCAGCCGCGCACGAGCGTCTCGGAGGAGACGGGTGCCGTGAAGCGGCCGTCGGCGCGGATCGCCTCGACGGTGCGCGAGAGCTGCGTCACGGTCGCGACGTACGCCAGCACGAGCCCGCCGGGGCGCAGGGCCTGCGCGGTCGCGTCGACGCACTCCCACGGCGCGAGCATGTCGAGCAGCACGCGGTCGGCCTCGCCGTCGGCGACGTGCTCGGGCAGCGCCTCGGCGAGGTCGCCGAGCACGGTCGTCCAGTTCTCGGGCCGCTCGCCGAAGAAGCCGGTGACGTTCGCCTCGGCGACGTCGCGGAACTCCTCGCGGCGCTCGAAGGAGACGAGCCGGCCCGTGCCGTGGAGCGCGCGCAGCAGCCAGAGCGAGAGGGCGCCCGAGCCGACGCCCGCCTCGACGACCGTGAGGTCGGGGTGGATGTCGGCGAAGCCGAGGATGTGGGCGGCGTCCTTCGGGTAGATGATCGCGGCGCCGCGCGGCATCGACATGACGTAGTCGTGCAGGAGGGGCCGGATGGCGAGGTACGGCGCCTCGCCGACGTGCACGAGCGAGCCGTCGTCGAGCCCGATGAACGACTCGTGCGCGAGCGCGCCGTGCTGCGTGTGGAAGTGCTTGCCCTCGGTGAGCACGATCGTGTTGAGCCGCTGCTTCGGGCCGGTCAGCTGCACGACGTCGCCCCACTGGAAGGGGCCGGTCCTGCCCATCACGAGCGGGCCTCCGCGATCGCGGCGGCGAGGTCTGCGGGCGTGCGACCGGCGAGCGAGGGCCAGTGCACGATCCCGGGCACGCCCTGCAGGTCGACGGCGTGCGGCACGCCGATCGTCACGAGCCCGGCGGCGAGCGCGCTCGCCGCGCCCGTGCGCGAGTCCTCGATCGCGACCGCGTCGGACGCGCCGACGCCGAGCAGCTCGAGCCCCCGCCGGTAGGGTTCCGGGTCGGGCTTGCCGCGCTCGCACTCGTCGCCCGCGACCGTCGCGTCGAACGGCGCTCCGCCGAGCGAGCGGGCGAGCGCCGCTTCGACGCGGTCGACGATCGAGCGCGTCGACATCGTCACGAGCGCGGTCGGCACGCCCTCGTCGCGGAGCGCGCGCAGCAGCTCGAGGGCGCCTGGTCGGGCGGGCAGCACGTCATCCATCCACGCGAGCACCTCGCCCACGAGCCGGTCGACGATCTCCTGCTCCCCCATCGGCACGCCGCGCTCGATGAAGTAGCGGGCGCCGTCCCACAGGTCGGAGCCGACGAGCGCCTCGGCATCGGCGGGCGTCCACTCGACGCCGTGCTCCTCGGCGAGCCGCGCCTCGGCGGCCATCCAGGCGGGCTCGGTGTCGACGAGCGTGCCGTCGAGGTCGAACAGCACGGCACCGATCGGTCTGGAGGGGGCTGGGGTCACCGCGCCAGCCTAGCCGGGCGGCATAGAGTGGGCGTCCGACGTGAGGAGGTGCCGGGCGTGGCACGAGGACCCATCGAGGGCCGCATCATGGTCGTCGCGTTCGAGGGCTGGACCGATGCCGGCGATGCGGCGAGCACCGCTGTGCGGCGGCTCGTCGAGGCGTGCGAGCTCGAGCCCTTCGACGAGATCGAGCCCGACGAGTACGTCGACTTCGCGATGCACCGGCCGGTCGTGCGCACGCTCGACGACGGCACGCGAGCGCTGCAGTGGCCCTCGACGATCGCGTACGCCCCCACGCGCCCCTCGGCGCGGAAGGCGCTCGCCGCCGACGCGGGCCTCGACGTCTCGAGCGGCAACGAGGGCGAGGTGTTCGCGCTCGTCGGTGCCGAGCCGAGCCGCAACTGGGCCGCCTACGCGGCGGAGTTCCTCGAGATCGCCCGCGGCTGCGAGGTCGAGGCGATCGTCTTCGTCGGCGCGATGCTCGCCGACGTGCCGCACACGCGCCCCATCGCGACCTCGATCTCGAGCGACAGCCGCGAGCTGCAGTCGCGGCTCGGCGTGCTGCAGAGCGAGTACGAGGGGCCGACGGGCATCATGACGGTGCTCTCGCTCGCCGCGCAGGACGCGGGCATCCAGACCGCCTCGCTCTGGGCATCCGTGCCGCACTACGTGCACAACGCCCCCGCCCCGAAGGCGGTCATCGCGCTGCTCGACCGGCTCTCCGAGATGATCGACGTGACCATCCCGCTCGGCGACCTCATCGAGCAGTCGGGCGAGTGGGAGCGCGGCATCGACGAGATCACCGAGCGCGACGACGACATGCGCGCCTACATCGGCAAGCTCGAGGAGCAGCGCGACGCGGTCGAGAGCCCCGAGGCCTCGGGCGAGGCGATCGCGCACGAGTTCGAGCGATTCCTGCGCGACGAGAACCGCCGCCCGCGGCCCGACGCGCAGGGCGACGGCGACCGGCCGGACGACGCGCCGCCCGTCTGAGCCCTAGCGCCGCTCGACGGCGCGGAGGTCGATGCCCAGCAGCGCGTCGATCGCCGCGAGGCTGCCCTCGTCGGCGGGCGCCCGCAGCGCGAACGCGTCGACCGCCTGCAGCGCCGCCGGCGTGTTGAGGTCGTCCTGCAGCGTCACGCGCAGCCACGGCACGACGCTGTCGTCGCGCGAGGGGTCGTCGGCAGGGATCGCCGCCCACTCGAGCCACCGGTCGAGCCGGGCCTCGGCGGCCTCGAGCTCGCCCGGCATCCACTCCCAGTCGGAGCGCCAGTGGTGGTCGAGCAGCGCGAGCCGGATCGCAGCGGGCCGCGCTCCCTGCTCGCGCAGCCGCGAGACGAGCACGAGGTTGCCGCGCGACTTCGACATCTTCTCGCCCTCGAACGCGACGAGCCCGGCACTCAGCCGCACGTCGCTGAAGAGGTCGGCGCCGAGCGCGAGCGCGTGGTGGCCCTGCATCTCCTGGTGCGGGAAGCGCAGGTCGCGGCCGCCCGCCGCGACGGTGAAGGGCGCGCCGAGCTCGGCCATCGCGATGACGGTGCACTCGACGTGCCAGCCGGGCCGGCCGCGGCCGAGCGGCGAGTCCCAGGCCGGCTCCCCCGGCCGCTCGGCGCGCCACAGCAGCGGGTCGAGCGGCGAGCGCTTGCCCGGGCGGTCGGGGTCGCCGCCGAACTCGCGCGTGAGCTCGAGCATCTCGGCCTCGCTCGTGCGACTGCCCGCGCCCATGCGGAACTGCCGCGGGCGGCTCGCGTCGAACAGCACGTCGACGCCCGGGGCGTCGCCCGCCGGGAGCGTGTAGGCGTCGCCCGTCTCGAGCATCCGCTGCACCGCCTCGGCGATCGGCTCGATGCGCTCGGTGACCGCGACCCACGAGTCGGGCGGCAGGACGCGCAGGGCCGCCATGTCCTCGCGGAAGAGCTGCTGCTGCGCCTCGGCGAGCTCGCGCCAGTCGACCCCGTCGCGCGCCGCGCGCTCGAGCAGCGGGTCGTCGACGTCGGTCGAGTTCATCGCCGTGCGCACCTCGAGCCCTGCGTCGAGCCACACGCGCGTGAGGGTGTCGAAGGCGAGGTAGGTGAAGGCGTGCCCGAGGTGCGTCGCGTCGTAGGGCGTGATGCCGCACGTGTACATGGATGCGGTGGGGCCGGCCGGGACGACCGCCCTCCCGTCGCGCCGCACGTCGTGCACGCTCGGCCTATCTCCCTCGCCGTGGCCGAGCTCGGCGAGCGAGGGCACGGGGGGCCGTTGCCAGGAGCGCATCAGAGGGCCTCGATCCAGCCGGCGGAGAGGGCGACGAGCAGCACCGCGCCGAGCGCGATGCGGTAGATGACGAACGGGGCGAAGCTGCGGCGCGAGATCCACGCCATGAGCCAGCGGATGACGGCGAGGCCGACGAGGAAGGCGACGGCGGTCGCGAGGATCGTCGGTCCCCAGCCGAGGCCGATCGACGCGGGCTCGGTGAAGGCCTGGTACGCCTCGTAGAACCCGGAGCCGAAGACGGCGGGCACCGCGAGGAAGAACGCGTACTTCGCGGCGGCGGGCCGCTCGTAGCCGAGCGCGCGGCCCATCGTGACGGTCGCGCCCGAGCGCGAGACGCCGGGGATGAGCGCGAGCACCTGCGCGACGCCGATGAGCAGGCCGTCGCGGTAGGTCGTCGTCTCGAGCGTCTTGACGCGCTTGCCGAGCATGTCGGCGAGGCCGAGAATGACGCCGAAGACGATGAGCACCGTCGCCGTGATCCAGAGGCTGCGCAGCTGGTCGCGGATGAGGTCCTGGAAGAGCACGCCGGCGATGACGATCGGCACGGTGCCGATGATGACGAGCCAGCCCATCTTGACGTCGGGGTCGTCCTTCGCGACCGTGCCGCGGAGGGACCCGAACCACTTCGCGATGATGCGCGAGATGTCGCGCCAGAAGAAGATGACGACCGCGAGCTCCGTGCCGATCTGCGTGATGGCCGTGAACGTCGCACCGGGGTCCTCCGCGCCGGGCAGCAGCTCGCCCGCGATGCGCAGGTGGGCGCTCGACGAGATGGGCAGGAACTCGGTGGCGCCCTGCAGCACCCCGAGCACGATCGCGATCAGCCAGTCCATGGTCCCCTGGTCTGTAGGTGGGTCAGTAGGTCAGCAGCAGGTCTTCGAGCACGTCGGTGCCGAAGTCGAGCGCGTCGAGCGGCACCCGCTCGTCGACGCCGTGGAACATCGCGGCGAAGTCGAGGTCGGGCGTGAGCCGCAGGGGCGCGAACCCGTAGCCCGCGATGCCGAGCTCGGCGAGCGACTTGTTGTCGGTGCCGCCCGAGAGCATGTACGGCAGCACGGGCGCCTCGGGGTCGAAGCGGCCGAGCGAGGCGGCCATCGCGTCGACGAGCGCGCCGCCGAACGGGTGCTCGATGCCGATGTCGCCGTGCACGAGCTCGATCTCGATGCCCTCGCCGATGAGGTTTCGGATGGCGTCGATCGCCTCCCGCTCGCGGCCGGGCAGCGGGCGCACGTCGATGCGCGCCTCGGCGACCGAGGGGATGACGTTGTGCTTGTAGCCCGCGTCGAGCATCGTCGGGTTCGCCGTGTGGCGGAGGCTCGAGCGCAGGAAGCGCGAGACGGTGCCGGTGCGCTCGGCGACCGCGTCGGGGTCGTCGTCGTCGACGCCGAGCAGCGAGGCGACCCGCGCGATGAGCTCGCGCGTCGTGTCGGTGAGCTCGACGGGGAACTCGTGCGCGCCGACCGCGGCGACCGCGGCGGCGAGCTTCGTCACCGCGTTGTCGCGCATGTGCTGCGAGCCGTGCGCGGCCGTGCCGCGAGCGCGGAGCAGGATCCACTGCAGCGCCTTCTCGCCCGTCTGGAGGAGGTAGGCGCGGCGGCCGCCGACCTCGATCGAGTAGCCGCCGACCTCGCTGATCGCCTCGGTCGCGCCCTCGAAGAGCTCCGGGTGGTTGCGCACGAGCCACTGCGCCCCGTAGGCGCCGCCCGCCTCCTCGTCGGCGAAGAACGCGACGACGAGGCCGCGCCGGGGACGGCGGCCGCTCGCGAGGATGCGCTCGAGTGCCGCGAGGATCATCGCGTCCATCTGCTTCATGTCGACCGCGCCGCGGCCCCACAGCAGGCCGTCGCGGATCTCGCCCGCGAAGGGATCGACGCTCCACTCGCTCGCGTCGGCGGGCACGACGTCGAGGTGGCCGTGCACGACGAGCCGCGGCAGGCTCGGGTCCTCCCCGTCGATGCGGGCGACGACGCTCGCGCGGCGGGGCGCCGACTCGAAGGTCTCGCTCTCGACGCCCATCGACGCGAGCACCGCGCTCACGTAAGCCGCCGCATCCGCCTCGCCGGACGATCGCCCACCGCCCCAGTTCTGCGTGTCGATGCGGATGAGGTCCCGGGCGAGCTGCACGGTGCGGGAGAGGCCATCGGTCACCGCTCAAGGCTAGCCGCCCCGCACTCCCGGCCCCGTGCGCACCGGGTGGTCATCGACCCCCTCCGGAGCGTGCTAGAGTCATTTCTCGGTCCTGCAAAGGAAACCGACACTCTGCGCGGGTGGCGGAATTGGCAGACGCGCTAGCTTGAGGTGCTAGTGCCCGTATTAGGGCGTGGGGGTTCAAGTCCCCCCTCGCGCACGAGAGAGGCCCGGAGCGATTCGCTCCGGGCCTCTTCCCGTTCCTGGGGGAAGTCCCCCTCCCGCCGTCCAGCCGGCGCGGCTAGCGTGAGCCCATGGCCTCCATCTTCGACTCCATCCGCCGGGCGGGCTTCCGCCGCGGCCCGCAGCGGATCCTCGCCGGCATCTGCGGCGGCATCGCCGCGAAGACGCGCATCAACGTGTGGCTCGTGCGCCTCGTCACGCTGCTGCTGTTCGCGCTGCCGGTCGTCGGCTGGGGCCTCTACGCGGTCGTGTGGTTGCTGACGCCGAACCACCGCGGCTCGATCCCGCTCGAGCGCTGGCTCGGACGCGGCTGACGCGGCAGGCGCCGCATCGCTCGCGGCTCAGTCGCCGCCGGAGGGTCCCGTGTCGTCGCGCTTCCGCTCGCGCCGCAGCATGCTCGCGGGTGCGACCGCGGCGGCGCCGAAGCGGTCGTGCACCGCGTCCATCGCGCGCTCCGCGCTCCCCCACGTCTCGGTGTCGTCCCACAGCAGCCCGTGATCGGCAGCGTCCTGCACCGAGCTCGCTCGCACGCCAAGGAGCCGCACGGGCGGGGGCTCGCCGAGCGCGTCGAGGAGCGACCACGCCGTCTCGACGAGCACGCGCGTGACGTCGGTCGCCTCCGGCAGCGTGCGCGAGCGCGTGATGGTGCGGAAGTCGTGGAACCGCACGGTGAGCGTCACGGTGCGCGCCTGCACGCCTGCGTCGCGGAGGCGCCGGCCGACGCCCGTCGCGAGCCGCAGGATCTCGCCCTGGAGCTCCGTGCGATCGACGACGTCGTGCGAGAACGTGTGGTTGTGGCCGAAGGTCTTCTCGTGACCTCGCTCGCGCACCTCGCGCGGATCCCGCCCCCACGAGAGCTCGTGCAGGTGGCGGCCGGTCGCCTCGCCGAACCACGCCTCGAGCCGCTCGAGGGACGTGCGGGCGACGTCGCCGACGGTGTGGAGCCCGTAGCGCGCGAGGCGCTCCTGCTGCTTCGGCCCCACGCCCCAGATGGCGCTCGCGGGCTGCGGGTGGAGGAAGTCGAGCACGTGCTCGTCGGGCACGACGAGCAGCCCGTCGGGCTTCGCACGACCGGAGGCGAGCTTCGCGACGTGCTTCGTGCTCGCCGCGCCGACGGAGGCGACGAGACCCGTCTCGGCCCGGATGCGCTGCCGGAGCCCCGGTCCGATACGGTTCGCGCCGCCGGAGAGGCGACGCAGGCCCGCGATGCCGACGAAGGCCTCGTCGATGCCGAGCCGCTCGACGTCGGGCGAGACGTCGTCGAGGATGCCCATCACGTGCTTCGAGAGGCGCGAGTAGAGGTGGAAGTCGGGCTCGAGCACGATCGCGTTCGGGCACAGCCGCAGCGCTCGCCCCATCGGCATCGCGGAGTGCACGCCGTACTTGCGGGCCTCGTAGGTCGCGGCGGTGACGACCGAGCGCGTCGAGTCGTGGCCGATCACGACCGGGAGCCCGACGAGGTCGGGCCTCGCGAGCAGCGACGCCGAGGCGAAGAACGCGTCGAGGTCGACGTGCAGGATCGTCGCGGTCGAGTCGTCGACGTCGGGGCCCGAGACGAGCCGGTTCGACCCATCCTGCTTGCTCACGCATCCATCGTCCCACGCACCGGCGACACGGCTCCGAGACACCGCTCGATCGACGACGGCGGAACGCACGGCAGGATGGAGGCATGCAGCACCCAGGCCTCGAGCACCCGTTCACCCGCTACGTCGCGCTCGGCGACAGCTTCACCGAAGGAGTGGGCGACGAGGAGCCGAACCTGCCGAACGGCGTGCGCGGGTGGGCCGACCGGGTCGCGGAGGAGCTCGCGCGCTCGCGGCCCGACTTCGAGTACGCGAACCTCGCGATCCGGGGCCGGCTGCTGCAGCAGATCGTCGACGAGCAGCTCGAGCCGGCGATCGCGCTCCAGCCAGACCTCGTGACGATCTCGGCGGGCGGCAACGACCTCATCCGGCCCGGCGGCGACCCCGACGCGCTCGCGGCGCGGCTCGACGAGGTCGTCGGGCGGCTGCGCGCGACGGGCGCCGAGGTCGTGCTCTTCAACGGCCCCGACATCGCGATGACGCCGGTGCTGCGCGCGATCCGCGGGAAGGTCGGCATCTACAACGCCAACCTGCACGGCGTCGCGGCGAAGCACGGCGCGGTGATCGCCGACATGTGGTCGGCGCGGCAGCTGCAGCAGCCGCAGATGTGGGCCGCCGACCGGCTGCACTTCTCAGCGCTCGGCCACCACGCGATCGCGATCATCGTGCTCGACGCGCTCGGCGTGCACCACGCGCTCGAGCCGATGGCGCCGGAGCCGCTGCCCGTGCGCACGTGGCAGCGCATGCGGCGCGACGACCTGCAGTGGGCGCGCGAGCACCTCGCGCCCTGGGTGCTGCGACGGCTGCGCGGCCAGTCCTCCGGCGACACGATCTCGCCGAAGCGGCCCACCGCCGCGCCGGTCGTGCTGCCGCGCGACGACGAGGGCGCCGCCGGCTAGTCGAAGTACCAGCCGAGCACCTGCGGTGCGTTCGTGATGCGCCACCACGCGTCCGGGGGCGCCAGGAGGCTCGCGGTGCGCACGGGAGCGACCGTGTCGCCGCGCTCGAGCCGCACCTCGCCGACCGGCTGCGGCACGGCGCCCGCCTCGATCGGTTCGACCGTCGCGCTCCACCCGGGGGCGTCGTCGGCGAAGACGTGCGCGTCGAGCGGGGCGGTCGCGACCGCTCGCGTCGACGCTCCCCACGGCGCCCGGTACTCGGCGACGACGGTGCCCGGCTCGACGATCGTGCGCGTGGCGAAGCTCGGCCACAGGCTCTCGAGCAGCCCGATCATCGCGGCGTCGGTCTCGTCGGCCGCGATCGTGCCCATCACGATTCCCACGACCCGGCGCTGCTCCCCGTCGACCTCGCGCGTGGCCGTGACGAAGAGGTTCCGCCCCCAGACCTTGAGCGTGCCGGTCTTGCCGCCGTCGATGTCGTGCTGGCCGAGGATGCGGTTCGTGTTGGGTGCGATGCCGATGCCGGGGATGCGCACCGACTCGAGCTGGATCGTCGCGAGCACGACGGGGTCGGCGACGGCCATGAGCGCGATGCGCGTGAGGTCGGGCGCGCTCGAGACGGAGCGGGCGTCGAGTCCGGCGGGATCGGCGAGCACCGTGTCGTCGAAGCCGTGCCGATCGGTCCAGGCGGCGGCCGCCGCGGCGAAGCCGTCCATGTCGCCGAACGCCCAATTGGCGAGCGACCAGATCGCGTTGCCGGCCGAGTCGACGAGCGACCACTCCACGAGGTCGCGCTGCGTCACCTGCATGCCGTCGAAGACCGGCGCGATGGGCGCGTTCTCGCGCACCGCTCGCGCTTGCGCCGCGACGTCGTCCGCGTCGAGCGTGATGACGGCGCCGCGCGAGTCGCCCTCGATCGGGTGCGCGTCGAGCACGACGAGCACGGTGACGAGCTTCGCGACGCTCGCCATCGGGTGCGCGTCCTCGCTCCCCCACGCCTCCCACACGTCGGGGCCGCCGTCGATGCCCACGACGCCGTAGCCGGCGGCGCGCGCTGCCTCGGGCCACGCGACCTGCGCGGCCGGCAGCTCGGCCGGCGCGGCCTCCACCGGCTCGCCCGCGACCGCCGGAGCGGGAGCGACGAGCACGGCGGCGGCGAGCGCGACGGCCGCGACGAGCGCGACGACGAGGAGCGAGCGCAGCAGCACGACGAGCGGATGCGTGCGGCGGGCGGCCGCGGGCGCGCGTGCGGTCATCGCAGCGCCCACATCGCGACGGCGGCCGAGGCCGCGACGTTGAGCGAGTCGACGCCGTGGTGCATGGGGATGCGCACGACGCTGTCGGCGGCGGCGATCGCTCGCGCCGAGAGGCCAGGTCCCTCCGAGCCGAAGACGAGCGCGACGCGCTCCGCGGGCGCCGCCGCGTACTCGTCGAGGTCGACGGCGTCGTCGCGGAGCGCCATCGCGACGACCTCGAAGCCCGCGTCGTGGAAGACGGGGACGACTGCCTCGAGCGAGTCGATGCGCGCCCACGGCACCTGCAGCACCGTGCCCATCGAGACGCGCACGCTCCGCCGGTAGAGCGGATCCGCGCACGTCGAGGTCACGAGCACCGCGTCGCCGCCGATGCCGGCGACCGATCGGAACGCCGCGCCGACGTTCGTGTGGTCGACGAGGCCGTCGAGCACGACGACGCGACGGGCGCGCTCGAGCAGCGCCGACGCATCCGGCAGCACGGGTCGGCGCATCGAGGCGAGCGCGCCTCGGTGCAGGTGGAAGCCCGTGATCTGCTCGAGCACGCCCTCGTCGCCGACGAAGACCGGTACGTCGAGGCCGCCGACGAGCCGCTCGACGTCGGGCAGCCAGCGCGGGGCGACGAGCACCGAGCGCGGCTCGTGGCCCGCGCGCAGCGCGCGCTCGAGCACCGTCTGCGACTCGGCGATGTAGAGGCCGCGCTCGGGCTCGGTGCGGCGGCGGAGGGCGACGTCGGTGAGCCCGACGAAGTCCTCGAGCCGGGGGTCGGCGAGCGAGTCGATCGACACGATCTGCATGCGCTCCCAGCCTTCCCCCGCCGGGCTCGAGGATACCGGGGCTAGGGTCGTGACCGTGCTCGACACCGCCATCGACCTGCTGCGCGGTCGCCGCATCGCGGTCGTGACCGGCGCGGGCATCTCGACCGACTCCGGCATCCCCGACTACCGGGGTGCCGGCGCGCCGCCGCGCAACCCCATGCTGTTCGAGACGTTCCTCGCGAGCGCTGACGCGCGACGCCGCTACTGGGCGGGCAGCCACCTCGGCTGGCAGCGCTTCGCCGGCGTGCAGCCCAACGAGGGCCACCGGGCGCTCGCGCGGCTCGAGCGCGCGGGGCTCACGACCGGCATCGCGACGCAGAACGTCGACGACCTGCACGAGCGCGCCGGCTCGACGAACGTGACGCACGTGCACGGGCAGCTCCACACCGTCTCGTGCCTCGACTGCGGCACGACCTTCGACCGGCACCGGATCGCCGACGAGATCGAGCGGCTGAACTCGTGGATCCGCATGCCCGAGCGAGTGCGGCTCCAGCCCGACGGCGACGTCGAGATCGACGCGTCGCAGCGCTTCGAGGTGCCCGCGTGCCCGGTGTGCGGCGGCATCCTCAAGCCCGACGTCGTCTTCTTCGGCGAGCTCGTGCCCGTCGACGTCTTCGCCGCGGCGCGCGACATCGTCGCGGCGGGCGAGGTCGTGCTCGTCGCGGGCTCCTCGCTCGTCGTGAACTCCGGCACGCGGCTGCTCGAGGTCGCGCGGCGCGAGGACGTGCCGATCGTGATCGTCAACCGCGGGCCGACGAAGTGGGACGGCCGCGCGGCGGCGCGCGTCGAGGGTGGCACGAGCGAGTCGCTCTCCGCGATCGCCGACGCGCTCGGCGCGCCGGCCTGAGCCGCGACTGCGGCGTCAGCGCGCGCGGCGACGCGGCGACGCCGCGGCGACCTGGGCGAGGAAGGCGCCGAGCCGCTCGGCTGAGGCGCGCCAGCTGAACCGCGCGGCCTGCTCGCGGGAGGCGCGCGAGACGGCCACCCACTCCCCCTCGAGGGCGCGCACGGCGCGCGCGAGCGCATCCGCGTCTCCCACCGGGAAGTAGCGCGCAGCGTCGCCCCCGACCTCGCGGAAGATCGCCGTGTCGGCGACGATCGCCGGCACGCCGAGGCTCATCGCCTCGAGCAGCGGGATGCCGAAGCCCTCGTCGCGCGACGCGTGCACGAGCGCCGTCGCGCTCCGCAGCAGCTCGGCGTACTCGGCGTCGGTGACGCCGTCGTGGAAGACGACGGATGCGCCTGCCGCGAGCCGCGTGAGCCGCTCGCGCGTCGCGGGATCGACGCGGCTGCACAGGTGCAGCTCGTGCTCGGGCAGCAGGCGCGCGGCGGCGACGAGCGTCTCGACGTCCTTGTAGGGCATGAACGAGCCCATGTAGACGAGCCGGCGAGTGGGCGGGGCGGCGTGCGCGACGGGCTCGCCGAGCGGCGCGAACGCGTTCGGGACGACCGCGACCGGGCGGCGCGTGAGCCGGTGCCGCTCGATGAGGCCGCGCGTCGTCTCCGAGACCGTCACCACGCCGTCGACGGCGTTCAGCAGCATGCGCTGCGGCCCGAAGGAGCGGTGGTAGAGCCGCCACAGGAGCCGCACGGCGGCCGGCAGGCTCGGCGGCGGGGTCGGGTGGCGGTAGTAGATGAGGTCGTGCACGGTCGTCACGAGCGGCCACGCGCGGCCGATCGAGCCGATCGTCTGCATCGGCGAGAACGCGACGTCGGCGCGCACGCGCCGCAGCCGCCACGACGCGAGCGGCTCGAGCGGGCCGGTCGGCGAGGGGCCGAGCACGTGCGGCAGGCGCGGGAGCATCGCGAGCTGCCGCTCGTCGCTCACGAGCATCGTGACGTCGTGGTCGCGGGCGAGCTCGGCGACGAGCTCGGCCGAGAAGCGCGAGATGCCGTCGTGCCGCTCGAGGCGCACGTAGCGGCAGTCGAACAGGATGCGCATCAGCGCGCGGCATCCTCGGCGAGGAAGCGCCGGATGACCGCGGCGGCCTCGCGCGGCTGCTCGTAGTGCACGAGGTGGCCGGTGCCGCGGAGCACCGCGAGGCGCGCGTCGGGGAAGCGAGTGCGCAGCCGGTGCTGCTCGCGCAGCGGCGTGATGTCGTCGCGATCGGCGGCGATGAGCTGCACGGGCTGCGCGATGCGGGCCGCGACCTCGCCGACCGTGTGGCGGATGGAGGCGTCGAACGCCTCGAGCACCGACCGGCGCGAGGCGTAGCTCGAGAAGTAGGCGTCGTGCTGGCCGTGGATCCAGGCGCGCAGCCCCCGGTCGCGCGTCTTCGCCATGAACGCGCTCATGCCGCGCACGATCGGCGGCGCGCCGAGCAGCGCGAGGCCCGCGCGCTCGGGCAGGGCGGCCGCCGCGCGGTAGTAGCCGAGCGCGAGCGCCGAGCCGAGCCGGTTGGGGCCCGAGAGGGCGGGCGTCGCGATGGGGTTGACGAGCACGATGCGGCTCGCGTCGAGACCGCTCGCGGCGGCGTGCGCGACGACGATCGAGCCGAACGAGTGGCCGAGCACGGCGGCGCCGGGCGCCTCGCTCGCGACGAGCGCGCGCAGCCACGCGGCGTAGGCGTCGATGGATGCGGTGGGCAGGGCCTCGGAGTCGCCGAAGCCCGGGAGGTCGGGCACGATGACCCGCATGCCGGGCAGGTGCGCGGCGATCGGCTCGAGCCCGTGGTGGTCGCCGCGGAAGCCGTGCACGAAGACGATCGGGCGCGCATCCGGCTCGCCGTACTCGAACACCGCCGTGGCGGTGCCGTCGACGTCGATCGTGCGCTCGCGCCGCGGGAGCGCGTCGAGCAGCGCTCGGTAGGGCGACGGCGATCCGCTTTCCACTGGCACCGGTCGAGCCTACCCGCGGGTGTGGGAGGTGCGGGCTACCGTGGGCGCATGACGGAGACGAGCGTGCAGCTGCGGAGGCCGATCCTCGAGGTGAGCCCCGAGGCGCCCGATCGCTGGATCGATCGGCTCGCCGTCTTCGACCTCGAGACGACGGGCATCGATCCCGCGCAGTCGCGCATCGTCACCGCGTTCGTCGGGGTGCTCGATGCGAGCGGCGCCGTCATCGAGGGCCGCTACTGGATCGTCGACCCCGGCGTCGAGATCCCGGCCGCGTCGACCGCCGTGCACGGCGTCACGACCGAGCGGGCGCGCGCCGAGGGCGTGCAGGCGCCGATCGCGGTGCAGGAGATCCGCGACGAGCTCGCCCGCCACTTCGCCGGCGGGCTCGCGGTCTGCGCGTTCAACGCCGCCTACGACTTCTCGCTCCTCGCCGCCGAGTGCCGCCGCTACGGCATCGAGCCGCTCGACGCGCGGCCGGTCATCGACCCGATGGTCATCGACCGCCAGGTCGACCGCTACCGCCGCGGCAAGCGCACCCTCACGGTCGCCGCCGAGGTCTACGGCATCGAGCTCGTCGACGCCCACGACGCGAGCGCCGACGCGATCGCCGCGGGCCGGCTCGCTCAGGTGATGACGGCCCGCTACCCCGAGCTGCGCATCGACCCGATCTCGCTCCACGAGCTCACCGAGCGCTGGGCAGACGAGCAGGCGGCGGGCTTCGAGGAGTTCAAGCGCCGCTCCGACCCGACGTTCAGCGCGGGCCGCGGCTGGCCGCTTCGCGCGGTCGAGCGCTAGAGCGGAGACCCCTCCGGGTCGCCGACCTCAGCGCCGAGGCCTGTCTCGAGCCTCGGCGGCAGAGTGCCGACACGCTGCGGTCTGCGAGCGCCCTCAGCGCAGAGAGCCGACACTCTGCGGTTCGCGGCCGCCTTCAGCGCAGAGTTCCGGCACTCTGCGGTTCGCGGCTGCCCTCAGCGCAGAGTTCCGGCACTCTGCGCGCGGGGTGACGAGAGAGGGCGACGAGCCGAAGCCCGTCGCCCTCTCTGCGTGCTGCTGCGATCAGCCGCCGAAGCCCTTGTAGCGGTTCTTGAACTTCTCGACGCGGCCGGCCGAGTCCATGATGCGCTGCTTGCCCGTGTAGAACGGGTGCGAGGCCGACGAGATCTCGACGTCGATGACGGGGTAGGTCTCGCCGTCGAGCTCGATCGTCTTGTCGCTCGTGATCGTCGAGCGCGTGAGGAACGTCTCGCCCGAGGCGAGGTCGCGGAACACGATCGGGCGGTAGTCGGGGTGGATCTCGGTCTTCATGGGTTTCCTTGGTCGCTCGGGCGCGGAAGTCTTCGGTCGGCGTGCGGGCCGACAGACGAGTGTATCAGGTGGGAAGGGCTCGGGTGCGGCTCAGCGCTTCGCGCGCGCCGACCAGCGGCCGCCCTCGCGGGCGATGGCGAGCGGGATGCCGAAGGTCTCGGTGAGGTGCGCATCCGTCAGCACGTCGTCGAGCGGCCCAGCCGCGACGATGCCGCCCTCGCGCAGCAGCATCGCGTGCGTGAAGCCCGGCGGGATCTCCTCGACGTGGTGGGTGACCATGACGATCGCCGGCGCGAGCGGGCTCGACGCGTACTCCTCGAGCGAGGCGAGCAGCGACTCGCGCGCGCCGAGGTCGAGGCTCCCGGCCGGCTCGTCGAGCAGCATGAGCTCGGGGTCCGTCATGACGGCCCGGGCGATCTGCACGCGCTTGCGCTCGCCGTCGGAGAGCGTGCCGAACGGCCGGGTCGCGAGGGCGCTGAGGTCCCACGCGTCCATGACCTCGGCGGCGCGCTCGAGGTCGAGCGACTCGTAGCGCTCGTTCCACCGGCCGGTGACGGCGTAGGCCGCGGTGAGCACGACGTCGCCGACCCGCTCCGCCGCGGGGATGCGGCGCGCGAGGTTCGTCGCGGCGAGGCCGATGCGCGTGCGCAGCTCGAAGACGTCGACCTTGCCGATGCGCTCGCCGAGCACGTGCACCTCGCCGGACGTCGGGTGCGTCGCGGCTGCCGCGAGCTGCAGGATCGTCGACTTGCCGGCCCCGTTCGGGCCGAGGATGACCCAGCGGTCGGCCTCGTCGACGCTCCAGGAGAGACGATCGAGGATCCGGTTGCCGCTTCGGACGAAGGAGACATCGCGGAGCTCGAGCACGTTCGCCATGCCAGCGAGCCTATCGACCGGCGCGCTCGTCGATGACGCGCTCGTAGACCTCGCGCGTCTCGGCCGCGATGCGGTGCCAGTCGAAGTGCTCGGCGGCGCGCGCCCGGCCGGCCTCGCCCATCCGCTTGGCGGCGGCGGGGTCGGCGACCATGCGCGTGAGCGCGTCGGCGAGGTCGGCGACGAAGCGGTCGGGGTCGGTGGGCGTGCCCGTGCCGTCCTGCACCTGGTCGATCGGCACGATGTAGCCCGTCTCGCCGTCGACGATGACCTCGGGGATGCCGCCGGTCGCGCTCCCGACGACAGGCGCGCCGCACGCCATCGCCTCGAGGTTGACGATGCCGAGCGGCTCGTAGACGCTCGGGCACACGAACGTCGTCGCGTGGCTCAGCAGCACCCGCACGTCGTCGCGGGCGAGCACGTCGTCGATCCAGACGACGCCGCCGCGCGCGGAGCGGAGCTCGTCGACGAGGCCCTTGACCTCCGCGAGGATCTCCGGCGTGTCGGGCGCCCCGGCGACGAGCACGAGCTGCACGTCCTCCGGGAGCGAGCGAGCGGCGCGCAGCAGGTGCGGAAGGCCCTTCTGCCGCGTGATGCGGCCGACGAAGACGACGGCCGGTCGGTCGGGGTCCATGCCGAGCTCGCGCGCGCGATCCGCGTCGGGCAGCGGCGCCCACGCCTCGAGGTCGATGCCGTTGTGGATCGTGACGACCCGCTCGGGGTCGAGCGACGGGTAGGAGCGCAGGATGTCGGCGCGCATGCCGTCCGACACGGCGATCACGCGGTCGGCTGCCTCGTAGGCGCGCCGCTCGATGTCGCTCGAGATGCGGTAGCCGCCGCCGAGCTGCTCGGCCTTCCACGGGCGCAGCGGCTCGAGCGAGTGCGCGGTGACGATGTGCGGGATGCCGTGCAGCTCCTGCGCCAGCCGGCCCGCCTCGTTCGCGTACCACGTGTGCGAGTGCACGAGATCGGCGTCGGCGACCGCGTCGGCGATCTGCAGGTCGACCGCGAGCGTCTGGAGCGCGCCGTTCGCGTCGGCGAGCTCGGCGGGCACGTCGTAGGCGGTCACGCCCTGCTCGTCGCGCGGGGCGCCGAAGCACCGCACCCGCACCTCGGTCGAGTCGCGGAGCGCCTTCACGAGCTCGGTGACGTGCACTCCCGCTCCCCCGTAGATCTCCGGCGGATACTCCTTCGTCAGCAGGTCGACGCGCATGCCCACACAGTACGCCAGCGCATCCGCACCCGCCGTCCGGCTCCTGGTCAGCGTGCAGACAAGAACCGTAGGGTGAACCCATGGACAAGAAGGTCTTCGGGATCGTGCTCGCAGGCGGCGAGGGCAAGCGGCTCATGCCCCTCACCGCCGATCGGGCGAAGCCGGCGGTGCCGTTCGGCGGCGCCTATCGACTGATCGACTTCGCGATCTCGAACCTCATCAACTCGAGCCTGCGGCAGATCGTCGTGCTCACGCAGTACAAGTCGCACTCGCTCGACCGCCACATCTCGCAGGTGTGGCGCATGTCGTCGATGCTCAACTCCTACGTCACGTCGGTGCCGGCGCAGCAGCGCACCGGCAAGCACTGGTTCGCCGGCAGCGCCGACGCGATCTTCCAGTCGCTCAACCTCATCGCCGACGAGAAGCCCGACATCGTCGTCGTGGTGGGCGCCGACCACGTCTACCGGATGGACTTCCGCGACATGATCGACGCCCACCTCGCCTCGGGAGCGCGCGCGACTGTCGCGGGCATCCGCCAGCCGATCGAGCTCGCGCACCAGTTCGGCGTCATCGAGGAGGACGACGACAAGCCCGGCTACATCCGCGCGTTCCACGAGAAGCCCGCCGACGCATCCGGCTTCGCCGTCGCGCCCGGCGAGGTGCTCGCGTCGATGGGCAACTACGTCTTCGACGCCGACGCGCTCGTCGAGGCCGTGATCGCCGACAACCGGCTCGAGGACTCCGACCACGACATGGGCGGCGACATCATCCCCTGGTTCGTCGAGCGCGGCGAGGCGGCGATGTACGACCTCAAGAACAACACCGTCCCCGGCGCGACCGAGCGCGACAAGTACTACTGGCGCGACGTCGGCACGATCGAGTCGTTCTTCGACGCGCACATGGACCTCATCTCGGCGCTGCCGATCTTCAACCTCTACAACCGCGAGTGGCCGATCTACACCCAGACGGTGAACGCGCCCCCGGCGAAGTTCACGAGGGATGCGTGGGGTCGCGCGGCCGACGTCAACGAGGCGATCGTCGGCGCGGGCTCCGTCGTGCAGGGGGCGAGCGTCGTGCGCAGCGTCGTCTCCCCGTGGTGCACGATCGACGCGGGCGCGACCGTCTCCGACGCGATCCTCTTCGACCAGGTGCACGTCGGCGCCGGCGCCGTCGTGCGGCGGGCGATCATCGACAAGGCGGTCGAGATCGGCCCCGGCGTGCAGATCGGCGTCGACCACGAGGCCGACCTCGCGCGCGGCTTCTCCATCTCGGCCTCCGGCATCGTCACGGTGCCGAAGGGCTCGACGATCCTGTGACGGGGGCATCGCTCCTCGTCGTCACCGACGTCGACTCGACGCTCATCCGCGACGAGGTCATCGAGCTGCTCGCACGCGCCGTCGGGCCCGACGCCGAGCGGCACGTCGCGGCGGTCACCGAGCGCGCGATGCGCGGCGAGCTCGACTTCGCCGCCTCGCTCGCCGAGCGCCTCCTCATGCTCGAGGGGCTGCCGGTCTCGGTGCTCGACGCGGCCCGCGAGCAGGTGACGGTCACCGACGGCGTGCCCGAGCTCATCGCCGAGGTGCACGCGCGCGGCGGCCGCATCGCGGCGGTCTCGGGCGGCTTCCACGAGGTGCTCGACCCGCTCGCGGCCGAGCTCGGCATCGACCACGCGCGCGCGAACCGGCTCGAGGTCGCGGATGGGCGCCTCACGGGCCGCTCGATCGGCCCCGTCATCGACGGCGCGGCCAAGCGCGACACGCTCGAGTCGCTGCGGCTGAACCTCGGCGTGCCGCGCGAGCGCGTCATGGCGGTCGGTGACGGCGCGAACGACGTCCTCATGATGGAGGCGGCGGGCATCTCGGTCGCGTTCTGCGCGAAGCCGCTCGTGCGCGAGGCGGCGACGAACGCCATCGACGTGCCCGACTTCCGCGAGCTCATCCCGATCCTGCCCGGCTGAGGCGCCGATGGCCGCTCCCTCGCAGCGCATCGCGATCGTCTCCGACATGCACGGCAACCTCACGGCGCTCGAGGCGGTGCTCGCCGACGCGCGGCGGCGCGGGGCGGATGCGGTGTGGTGCGGTGGCGACCTCGTCGGCAAGGGGCCGCGGGGCCGGGCCGTCGTCGCGCTCGCGCGCGAGGCGTGCGACGTCGTGGTGCGCGGCAACTGGGACGAGGCGGTCGCGGCGCCCGAGCGCTCGCCGTGGACGGCGCCCGCGTGGTACCGCGACGAGCTCGGCGCCCAGGCGCTCGCGTGGCTCGCCTCGATCCCCTTCCACCACGACGCGGTGCTCGGCTCCCGCCTCGTGCGCCTCTTCCACGCATCCGCCGACTCCGTCCACCACCGCGTGCGCTCGGGCGCCGACGATGCGACCTTCGACGCGATGTTCGAGCCGACGGATGCGACGGGTGCGGTCGCGCGGGCCGACGTCGTCGCGTACGGCGACCTCCACGACCAGTGGCTCGACATCCGCCGGGGCCGGTCGCTGCTGAACGTCGGCAGCGCCGGCAACGAGCTCGACGGCGACCCGACCGCGGCGTACGCGCTGCTCGAGGCGGGCGACGCCGGCGAGCTCTCGGTGCAGTTCGTGCGCGTGCCCTACGACGTCGAGGCCGAGATCGCGATCGCGCGCGCGGCCGGCATCCCGTTCCTCGAGCACTGGATCGCCGAGCTCCGCTCGGGCGTCGACCAGCGCCGCGCCTGAGCGCCGCCCTCGTCGGCTAGTGACCCATGCCGAGGCCGCCGTCGACGGGGATGACGGCGCCCGAGATGTAGGCGGCCTCGTCGCCGGCGAGCCAGCGCACGACCCCGGCGACCTCCTCGGCGCTGCCGTAGCGCGCCGCGGGGATCGCCTGCTTGTACTCCGCCTGCGTCTTCTCGTCGAGCTCGGCGGTCATGTCGGTCGCGATGAAGCCCGGCGCGACGACGTTCGCCGTGATGCCGCGGGCGCCGAGCTCGCGCGTGATCGAGCGGGCGATGCCGACGAGGCCGGCCTTCGAGGCGGCGTAGTTGACCTGGCCGGGGCCGCCGTAGAGGCCGACGACGCTCGAGATGAGGATGACGCGGCCCCACTTGGCCCGCAGCATGCCCTTCGAGGCGCGCTGCGCGACGCGGAACGCGCCGCCGAGGTTCGTGTCGACGACCGCGGCGAAGTCCTCCTCGCTCATGCGCATGAGGAGCGTGTCGCGCGTGATGCCCGCGTTTGCGACCACGACCTCGACCGGGCCGAGCTCCTGCTCGATGCGAGTGAACGCCGCGTCGATCGAGGCGGCGTCCGTGACGTCCGCCGCGACCGCGAGCGCGCCCTCGGGGCCGGAGCCGTCGCGCGAGGTGATCGCGACGCGGTGGCCGGCGTCGAGGAAGGACTGGGCGATCGCGCGGCCGATGCCGCGGTTGCCGCCGGTGACGAGCACGGTGCGAGAGGTCATGCGAGCCAGCCTAGAAGACCGGGCCATCCCGGAAGGCCGGGGCGAGCCCGAAAGACAGGGCTGGCGCAAAGGGCGCGCCTGTAGAGTGGTCGGGCCATGCGAGCACGGTCCGCGTCGATCACCGACCTCCCGATCTCCCCAGACGAGGATCGTGAGAGGCGCTTCCGCATGTACCTGTACATGATGCTCGTGCGGGTCGGGTGCCTCGGCCTCTTCTTCGTCGTGCCGGGCTGGTGGAAGCTCGCGCCGGCGCTCGTCGCCGTGCTCATCCCCTACTTCGCGGTCGTGGTCGCGAACGTCTCGACGCACGCGGTCGGCGAGGTGCGGGAGGCGCAGAACGCGCTGCCCGCCGGGCCCTCGGCCGCGGGCGGCTTCGCCGCGGACGAGCGCACGTGGCGCGCCTCGCCCGATCCGCTCGGCGGCGGATCGGCGCGCGACGACCGCGGTCGCGACGGAGCGGCGCCATGAGTCTCCTCGGCATGCTCGACGGCGGCGCCGGCGCGCCGAGCCCGTCGGCGATGTGCTCGTCGGCCGGGTGCTCGGCCCAGGCTGCGCACGCCCTGCACTGGCGCAACCCGCGCATCCACGACGCCGACCGCGTGAAGACGTGGGCGGCGTGCGCCGAGCACCGCGAGAGCCTCGCCGCGTGGCTGCGCTCGCGCGGCTTCCCCGTCGTCGAGACCGCGTTCGGCGAGACGGTCGAGCGAGTCGCCTGATGCTCACCCTCCTCCGCCAGCCCCGCTGGCTCGGCTACGTCGCGCTGGCGACGATCTTCGCGATCGCGTGCTGCCTCTTCGGCGTCTGGCAGTGGAACCGCCGGGAGGAGGCGCTCGCCGCGATCGAGCGGCTCGAGTCGAACTACGACCGCTCGCCGGTCGCGGTGGCCGAGGCCATCCCCGATCCAGCAGCGTTCGATCCAGCCAAGCAGTGGACGCCTGTCGTGCTCGAGGGCGAGTACCTGCTCGACGAGCAGCTGCTGCTGCGCGGCCGCTGGCGCGGCGGCGAGGTCGGCTTCGACGTCATCGCGCCGTTCCGCACGACCGAGGGCACCGTCTTCATCGTCGACCGGGGCTGGATCGACCAGGCCCCCGGCGCCGAGCGGCCCGTCACCGACCCCGCGACGCCGGCTGGGCCGACGACCGTCGTCGCGCGGCTGCGCCCGAACGAGGGCGACATCCCCGGCCGGGGCGCTCCCGAGGGCCAGATCGCATCCGTCAACCTGCCTGCGATCGCCGAGGGCATCGACGGCGATGCCTACGTCGGCGCCTACGGGCTGCTCGTGAGCGAGGACGGCGCTGCGCCCGACGACGTCGCGATCGCCACGCGCCCCGTGCTCGACGAGGGACCGCACCTCTCCTACACGCTGCAATGGTTCGTCTTCGCGCTCTTCGGCTACGCCGCGGTCGCGTGGGGCATGCGCGAGGAGCTGCGCGGCGACGCGCCGCCGCCGAAGCCGAAGCGCGAGCGGCGCTCTGACGCCGACGTCGAGGACGACATCCTCGACCGCGCCTGAGCGCTCCGGATCGTCGCCGCGTCAGTCGCGGACCGTCGGGATCGCCTGCGTCTTGAGCGACGGCACGCGCCAGTCGAGCAGCTCGCTCGCGATGCGCAGCGCGCAGACGACGAGCGCGATGCCCGTGAGCACGGCCCAGTGCCCCCAGCCCATCCACTCGGCGGTCGCCGCGGCGCTCGAGCCGAGCAGCGCCGGCAGCAGGTAGAGCCGCGAGTCGCGCCGGAACACGGCGGGGATGTCGTTCGCGAGGGCGTCGCGCAGGATGCCGCCGCCGATGCCCGTCAGCATGCCGACGAACGCCGCGCCGACCGGGTCGACGCCGTGGTGGACGGCCTTCGTCGCGCCCGCGACGACGAAGATGCCGAGGCCGATCGCGTCGAAGATGAGCACGGGCCGGTCGAGCTTGTCCATCCACCGGTGCAGCAGGAAGACGGCGAGCGCGCCGAGCAGCGCGGCGCCGATCATCCACCACTCGCGCAGCACCGCGACGGGAGTCGCGCCGATCAGCAGGTCGCGCAGCATGCCGCCGCCGGTGGCGGTGACGACCGCGAGCCCCGCCATGCCGACGAGGTCCATGCGCTTCTGCACCGCGAGCAGCGCGCCGGAGATCGCGAACGCGACGATGCCGATCGCGTTGAGCGCGCCGCCGACCGCCGACAGCCAGCCGACCGGCTCATCGAGCATGCGGACCTCCCTCGCGACCTGCCGTCAGGCTAGGCCAGGCCGATGAGGTCGAGGTACTCGGGGCTCCAGAGGTCCTCCGTGCCGTCGGGCATGATGAGCACTCGCTCGGGGTCGAGCGCCTCGACCGCTCCCTCGTCGTGGCTCACGAGGATGACGGCGCCCTCGTAGGCGCTGAGCGCGCCGAGGATCTCCTCGCGGCTCGCGGGGTCGAGGTTGTTCGTCGGCTCGTCGAGCAGCAGCAGGTTGGCGCTCGAGACCACGAGCATCGCGAGCGACAGGCGGGTCTTCTCTCCGCCCGAGAGCACGCGAGCGGGCTTGTCGGCGTCGTCGCCCGTGAACAGGAACGAGCCGAGCACGCGGCGCGCCTCGGTCGAGGTGATGTCGGGCGACGCCGAGAGCATGTTCTGCAGCACGGAGCGCTCGACGTCCAGCGTCTCGTGCTCCTGTGCGTAGTAGCCGACGCGCAGGCCGTGGCCGCGCTCGATCTCGCCCGTGTCGCTCTCGGAGACGCCCGCCAGGATCCGCAGCAGCGTCGTCTTGCCCGCGCCGTTGAGGCCGAGGATGACAACCCGCGAGCCGCGGTCCACGGCGAGGTCGACGGCGGTGAAGATCTCGAGCGAGCCGTACGACTTCGACAGGTCGCGCGCCATGATGGGCGTCTTCCCCACCGGGGCCGGCTTCGGGAAGCGCAGCTTCGCCACCCTGTCGACCGCGCGCTCCTCCTCGAGCCCGGAGCGCATCCGCTCGGCCCGCCGCGCCATCTGCTTGGCCGCGACGGCCTTCGTCGCCTTCGCGCCCATCTTCGCCGCCTGCAGCTCGAGCTGGCTCGCCTGCTTCTCGACGTTCGCTCGCTCGCGCTTGCGGCGCTCGGCGTCGGCTTCGCGCTGCCGCAGGTAGAGCTTCCACGACATGTTGTAGATGTCGATGACCTGGCGGTTCGCGTCGAGGTAGAAGACGCGGTTGACGGTCTCCTCGACGAGCTCGACGTCGTGGCTGATGACCATGAGGCCGCCGGAGTAGCCCTTGAGGAACTCGCGGAGCCACACGACCGAGTCGGCGTCGAGGTGGTTCGTGGGCTCGTCGAGCAGCATCGTGTCGGCGCCCGAGAAGAGGATGCGCGCGAGCTCGATGCGGCGGCGCTGGCCGCCCGAGAGCGTCTCGAGCGGCTGGTCGAGGATGCGGTCGGGCAGCTGCAGGTTCGAGGCGATCGCGGCGCCCTCGGCTTCGGCCGCGTAGCCGCCGAGCGCGAGGAAGCGGTCCTCGAGGCGGCCGTAGCGGCGCATCGCCTCGTCGGCGACCGCGCCGCCCTCGCCCATCTGCTCG
This sequence comes from Agrococcus pavilionensis RW1, assembly GCF_000400485.1. Classification (GTDB taxonomy): domain Bacteria; phylum Actinomycetota; class Actinomycetes; order Actinomycetales; family Microbacteriaceae; genus Agrococcus; species Agrococcus pavilionensis. The sequence continues at coordinate 129,449 of NZ_ASHR01000004.1, forward strand.
GTCGCGACGCGCATGCCCTCGACGAGCTCGCCGAGGCCGCGGGCGTCGAGGATGCGTCGGCGCGCGGTCTGCTTCGGGTCGCCCGAGCGCGGGTCCTGCGGCAGGTAGCCGATCTCGCCCGAGCGCTCGATGCGGCCCGAGAAGGTGTGGCCGTCGCGGTCGTCGCTCACGCCCGCGAGCACCTTCGTCATGGTGGTCTTGCCGGCGCCGTTGCGGCCCACGAGGCCGATCTTGTCGCCCGCGTCGATGCGGAACGAGACGTCGCTCATGAGGGTGCGGGGGCCCACCGAGAGCTCGAAGCCTGACACGGCGATCATGCGCGCGGGAGCCTCTCTGGATGGGGGGATGGTGGTCGGCCCGACGAGCGGACCAGCCCACCAGCCTACCAGCGGCCGGCGGCCGGCCTCAGCGCCAGGGGCGCGCGAGCTCCCCGATGAGGTCGGTGAGCGCCGCCTGCAGCAGCGGGCCGAAGCTGACGCGGCGCGCGCCGCCCTCGCGAGTCGCCGCGAGGTCGCCGAAGATCGATCCGCGCACGGGGTGCGCGGTCACGTTGACGGGCAGCGAGACGCGCTCGAGGATCGCGCCGATCGCCGCCCTGCTCGGCGGCACGACCGGGTAGAGGCTGCGCGCGCCGGCCTGCTCCATGAGCTCGCAGCGCGCGATCGCCTCCTCGAGCGGGTCGCGACCGTGCAGGTGGGGGCGAGCGAACGCATCCGTGCGCGCGTTGATGACGACCTCGACGCCCGCCGCGTCAGCGGCAGCGCGGAGGCCCGCGATGTAGTCGGCGTGCTCCTGCGGCTCGCGCATGCGGCCCTCGGCGTGCACGGTGTCCTCGACGTTGAGGCCGACCGCGCCGGCCTCGAGCAGCCGCTCGATGAGCTCGGCGGGCGCCGCGCCGTAGCCCGACTCCATGTCGGCGCTCACGGGGACGTCGACGGATGCGGTGATGCGCGTGATGCCCTCGAGCGCGTCGTCGAGGCTCATGCCCTCGTTGTCGCCCTGCCCGCGCGACTCGGCGAGCGGGTGGCTGCCGACCGTGAGCGCCTCGAAGCCGGCGTCGACGAGCGTGCGCGCGGACCACGCGTCCCATGCGGTCGGGAGCACGACGAAGTCGTCGTGCATCGTCAGGAGGGCGGTGGCCTTGCCGGCGAGATCGCTCATGCCGGGATCCTACGAGCAGCGGCCCTACAGTGGCTCCATGACCGCTGTCGCACTCCCGCTCCCCCGCCGCACCGTGCTCGCCGACGCGCTCGTCGGGCACCGCTCGCTCATCAAGGACGTCCTGCTCGTCGCCGCCGGCATCACCGTCGTCGCGGCGCTCGCGCAGGTCGAGATCCCGATGTGGCCCGTGCCCGTCACGGGGCAGACGCTCGGCGTCATGCTCGTCGCCGCGTCGCTCGGCTTCCGCCGGGGCGTCGCCGCGATGGTCGGCTACCTCGCGCTCGGCGTCGCCGGCGCACCGATCTTCGCGGGCTTCACGGGCGGCCTGCTCGCGGTCGGCAAGCCGAGCTTCGGCTTCGTGATCGGCTTCATCGCGACCGCCGCGGTCGTGGGCTGGCTCGCCGAGCGCCGCTGGGACCGCCGCCCGCTGCTCGCGATCGCGCTCTTCGGCCTCGCGAGCCTCATCCCCTTCGCCTTCGGCATCCCCTACATGGCCGCGGTGCTCGCCGCGATGGGCACGCCCGTCGGGATCGCCGGCGCGCTGCAGCTCGGCTTCGTGCCGTTCATCGTGGGCGGCCTCGTGAAGTGGGCGCTCGCCGCGGCGATCATGCCCGCCGCGTGGGCCGGCGCGCGCCGCGTCGACCGCTCGATCGACTGAGGGCGCCCGCCCCGCGTCGACGCCGCGGCGTCAGCGGTCGGCGCGCTCGACCCGCGGATCCGGCAGCAGCACCTCGACCGAGGGCTTCCGGCGGGCCCGCGCCCACACGACGAAGCCCCACACGGTGAACCCGCCGTAGAAGGCGTACATCGCCGCGGTCGCCCAGTAGCCGGCCGAGAGCAGCAGCGGCACGCCGACGAGGTCGACGAGCACCCAGATGAGCCAGAACTCCGTCCAGCCGCGTGCCATCCCGTAGGTCGCGAGCAGAGAGCCGACGAAGGTCCAGGCGTCGGCCCACACGGGCTCGTAGGAGCCGAGCGCCGCGAAGAGCGGCGTGAGGGCGACCGTGCCGACGACGAGCACGACGGCGAGTCCCGTGCGCTGCCGCCACGTGGCCCAGCGCGGCACGATCTGCCCGTCGGCGGCGCGCGCCTGCCGCCAGCGCACCCAGCCGTAGACCGCGACCGCGATGAACATCACCTGCCGGCCGGCCTGGCCGAGCAGCGTCGGCAGCGTGTGGGCCGGGTCGAGGATCGCGCCGAGGAAGACCGTGAGCAGCAGCACGTTGCCGACGATGCCCACGGGCCATGCCCAGACGCGCCGCAGCATGCCGCCCACCGCGCTCGCGAGCCCGAAGGCGTTGCCCACGACCTCGCGCAGCAGCAGCTCCTGCCCTCCGCCGACGGGGATGGTCGCGCCGTAGATCGCGGCGAGCCAGTCGAGGTCCATCCCACCAGCGTAGGTCCGCGCGAGGCTCGCGCAGCGCGTAGCGTTGCAGGCATGACCGACACGCAGACCGCGCCCGCCACCGACGACGAGGGCGATCGCGCGACCTTCGCCGCACTGGGCCTGCCGCCCGAGATCCTGCGCGCCCTCGACGACGTCGGCTACGAGACGCCCTCCGCGATCCAGGCCGAGACGATCCCGCTCCTGCTCGAGGGCCGCGACATCATCGGCCTCGCCCAGACGGGCACGGGCAAGACGGCCGCGTTCGCGCTGCCGGTGCTCTCGGCGATCGACGTCGCGCGGCGCGAGCCGCAGGCGCTCGTGCTCACCCCGACGCGCGAGCTCGCGGTGCAGGTGTGCGAGGCGTTCGAGCGCTACGCGGCGCATCTCGGCGGCGTGCACGTGCTGCCGATCTACGGCGGCCAGGGCTACGGCGTGCAGCTCTCCGCGCTCCGCCGCGGGGTGCACGTGGTCGTCGGCACCCCGGGCCGCATCATGGACCACCTCGCGAAGGGCACCCTCGACCTCTCGGGCCTCACCCATGTCGTGCTCGACGAGGCCGACGAGATGCTCCGGATGGGCTTCGCCGAGGACGTGGACGAGATCCTCCAGCAGACGCCCGCGGAGAAGCAGGTGGCGCTCTTCTCGGCGACGATGCCGCGGCAGATCCGGGCGATCTCGCAGCAGCACCTCCGCGAGCCCGCCGAGGTCACGGTGCGCGCGAGCACGACGACGGCCCCCAGCATCACGCAGCGAGCGCTCATGGTCTCGTACCAGCAGAAGCTCGAGGCGCTCACGCGCGTGCTCGAGGTCGAGCCGTTCGAGGCGGCGATCGTCTTCACGCGCACGCGCAACGAGACCGAGACGGTCGCGGAGCGACTGCGCGCGCGTGGCTACGCGGCGACCGCCATCTCGGGCGACGTGGCCCAGCCGCAGCGCGAGAAGACGATCGAGCAGCTCCGCTCGGGCGACCTCGACGTGCTCGTCGCGACCGACGTCGCCGCGCGCGGCCTCGACGTCGAGCGCATCAGCCACGTCATCAACTACGACCTGCCGATCGACACCGAGTCGTACGTGCACCGGATCGGCCGCACCGGCCGCGCGGGACGCACGGGCGACGCGATCAGCTTCGTCACGCCGCGCGAGCGGCGGATGCTGAGCGCGATCGAGAAGGCGACGCGCGGCACGGTCGAGATCATGCCGATGCCGAGCGCGGGCGAGGTGAACGCCACGCGCCTCACGCGCTTCGACGACGCCATCACCGCCGCCCTCGGCGAGACGGAGCGCATCGAGCGCTTCCGCGAGATCATCGCCCACTACGTGGCGCACCACGACGCGCAGCAGGAGGACGTCGCCGCCGCGCTCGCCGTCGTCGCGCAGGGCGAGACGCCGCTGCTGCTCGACGCGGAGGCGGACCGCGCGCTCCAGGCACCCAAGGAGCGCGCCCGCGACCGCGATCGCGACGCGGGTGGGGACCGTCCCGAGCGCGGCTCCCGCCGCGGCCCGTCGGACGCGACGACCTACCGGCTCGCCGTCGGGAGCAAGCGCGGCGTGGAGCCGCGGCAGATCGTCGGCGCGCTCGCGAACGAGGGCGGCCTCGGCCGCGACGACTTCGGGCGCATCACGATCCGCTACGACTTCACGCTCGTCGAGCTGCCGGAGCTCTCCCCCGGCCAGCTCGAGCGGCTCTCGCAGACGCGCATCCTCGGCGTGCCGATCGACATCCGCGTCGACACCGGCCGCCGCGAGCGCGACGAGCGCGGTCCGCGTCGCGACCGCGACGATCGGGCGCCCCGCCGGGAGCGCGACGAGCGGACGCCGCGCAAGCCGCGCCACGGGCGGGATCGGTGATCGGAGAGGCCACCGCCGACCCCTCGCCCCGCAGGCGGGCGAGCCTCGAGGTGCTGCGCGCCGAGGCTGCGGACGAGCGCTCGGTGCTCGTCGAGGAGCGCTTGCGCGCCGGTGAGGACCCGTGGGAGTTCATGTCGCAGCTGCCGAGCGTCGACGAGATCGTCGTGCTGCTCCTGCGTTCTGAGCGGATCCTCCCGCCGCACGCTGTGCGCCCCGATCACGAGGTGAGCGACCGAGTGCTCCGGCGCATCGTCGACGACTACCCGCAGCTCGCGCCGACGGTCTGGTCGATGCTCGAGCCGGCCGAGCCGGAGCGGGCGTGGACTCCGCGCGTGCGGCGCGACGCCGCCTGACCGCCCCTCCGGAGGATTCTTCAACCGGATAGCCGCTCGGGCGCGACACATATCGGCTCGCCCTACCGGCTATCCGGTTGAAGACCGCTCAACTGCCCGGAGCGAGACGGAGGGGACGACCGTCGTGGTCGTCCCCTTCGTGCTGCTGCTCGCTGGCGCTCGGATGTGAAGCCGAGCTCGCTCGCTCGCGCTCGCGACGGCGCTAGGCCGGACGGTCCACTGGACCGTCCGGGTCCTGCTGCCTCGGCCTCCGGCCGACCTCAGCGGGAGCTAGATCGTGAAACCTAGCGCCCTCATCATCTCGCGGCCGTCCTCCGTGATGCGCTCCGGGCCCCACGGCGGCATCCACACCCAGTTGATGCGGAACTGCTCGACGATGCCGTCGAGCTTCTCGGCGATCTCCGACTCGATGACGTCGGTGAGCGGGCAGCCCGCCGACGTGAGGGTCATCGAGATGACGAGCGCGTCCTGCTCGTCGTCCCACGCGAGGTCGTAGACGAGGCCCAGGTCGACGATGTTGACGTCGAGCTCGGGGTCGACGACGTCCTTGAGCGCGTCGGTGACCGCGTCGAACTTCGCCGCGTCGATCTCGACGAGTGCCATCAGACGCCAGCCTTGAGGTAGCGGTCGTAGCCCTCCTCCTCGAGCCGGTCGGCGAGCTCGCGGCCGCCCTGCTCGGCGATCCGGCCGTTCACGAACACGTGCACGTGGTCGGGCTGGATGTAGCGGAGGATGCGCGTGTAGTGCGTGATGAGGAGCACGCCGAGGCCCGTCTCGCCCTTGATGCGGTTGACGCCCTCGGAGACGATGCGCAGCGCGTCGACGTCGAGGCCCGAGTCGGTCTCGTCGAGCACGGCGAAGCGCGGGCGGAGGAGCTCCATCTGGAGGATCTCGTGGCGCTTCTTCTCGCCGCCCGAGAAGCCCTCGTTGACGTTGCGCTCGCCGAACGACGGGTCCATGCGCAGCTTCTCCATGGCGCCGCGCACGTCGCCGATCCACTCGCGCACGCGCGGGGCCTCGCCGGAGATGGCGGTCTTCGCGGTGCGGAGGAAGTTCGAGACGGTCACGCCGGGGATCTCGACCGGGTACTGCATCGCGAGGAACAGGCCCGCGCGAGCGCGCTCGTCGACGCTCATCTCGAGCACGTCCTCGCCGTCGAGCGTGATGGAGCCGCCGTCGACGGTGTAGCGGGGGTGGCCCGCGAGCGTGTACGCGAGGGTCGACTTGCCGGAGCCGTTCGGCCCCATGATCGCGTGGATCTCGTCGGAGTTGATGGTGAGATCGACTCCGCGGAGGATCTCCTTGCTGCCCTGCTCGGTCTCGATCGAGACACGCAGGTCCTTGATGTCCAGGACGCTCATCGCGCTTCCTTCCTTCGCGGCTGCCGCCGCGCTACAGCTTCACGGGATTCTGGACGTCGACGAGCACGTCGTCGCCGTCGATGGTCACGGGGAAGACCGGCACCGGCTCATAGGCGGGCAGGTTCTTCGGCTTGCCGGTGCGCAGCTCGAACTGCGAGCCGTGCGCCCAGCACTCGATGGCGTCGTCCTCGACGAAGCCCTCGGAGAGCGAGATCTCGCCGTGCGTGCAGGTGTCGCCGATCGCGTGGATGTCGCCGGCGGAGTCCTTCACGATCGCGATCGCGACGCCGTCGAGCTCGACGCGCACGGCCGAGCTCACGGCGACGTCGCCGACGCCGCATGCCCGCTGGGCGGTCATGCCCCCGCCTTCGAGGCGGGAGCGAGGCCGGCGCCGCGACGCAGCTCCTCCTCGATCGCCTCGGCGAGCCGCTCCTCGATCTCGGGCACGCCGATCTTCTGCACGATCTCCATGAGGAAGCCGATCACGACGAGGCGGCGGGCCTCCTCCTCCTCGATGCCGCGCGACTGCAGGTAGAACAGCTGCTCGTCGTCGAAGCGACCGGTCGCCGAGGCGTGCCCGGCACCGGCGATGTCGCCGGTCTTGATCTCGAGGTTCGGGATGCTGTCGGCGCGCGCGCCGTCGGTCAGCACGAGGTTCTGGTTCTTCTCGTAGCTGTCGGTGCCGGTCGCGTCCTGCCCGATGAGCACGTCGCCGATCCACACCGAGCGAGCGCCCTCGCCCTGCAGCGCGCCCTTGTAGAGCACGTCGCCGCGGGTCTCGACCCCCTCGTGGAACATGAAGACCTGGCTCTCGATGTGCTGGCCGCTGTCGGAGAACGACAGGCCGAACATCTCGCCCTCGGCGCGGTGGCCCGCGAGGCGCATCGACGGGTTGACCCGCACGACACCGCCGCCGAAGGAGACGACCATGTGCTTGAGGTAGGCGCCGTCGCCGACGACCGCCTGGTGGGCCGAGGCGTGCACCGCGTCGTCCTGCCAGTCCTGCACCGAGACGAGCGTCAGCCGCGCGCCCTCGCGCACGATGATCTCGAGGTTCTGCGCGTAGCGCGCCGAGCCCGAGTGGTGCAGCACGATCGTGCCCACCGAGCCGGGCATCGCCTCGACGACGATGTGCGCGTTCCCGTGGCGGTCGGCGCCCGTGCCGTGGAGGCGTGCGATGACGGGCTGCTCCTGCACCTGCCCCTCCGGGAGGCGGATGTGCAGGGCGTTCTGGCAGCGCTTCCACGCGATCGCGCTCACGACGTCCTCGGGGCGGAAGACCTCGCCGCGCGGGGCGGCGTCGTGGCCCGTCGACTCGACGAGCAGGCCGGCCGCCTCGAGCTCGGCGAGGCCGTACTCGATCGCGGGCTCGGCACCGGTCTCGGTCTCCTCGTCGACGAGCAGCGGCGCGAGCCGCTTCAGGTCGGAGAGGCGCCAGTTGACCTCGCGGCCGGTCGGCGTGCCGAAGTCGGCCGGGTCGAACGACGTCGGCCGCTCCGAGCGGGTCTGGATCGGGACGAAGCGGTCCTCCGTCGCGAGGTGTGCGGGGGTGGTCTCGGTCGCGGTCATGTCAGCCGACGGATCCTTCCATGCTCATCTCGATGAGCTTGTTGAGCTCGAGCGCGTACTCCATCGGCAGCTCGCGCGAGATGGGCTCGATGAAGCCGCGCACGATCATCGCCATCGCCTCGGTCTCCTCGAGGCCGCGCGACATCAGGTAGAACAGCTGCTCCTCGCTCACCTTCGACACCGTCGCCTCGTGGCCGAGCACGACGTCGTCGACGCGGATGTCGATGGCCGGGTAGGTGTCGGAGCGGGAGATGGTGTCGACGAGCAGGGCGTCGCACACGACGCTGTTCGCGGAGTGGTGGGCGTTCGCGTCGACCCGCACCTCGCCGCGGTAGCCGGAGCGGCCGCCGCCTCGAGCGATCGACTTCGAGACGATCGACGACGTCGTGTACGGCGCCATGTGGATCATCTTCGCGCCCGCGTCCTGGTGCTGGCCGGGGCCGGCGAACGCGACCGAGAGGGTCTCGCCCTTCGCGCGCTCCCCCACGAGGTAGATCGAGGGGTACTTCATCGTCACCTTGGAGCCGATGTTGCCGTCGATCCACTCCATCGTCGCGCCCTCCTCGGCGATGGCGCGCTTCGTCACGAGGTTGTAGACGTTGTTCGACCAGTTCTGGATCGTCGTGTAGCGCACGCGGGCGTTCTTCTTCACGATGATCTCGACGACCGCCGAGTGCAGCGAGTCGCTCGAGTAGATCGGCGCCGTGCAGCCCTCGATGTAGTGCACGTACGAGCCCTCGTCGGCGATGATGAGCGTGCGCTCGAACTGGCCCATGTTCTCCGTGTTGATGCGGAAGTAGGCCTGCAGGGGGATCTCGACGTGCACGCCCTTCGGGACGTAGACGAACGAGCCGCCCGACCACACCGCGGTGTTGAGCGCGGCGAACTTGTTGTCGCCCGTCGGGATCACGGTGCCGAAGTACTCCTCGAAGAACTCCGGGTGCTCCTTGAGCGCCGTGTCGGTGTCCATGAAGATGACGCCCTGCCGCTCCAAGTCCTCCTGGATCTGGTGGTAGACGACCTCCGACTCGTACTGCGCCGCGACGCCGGCGACGAGCCGCGCGCGCTCGGCCTCGGGGATGCCGAGCCGGTCGTAGGTGTTGCGGATCTCCTCGGGGAGGTCCTCCCACGTCTGCGCCTGGCGCTCGGTCGAGCGCACGAAGTACTTGATGTTGTCGAAGTCGATGCCCGAGATGTCGGCACCCCACGTCGGCATCGGCTTGCGCTCGAAGAGCTGCAGGCCCTTGAGCCGGCGCTCGAGCATCCACTCGGACTCGTTCTTGAGCGCGGAGATCTCGCGCACGACTTGCTCGTTCAGACCACGCTTCGCCGTGGCTCCAGCCTCGTCGGAGTCGTGCCAGCCGAACTCGTACTGACCCAGGCTCTCGAGCTCGGGCCGGTCGATCAGGACATCGGACATCGCTCCCCCTTCCATCCACGGATTGCAACCCAGCGGTGCTCCTCGGCATTCCGCGCGACTCGCGAACCGCCGCGGTCGGCCATACTTGAAGGGCCGTCGCACACGCCTCGCCGAAGACCGGCGCAGGGGTTCGGAGCCGATGGGCTCCCCACGATCCTACCGCGAACGGCATGAGAGGTGCACTGTGCTGGAGCGCTCACGCGGCCTGATGGCCGCGGCCTGGGCCACCCTGGTCTCGCAGATCGTCATCGTCGGCACGGGTGGTGCCGTGCGCCTGACGGGATCGGGGCTCGGATGCACGACCTGGCCCAACTGCGAACCGGAGTCGTTCGTGCCCGTGCCCGAGCAGGGCATCCACGGGGTCATCGAGTTCACGAACCGGGTCTGGGGCGCGGTCGTCGTCGCCATCGCCGTCGTCATGCTCGTGATGGCGATCCGGCGCCGGGCCGGCCGCACGATCGCCTGGCTCGCCGGGCTCGTGCTCGGCCTCAGCATCGCGCAAGCGCTCATCGGCGCCGTCGTGGTGTGGATGGAGCTGCGGCCCGACACGGTCGGCGTGCACTTCTTCCTCTCGGTCATCCTCGTCGCCCTGTCGGCAGTGCTGGTCTGGAAGGTCGTCGTCGGCCCGTCCGGCCCGCGCGTCGCGCCCCGCTGGCAGTCGGCGCTCGTGCACGCGATGACGCTCGCGCTCGTCGTGGTCGTCGTCGTGGGGGTGCTCACGACCGGCTCCGGCCCGCACGCGGGCGACGGCGGCGCCGCTCGGAACGGCCTCGATCCCGCGGTGATGCAGCACGTGCACGCGTGGCCGGGCTACGCGCTGCTCGCCCTCACCGTCGCGGTCGTCGCCGTCGCGTGGCGGCGCGGGCCGCGGCTGCACCTGCGCTGGTCGCTCGCCCTGCTCGGCGTCATCCTCGTGCAGGTCGTGGTCGGCATCGTCCAGTCGCGGCTCGGCCTGCCGATCATGCTCGTCGGCATCCACATGGTGCTCTCCGTCGTCTCCGCCGCGATCGGCGCCGCGGTCGTGCTCTCGCTGCGGCCGCCGCAGCCGACCGACGCGCGGGCGGCGCGCGAGGACGCGACCGCGGCCGTGCGCGCATGACCGACCGGCCGGTCGACGGGGCGCTCGGCGAGGTCGCGCACGGCGCGAGGCTCGGGGTGCTCGACATCGGCTCGAACACCGTGCACCTGCTGCTCGTCGACATGCGCCTCGGCGGCCGGCCCGTGCCGACGCGCTCGCACCGGCTGACGCTCCGGCTCATGCGCTACCTCGACGAGGACGGCGCGATCACCGACGAGGGCGTCGCCGCGCTGCTCGCCGCGATCCGCGAGTGCGTCGCGATCGCCCGCAGCGAGCCGCTCGACGACTTCGTGGTGATGGCGACGAGCGCGCTGCGCGAAGCGGCGAACGGCGAGGAGGTCGTCGCGCGCATCGAGCGCGAGGCCGAGGTGCGGCTCGACATCCTCTCCGGCCCGGATGAGGCGCGGCTCACGTTCCTCGCGGTGCGCCGCTGGTTCGGCTGGGCGGCCGGCCGCATCCTGCTGCTCGACATCGGCGGCGGCTCGCTCGAGATCGCGATGGGCGACGACGAGGAGCCCGCGATCGCGCTCTCGGTGCCGCTCGGCGCGGGCCGGTCGACGGTCGGCTTCTTCCGCTCCGACCCGCCGTCGCTCGCCGACCAGCGGGCGCTGCGCATGTACGCGAAGGCCGTGCTCGACGACGCCGTCGCGCAGGTGCAGCCGTTCGGCCGCCCCGACCACGTCATCGGCTCGTCGAAGACGATCCGCTCGCTCGCCCGGCTCGCGGGCAACGCGCTCCCCGGCATCGGCGACGGCGACCGGGCGGTGCTGACGCGCCGGCAGCTCGACGACTGGGTGCCGCGCATCGCGCGCATGGACGCGGCGTCGCGCACGGCGCTGCCGGGCATCACGAGCGACCGCACCTTCCAGATCGTCGCGGGCGGCATCGTGCTGTCGGAGGCGATGCGCGCGTTCCGGGTCAAGGAGCTCGACGTGAGCCCCTGGGCGCTCCGCGAGGGCCGCCTGCTGCAGATGCTCGACCGCGTCTGACCCTCAGCGGGTCGCGATCGAGACGACGGCGCCGATGAAGGCCGGCGCCGCCGCGATCGTCGCCGCGCCCAGCAGCACGCGGCCGATCAGCACGCCGCGCCTCGAGCGCCGCGCGGCGAGGAGCGCGGGCAGGGCGCGCGGCAGCGCCGTGTCGTGCAGCAGCGCGAGGAGCGCGAACACCGCGACCGAGAGCCAACCGGGGCCGAGCAGGTCGAAGTCGACGTTGTCGGCGCGGAGCGGGTCGACGAACGGCGAGCCGACGACGAGCAGCACGAGGCCGAACGCGGGGCCGGCGAGCCGACCGCGCGGGAGCCACGGCGCCGCGAGCAGGTAGAGGGTGGCGGAGACGAGCGCGATCGGCAGCGCGCCGAACGTCGCGTACGCGAGGGTGCCCTCGAGCGTGATGTCGCCCACCCTCGCCTGCCCCTCGGTGAACCCCGGTCGCGACACCCGCGATCGTGAGGATCGCCGCCCACCGGGCGTCGTGCGCCAGCGCCGCTCGCCGCGGGCGCTCGGCGTCGCGGCGCGGCGGCGCGGGCTCGACGAGCGGCTCGCCGCTCAACGCGGCGGCGATCGCGGCGCCCGCGGCGAGCAGGGCGCCGCACACGACGATCAGCAGCATGCCACCTCCGCTCGGCTCGGAGGGACTGAGCAGAACCTGCTGCGCCGCGAGGCGCTCGGGTCAGAAGGGCAGCAGCGGGTCGACGCCGACCGCGAGGAAGATGAGCGTCAGGTAGGTGTTGGATGCGTGGAAGACGCGCATGGCGCGCAGCTCCCGCTCGCCCTTGATCGCGCGCTGGTAGAGGCCGTGCGACTCCCCCACGAACCACGCACCCGCTACGACCGCGACGCCCGTGTAGAGCCAGCCCATCCCACCCACCGGGATGAGCAGGAGTGTGCACGCGAGCGACGCCCACGCGTAGAGGATGACCTGGATGCCGACCATCGGCCGGCCGCGCACGACCGCGAGCATCGGCACGTCGGCCGCCTCGTAGTCGTCGCGGTACTTCATCGACAGCGGCCAGTAGTGCGCGGGCGTCCAGAGGAAGACGAGCGTGAACAGGATCCACGCCGGCCAGTCGAGCGAGCCCGTCACGCCGGCCCAGCCGATCACGACCGGGAAGCAGCCGGCGATGCCGCCCCAGACGATGTTCTGCTCGGTCCGGCGCTTGAGCAGCATCGTGTAGATCAGCACGTAGAAGCCGATCGCGGCGACCGAGAGCGCGGCGGCGAGCCAGGTCGCGAAGAGGCCGAGCACGAGCGTCGAGACGACCGCGAGCGTCCACGCGAAGACGCGCGCCTCGCGCACCGAGAGCGTGCCGGTGACGAGCGGGCGGTGCTGCGTGCGGTGCATGACGCGGTCGATGTCGCGATCGAGGATCATGTTGAACGCGTTGGCGCTGCCCGCGCTCAGGAAGCCGCCGACGAGCGTCGCGACGAGGGCGCCGAGCGGCGGCACGCCGCCCGCGGCGAGGAACATCGTCGGCAGCGCCGTCACGAGCAGCAGCTCGATGACGCGCGGCTTCGTCAGCGCGACGTAGGCGCCCGCCTTGACCTTCAGGGTCGCCCGCCGGGGAGCCTCCGGCGCCGCGGGGGCCGAGACGCCTGACGAGGTCGCGTTCGACATGCAGCGGGGTCCTGTTCGAGTGATCGGAGCGGGCGATGGCCAACCGCCATCCTATCTGACTCGCGGCGTCACCTCGGGGGATCGCCCGGGACGCGCATGCGCTCGCTCACTATGCTGAGGAGGACGCCCACCGCCCGCATCGCCGCGGCTCCGCGCCGCCGGAAGAAGGAGCCGCTTTGGCATTCGAATGGACCACTGACGACCAGCGCGCCGTCGACACCGCCCGCCTGCTGGCGGCCGACGCCGTCGAGAAGGTCGGCAACGGCCACCCCGGCACGGCGATGAGCCTCGCGCCGGTCGCGCACCTGCTGTACCAGCACGTCATGGAGCGGGACCCGGCCGACGACCGCTGGCTCGGTCGCGACCGCTTCATCCTCTCGGTGGGCCACTCCTCCCTCACGCAGTACGTGCAGCTCTACCTCACGGGCTCGGGGCTCGAGAAGAGCGACCTCGAGGCGCTCCGCACGTGGGGCTCGCTCACGCCCGGGCACCCGGAGTACCGGCACACGAAGGGCGTCGAGATCACGACCGGCCCGCTCGGCCAGGGCCTCGCCTCGGCGGTCGGCTTCGCCTACGCGCAGCGCTTCGAGCGCGAGCTGCTCGACCCCGAGACGCCCGACGGCGAGAGCCCCTTCGACCACTACACCTACGTCATCGCCGGCGACGGCGACCTGCAGGAGGGCGTGACGAGCGAGGCGGGCTCGCTCGCGGGCCACCAGCAGCTCGGGCGCCTCATCGCGATCTACGACTCGAACGCGATCTCGATCGAGGACGACGTCGACATCGCCTTCAGCGAGGACGTGCGGGCCCGCTACGAGGCCTACGGCTGGCAGGTGCTCGAGGTCGCCTGGCGGCAGGGCGACGCGCCGATCGCGGAGGACTACGTCGAGGACGTCGAGGCGCTGCACGCCGCGATCGAGGAGGCGAAGGCCGAGACCGCGAAGCCCTCGCTCATCATCCTCAAGACGATCATCGGCTGGCCCGCGCCGACGAAGCAGGGCACGGGCAAGGCGCACGGCGCGAAGCTCGGCGCGGAGGAGATCGCCGCGGTCAAGGAGGTGCTCGGATTCGACCCCGAGCGCTCCTTCCACGTCGACGACGAGGTGCTCGAGTACACGCGCCAGCACGCGGCGCAGCGCGCCGAGCACGCGCGCGACGCGTGGCAGCGCCGCTTCGACCTGTGGGCGAGCGCCAACCCCGAGCGCAAGGCGCTGCTCGACCGGCTCCTCGCCGGCACGCTCCCGGAGGGCGTCGAGGATGCGCTCCCGACGTTCGAGGCGGGCACCGAGGTCTCGACCCGCGCCGCGTCGGGCAAGGTGCTCAACGCGCTCGCCGACGTGCTGCCCGAGCTGTGGGGCGGCTCCGCCGACCTCGCCGAGTCGAACAACACGACGCTCGAGGGCAAGGGATCGTTCGCGCCCGCCGAGCGGTCGACGACGTCGTGGCCCGAGGCCTCGCCGCGCGGCCGCACGATGCACTTCGGCATCCGCGAGCACGCGATGGCGGCGATCCTCAACGGGATCGCGCTCCACGGCCCGACGCGCGCGTACGGCGGCACGTTCCTGATCTTCAGCGACTACCAGCGCCCTGCGCTGCGGCTCGCCGCGCTCATGGGCGTGCACCCCATCCACGTCTGGACGCACGACTCCGTCGCGCTCGGCGAGGACGGACCGACCCACCAGCCGATCGAGCAGCTCGCGACGCTCCGCGCGATCCCGGGCTTCGAGATCGTGCGCCCCTCCGACGCGAACGAGACGGCGTGGGCGTGGAAGACGATCCTCGAGCGGCGCGACCAGCCGGTCGGCATCGCCCTCACGCGCCAGAACATCCCCGTGCTCGAGCGCGGCGACGGCGACGCGACCGAGGAGGTGCTTGCGCACGCCTCGAACGTCGCGAAGGGCGCGTACGTGCTCGTGGAGGCGGCGGGCGGCTCCCCCGACGTCATCCTCATCGCGACGGGCTCCGAGGTGCAGCTCGCGCTCCAGGCGCGCGAGCAGCTGCAGGCCGACGGCGTCGCCGCGCGCGTCGTCGCGGCGCCCTCGCTCGAGTGGTTCGCCGAGCAGCCCGCCGAGTACCGCGAGTCGGTGCTGCCCGCCGCGGTGCGCGCGCGCGTCTCGGTCGAGGCCGGCTCGCCGCTGTCGTGGCACCCGATCGTCGGCGACGCCGGCCGCTCGGTCGCGATCGACCACTTCGGCGCGAGCGCCGACTGGAAGACCCTGTTCCGCGAGTTCGGGATCACGGCGGAGGCCGTGGTCGAGGCCGCTCGCGCATCCATCGAAGCGGCCCGCTGAGCGGGCCGGCAGGAGGCAAGGACATGAACGAGAACACCCGGGCGCTCTCCGAGGCGGGCGTCAGCATCTGGCTCGACGACCTCTCCCGGGAGCGCATCGACAGCGGCACCCTCGCAGCGCTCATCACCGAGCGCGACGTCGTCGGCGTCACGACCAACCCGACGATCTTCGCGAACGCGATCGCGAAGGGCGAGTCGTACGAGGCGGCGATCCACGAGCTCGCGGCCGACGGCGCGAGCGTCGACGAGGTCATCACGGCGCTCACGACGCGCGACGTCGCCGACGCGTGCGACCTCTTCGCCGACCTCTACGCATCCACCGACGGCTTCGACGGGCGCGTGTCGATCGAGGTCGACCCGGGCCACGCGCGCGACACCGAGGCCACCGTCGCGCAGGCCGCCGAGCTGCACCGCCTCGTCGACCGCGAGAACGTGCTCATCAAGATCCCCGCGACGCAGCAGGGCCTCGAGGCGATCGCGGCGACGATCGCGGCGGGCATCAGCGTCAACGTCACGCTCATCTTCTCGCTCGAGCGCTACCGCGACGTCATCAACGCCTACCTGACCGGCCTCGAGCGCGCGCAGCAGGCGGGGCTCGACCTGTCGAAGATCCACTCCGTCGCGTCGTTCTTCGTCTCGCGCGTCGACAGCGAGATCGACAAGCGGCTCGACGCGATCGGCACCGAGGAGGCGCGCGCGCTCAAGGGCAAGGCCGGGCTCGCGAACGCGCACCTCGCCTACCGCGTGTGGCAGGAGTCGTTCGACTCGGAGCGCGCGAAGGCGCTGCTCGAGGCCGGCGCGAACACGCAACGGCCGCTGTGGGCGTCCACGGGCGTCAAGGACCCGTCGCTCCCCGACACGCTCTACGTCACCGAGCTCGTCGCGCCGCACACCGTCAACACGATGCCGGAGAAGACGCTCGAGGCGGTCGCCGACCACGGGCGCATCGAGGGCGACCGGGTCTCGGGCCGCGGGGACGAGGCGGATGCGGTGCTCGACGCGCTCGAGCGCCTCGGCGTCTCCTACACCGAGGTCGTCGAGCTGCTCGAGACCGAGGGCCTCGAGAAGTTCGACGCGTCGTGGGCCGAGCTCGTCGAGACCGTGCGCGGCCACCTCGAGCAGGCGGGAGCGGGAGCGTGACCTTCATCATCACGGCCTCCGGCGCGGCGCAGGAGGCGATCGAGCGGGTCGTGCCGCAGCTCGTCGTCGACGGCGTCGCGGGCCGGCTCGTCTCGGGCGACGCGACGCTGTGGGGCGAGGCCGCCGAGGCCGAGGCCTCCGTGCGGCTCGGCTGGGTCGACGCCGCGGCGTCGAGCGCCGGCCTCGTCGACGACATCGAGGCGCTGCGCAAGCAGCTGCGGCAGCGCGGCGTCGACCGCATCGCGCTCGCCGGCATGGGCGGCTCGTCGCTCGCGCCCGAGGTCATCACCCGCACCGCTGGCGTGCACCTCACGGTGCTCGACTCGACCGAGCCGGGCCAGGTGCGGCGCGCGCTGCGCGACGGCCTCGCGCGCACGGCGCTCGTCGTCTCGTCGAAGTCGGGCTCGACGCTCGAGACCGACAGCCAGCGGCGCGCGTTCGAGCAGGCCTACCGCGACGCGGGGATCGATCCCGTCGAGCGGATCATCGTCGTGACCGACCCGGGCTCGCCGCTCGACCAGGACGCGCGTCGCGCCGGCTACCGCGTGTTCAACGCCGACCCGAACGTCGGCGGGCGCTACTCGGCGCTCACCGCCTTCGGCATCGTGCCCTCGGGCCTCGCGGGCGTCGACGTGCGCTCGCTGCTCGACGAGGCGATCGCGGCGCTGCCCGAGATCAGCGAGGACGCCGACGACAACCCGGGGCTCCGCCTCGCCGCGGCGATCGCCGGCACGCGACCGCTCCGCGACAAGCTCGCGATCGTCGCCGACGGCACCCACATCGTCGGGCTCGGCGACTGGGCCGAGCAGCTCATCGCCGAGTCGACGGGCAAGGACGGCGTCGGCATCCTGCCGGTCGTGCTCGAGAAGGACGCGCCCGAGCTCTCCGCGGGCCTCGCCGACGTGCAGGTCGTGCGCCTCGTCGGCTCCGCGCGCGAGGCGCAGCACGTCGAGCCCGGCGAGATCGAGGTGGCCGGCACGCTCGGCGCGCAGCTGCTCGTCTGGGAGTTCGCGACCGCCGTCGCGGGCAGGCTGCTCGGCATCAACCCGTTCGACCAGCCCGACGTCGAGTCGGCGAAGGTCGCCGCGCGCGGCCTGCTCGACGCGCTCGAGCCGCCGGCGGCGGCCGAGCACGTCGACGCGGGGATCGAGCTGCGCGGCACCGCCGGTGTCGTGCACGACTCGGTCGAGGCATCCGTCGACGCCCTGCTCGCCCAGCTCACGGGCGAGGGCTACCTCGCGATCCACGCCTACCTCGACCGCATCGGGCAGCCGCGCTTCGAGCGCCTGCGCGCGGCGTTCGCGGCGCGCACGGGCCGGCCGGTGACGTTCGGCTGGGGCCCGCGCTTCCTGCACTCGACCGGGCAGTACCACAAGGGCGGCACGCCCAACGGGGTGTTCCTGCAGCTGCTCGGGCAGCCGCACGAGGACCTCGAGATCCCCGGCCGCCCGTTCACCTTCGGGCAGCTGCTGCAGGCGCAGGCCTCGGGCGACGCGAGCGTGCTCGCCGAGCACGGCCGGCCCGTGCTGACCCTCACGCTCGACGACCTCGACGAGGGGCTCGACCGGCTCCTCGCCGCCGCTCGCCGATGACCGTCGCGACGGCCGACGCCGTCACGATCGCGGCGGGCCGGAACCCGCTGCGCGACCCGTCCGACCAGCGCCTCACGCGCATCCCCGGTCCGAACGCCATGACGTTCTTCGGCGTCACGGGCGACCTCGCGCGGAAGAAGCTGCTGCCGGCGGTCTACGACCTCGCCAACCGCGGCCTGCTGCCGCCGGGATTCGGCCTCGTGGGCTTCGGCCGTCGCGACTGGGACGACGAGGGCTTCGCGCGCATGGTGCGCGAGTCGGTGCAGCAGCACGCCCGCACCGCCTTCCGCGAGTCGGTGTGGCGGCAGCTCGCCGAGGGCATCCGCTTCGTGCAGGGCGACTTCGACGACGACGCGGCGTTCGACCGGCTCGCCGAGGTGCTCGCCGAGCTCGATCGCACGCGCGGCACGATGGGCAACCACGCCTTCTACCTCTCCATCCCGCCGAACGCGTTCCCGCTCGTGACGCAGCAGCTCAAGCGCTCCGGGCTCGCGGAGGCCGAGGGCGACCGCTGGCGGCGCGTCGTGATCGAGAAGCCGTTCGGGCACGACCTCGCGTCGGCGCGCGAGCTCAACCAGGTCGTCGAGTCGGTGTTCCCCGCCGACAGCGTCTTCCGCATCGACCACTACCTCGGCAAGGAGACGGTGCAGAACATCCTCGCGCTGCGCTTCGCGAACGCGCTGTGGGAGCCGATCTGGAACGCCAACCACATCGACCACGTGCAGATCACGATGGCGGAGGACATCGGCGTCGGCGGCCGGGCCGGCTACTACGACGGCATCGGCGCGGCGCGCGACGTCATCCAGAACCACCTGCTGCAGCTCTTCGCGCTCACCGCGATGGAGGAGCCGGTCTCGTTCGACGCCGCCGACCTGCGGGTCGAGAAGGAGAAGGTGCTGCGCGCGGCGCGGGTGCCGCTCCCGCTCGAGCACTCGAGCGCTCGCGGGCAGTACGACGCCGGCTGGCACGGCGGCACGCTCGTGAAGGGCTTCCTCGAGGAGGACGGCATGCGGCCCGACTCCGCGACCGAGACCTACGCCGCGATCAAGCTCGAGGTCGACACGCGCCGCTGGTCGGGCGTGCCGTTCTACCTCCGGGCCGGCAAGCGCCTGGGCCGCCGCGTCACCGAGATCGCGATCGTCTTCAAGCGGGCCTCGCAGTACCTCTTCGAGGAGTCGGACATCCGCACGATGAGCGAGAACGCGCTCGTCATCCGCGTGCAGCCCGACGAGGGCGTCTCGATGCGCTTCGGCTCGAAGGTGCCGGGGCCCGGGATGCACGTGCGCGACGTGACGATGGACTTCGGCTACGGCCACGCCTTCACCGAGGAGAGCCCCGAGGCGTACGAGCGCCTCATCCTCGACGTGCTGCTCGGCGACCCGCCGCTCTTCCCGCGGCACGAGGAGGTCGAGCTCTCCTGGAGGATCCTCGACCCGATCGAGGAGCACTGGGAGGCGCAGGGCGGCCCGGTCGACCAGTACGAGCCGGGCTCGTGGGGACCGCGGAGCGCGCACGAGCTGCTCGCCCGCGACGGACGGCACTGGAGGCGACCGTGATCATCCGACTCTCCCGCACGACGACCGCCGAGGTGCAGCGGCGGATGCTCGAGATCCGCGAGGAGGGCGGCGTCGTCGCCCTCGGCCGCGTGCTCACGCTCGTCATCCACACGCAGATCGGCGGCGAGGAGGAGGCGATCCGCGCCGCCAACCAGGCCTCGCGCGAGCACCCGATGCGCGTCATCGTCGTCTCCCGCAACCCCGACCACGTGAACGCCGACGAGGAGCCGCGGCTCGACGCCGAGCTGCGCGTCGGCGCCGACGCGGGCGCGAGCGAGGTCGTGCTGCTGCAGTGCTACGGCGAGCTCGGCTCGCACCTGCTCGGCATCGTGCAGGGGCTGCTGCTGCCCGACGCCCCCGTCGTCGCGTGGTGGCCGAGCTTCATGCCCGAGACGCCCTCGGCGTCGCAGCTCGGGCAGATCTCGCAGCGCCGCATCACCGACTCGGGCAAGCAGGCAGACCCGCACGCGGCGATCCTCACGCTCGCGGGCTGCTACCGGCCCGGCGACACCGACCTCGCGTGGACCCGGCTGACGAACTGGCGCGCCCACCTCGCGGCGCTCCTCGACCAGCCGCCGTTCGAGCCGGTGCACGGCGGGGTCGTCTCGGGCGACCTCGGCAACCCGAGCGTGCACCTCATGGCGGCGTGGCTGCAGCTGCGGCTGCGGGTGCCGATCGAGAAGGTCGAGGCCGGCGATACGCCGACCGGCTCGAGCGGCCTGCACGCCGTCGAGCTGCACCGCTCGAGCGGAGAGTCGTCGCTCACGCGCGTGCGCGACTCCGTCGGCATCCTGCGCCAGCCCGGGCAGCCCGAGCACCACGTCGCGCTGTCGACGCGCGGGCTCGAGGACCAGCTCGCGGAGGAGCTGCGCAAGCTCGCGCCCGACGACATGTACCGCCAGGTGCTCGCCTCGACGCTCGAGGAGGCGGCATGAAGCCCGTCGTGCACGAGGACCGCGCAGGGCTCGTCGCGGCCGTCGCCGACTCGCTCGAGTCGCTCATCGCCGAGCTCGTCGAGCGGCAGGGCCGCGCGACGATCGCCCTCACGGGCGGATCGGTCGGCACGGAGCTGCTCGGGGCCCTCGCCGAGCGACCGGTCGACTGGGCGCGCGTGACGCTCACGTGGAGCGACGAGCGCTTCGTCGAGGCCGGCTCGAGCGAGCGCAACGCGACGCAGGCGCGCGCGGCGCTCATCGACCGGATCGCGATCCCGGGCGGTCAGGTGCGCGAGCTGCCCGCGGCCGACGGCCGCTCGCTCGACGGAGCGGCCGAGGCGGCGACAGCGATGCTGCGCGAGCTCGGCCCGATCGACCTCACGCTGCTCGGCATGGGGCCCGACGCGCACGTCGCCTCGCTCTTCCCCGGACTGCCCGGGGTGTACGCCGCGGGGTCGGCTGTGATCGCGGTGCGCGACTCCCCCAAGCCCCCGCCCGAGCGCTTGAGCTTCACGCTCGACGCGATCAACGCATCCGACCGGGTGTGGCTCGTCGTCGCCGGTGCGGACAAGGCGGATGCCGTGGCTCGTGTGCTCGGCGGTGCCGACGTCGCCGAGGCGCCCGCGGTGGGCGTCGCGGGGCGGCGCGAGACGCTCATGCACCTCGACGCCGAGGCGGCGTCGCAGCTGTAGCGCAGCCACCGAGTGGCGCCTGCGGGCGCCACTCAGATGCGGGAGGCGCCACTCAGATGCGGGAGGCGCTCACGTGCGGGAGGCGCCACTCGGCGCAGACGGGCGCGGAGACGCGAGAGCGGCCGCCCTGCCTGAGCAGGACGGCCGCTGGATCGCTGTGCGTGCTCGGCGTCAGCCGCGGCCCTCGGCGGAGCGCAGCTTCTGCAGCGCCTCCTCGAGCAGCTCCGCCGCCTCCTCGGGCGTGCGGCGCTCCTTCACGTACGCGAGGTGCGTCTTGTACGGCTCGTTCTTGGCGACCTGCGGCGGGTTGTCCTTGTCGCGGCCTGCCGGGAGCCCGGTCGACGGCGAGTCGATGACCTCGGGGATCTCGTCCTCGGGCAGGTCGGCCGCGAAGTAGCGGACCGTCTCGTTGCCCATCGCGTCCCAGTAGGAGACCGCCACGCGCTCGGCGTGGAAGCCCCGGTCCTGCTCGCCCATGGGGCCCGCGCCGACGCGCGAGCCGCGGATCGCACTGCCTCCGGAAGCCATCAGATCCCCGCGAACTTGGTGATGAGGCCGAGCACGACGATGGATGCGACCCACGTCAGGCTGACGGCGACGGTGATGGTGTTGAGGTTGCGCTCCGCCACGCCCGACGAGCCGAGCGACGAGCCGACGCCGCCCCCGAACATGTCGGACAGGCCGCCGCCGCGGCCCTTGTGCAGCAGGATGAACAGCGTCAGCAGCACGGATGTGACGCCGAGGATCACCTGCATGATGATCTGGAGAATCTCCACTAGCCCTCTTTCCGGTTTCGTGGCTCGGGCGACGCCCGCCCACGAGAAGTCCAACGAGCATCCTACCGCAGGGATTCCCGCGGCGGTCGGCCGACGCGTCGGCGTCAGGTGCCGACGTGGTGCTGGAAGCGCGCGATCGCCGCGAACTCCGCCGCGTCGAGGCTCGCGCCGCCCACGAGCGCGCCGTCGACGTCGGGCTCGCGCATGAAGCCGGCGATGTTGCCCGACTTCACGCTGCCGCCGTAGAGGATGCGCGTGCTCGCGGCCGCCTCGTCGCCTCGCACCTCGGCGATCGTCTGCCGCAGCGCGTGCGCGACCTGCTGCGCCTGCTCGGCAGTCGCAGCCTTGCCGGAGCCGATCGCCCAGACCGGCTCGTACGCGACGACGATCTCGCCCGCGGCCGGCAGCTCGGCGAGCGCCTCGCGCAGCTGCTGGACCGGCACCGCCGAGGCGCCGTGCTGCTCGAGGTCAGCCTCGGTCTCGCCGACGCAGATGATCGGCGTCACGCCGTGGCGCACGGCCGCCGCGGCCTTGCGGCCCACGAGCGCGGAGCTCTCGCCGTGATCCTGCCGGCGCTCGGAGTGCCCGACGATGGCGTAGGAGCACTCGAGCTTCGCGAGCATGGATGCGGCGACCTCGCCCGTGTGCGCACCCGAGTCGTGCTCGGAGACGTCCTGGGCGCCGAAGCGCAGCTCGAACTTCTCCGCCGACACGAGCGTCTGCACGCTGCGCAGGTCGGTGAACGGCGGGAAGACGGCGACCTCGACGGCCGCGTGGTCGTGCCGCGCGTCCTGCAGGGTCCACGCGAGCTTCTGCACGAGCGCGATCGCCTGCAGGTGATCGTTGTGCAGCTTCCAGTTGCCAGCGATGAGCGGCGTGCGGTTCACCATCCGAGGACCTCCAGTCCGGGCAGTCGGGATCCCTCGAGGAACTCGAGGCTCGCGCCGCCACCTGTGGAGATGTGGCCGAACGCGTCGTCGTCGAAGCCGAGCTGCCGCACGGCGGCGGCGGAGTCGCCGCCGCCGACGACCGCGAGGCCGTCGGTCTCGGTGAGCGCCTGCGCGACCGCCTTCGTGCCGGCCGCGAACGCATCCATCTCGAACACGCCCATCGGCCCGTTCCAGAAGACGGTGCGCGAGCCGCGGATGGCCTCGGCGAACGCCGCCGCCGTCTCGGGGCCGATGTCGAGGCCGATGCCGGCGCCGCCGAAGCGCGACGACTCGATGGCGTCGGCCGCGACGGTCTCGTGCTCGGCGTCGGCGGCGAAGCGCTCGGCGACGACCACGTCGGTCGGCAGCAGCAGCTCGACGCCCCGCTGCTCGGCGTCGGCGATGTAGCCGCGCACGCGCTCGACCTGGTCCTCCTCGAGGAGGCTCGACGCGACGCCGAGCCCCTTCGCGGCGAGGAAGGTGAAGAGCATGCCGCCGCCGATGAGCAGGCGGTCGACGCGCGGCAGCAGGTGCTCGATGACGCCGAGCTTGTCGCTCACCTTCGAGCCGCCGAGCACGACCGCGTACGGCCGCTCGGGCGACTCGGTGAGGCGCGAGAGCACCTCGAGCTCGCGCTGCACGAGCAGGCCCGCGGCGCTCGGGAGCGCCTGGGCCACCTCGAACACGCTCGCCTGCTCGCGGTGCACGACGCCGAAGCCGTCCGAGATGAAGGCGTCGGCGCCCGCGGCGAGCTCCGCCGCGAAGGTCGCCCGCTCGGTCGCGTCCTTGCTCGTCTCGCGCGGGTCGAAGCGCAGGTTCTCGAGCAGCGCGAGCTGCCCGTCCTCGAGCCCGATGCGCACGCGCTGCGCGTCCTCCCCCACCGTGTCGGCGGCGAAGGCGACCTCCGCGTCGAGCAGCTCGCCGAGCCGCTCCGCGACGGGCGCGAGCGAGTACTGCGGGTCGGGCTCGCCCTTCGGCCGGCCGAGGTGCGACATCGCCACCACCTTCGCGCCCTGCTCGAGCAGGGCGCGAAGGGTGGGCAGCGACGCGACGATGCGGCCCTCGTCGGCGATCCGGCCGTCCGCGAGCGGCACGTTGAAGTCGCACCGGATGAGGACGGTCCTGCCGGCGAGGTCGCCGAGCGAGTCGAGCGTGCGCAGGGTCATCAGAGCTGCGAGCCCACGTGCTCGGCGAGGTCGACGAGGCGGCAGGAGTAGCCCCACTCGTTGTCGTACCACGCGGAGATCTTGACCTGGTCGCCCATCACGCGCGTGAGGCCGGAGTCGAAGATCGACGAGAACGAGTTGCCGATGATGTCGGCCGACACGATCGGGTCCTCGGTGTACTGCAGGTAGCCCTTGAGCGGGCCCGACTCGGCGGCCGCGCGGTAGGCGGCGTTGATCTCGTCGACCGTGAGCCCGTCGCGCGTCGTGACCGTGAGGTCGGTGATCGAGCCGGTGGGCGTCGGCACGCGCAGCGCGTAGCCGTCGAGGATGCCCTTGAGCTCGGGGATGACGAGGCCGATCGCCTTCGCCGCGCCCGTGCTCGTCGGGATGATCGAGAGCGCCGCCGCGCGCGCCCGGCGGAGGTCCTTGTGCGGCCCGTCCTGCAGGTTCTGGTCGGCGGTGTAGGCGTGCACGGTCGTCATGAGCCCGCGCTCGATGCCGAACGACTCGTGGAAGACCTTCGCGAGCGGGGCGAGGCAGTTCGTCGTGCACGAGGCGTTCGAGATGACGTGGTCGGTCTCGGGGTTGTAGTCCTCGTGGTTGATGCCCATCACGAACGTCGGGGCGGGGCCCTTCGCGGGCGCGGAGAGGATGACCTTCTTCGCGCCGGCGGCGATGTGGGCGGATGCGTCCTCGACCTTCGTGAAGCGGCCGGTCGACTCGATGACGACGTCGATGTCGAGCTCGCCCCACGGGAGCTTCGACGGGTCCTTCTCCTCGAGCACGCGCAGCTGGTCGTCGCCGACCGTGATCGTGCCCTCGTCGAAGGTGACGGTCGAGTCGATCGGTCCGGCGACCGAGTCGTACTTGAGGAGGTGGGCGAGGGTCTCGTTGTCGGTGAGATCGTTGACCGCGACGATGTCGATGTCAGCGCCCTGGGCAAGCGCTGCACGGACGAAGTTGCGGCCGATCCGGCCGAAGCCGTTGATGGCGACCTTCAGTGTCATGGGTTGGGGTTCCTGCCTGTCGGGTGGAGGACCCCGGGCGCGTGCCCGGGGTCCCCGTCACGGGGTGACGATTCGCTAGCGGAGGATCAGACCGGAGGTCTGCGTGCGGGCGGCCTCGAAGCGCGCCTGCGCGTCCTGCCAGTTGACGATGTTCCAGAACGCCTTGACGTAGTCGGCCTTGACGTTGAGGTAGTCGAGGTAGAAGGCGTGCTCCCACATGTCGAGCATGAGCACGGGGTGCGTGCCGACCGGCACGTTGCCCTGCTGGTCGAAGAGCTGGAAGACGTTGAGGCGCGCGCCGATCGAGTCCCACGCGAGCACCGACCAGCCCGAGCCCTGGATGCCCGTCGCGTTCGCGGTGAAGTGCGCCTGGAACTTGGCGAAGTCGCCGAAGAACTCGGCGATCGCGGCCTGCAGCTCGCCCTCGGGCTCGCCGCCGCCGTCGCCGGAGAGGTTGTTCCAGAAGACGGTGTGGTTCGTGTGCCCGCCGAGGTTGAAGGCGAGGTCCTTCTCGAGCTTGTTGACGTTCGCGAGGTCGCCCGAGTCGCGCGCCTCGGCGAGCTTCTCGAGCGCGGTGTTCGCGCCGTCGACGTAGGTCTTGTGGTGCTTGCTGTGGTGCAGCTCCATGATCTTCGCCGAGATGTGGGGCTCGAGCGCCGCGTAGTCGTACGGCAGCTCCGGCAGGGTGTAGACGGCCATGGCTGGCTCCTCTCTGCGCGCTGCGCGCGCCGATGGGTCGACCCGATCCTATCCACGGCGGCCTGATCGCGAGCAGGGCCCGCGCGACCCGCTCAGACGTCGTCGATGTCGTCCGGCACCGCGTCCTCGGTGCTCGGGATGCCCCGCTCCTGCGCGGCTCGATCCGCCATCGCGAGCAGCCGCCGGATCCGCCCCGCGACCGCGTCCTTCGTCATCGTCGGCTGGGCGAGGTGGCCGAGCTCGTCGAGGCTCGCGTCGCGGTGCTCGAGCCGCAGCCGGCCGGCGTACGCGAGGTGCTCGGGCACCTCGGGGCCGAGGATGTCGAGCGCCCGCTCGATGCGCGCGCACGCGGCGACGGCGGCCTGGGCGCTGCGGCGCAGGTTCGCGTCGTCGAAGTTGACGAGCCGGTTCGCGGTCGCGCGCACCTCGCGGCGCTGCCGCAGCTCCGCCCACGCCTGCACGGTGTCGAGCGCCCCCATGGTCGTGAGCATCCGCGAGATCGGCTCGCCCTCGCGGATCACGACGCGGTGCGCGCCGCGCACCTCGCGCGACTTCGCCGGTACGCCGAGCCGGCCGGCCGCGCCGACGAGGGCCATCGCGGCCTCGTTGCCGGGGCACGCGATCTCGAGCGCGGCCGAGCGGCCCGGGTCCGACAGCGAGCCCTGGGCGAGGAACGCGCCGCGCCACACGCCCGCGAGGTCCTCGAGCGAGCCGGTCGTGACCTTGTTCGGGAGCCCGCGGACGGGCTTGCGCCGCGCATCCATGAGGCCCGTCTGCCGCGCGAGCGTCTCGCCCTCCGCGATGACGCGCACGAGGTACGCGCCGCTCGAGCGGCTCGACGACGACGAGATGCGGGCGATCTCGGCCTTGACGCCGTAGAGCTCGAGGATGCTGCGCGCGAGCCTGCGCGCCGCGGCCGCGGAGTCGAGCTCGCTCTCGACCGCGACGCGGTTCGAGATCACGTGCAGCCCGCCCGCGAAGCGCAGCAGGGTCGCGACCTCCGCCGCCTTCGTCTGGGGTCGCGTCACGCGCACGCGCGCGAGCTCCTCCTTGACGTCGTCGGTCAGTGTCACGCCGGTTCCTCTCGTCATTCGCGTCCCAGATCCCTGTGCTTGACCGCGACGCGCACGCCGGGCTGTCCCGACAGGCGCGAGGCGAGGTACTGCGCCATCGCGACCGAGCGGTGCTTGCCGCCCGTGCAGCCGACGCCGAGCACGGCGTGCAGCTTGTTCTCGCGCGCGAACCCCGCGAGCACCGGCTCGAGCGCCTCGACGTAGCGATCGGCGAACTCGCGCGCGCCCTCCTGCTCGAGCACGAAGTCGGAGACGACCTCCTCCGTGCCGTTGTGGCCGCGCAGGTCGGGGTTCCAGAAGGGGTTCGGCAGGAAGCGCATGTCGGCGATCAGGTCGGCGTCGACCGGAAGGCCGTACTTGAAGCCGAAGCTCATGACGGTGAGCACGACCTCGAGCTCGCCGCCGGGAGCGAAGCGCTCCCCCACGCGCGTCGTGAGCTGGTGCGGGTTGAGGCCCGTCGTGTCGAGCAGCTGGTCGGCCATGCCGCGCAGCGGCTCGAGCCGGTGGCGCTCCATGCGGATGCCGTCGAGGATCGTCCCGTCGCCCTGCAGCGGGTGCGGCCTGCGCACCTGCTCGTAGCGGCGCACGAGCTCGGCGTCGCTCGCCTCGAGGAAGAGCACGCGCACGGAGTGCTCGTTGCGCAGCATCTCGACGAAGCGCTTCGCGTCGTCGAAGAGCACGCCGCCGCGCACGTCGACGACGATGGCGAGCTTCGCCTCGGTCGCGTCGCCCGCCGCGGCCGTGCGCACGAGCGTGCGCAGCATGCTCGGCGGCAGGTTGTCGACGACGAACCAGCCGAGGTCCTCGAGCGCGTTCGCGACCGTCGTGCGTCCTGCACCGGACATGCCGGTGATGATGACGATCTCTCTCGCGTTCACAGCCTGCCGTTCCTCACCCTCGCGTGTCGGCCTCCATCGTATCGGCGCGCAGAGCGCGAGCGATGGCCTCGGCGAGCGCGGGGCCGACGCCCGGCACCTCGCGCAGCTCGTCGGGGGACGCGGCGCGCACGCGCTTCGCGGAGCCGAAGTGCTTGAGCAGCGCGCGCACGCGCGAGGGGCCGAGGCCGGGGATGCCGCTCAGCTGCGACTGGATCGCGCTCGAGCGCTTCTGCCGCTGGTAGCTGATCGCGACCCGGTGCGCCTCGTCGCGCAGCCGCTGCACGAGGTAGAGCGCCTCGCTCGAGCGCGGCAGGATGACCGGGAACTCGTCGTCCGGCAGCCACAGCTCCTCGAGCCGCTTCGCGATGCCGGCGAGCGCGACGCCCGTGACGCCCTGCTCGTCGAGCGCGCGCTTCGCCGCCTGCACCTGCGGCCGGCCGCCGTCGACGAGCAGCAGCTGCGGGGCGTAGGCGAAGCGGGTCGACGCCGCGTCGGGGTCGCCCTCGACGAGGTACTTCGCGCGGCGGGTGATGACCTGGTGGATCGAGTCGGTGTCGTCGGTCGTCTGGGCGATCGCGAACCTGCGGTACTGGTCCTTGCGCGGCAGGCCGTCCTCGAAGACGACCATCGAGGCGACGACGCCCTGGCCGCCGAGGTGCGAGACGTCGAAGCACTCGATGCGCAGCGGCGCTTCGGCCATGCCGAGCGCCTCCTGCAGGTCGGCGAGCGCCTGGGATCGCGTGACGTAGTCGCTCGTGCGCTTCGTGCGCGCGACCTGCAGCGCGTGCGCGGCGTTGACGGTCGCCGAGTCGGCGAGCTTGCGCTTCTCGCCGCGCTGCGGCACCCGCACCTCGACGCGGCCGCTCAAGCCGTGGTCGACGCGGCGGTCGGTGAGCCACGCCTCGACCTCGGCGACGGCATCGGGCTGCTTGGGCAGCAGCACCTCGCGCGCGGGCGGGTCGCCCTCGTCGTAGGCGATCCGGAGGATCTGCGTCGCGAGCTCGCTGTCGTCGAGGTCGATCTCGGTGTCGACGACCCACGACTTCGTGCCCCGGATGCGGCCGCCGCGCACCGCGAACAGGTGCACAGCGGCGCTCAGCTCGTCGTGCACGAGGCCGAACACGTCGGCGTCGACGTGGTCGGAGAGCACGACGCTCGTGCGCTCGAGCACCGACTCGAGCGCGGCGAGCTGGTCGCGCAGCCGCGCGGCGCGCTCGAACTCGAGCCTCGCGCTCGCGCGCTGCATCTCCTCGCGCACGCGATCGACGAACTCCTGGTCGCCGCCGTTCATGAACGCGACGAGGTCGCGCGCGATGTCGCGGTGCTCGGCGTGCGTGACGCGCCCGACGCACGGCGCCGAGCACTTGCCGATGTCGCCGAGCAGGCACGGGCGCCCCGAGCGCTCGGCCCGGTCGTACACCGACTGGCTGCAGGAGCGCATCGGGAAGGCCTTGAGCAGCAGATCGAGCGTCTCGCGGATCGCCCACACCTTCGTGTACGGGCCGAAGTAGCGCGCGCCGCGCATGCCGCGGTTGCGGGTGATGAGCGCGCGCGGCACGTCCTCGCCCATCGTCACCGCGAGGTACGGGTACGACTTGTCGTCCCGGAACTGCACGTTGAAGGGCGGCTCGTACTCCTTGATCCAGGTGAACTCGAGCTGCAGCGCCTCGAACTCGCTCGCCACGATCGTCCACTCGACGCGCACGGCCGTGAGCACCATGCGGCGCGTGCGCTCGTGGAGCGCCTCGAGCGGCTGGAAGTAGTTCGAGAGCCGCTGGCGCAGGTTCTTCGCCTTGCCGACGTAGAGCACGCGCTCGTGCTCGTCGCGGAACCGGTAGACGCCGGGTGCGGTCGGGATCGTCCCGGGCGCCGGCTTGTAGGGGACGGTGCGCGGCGCGCGTGCCCCGGTCATCGCACTCCCGCGCCCAGGATCTCCTTGAGGAACGCTCCCGTGTGGCTCGCCTCGACCTCGGCGACCTCCTCGGGCGTGCCGGTCGCGACGATCGTGCCGCCGCCCGAGCCGCCCTCCGGGCCGAGGTCGATGACCCAGTCGGCGCTCTTGATGACGTCGAGCGAGTGCTCGATCGTCAGCACGGTGTTGCCCTTCTCGACGAGCCCGTCGAGCACCTCGAGGAGCTTGCGCACGTCGTCGAAGTGGAGTCCGGTCGTCGGCTCGTCGAGCACGTAGATCGCGCGGCCCGACGTGCGCCGCTGCAGCTCGGTCGCGAGCTTGACGCGCTGCGCCTCGCCGCCCGAGAGCGTCGTCGCCGACTGCCCGAGCCGCACGTAGCCGAGGCCGACGTCGACGAGCGTCTTGAGGTAGCGGTGGATCGACGAGATGGGCGCGAAGAACTCGGCCGCCTCCTCGATCGGCATCTGCAGCACGTCGGCGATCGACTTGCCCTTGTAGTGCACCGACAGCGTGTCGCGGTTGTAGCGCGCCCCGTGGCACACCTCGCACTCGACGTAGACGTCGGGCAGGAAGTTCATCTCGATCTTGAGCGTGCCGTCGCCCATGCACGCCTCGCAGCGGCCGCCCTTGACGTTGAACGAGAAGCGGCCCGCGAGGTAGCCGCGCGCCTTCGCCTCCGCCGTCTCGGCGAAGAGGTTGCGGATCTTGTCGAACACGCCCGTGTAGGTCGCGGGGTTCGAGCGCGGCGTGCGCCCGATCGGGCCCTGGTCGACGTGGATGACCTTGTCGAGGTGGTGGAGGCCCGTGACGCGCGTGTGCCGCGCCGGCACCTGCCGGGCGCCGTTGAGCGCGTTCGCGAGCACCTTGTGGAGGATGTCGTTCACGAGCGTCGACTTGCCCGAGCCCGAGACGCCGGTGACGGCGACGAACACGCCGAGCGGGATCTCGACGTCGATGTGCTTGAGGTTGTTGGCGCGCGCGCCCTCGACCCGCAGCATCCGCTCGGGGTCGACGGGCCGGCGCTCGGTCGGCGTCGGGATCGACTCGCGCCCCGAGAGGTACTTGCCGGTGAGCGACGTCGGGTGCTCGAGCAGCTCCTCGAAGCCGCCGGAGTGCACGACCTCGCCGCCCCGCTCCCCCGCGCCGGGGCCGATGTCGACGATCCAGTCGGCGGTGCGGATGGTGTCCTCGTCGTGCTCGACGACGATGAGGGTGTTGCCGAGGTCGCGGAGCGCCTCGAGCGTGCCGATGAGCTTGCGGTTGTCGCGCTGGTGGAGACCGATCGACGGCTCGTCGAGCACGTAGAGCACGCCCGTGAGGCCCGCGCCGATCTGGGTGGCGAGACGGATGCGCTGGGCCTCGCCGCCCGAGAGGGTCGCGGCCGCGCGCGAGAGCGAGAGGTAGCCGAGCCCGACCCGGATGAGGAAGTCGAGTCGCGCACGGATCTCGCGCAGCACCGCCGCGGCGATCGTCGCCTCCCGCTCGTCGAGGTCGAGGCCCTCCATGTAGGCGTGGGCGTCGTCGAGGCTCATGTCGGAGACCGTCGCGATCGACGAGCCGTGCACGAGCACGCTCAGCACCTCGGGCTTGAGCCGCGCGCCGCCGCACTCGGGGCACGGGACCTCGCGCAGGAACTCGCCGTGCTTCGCGCGCACCCAGTCGCTGTCGGCCTCCTCGTGCTTGCGCTGGATGTAGGGCATGACGCCCTCGTAGCCCGTCGCGTACTTCAGCTGCCGGCCGTAGCGGTTGCGCCACTGCACCATGACGTTGCCCTCGGTGCCGTGCAGCACGACCTGGCGCACCTCAGGCTCGAGGTCGCGCCACGGGGTGTCGAGCGAGAAGTCCATCTCGCGCGCGAGGCCCGCGAGCAGCCGCTCGAAGTAGGTGTAGAGGCCCTTGCCCGACTGCGTCCACGGCAGGATCGCGCCCTCGCGGATCGAGAGCGCCTCGTCGGCGATCACGAGCTCGGGGTCGGCCGACATCTTCGTGCCGATGCCGGTGCACTCGGGGCACGCGCCGAACGGCGCGTTGAACGAGAACGTGCGCGGCTCGATCTCGGTGAGCGAGACGGGGTGGCGGTTGGGGCACGAGAGCTTCTCGCTGAACGTGCGCGTGCGCGCGGGGTCGCTCGCCTCGAGGTCGACGTAGTCGATCGTCGCGAGCCCGTCGGCGAGCCGCAGCGCCGTCTCGAGCGAGTCGGTGAGCCGCGAGAGCATGCCGGGCTCGGCGACCATGCGGTCGACGACGACGGCGATGTCGTGCTTGTTCTGCTTCTTGAGCGCGGGCGCCTCGGCGAGCTGCACGAGCTCGCCGTCGATGACGGCGCGCGAGTAGCCGGTCGCCACGAGGTTGCGCAGCAGGTCGGCGAACTCGCCCTTCTTCTGCTGCACGACCGGCGCGAGGATCTGGAAGCGCGTGCGCTCCGGCAGCTCCATGAGCTCGTCGGCGATCTGCTGCACCGTCTGCCGCTGGATGCGCTCGCCGCAGATCGGGCAGTGCGGCACGCCGATGCGCGCCCACAGCAGTCGCATGTAGTCGTGCACCTCGGTGATGGTGCCGACCGTCGAGCGCGGGTTGCGGTTCGTCGACTTCTGGTCGATCGAGACGGCGGGGCTCAGGCCCTCGATGAAGTCGACGTCGGGCCGGTCGACCTGCCCGAGGAACTGCCGCGCGTAGGCCGACAGCGACTCGACGTAGCGGCGCTGCCCCTCGGCGAAGATCGTGTCGAACGCGAGCGACGACTTGCCCGATCCGGAGAGCCCCGTGAACACCACGAGCGAGTCGCGCGGGATGCGCAGATCGACGTCCTTGAGGTTGTGCTCGCGCGCGCCGCGGACGTGCAGCTCTGAAGTGCTCGTGGTGGTGGATGTCACCCAACGAGTCTACGAGCGGCCACCCACACGCGCCCCGGGCGTTCGCCGACGGCTCACTCGGAGATGCGCGCGATCGGGTCGTCGAGCGCGACGACCGCGCCCTCGGCGACGAGCCGCTCGAGCGCGCCGGCGCGATCGGCGGCGACGCGCGTCTCGAGCTTCATGGCGTCGAGCACCGCGACCTCCCGGCCGGCCTCGACGCGCTCCCCGTCGGCGACGAGCCAGCGCGCGAGGGTGCCCGGCACGGGAGCGCGCACGGCGCCGTCCGCCTCGGGCTGCTCGGCGCGGGAGGACGCCGGCTCGGCCCGCGCGGCGACGGCGAGCAGCGCATCCGGGAGCCCGAGCACGACGCGGCGACCGTCGACCTCGATCGGCACGCGCGTGAGCCCGCCCGGGGGCGCGATGGCGGCCCGCAGCTGCGGCTCGAGCCGCGGCATGAGCTCGTCCTCGATCCACTGCGTCGAGACGGCGAGGCCCTCGGTCGAGAAGGCCGGCTCGTCGAGCAGCGCCTCGGCGAGCGGCGCGATCGTCGCGACGCCCCGCACCTCGAGCTCGCCGAGCGCGCGGCGGAGCCGCACGAGCGCCGCGTCGCGGTCCTGCGCGTGCACGACGAGCTTCGCGACGAGCGAGTCGAAGGCCGCCTCGACCGCGTCGCCGGCCTCGACGCCCGCGTCCCAGTGGACGCCGGGACCTCCCGGCACCCGCAGCGACGCGATGCGACCGGGGCTCGGCAGGAACCCGCGGCCCGGGTCCTCCGCGTTGATGCGCAGCTCGATCGCGTGGCCGAGCGGCTCGGGGGTCGCGGCGATCGAGGGGCCGAGGCCCTCCGCGATGCGCAGCTGCTCGCGCACGAGGTCGACGCCCGTGACGGCCTCGGTGACCGGATGCTCGACCTGCAGCCTCGTGTTGACCTCGAGGAACGACGCGGTGCCGTCGGCGCCGAGCAGGAACTCGACCGTGCCGGCGCCGCGGTAGTCGACCGCGGCGCAGATCGCGCGCGCCGCCTCGTGGATGCGCTCGCGCTGCGCGCGCTCGAGGCGGGGCGCGGGCGCCTCCTCGACGAGCTTCTGGCCGCGGCGCTGGAGCGAGCAGTCCCGATCGCCGACGACCACGACGCCGCCGCGGCCATCGCCGAGCACTTGCGCCTCGATGTGGCGGGGGCGCTCGAGGTAGCGCTCGACGAAGCACTCGGCGCGACCGAAGGCCGCGGCGGCCTCCCGCGCGGCCGTCTCGAACGCATCCGCCACCTCGTCGATCGAGCGCGCGACCCTCAGCCCCCGTCCCCCGCCGCCGAACGCCGCCTTGATCACGATCGGCAGCCCGTGCTCGCGCGCGAAGGCGACCGCTTCGCCGGCGTCGGCGAGCGGCCCGTCCGAGCCCGGCACGAGGGGCGCGCCGACGCGCCGCGCGATCGAGCGCGCGGTGACCTTGTCGCCGAGCGCGTCGATGCTCTCGGGGGTCGGGCCGATCCACGTGAGCCCCGCGCCCTCGACGGCCCGGGCGAACGCGGCGCTCTCGGAGAGGAAGCCGTAGCCGGGGTGCACGGCGTCGGCGCCGGTCGCCCGCGCCGCCGCGAGCAGCGAGTCTGCGTCGAGGTAGGTCTCGGCCGCCGTCGAGCCGCCGAGCGCGACCGCCTCGTCGGCGTGCCGCACGTGCATCGCGTCGACGTCCTCGTCGGCGTACACCGCGACCGACCGGTAGCCCGCCTCGGCGCACGCGCGCGCGATGCGCACGGCGATCTCGCCGCGGTTGGCGATCAGGACTTTCTGCATGGCGACTCCTCGAGGTGGGTGGGCGGCCGCTCGACGCGGAACCGGATGCAGGCGCCCGGCGGCAGCTGCCCCGCGAGGTCGAGGTCGTCGTCGACGACGGCGCCGATGACGGGGTACCCGCCCGTGAGCGGGTGGTCAGGCAGGAAGAGCACCGGCTGGCCGTCGGGCGGCACCTGGATGGCGCCCGTCACGCAGCCCTCGCTCTCGAGCTCCCCGTCCCGCGCCCGCTCGAGCGGGATCGCGCCCGCGAGGCGGAGGCCCACGCGGTCGGAGCGCGGCGTGACCTCCCACTCCTGCGCCTCGAGCGTCTCGAGCGCCGCGGCCGTGAACCACTCGGCGCGCGGGCCGAGCACGACGCGCAGCTCGACGGTCTGCCCGGCGCGCGGGAGCGGTGCGCGCGGGGCGCCCGTCGGCGCGACGGCCGTCGCGCCCGCCGCGGGCCCGTGGAGCGGCAGCTCGTCGCCCGCCCCGAGCGGGGCGGGGCCGAGCTGTGCGAGCGTGTCGCTCGAGCGGCTCTCGAGCACCGGGTCGAGCGCGATGCCGCCGCGGATGCCGATGACGACGCGCAGCCCGTCCCGCACCGCGCCGATGCGCAGCTCGTCGCCGTCGTCGATCGCGACCGGGCGTCCCGGCTCGACCGGGATGGAGGCATCCGGGCGCTCGGTGTCGACGACGGATGCGTCGGCGAGCGCGCCCGTGAGGGCCACGACCGCGGGACCGCGGAAGCGCAGCGACGCGCCGCCGCCCGCGAGCTCGAGGCCCGCGTCGTGCGGCGGATTGCCCACCGCGCGGTTCGCCTCGCGCAGCGCCCGCCGATCGGCGGCCCCGGAGGCGGAGACGCCCTGCGCAGCCAGGCCGGGCCGACCGAGGTCCTGCACGAGCAGCTGCAGCCCGGGCCGCACGACCTCGAGCGCATGGCGAGCGCGCTCCGCGTCGCGAGGCGGGCGACGCTCGACCGGCGCGGCCTCGACGAGCTCACGGGCGGCGCGCGCGAAGCGCACCGCCGTGCCGGGCGCGAGCAGCGCCGGCGGTTCGCGCTCGAGATCCCACAGGACGGCGTCGGTGCGGCCGATGAGCTGCCAGCCGCCCGGACTCTCCTTCGGGTACACGCCGGAGTAGCGGCCTGCGAGCGCGACGGAGCCGGCCGGGATGCGCGTGCGCGGCGCGGACCGGCGAGGCACGTCGAAGCGCGGATCGTCCCCGACGAGGTAGCCGAAGCCCGGCGCGAAGCCGGTGAAGGCCACCCTCCACGCGGCGGCGAGATGGCGCTCGATGACCTCCTCGGGCGAGGCGCCGAGCACGCGCGCGACCTCGTCGAGGTCGTCCCCGTCGTAGCGCACCGGGATCGTCACCGAGCGCTCGCCGCCGTCGATCGCGGCCGTGGGCTCGATCGCGAGCAGTCGCTCGGCGAGCACCACCGGAGCGATGAGCGTCGGGTCGAAGCGCACGAGGATCGTGCGCGCACCGGGCACGAGCTCGCGCACGCCAGGGAGCGCCGCCGCCTCGATCGCCGGGAGCAGCCGCATCGACTCGTCGAGGTCGGCGGACTCGAGCAGCAGCGCGGTGTCGGCCGCGGGCAGCACCCTCACCCGGTCACCTCACGCGCCGGCGAACGGCGCGATCGCGACGCCGGCCGCCTCGAGCGCCGATCGGGTCGCCCTCGCCATCGCCACCGCTCCCGCGCTGTCGCCGTGCACGCAGATCGAGTCGGCCGCGACCGCGACGTCGCTGCCGTCGACGGCGCGCACGACGCCCTCGAGGGCGAGCCGGGTCATCCGCGCGGCGACGGCCGCGGGATCGTGCAGGACGGCGCCCGGCTCGGTGCGCGGCACGAGCAGCCCATCGGGCGCGTACGCGCGATCGGCGAACGCCTCCGCCGCCGTCGGCAGCCCCTCGCGCTCGGCGACCCGGAGCGCGACGCCGCCCGCGAGGCACAGGAGCACGAGCGACGGGTCGACGGCTCGGACGGCGCGGACGACGTCCCGCGCCTGCCGCTCGTCGTGCGCGATCGCGTTGTAGAGCGCACCGTGCGGCTTGACGTAGGCGACGCGGCCGCCGACCGCGGTCGCGAGCGCCTGCAGCGCGCCCAGCTGGTACTCGACGTGCGCCTGCAGCGTCGTCGACTCGACGTCGACGGGCCGCCGGCCGAAGCCCTCGTAGTCGCGGTAGCCGGGGTGCGCGCCGATCGTGACCCCGTTCGCGACGGCCGCCTCGAGGGTCGCGCGGATGCCCTCGGGCGTGCCGGCGTGGAAGCCGCACGAGACGTTCGCGCTCGAGACGATGCGCAGCATCGCCGCGTCGTCCCCGACGATGCGATCGGGCGCGTTCTCCCCCAGGTCGCTGTTGAGGTCGATCGTGGGCATGGCGACATCCTCGGGCATCGGGCGGGTGGGCGTCGACTCGGCGACGTGCCTCAGCTTCTTTGAGC
>NZ_ASHR01000005.1 GCF_000400485.1 Agrococcus pavilionensis RW1
GCCGCTGGGACACGTCGTGGCCGGCACGTCGCAGATGCGTGGTCATCTTCCGCCGCCCGTACATGCCCTCCGGCGTGCCGACGGTCGCCAGCAGCGCGTCGATGATCACCGCGTCATCCACAGCGCGGTTGCTGGGCTGGGCGCGCTTCCACGCCCGGTAGGTTCGCGCGGCGACCTCCACGCCCTGCTCCCGCAGGACCTGGCAGACCGACTCGACCGCGCGGCCCTTGGCCCGCTGCTCGTCGATGAAGCCGACGATCAGCGGCGTCGGGGGTCGAGTTCCCCGGCGAAGAAAACCGCCGCGTCGCGCAGGATCGCGTTCGCCTCACGCAGCTCACGGTTCTCCCGCTCAAGCCGCCGCACCCGCTCCGACTCGCTCGTCGAGGCGCCCTGCCGTTCGCCGGCGTCGATCTGAGCCTGCCGCACCCATCGGCGCAGCGACTCGGCCCCGAAGCCGAGCCGTTTCGAGACCGTCTCGCACGCGGTCGTCAGGTTCGGGTACTCATCGAGATGGTCGAGCACGAGCCGGATCGCTCGCTGCTTCGTCTCCTCCGGGATCTGCTTCGGCATGATGACTATCTTCCTTCCAGACTCGAAAGGAACCGGCATCAAACCGGGGACGGTTCACCCGGCGCTCGTGCCTGCCGAGGTCTGGTACCAGGTGCAGTCCGTGCTCACCGCGCACCAGTGCGCCGTCGAAGCAACCCAAGTTCACGGCCACTATCTCAAAGGCACCATCCATTGCGGGCAGTGCGGCTCCCGGCTCATCGTCTCGAACGCAAAGAACCGCCACGGCAGCGTCTACTGCTACTTCGTGTGCTCCGGGCGGCACTCCAAACGCACCGACTGCACGCGCCAGGCGATGCTCATCGAGGATGTCGAGGAGCTCGTCGAGGACTACTACAGCCGCGTCCAGATCACGCCCGCCCAGCAGGACGCGCTCGCGGGCATGCTCCACCACGAGTTCGACCGGCTCATGGCCGCCGATATCGAGGAACTGGAACGCCTCACCACCAACCGCGACCGGCTCGAAGGCGAGCAAGACCGGCTCATGCAGGCGCACTATGCAGACGCGATCCCGCTCTCAGTGCTCAAGCGAGAGCAGGACCGCATCGTCGCTGAACTCGACCAGGTGACCCGTCGCATCGACGCTCACTTCGGCGACTACGCCGACGCCCGCGGCCACCTCTACGACGCCCTCGGCCTGCTCGCCAACTGCGCCGACATCTACACCCGCTGCGATGACACCAACCGGCGGCTGTGCAACCAGGCGTTCTTCACCAAGATCTACATCGACGAAGACAACGAGCTGCGCGTCGAGCACAACCTGCCCTTCGAGATGCTCCTCGATCCGCAGGTCAACGCCAACGCGCTGACCTGGGCAGACGCACACAAGACCCGAACCTCGACCAACGTTCCTGTTGGCAAGGGTTCGAGCCTTGTGCGTGCGGTGGACCCGGGGGGAATCGAACCCCCGACCTTCTCATTGCGAACGAGACGCGCTACCAACTGCGCCACGGGCCCGGACTGGAACAGCGTATAGGACGCGGGGCCGCTCGGCGAAATCGAGCCGCGACCGCCGCGGCGCGCCCTCGGGAAACGCTGAGCACGCGGTTGTCGATCAGTGTTACCGAACGCTGTTGCATATGGTCATGGACCGAGCGATCCCCTTCGTCACCAGCACCGTCGCCATCGTGAGCGGGCTCGCGCTCGCCGCGATCGTCTTCCTGACGTGGCAGCCGTGCGCCGGTCTCGGGCTGCCCGCGACGGGCGAGCCCGCCGCCGCGTGCGCGGCGATCAGCGATGCCGGCCCCACCGGCTGGATCGGGTCGCTGTGGCCGCTCGCGCTCGTCGTGGCGCTCTACGCCGCCTTCCGGGCGGTCGCGACGCACTGGACCGCCGGGACGATCGCCGCGGTGCCCGTGCTCGTGCTGCTCGCCGTCGCCGCGAACCCCGCGGTCGAGGCGACGCTCCTGGGGCTCCGGACGGCATCGGCGGGCGAGCCGCCCTGGACGGGCTCGCTCACCGCGCTCGTGCTGCTGCTCGCGGGGCTGCTGATCTCGTCGACGGTGCCGCGCCACGTCGCGACGCGCCGGCCCGACGCCGCGCGTGTGCAGCTTGTGCAGGCCTGAGCCGACGGACCCCGGGGCTCAGCCCACGCGGCGCGCGAACGCCGCGTGCACGTCGACGTCCGCGAGGTCGTCGTCGACGAGGCCCATCGAGGCGAAGCGCGAGCCGCTCGTCGCGGGCGCCCGACGCGCGGGCTGCTCGCGACGGATGGGGTGCTCGTCCTGCTGCGTCTCGAGCGGCTCCTCGGCGCGCACGACCTCGAGCGCCTCGGCCTGCGCGACCGCCTCCCGCACGGGCAGCTCGCGGATGGGCAGCGCGGGCTGCGTCGGCGCGAGCCGGCGCTCCGTCTCGGTCGGTGCCTGGGCGATCTCGCCCGTGACGATCTCGTCGAAGCTCGGCTCGAGCCGCGTCACGCGCGCGACCGGTCCCGAGAGGGCACGGCGGTCGGCGTTGAGCTGCTCGCGGGCGCGCTGCAGCAGGTCGTCGCTCGCCTTGTACTCGACGCGCGCGCGCTGCTCGGGCACCGGCTGCGGCGACCACGAGCGCGACTCGAGCACCTCGGCCGTCGCAAGCATCCCGATGCGGCCCGACTGGCGCGCCACGACCTGCTCAGCCACCCGCTCCTCTTCCGCGACAGCCTCGGCGGCGACCTTCCGCGCCTCGACGAGCGTGCGCACCTGGGGCGCCGTCGACGCCGCGACCCGACGCATCCGCTGCGCCGACGCGTTGACCGCCACGAGCCCCACGACGCCGAGCACCGCGACGGCGGCGCCGACCGCGACGAGCACCTGCATCGCGGGCACGAGCGCACCGGCGACGACGCCCAGCAGCGCGACGAGCACGAGCGCGAAGCACGCGAGGCGCGTGCGGCGCAAGCGCTGCGTGCGCGACATCGACGACTTCACGGCCGCGCGCACCTCGCGCTCGACCGCCTTGATCTGCTCGTCGAGCTCGCGCGCGCGAGCGACGGCCTTCGCGTGCTCGAGCGCCTGCTTGAGCCGCTGCTCCTTGGCGACGGCCTTCTGCTGCACCGCGACCGTGCGGGCGTCGACCTCGAGCCGCACCTCCTCGGGCGCCTCCTGCGACTCCGCCATGATGCGGAGCGTCTGCTGCAGCCGGATGGCGTTGCGCTCGGTCGCGAGGTACTCGCGCTTCCGCGTCCACACGGGCACGAGGTATGCGACCCAGAGCACGACGGCGACGATGAGGACGAGCGACGTCCCGAGACCTGCGAACTCTGGCATGGCCAGCACGGTATCTTTCCGCGACGGCAAGGCCGGGCAGGCGGCGCGGCGGTTCGCGACGAGTCGCGCGAGGAACTACGCCGAGCGGTCGGCGCGCGGGTCGCCGCCGACCTCGACCGGGTAGACCGAGCGGTCGAACGGCGGCACGCGGCCGGCCAGGAAGCGCTGCAGCACGGGCTCGGGCAGCTCCTCCCGCACGAGCGCGAAGCACAGGTGGTCGCGCCAGTCGCCGTCGATGTGGATGTAGCGGCGGCGGCAGCCCTCGTAGCGGAAGCCGAGCTTCTCGACCACGCGCAGGCTCGCGAGGTTCTCGGGCCGGATGCACACCTCGACCCGGTGCAGGCCGAGGCCGAGCATGAGGTGGTCGGTGACGAGCGCGACCGCGATCGTCGTCGCACCGCGGCCGGCGAACCGGCGCGCGATCCAGTAGCCCAGGGTCGAGGAGGACAGCGCGCCGCCCGAGATGTTCGCGACGTTGAGCTGCCCCGCGAACTCGCCGTCGACCTCGATCGCGAAGGCGAGCCCCGTGCCCTCGCGGTCGGACTCGAGCAGCGAGCGGATCGACGACTTCGTGTCGAAGCGGCCGCTCGGCCGCGAGCCCGGCAGCGTCGCCTCCCAGCGCTCGAGCCACGGGCGGTTCGCGATGAGCTCGGCCTCGAGCGCCTTGGCGTCGCGCATCCGGATGCCCCGCACGGTCACGGGCCCATGCGAGAGGCGGGGCGCGCTGTCGAACACGAGACCGAGCCTAGACGCACGCATCTCGATACGGCGCCGCGGGCCTACTCGATGAGCGGGTGGGGGCGGGCCTAGTCGATGAGCGGGTCGGGGCGGGCCTACTCGATGAGCGAAGGGGCGGGAGCGATGTTGAAGTTGTCGCGGAAGAGGTTGTCGGGGTCGACCTCGGCCTTCAGCGCCCGCAAGCGCGCGAGCGTCGCCGGCGGGAACGCATCCTCGAGCCGTCCCGGGCGCTGATCCGTCTCGAACGAGAGGTAGAGCCCGGTTGCGTGGGGTGCGACGAGCGTGTCCCATGCGGCGTCGAGGCGCGTGCGATCCGCCCCGAACGCGATGACCGAGAACTTCGCGTCGCGGTGCGCGAACGCCGTGGCATCCGCCGGCACGTCGGCGATCGCGCCGCCCATCGCGCGGATCTGGAAGAAGTAGTGCGCGCCGGCGTCGAGGAAGCGCGCGAGCGCCCGCGCGACCTCCGGCGTGATCGAGCCGATGAGCACCGAGCGTGTCGTCGGCTCGCCCTGCCCCCGGTGCGCGCCGCCGGGGGCGTTGTCGATGACGCCCGCGTAGCTCGACCGCACGACCTGCTGGCCGACGAGCGGCGCGATCGCGGCGAAGGCCTGCAGGTGGCCGACGATCGACTCGGGGTCGGATGCGTCGACCGCGATCATCGCCTGCGCGATGCGCGGCTGCCGGGGCCGGTCACCGCCGAGCAGCAGGAACGGCGTCACGATCCGGTCGCTCGCCTCCGTCACCGCGCCGAAGCGCTCGAGGAAGTCGGCCGTCTCGCTCGCGTCGAAGGCGAGCTGCGCGAAGCCGATCTCGCCGACCGGCCGCGCGACCATCTCGAAGGCGACCGCGACGCCGAGGTTCCCGCCCGCGCCGCGCATCCCCCAGTAGAGCTCGGGGCGCTCGTCGCGGCTCGCGCGCACGAGGCTGCCGTCGGCGAGCACGACCTCGACCGCCTCGATGTGGTCGATCGTGAGGCCGTGCTCGCGGCCGAGGAAGCCGACGCCGCCCGCGGTCGCGAGCCCGCCGACCCCGACGCCGCGGTAGTCGCCCGAGGAGATCGCCCAGCCGTGCTCGTCGAGCACCGTCGCGACCCGGCCCCACGTCGCGCCAGCGCCGATGCGCACGAGGCGACGCGACGCATCCACGACGTCGATGCGGTCGAGCGCGCTCAGCTCGATCACGATGCCGCCGTCGTTCGTCGAGCGGCCCGAGATGCCGTGCCCGGCCGAGCGGATGCTGAGCGGCACGCGCTCGCCCGCGCCCTGCTCGCGCGCCCAGGCAAGGGCCTCCCCGACCTGCGCGGCGCTCGTCGGGCGCAGCACGACGCCTGGCGCGCCGCCGCGGAGGTAGGTGTTCTGCAGCTCGGGGTACTCCCACGAGCCCGGCTCGACCGCCGTCGCCGTGAGGCTCGCGGGGATCGACGCGTAGTCGAGCGCCTCGGAGCGCAGCCGCAGCGCCGCCGCCGGGAGCGAGCCGGCCGGCTCGGTGCCGCGCTCGCCGCGCTCGGCGGCGACCGCCGCGCGCACCGCGGGCGCGACCTCCTCGATGAATCGCTGCATGAGCGCCGGGTCGTCGGCCATGACGATGAAGGTGCTCATGCCGTCCTCGAGCGCGAGCTCGGTGAGCTCGCGCTCCCACTGCGAGGGCGGGCCCTGCAGCGGGCCGCCGGCCACGTCGCGGAACGCGCCCCCGATGTTGAGCA
The DNA here is from genome assembly GCF_000400485.1 of Agrococcus pavilionensis RW1. Taxonomy (GTDB): domain Bacteria; phylum Actinomycetota; class Actinomycetes; order Actinomycetales; family Microbacteriaceae; genus Agrococcus; species Agrococcus pavilionensis. The sequence continues at coordinate 5,758 of NZ_ASHR01000005.1, forward strand.
GCCGCTTGACCTCGCGCAGATCGCGGCCCGCCTTCTCGGCCGCCGCATCGATCGCCGCGTTGCCGCGCGCGAGGTCGCCCGGCTGCAGGTAGCCGAGGCTCGGCAGCCAGCCATCGCCGAGCCGGCCCGTGAGGCGCAGCATCCGCGGCTTGTAGGCGCCGATGTGGATCGGCAGCCGGTGCGCGGGCCGCGGCCCGCGCTTCGCGCCCGCGACGCGGTGGTGCTCGCCGTCGAGGCGCAGCCCGCCGCGCTCGGTCGTGTCCCAGATGCCGCGGATGATCGCGATCGCCTCCGCGAGCGCGTCGACGCCCTGCCCGGGCGTGAGCCTCTCGCCGCCCATCGCGGCGATCGCGTCCCAGAAGCCGCCGGAGCCCAGGCCGAGCTCGAAGCGACCGCCGGTGAGCAGGTCGAGGCTCGCGGCGCTGCGGGCGAGCACCGCCGGCTGCCGCAGCGGCAGGTTCGCGACGTTCGGGGCGAGGCGGATGCGCTCGGTCGCGGCACCGAGGTACGACAGCAGGGTCCACGTGTCGAGGAACGCCGGCTGGTAGGGGTGGTCCTGGAAGGTCGCGAGGTCGTAGCCGAGCCGCTCCGCGAGCTGCGCGAGCCGCACGGGCTGCTCGGCGGGGGCGTTCGTCGGCGTGATGAAGACGCCGAACTCGATCTCGTGGCCGTAGTCCATGCCGGGTGCAACCCGGATCGGGCCCGGAAGCATCCCGCGCTAGATTCACCGGCATGAGCGAGCACGATGACGAGACCGCCGTCGAGGACGCAAAGCGCGCGCTGCGCCGCCGGCTCCGCACCGAGCGGGCCGAGCGCGGCGATGACTTCGCCGCCGAGCGCTCCGGCGGCCTGACGGCCAACCTGCAGCGACTCACGGAGCAGCTCGGCGCCCGCACGATCTCCGCCTACCTGTCGCTGCCGCAAGAGCCCGACACGCGGGCCTTCCTGGAGTGGGCGGCGAGCGCGGGCGTGCGCGTGCTGCTGCCGGTCATCCGCGCCGACGGGCTGCTCGACTGGGCCGAGCACGACGGCACCGAGACGGTCGAGGCGACCCTCGGCATGCCCGAGCCGACCGCGGAGTCGCTCCCGCCGACGGCGGTCGAGTCGATCGACCTCATGCTCATCCCCGCGACCGCGGTCGGCCGCGACGGCTCGCGGCTCGGCGGCGGGCGCGGATTCTTCGACAAGACCATCGCCGCCATGGCAGAATGTCCACCGGTCTATGCGGTCGTGCACGACGAGGAGCTCTTCGACAGCGTTCCCCACGCGGCGTACGACCAGCCCGTCGACGGCGTGGTCACGCAGTCCGGGATCTACACGACTTCGAGGAGCTGAGCCTTGCCCGTCTACGCCTACGCCTGTGCCGCTTGCGGCCACGCCTTCGACGCACGCCAGAGCTTCGACGAGCCCGCCCTCACCGTCTGCGAGCGGTGCGGCGGCGCGCTGCGGAAGCAGTACGGCTCGATCGGCGTGACCTTCAACGGCCCCGGCTTCTACCGCACCGACTCGCGCTCGACGGGCTCGAGCTCGAGCGCCGCGTCGAGCAGCAAGGGCGCGGATGCGTCGAAGGGCTCGGGCGCGAAGGAGTCGAGCACTCCCGCGAAGAGCGCGGCGCCGGCCGCGACCGGCAGCTCGAGCACGGCGGCCTGACGATGCTCGACGGCTTCAAGAAGTTCCTGCTGCGCGGCAACGTCGTCGAGCTCGCGACCGCGGTCGTGATCGGCACGGCGTTCACGGGCATCGTCACCGCCTTCACCGAGGCGATCATCAACCCGCTGCTCGCGATGGCCTTCGACGCCGACGCGCTCTCGGACGCGACGGTCGGACCGTTCCGGATCGGCCTGCTGCTCGCCGCGATGATCAACTTCCTCATCATCGCCGCGGTCGTCTACTTCGTGCTCATCTTCCCGATGGCGAAGCTCAAGGAGCGGATGGACCGCCGTCGCGGCATCCAGCCCGACGAGCCGGCCGAGACCGACGTCGAGGTGCTGCAGGACATCCGCGAGCTGCTGCGCGCGCAGCAGGCGGGCCCGCCGCGCACCTGACCCGGCGAGTCGACCAGGGCGGTCCCCGACGGGGCCGCCCTGCGTCGTCCCCGGATGCGTCAGCCCCAGTGCGGGGGGACGTCGCCCTTGAGCCGCGCGTCGTTCTCCCTCGAGGACTGCTGCCGCTCGGGCTCCGGCTCCCCCGTCCAGCCCGGCACCGGCTCGGTCGTCACGCGCCGGCCGCGCTTGCGGATGACCAGGCGCGCGGGCTCCGCGCGCTCGGCGGGGGCCGCGGGCGTCGCCTCGGCGCGCTCCGCCGGCTCGGCGTCCAGCTCCCGGCCGTCAGCGGCCGGTGCGTCGGCGGTCACGACCGCGACGCATCCGCCCCGACGAGCTCGGCGATGCGGTCGGCGACGCCCTCGGGGTCGGTGAAGAGCTCGAAGGCGTGCACGCGCATCGTGTGCCAGCCGAAGCGGCGGAGGATCTCGGGGCGCAGGCGCAGCGCCTCGCGCAGCGTGCGGTCGCCGTCGTCGTGGTCGGCCTCGATCGCCGCGCATACGCCGCCGTTCGCGACCACGAGCGGCAGCTGGCCGTCGTAGGAGACGTCGGCGCGGAGGCCCCGCCGGCGCAGCCGCGTCGCGAGGTCGATCATGAGCGGGTCGCCGCCGAAGAACGCCTTCCGCGGCGCCTCGGCGGCCGCGTCGAGCAGGATCTCGCGCAGCATCGCCGCGCCGTGCTCGAGCCGCTCGGGGTCGAGCTCGGCGGCGTCAAATGCGGTGACGATCTGCAGCGCCTTCCGCGCGCGCGTCATCGCGACGGCGAGCAGCCGCTCGCCGCCGGGCTGGCCGAGCGTGCCGAAGTCGACGTTGCGGCCGTGCTTCGTGTGACCGTAGCCGACCGAGAAGATCACCCGGTCGCGGCTGAGCGCGGCGGCGTGCGTGATGTCGACGATGACGAACGGCTCGTCGCGGTCGGCGACGACGAAGTCGGTCAGCTGGCTCGATCCCGCGAGCGCCGCCATGACGGCCTGCTGCACGCGCACCGCGTGCCGCTCGTTGGCGGTGACGACCATGAGCGACTCCTGCGGCCGCGAGCGCGCGTGCTGCGTGACGAGCTGCACGACGCGGTCGACCTCGCCGTCGGGGCTCTCGACCGTCGCCGCGCCCTGCTCTGGCAGGCCGTGCGCGCCGTGCACGATCGAGGTGGTGAGCGAGCGGTGCCCGAGGTAGGCGCCCGCCCACGGCAGCGCCTCGATGCGGCCCTCGTAGAAGCGCTCGTTCACCGCCGTCACGAGGTCGGCGCCGCCGGTGCGGTACGAGCGCGTGAGGCGCAGCATCGGCAGCACCGCGCCGAGCCGCGAGAGCGCCGACTCGGCGTGCAGCTCGTCGGGCGACGCGAGCTCCTCGCTCGGCCGCACGCCGAGCGTCGAGATGCCGACGTCGAAGGGCGCGGGCGTCTGCGTCACCGAGTCGCCGACCGCGATCACCTGGCGCGCGCGGCTGATCGCGCCCGCCGCCTCGGCGATCGTGATCGCGCCCGCGTCTGCGATGACGACGGCGTCGAAGGGGATGCGCTTGGGCACCCGGTGCAGGTCGTAGGGCGAGGAGAGCCACACGGGCGCGACCGAGCGGGTGAGGTGCGGGGCGAGCCGCTGCAGCTCGTCGGCGTCGACCGGGCCCGCCTTGATGAGGCGACGCAGCGCATCCGCCTCGTCCGGGTGGTCGTCGACCGCGAGCCGCCACGCGCGCGCGATCTGGTGCGCGAGCCGGGCGCTCGAGGCGTCGACGTGCGCCTCGTCGACGAGCGCGAAGTCCTGCTCGAGCCGGCGCAGCACGTCGGTGTTGCCGCGCAGGAGCGCGCGCTCCTTGGCGATCATCGACTGCAGCGCCGACTGCCACCACGCGAGGTCGAGCTCGTGCTCGACCTGGTCGTCGGCGACGTGCCGGTCGGCGAAGTCGGCGAGCAGCGCGTCGAGGCCGAGCCGCTCGATGCCCGTCATGAGCTCGGCGCGCTCGGTGATGTTCTGGAGCGCATCGCTCGGGGCGGCGAGCTCGGCGATGCGCTGCTCGAGCTCGGGCAGCGGCAGGTCGACGCTCTTGACGTCGGGGCTCAGCGCCGCGTCGAGGCGGGCGAGCTTGCCCTCGACCTCGCGGAGCGTCGCGTCGAGCGCGCCGAGGCCCGCGGGCACCGTCGGGATCGAGCCGTCGGGCGCGAACTTCGCCCACAGTCGCCGCTGCTGCTGCGCGGCGACGAGCACGTCGTGCAGGTCGGGCACGTGCGCGCCGGGCCGCACGTACTCCTCGGCGAGCTTCTTGAGCCGGCGGCGTTGCATGGCGCCGAGCGACTGGATCGCCTCGCGCCGCGGACCGGTCGCGGCGATGAGCTCGCCGAGCGGCCGGTCGTAGATCGACGGCGTCATGACGTCGAGCGTCGCGCGCACGTCGGTGAGCAGCGCGACCTGGATCGCGAGGTCGGCGAGCGTCGCGGCGGGCCGCAGCTTGGTGTCGCCGACGACCTTGCGGGCGTTCGCGATGAGGCCCGCGAGCTCGCCGTCGCCGTCGGTGCCCGCGAGCGCCTGCGCGTCGGCGAGGGCCGCGGATGCGTCGCTCGAGGTCTGGAAGGACGCCCCGTACCAGGGCGTGTCGCTCGGCCCGTACTTGAACTGGCCGAGCGCCGCGGCCTTCCGCATCGTGGCGGCGACGCGGGGTCGGTCGGTCGCGAGCGTACGGGTCGCCTGCTCGCTCAGCCGCGCGCGCGTCGAGGGCGGCGTCGGCAGCATCGCGAGCCGCGAGAGCTCCTTGAGCGCGTCGAGCACGCTCACCTGCAGCTGCGGGTCGACGCGGCGGAGCGCCGCGCGGTAGTCGAGCAGCACCTTCCGCAGGCGCAGCATCGCCTCGTCGATCTCGGCCGTCTCGGGCCGGCCCGACTGCTCGATGCGGCGGATCGCGGCGATGAGGTCGCGGCGCAGCGTCGCCTCCGAGACGGCGAGCGCCTCGAGCTTCGTGCTCGCGAGCCGGTCGGCGATGTCGCGGAGCGTCGCGCGGCGGGGGCTCACGACGAGCACGCGCTTGTCGTCGCTCACGAGCGCGGCGAGCACGTTCACGACCGTCTGCGTGAGGCCCGTGCCGGGCAGCGCCTCGACGACGATCGAGTTGCCGGCGGCCGCCTCGGCGATCACGGCGTCCTGCTCGTGGTCGGCGTCGAGCACGAGCCGGTCGACCTCGGGGTCGCGCTGGTCCTGCGGGGTCTCGTCGATGCCGCTGCGGCCCTCGCGCACGCGCCAGCGCGCCTGCTCGTCGCCGCGCACGGCGTCGAGCACGTCGTGCGGCGCCTGCTGCAGGTCGACGGCCATCGGCTCGCCGACGTCGGCGAACGTCGAGGCGAGCAGTCGCGCCTCGACCGTGAAGCCGGGCACGTGCGCCGCGGCCTGCCGCACGGCGTCGAGCACGGCGTTGGGCGTGAACGTGCCCTCGCCCGAGCCGAGCTCGATGAGGCGACGCTCGTCGAGCTGCACGCCGTGGTGGCCGCGCAGGATGCTCGCGAGCCGCGGGTTGACGAAGGGCTGGCCGAGCAGCTGCAGCTCGAAGTCGCGGCCGCGGCGGCGCACGATGAGCGGGCGCAGCAGCACCGGCCCGTAGACCTCCCGGCTCTGTCCATCGGCGGTGGCGTGCGGGAAGCGCGCCATGCCGATGCCGAGGTGCACGGCGTCGATCGAGCGGGCGGCGGCGAGCTCGATGCCCTTCGAGGCGATCGCGGCGGCGGCCGAGCGGGCGGCGCGCAGCGCGAGGTCGTCGCGGATGAGGCTCGACAGGGCCGTCGGGCGGCCGGTGATGAACTGCGCGAGGCCGCCCGGATGCGTCGCCGAGAGCTCGATGCGGGTCGCGGTGGTGTCGATGAAGTCGGTCAGCGGGCTCCGCCCGCCCACGCGCCGGAGCGCATCCGCCCATCCGGCCCACTCGCCGTCGCGACGGCTCACCGGGGGCTCGGGCGCGACGACGGGCGCCTCGCCCGTGAGCGATCGGTCGGGTCCGGGCGCGGGCTCGACGGCCCGCTCGAGGGTCGCGGCGTCGACGGGCTCGTCGCCCTGGAACTCGATCTCGTCTTCGCGCACGCAGTCACGATAGCCGCGGGGCCCCGCCGCGGCCGGGTGACACTGCGGGGAACCCGCGAACTGCCGCCTAGAACCAGGCGTCGCCCGTGCGCCGCGTGTAGACGGCGCGCAGCCAGCGGCCCGCCTTGTGCCAGAGCTTGTAGCGGCCGTTCAGCGGCAGCTCGAAGGTGGGCATGTACTTGACGGGCTCGGGCGCCCACGCGGTCTTGAACGTGTAGAGCCCGCGGATGTCGCTCGTCTCCCACTCCGCCGGGTCGGGGATGTTCGCGAGCTCGTAGAGCGTCACGCCCTGCGCGTGGAGGTCCTGCATGATCTTCCACTGCATGAGGTAGGGCGCGAAGATCTTCGCGTTCTCGCGGATCGAGCCCGCGTCCTTGTACCAGGCGGTGTCGCCGAAGCGGATGACGAACGCCATCGACTGCACCTCGCCCTCGTACTCGGCGACGTAGAAGTGGCCCTGCCCGACGGTCTTGTAGACGTCCCAGATGCGCTGGAAGTACTCGGGGTGGCGGAAGTAGCCGCCCGAGCGCTCCTTCGTCTCGCCGATGAGGCGGTGCATCTCCGCCTCGTTCTCGGCGGTCATCTCGGTCTTGCGCACGGTGACGCCGAACTTGTTCTCGGCCGCGCGGTAGCTGTTGCGGGCGCGCTTCTTGAAGCGCGCGGCGACCTCGTCGAGCGAGCCCGACAGGTCGACCGCGACCGCGTGCTGGTACTGGCTCGAGGCGGCGCGCACCCAGCCGTTGCGCTCGAAGGCGGCGATGAGCTCGGGATCCTCGGTCTGGAAGGTCTCCATCTTGAGGCCGAACCAGCGCTTCGGGTAGGCCTTCGCGCGCGCCGTGATCGCGTCGACCGCGGCGGCGTCGATGCCGCTCACGCGCGGGAGGAAGAGGATGCGACCGGCGAGCGGCGCGGAGCGCTCGAACAGCTGGATCGGCAGCTCGCGCGTGCCGCCGCCCATCGTCGGCACCGTCACGACGTCGCGCAGCGCCCTCCAGGGGCTCTCCTCACGGGTGCGCGCCCACGCATCCGACTGCATGTAGTGCGCGCGCGGCTGCCCCTCGAGCACCTGCGCGTCCCACGCGACCCCGTCGGTGGCCTTCGCGGGCGTGGGCTCGGTCGCGGAGATGCTCATGCGCTCGCTCTCGGGTCGATGGGGGCGGATGCGGTGGGGCGCTCGGGCGGATGGCCCCGGCGCGCTCGCACCGCCCTCGATCGTACCCGCGTCGAGCGCAGGAGCCGGGATCACGCGGGCTTCGTCGCCTTGCCGTCGAGCCAGAGCATGTCGCTCTCGTCGCGGTGCGAGCCGGTGGAGCCGACGTGCTTCGCGTCGATCTGCGGGCCCTTCTTGATGACGTGCACGAGCGCCATGCCGTGCCCGCGGCCGAGGCCGTAATCGGCCTGCAGCCACTCGAGGATCTGGCCCGCCTTGACGTCGGGGGCGTCGAAGCCGCGCTCCTTCGCGAGCTCGACGAGCTCGCGGGGCGTGAGGCCGGTCTTGTCCTCGATCGCGTCGAGGTACGCCTGGAAGGACATGCAAGCATTCTGCACGCCGCAGGCCCGCGCGTCACGCCCGTCTCGCTGCGCGCTCAAGGGCAACATCGTTGTCTCTCAAGGACCCCGCAACCCGCACCGCGAGCGGGCCGCCGTCGCTACGGTCGGCTCCATGACGATCGCGCACGGCATGGAGGGCGGCGCTGGAGACGAGGGCGTGCGACTGCGCAGCCTGCTCGAGGAGCTCCAGCACCTGGGACCTCGACCGCGATCCGGCCCGATCGCCGAGCTCCACCAGCAGCTCTGCGCCGAGGTCGAGGCGATGCTGCACACCCGGCGGGACGCTCGCGACACGCGCCGCTCGGCTTGATGCGGCGCGCGGCCGTCGACGGCCGTGCCTTCGCGGGCGGACATTCGGTCGCCGACATGCGCATCCGCCCGCTCTCGGGTTGATGGAAGCGGATGCGGCGGGCACCCGAGTCGCGACCGCACCGCGCCCGGTGGTCCCATGGTCTGGTCGCCGCGATTGCGGGCCTTGCACACGACCTGCCGGGCAATGGTCAGCGGACGAGCCGCTGGATGGCCTGCGATGCCTCTCTGATCTTCTCGTCGGCCACGTCGCCACCCGAGCGAGCGGCATCGGCGATGCAGTGCCGGAGATGATCCTCGAGCAGCCCCACGGCGACGTTCTCCAGGGCGCCCGTCAGGGCGGAGATCTGCGTGAGGATGTCGATGCAGTACCGCTCCTCGTCGACCATCCGGTGGATGCCTCGAGCCTGCCCCTCGATCCGCCTGAGCCGAGCGAGGTATCGATCCTTGTCGGTGATGTAGCCGTGCTCTCCCTCGTCGCACTGCGAGAGGCCCTGACCGGGTTCCTTCATGTTCGCCTCTCGCTCTGTCGTGCTCATCGCTGGAGCACTGCGCGCGCAGTGGACTCGGGCCGCAGGTCGAGGCGGCGCAGCAGCTGCGCGTTGAGCGCGACGACGATCGTGGACAGCGACATCAGGATCGCACCCACCGACATCGGCAGCACGAACCCGATCGGGGCGAGCACACCGGCCGCGAGCGGGACGGAGATGAGGTTGTAGCCGGCTGCCCACCAGAGGTTCTGCTTCATCTTCCGGTATGCGGCGCGCGACAGCTCGATGACCGAGAGCACCGAGCGCGGGTCGTCGCTGGCGAGGATCACGCCGGCCGACGCGATCGCGACGTCGGTGCCGGCGCCGATCGCGAGTCCGACATCGGCCTGCGCGAGTGCCGGAGCGTCGTTCACGCCGTCACCCACCATCGCGACCTTCCGTCCTTCGCGCTGCAGCTCCTGCACCTTCGCCGCCTTGTCCTCCGGACGCACACCCGCGAAGACCCGGTCGATGCCGAGCTCTTGCGCCACCGATTGCGCGACCGCCTCGGCGTCGCCCGTGATCATGACGACCTGGACGCCGAGCGCATGCAGCGCGTCGATCGCCTGTCGCGACTCCTGGCGGATCTCATCGGCGAGGCGCAGCGCACCGACGACCGCGCCGTCCTGGACGACGTGCAGGATGATCGCCCCCTGGGTGCGCCACTCGTCGGCGATGCCGAGCTCTTGCGCGGATTCCTCGGCGAGCATGTAGGGGCCGCCGACGCGGACGGTCGTCCCGTCGATCCTGGCCGTCACGCCGACGGCCGGGGAGGATGAGAAGTCGCTGCTGCGGGGCACCGCGAGGCTCTTGGCGGCGGCGGCCCGGACGATGGCCTTCGCGAGCGGGTGCTCGCTGTCTGCCTCCGCGGCCGCCGCGAGCGCGAGCACCCGATCCGCTTCGTGGCCGTCGACGACGGCGACCTCGGCGACCGTCGGCTCGCCCTTCGTGAGCGTGCCGGTCTTGTCGAACAGCACGGTGTCGACCGTCCGCATGCTCTCGAGCGAGAGGCGATCCTTCACGAGCACCCCGCCGCGCGCTGCGCGCTCCGTCGCGATCGAGACCACGAGCGGGATCGCGAGGCCGAGCGCGTGCGGGCAGGCGATGACGAGCACGGTGATGGTGCGGATCACCGCCGCGTCGGGGAGCCCCACGGCCGACCACACGACCGCCGTGATCGCGCCGGCCGCGATCGCGAACCAGAACAGCCACCCTGCGGCGGTGTCCGCGAGGCGCTGGGCGCGCGAGGAGGAGTTCTGCGCCTCCGTGACCAGTCGCTGGATGCCTGCGAGCGCGGTGTCGTCGCCGGTCGCCGTCACCTCGATGCGGATGCCCGAATCCGTCGCGACGGTACCCGCGGTGACGGAATCGCCGACCGCGCGAGTGACGCTGCGGGACTCCCCGGTGACCATCGACTCATCCATGGCGGCCCGGCCGTCGACGATCCTGCCGTCGGCCGGCACGCTGCCGCCCGGGCGGACCACGACGACGTCGCCGACGACGAGATCCGAGGGGGACACCACGACCACGCTGTCGCCCTCGACCCGGTGCGCCTCATCCGGCAGCAGGGCGGCGAGCGAGTCGAGCGCGGAAGTGGTCTGCGCGAGGGAGCGCATCTCGATCCAGTGCCCCAGCAGCATGATGACGATCAGCAGCGCGAGCTCCCACCAGAAGTCGAGCTCGTGGTCCAGCACGCCGAGGCTCGCGCCCCAGGAGGCGATGAACGCGACCGTGATCGCGAGCCCGATCAGCAGCATCATCCCGGGCTTGCGCGCGCGGATCTCGCTCAGGGCTCCGACCAGGAAGGGCTTGCCGCCCCACACGTACATCACGGTGCCGAGCACCGGGGAGACCCACGCGAGCCACGAGACGTCCGGCAGCTCGTAGCCGAGCACCATGGCGAACATGCCGGAGAGCGCAACGGTCGGGATCGCGAGGGCGAGCATGATCCAGAACAGCCGGCGGAACTGCCCGACGTGATCACCGTGATCGCCGTGATCACCGTGGCCGCGGTGCTGCTCGTGCCCGCTGTGCCGCTCGTGGCCACCGTGGCCGGCGTGCGACTCGTCGCCGTGAGCATTGCGGACCACAGCACCGTCGGTCGCTGCCGACGCGTGCCCACCCATCCGATCGTGCGCACCATGGGACTGATGCTGGGGGTGCGCGGTGCCCTCCGAGGGATCCGTCGGGTGGCCTTGATGCGCGTGCGGGTGGGTCATGGTCGCATCCTCTCGAGTTCGAGGAAGCCGTGCCGGACCGCTCTGGCAACAGGTCCGGCACGACGCGGGTCAGGCTACGGAGGCGTACTTCGCGGGGTCGGCGTCGAAGAGCGGTCCGCAAGCGGCGCAGCACAGGTAGTAGCGCTCGCCGTCGTGGTCGCGGACGAGGCCAGCGGCCTCGGCGTCGCCCTTCAGGATCGTGCTGCCGGGCATGACCGGGCACTCGGCGATGTCACCGGCCGCGGCGCCCTGCCCGTGAGCATCGGCACTGTGGCTGTGGCTGTGAGCCGCGTGGTCGCCGGCGTGGTCATGGCTGCCGTGGCTGTGAGCCTCGTGATCGCCGGCGTGGTCATGGCTGCCGTGGCTGTGGTCGTGACCGGTGTTGCACATGGAGTTCCTCTCAGTGATGGGTGGTGACGGCTGCCGACCGAGCTGCAGGCTGCGGCTCGGTCGTGGCTGTCGGTGTGGGGTCCACCGCCTCGCTCTTGAAGCGGCGGAGGCGGAGGCTGTTGCCGACGACGAAGACGCTGGAGAACGCCATCGCCGCGCCGGCGAGCATGGGATTGAGCAGGCCGAGCGCCGCGAGCGGGATCGCGGCGACGTTGTAGGCGAAGGCCCAGAACAGGTTGCCCTTGATGGTGGCGAGCGTCTTCCGGGAGAGCCGGATGGCGTCGGCGGCGCTGCGCAGGTCGGCGCGGACGAGCGTGAGGTCGGATGCTTCGATCGCGGCATCGGTACCGGAGCCCATCGCGAGACCGAGGTCGGCCTGGGCGAGGGCAGCGGCGTCATTGACGCCATCGCCGACCATCGCGACGGACTTGCCCTCTTGCTGCAGCTTCAAGACGACGTCGACCTTGTCCTGCGGCAGCACCTCCGCGATCACGGCGGTGATGCCGACCTCGGCCGCGATCCGCTCGGCGACCGCCTGGTTGTCACCGGTGAGCAGCACCGGCGTGAGCCCGAGGCGCTTGAACTGCGCCACGGCGGCCGCGCTCGTGGGCCTGACGGTGTCAGCGACGACCAGCACGCCGCGCGCCCGACCGTCCCAGCCGACGGCGATCGCGGTCTTCCCCTGCTGCTCGGCGGCGACCTTCGCCTCGGTGAGCTCGGCGGACAAGTGCAGGGACCAGTCGGCCAGCAGCGAGGCCCGACCGACGATCACCGCGTGCCCGTCAACGACTCCCTGCACCCCCTTGCCCTCGATGTTCGTGAAGCCTTCCGGGGTGGACAGTGCGCCGAGCTCCTGCGTGGCGGCCTTCGCGATGGCCTGCGCGATCGGATGCTCGGAGGCGTCCTCCAGCGCGCCGGCGAGACGCAGCAGCTCGCTCCGATCGGTGCCGGCGGCGGTGTGCACATCGGTGAGCGTCATCTTCCCCGCGGTCACGGTGCCGGTCTTGTCGAGCACGATGGTGTCGATGCGGCGCGTGGACTCGAGCACTTCGGGTCCCTTGATGAGGATCCCCATCTGCGCGCCGCGGCCGGTCCCGACCAGCAGCGCGGTCGGGGTCGCGAGCCCGAGGGCACACGGGCAGGCGATGATCAGCACGGCGACGGCGGCGGTGAAGGCGGCCGCCGCGGGGAACCCCGCCCCGAGCCAGGCGCCCAGTGTGCCCACGGCGATGACGATCACGATCGGCACGAAGATGCCGGAGATCTTGTCGGCCAGGCGCTGCACCTCGGCCTTGCCGGACTGCGCGTCCTCCACGAGCTTCGCCATCTGGGCCAGCTGCGTGTCGGAGCCGACGCGCGTCGCGCGCACGACGAGTCGGCCGCCGGCGTTGACGGTGGCTCCCGTGACGGTGTCGCCCTCCCCGACCTCGACGGGTACGGATTCGCCGGTCAGCATGGAGGCATCGACGGCCGATGTGCCGGAGATGATGGTGCCATCGGTGGCGATCTTCTCGCCCGGCCGGACGACGAACTCGTCGCCGACCACGAGATCCCTGGTCGGGATCCGGATCTCGACGCCATCGCGGAGCACTGCGACGTCCTTCGCGCCCAGGTCGAGCAGCGCGCGCAGCGCGGCGCCGGCCTGCCGCTTCGAGCGCTTCTCGAAGTAGCGGCCAGCCAGGATGAACATCGTCACCCCCGCGCCGACCTCGAGGTAGATATTCGCGGCACCATCACTGGGTGCGACGGTGAGCTCGAACGGGTGCGTCATGCCGGGTATGCCCGCGGTGCCGAAGAACAAGGCGTAGACCGACCACAGCAGTGCGGCGCTCGTCCCCATCGAGATGAGCGTGTCCATCGTCGCGGCTCCGTGCCGCAGGTTCGTCCACGCCGCCTTGTGGAACGGCCATGCTCCCCACACGATGACCGGCGCCGCCAGCGCGAGCGACAGCCACTGCCAGTAAGTGAACTGCAGCACCGGGGCCATAGCCATCGCGATCACCGGAACGGTAAGCACGACCGAGCCGATGAGCCGGTGCCGCAGGCTCACGAGCTCCGCATCCGGCGCCTCGATGTCATCCTCCGCCGCCGAGGACTGCACCGGAGCAGGAAGCGCTGCGGTGTAGCCGGTCTTCTCCACCTCTGCGATCAGCACCGCAGGGTCGAAGTCGGCGGGCGCTGAGACCTTCGCCTTCTCCGTCGCGTAGTTCACGGTCGCGGTGACACCCTCGAGCTTGTTCAGCTTCTTCTCGATCCGCATCGCGCAGGACGCGCATGTCATCCCGCCGATCTCCAGCTCCACGCTGGAATCCGCGGCCGTCGGCTGCAAGTCGGTCATGAACGTCTCCTCGTCGGTGCACCGGGCGCAGCGCGCATCCGGAACGGATTCCTAGTCAGTGCTCGTCGTGCTCAGCGTCGCCGTCGGTGTCTTCCGGACCATCAGTGCCAACGGGTTCCTCCGTGGCGACCGCGGTGTCCGTCGAAGCGATCGCGTCGAGCACGAACTGCGCGGTGTGCACCTGTCCATCGACCTGGAAGTCGAGATACAGCAGATACCGGCCGGCGGTGGGCGTCTCTGCGGTGAACGCCACCTCCGGCCCCGCGACGTCTCCGGGCTGCGGCTCGTCGCCGTGCGCATGCACGTGCATATAGGCCAGGTCGCCCTGGCGAAGCGCCACCAGATGCCCGAACGCTCCGAGATACGGTTCGAGGTCGGTGACGGGATCACCATCTCGGGTCACCTCGACGGTCAGGTCGCTCGCACCCCCCGCCACGAGCTCGCCTGTGACCGCCACGTCGAAGCCGTCGACGGTGTCGCGCAGGCTGACGGCGGCCGCAGGCTGCGGCTCGAGGGCGCCCGCGACGTCGACCATGCGGGAGAGCGTGACGGCGGTCTCGTCAGCGGTGACGAAGTCCGCGTATACCCGATAGCTGCCAGCGCTGTCCCAGCTCCACGGCAGCGACCAGGTCCCTGTGGTCCGATCGAGCTCCGGATGCACGTGACGGTACTCGCTGCCATCGGCGCGGACCGTGATCAGATGCAGATCCTTCCCGTGAGCGGTCTCGAACTCGGTCAGCGGCTCGCCGACGCGGTCGAGGATCTGGAACGAGAGCGAACCCGTCTCGCCCGTCGCCGCAGGCGCTGCGATCGGTCCCATGGTGAGACCCGATCGGGCGATGGTCACGCCGGTCACGTCCACCTCCTCTGCTCGCTGCGCCGTCTGCGATGGTGTTGCCATACCGGAGGATGGATCACCGTGGTCGGCCCGGTCGCCGTGCGACCAACTGGCGGCGGCGTCATCGGGAGCCAATGCGCCGGCGATGGTGAACGTCGCACCGAAGGCGAGCACGAGGCCAGCTCCGTACATGCCCAACCGGGCCGGTGCATTCATCGCAGCGGGGCTGCCTCATAGCCGGCCTCGTCGACCGCGGCGAGGATCGCTGCGTCGTCGATGGACTGCGAGCCGGTGACCACCAGCCGGCCGGTCTGCGCACTCACCTGGACGTTCTCGACCCCCGCAACCTGCTCGACTTCCCCACGGATCGCGACCTCGCAGTGGCCGCAGGTCATGCCGGTGACCTTGAACTCGGAGCTGCTCACGGTGTCTTCCCTCTCGCTTGACAAGATACCCCTGGGGGGTATTGATTCGTCTTAACCTTATACCTGGTCGGAAGTGCGGTCAAGGGGTGACCATGATGTCGAGACTCGAGCCTGACGTGCTGATCGTTGGAGCCGGGGCCGCCGGTCACTCGGCGGCGGTGATGTTGCGCGACCTCGGCTTCGCCGGCTCTGTGCACGTCGTCCATGGCGAGCCGCATCCGCCATACAACCGCACCCTGGTCGACAAGGGGATCTTGCCCGGCCTGCTCACCGCGGGACAGGCTGCGCTCAAGGATCTGTCACCGCTCGGTGTCGAGCTCGAGCAGGGGCGCGCAGCCGCAGTTGACGCAGATCGGTGCGCCGTCCGCCTGCAGGACGGCCGGACGCCGACCTACCGCGCCCTGCTGCTCGCGATGAGAAGCACGCCACGACCGCTCCTCGACCGCGAACGGACAGGCGTCTTCCAACTGCAGAGCGCGGACGACGCCATGCGGATACGCGACCACGTCGGCGGCGATCCAACCGGGCGCACCGTGACGGTGCTCGGCGCCGGGCTGGTGGGGTCGGAGGTCGCGAGCTACTTCGCCACGGCAGGAGCCGACCTGCATCTGGTGGCGCGATCCGACGTGCCACTCGCGCGCGTGCTCGGGCGCCCGATCGCGACGCGGCTCAGCGACCTGCACGCCGAGCACGTCACCGCGCACTTCGGCCGTGCCGTGATCGTCCTGCAGCCGTCGGGGTCGCGAACCCGCGTGCGGCTCGACGATGGCAGCGAGCTGCGCTCTGAACTGGTGATCGTGGCCCAGGGGACAGTGCCCGATACGTCATGGGCGTCCAGCGACGCCGAGGGCATCAGGGTCGACGACCGCCTGCGGTCGATCACGATCCCCCGGGCGTACGCGGCCGGCGCGGCCTCGGCGCACACGATGCCGGACGGCACATTGCGCCGCATCGACCACTGGGACGACGCAGTTGCGCAGGGCGCGCATGCCGCGCGGACGATCATGCACGATCTCGGTGAAGGTGAGGACCCGGGCCCGTATCGCCCGGCATCCGGCTTCAGCTTGCAGGTGCACGGGCTGTCGATCATGGGTGTCGGCGCCGCGGCTCCGGATCCGGTCATCGATACGGCATCGTCCCCTGACGGCAGCCTCATCACGACCTTCCGTGACAGGCAGGGCAATCTGACGGGCGCGGTCGGGCTCTCGACCGCACCCGAGATCCTCGCCATCAAGACCCAGCTCGCGGGCGGCCGGTAGGCACCGACCGCACCGCGGCCTGCGCTCACGGGATGAGTGACTGCCAGGTCTGGCCGAGGTCACCGGTGCGCTGCAGTCCGGACTCGGTCGCCACGATCACCTCGCCGTCGGGCAGGAGTGTGAGGGCGTGGATCTGCTCTGGAGTCGTGCCCTCGGCCGTCCACCGCTGCGCAGGGCCGGATCGCCACAGCGTGCCGACGAGGTCGACACCGATGACCGTGTCCTCGGAGCCGGCGAGCAGCACCAGGGGCGGGGCGCCCTCGACCGGCTGGAAGCTCTGACCCATGTCGGTGCTGACGCCGAGACCGGCGATGCTCGTCATCAGCAGTCCGTCGCTGGTGGCCAGCAGGTCGTAGGGTTCCTCGGCGGCGCCCTCGCGCCAGGACACGCCCATATCGTCGCTGATCAGGATCTGACCCGCGTGCGCACCGACGACCGCACCCGCGAACCGGTCGTACGTGAGCGCGTGGAAGTCAGCCACGCCCTCGAGCGCCACGGCCTCCCAGCGCTCGCCCTCGTCGGAGCTCCTGATCAAGCCGAGGTTCGGCCCCTGCAGATGCTGTGGCCCGGAGGCTCCGGGATGGCCGGAGGCGAGCAGTTCACCATTGGCGCGGGTCAGGCCCATGAGGTCGATGACGTGCTCGCCCATTGGGCCGACCACATCACCGGAACCGAGGTCGACGGTGAACAGTCCGTTGTGGGTGCCGACGAGCAATGACAACCCGTCCTCGCTCGGGATGAGCTTATGGATGTGGTTGTCCGTCGTGAGGGACGCCGCGGTCGCGCCCGTGGCGGCGCACGCAGTGGCGGCCAGCACGATCGCGGCGGAGAGCGCAGCGGCCGCACCGACGCGCCGGCGGCTCGGTGATCGATGATGCTGCACAGACCCATCCTTCTCGAAGCGGTTGCTGAAAGGGGCGGGGGCGCCGGCGCCCTACTCGGCATCAATGCCTGCATGCTGCAGGAGCAGAGCCTTGCGCCAACCACGCGGTCGATGCTGCAGTCAGCTCGCGCACTGGCGCTCTGCCGGCTCCTCATATGCCGGCACGGGACGAGCCTCGGCCTCTTCCTGCGTGCTCGCCACGCCATTGGTCTCGATGTCTCCGATGAGCCAGTCCATCTCGAAGATCTCCCGCCGCTGCGCCTCGCTGATCTCGACCGCCAGCTCGCACACCCGCACGTCTTCGATGCCGGCGCGCTCGGAGCGCGTGATGGCAAGGGAGTGGTGCGGGATCATCGCGCTCATGAAATCAGTGTCATCGACCGTGGCCTGCGTGCGGTCGAGGACGATGCCACCCCCGAGCAGCAGCACGCTGACCGCGATCACCGCGATGTTGCCCTTCGGGTTCTTGTACATCCGCAGCATCCACGCGAGCATGACGAGCGCCATCGCGCCGCCCATGGTCAATGCCATGAACAGGCGGCTCTCGCTCCAGCGGACGTGGCCCCACTCCCAGGAGCCGGCGTACATCGCCCCGTACATGATGACCATGCCGGTAAGGATCATGGCGGCGAAGCGGAGGTATGCCTTCGCACCGGTGCTGGACTGATGCTTGTCCTCGACGTGACCTCCTCGCTCATGCTGGTGCTCATCGTCGTGCTTCATCGTCGCCATGATCGGCACTCCCTTCTCGTCTTCGCACCGACGCCGAAGACTCCCGGTCTCCGGCTCATAGGCTGGAACCGGCGGTTCCTGGGCCATCGGAGCTCATGCCGTGGGCATGCCTCCACCATCCCACGGAACGAGCGACCCGCCAGCGCCGAGTGTTCGCGGTGCAGGCTCGCCGGTCGATGTCGCCGCAGCTGTTCGGACCGGGCTCCAGCATGGTGCTCTGGCTGCAGATAGGCGAGGTGAACCTCGAGTAGCACTCGAGTGACAGCGTCGCCCTGGTCGCGCGGGGGCTTCACCAGCGTGCCCCAAGCGCATCTGCGAGGGCAGCTCGCTCTCGCGCGCCTCTTGCGCTTCGCGCTCATTTCGAAGCCGCTCCTGGTCGGCTCACCACGATCGCGCAGCGATCTACGACGAACACTGAGGCTGCGCTTCATTCCTGTGGGCGTCTGGGCTGTCGCACGGCTTGAATACCCGCCGTCTGGCTTCGATTCCGAAGCCCAGCAGCAGCCCGCCGCGACTCGTCGTCGGGAGCTCGCAACGCGCGATTCGATCAGGTGCTTCGCATTCTTCGTATTCCCGTGTACCGTCGTGGCATACCCCCGGGTGGTATCAAGCAAGCGGCTCGACGACGAACCGAATGTTCGCTGGACGAGCCGGCTCGACACGAGCCCGATCTTCGAGATGCAAAGGACTGCGATGCTGAACCCGGAAGCAGATGCGTACTCGACGACAGCGCTGGCTCACCGCCCCGTGGCGTTGGAGATCACTGGTTTGAGTGTTTCCTTCCACACCGGCGGCGAAGAGATCCACGCTGTGCGCGACGTCAGCATCAACGTCCGTGCCGGCACGACGCATGCGATCGTCGGGGAGTCTGGATCCGGCAAGAGCGTCACGATGATGAGCGTGCTCGGACTGCTGCCGACTGAAGCGCGCGTCACCGGCTCGATCCGGTATCAGGGAGCGGAGCTGGTGAACGGCACCGATGCCGAGCTGCGAGCGGTGCGCGGCGCCGAGATCGGCGTGATCTTCCAGGATCCGCTCTCGTCCTTGAATCCGGTCAAGACCGTCGGAGCGCAGATCCTGGAATCCATGACCGCGCATCGTGGCACGGCGGCGCGGGCGACCTGGAAGCGGGCCGCTGAACTGTTGGCGGAGGTGGGCATCCCAGAGGCGGAGCGGCGCGTGAAGGAGTATCCGCACCAATTCTCTGGCGGCATGCGCCAGCGCGTCATGATCGCGATGGTCCTCGCCGCGGAACCGAAGGTGCTGATAGCCGATGAGGCAACGACAGCTCTGGACGTGACGGTTCAGGCGCAGATCCTCAAGCTGGTGCAACGCATCACAGCGGAGCGGTCCATGACGACCATCTGGATCAGCCACGACCTCGGCGTGGTGGCGCAGATCGCCGATGAGATCACCGTCATGCAGAGCGGGCGCGTCGTCGAGCACGGGACGTGCGTCGACATCTTCGCCAACCCACAGGAGCAGTACACGTCCGAATTGCTTCGGAGCATGCCGCGCCTGGACGCGCCGCTGCGCGAGCTGCCCACACCGAGCACGGCCGCCGCAGCCGCGTCAGTCGAGGTCCGAGATCTCGAGGTCGCCTACCAGATGAAGCGCAGCCTGCGCGGAGGCGATCGCGTCGTGCGAGCGGTCGACGGCGTCTCTCTCTCGATCGGGGCCGGTGAGACGTTGGGGCTCGTAGGAGAGAGCGGTTCCGACAGTCGACGTTCGCGCGAGCGCTCCTGGGCCTGGAGCCGACGCGTCATGGCACCGTGCGAGTCGCCGGGAACGACATCGTCGGCGCCAAGCGGGCGTCCCTGAGCGCCCTCCGGCGGAACGCGCAGCTGGTCTTCCAGGATCCCTCATCATCGATGAACCCGGGACTTCCCGTGCGAGAGATCGTGACAGAGCCGTTGCTGATCAACCACAGGATGTCGGCATCGGACCGCCGGACTCGCGCTGCCGAGCTCCTCGAGCTCGTCGAGCTCGACCCGCAACTGGCCTCGCGGTATCCGCATCAGTTGAGCGGCGGGCAGCGGCAACGGGTCGCGATCGCAAGGGCGCTCAGCCTAGAGCCATCACTGCTCGTTTGCGATGAGCCGGTCTCTGCTTTGGATGTGACTGTCCAGACCCAGATCCTCGAGCTGCTGCGTCGCCTTCAAGCGGATCTCGGCATCTCGCTGCTGGTGATCTCGCACGACCTTGCGGTGATCCGTGACATCGCCCATCGGGTGGCCGTCATGTACTTGGGCAAACTCGTGGAGGTCGGGGATCGCGCTGCCATCTTCGACTCCCCCCAGCATCCGTATACTCGCGCCCTGCTCGCCGCCGTGCCGGTCCCGGATCCCAGGCGGAGAACTCCGCCGACCCCGTTGCAGGGCGATCCTCCGAGCCCGCTCGCGCCGCCGGCTGGCTGTCGCTTCCACACGCGATGCCCCGCCGCGGTCCTCGGGCGGTGCGATGCGGCCGTGCCGGCGCTCAGGCCACGGGCACCGCGTCACGATGTCGCGTGTGTTCGCCTCGGTGAGTCAGACCTCTCGGACGCCAGACCTGGTTTGAGAACACCGAGCGCCTCGACCGAGGCACGACATGAGAGAACGGAGTGAAGGCAATGCATCGAATCAACCGACGACGACGTTGGGCACTGATCGCCCCCGTGGCCGCTACCGCCACCCTGCTTGCAGGCTGTTCCGCCGGGGGCGGCGCGACGCCGACGGACGATCCCGCAGCGGAGGGCCCGAGCGGCGCGGAGATCGTCCGGATGGCGAACTTCGGACAGGAGGGCAACATCACTCCTCACACCTACGAGACCGCAACCGGCTACAACCTGCTCGGCCTCGTCTACGACTCCCTACTGCAGATCGATGAGGACGGCGTTCCCCAGCCCTGGTTGGCCGAGGAGCTCACGATCTCGGACGACGGTCTCACCTACACGATGCCGATCCGCGACGACGCCGTCTGGCACGACGGTGAGCCGCTGACAGCGGAGGACGTGGCGTTCAGCTTCGACTACTACCAGAATGGCCCTCCCGGCCGATTCCGGACCGCCGTCTCGGCCGTCGAGTCGGCCACCGCCGACAGCGACACGGTGACCGTGCAGCTGACCCAGCCAGCAGCCTCGTTCGAGCTCCGCACGCTCGCCGAGGTACCGATCCTGCCAGAGCACATCTGGTCCAGCATCCCCGCTCCGGACGAGGCGCCGTTCGACGATTCGACGAACGTCGGGTCCGGCCCGTACCGACTCGTCGAGTCGGACCCGGGAACGAGCTACATGTTCGAGATGAACCCTGACTACTTCGCCGGCACTCCCACGGTCGAGGAGATCAGGGTCATCCAGTTCGCGAACGACGCCGGCGCGGTCGCCGCGCTCCGATCCGGCGAGGTCGACATGATCACTCGTTCTGTCACCCCGGAGCAGATCCCGGTCCTGAACTCGCAGGAGGGGTTGTCGGTGCTCGAGGGCCCGGAGTACGTCACCACGCTCCTGGTGTTCGACACGCAGAAGGAGCCCTTCTCGAACGTCGCGGTCCGTCAGGCGATGGATCTGGCAACCGATCGCGAGCTGCTCGTCTCGGATGTCTATCTCGGCGCTGCGATCCCTGGGAACGCGGGTTGGGTGCACCCCGAGTCGCCCTTCTTCGATGAGAGCGTCGAGACGACGTTCGACGTCGACGCGGCGAATGCGCTGCTCGATGACGCCGGCATCACGGACAGCGACGGCGACGGCGTCCGCGAGCTCGACGGCGAACCGCTCGAGGTCGAGCTGCTCGCCGTGTCGAGCAACGCGCTTCGGATGAGGATCGCCGAACTGCTGGCATCGCAGTATGCCGAGATCGGGATGAACATCGAGGTCGCATCTCTGGACCAGGAAGCCTTCGACCAGTTGACGTGGCCGGAGTACGACGTCGCGCTGGGACGCAACTACGACATGGCCGTGTTCGGGTGGTCCGCACCCACCCAGGCGGACATCGGGCAGATGGGGGCGCTCGTGGACAGCGACCCGACCCTCGGAAACCTGAACATCATGGGCTATGTCAGCGACGAGGCTGATGCTCTGGCCGCCGAGTTGCGCACCGAGTCGGATCCGGATGCGCGCGCGGCAGTCGCCGATGAGCTCCAAGCGCTCATCGCCGAGGAGCTTCCGCTGATCACGCTGCTCTACCCGAACGGGCTCTACGGGCACTCGCCTGCCGCATTCGACGGCTGGACTTCGATCACCGGTCAGGGTCCGATCAACAAGCTGTCCTTCATCCCCGCCGACGCGCGGCCCTGACGGTCGAGCACTGACGAGAAGGAGGTGGCCACTGTGGGCCCCTGGCGATTCTTCCTACCCCGAGTCGGGCAGTACGCGATCGTGCTCGCGGTGGCCATCTCTCTCAACTTCTTCCTCCCCCGGCTGATGCCGGGAAGTCCGCTCGCGCTGCTCGCCGGCGTCGAGCCGTCTGAGCTGACCCAGGAAGAGCGCCAGGCGCTCATCAGCGAAGCAGGGCTGGACCAGCCGATGATCGTCCAGTACTTCCGGTACTGGGGCAACGTTCTGACATTCAACTTCGGCAAGTCGTTCCGCATGAACGAACCGATCGGCGAGCTCATCCTCGATCGCTTGCCGTGGACCTTGCTGATCACCCTGACCGCGCTGCTGCTGTCGTCACTCATCGGCATCGCATTGGGGGTCCTTGCGGCCTGGCGGCGCGGCCGCGCCTCGGATGTCGCCAGTCTCAACACGATGATCGCCCTGGAATCGACGCCGTCGTTCTGGCTCGGGATGCTCTTCGTCGCGCTGTTCTCCGTGACACTGGGCTGGCTCCCCTCGTATGGAGCTGTGACACCCGGAGCGACGCTGTCGCCATGGGAGACGATCGTCGATGTCGCCGCGCATGCCGCTATGCCCATCCTGACCCTGACGATCCTCAGCGTGCCGGGCATCTTCCTCACGATGCGGTACTCCACCCTGTCGGTGATGGGTGAGGACTTCATCAGGACAGCGCAGGCGAAGGGGCTCACGAACACCCAGGTGCTCTCCCGCCATGTGGTCCGCAACGCCATCGTCCCCGTCAGCACAGTCATCGCACTGCGGCTCGGATTCGCATTCGGCGGCACTGTCGTGATCGAGACGGTGTTCTCGTACCCAGGGCTGGGCCGGCTCGTCTTCGAAGCTGTCTCATCGCGGGACTACCCGGTGATGCAAGCGACCTTCCTCGTGTTCACCATCGCCGTGCTCATCGCCAACACCCTGGCCGACCTGCTGTATCCGCGCCTCGACCCAAGGACTAGGACATGACGCCCAAGACCCCATCCCCGGCACGACCGAAGACGAGCGGGGTTCCGACGGTCAGCATCCGCACGTTCATCACCCCGCGCGACTCCACGCGCCTTGCCCCACGCGACTTCACTCGGGTCATAGGCACCGTGGGCGCCATCATCGTGAGCACGCTCGTGCTCGTGGCGATCTTCGCGCCGCTGATCGCTCCGTACGACCCCTCGATCCGTGCCGGTGCACCCTTCTCGCCGCCGAGTGCCGAACACCTGCTCGGCACGAACGACGTCGGACAGGACATCCTCAGCGAGCTGATCTTCGGCACGCGGGTGTCACTCATGGTCGGCGTCGTCGCCGCGAGTGCCGCCATGCTCATCGGCACGACCATCGGGCTCGTGGGCGGCTACTTCCCGCGGGTGGGGGGGATCATCATGCGCGGCGTTGACGTCGTCCTCGTGCTGCCCTTCCTGCCGTTGCTCATTGTGCTCTCCACGTACCTCGGCCGCAGCGTGCTCAACACGATCCTCGTGATCGCGTTCCTGATCTGGGCGCCGACAGCACGGGTCATCCGCTCGCAGGTGCTCAGCCTGTCGCGTCGCGACTACGTCACCGCGGCGCGCTCCATGAATGCCGGGGACGGCTACATCATCCGGCGGCACGTGCTTCCGCGCACGTTCCTGCTGGCGATCGGGGAGTTCGTCGCGGCGACGAGCGCGGCGATCCTCTTGGAGTCGTCGCTGTCGTTCCTCGGGCTCGGCGACCCTCTCCAGAAGAGCTGGGGATCCGTCCTGTACTGGGCGCAGGCTCGCGGAGCCTTTCTCACCCCGGCCTGGCAGTGGTGGGTGCTCCCACCGGGCGTGCTGATCATGCTCGCCGCCCTCGGCTTCGCGCTTCTCGGCTATGCCTTGGAGCAGAAGATCAATCCACGACTTCGCCGTGCTTGACGGCGTCCGTTAGAAAGGAACAGGATGACAAGAGTTCTCATGATGGCCAGCTATGGTCTCGAGATCGTCGAGTGCGGAGGTGCAATCGCGACCGCGCTCGCAGCCGGAGACTCGGTTCACGCGGCCGTGCTCATGTGCCGCGACGAGAGTCGCCCGCAGGTAGGCCGATCCGCCGAAGCACTCGGCATCACCACTGAGGTCGACTTCTTGGACGTCGCGTTCGGCGAGGTCGACTTCCTCGGCGATGCGAAGACGAAGGTCGTCTCGCTCATCCGTCGGGTGAAGCCCGACATCATCATCATGCAAGACCCGGAACACGCGCAGCATGACCTTGACCCCGACCGAAGAGTGATCGCAATTCTCTACGCAGAAGCGCTCTCGGTGGCGGGGCGCGACTGGCGGATCGAGGAGTGCGGCGGACATCAGCCGCACCCTGTGCCCACGATCTACTACATGACGCCGGAGCGCCCCAATTGCGTCGTGGAGATCGGCGAGCACCTGCCGAAGAAGCTCGACGCCCTCGCGACGCTGACATCGCAGAACACCTTCAGTGCCGAGCATTGGCTGGCGGACACGAGCCCGGAGATCCTCAAATCCATCGTGCCCGCGTGGACGGATGGGAAGACCGACACACTTGGCCTCGAGGGGCAACGCGCGCTCTTCACCGCGCTCGCCATCAGCAATGGACTCGCCTCCCATTCCGGCGCTGTGCTGGGCGAGCCGTACCGACGGGAAGGCACCTTCCTGCTCGACCGCCTCGTGAAGTGACGGGTGTGGTCGTCTCGTAACGGGACGGCTACAAAGCCGGAACTCAGCACGGCACTCAAGCGGCTCGTCAAGGGCTGGAGTTCCGCAAGCTGTCGTAACAGCGAGCTTCGCCGGTCAGCGCTCCCGGGAGTTGAACGAGACGCTTAGTTCGATCCCGGGAGCGCCGTGGCAACGACGCGCACGCGATCGCTTCTTCCGGCAGAGGCTGCTCCGAATCGGTGGTTCAGCGGATGAGACGACCGATGGCTTGAGACGCCTCGCGGATCTTGTCCTCGGCGACGTCGCCGCCAGACAGAGCGGCGTCCGTCACGCAGTGGCGTAGGTGGTCCTCGAGAAGTCCGACGGCGACATTCTGCAACGCGCCCGTGAGAGCGGCGATCTGCGTGAGGATCTCGATGCAGTACTGCTCCTCGTCGACCATGCGTTGGATGCCGCGCGCCTGTCCCTCGATCCGTCGGAGTCGCGCGAGATACCGCGCCTTGTCAGTGATGTAACCGTGCTCCCCCAGCTCGCAGGCGGTCCCTGTCGTCGTGATGCCTGTCATGGTTCCCTCCGGTCCGGATGCTCTCATCGATGCTGAACGACTCGGGTCGTGGCGTCACTCCGCAGATCGAGACGGCACAGCTGAGAACTCGGCGCAACGACAATTGTAAGACAGCTTCATCTTGCGGGCGCGGCGCGAGAGCGCTCGATCACGGAGACAACCGTTCTCCCAATCGCTGGCGAGAGTCACGTCTGCGCATGCGATCGCGACATCGGTGCTGATCCCGAGCGCGGACCCGACATCGGCTGGCGCAAGGGGTGCGTCGATGACGTCTCGTCGAGCATCGCGATCGTCCGGCTTTGGCGCTGCAACTGCGGCACATCCGCAACCTTGTCCATTCGCGTTGACTGACCGGGCGCCACGAGACACGCGCAGCCCCGCACAGCGGCCGAGGAGGGAGCACGGCCGAGCAGCCGGCCTGGCGGCGCTTCACCCTGCCGCTCTTCAGGAGCGATCGCCGATCAGCCGAGCGCGGCGAAAGATCGGCGCACGCGCGCTCCCAGCGCCGACATGCCTCGGCGCACACCCGGGAGTGCTCGTGTATCGCCGCCTGCTGCTCGCATCTCATCCGCGCAAGCCTTGCATGCCGCCCGCCAGGCCTCCAGGAACGCGCAGACGGCGCCTGCGTCGGAACCGGTCTGACGCCAGAGCACTCGACCAGTCGTCTCGCAAGCGTCGGCGCAGTCGAGGTTCATGCGGATGCATATGGTAAGTCGGCGACGAGGCACGCGTCAACTTACCGACGTGCCTCAGCTTCTTTGAGCGCGGG
>NZ_ASHR01000006.1 GCF_000400485.1 Agrococcus pavilionensis RW1
GCGCTCAAAGAAGCTGAGGCACGTCGTTCCGTTGCCTCCGGGACGATTCGGGTTTAGGCTGACCACACCGAGCAAAGAGGCTATCGTGCGTCGTCGTCGTGTTGTAAGCGTCTTCGCGGGCTCTGCAGTGTTGCTTTTGCTTCTCACCGGAGGCGCCCTCGCGCCTACTGCCGATCCAGCCGGTGTTGCGGATGTTGGTACTCGTTCGACTACAACACCGATGGTTGTTCGTGGCTTCGACCGGGAGGTCGCCGCGGATCATGGCTTCGTGATACGCGAGGAGAATGGCACGCTCGTTTCTGCTCGCTCAAGCACGGATTCTGCCGCAGGCGCCGACGCGACCTCGTCGATGGCCCTGAATTCGTTTTGCGGCACGGCCTCTCTGGTGATCGCGCGGAATACTGGAAGCAAGATACGCATCACCACGGGATACGGCGTTTACGCAACCTCCGTGTATCACCGCTGGAATGTCGCGGGAGCAAGCAGCACCGGCACTTTCACCGAGCCCTTCAGCGGACTCAACGCTTCGACGACATGGACTGCAACCCACTACTACCAGTTCACTTACGGGGCCGCGCATGGCTTCGGCGAAGTCGCAACAAACTCGTACGTTCAACTGTGGAATGGCGCTCAGTGCTACATCTATGATCCACCTCCATACGACACATGGTGACCAAGATTGCAGTCGGTCCGCGCGGGAGCGGTGAGCCGCTAACAGTGGACGAGCGCTGTCCTGACGTCATCGTGCTGTTCTACGTGCGGCACGCGTGGGGCCTCGGAGACCGCCAAGTACCGATGGCGGACCCGGCGCCAGATACGACAAGGGTTCGCGCGCTGACCCCCGAGAACTCCTCGCTATGGGACGAGCGCTGGTGGAGCGTCTGGAAGTCCTTCCATCGATACGGTGCCATGCGCGACCGGTTCGGCAGCACATGGCAGGACCGCTTCGGCAGCGCCGGGATCGACATCGATGCGGTGCACCGCTGGAGAGACGCCCTGACGACGTGGCCGCCTCCGCCGTTGCGGCGGGCGCCGGAGTGGCTGGCGAGAGAGGCGGTACGGGCGGCACAGGCTCGGGGACTGACGCGCATCCTCATCGTGCCTTCATCTCAGCCCTGGTTCGAAACGCGCGATCACGGGGTACTGCTCGTCAGCCGCACACTGCGCACCGAACCGAGCGCCTTCCAAGAAGCGATCGACGCGTTCGGCCGATGAGCTCGCGTCTAGCGCCGCTCTCGAACGCCGCGTCCGCCTCGACGCTTTCACCAGCATTGGCTCGTCTCCACCGTTCGAACCTGGACCGCGTCGGCAGCCGAACGGCGTGTGCACTGTCGCGTAGCGTGCGGCCATGGACCACTTGAGCGCCCTCGCCGACCTGCAGGAGCAGTTCCTCGAGACGGCGCTGCGCGCGGATCCCGCGACGCCGGTGCCGTGGCTCGGCCGCTGGACGGTCGAGAAGCTCGTCGTCCACCTCGCGCGCATCCACCACTGGGCCGCGGGCCAGGCGCGGCGGCAGCAGGAGACCCCGCTCGGCCGCGGCCCCTTCGACGCGCCCGCGCTGTACGCCGAGTGCGCGGCGGAGCTGCGCGAGACGCTCGCGGAGCTCGACCCCGACGCGCCGGCGTGGACGCTGCTCGACGACGGGGTGCCGCGCGACGAGCGCACCGGGCCGCAGCCCGGCAGCACCGTGCGGTTCTGGCACCGCCGGCAGGCGCACGAGACGCTCGTGCACCTCTGGGACCTGCGCGCCGCGATCGGCGAGGACGTCGCGGCGCCGCCGGAGCGCTGGCTCGACTGCCTCCACGAGGTCGTGACCGTCATGCATCCCCGGCAAGTGCGCCTCGAGCGCGTCGCGCCGCCCTCGGCGGCGATCTCGTTCCAGCCCGAGGGCGCGGGGGCATCCCTCGCGCTCGCGGGAGCGCCCGCAGGCGCCGAGGCGGTCACGATCGCCGGGTCGTCGAAGTCGCTCGCGCTGCTCGCGTGGGGCCGCCTCCCGCTCGACGCACCGGGCATCGGCGTGCGCGGCGACCGCTCGCTCGCCGCGGCCGTGCTCGCGCAAGGGCTCACGCCGTAGGCGCGACGGCAGCCCTCGTGCGCCATGATGGCTGCGTGACGAGCACCACCACGAGCACCGCGGGCCTCCCGCCGGTCGGCCAGCCGCTGCACGGCGCCTCCTTCGGTCAGGCGATCAAGCGCTTCTTCCAGGGCTACGTGCAGTTCTCGGGCCGTGCGAGCCGCAGCGAGTTCTGGTGGGCGATGCTGTTCACGGGCCTCGTCTCGCTCGTCGCGCAGATCCCCTTCTGGATCGCGTACGTGCAGCTCATCGTGCGCACGATCGAGCTGCAGGAGCGCGGCGTGACCGCGAGCGCGGACCAGGTCGCGGGACCGCTCGGCGCGATGCTCGGCTGGCTCGCCCTCCTGCTCGTCGTCGGGCTCGCGCTGCTGCTGCCGACCTACGCGGCCATGTGGCGGCGGCTGCAGGACGCGAACTTCCACGGCGCGTTCGCGCTGCTGAGCATCGTCGGCTTCGGCATCGTGCCGCTCATCATGTGCATCCTCCCCTCCAACCCGGCGGGCGTGCAGTACGACCCCGCCTACCGGGCGATGTACGGGCAGGGCTACGCCCAGCCCGGACAGCCCGGGCAGCAGCTGTACGGACAGGAGCCGTACGGACAGGAGCCGTACGGACATCAGCAGCCGGGCCGGGGCTACGGCCCGCCGCCGGCGCAGGGATAGCGCCGACCGCCGCAGCCCTGAGCCGGACTGCGCTCACGCGAGCAGCGCAGCGACGCGCTCGGCGGTGCCCCACGAGAGCGTCATGCCCGAGCCGCCATGGCCGTAGGCCGCGATGGTGCGCAGCGCGCGGCCGGGCACCTCCTCGACGCGGAGCCGCTCCCGGCCCGGCCTCAGGCCGACGCCGCGCGACACGATCCGCTGCCCCGCGACGGCGGGCACGAGCCGCGCGCAGCGCTCGAGGATCGCCGCCTCCGTCGCGGGGTCGGGCTCGAGCGACGTCGCACCGAGCTCGTGCGTGCCGCCGAGCACGAGGCAGTCGCGGCGCGGCAGCACGTAGGTGAGGCCCGCCGGGTCCTCGTCGTCGATCACGAACTCGGTCACCCCGGGGTTCTCGACCCGCACGACCTGCCCGCGGATCGGCACGACGCTCGCATCGTCGCCGAGCAGCGAGCCCGACCGCACCCCCGCGGCGACGACGGCGACGTCGAAGGCGCGCGCGAGCGCATCCACGTCGTCGATCGCGCGCCGCTCGAACCGCACGCCGAGCCCGACGCAGCGCTCGCGCAGCCACGGCAGGTAGAGCGACATCGTCGCGAGCGGCACGGTGGTGCGGAGGCCCGTCGCCCCATCGGGAAGCCGGAACACGGGAAGCTCGGATGCGTCGACCTCGGTCGCGTCGACCCAGGCGGTCCAGGAGCGGTCGGGCTCGGGCGAGCGCTCGACGATGACGCCGGAGCGGAGGTCGATGCCCGCCGCCGGGTGATCGGCAGCGATCGCGAGGAAGCGCTCGAGGGTAACGGCGAGCATCGCGTCGACGGTCGCCGAGCGCTCCGCCGCGTAGGGGAACCAGACGGCGCCGGCGACCGCGGAGGTCGTCTCGAGCGGGTCGGCATCGGCGAGCACCGTCACGTCGCGCCCGGCGACCGCGAGCTCGTGGGCGATCGAGAGGCCGATGACGCCCGCGCCGATCACCGCGACACGATCGCTCATGCTGCGCTCCCGAGCCCCGCCGACGGATTCGGCTCGACGATACCTCGGCCGCGAAGCCTCACGCGGCCGGAGCGGGCTCGCTGTGGAGCCCGATCTCCTCGAGCGGGTCGCCGCGGTCGATGAAGAGGGATGCGCCGGGCACCGTCGCCGCGCGGAGCCGCTCCAGCGCCGCGGCCTCGAGCTCGGGGTGGCGCCCGTCGAGCGCGCCGACGCGGATCGCGACGACGAGATCGAACGGCTCCTCCCCCGCCTTGAGGTGGAAGCCCTCCGCGTTCACGACCCGGAACTTGAGGTTGCCCGCATCGGACTGCCGCTCGGCCGCCTGCACCGCCATCATCGAGCGGTCGACGCCGAGCACGAAGCCCTCGGGCCCGACGCGCTCCGCGATCGCGCGCGCGAGCGCGCCGGGGCCGCAGCCGAGCTCGAGCACGCGCATGCCGGGGCGTAGCGGCAGCGCGTCGAGCACCGCGGCGAGCCGGGCGGAGAGAGCGGCCATGGCGCCTCCTTCGTGTCAGGAGAGCATGGCGGGGGACACGCCGGGTGGCAAGCCCCCCTGCGGCCCGCGGTGCGGGTCAGGCCGCGGTCACCGCCAGTCCGTCGCCCTCCACATCGACCCGGATCGTGCCGCGCTCGAGGCCGCCGACGATGAGGTCCGCGACGCGGTCCTCGACCTCGCGCTGGATGAGCCGGCGCAGCGGCCGCGCACCGAACTCCGGCTCGTACCCGTGCTCCGCGAGCCAGCCGAGGGCCGCATCCGTCACCTCGAGCTCGAGCTCCTGCGCCGCGAGCCGCTCCCGCACGCGATCGAGCAGCAGCGTCACGATCTGCCGCAGCTCCTCCGGCTCGAGCTTCTGGAACAGCACGATCTCGTCGATGCGGTTGATGAGCTCCGGCCGCATCTGCTCGCGCAGCTTGCCCATGACCTTCGCGCGCAGCTCGTCGCTCGAACCCGTGCCGTCGCCCGCCTGGAAGCCGATCGGGCCGGCCTTCGACGCGAGGAACTCGCTGCCGAGGTTGGAGGTCATGATGACGACCGTGTTGCGGAAGTCGACCGTGCGACCCTGGCCGTCGGTGAGCCGGCCGTCCTCGAGCACCTGCAGCAGCAGGTTGAAGACATCCGGATGCGCCTTCTCGATCTCGTCGAGCAGCACGACCGAGTAGGGCTGGCGCCGCACCTTCTCGGTGAGCTGGCCCGCCTCGTCGTAGCCGACGTACCCGGGAGGGGCGCCGATGAGGCGCGCGACCGTGTGCCGCTCGCCGAACTCCGACATGTCGAAGCGCACGAGCGCGCGCTCCGAGCCGAACAGGCTCGACGCGAGCGCCTTCGCGAGCTCGGTCTTGCCGACGCCCGTCGGGCCGAGGAAGAGGAACGAGCCGATGGGCCGCGACGCGTCGCCGAGCCCCGAGCGCGACCGGCGGACGGCCTTCGCGATCGCGCTCACCGCATCCGTCTGCCCGACGACCCGCTCGTGCAGCTCCTGCTCGAGGCGGGCGAGCCGCTCGCGGTCGCCCTCGGTGAGCCGCGACGCGGGGATGCCCGTCGCTCGCGCGACGACCTCGGCGATCTCCTCCTCGTCGACCGTGCCGTCCTCGCCCGAGCCGGAGTCGATCGCGGCCTGGATCGCCGCGATGCGGTCGCGGATGCGGGTCGCCTCCTCGAACTCCTCGGCCTCGACGGCCTGCCGCTTCTCGTCCTCGAGGTGCTCGCGCTCCTTGACGAGCGCATCGACGTCGACCTTCGTGCCGAGCCGCAGCCGAAGCCGCGCGCCCGCCTGGTCGATGAGGTCGATCGCCTTGTCGGGCAGGAAGCGGTCGCTGATGTAGCGGTGCGAGAGCTCGACCGCGGCGCGGATCGCCTCGGGCGTGTACGTCACGCGGTGGTGCTCCGCGTAGGCGGGCGCGAGCCCCTCGAGGATCCGCACGGCGTCCTCGACGCTCGGCTCGGCGACGAGCACGGGCTGGAAGCGGCGGGTGAGCGCCGCGTCCTTCTCGATGCGGCGGAACTCGGCGAGCGTCGTCGCGCCGATCATGTGCAGCTCGCCGCGCGCGAGGCGGGGCTTCAAGATGTTCGCGGCGTCCATGCCGCCCTCACCGCCGCCGCCCGCGCCGAGGATCGAGTGCAGCTCGTCGATGAAGACGATGAGCTCGTCCTTGTGGGCGCTGATCTCCTCCATCGCCTTCGTGATGCGCTCCTCGAAGTCGCCGCGGTAGCGCGTGCCGGCGACCATCGCGGTCATGTCGAGGGCGACGACGCGCTTGCCGAGCAGCGACTTCGGCACGGTGCCGGCCTCGGTCTCGCCCTCGACGATCGCGCGCGCGAGCCCCTCGACGATCGCCGTCTTGCCGACGCCCGCCTCGCCGATGAGCACGGGGTTGTTCTTCGTGCGGCGCGAGAGGATCTCGATCGTCTGCTCGATCTCGTCGGCGCGACCGATCACGGGGTCGAGCTCGCCCGCGCGGGCGCGCTCCGTGAGGTCGGTGCCGAACTCGTCGAGCGTCGGCGTGGTCGAGCTCGGGTCGACCGCCTTCGACGGCCGCGCCTGCTGGGCCTCGATCGCGTCGCGCTGCGCCTGCGCGGCGGCGCGCTGCAGCGCATCGGGCGTGATGCCCGTCTCCTGCAGGAGCGCGCCGACGGCGCTGTCGCCCGCGACGATGAAGGCGAAGAAGAGGTGCTCGGGGTCGATGTAGCTCGAGCCGTTGGCGCGCGCGATCTGGTAGGCGTCGCGCAGTGCGCGTTGGGCGGATGCGGTGAGCGACGGCGGAGAGGGCATCTCACGATCCCCGTCGGCCGGCATCCGCTCCTCGACCGTCGTGCGCAGCGCATCCGTGTCGACGCCGACGCCCGCGACGGTCGCGCCGACCTGCGGCAGCTCGAGGAGCGCGTGCAGCAGGTGCAGCGCGTCGACCTCGGCGTGCCGGTGCTCGCGCGCGTACTCGACGGCGCTCGCCATGACCGAGCTCATGCGCCGCGAGACGAGGCGCGAGAGGTCGATCGAGCGCTGCGCCGGGACGCGCTGTCCTTGCAGGATCCGCGCGATGAAGTCATCGAAGGACCCGTCGCCGCCGAACCCGTAGCTCGGCCCGTAGATCGCGGCCATGTGCATCTCCCTGAAGTCGTCGTGTCGGACTTGAGTGTGCCCGACTCAAGTTTAGACAACGCTGCTGGGCGATGCGCATTCCCGACCGACCGGGATCAGCTGACCGCCTTCGCGACCAGCTCGGCGATCTGCTTGCGCACCTTCGGGGTGTCGGCCACGACCGCGTACGAGGTCGGCCACATGTCGCCGTCGTCGAGGTTCGCGATCGTCTGGAATCCGAGCGTCGAGTAGCGCTCGTCGAACTTCGACGCCTGCTGGAAGAACACGAGCACCTTGCCGTCGCGCGCGTAGGACGGGAAGCCGTACCAGGTCTTCGGGTCGAGGTCGGGCGCCGTCTCGGAGACGACCTCGTGCACCATCTGCGCGAGCGACTTGTCGGGCTCGGGGAGCCCCTCGATCGCGTCGAGCACGTCCTGCCGGTCGCGCTCCTTCTTGTTGCCGCCCTTGGACTGCCGCCGCAGCTCGGCGGTGCGGGCCTTGAGCGCCTCGCGCTCCTCCTTCGAGAGCGTGCCGTCCTCGGTCTTCGCCTCGGTCTTCGCCATGGGGATCCTCCGATCGTCGTCGATCGCGCGAGCCGCGATGCGCACCATCTTGCCGGTGCGCATCGCGGCTCGCTTCTCCGATCCTGCCCGGGCTCAGCGCGCCGGCACCGGCTCCCGGCGCTCATCGGGCTCCGCGCCCGACGGCGTCGACGCATCCGCCTCGGCCGCCTCGTCGGAGTCGTCGAGGAACGGGCCGTCGCCGCGCGGGCCGTCGTAGATCGCGCGGTCGAGGATGCCCTCGCGCTTCGCGACGATCGTCGGCACGAGCGCCTGGCCCGCGACGTTGACCGCGGTGCGGCCCATGTCGACGATCGGGTCGACGGCGAGCAGCAGGCCGACGCCCTCGAGCGGCAGGCCGAGCGTCGAGAGGGTCAGCGTGAGCATGACGGTCGCGCCGGTCGTGCCCGCGGTCGCGGCCGAGCCGACGATCGAGACGACCGCGATGAGCAGGTACTGGATGAGCGTCAGCTCGATGCCGAAGAACTGGGCGACGAAGATCGCGGCGATCGCGGGGTAGATCGCGGCGCAGCCGTCCATCTTCGTCGTCGAGCCGAACGGCACGGCGAACGACGCGTACTCGCGCGGCACGCCGAGGTTGCGCTCGGTGACGCGCTGCGTGAGCGGGAGCGTGCCCATCGACGAGCGGCTCACGAACGCGAGCTGCACCGCGGGCCACACGCCCGAGAAGTACTGGCGGATCGAGAGGCCGTGCGCCTTGACGAGCGCCGGGTAGACGACGAACAGCACGAGCGCGAGCCCGAGGTAGATCGCGCCGACGAACCACGCGAGCGTGCCGAGCTTCTCCCAGCCGTACTGCACGACGGCGTTGCCGAGCAGGCCGACCGTGCCGATCGGGGCGATGCGGATGACCCACCACAGCGCCTTCTGGATCACCTTGAGGGTCGACTCGGTGAAGTCGAGGAAGGGCT
This sequence comes from Agrococcus pavilionensis RW1, assembly GCF_000400485.1. Lineage (GTDB taxonomy): Bacteria > Actinomycetota > Actinomycetes > Actinomycetales > Microbacteriaceae > Agrococcus > Agrococcus pavilionensis. Next base: position 8,296 of record NZ_ASHR01000006.1, read on the forward strand.
GCGCCTTCTTGCCGAGCTTGAGCGCGGCGATGCCGACGACGGTCGCGACGACGATGACCTGCAGCACGTTGAAGCCGACGGTCGAGCTGATGACGCCCTCGGCCGACTCGCGCGTCGAGACGGTGAGGCCGAGGAAGTTCTGCGGCACGAGGCCCGTGAGGAAGTCCCACCAGCCGCCGACGCGGCTCGGCTCGCCAGGCTCGAGCCCCGAGCCGTCGACGCGGGCGCCGGGCTGCAGCGTCACGCCGAGGGCGATGCCGATCGTGACCGCGATCGCCGCGGTGATCGCGAACCACAGGAGCGTCTGGCCCGCGAGCCGCGCGGCGTTCTGCACGCGGCCGAGCCGCGCGATCGAGGCGATGATCGCGGTGAGGATGAGCGGGACGACGGCGGTCTTCAGCAGCGCGACGTAGCTCGAGCCGATCGTGGCGAGCGTCTCGGCGAGCGGGTTGTCGGCGCCGTCGGCGCCGGGGCCGAGCTGCAGCGCGACGAGGCCGAGCACGACACCGAGCACGAGCGCGGCAGAGATCTGGAAGCCGAAGGATCCGAGGATCCGGCGAGCGCGCGAGGGCGCGGGCGCGTCAGTGGTGGGCACGGTGCTCCTAGGGATGCGGTGAGGGACTCGCGCGAGCCGGACCGGCTGGTGCGCAGATACAGTTATAGCGGTGATAACGTGCCGTTGTCACGTCGGTTGACACGCGGCGACCCGCGGCGGAGACGGGTCGCGCGGAATGCGCTTCCCCGCGCCGGGGTTCTCCCAAGCGTGCGCAAGCGGATCGGGTTCCTCTCCTTCGGGCACTACCGGAACGTCGTCGGCTCGCGCGTGCCGACGGCCGGCGACTCGCTCCGCATGCACGTCGAGCTCGCCGTCGCGGCCGAGGAGGCAGGCATGGACGGCGCCTGGGTGCGGGTGCACCACTTCGACAAGTCGCTCGCGACGCCCTACCCGCTGCTCGCGGCGATGGCTGCTCGCACGTCGACGCTCGAGCTCGGCACGGGCGTCGTCGACCTGCGCTATGAGCAGCCGCTCGCGATGACGGAGCTCGCGAGCGCGACCGATCTGCTCTCGGGCGGCCGACTGCAGCTCGGCATCTCGCGCGGCTCCCCTGAGCCGGCGATCGACGGGCAGGAGCGCTTCGGGCTCGGCCTCGAGGTCGGCGAGCGCTGGTCGGACGTCGCCCGTGAGCGCGCCGCGCACTTCCGCCGGGCGCTGCGCGGCGAGCCGCAGGCTCGCTCGGAGCGCGCGGCTCAGCTCGGCCAGGGCCCCGACCTGCCCGTCGAGCCGCGCTCGCCCGACCTCGCCGACCGGCTGTGGTGGGGCGCCGGCAACCACGCCTCCGGGCTGTGGGCCGCAGAGCACGGCTACCACCTGCTCTCGTCGACGCTGCTGACGCAGGACGACGGCCGACCATTCCACGTGCAGCAGGCCGATCAGTTGCGCGGCTACCTCGCCGCCTACGCCGAGGCGGGGCACCCGGTGCCGCCCCGCACCGCCGTGACCCGCAGCGCCTTCCCTTTCTTCTCCGACGACGACCGCCGCTACTTCGGGCTCGCCGACGAGCAGCGCGACGGCATCGGGCGACTGGAAGGCGGTGCGGTGCGCGGCGGCCCGACCTATGCGGGCGAGCCGGAGCACGTCGCCCGCCGGCTGCTCGCCGACGAGGCGGTGCAAGCGGCCGACACGCTGCTCTTCGCGCTCCCGAGCCAGCTCGGGCTCGACTACAACGCCCACTTGCTCGGCTCGCTCGCCGCCGTCGCGCGCGAGCTCGGGTGGCAGGAGGACTGACCCTCCCAAAGTGGCAGGAGCCGGCTGCCGCAGCAGGCAGCCGGCTCCTGACCGCTCCGGTCAGCGCTCGTGCGTGCCCTCGGCGAACTCCTCGACGATCTTCGCGTTGAACGCCGGCAGGTCGTCGGGCGTGCGGCTCGAGACAAGCCCCTTGTCCGTGACGACCTCCTCGTCGACCCACTCGGCGCCGGCGTTGCGCAGGTCGGTCTTGAGGCTCGGGTAGCTCGTGATCCGGCGGCCGTCGACGGCGCCCGCCTCGATGAGGATCCACGCGCCGTGGCAGATGACGCCGATGGGCTTGCCCGCGTCGGCGAAGCCCTTGACGAGCGCGACGGAGGCCTCGTCCATGCGCAGGTGGTCGGCGTTCACCACGCCGCCCGGGAGCACGAGGGCGTCGAAGTCGGATGCGCTCACCGACCCGGGTGACGCATCCACCACCTGCTCGTGCCCGTTCTTGCCCTCGATCGAGCCCTCCTTCGGCGAGATGAGCGTCGGCTCGCCGCCGGCGCTCTGCACCGCCTCCCAGGGGCTCGTGAGCTCGGAGTCCTCGAAGCCGTCCGTGAGCACGAACGCGACCTTCTTGCCGGTGATGTCAGCCATGCTGCCTCCTTCTCCACTGGTGTGCATCGGCGACGGTACGGGCCCCGCCTGAGCGGGCCTTGTGCGCGACCTGCACGGGTGCCAGCCTGGGCCCGTGCAGCCGGAGGGGGCGGACGCGCCGATCGCGCTCGTCGAGCGGTTGCGCGCGCTCGCGAGCCCGGAGCAGCGGGCCGCGCTCGAGCGGGCGCTCGCCGACCGCGCCGAGACCGCGATCCTCGGCGTGCGCATGGGCGCGGTGTTCGCCCTCGCGCGCGAGCACCTCGACGCGCCGCTCGACGTGGTGCGGGCGCTGCTGCAGCGTGCCGAGCACGAGGCGCGCGTGCTGGGCCTCAGCATCCTCGGGCAGCGCGCCAAGCGCGCCCGACGGGGCGACCCGTGGCTCGACGAGGCCGCCGCGCTCTACGTCGCCGAGCACGACCGGATCGTCTCGTGGGATCTCGTCGACCTCGCGGCCCCCTCCGTGCTCGGCCGCGCCACGATCGAGCACGGCACCGCGGTGCTCGACGACCTCGCGGCATCGGCCGACCCGCTCAGGCAGCGCAGCGCGCTCATGGGCTCGCTCCCGCTTGTGCGGCGCGGGCGGCCGGCGGAGGCGGTGCGGCTCGCCCTCGGGATGCTCGGCTCCCCCGCGGCGCAGCTGCAGCGCACGATCGGCGCCGTGCTGCGCGAAGTCGGCAAGGTCGATCGCGAGCTGCTGATCGGCGTGCTCGAGCGGGAGGCGCCGCGCATGACGGCGATCGCCCTGCGCTTCGCGACCGAGCGGCTCGAGCCGGCGGAGCGGGAGCGATTGAGGGCCCTGCGCGCGCGCTGAGCGGCATGTGGGCGGCCCGGCGTAGCGTGCCCCTCGAAGCCCCCGGAGGTGCCCGATGCCGACGCCGAACGACACCGGTGTAAGTCGCCGTCGGCGTGTCGCGAAGATCTTCCGGCCGACTCCCCACAGGGCGCGCGCCGACTCTCCACAGGCTTTTCCGCGTCGTTCCGCGGTGGGAATGACACCTGTGGAGTTCTTGTTGACCCAGGTGTGGAGAAACACACCATCTTGTGTCCTTGATCGCCGCCAGACCCCACATATAGTGGGAGCCCGGCCACGGCCGGACCACGAGACCCCAGCACCGGAACCACACCGAGGAGAGCGGCCATGACCGTCACCGTCTATTCGAAGCCCGCTTGCGTGCAGTGCACGATGACCACCCGCGCGCTCGACGCCCAGGGCATCGAGTACGAGATCTTCGACGTGACCGCCGACGACAAGGCGCTGCAGACGGTCAAGGAGCTCGGCTACATGCAGGCACCCGTCGTGATCGCCGACGAGCAGCACTGGTCGGGCTTCCAGCCCGACCGCATCAAGGCGATCATCGCGGCTTGAGCCGCGCCGCCGGCAGGGGGGCGCCGTGAACCAGGTCGTCTACTTCTCGAGCGTGTCGGGCAACACCGCCCGCTTCGTCGAGAAGCTCGGCCGGCCGGCCTCGCGCATCCCCCTGTACGCCTCCGACCCGCCGCTCGAGCAGCGAGAGCCCTACGTGCTCATCGTGCCGACCTACGGCGGCGGCGACGGCAAGGGCGCCGTCCCGAAGCAGGTGATCCGGTTCCTCAACGACGAGGAGAACCGCAAGCACCTGCGAGGCGTCATCAGCGCCGGCAACACCAACTTCGGTGCGGGCTACGGGCTCGCGGGCGACATCATCGCGCGCAAGTGCGACGTGCCGCACCTCTACCGCTTCGAACTCTTCGGAACCCCCGACGACGTGCGCGTCGTCAACGACGGATTGGATGGACTATGGCGACAGTGACGCCCGAGATGACGACGGGCAAGACGTCGGCGATGGACTACCACGCGCTCAACGCGATGCTCAACCTCTACGGACCGGACGGCAAGATTCAGTTCGAGAAGGACCGCGAGGCGGCGAACCAGTACTTCCTGCAGCACGTCAACCAGAACACCGTCTTCTTCCACTCGCTCAAGGAGAAGCTCGACTACCTCGTCGAGAACGACTACTACGAGAAGGAAGTGCTCGACCAGTACTCCTTCGAGTTCATCAAGTCGCTCATGAAGCGCGCCTACGGCTACAAGTTCCGCTTCCCGACGTTCCTCGGCGCCTTCAAGTACTACACGTCCTACACGCTCAAGACCTTCGACGGGAAGCGCTACCTCGAGCGCTACGAGGACCGCGTCGTGAACGTCGCGCTCGCGCTCGCCGCGGGTGACGAGACGCTCGCCGAGCACATCGTCGACGAGGTCGTGAACGGCCGCTTCCAGCCGGCCACCCCGACCTTCCTCAACGCCGGCAAGAAGCAGCGCGGCGAGCTCGTCTCGTGCTTCCTGCTGCGCATCGAGGACAACATGGAGTCGATCGGCCGCTCGATCAACTCGGCCCTGCAGCTCTCGAAGCGCGGCGGCGGCGTAGCGTTCAACCTCACGAACATCCGCGAGTACGGCGCTCCGATCAAGCAGATCCAGAACCAGTCCTCCGGCGTCATCCCCGTGATGAAGCTGTTCGAAGACAGCTTCTCGTACGCGAACCAGCTCGGCGCGCGCCAGGGCGCGGGCGCGGTGTACCTGCAGGCGCACCACCCCGACATCATGCGGTTCCTCGACACGAAGCGCGAGAACGCCGACGAGAAGATCCGCATCAAGACGCTCTCGCTCGGCGTCGTGGTGCCCGACATCACGTTCGAGCTCGCGAAGAAGGGCGAGGACATGTACCTGTTCTCGCCGTACGACGTCGAGCGCGTCTACGGCGTGCCCTTCAGCGACATCTCGGTGACCGAGAAGTACCACGAGATGGTCGACGACCCGCGCATCACGAAGACGAAGATCAACGCGCGCGAGTTCTTCCAGACGCTCGCCGAGATCCAGTTCGAGTCGGGCTACCCGTACATCATGTTCGAGGACACGGTGAACCGGGAGAACCCGATCGACGGCCGCATCAACATGTCGAACCTCTGCAGCGAGATCCTGCAGGTCAACACGCCGTCGACCTACGACGACGACCTCGACTACGTCTCGGTCGGCAAGGACATCTCCTGCAACCTCGGCTCGATGAACATCGCGCTCTCGATGGACTCGCCCGACTTCGGCAAGACGGTCGAGACGGCCATCCGGGCGCTCACCGCGGTCTCCGACCAGTCGAACATCGGCTCGGTGCCGTCGATCGCGCGCGGCAACGACATGAGCCACGCGATCGGCCTCGGTCAGATGAACCTCCACGGCTACCTCGGCCGCGAGCGGATCTTCTACGGCTCCGAGGAGGGCATCGACTTCACGAACATCTACTTCTACACGGTGCTGTTCCACGCGCTGCGGGCCTCCAACCGCATCGCGCAGGAGAAGGGCCGCACCTTCGAGGGCTTCGAGCGCTCGAAGTACGCGACCGGCGAGTTCTTCGACAAGTACACCGAGCAGGAGTGGAAGCCGGCGACCGCGCGCGTGCAGGAGCTGTTCGACAAGGCCGAGATCCACATCCCGACGCAGGACGACTGGCGCGAGCTCAAGGCGCTCGTGCAGCAGCACGGCATCTACAACCAGAACCTGCAGGCGGTGCCCCCGACCGGCTCGATCTCGTACATCAACAACTCGACGTCGTCGATCCACCCGATCGCGGCGAAGATCGAGATCCGCAAGGAGGGCAAGCTCGGGCGTGTCTACTACCCGGCGCCGTTCATGACGAACGACAACCTCGAGTACTTCCAGGACGCCTACGAGATCGGCCCCGAGAAGATCATCGACACCTACGCCGCGGCGACGCAGCACGTCGACCAGGGCCTCTCGCTCACGCTGTTCTTCAAGGACACGGCGACGACGCGCGACATCAACCGCGCGCAGATCTATGCGTGGCGCAAGGGCATCAAGACGATCTACTACGTGCGACTGCGCCAGCTGGCGCTCGAGGGTACGGAAGTGGACGGCTGCGTCAGCTGCATGCTGTGATTTCCTCACTTTTAGCGCGACAACGATGAAGGAACAGGACATGGACACCCAAGAGACGCAGGCGTCGGTCTTCGACGACCCCATCGACGCCCCGGCCCTCGCGGAGGAGGCCGGCCCGGCGATCGAGGCCGACCGCGCCGAGATCCAGGAGGCGCTCGACGGCGCCGTGCAGACCGAGGCGCAGAAGCGCCAGCACCGCCACAACCACCTCGTGCGGGCGATCAACTGGAACCGCATCGAGGACGAGAAGGACCTCGAGGTGTGGAACCGCCTCGTGAACAACTTCTGGCTGCCCGAGAAGGTGCCGCTGTCGAACGACATCCAGTCGTGGGCGACGCTCACCGAGGACGAGAAGCTGCTCACGATGCGCGTCTTCACGGGCCTCACGCTGCTCGACACCATCCAGGGCACGGTCGGCGCGGTCTCGCTCATCCCCGACGCGGTGACACCGCACGAGGAGGCGGTGCTCACGAACATCGCCTTCATGGAGAGCGTGCACGCGAAGTCGTACTCGTCGATCTTCTCGACGCTCGCGTCGACGAAGGAGATCGACGACGCCTTCCGCTGGTCGACGGAGAACCCGTACCTGCAGCGCAAGGCCGAGATCATCATCGGCTACTACGAGGGCGACGACCCGCTCAAGCGCAAGGTCGCCTCGACGCTGCTCGAGTCGTTCATGTTCTACTCGGGCTTCTACCTGCCGATGCACTGGTCGAGCCGCGCGAAGCTCACGAACACGGCCGACATGATCCGCCTCATCATCCGCGACGAGGCCGTGCACGGCTACTACATCGGCTACAAGTTCCAGAAGGGCTACGAGCAGCTCACGCCCGAGAAGCAGGCCGAGCTCAAGGACTACACGTACTCGCTGCTCTACGAGCTCTACGAGAACGAGTCGAAGTACTCGGCCGAGCTGTACGACCCCGTGGGGCTCACTGAGGACGTCAAGAAGTTCCTCCACTACAACGCCAACAAGGCACTGATGAACCTCGGCTTCGAGCCGCTGTTCCCGTCGACGGTCACCGACGTCAACCCAGCGATCCTGTCGGCGCTGTCGCCGAACGCCGACGAGAACCACGACTTCTTCTCGGGCTCCGGCTCCTCCTACGTCATCGGCAAGGCCGAGGCGACCGAGGACGAGGACTGGGACTTCTAGTCCACGACGATGGAGGGGCGGCGCTGCGGCGCCGCCCCTCCATCGTGCGCGCCGCGCATCCGCCGGCGGCTCAGGAGCGCAAGTACGACGCACCGTTGAAGTCGAGCACCCCGCCTGACGACCATGTCGCCGCCGGCGAGCTCAGGAAGAGCACCGCCGCGGCGACCTCCTCCGGCGTCCCGACGCGCCCGAAGGGGCTCTGCGCGCGCAGGTCCTCGCCCGCGGCGCCTTCGAGCTTCGCGCTCTGCCGCTCCGTGCTGACGAATCCCGGCGCGATCGTCGTCACGACGATGCCGTGCGGCGCAAGAGCCACCGCCATCGACTGCCCGAACGCGTGGAGCCCCGCCTTCGCAGCCCCGTAGGCGGGGAACTCCGGTTCGCCCCGATACGCGCCTCGGGATCCGACGTTGACGACGAAGCCAGGCGCTCCGCGGTCGATCAAGCGGCGCGCGACGAGGAAGGTCAGGTTCGCAGCGCCGAGGAGATCGACGTCGACGATCCTCCGCCAAGCAGCCTGCCACTGCTCGAAGCTCGCCTCGTCGACCCGATGGCGGACGTCGTCGGCGGGCGCCACAGCGGCGTTGTTGATGAGGATGTCGATCCCACCGAGCGCATCGTCGGCGGCCCGCAGCACCTCGGCAGCGCTCTCGGGATCGCCGATGTCTCCACCGACCGCGATGTGGCCGACGCCGGTCATCGAGCGGAGCGTCTCCTCCGCCGCGACGCTGTCGGAGCCGTAGTGGACCGCCACGCGGTCTCCTCGCTCGGCGAGAGCCCGAGCGATCGCACGTCCGATCCCGCGCGAAGCTCCTGTGACCAATGCGGCACCCATGGTTCCCCTCCTGCTCTCCGGATCGCGGTCACCGGCTCACGGCCTGCGCGCCTCGCGTCATCCGCCGAGCACGCTGTCGGGGTCGGTGACCCGCACGTCCCGACCGTCGGCGCGCATCCGCTCGACGGCCTCGGTCAGCAGGCGACGGCCGATCGCGCTCGCCGAGACGACGCGCGTCAGGTCCAGCACGACGGGCGAGCGATCGTCGGGGAGCCCCTCGAGCTCGCGCAGCGCCGCCTCGGCCGCGGCGAAGTGCATCGTGCCCTGCAGCTGCACCTCGCGCAGGCCGTCGCCGTCGGTGTCGGGCTCGACGACGCCGTAGAGCACGTGCGTCGCGACCTCGGGCGCGTGCATGAGGTGCAGGCCGAACTCGCTCGACATGCGCGCGAAGGCCTGCTCGCCGCGCACGCTCGTGCCGACGTCGTCGAGTCGCGGCGAGAAGGCGCCGGCGCCGATCTGCCCGGGGAGCGCGCCCAGCACGCCGCCCGAGACGCCGCTCTTCGCGGGGATGCCGACCCGGCTCATCCAGTCGCCCGCCGCGTCGTACATGCCGCACGTCGCCATGACGCTCAGCGCTTGCGTGCACGCCCAGACCGGCACGACCTGCTCACCCGTGACGGGGTTCCTGCCGCCGCCGGCGAGCGTCATCGCCATCACCGCGAGGTCGCGCACGTCGACGAGCATCGAGCACTGCCGGATGTAGCCGTCGACGGCGTCGTGCGGCTCGCCGTCGAGCTTGCCCTGCGAGTGGGCGAGGTAGGCGAGCGCGAGCGTGTGGCTCGCGACCGATCGCTCCGACTCGAAGACCGCGTCGTCGATCTCGAGCTCGCGGCCGGCGAACGCCGAGAGCCCCGAGCGGACGCGCTCGTCGCGCTCGGCGAGGCTCCACTCGGGATCGCCGATGAGCGCGTGCGTCGTCACGGCGCCGACGTTGATCATGGGGTTCCGCGGACGGCCGCTGCGCTCGAGCGAGATCTCGTTGAACGCGTCGCCCGAGGGCTCGACCCCGACGTGCTCGAGCACCGTCTCGATGCCGCGGTCGGCGAGCGCGAGCGCGTAGGCCAGCGGCTTGGAGATCGACTGGATCGTGAAGCGGTGCTCGGCGTCGCCCGACGCGTAGACGGTGCCGTCGGCGGTGCAGAGCGCGATCGCGAAGCGGTCGGGGTCTGCCTCGGCGAGCTCGGGGATCGAGTCGTGCAGCGCCCCGCCGTCGTCGTCCGCGCACTCGCGCAGCACCTCGTCGAGCAGCTCGGGCACGGGATTGCGCATGCCGGGAGGCTAGCGGCGACGGCGCCGTGGAACCTGGTGACGGGGCGGATGCGTCGGCTCAGCCCGACGCATCCGCCCCGTCGTCGACCCACTCGAGCAGGTCGCCCGGCTGGCACTCGAGCACCCGGCACATCGCCTCGAGCGTCGAGAAGCGCACGGCCTTCGCACGGCCGTTCTTCAGCACCGCGACGTTCGCAGGCGTGAGCCCGACGCGCTCGGCGAACTCCCCCACGCTCAGCTTGCGCTTGGCGAGCTCGACGTCGATCCGCACGACGATCGGCATCAGATCACCTCGTCGAGCTCGGCGCGGTAGCCGCTCGCCTGCTGCAGCAGGCCGCGCATGACGAGCATGAGCAGCAGCGGCAGGAGCGAGAGCACGACCGGGCCGAAGAGCGCCATCGGGATGCCCGGGTCGCGCAGCTCGGGCGTGAGGAAGACGACCGCGACGACGACGAGCGCGCCGGCCGCGAGCAGCGCCCAGCCGATCGCGAGCGCCCACACGATCGCGTCGACCCAGCGGTGCGCCTCGTCGCTGAAGATGCGGTCGCGCTGCACGAGCGTGAGCAGCCGCCAGATGCAGACGATGACCGCGAGCACCGCGACGATCACGAGCGAGAGCACCGCCTGCGCGCCGATGCGGAACCACAGCGCCTCGTCGGCGAGCTCGCCCGGCAGCGACAGCAGCAGGATGACGATGAGCCAGGCGGCGGCGAGCGCGAGCGCGACGCGGAGGAGCAGGACGATCCACGGGGAACGGAGCATGCATCGATCATCGTGCTATATCTATCGAAAGGCAATAGAAAGTGTGGCCAGCGATCAAGGTCGGACACCGGTCGACGCTCGCTCGAGGGTGCAGGGTGGTTCCATCGGTTGCGTGGAAGCCGTCCCAAGCGTGGAGCTGCGTCGCGAGGCGCAGGCGATCGCGGCCGCGTGGGGCTCCTTCGGCGCGGGAGCAGCGTTCGCGCTCGTGGCGCTGTGGGGCGATCCGCGTCCGATCGCCGGGGAGGGCTCGCTCGCGCTGCCAGCCGCGGGGATCGTCGCCCTCGTCGCGGCGGCGGCCTTCGCCCTCAGCACGCTCCTGCACCGCCGCGCCGAGACCCGCCCGATGCCGCCGTGGCAGCGCACGATCTCGCGCGTCTCGACGGTCGCGCTCACCATCGGCTTCGCGGCCGTCGCCTACCTGGGCACCCTCACGGGCGCCGAGATCCTCGCGCTCGGGCTGCAGGGGCTCGAGGCACCGGCGATCGGCGGCGCGCTCCTGACGGGCATCGCGAGCGCAGCGGGCGGCTGGCTCGCCTTCCGCGCCGGCATCGAGCTCACCACGCGCGACCTCGCGACGCTGCTGTTCGCCTTCCTCACGATCGGCACGGTCTTCGCGATGCTCACTGCCGCCGATCCGCGCTGGTGGGAGCGCCACTTCTCCGACCTCGGCGCGGGCAGCGGCGCCGGCTCGTGGGCCTTCAACGGCACGGTCGTCATCGCCGGGCTGCTCGTGGCCACCATCGGCGCGTACCTCGGCCGCGACCTGCATCGCTGGCTCGGCGATGCCGCGCTCGGCGGCATCGCGCGGGTGGTCGCGCTCTTCGCGCTCACCGGCATCGCGCTCGCGGGCGTGGGCCTCTTCCCCGTGCCGAGGGCACCGCTGCTGCACAACATCGCCGCGTTCGGCTCGCTCGGCCTCTTCGTCGCCTCGGCGGCCGCCGTGCTGCTCGTCATGCCGCGGCCGCCACGAGCGCTCATCCTCACGACCGCGGGCGCGGCCATCGCGATCGTCATCGCGCTCCTGCTGTGGCGCCCGCTCGCCGTCTACTCGGCCGCCGGCCTCGAGGCTGTGGCGGTCGGCATCGCCTTCGTCTGGCTCACGACGCTCGCGCGCACGATCGCCGCCGCCTCGCCCGACGCATCCCGCCCCTCCGCCGTGCCGCACCTCCTGCGTGCCAGGGTGGACGCTTGACCACGCGGCCGGCGCCGACCGACGCTCCCCCGCAGGGGCGGCGCGCCCGGCAGGAGCTCCAGGCGGTCGTCGCGGGCTCGATCGCGGGCGCCGCGGCCTTCGCGCTCGGCCTCGTGCTCATGGGCGAGGGGCTGCGCCCGATCGGCGGCAGCGCATCCGTCGCGCGCATCGCGGCGCTGACGACGGGCACGGCAGCCGCGCTGTCGTTCCTGGTCGCGAACCTGCGGTCGACGACGCCCATGCCGCGCCTCGGCGGCCATTGGAGCCGCGCGGTGCGGGTCGTCAGCACGATCGCGATCGCGCTCGTGTGCTTCGGGCTCGGCTACCTCGCGGCGCTCTCGGCCGGCGAGATCATGCAGGCCGGCTTCCGCGGGCTGCAGCTCGACCCCTTCGCGGGAGCGCTCGCGTGCGGGCTCGCGGGCGCCGCGGCGGCGTACCTGACGCATCCGCTCGGCCACGACGTCGGCACCCGCACGCTCGGCGCGCTCGTGCCGTCGTTCCTCGTCGTCGGCGTCATCTTCTCGATGCTCACCGCCTCGCAGGAGGACTGGTGACAGCTGCACTTCTCGCAGCTCGGCGTCGGGGGCGGCATCTCGGGCTTCGCCTTCAACATGACGCTCGTGCTCTCGGGCGTGCTCGTCGCGACGATGGGCGCGTATGCGCGCGGCGACCTCGAGTCGGCGACCGGCCGGGCGAGCACGGGCTCGCGCTGGGTCGGCCGGCTCATCGCGGGCATCGGCGTCTCGATGGTCTTCACGGGCCTCGTGCGCATCGACATCGCCGAGTGGCTGCACATGGTCTTCGGCTCGAGCATGGTGCTGCTGTTCTGCGTGCTGTGCGCGGGGCTGCCGTGGTTCGCGCCCCGGCTGCCGAGGTCGATCCACCTCGTGTCGATCGCGATGGTCGTCGCGACGATCGGCGCGCTGCTGCTGTGGGAGCCGGTCCGCTACTACAGCTTCACGGGCTTCGAGTTCGCCGCGTGCGGCTTCATCTTCGTCTGGCTGAGCGCATTCATCCGGGCGCTCGCGGCGGCTCGGAAGGATCGGGCGGATGCCGTCGGTCGGCCGAGCGGGCCGGCGGACTCGACATCGGCACCGGCAGGCGGCAAGGTGGGGTCATGAGCGAGAACGAATCGGCAGCGACGCACCCGCAGGACACCCCCGACGGCGTCGAGAGCGCCGAGGACGCCCAGCGCCGCAAGTTCCGCGAGGCGCTCGACAAGAAGAAGCTCGGCCACCACGGCCAGGGCATGGCGCCGCAGGGCGGCGTGCAGGGCGCGCACTCGGGCCCCGCGGTGCAGAAGCGCGTGCACCGGCGCAAGAGCGGCTGAGCCCCAGGGGTGCGATCATCGGGCTGATGCCGGGCAGGACCGGCACGGTTCGAAGGAGAGCACCTTGGCACGCACAGCGATCATCACGGGCGCCGCATCCGGCATCGGGCGGGCGACGAAGCAGCTGCTCGACGAGCGCGGCTACCGCACCGTCGGCGTCGACCTCGCGGGCAGCGACGTCGACGGCGACCTCTCGACGCCCGCGGGCCGTCGCGCGGCGGCCGACGCCGCCCTCGCCGCCGCGGGCGGTGAGGTCGACGTGGTGGTCGCGAGCGCAGGCATCGCTGCGCCGATCGCCAAGACCGTCGCCGTGAACTACTTCGGCGTCACGGAGTTCCTGGACGCCCTGCGGCCGGCGCTCGCGCGCTCCGCCGCACCGCGCGTCGGCATCACCTCGTCGTTCTCGTCGCTGCAGCCGACGTCGGCCGAGCTCGTCGACGCGCTGCTGGCCGGCGACGAGGCGAAGGCGCTCGAGATCGGCGGCGCCGCCGAGGCCCAGGGCCCGCAGGTGGGATTCATCAACTACAGCGGCTCGAAGCGCGCGATCAGCCGCTGGGCGCGGAGGGTCGCGCCGACCGCCGAGTGGGCGGGCGCGGGGATCGCGGTGAACTGCGTCGGCCCCGGCATCGTGGAGACGGCGATGACGGCGGATCTCATCCGCGACATGGGCGATGCGCTCGACGCGCAGCTGCCGATGCCGCTCAACTACCACGCGAAGCCCGAGACCGTCGCGGCGCTGCTCGCCTGGCTCGTGAGCGAGGAGAACACCCACGTCACCGGTCAGACGATCTACGTCGACGGCGGCGCCGAGGCGCTGCTGCGCGGCGATGACATCTTCAGCGCACTGCCCGACGTCGGCGGCGAGGCGCCCGGCGACGCGCCCGCGTAGGCGTCAGCCGGCCTCGGCCAGGTAGCTGAGCTGCGCCGCGGTCGACGCCTCGGCGGCGAACCGCACGTCCGGATCGAGGTCGGCGTAGACGAGGTCGACGACGTCCCCGACCGTGGCGTCGGCCGCGCTCGTGCCGAGCTCGCGCAGCGCCCGCCGCACCTGCTCGAGGCGCTCGAGCCGGTGCGCGCGGTACTGCCGCGCGATCGCGGCGACCGAGGGCAGCGGGTCGCCGTGGCCGGGCAGCACCTCGAGGTCGCCGAGCTCCTCGAGCTTGTCGAGGCTCGCGAGGTAGGGCGCGATCGCACCGTCGGGGTGCATGATCACGGTCGTGCCGCGGCCGAGGATCGTGTCGCCGGTGAGCACCGCGCGGTCCGGCACGACGATGCTGACGGAGTCGTGCGTGTGGCCGGGGGTCGCGAGGATCTGCAGCTCGGCGTCGCCGACGGGGATCCACTCGCCGTCGACGAGCGGCGAGCCACCGTGGCACTGATCGGCGTCGAGGCCGCGCAGCACCGCGCCGGTCGAGCGGGCGAGCTCGCGCGCCGCCTCCGTGTGGTCGGTGTGCTTGTGCGTCACGAGGATGAGCCGAGGCGCGAGGTCGACGAGCCGCTCGACGTGCTCCACGTCGGCGGGACCGGGGTCGACGACGACCTCGCCGCCGAGCACGTAGGTGTTGGTGCCGTCGAGGGTCATCGGTCCGGGGTTCGGTGCGACGATGCGCTGGATCTCCACCATGCGACCGAGGGTAGCCCCGGCATGTCAGCGGCATCTGGTGACATGGGGGCATGGAACCGCTCCTGGTCGTCGCCGCCGTCGTCGGCATGCTGCTCGCCGGCGCGCTCGGCGCGCTGCTCGGCTCGCGCGCCGGTCGTGCCGGCGCCGCCGCCGAGGCCGCGGCGAGCCTGGGCGAGCTCCACACCGCCCGCAGCCGCCTCGAGGTCATCGAGGACGAGCGTGAGCGAGAGCGCGACGTGACCGAGCGGCGGCATGCCGCGCAGCTCGAGGAGGTGCGCGCCGAGGCGGCGCAGCGCCTCGCCGAGGAGCGCGAGCGCGGCCGCGAGGCGCTCGCCGAGCTGCAGCAGGACGCCCAGCGCCGCGCCGACGAGTTCGCCAAGCTCTCGAGCGCAGCGCTCGAGCGCAACTCCGCCGTCTTCCTCGAGCAGGCCGAGGAGCGCTTGCGCCGCTCCCAGAGCGAGGGTGCCGCCGAGCTCGCGAAGCGCGAGCAGGCGGTGCAGCAGCTCGTCGAGCCGCTCTCGAAGTCGCTCGAATCGGTGCGCTCGGAGGTCACGGCCGCCGAGAAGGCGCGCGCCGAGGCGAACGCCGCGCTCGCCGAGCAGCTGCAGCTCATGCGGTCGAGCTCCGAGCGGCTCTCGACCGAGACGCGCCAGCTCGTCACGGCGCTGCGGGCACCGCAGGTGCGGGGCCGCTGGGGCGAGCTGCAGCTGCGGCGCGTCGTCGAGGCGGCCGGCATGCTGCAGCACGTCGACTTCACCGAGCAGGCGCACCACGTCACCGACGACGGCGCGCTACGCCCCGACATGCTCGTGCACCTGCCCGGCGACAAGCAGGTGATCGTCGACGCGAAGGTCGCCTTCGCGGGCTACCTCGAGGCGATGGAGGCGAGCGACGACGCGACGCGCGACAAGCGGCTCGACGCGCACGCGCGCCACCTCCGCGACCACATCGACCAGCTCGGCTCGAAGGCCTACTGGGAGGCGGTGCCCGGCAGCCCCGAGTTCGTCGTCATGTTCGTGCCCGCCGAGCCGTTCCTCAACGCGGCGCTCGAGCGCGACCCGACCCTCTTCGAGCGGGCCTTCGAGCGCAACGTCGTGCTGGCGACGCCCGCGACCCTCGTCGCGCTCCTGCGCACGGTCGGCTACACCTGGCGGCAGGAGCAGCTCGCCGGCGAGGCGCTGCAGGTGCTCGAGGTCGGCCGCGAGCTGCACAAGCGGCTCGGCACGATGGGCACCCACCTGACGAAGCTCGGCAGCAGCCTCAACCGCACGGTCGAGGCGTACAACGCCTTCAACGCATCCCTCGACCGCAACGTCGTGACCCAGGCGCGGCGCTTCTCGAGCCTGCAGGGCCTCGAACCGTCGCTCGAGCGGCAGCCGCCGCTCGAGGTGCTCGCGGTCGCGGCGCAGAAGCCCGACATGCACGCCGACGAGGCGATCCGCGACATGGCGCGCGCGGAGGCCCGGGATGCCGCGGAAGCGGGGCCCTCGGCGGTAGCGTGAGCGCGTGACCGAGATCCCCGTCGCCGCGACCCTCGTGCTCGTGCGCGACGGGCACGCCGGCGCCATCGAGGTGCTGCTGCTCCAGCGGCCCGACCGCGGCTCCTTCCCGGGCGGCTGGGTCTTCCCCGGCGGCCGCGTCGAGCCGGTCGACGAGGCGGCCGACGAGGAGACCACGGCGCGCAACGCCGCGGTGCGCGAGACGGCCGAGGAGAGCGCGCTCGTCGTCGACCCCCAGTCGCTCGTGCCGCTGTCGCAGTGGATCCCGCCCGAGCAGCTCGCGACGAAGTTCCACACCTGGTTCTTCGTCGCTCGCGCGCCCGAGGGCGAGCTGCGCCTGCAGCAGGCCGAGGCGATCGACGCGACCTGGATCCGGCCGGCGGATGCGCTCAAGCGGCACGGGAAGGGCGACCTGCGGCTCTTCCCACCCACGTGGGTGACGCTCGACACGCTCCTGCCGTTCCCGACCGTCGACGCGGCCCTCACCGCCATCGCCGGCCGCGAGCCGCAGCGCTACGCGACGAAGCAGGACCCCGCCCGCGCGCTCGCCATCTGGGAGGGCGACGAGGCGTACGACGGCGGTGCCGACTCCGAGGAGGGGCCGCGGCACCGGCTGCACGTCGGCGCGCTGCCGTGGCGGTTCGAGCACCGCTGACCGGCGTCGATGCGACTGCGTCGGCGGCACAGCGTCCTGAGCAGATGCTAAGCCTGGCGAACTATGAGCCGAAGTAGTACCATCGGTTCATGAGTGAGGTGGGGCGTGACGTCGATCGCGACCTCATGGACCCCCGCCGCCTCGACGCATCCGCCCGCCTCGTGCGCGAGCAGGGTCCGAGCGACGCCGAGGTCGACGAGATCACCGACCTCTTCCACGCGCTGCGCCGCTGGCACCGCACCTCCGCCGCGCACAGCGAGGCGAGCCGTCGCTACATGCGGCTCGGCGAGAACGACATGCGCGCGATCCGGTACGTGATGTCGGCCGGGCACGACGGCGGCATCGTGACCTCGTCGATGATCGCCGAGCACCTCGGGATCACGGGGCCGTCGGTGACGAAGCTGCTCGACCGGCTCGAGCACGGCGGCCACATCCGCCGCGAGCGGCATCCGCGCGACCGCCGCGCGCTCTCGATCGTCGTGACCGACGAGACCCGCGCGCAGGCGACCGCGTCGGTGGGCGCCGATCACGCGCGGCGCTACGCCATCGCCGCCGCGCTCTCGCCGGAGGAGCGCCGGGCAGCGACGAAGTTCCTGAGCCTGCTCGCCGACCTGCCGGTCGTCGAGCACCTTGCGGCCGAGTCGGAGGCATCGGCCCGCCGCGCGAACGCGACTAGGGGCGCTCCCACTCCGCGACCGGCCCCGGCTCGACCGTGAAGAGCGGATGCGGCACGGGACGACGGGCGTACCGGAGCCGCTCGGGCGTGCGCTTGGCGAGCTTCGCCCGCAAGTGGGCCCACTCGAACTCGAGCTGGCCCTCGGTGACCGTCATGCGGGGCGCGGGTCCCGGCATGTCGATGCGCGAGCGGTCGAAGCGGTAGCCGCGGGCCTCCGCGGCGTCGGCGACTCCGGCGAGGTAGGCGCCGATCGCCACGACCGGATCGGGCTGCTCCCGGAACCGCTGCAGCTGCGGGTGGCGGGTGTAGCCGCGCGTGCGGCCAGCGAGCACCGCTTGCGCGAGCAGCGCCTCTCGCCAGCACGCCGTGAGCCCCGGCCGATCGAGCAGGCCGGGGTGGAGCGACCAGATCCTCACGAGCGCGCCTCCGCCGCCGCGACGATGCGGCTCGCCATGACCTCGAAGATCACCTGGTGCGCGGGCACGAGCGACCACCAGTAGAGGCGACCGCTCAGCCCGCTCGGCAGGAACACCGCGCGCTGCCGGTAGTGCGCGCCGCTGCCGCGCGGGGTCACCTCGAACTCGATCCACGCGCGGCCCGGCACCCGCATCTCGGCGCGCAGCCGCAGCAGTCGCCCGCGCTCGATGCGCTCGACGCGCCACCAGTCGACGACGTCGCCCTCGCGCAGCGCCTCCGGGTCGCGGCGGCCGCGGCGCAGCCCGACGCCGCCGACGAGGCGGTCTGCGAGGCCGCGGATGCTCCACAGCAGCGGCACCGAGTACCAGCCGCGCTCGCCCCCGATCGACTCGACGACGCGCCAGACCGACTCCGGTGACGCATCCGTCGACCGCTCGCGCGCATCCTCGAAGACGGTCGATCCCGACCAGGCCGGATCGCTCGGCAGCGGATCGGAGGGGGCGCCCGCGGGGCTCGCCGAGCGCCAGCTCGACTCGATGTCGCCGGAGCGCTCGCGCGCGAGCGCGAGCCGCACGGCGTGCCGGTAGCCGGTGAGGCCGGCCGCGGGCGGCGGGATGACGGCGTCGATGCGGCGCTCCTCGACCACGCAGTCGTGCAGCAGCGAGCCGATGAGGGGCACGGCGATCGCGCGCGGGACCGGCGTGACGAGGTTGACCCACTGCGACGCGAGCCACGGCGTGAGCACCGGGAGCGGTGCGATCGGCCGCTGCGGCAGGCCCGCCTCGAGCGCGTAGCCGTTCATCACCTGACCGTAGCGCAGCACGTCCGGGCCGCCGATGTCGAAGGCGCCGTGCACCTCGCTCGGCACCGTGGCCGCGCGCACGAGATAGTGCAGCACGTCGCGCACCGCGATCGGCTGCACGAAGTTGCGCACCCAGCGCGGCGCGGGCATGTAGGGCAGCACCTCGGTGAGGTGGCGGATCATCTCGAAGGACGCGGATCCGGAGCCGATGACGATGCCCGCCTGCAGCACGATCGTGGGCACGCCGGAGGCCAGCAGCGTCTCGCCGACGGCGACGCGCGACGCGAGGTGCTTCGAGAGCCGCTCGCCCTCCGGGTGCAGCCCCGAGAGGTAGACGATGCGCTCGACGCCCGCCGCCCTGGCCGCGGCGGCGACGTGCCGCGCCTGCGCGAGCTCGGCGGCCATGAAGTCGCCGCCCGCGCTCATCGCGTGCACGAGGTGGAAGACGACCTGCTGGCCCTCGAACGCCGCGGCGAGGCCCTCGGGCTCCTCGAGGTCGCCGCGGACGACCTCGACCTCGTCGACCCAGGGAGCGTCGGCGAGCCGGCCGGGATCGCGCGCGAGCGCGCGCACCCGGTGCCCGGCGAGGGCGAGCCGCGGGATGAGCCGCCCGCCGACGTAGCCCGTCGCGCCGGTGACGAGCACCGAGCGGCGCTCCGCCTCGGGCAGCCGCTCGATCGGCGGCTCGGGCGCGAGCCGCGCCACGCTTGCGTGCGCGGTCATCGGCCGAGCATCGCCCACGCGATGCAGAGCATCGTGACGACGAATCCGCAGCCGTAGTTCACCCACAGGAAGCGGCGCCAGCCGCGGTTCGCCTCCGCGCTCGACGCGTCGGTGATCCTCCAGAACGGCGCGGCGAGCACGATGTACGGCACGGCGACGAGCGCCCCGAGCGACGCGGGCCAGGGCGCGAGCAGCATGAGCACGCCCGCGGCGGCCCACAGGGCGATCGCGAGGCGCACGGTCGCGCGGGCGCCGAGCACCGTCGCGATCGAGGCGATGCCGCCCTCGCGGTCGGGCACGACGTCCTGCACGGCGCCGAAGGCGTGGCTCGCCATGCCCCAGCAGAAGAACGCGACGAGGATGGCGACGAGCTGCGGCGTCCAGTCGGCGCCGGCGAGCACGAGGCCGTAGACGGCGGGGCTCACGAAGTGGGTGCTCGAGGTGATCGAGTCGAGCAGCGGCACCTCCTTGAAGCGCAGGCCTCGCGCCGAGTAGGCGACGACCGCGAACAGGCTCACGGCGAGCACCGCCCACGACGCCGGGCCTCCCATCGCGATGAGCGCGACGACGAACGGCACGGCGAGCCCGATCGACCACGCGAGCGTCGCGCGGTGCGTCTCGGGCGGCAGCAGCGCACCCTCCACGCCGCCCTTCCGCGGGTTCTTGGCGTCGGATGCGTAGTCGAAGACGTCGTTGATGCCGTACATCGCGAGGTTGTACGGCACGAGGAAGAAGAGCGTGCCGATGATCGTGCGGACGTCGACGGCGCCGGTGGTGAGCACCATCGCGGCGGCGAACGGGAAGGCGGTGTTGATCCAGCTCACCGGGCGCGAGGCGAGCAGCAGCCGGCGGGCGAGGCCGGGGCCGGTGACCGCGCCCTCGGCGACCTCACGCATCCGTCGCCTCCGACGCGTCGTCGCCCCTGCGCGCGGCCCGGCTCGGCAGCAGCGTCCAGATGGCGGCGGCGAGCAGCACGGCGATGAGCGCGTAGCCGAGGTCCTCGATCGGCGCGAGGGCGATGTGCGGGCCGAGGAGCTTCGCGTCGTCGTAGCGGAAGAGGTCGGCCGCGATCATGAGCGAGTCGAACACGATCGTGAGGGCGAGCACGATCGCCGCGGCGATCGCGAGCGCGCCCCAGCGGCGGCGGTCGCGGCGCAGCGCGAGCACGGCCGCGACGATCGAGGCGGCGAGCAGCGGCGCGAGCACGAGGATGTAGCTCACGCGCGCTCCTCGACCCGGGCGCGACGGCTCGCCAGCAGCCGCTCGCCGGCCGCGAAGGCGACGAGCGAGACGTAGGCGAGGAAGGCGATGAAGAAGAGCTCCTCGATCGGCAGGTGCGGCAGCACCTCGAAGCCGGTCATCCAGGGCGACGCGCCGAGCCGGAAGTTGCCGGTCGCGATGCACGCGAGGTCGGTGATGAGCAGCACCGCGGCGGTGCCGGCGACCGCGCCGAGCGCGCGCAGCGGGTCGGCGAAGAGCGCGAGCCGCCACCGCGCGTCGAGGAGGCCGACGCAGAAGGCCGAGACGACGATCGCACCGAGGTAGACGAAGCTCACGGCCGCTGCCCCGCCCGCTCGGGCTCGAGCGGCTGCAGCGGGCCGGTCGAGCGCTCGCCGCGCACGTGCTTCACCACGAGCTCCGCCGAGATGAGGCACATCGGCACGCCGATGCCGGGGACGGTCGTCGAGCCCGCGAGCAGGAGGTCGCGCACCGACGCGTGCTTCGTCGAGCCGCGCAGGAACGCCGACTGCCGGAGCGTGTGGGCCGGGCCGAGGGCCGTGCCGCGCCACGCGTCGAGGTCGGCCGCGAAGTCGGCCGGACCGACGGTGCGGCGCGTGACGACCCGCTCGGCGAGCCGCTCGATGCCCGCCCACTCGGCGATCTGCGCGATCGCGCGATCGGCGATCGCCTCGACCGCGGCGTCGCCGGCGCCGTCGACGCCGCCGCGGCCGAGCCGCGGGTCGGCCGGCACGGGCACGAGCACGAAGAGCGCCTCGTGGCCGGCGGGCGCGACCGAGGGGTCGGTGGCGGAGGTGCGGCTGACGTAGAGCGACGCGGGGTCGGTGACGCCGTCGGCCGGGTCGGCGGCGGGCGGGCCGAAGATGCGCCCGAAGCCGTCCTCCCAGTCGCGCGTGAAGAGCAGCGTGTGGTGCTCGAGCTCGGGCAGCTCGCCCTCGACGCCGAGCATGACGAGCACGGCGGAGGGGCCGGCGACGCGCTTCGCCCAGCGGCGTCGGGCGCGCTCGGCGACCCCGGGCACGTGCGCGAGCAGCTTCGTGTCGGTCGCGTGGCCGTCGGCGGCCGAGACCACGAGGTCGGCGTCGATGCGCTCGCCGCTCTCGAGCAGCACGCCGCGGGCGGCGCCCTGCTCGACGACGATGCGCCGCACGCGCGCGCCCGTGCGCAGCTCAGCGCCCGCCTCGCGCGCGAGCCGGGCCATCGCCTCGACGAGCACGCCGAAGCCGCCCTGCGGGTACCAGACGCCCTCGACGAGGTCGAAGTGGCTCATGAGGTGGTACATCGAGGGCGCCGACCTCGGCTCGGTGCCGAGGAAGACCGCCGGGTAGCCGAGCGCCTGCCGCAGCCGCACGTCGCGGAACGATCGCGCGACGCGGGAGTGCAGGGTCTCGACGAGCAGCCGCGCGAGCGTGGGCAGCCGGGTGCCGACGCCGACCCCCGCGAACGCGCCCGGCGAGTCGAAGCGGTTCGAGAGCAGCCCCGAGGTCGCGAGCTCGGCGGTCTCGCTCGCCGAGCGCAGGTAGCGCCGCAGCTCCTCCCCCGCGCCCGGCTCGATGCGCTCGAACGCCGCGATCGTCGCCTCGAGGTCGCCGGAGACCTCGAGCGGCTCGTCGACGCCCTCGTAGAGCACCTTGTAGGCCGGGTCGAGCCGCACGACGTCGACCTCCGCTTCGAGGCTCGAGCCGAGCATCCGGAACGCGTGCTCGTAGGGCTCGCGCATGAGCATCCACGAGGGCCCGGTGTCGAACGTGAAGCCCTTCGAGCGCCAGGTGCCGGCGCGGCCGCCGAGTGCCTCGCCCTGCTCGACGAGCACGACCTCGTGGCCGTCGCGCGCGAGCAGGCCCGCGCTCGCGAGCCCCGCGATGCCGCCGCCGATCACCACGATGCGGCTCATCGGGCCGGCTCCAGCCGCGCCTCGCGCGCGCTCGTCGCGCGGGCGACGCTCGCGCCGAGCGCGGCTCGGGCGACGATCGCCGCCTTCTCGGCGCTCGGCACGCTGATGCGGCGCCGGGGCAGCTCGTCGGCGGGGGTCGCGCGGATGCGTCGGGCGAGCGCCGCGAAGAGGCCGTGCGCGGCGAGCACGGCCGGGCGCGCCTCGCGCGGCAGCAGCGGCACGGTGTCGCGCGCGATGCGCAGCTCTCCCTCGAGCCGGTCGAGCACGCGGCCGACGGCCTCCTCGGTCGGATGCGCGGGATCGACGCCCGGCAGGTACGCGCGGCCCAGGCCGTCGGCGTCGGCGCCGATGTCGCGCAGGAAGTTCACCACCTGGAAGGCGGAGCCGAGGGCGCGGGCGCCGCGGTCGACGCGCCGCGCCTGGGCGTCGGGCAGCCGCCGGCCGCCGAGGAAGCAGCGCACGCACATGAGGCCCACGACCTCGGCGGAGCCGTAGACGTAGCTGCGCAGCTCGCGCTCGTCGCGGAACGCGACGGGCTCGAGATCGCGCCGCATCGCCGCGAAGAAGGGCGCGGTCTGGTCGGCCGTGATGCCGACCCGGCGGGCCGTCTCGGCGAAGGCGTGCACGACGAGGTCGGCGCTGAAGCCGGTCGCGACCGCGCGCTCCACCTCGCGCTCGAGGGCGTCGAGCACCTCGCGGCATGAGCGGGTGTCGAGGCCCGACTCGGCGCCGGGCCCGTCGACGATCTCGTCGGCGACGCGCACGAGGGCGTAGACGCTCGCGATGTCGCCGCGCATGACGGGCGGCAGCAGCCGGCTCGCGAGCCCGAACGATGTCGAGTACGCCTCGATGACCGTCGCGCTCGCGCGCCGGGCGGTGCGCGTGTAGAGGTCGAGGCCCGTCATCGTCCCCGCTCCACGCAGCGCGCGAGGATCTGCAGCAGCTCGTCGCGCACCGACTGCTCGACCGGGGCGGCGACGAGCAGCGCGCGCACCTCGTCGCCCCCATCCGCGATGCGGCGCTCGACCTCGTCGAGCGCGCCGCTGCCGCGCATGACGTGCCGCACTCGCGCGGCGGCGCCCTCATCGGCACCCGGGTCGCCGTAGTGGCTCGCGACGCTCGCCCAGGCCGGATCGCGGCTCGCGAGCGCCGAGAGCAGGGTCGGCGCTCCGGCGCGGATGTCGCTCAGCGTGCTCTTGCCGGTGATCGCCTCGTCGCCGAAGACGCCGAGCACGTCGTCGCGCAGCTGGTAGACCACCCCCATCCGCAGGCCGATGTCGCCGAGCGCGGCGATCGCGGCATCGTCGCGGCCGCCGAGCACGGCGCCGAGCTCGAGCGGAGCGCGGAAGGAGTAGTCGGCGGTCTTGCCCTCGAGGATGCGGTCGATCGCGGCGTGGTCGGGCGTCGCGCCGGCGAGCAGGACGTCGTCGTGCTCGCCCTCGGCGGCGCGCACCATCGCTCGCGTGACGATCCCGAGCACGCGCGAGCGCAGCGCGCTGGGCGCGTCGAGCGACCCGAGCGAGGCGATCGCTCGCACGAGCAGCGCATCGCCCGTGACGATCGCGGCGGCGAGGCCGAGCCGCTCGGCCCGCGCCGGCGCGAGGCCGGCCTCGGCGGCGAGATCGCGCGCCTCGCGCGCGACCGACGGCTCGCCGCGACGCTCCTCGTCGCCGTCGATGACGTCGTCGTGCACGAGCAGCGCCGCGTGCAGCAGCTCGATCGCCGCCGCGACGGCGACGACGGCGTCGCGATCGGCGCTGCGGCCGGCCGCAGCCATCACGAGTCGGGGGCGGAGCAGCTTGCCGCCGGCCGCGGCCCGGGCCGCCGCGGCCTGCACGGGGTGCGGACCTGTCGGCGCGGCGAGCTGCGCGATGCGCTGCTCGACCTCGGCGAGCAGCGTCGGCGCGTCGACGGCGGTCACGACGCACCCGCGAGCGCGTGGAGCTGCTCCGCCTGCAGCACGAGCCAGGGGCTGAACGCCCACGGCGTGGCGACGACGCTCGTGCGGAGGTCGTCGGGGTCGACCCACTGCCACTCGGCGACCTCGCTCGGCTCGGGTTCGAGCGGGCCCGCGATGCGGCCGACGAAGACGGGGCAGCGCTCGTGCTCCACGATGCCGCTCGCGTCGACCGCGCGGTACGCGAAGTCGGGCAGCACGAGCCGCAGGTCGCTCGCGCTCGTGCCGAGCTCCTGCTGCAAGCGCCGCTGCACGGCGTCCTCGAACGACTCCCCGGGCGCGGGGTGCCCGCAGCAGCTGTTCGTCCACACACCGGGCCACGCCTGCTTCTCGAGCGAGCGGCGCGTGATGAGGAGCCGGCCCTCGTCGTCGAGCAGGTAGCACGAGAACGCGAGGTGCAGAGGCGTCGAGTCGGTGTGCACCGTCGCCTTCGGAGCCGAGCCGATCGGCGTGCCGTCGTCATCGAGCAGCACGACCAGCTCTTCGTCGTTGAGCGGCGGGTTCTCCATGCCCCGAGAGTAGCAAACACTTAGCCATTGCAACTATGAGTTGTGGCAATAGAATGAGCGCATGCCGCAGACGCCGAACGAGGGTCCGCACGAGCGCGAGATGCTCGATCCGCGCCGCTACGACGTGTCCTCGTCGTTGGTCTCCGAGTATGGCTTGAGCGACGGCGAGGTGGAAGAGGTCATCGACCTGTTCGACGCGCTGCGGGGCTGGCACAGCGCATCCGAGGCGCAGAGCGAGGCGAGCCGGCGCTACATGAAGCTGAGCGAGAACGACATGCGCGCGATCCGCTTCATCATGGCGACGACCCGCGAGCAGCGCATCGTCACGTCGACGATGCTCGCCGAGCACCTGCGCATCACGGGGCCCTCGGTGACGAAGATGCTCGACCGGCTCGAGCGCGGCGGCCACATCCGCCGTGAGCCGCACCCGACCGACCGCCGCGCGCTCTCGCTCTTCGTCTCCGAGAGCACGCAGCAGACCGCGAACTCGACGGTCGGGCGCTACCACCTGCGCCGCTTCCAGGTCGCGTGCGAGATGTCGAGCGCCGAGCGCCGCACGGTGACGGCGTTCCTCCGCCGGCTCGCGGAGGTGCCGCTCCTCGACCCCGGCGCCGAGGCGCCGCAGCCGGGCTAGAACGGCAGCGGCCCGTCGGGCGCGAACGCCACCACGGCGCGGTCGCGGCCGTCCTCCTCAGCCGCCGTCTCGGCGGGCTCGGCACCGGCGGCCGGGGCCTCGCGCAGGTCGGTCGCGGCCGCTCGAGCCGCGTCGCGAGCGCGCACCTCGTGGATGAACCGGCGCACGCGCTGGTCGACGATGATGTCGCCCGGTCGCAGCGGCCGCGAGAGGTAGAGGCCCTCGAGCGAGGTCAGGCGCGAGAGCGCGACGTAGGTCTGGCCGGGCGCGAAGGCGCGCGAGCCGAGGTCGACGACCGCCTCGTCGAAGGTCTTGCCCTGCGCCTTGTGGATCGTGACCGCCCATGCGAGCCGCAGCGGGAACTGCGTGAACTCGGCGACGACGTCGCGCTTGATCTCCTTCGTCGTCGGCGAGTAGGAGTAGCGGTACTGCTCCCACACCGCCGGCTCGACCTCGTGCTGCTCGCCGTCGACCTCGACCCACACGGTGCCGCCGATGTCGACGACCTTGCCGAGCGATCCGTTGACCCATCGCCCCTCGGCGTCGTTGCGCAGGAACATCACCTGCGCGCCGAGCTTGAGCTGCAGCTCGACGTCGGCCGGGTACTGGCGGCCGCCGTAGTCCCCCGAGACCTCCGCGACAGCCGTCTTCGACTTCCCGGGCAGCTGCGCGAGCGCGCGGCCGTTGATGCGCGTGACGGTGTCGTTGCGGCTCGCGAGCGTCAGCACGTCGTCGGCGGGCTTGCGGGCGCCCGCGTCGTTGAGCAGCTGCGCGATCTCGGCGGTGACGGTGCCGTGCCGCACCGCGTTGAGCGCCATCTTGAACTCGAGGTCGGTCTGGCGGTGGATGTGCACGAGCTCGACGACCTCGAGCTCCGCCTCCTCGCACCACACGCGGGCGTCGAAGAACCACATCGATTCGTAGTGGTCGGCGAAGTAGGCGCGCTCCTCGGCGTCCCCCGGCACGGGCGCGAGCTGGTACGGATCGCCGAACATGACGACCTGCACCCCGCCGAACGGCACCGAGCGCACACCGCGAGCCTGCCGCAGCGACCGGTCGATCGCATCCATCAGGTCGGCGTTCACCATCGAGATCTCGTCGATCACGAGCAGGTCGAGCGAGTTCAGCATCTGCTTGAGCTCGGTGCGCTGCCGCAGGGGCGCATCCGCGATCACGCCGAGCGGCAGCTTCAGGAGCGAGTGGATCGTCTGCCCGCCGACGTTGAGCGCCGCGACGCCCGTCGGCGCGCACACGATGATCTGCTTGCGCGAGTGCTCGGTGAGGTGGCGCAGCAGGGTCGACTTGCCGGTGCCCGCGCGGCCGGTGATGAACAGGTGCCCGTCGCCGTCCTCGATGCGCCGGAAGATCGCCAGCTGCTCGGGGGTCAGCTCGACGTCCATCCCTCCATCCTCCCGCACCGGCGGCGCAACCGGGCCTGCACGCGCGGGCAGCTGTTGATGCGCCACGCCGTGGAACAGCGGGCCGCGACGCGCTGTTACCCACTGTGACGCCGCATCCGCACACCGTGCGCTCGCGTGCGCCATCATGGATGCCGACGGAAGAAGGGGGATGCGCATGTGCCGATTGCTCGCGCACGTCTCCCCCACCCCTGTCACGACGCAGAGCGTGCTCGGCGACGCGAGCTGCCACGAGTGGCAGCGCCTCGGGCGGCTGCACACCGACGGCTGGGGCACCGCGTGGCTCGACGGCGGCGAGGTGCGCCGCTACCGCGATGCGCGTCGCGGGCTCGACAACCCCGACCTCACCGATGCGCTCGGCGACACGCCCTCGCGCGCTCGGCTCACGCACCTGCGGCTCGCGACCGAGGGCTTCGCGACCCGCGTGCAGAACACGCACCCGTTCCGGGTCGGCGACATCGCGCTCGCGCACAACGGCTCGGTCGTGCCCTTCGCGCCGCTGCGGGCCAAGGTGACGGATGCGGAGCTCGAGCGGGTGGGCGGCGAGACCGACACCGCGGTGGTCTTCGCGCTCATCCTGCGGCAGGTCGACGTCGGCGTGCCGCTCTTCGACGCCGTGACGTCGACGGTCTCGCAGCTGCGGGAGGAGTTCCCGACGTCGGCCCTCAACCTGCTCGTGCTGAGCCCGGACGAGCTCATCGCGGTGCACGCGAACCAGGGCGCGCCGATCCCGCTCGAGCTCTTCGAGGAGTCGGGCCTCGGCGACGACCTGCCGGTCGACCACGTCGACCACTACTACCAGCTGTCGTGGCGGCGCTCGGAGGACGGCGCGATCGCGGTGACCTCGAGCGGGCTCACGGGCGACGGCTGGAACCGCATGCGGCCCGAGACGGCCGTGCGCATCGACCTCTCGACGCTGCACGTCGAGCGCCGCGAGCTGCGCGAAGTCGCCGCGGCCCACGTCGCCTGACGCTGCCCCCGCTCCTGCGGCGACCGCGCCCGGCGTCGAGCGGCGCGACTTGAAGCGGAGCCGATCCCGGCGCGCGGACCCGAGATCTCGGCTCCCGATCCCGAAACGGGGTCCGGATCGCGAAGCGCGCTAGCGGCGGCCGAAGATCGCCAGGGCGATGCCCCCGACGATGAGCACGGCGACGCCTGCCGCCGCGGCGATCCAGGGCGTCGGGTCCTCGTTGTAGGAGTCCTGCGCCCGGCCGACGACGCGGTCGGCGACCTTCTTGGGGTTGACCCGGTCCTCGATCTCGTTGAGGTGCTGGCGCAGCTGCTCGCGCTGGCGATCGATCTCGCGCTGCTCGGTCATCGCACGTCCCCCTCGACCCTCGTCGCTCCGCTCGCGCCCGTCGTCCGCGCCGCGGTCGGCAGGTCGTCGAGCGGGTCGGTGCCGTCGGCCGCGTGCCCGAGGCCTCGCACCATGTTCACGTCGTCCTTGATGCTGTCGACGGCCTGGAGGTCGCCAAAGTCCTTGTTCTTCTTGATGAGCTGGATCCCCACGAGCGCGAGGATCGCCAGGATCACGAGCAGCACGGCCGAGACGATGAGCGCCGAGAGCCACGGCGCGAACGCCTCGTTGAGGCCCTGGTAGCCCGCGTAGAGCAGCCAGCTGAACAGGAAGATGGCCACGACGCCGGCCGCCGCGAGCAGCGCTCCGCCGACCCCGACGCCCTTCGCCTTCTCGGAGAGCTCCTCCTTGAGGTGCCGCACCTCCGCCTTGGCGAGGTCGACGATCATCTGCGGCGTCTCCGCCAGGAGATCGCCGAGCGACTTGCGCGGCGTCATGACACGTCCTCGGGGCGCGCGATCTCGGTCGTGCCGCCGTTGCCGCGGCCGCCCTTGCCCTTGCCGCCCTTCGAGACCTTGCTCATCGCGTCGCCCGCGACGCCCTTGGCCTGCTCGACGAGCTTCGGCGCCTGCGTCTCGACCAGGTGCTGCACCTCGTGGCGCTGCTTCTTGACCGTCGGGTTGTTCCAGACCTTGTCGGCCGCGCTGGCGATCTGCTCGTAGCGCTGGCGACCGGCCTTCGCGCCGAGCACGTACCCGGCCCCGAAGCCGATGACGAGAAGGATCCTGCCGCGCATGTTCGCTCCTGCCGTTGGGGGGTGCCAGCCGTGCTGGCCTCGTGCCTGTTCACGATACCCAGCAACGCCGGGTCCGCGCTCCCAGGTTCCGCTCGGGCGACGCGAAGGAAGTCCCGCGTCGCCGCCCGCTCACCAGATGGTGACGCGGGCCTCCGGGTCGAGCCACAGGCCGTCGCCGGGCTGCACGTCGAAGGCCTCGACGAACGCATCCAGGTTCTTCACCACCTGGTTCGTGCGGTGCTCGTTCGGCGAGTGCGGATCGATCGACACGAGTCGCACGGCCTCCTCCGGGCGGATCTTGATCTGCCACGCCTGCGCCCACGAGAGGAAGAAGCGCTGCGCACCCGTGAGCCCGTCGATGACGGGTGGCTCCTCGCCCGCGAGCGAGTGGAGGTAGGCGCGCCAGGCGATGCCGAGGCCGCCGAGGTCGCCGATGTTCTCGCCGATCGTGAGCGCGCCGTTCACCTTGTGGCCTGGCGCCGCGACGGGCTCGAGCGCGTCGTACTGCGCGATGAGCGAGCCGGTGCGCAGCTCGAAGGCCTTGCGGTCGTCGTCCGTCCACCAGTCGATCAAGCGGCCGTCGCCGTCGTACTTCGAGCCCTGGTCGTCGAAGCCGTGCCCGATCTCGTGCCCGATGACCGCGCCGATCGCGCCGTAGTTCGCCGCCGCATCCCGCCCCGCGTCGAAGAACGGCGGCTGCAGGATCGCGGCGGGGAAGACGATCTCGTTGAAGCCCGGGTTGTAGTAGGCGTTGACCGTCTGCGGGTTCATGAACCACTCGTCGCGATCGATCGGCTTGCCGATCTTCGCGAGCTCGCGGTCGTGCTCGAAGCGCGTCGCCGCCTGCACGTTCGCGACGAGGTCGTCGCCGATCTCGAGCGCGGAGTAGTCGCGCCACTTCGCCGGGTAGCCGATCTTGGGCGTGAACTTCTCGAGCTTCTCGATCGCGCGGCGGCGCGTGTCCTCGCCCATCCACTCGAGGCCCTCGATCGACTCGCGGTAGGCGATCACGAGGTGCTCGATGAGCACGTCCATCGCGGCCTTCGCCTCCGGCGGGTAGTGCCGCTCGACGTAGATCCTGCCGACCGCGTCGCCGAGCAGGCCCTCGACGAGCGAGACGCCGCGCTTCCAGCGCTCGCGCTGCTCGGGCGCACCCGTGAGCGTGCGGCCGTAGAAGTCGAACTGGTCCTTCGAGATCTCGGTCGTCAGGTAGCTCGCGAACGAGCGCAGGATGCCCATGCGCAGCCACGTGCGCCACTCCGGCAGCCGCTCGTCGACGAGCATCGACTCGAGCCCCTCGAAGAAGCTCGGCTGCCGCACGACCGCCTCCTCGAACGCGCCGTCGGGCGCGTGGACGGCCCGCAGCCATGGCCGCAGGCGCTCGTAGCGCTCGACCGGGCGCTGCAGGTTGTAGGTCTTCTCGTCGTCGCGGGACGCGACGCGGTCCCAGTGGTGGGATGCGAGCTCGGTCTCGAGCGCGAAGACGGCGGCCGCGTCGGCGTCGGCCTGGGCAGCGCCGAGGTGGCCGAACATCGTCGTCAGGTGGGCGAGGTAGGCCTCGCGCACCTCGGCGAAGGACTCCTCGCGGTAGTACGACTCGTCGGGCATGCCGAGGCCGCCCTGGTTCATGTGCACGAGGTAGCGCGTGGGGTCGCCCGGGTCGGTGTCGACCCACACGCCCGTGAACCCCGGGCCGCCGATCGACTCGAGCTCGCCGAGCAGCGCGAGCAGCTCGTCGATGCTCGAGACGGCCTCCGCGCGCTCGAGCAGCGGCCGGATGGGCTCGATGCCCTTCGCGTCAGCGGCCTGCTCGTCGAGGAAGGAGGCGTAGAGGTCGCCGACCTTGCGGGCGTCGGTGCCCGGCTCGGCGTCCTGCATCTCGATCACGATCTCGCGCACCGCGGCCTCCGCCTCCTCGGCGAGCACCGCGAACGAGCCCCAGCGGGCCTTGTCGGCCGGGATCTCGGTGCGCTCGAGCCAGCGCGAGTGGACGTGCATGAACAGGTCGTCCTGCGGCCGGACCTCGTCGTTGAAGTCGTCGACGGGCAGGCCAGAGGGCAGGGTCGTCATGCGCCCCAGCCTATTGGCGCGCTCGACGCCCGGCGCTCAGCGCAGCAACTGCTCCGGCGTCCGCCACTTGACTCCCTCGAAGCGGGAGAAGTCGTTGTCGTACGAGACGATGTCGGCGCGATGCTCGAGCGCAAGCGCCACGAGGTGCGCATCGTTGACGAGGTTGCCGCCGCGGCCGACTCCGCGCAGCGCCCGCAGCAGGGCTCGCGCATGCTCGGGGCCGGGCGCGACCGCACGACCACCGGGCGCAGCCAGCCACTCGTCGACCTGCTCCATCGCGTCGTCGATCGTGAGCGGCTGCGGGAAGAGGCCCTCCTTCGTCGCGAGCCGCACGAACGCGAGCAGTGCGACCCACGAGAGGCCGACCGTGTCGCCGCCGCCCAGGGCGCGATCGAGCCAGCGCTTGGATGCCTCGTGGTGCGGGGCGTCGGCGTTCACCGCGTACAGCAGCACGTTCGCGTCGACGATCCTCACCCGCCGCTCCTCACTGGACGTTCCTCATTGGCCCGCCCGCATCCGGCGGATCAGCTCGGCGTCCTCGTCCTCCGCCGCGAGCTGCAGCGCTCGATCGAGATCGATCGCCGGCCTCCCCATCGATCGAGCGCGCGTCTCGAACGGCGGGGCGCTGCCCTGCTGCGCTCCGGCGCGGATCGCATCGTTGAGCGCGCGCTTGAACGAGACGCCGCGCTCCGCCATCAACCGGCGCACGAGCGACTCGGTATCAGGGTCGAGGGTCACCGTCGTCCGCATGGTGACAGCATATCGTCACCACGCATGATGCCTTGCTGTCGAAGAGCGGCGAGGCACAGGCTCGCTAGCGTGGACGGGTGCGGGTGAAGGCGGATGCGCTCGATCGGGAGATCCTGCGGCTCGCGGTCCCCGCGCTCGGCGCCCTCATGGCCGAGCCCGCGTTCTTGCTCGTCGACACGGCGCTCGTCGGGCACCTCGGCGCCGAGCAGCTCGCGGGCGTCGGCATCGGCGCGGCGGTGCTCTCGACCGCCGTGGGCCTGCTCATCTTCCTCGCCTACGGCACGACACCCGCGGTCGCACGGCTCGTCGGCGCCGGCGACCGGCCCGCCGCGATCCGCGCGGGCATCGACGGCATCTGGCTCGCGATCGTCGCGGGCGCGGTGCTCGTCGCGGCCACGCCGCTCGCGGGGCCGGTCGTCGGGCTCTTCGGAGCCGCATCCGCCGTCACCGAGCACGCGGCGGTCTACCTCGGCATCTCGATCCTCGGGCTGCCCGCGATGCTCATCGTGCTCGCCGCGACGGGGCTCATGCGCGGCCTGCAGGACACCCGCACGCCGCTCGTCGTCGCCACCATCGGCTTCGCCGCGAACGCCGCGCTCAACGCGCTGCTCATCTACGGCGCCGGGCTCGGCGTCGCGGGCGCCGCGCTCGGCACCGTCATCGCGCAGTGGGGCATGGCGGCGTTCTTCCTGTGGTTCGCGGTGCGGGAGGCGCGCCGGGAGGGCGTGCCGCTCGGCATCCACTGGGGCGACCTCGGCCGCACGGCCTCGACGGGCGGCTGGCTCTTCCTCCGCACCCTCTCGCTGCGGGCGGCACTGCTCGCCACGACGGTCGTCGCGACGCAAGCGGGCACCGCGACGCTCGCCGCGACGCAGATCGCCTTCACGCTCTTCTCGACGCTCGCGTTCGCGCTCGACGCGCTGGCGATCGCCGGGCAGGCGATGCTCGGCAAGGCGCTCGGCGCGGGCGACGTCGCCGAGGCCCGCGCGGTCACGCGGCGGCTGCAGGCGTGGGGCGTGGGGTTCGGATGCGTCGTGGGCGCCCTCCTGCTCGCGGTCGCGTGGGTGCTCGGTGGGGTCTTCACCTCCGACCCCGCGGTGCTCGAAGCGCTGCCGATCGCGCTCGTGCTGCTCGCGCTCGCGCAGCCGATCGCGGGCTTCGTCTTCGTGCTCGACGGCGTGCTCATCGGCGCGGGCGATGCGCGCTACCTCGCGCTCACGGGCGTGCTGAACCTCGCCGTCTACCTGCCGCTCCTGCTGCTCGCGCTCCTGCCGGGCGTCGATGCGCTCGCCGTCATCTGGGCGGCGTTCTCGTTCGGCTACCTCGGCGCGCGAGCGACGACGCTCGGACTGCGGGCGCGCTCCGACGCGTGGATCCGCACGGGCCGGCGCTGACGCATCCGCCCGGTCAGACGACCGCGTCGCGGCGCGAGAAGCGCAGCGCGGCCGCGGCGAGGAGCGCCGCCGCGATGGCGGCGAGCCACCGGGAGCCCGTCCAGTCGGGCTCCGCGGCGAGCGGGTTCGCGATCCAGTGGAAGGGGCTCAGGACCTCGATCCACTCCCATGGCTCGCCGAAGAGCGGCGCGAAGTCGCCCGCGAGCATGAGGCCGACGAGCAGCACCCAGCCGAGCCACGCGACCGCCGCCGGCACGAAGGCGACGATCGCCGCGCCGACGGCGAGGTAGACGGCGACGAGCGGCACGTGGGCGCCGGCGATCGCGACGAGCTGGCCCCAGCGGTCGTCGCCCGCCGCGCTGAGCGAGGCTCCGGCGACGGCGGTGAAGGAGGCGAGAGTCGCGAGCCCGGCGACGGCGCCGACGAGCAGGTGGCTCGCGAGCCAACCGGTGCGGCGCACCGCGGCGGCGAGCACGAGCTCGCCGTGCGCGAGCTCCTCGTGGCGGAGCCGCAGCGCCGCCTGCATCGCGGCGGCGCTCGCCATGAGGCCGATGAACGCGGCGAGCGCGCTGAGGAAGACGCCCTCGGTGTCGTCGCCCTCCGCGCCGAGCGTCGAGACGATGCGGGACAGCCCCGGATTGTCGGCGAGCGCGCTCGCGACGACGGGCGCGAGCCGGCCCGCGATCGCGCCGACCGCGGCGGCGACGAGCACCCAGGCGAGCCCTGCGCCGAAGAGCAGCCGCGCGGTGAGCCCGAGCGGAGCGCCGCCGGGCGCGGTGCCGAGGATGGCGCCACCCGCTGCGCGCCCGCCGCGCTCGGGCAGGAGCGACCCGCCGAGCTCGCGGCGCGACTCGAGCAGCACGACGAGCGCGCCGAGCACGAGCGCGGCGGCGGGCAGCAGCAGGAGCGGCGTGGCATCCGGCGACCACGGCGGGTCGGCGAACGGATGCGCCTGGGCGCCCCAGCCGATCGGCGAGAGCCACACGGGCCAGGCCGCCTCGACCCGCGTGAGGTCCGCGCTCGGCTCGCCGAGCGCATCCCCGATCCCGCGCACGAGGAACCACGCGCCGACGACGATCGCGGCGGCGCCGTTCGCCGCGCGCGACGTCGGCAGGGCTTGCGCGGCGAGCAGCCCGACGAGCAGCGCGAGCGCCCCGACGCCCGCGAGCGCCGCCGCCATGAGGAGCGAGCCCGTCGCGTCGAGGCCGAGCGCGATCGAGACGGCCGCGGTCGCGCCGCACACGACGGCGAGCTCGACGGCGCCCGCGAGCAGGGTCGCCGCGAGCGGCGCCCACCGGCCGACCGCCGTGCCGCGCACGAGCTCAGCCCGGCCGGCGTCCTCGTCGCCGCGCGAGTGCCGCACGGCGAAGGAGGTCATCATGAGGCCGACCATCACGGCGAGGTAGGCGAAGGTCGAGACGAACATGACCGCGCCGAGGCCGATGCCGGCGGGCGCACCGCGCAGCAGCAGGAGCGCCGGCTGCGCCGCGAGCAGCGCGACGAGCCCGCGCCGGGACTCCTCGTCGAACGCCGCTCCGACACCGCCGACGACCGCGGCCCAGAGCCCGGCGACCCCGATCACCCAGAGGGCGAGGCTCAGCCGGTCGCGGCGCAGTGCCGCGGCGAGGAGCAAGCGGGTGCCGTCCACCGCCTCACTCCGCGTGTCGACCGCGGCGGCGCGCGGCAGGCTCCGGCCCCGCCGACGGCAGGACGCCCGTCGAGGCGATCGGGCCGGTCAGCTCCTCCGGCTCGGCGAGCGCCTCGACGTCGGGCGCGAGCAGCTCCTCGCCGTGCCGCTCCCCCTTCGCGCGCTCCGAGCGCGCGCGATCGACGCGCTCCGCGTCGCCGTAGTGGCGCAGGAAGAGCTCCTCGAGGCTCGGCGGCGTGAGGGTGACGGCCTGTGCCTCCCGCTCTCCGAGCCAGCGGAGCACCGCGGGCACGTCGTCCGGCGCGACCGAGCCGCGCACGCGCTCGCCGTCGACGGCGACGTCGACGATCGGCACGCCGATGGGCGCGGGACCGCGGTAGGCGACGACCGCGTGCCGGAGGTGCCGCAGCTGGTCGAGCGAACCGCTCTCGACGATCCGCCCGTCGCGGATGATCGAGACGACGTCGCACAGGCGCTCGACCTCGCTCAGGATGTGGCTCGAGAGCAGCACGGTCGCGCCGCGCTGGGCGACCCGGCGGATCTCGGCCTGGAAGACGCTCTCCATGAGCGGGTCGAGCCCGCTCGTCGGCTCGTCGAGGATGTAGAGGTCGGCCTCGCTCGCGAAGGCTGCGATGAGCGCGACCTTCTGGCGGTTGCCCTTCGAGTAGGCCTTCGCGCGCCGGCGCGGGTCGAGGTCGAAGGCCTCGATGAGCCGGGCGCGGTCGGAGGCGGGGGCCCGGTGGCCGCGGAGGCGCGTGAGGGTGTCGATCGCCTCACCGCCCGTGAGGCCGGGCCAGAGCGTCACGTCGCCCGGCACGGTCGCCACGCGCCGGTGGATCGCGACTGCGTCGCGCCACGGGTGCATGCCGAAGACGCTCGCCTCGCCGCCCGTCGCACGCAGCATCCCGAGCAGCACCCGGATCGCCGTCGACTTGCCGGCGCCGTTCGGGCCCAGGAAGCCGTGCACCTGCCCCTGCTCGACGACGAGGTCGAGCCCGTCGAGCGCGCGCACGCGCCCGAATCGCTTCTCGAGCCCCTGCGTCTCGATCACCGGCCCCGGCACGCCGCCGACGCTACTCCCCCGGGGCGCGACCGTCACGGGCTGCCGTGCCCCGGGCCCGGCACGGCAGAATGGGGCGAGTGCACTCCGTGACCGCCTGGCGCAACGCCGTCTTCGCCGCCTTCTTCGCGATGGGGTTCGGCTACGCGAGCTGGATGGCGCGAGTGCCGCACGTGCGCGACATGCTCGACGTCTCGACCGGCGAGATGGGCATGCTGCTGCTCGGCATCTCGATCGGCTCCGTGACCGGCCTGCTCATCGCGAGCCACGTCATCCATGCCCTCGGCACGCGGCTCGTCGTCTCGATCGGCATGATCGCCGTCTCGGTGGGGCTCTCGACCGCCGGCTGGGCCGCCGACGCGGGCATCGCCTGGCTCGTCGTCGGCGGGTTCATCCTCGGCGGCAGCCTCACCGGCATGACCGACGTCGCGATGAACATCTCGGGCGCCGCGAACGAGCGCGCGCTGGGCAAGCCGATCATGCCGATCTTCCACGCCTTCTTCTCCTTCGGCACCGTCGCGGGCGCGGGCCTCGGCGCGCTGTGCGAAGCGCTCGGCATCGGCGTCGGGTGGCAGGCGACGGGCGTCGCGCTCCTCACCGCCGCGCTCGGCATCACGATCTACCGCTACCTCCCCGCCGACACGGTCGCCGAGCACGAGGAGCCCGTGACGCTCCGCGAGCGGCTCGCGGTCTGGAAGGACCCGCGCACGCTCATGCTGGGCCTGCTCGTGCTCGGGATGTCGCTCACCGAGGGCTCGGCGAACGACTGGCTCGCGCTCACGATGGTCGACGGCCACGGCTTCTCGAACGAGGGCGGCGCGATCATGCTCGCGCTCTTCCTCACCGCCATGACGGGCGGCCGGCTGCTCGGCGTCATGCTGCTCGAGCGCTTCGGCCGCGTGCCGGTGCTGCGCGGCACGGCCGCCCTCGCCGCGATCGGCCTGCTGCTCGTCATCTTCGCCGACCAGCCGGCGCTCGTGGTCGTCGGAGTGCTGCTGTGGGGCGTCGGCGCGAGCCTCGGCTTCCCCGTCGGCATGAGCGCCGCCGCCGACGAGCCGCGCCTCGCCGCCGCGCGCGTCGGCACCGTCTCTGCGATCGGCTACATCGCCTTCCTCGCCGGGCCGCCGCTGCTCGGCCTGCTCGGCGACCTCGTGGGCCTCCGCCTCGCGATGCTCGCCGTGCTCGTCTTCGTGCTGCTCTCGCTGCTCACGAGCCACGTGGCTCGCGAGCGCACCCCGACCCCCGAGGAGTCCCGATGAGGATCGTCGTCGCCCGCTGCTCCGTCGACTACGCCGGCCGGCTCTCGGCCCACTTGCCGCTCGCGCCGCGCGTGCTCATGCTCAAGGCCGACGGCTCGATCCTCGTCCACTCCGACGGCGGCTCGTACAAGCCGCTCAACTGGATGAGCCCGCCCGCCGTGTTCACCGCATCCGAGCCCGACGACGAGCAGCGCGCGGCGGGCATCACCGAGGTGTGGACGGTCACGCACCGGAAGACCGGCGACTCGCTCATCGTGTCGGTGCACGAGGTGCTCTCGGATGCGTCGCACGAGCTGGGCGTGGATCCCGGGCTCGTGAAGGACGGCGTCGAGGCGCACCTGCAGGTGCTGCTCGCCGAGCAGATCGAGCGGCTCGGCGATGGCTTCGAGCTGTGGCGGCGCGAGTACATGACCCCGATCGGGCCGGTCGACATCCTCGCGCGCGACGCCGAGGGCGCGACCGTCGCGGTCGAGATCAAGCGGCGCGGCGAGATCGACGGCGTCGAGCAGCTCACGCGCTACCTCGAGCTGCTCAACCGCGACCCGCGCATCGCGCCCGTCACGGGCGTGTTCGCGGCGCAGGAGATCAAGCCGCAGGCGAGGACGCTCGCCGAGGACCGCGGGATCCGCTGCGTCGTGCTCGACTACGACGAGATGCGCGGCATCGACTCGGGGCACGCGCGGCTCTTCTGAGGCCTCGGCGGCCGAGCCGGCCGGGGTCTAGGCGGAGTAGGGGTCGATGCGCTCGCGCCAGCCGGCGGGGCTCTGCGGCGGCTCGTCCTCCCGCGAGGCGTACGGGTCGACGCGGTCGGGCGCGGGGGCGGATGCGGCGGGCACGGGATCCTCGCGCGACGCGTACGGCGTGACGTGGTCGGGCATCCGGCCGCCCGGCTCGGGCAGCGCGTCCTCGCGCGACGCGTACGGCGCCACGCGCTCCGGCGCGGGCGCGGAGCCGGCGGGCACGGGGCCGTCATGCGACGAGTAGGGCTCGACGCGCTCGCGCCAGCCCGCCGCCGGCGGGGCGCCGCCGAAGTCCTCGTCGACGAACGGCGCCGACGAGGGCACGGCGAAGGCCTGGCCTGCCTCGCCGAACGGCTCTTGCGGCTCGCGCTGCTGCGCTGCATCGGACTGCGGCACGGTGACCTCCCACGGCTCCGGCGGCGGACTGCTGAAGCTGACGGCGAGCGGGTGCTCGGCCGGGCCGGCGGGCTCGGGCCGCTCGAGCCGCAGGCCCGCGGCGTCGGTGCGCGTGCCGCACTTGGGGCACTGGAGCGCGGCGACGCGGCCGTCCTCGTCGACGTCGACGACGCATCCGCCGATCACGACGTCGCCCGCGTCGGCCACGTCGGCGATCGTGCCGTAGCCCCAGACGATCTCGCGCATGGCGGTGCCGCACTCGGGGCACGCCGACGCCTTCGCCATGCGCACACCGTAGTCAACCCGCGCGCAGCCCACCACCCTCGCGAGCGCAGAGTTCCGGCACTCTGCGCTCAGCGGGGCGCGGAATCGCAGAGTTCCGGCACTCTGCGCCCAGCGGGGTGCGGAATCGCAGAGTTCCGGCACTCTGCGGAGCGCAGAGCGGGCGCTAGGCGATCGTCGCGGCGGCTGCCGCCCTCGCGGCGGCGGGGAGCGCCTCGACGATGCGCGCGAGCGGCTCGTCGCCGTGCGCCGCGGTGACGAACCACGCCTCGAACACGCTCGGCGGCAGGCTCACGCCCGCGTCGCGCATCGCGTGGAAGAACGGCGGGTAGCGGAACGCCTCCTGCTGCCGCACCTCGTCGAAGCTGCGCGGCGCCGTCTCGGCGAACGCGACCGAGAAGAGGCTGCCGACCCGGCTGATCGAGTGGGCGACGCCCTCGGCCCGCAGCGCGTCGGCTAGCGCCGCCGTGATGGTGTCGGCGGCGGCGTCGAGCCGCCGGTAGACGTCGTCGGTCGCGAGCCGCAGGGTCGTGAGGCCCGCCGCGACCGCGACCGGGTTCCCCGAGAGGGTGCCCGCCTGGTAGACGGGGCCGAGCGGCGCGAGCAGCTCCATGAGGTCGCGGCGGCCGCCCACCGCGGCGAGCGGCATGCCGCCGCCGATGACCTTGCCGAAGGTGAGCAGGTCGGGCGCCTCGTCGCCGCTCCAGCGCTCGATGCCCCACATGCCGGCGGCGTCGACGCGGAAGCCCGTGAGCACCTCGTCGCTGATGAGCAGCGCGCCGTGCGCGTGCGCCGTGCGGGCGAGGAAGCCGTTGAAGTCGCCGTCGGGCTCGACGACGCCCATGTTGGCGGCCGCGGCCTCGACGATCACCGCGGCGATGCGGTCGCCGTGCTCGGCGAAGACCGCCTCGATCGCGTCGCGGTCGTTGTAGGGCACGACGAGCGTCGTCGCCGCGACGGCCTCCGGGATGCCGGCGGAGCCGGGCATCGCGAGCGTCGCGAGGCCGGAGCCCGCCGCGACGAGCAGGCCGTCGGAGTGGCCGTGGTAGTGCCCGTCGAACTTCACGAGCAGGTCGCGGCCCGTCGCGCCGCGCGCGATGCGGATGGCCGTCATCGTCGCCTCGGTGCCGGTCGAGACGAGCCGGAGCCGCTCGACCGGGCCGACGCGGCGCTCGACCTCCTCCGCGAGCAGCGCCTCGGCGGGCGTCGAGGCGCCGAACGAGAGGCCGTGGCTCGCGGCGTCCTGCACCGCCTCGATCACCTCGGGGTGCGCGTGGCCGAGGATCGCGGGGCCCCAGCTCGCGACGAGGTCGACGAGGTCGCGACCCTCGGCATCCGTCACGTAGGCGCCGTGCGCGCGCACGAGGAACGAGGGCGTGCCGCCGACCGAGCCGAAGGCCCGCACGGGACTGTTGACGCCGCCGGGGATGGCGAGCTTCGCCCGCTCGAACAGCTCGGCGTTCGTGCTCATGAGCGTGCCCCCGTCGATCCGAGCCCCATCGTGCCGAGCAGCTGCGCCTGCTCGATCGCCCAGTAGGTCAGCACGACGTCGGCGCCCGCGCGCACGATGCTCGTGAGGCTCTCGGCGATCATGCGGTCGCGGTCGATCCAGCCGTTCGCGGCGGCGGCCTCGACCATCGCGTACTCCCCCGACACCTGGTAGGCCCACACGGGCACGTCGGATGCGGCGGCGACGTCGGCGAGCACGTCGAGGTAGAGGCTCGCGGGCTTCACCATCACGATGTCGGCGCCCTCGGCGATGTCGAGCAGCGCCTCGCGGAGGCCCTCGCGGCGGTTCGCCGGGTCCTGCTGGTAGGTCTTGCGGTCGCCCGTCAGGCTCGAGTCGACGGCCTCGCGGAACGGCCCGTAGAGGGCGGTCGCGTACTTCGCCGAGTAGGCGAGGATCGCCGTGTCGACGTGGCCCGCGTCGTCGAGCGCCGCGCGCACGCGCTCGACCTGGCCGTCCATCATGCCGCTGAGGCCGAGGATCTGCGAGCCGGCCTCCGCCTGGGCGATCGCCATCGCCGCGTAGCGCTCGAGCGTCGCGTCGTTGTCGACCGAGCCGTCGGCCGCGAGCACGCCGCAGTGGCCGTGGTCGGTGAACTCGTCGAGGCACAGGTCGGTCTGCACGACGGTCGCGTCGCCGAAGCGCTCGGCGAGGAAGGCGGTCGCGCGGTTCAGGATGCCGTCGGGCTCGGTCGCGCCCGAGCCCACCGCATCCTTCTCCTGCGGCACGCCGAAGAGCATGATGCCGCCGACGCCCGCCTCGACCGCGCGCTCGACCTCCTGCGCGGCCGAGTCGAGCGTGTGCTGCACCTGGCCGGGCATCGAGCCGATCGGCCGCGGCTCGGTCAGCCCCTCAGCGACGAACATCGGCAGCACGAGCTGCGCGGGGTGGATGCGGGTCTCGGCCATGAGGCGGCGCATGGGAGCGCTCTGCCGCAGCCGGCGGGGGCGGATCGTGGGGGACATCCCCTCCAGGGTACTCTCGCCGCTCCGCGCGGACCGGGGCGCGGTTGCGCCGACAGCGCACGCGCCGGGGGAAGCAGCGCTGCGACCGCCCGTCGTCGAGAACGCCGGTCAGCGGTCGCCGAGTGCTCCGCCCAGCTCGGCGTCGACCGCGTCGCCGAGCGCGCCGATGAGGCGCCAGCCGCCCTCGGAGCTGTTGCCGAGCACGCTCACCGTCGTCCGGGCGGCGACGAGGTGCGTCGAGCGGAAGGAGGCGCCCGCGTCCCAGCCCTCGAGGATGAGCGCGTCGTGCGTGCCGTGGAGCCAGAAGCCGAGCCCGTAGCGCTTCTCCTCCTCCGGCACGTCGTGGCGCGGGCGGATCATCTCGTCGACGGTCGCGCGGGCGACGATCCGCCCGTCGAGCAGCGCGAGCCAGAAGCGGTGCAGGTCGTCGGCGGTCGTGAAGATGCCGCCGTCGCCGTTGCCGAGGATCGGCAGGTGCAGGGTGTTGACGAGGTCGCCCTCGTCGTCGATGTAGCCGCGCGCCGCGTCGGCGGGCAGCGCGTTGAGCGGCGGGAAGCCCGTGCGCTCGAGCCCCGCCGGCTCGAGCACGAGTCGGCGCACGGCGTCGTGGTAGGTCTCGCCCGTGACGCGCTCGAGCACGATCGCGAGCACCATGTAGCCGCCGTTGCAGTAGGCGAAGCGCTCGCCGGGCGCGAACTTCTGCGGCTGGCCGTCGAGCATCGGCAGGAACGCCTCGGCGGTCGTGAGCGAGTGCGCGGGCACCGTCAGCACGTAGTCGGCCGGCTCCCAGTCGGAGTCCTCGTCGAGGTAGTCGCCGATGCCGGAGGCATGACCGAGCAGCTGCTCGATCGTCACGCGCTCGTCGATGAGCGGGAGGTCGTCGCCGAGCAGCTCGCGCACGGGCTGATCGAGCCGCAGCTCGCCCCGCTCGACGAGCCGCATGATCGCGAGCGCCGTGAAGCCCTTGCCGCCGCTCGCGATCGCGATGCGCGCGTCGGCACGCATCGGCACGCCGAGCGCGCGGTGCAGGTGACCCGCGACGAGCTCGAGCGTGCGCTCGTCGCCGACGTCGATCGTCGCGACGCCCGTGAACGAGCCCTTCGCCACCGCCTCGTCGAGCGCTCCCTGATCGGTGTGCATCGTGTGCCTCCTGCTGCCGTCGAGCGCCCACGCTACCGCCGCGCCGCGCCGGCGGCGTCGACGGGGCGGTCGAGCAGCCGTCCGTCGGCGATCGACCAGCGGCGCGTGAGGCCGAGCCGCTCGAGGAAGGCCTCGTCGTGGCTCGCGACGATGAGCGCCCCGCGGTGGGCGGCGAGCGCCTCGACGAGCCGGTCGGTCGAGTCGAGGTCGAGCGAGTTCGTCGGCTCGTCGAGCAGCAGCAGCTGCGGCGCCGGGTCGGCGAGCAGCAGCCGGGCGAGCGCGAGCCGGAACCGCTCTCCGCCCGAGAGCTCGCGCGCGCGCTGGTCGGCGCGCGCGCCGCGGAACAGGAACCGGGCCAGCTGCGCCCGCACATCCTGCGGCGAGCGGCCGGGCGCCGTCTCGCGCACGGCATCGACGAGCGTCGCGTCCTCGTCGTCGAAGCGGATGCGCTGCGGCAGCATCGCGGTCTCCCGGATGCGGTGCGTGACCTCAGCGACGGGCGCGGGCGCCGGCTCGGCAGCGACGACCGCGGCGATCGCCTCGAGCAGCGTGGTCTTCTCCACTTGGTGTATCTGACGCACCTAGTCAGTGGAGGTGATCGGCATGGATGTCGAACGCAAGAAGAACGTCGTGGCGTACGTGCGGGTGGCCCGCGCGCGAGCCGTTGGCGGGGATGCAACAGCACAGCGACGAGCCATCGAGCGTTACTGCCGCGAGAACAACCTAGTCGTCGCAGCGACGCTGCAGGCAACCCGCCTGGCAGTCGATCGGTCCTCGAAGGAGGTGCTTCGCGCACTGGCGCGATGCCCCTTCGATGTGTCCTTGAGGCAGGGCTCCGATCGGGGCGGTCGTCATGCTCTCTAGGGCAACAACGAGCAGCACCGGGACGATTACGGAGCAGGTGCTGGTCTATCTGAGGATCAGCGAGGACCGCACCGGGGAGGAGGCCGGGGTCGAGCGACAGCGAGACGACTGCCTCTCGCTGTGCGCCCGGCTGGGCCTGGACGTTGCCGAACCCGACGTTTTCTTGGACAACGACACGTCCGCCTACCTCGACAAGAAGCGACCGGACTTCGCGCGAATGCTCGCCCGGATCAAGCTCGGTGAACCGTCCCCGGTTCTCTGCCGCTCCTATGCGGGTGCCAGCACCGGGTGTGATGGCGTTTCGAGGTCAGCGTAGTACGCGGCCTCGAACTCCTCGGGAGGGACGTCGCCGAGGGTGGAATGCAGGCGCCTGGCGTTGTACCAGTCGACCCATTCAGCGGTGACCCATTCGACGTCCTCCAGCTGCTTGAGCGGACCGGTCCGGAAGGGCGAGTCGTCGCGAATCGCTTCGGTCTTGAACAGCCCGATCGTCGACTCGGCGAGGGCATTGTCATACGCGTCGCCGATCGAGCCGATCGACGCAGCGATGCCCTCCAGGGCGAGCGTCTCGGCGAAGCTCACGGACGTGAATTGAGACCCGGCATCGCTGTGATGGACCAGTCCGTCGAGCGCCGGGCGGCCGGCTCGGTCGCGCCGCCACAGGCCCATCCGCAGCGCCGTGGTCACCAACGGCGTCGTCTTCGTGGTCGCGGCCTGCCAGCCGACGATCGCGCGTGAGAAGCAGTCGATCACGAAC
>NZ_ASHR01000007.1 GCF_000400485.1 Agrococcus pavilionensis RW1
CGCTCACTTCTCAGTGAGGCACCTCGCGGAACGTTCGGCCGGTCTGCGCCTCAGTCGCGGCCGGTGAACGTCGGCGTGCGCTTCTGCTGGAACGCCGCGAAGCCCTCGCGGTAGTCGGCGGTCTGCGCGAGCGCCGCTTGCGCCGCGCTCTCGCCGCCCATCGATTGCCACAGGCCCAGCCGCTCGTCGCGCAGACCCCGGATGAGCTCCTTCGAGGCGATG
This sequence comes from Agrococcus pavilionensis RW1, assembly GCF_000400485.1. GTDB lineage: Bacteria > Actinomycetota > Actinomycetes > Actinomycetales > Microbacteriaceae > Agrococcus > Agrococcus pavilionensis. Next base: position 223 of record NZ_ASHR01000007.1, read on the forward strand.
TAGGCGAGGGTCGGGCCCTGCGCCGCGTGGCGCGCGGCCGCGCGTGTCGCCTCGAGCACGGCGTCGTCGGGGAAGACCTGCGAGAAGAGACCCGCGGCGACCGCCTCGGCCCCCGTCATGAGTCGGCCCGAGTAGATGAGGTCGAGCGTGCGGTGCGCGCCGAGCCGCTCGAAGAAGAGCGCGTGGCCCCCCGAGTCGAGCGTCGCGCCGAGGGCTGCGAAGGGACTGCCGATCTTCGTCGACTCGGCGACGTAGACGACGTCCGTCGCGACCAGCAGGCCGAGGCCCACGCCGAGCGCGGCGCCGTGCGCCGCCGCGAACGTCGGAGCGGGGAACGCCGACATCCGCTGTAGCAGCGGCTGCACCTGCTCGTGCAGGAACCCCGTCACGTCGTCGGTGCGCGGGTCGACGCCCGAGATGTCGCGGCCGGCGCAGAAGACCTTCCCCTCGCCGCGGAGGACGAGCGCTCGCACGCCCGCGCGCTCGGCCTCGGCGTACGCATCCGAGAGCTCCGAGAGCGCGGATGGGTCGAGGGCGTTGCGCTTCGCGGGCGCGTTCAGCACCACCTCGGCGATGCCGTCGGCGATGGTCAGCTCGATCATGGGGACTCCTTCGTCCGGTCTTCGGTCGTCGAGTAGGCCCGGAGGGCCGTATCGAGACGTGTCGGCGGGGTCTCGATGCGCGTCCTCCGGACGCTACTCGACCAGCGGGGGAGGGGCAGGGGTCTCGATGCGCGTCCTCCGGACGCTACTCGACCAGCGGGGGAGGCTCAGACGTCGTAGTCGACCACGACGCGGGCGGTATCGCGCTGCGGATGCGACTGGCACGTGAGCACGTAGCCGCGCTCGAGCTCGTCCGGTTCGAGCGCGTAGTTCTCCGTCATGTGCACGCTGCCCGAGACGACCTTCGCGCGGCACGTGCCGCACACGCCGCCCGCGCACGCGAACGGCACGTCGGGTCGCACGCGCAGCGCCGCGTTGAGGATCGACTCGCGCGCCGCGATCGGGCTCTCCACTTGCGTCGACTGCCCGTCGAGCGTGAAGTCGAGCGTCCACGTCTGCTCGCCCGCCTCGACCTGCACGGGCCGGCCGCGGTCGCCGCCGGCGTCGTCCGGGCGACCGGTCGTGAACAGCTCGAAGCGCACGTGCGCCGCATCGACCCCCTTCGCCTCGAGCACGTCGCGGCACAGCTGCACGAGCTCGAACGGCCCGCACAGGAACCACTCGTCGACGCTCTCGGGTCGGATGAGGTCGGTCAGGATGCGCTCGAGCCGCTCCTGGTCGATGCGGCCCGACATGAGCGGCGCCGCGCGCTGCTCGCGCGAGAGCACGTGGTGGAGCGCGAGCCGCGCGGGGTAGCGGTCCTTGAGGTCGGCGAGCTCCTCGATGAACATGACGTCGAGGGTCGAGCGGTTGGAGTACACGAGCGAGAACGTCGACGTCTCGGAGCGCGCGAGCACCTCGTGCGCGAGCGCCATCATCGGGGTGATGCCCGAGCCGGCCGCGATGCCGACGACGTGCGCGCCGTCGACCCGCTCGAGCGCCGAGGTGAAGGTGCCCTGCGGCACCATCACGTCGATGCGGTCGCCGGGCCGCAGCTCGCTGTTCGCCCACGTCGAGAAGCGGCCGCCGAGGTCGCGCTTGATCGCGACCGCGATCGAGCCGGGGGTCGGCGGTCGGCAGATCGAGTAGGAGCGGCGCAGCTCCTGCCCGTCGATCGTCTTCCGCAGCGCGAGGTGCTGGCCGGCGACGTAGCCGAAGTCGTCGTGCAGCGCCTCGGGCACCGCGAACGTCACCTCGACCGAGTCGGCGGTGAGCGGCCGCACCTCGGCGACCTCGAGCTCGTGGAAGCGGGCGCGCTTGCGCGAGGTCGACGAGCCGAGCCCCGTCGAGCCCAGGTTGATCGCCGCCACGTCAGTGCACCTTGAAGTGGTCGAAGGGCTCGAGGCACGCGAGGCACTCGAAGTGGCTCTTGCACGCGGTCGAGCCGAAGCGCGACACCTCCCGGGTGCGCAGGCTCCCGCAGCGGGGGCACTTCACGCCGAGCGAGAGCGGGATCGGGCCGGAGCGCTCGCCCGCGCGGTGCGTCGGCGGGGCGATGCCGTACTCCTCGAGCTTCGCCTTGCCGGCCTCGCTCATCCAATCCGTCGTCCACGCGGGGGAGAGCGTGAAGTCGACGCGCACGTCGTCGAAGCCCTCCGCCGTGAGCGCGAGCAGCACGTCGTCGCGCATCTGGTCGATCGCGGGGCAGCCGGAGTAGGTGGGCGTGAGCGTCACGACGATCGTGCCACCCTCGAGCCGCACCTCGCGGAGCACGCCGAGGTCGTCGATCGTGAGGACCGGCACCTCGGGGTCGACGACGGCGGCCGCGACGCGGCGCGCCTCTTCCACTCGGTGATCGAGTAGCCGGCCGGAGGCCGGCGTATCGAGATCGGGCGCGGGCATCTCGATGCGGCCCTGCGGGCCTACTCGATGAGCGGGGGAGGGAGCCATCGTCACCACGTCGCTCCCGGGTGGCGGCGCGCGAGCACCTGCATCTCAGCGAGCAGCGGGCCGAGGTGCGTCGAGTGGTTGCCGAAGCGGCCGCCGCCGGAGGACTGCCCGATCTTCGGGTTCACGAAGTCGGCCTCCGCGATCTCAGCCTCGGCAAGCACGGCGGACCAGATCTCGTCGAATCCCGCGCGCAGGCTCGAGGGGAGCGGCGCGGCGTCGCCGAGCCGCTCGTGCAGCTCGTCGTCGCGGAAGAGCTCGTCGATGTAGGGCCACGTGTCGGTGAGGGCGACGAGCATCCGCGCGCGGGACTCCTCGGTGCCGCCCGCGAGGCGCAGGGTCCACTGCACGGCGTGGTCGCGGTGGTAGGCGACCTCCTTGACCGACTTCGCCGCGATCGCCGCGAGCGACGCATCCGTCGACGCCGACAGCGCGGTGTAGAGCTCCTGCATGTAGATCGCGGCGATGAGCCCGCGCGCGATCGTGTGCGCGAAGTCGCCGTTCGGCTGCTCGAAGAGCCACGCGCAGCGGAACTCGTGCTCGTCGCGCCAGTAGGCGAGGTCGTCCTCGGAGCGACCGGTCGCGGTGCCGGCGTAGTGCAGGAGGCTGCGGGCGTGCCCGAGCAGGTCGAGCGCGATGTTGCCGAGCGCCATGTCCTCCTCGAGCTCGGGCGCGCGCGAGATCCACCAGCCGAGCCGCTGCGAGAGGATGAGCGCGTCGTCGCCGAGCCGCATCGCGTACTCCGCGACGTCCGGGCTCGCCATCGTGGACGCATCCGCCCCCGTCAGCTCGGCCGCGAGGTCGACGTCGTCGACCGAGACGTGCACGTCGGCGGCCTCCGCCTCGTGCAGCGCCGCGATCGACGCGGCGTCGCGCTTGGTCGTCGCGGGAGCGGGCTGGGCCGCCTTCGCGGACTCGGCGAGCTCCGCGTCGTTGAGCTGGGCGTTCACAGGTGCGGCACCTCCGCGCTCTTCTCGTAGTACTTCGCGTGGCGGTAGTTCTTGCCCGCAGGGCTCTCGAAGAACGCGCCCTTCAGGTCGGGATCGCTCGTCGTGATCGCGCTCGAGCGCACGACCCACACCGACACGCCCTCGTTGCGGCGCGTGTAGAGGTCGCGCGCGTTGCGCAGCGCCATCTCGTCGTCGGGCGCGTGCAGCGAGCCGACGTGCACGTGGCTCAGGCCTCGGTTGGCGCGCACGAACACCTCGTACAGCGGCCAGCCCTCGCCTGCCACGTCTCCGGGGGTGGACATCGTCGTCTCCTCTGTCAGTCGGGGTGGTCTCGATGCGCCGGCCTGCGGCCGGCTGCTCGAGCAAGGGAAAGGGGTCAGGCGGCCTGGCGCTGCTTCGCCGCCTGCTTCTCGGCGTATGCCGCGGCGGCCTCGCGCACCCAGGCGCCCTGCTCGTGCGCCTCGCGGCGGTGCTGGATGCGCTGCGCATTCGCCGGCCCGCGGCCCGCGAGCACCTCGTTGAACTCGGTCCAGTCGATCTCCGACATGTCCCACTGGCCCGTCTCGTCGTTCCAGCGGAGGTTCGGGTCGGGCAGTGTGAGCCCGAGCACCTCGGCCTGCGGCACGAGCATGCCGACGAAGCGCTGGCGCAGCTCGTCGTTCGAGAAGCGCTTGATCTTCCACGCCATCGACTGCGCCGAGTTGGGCGACTCGTCGTCGGGCGGGCCGAACATCATGAGCGAGGGCCAGTACCAGCGGTTCACCGCGTCCTGGGCCATCTCGTGCTGCTCGGGGGTGCCCTGGCTCAGCTCGAGCAGGATCTCGAAGCCCTGCCGCTGGTGGAACGACTCCTCCTTGCAGATGCGCACCATCGCGCGGCCGTAGGGGCCGTACGAGGCGCGGCACAGCGGCACCTGGTTGCAGATCGCGGCGCCGTCGACGAGCCAGCCGATCGCGCCCATGTCGGCCCACGTCGGCGTCGGGTAGTTGAAGATCGACGAGTAGCGGGCGCGCGAGGTGATGAGCTGCTCGGTCATCTCGTCGCGGCTGATGCCGAGCGTCTGCGCGGCGGAGTAGAGGTAGAGCCCGTGCCCAGCCTCGTCCTGCACCTTCGCCATCAGGATCGCCTTGCGCTTGAGGCTCGGCGCGCGCGAGATCCAGTTGCCCTCGGGCTGCATGCCGATGATCTCGGAGTGCGCGTGCTGCGAGATCTGCCGGATGAGCGTCTTGCGGTACGCCTCGGGCATCCAGTCGCGCGGCTCGATGCGCTGGTCGGCCTCGATGATCGCGTCGAAGCGGGCCTGCAGCTCCGCGACGTCGTCGTCGGGGTGCAGGGCGGATGCGTCGGGTGCGGTGAGCGTCATCGTCGACTCCGTCTCGTCGGTTCGTTCCCGGCCGGCTCGATCCGAATTAGTGACCGAACGTTCAGTAAGTATAGACTCGGGTGCGGCGGACCTGCAACGGGTGCGCCGGACCTCGCCGGACGACGCAATGGAGCGCGCATGCTGGAGACGCGGAACCCCGAGATCACGCGGGACGAGACGTGGCTCGCCACGATCATGGCCGAGACCGATCGCGCCAAGGAGGCCTTCGGCATCGAGATCGCCGAGCTCGAGCGCGGCCGCGCCGTGCTCACGATGGAGATCACCGAGGCGATGGTGAACGGCTTCGGCATCACCCACGGCGGGCTCGTCTTCACCCTCGCCGACACCGCGTTCGCCTACGCGTGCAACGAGGACGCCACGGTGACGGTCGCCTCCGGCGCCGACATCACCTTCGCGAAGGCGACGCACGCGGGCCAGACCCTCACCGCGACCGCCGAGCGCCGCTGGCGCTCGGGCCGCAACGGCCTCTACGACGTGTCGATCGTCGACGAGACGGGCGAGACGGTCGCCGAGTTCCGCGGCCGCTCGTTCGGCACCTCCCGCCCCGCGCCCTCGACGCCCGCGGGCGCCGGCGGCCCCGCCTGACCCCACCCCCGCCCACCCGACCCGCTGGTCGAGCAGCCGGCCGCAGGCCGGTGCATCGAGACCAGACCCCCTGATCATCTCGATACGGCCCTTCGGGCCTACTCGATGTCCGAGGAACGAACAGGAGCAACGATGCTCGACCAGACCACCGCATCCGCCGACCTCCGCGACGCCGGCGAGCGCCTCTCGCTCGACGAGTTGCGCGCCCTGCAGCTCGAGCGGCTGCAGCAGACCGTGCGCCACGCGTACGACAACGTGCCGACCTACCGCGCGAAGCTCGACGACGCCGGGGTCAGCCCTGACGACATCCGCTCGCTCGACGACCTGTCGAAGCTGCCCTTCACGACGAAGGAGGACCTGCGGCAGGCCTATCCCTTCGGCATGTTCGCGGTGCCGATGGAGCAGGTGGTGCGCATCCACGCCTCCTCCGGAACGACCGGGCGCCCGACGGTCGTCGGCTACACGCAGGACGACCTCGGCAACTGGGCCGAGGTCGTCGCGCGGAGCCTGCGCGCCGCGGGCGTGCAGCCGGGCTGGAAGGTGCACAACGCCTACGGCTACGGCCTCTTCACCGGCGGCCTCGGCGCCCACTCGGGCATCGAGCGACTCGGCTGCACCGTCATCCCCGTCTCTGGCGGGCAGACGGCGCGCCAGGTGCAGCTCATCCGCGACTTCGAGCCCGACGCGATCATGTGCACGCCGTCCTACCTGCTGACGATCGCGGATGCGTTCGAGGAGGCCGGGCTCGACCCTCGCGAGACGACGCTCAAGGTCGCGATCTGCGGCGCCGAGCCGTGGACGAACGAGATGCGGCTCGAGCTCGAGCGGCGGATGGGGATCGTCGCGGTCGACATCTACGGCCTCTCGGAGGTCATGGGGCCGGGCGTCGGCAGCGAGTTCGCCTCGACGAAGGACGGCCCGACGATCTGGGAGGACCACTTCCTGCCCGAGATCATCGACGCCGAGACGGCCGAGCCGGTCGCCGACGGCGAGATGGGCGAGCTCGTCTTCACGTCGCTCACGAAGACGGCGTTCCCCGTCATCCGCTACCGCACGCGCGACCTCACGCGGCTGCTGCCCGGCTCGGCGTCGCCGACGATGCGCCGCATCGAGAAGATCACCGGCCGCAACGACGACATGATCATCCTGCGCGGCGTCAACCTCTTCCCGACGCAGATCGAGGAGATCGTGCTCGCGATCGAGCACCTCACGCCGCACTTCGTGCTCGAGCTGACGAAGGCCGGGCGCATGGATGCGCTCACGGTGAAGATCGAGTGCATGCCCGATGTCGGCGAGGAGGCGTCGAAGGCCGCCGCGGCGATCCTGCGCGAGCGCGTGAAGGAGCACATCGGCACCTCGGTCGGCGTCGAGGTCGTGCCGGCCGGCTCGCTGCCTCGCTCGGAGGGCAAGTACAAGCGCGTCTACGACTTGCGCGCGTAGGGCTCACCGCCGTGAGCCCGCAGCGCGCAAGGTCGAGTAGCGGGCGGGCGCAGCCCGCTCGCGTACCGAGACCCTGTCCGGTTCGGGCTGGAAGACTGGTGAGATGACCACCGCCACCGAGCCCGCCCGCCGCGGCCGCCCCGGCTACGACCGCGACTCGATGCTCGAGGTCGTCGTCGAGGTCTTCAACGAGCGCGGCTACGACGCCGCCTCGCTCGGCTCGATCGCCGAGAAGCTCGGGCTGTCGAAGTCGGCGATCTACCACCACTTCGCGTCGAAGGAGCAGATGCTCGAGGTCGCGCTCGGCCGCGCCCTCGACGCGCTCGAGGCGGTCTTCGAGTCGCCGGAGGCGACGACGGGGCCGGTCGTCAGCCGCATCCGTCACGTCGTGCGCGGCGCGGTGCTCGTGCTGTGCGAGCAGATGCCGTTCGTGACGCTGCTGCTGCGACTGCGCGGCAACACCCCGATCGAGCTCGAGGCGATGCGCCGGCGGCGCGAGTTCGACCGCAAGCTGCGCGCGCTCTTCGAGCTCTCGCGCGACGAGGGCACGCTGCGCGCCGACATGGACCCGCGCATCGCCGAGCGGCTCACGTTCGGCATGGTCAACTCGATCGTCGAGTGGTACCGCCCCGGCGGCTCGATCACGCCCGAGCAGCTCGCCGACTCGGTGCTCGAGCTCGTGCGGACGGGCTTGCGCGACCCGGCGTCGCTGTAGCGTTGCGCGATAACTTCTTCGCGGCACTCACCGCTCGGTGAATGTATCGCCTGTCCACGCCGGGCCCGGCACGGCGACGCGAGCTCGAGCACCGGCGTTCGCAGTCAGCGGAATTCGTTACCAAACCGTGATCTTCGCGTAGTGTCGACCGACGAACCGCGAAGGGCAGCCGTCGTGTCCGCCCCGAGAGCCCTCGCGCCATCGAATCCAATTGCACCGGTCGGGCGGTCGCGCGCGCTGAGCGCCGCCAGACGGGACCGCGGAGTTCATCGTGACCAAGCAGCACACCACCACTCGCGCGCGCCGTTCGAAGCGCGCCATCGGCGGGATCGTCGCCACCGGCATCGCGACCGTCGCGGGCGCCGTCCTCGTGCCCACCGCGGCGAACGCGGCACCCGACTCCACCTGGGACGCCCTCGCGCAGTGCGAGTCGGGCGGCAACTGGTCGATCGACACGGGCAACGGCTACTACGGCGGCCTGCAGTTCTCGCTCTCGACCTGGCAGGCCTACGGCGGCACGGGCAACCCGGCCGACGCGTCGCGCGCGGAGCAGATCCGCGTCGCCGAGAACACGCTCGCCGGCCAGGGCTGGGGCGCGTGGCCGACGTGCTCGGCGCGCATCGGCGCGAGCGGGGCGGCCGAGCCGCGAGCGGCTGCCCCGCAGCCCGCGCAGCAGGCGCAGCCTGCCCAGCAGCAGGCTCAGGCGGCGCCGGCGCAGCAGGCGCCTGCCGAGCAGCCCGCTCCCGCGCAGGCGGCTCCCGCCGCCCTGCAGCTGCCCGACGTGCAGCCGGGCGACGAGACCTACGAGGTCGTGCCGGGCGACACGCTCTTCGAGATCGCCGAGGCGCAGGGCGTCGAGAGCGGCTGGCTCGGCATCTTCGCCGTCAACCAGGACGCGCTGACGGACCCCGACCTCATCATGGCCGGCCAGCAGCTCGTGCTGCCCGCCGAGTAGCCACCACGCGCAGAGCGCCCCAGCACGCGAGGTGCTGGGGCGCTCGCCGCGTCGGCGGCCGATCAGGCTGAGGCGACCGGCGGGTTCGAGGCGTCCTCCTGCGTCTTGGCGACGTAGGTGAGCAGGTCGTACTGCGCGACGACCTCGTCGTCCTGGTTCGTGAGCACCGCATCCCATCGCACCTCGCCGTACGGGTCGGTCTCGCGCGGCGTGATCTGCTTCGCCGTGAGCGTCACGCGCAGCGAGTCGCCGGGGGAGACGGGCGTCATGAAGCGCAGGTTGTCGAGGCCCGTGTTCGCGAGCACGGGGCCCGGCGCCGGCTCGACGAACAGGCCCGCCGCGAACGACAGCAGCAGGTAGCCGTGCGCGACCCGGCCGGGGAAGAACGGGTTCGCCTCGGCCGCCGCCTGGTCCATGTGCGCGTAGAACTTGTCGCCCGTGAACTCGGCGAAGTGCTCGATGTCGTCGAGCGAGATCTCGCGCCGCTCCGAGACGACCTGGTCGCCGACCTTGAGCTCGGCGAGCGACTTCCGGAACGGATGCGGCGCCTCGGTCGAGGCCGGAGCCCCCTGGTGCCAGACGCCCGTGAGCGCCGTGAGCATCGTCGGCGAGCCCTGGATCGCGGTGCGCTGCATGTAGTGGAGCACCGAGCGGATGCCGCCGAGCTCCTCGCCGCCGCCCGCGCGGCCGGGACCGCCGTGCACGAGCATCGGCAGCGGCGAGCCGTGCCCGGTCGAGGCGCGCATGTCGTCGCGGTCGAGCAGCAGCACGCGGCCGTTGTGCGGCGCGATGCGGCGGGTGAGCTCTGCCACGAACACCGGGTCGTGCGAGGCGACGGAGGTGACGAGCGAGCCGCCGCCGCGCGCGACGATCTCGGCGGCCTGCTCGGGCGAGCTGTACTCGACGAGCGACGAGACCGGGCCGAACGCCTCGGTGTCGTGCAGCGCATCGGCCTCGGCGTCGCGGAACGCGAGCAGCGTCGGCGCGACGAACGCGCCGCCCTCGGCGAGGCCCATCGAGCCGTCGGCGAGGCGCACCTCGCCCGCGTCGCCGCCGACGACGATCTGGCCGCCGCCCTCGCGCAGCTTCATGACCTGCCCGAGCACCTCGTCGCGCTGCTCGAGCGAGGCGAGCGGGCCCATCGTGACGCCCTCGGCGCGCGGGTCGCCGACGACCACCTTCGCGACGATCCGCTCGCGCACGGCCTCGGCCACCGCATCCGTCATGCCCGACGGCACGAGCGCGCGGCGGATCGCCGTGCACTTCTGGCCCGCCTTCGACGTCATCTCGCTCACGAGGCCGCGCACGAAGGCGTCGAACTCGGGGGTGCCGGGCTCGGCGTCGGGGCCGAGCACGGATGCGTTGATCGAGTCGGTCTCGACCGTGAAGCGCACGCCGCCCGTCTGCACGGCGTCGTGCAGCCGCAGGCTCGCGGCCGTCGCCGCCGAGCCGGTGAAGCTCACGGTGTCGCCGAGCCGGAGGTGGTCGAGCAGGTCGCGCGCCGAGCCCGAGACGAGCTGGATCGCGCCGGCGGGGAGGAGCCCCGACTCGACGAGGATCCGCACCATGTGCTCAGTGACGTAGCCGGTCGGGGTCGCGGGCTTGATGAGCGTCGGCATGCCGGCGAGGAACGCGGGCGCGAGCTTCTCGAGCGGCCCCCAGACGGGGAAGTTGAACGCGTTGATCTGCACCGCGACGCCCGGCAGGGTCGTGCAGATGTGGCGGGCGAGGAAGGAGCCGTCCTTCGAGAGCTGCTCGACCGGGCCGTCGAGGTAGATCGTCGACTGCGGCATCTCGCGGCGGCCCTTCGACGAGTAGGTGAAGAGCACGCCGATGCCGCCGTCGATGTCGACCCAGGAGTCGTGCTTCGTCGCGCCCGTGCGGCTCGAGAGCTCGTAGAGCTCGCTCTTGCGCTCGGTGAGCGCGAGCGCCATCTGCTTGAGCAGGATCGCGCGCTCGTGGAACGTGAGCGGCGCGAGCGAGTGCTGGCCGACGGTGCGGGCGTGCTCGAGCGCGCCCGGTAGGTCGAGCCCGGTGGTCGAGACGCGCGCGACCTCCTCGCCGGTCGAGGCGTCGCGCACGACAGCGGCGCCCTCGTCGCTCGCGGGCTCCCACCAGGCGTCCTGCACGTAGCTCGGCAGCAGTCGGGTGCGGGTCATCGTGTCGGTCATCGTCGATCCTCTCCTCCCCGTTCGTCGAGTAGGCCGGAAGGGCCGCATCGAGACGGAGTGCAGTGTGTTCGGTTGTCGCGGGTGGTCTCGATGCGCCGCTTGCGGCGGCTGCTCGACCAGCGGGGGTCAGGTCCAGTCGTAGAAGCCGCGGCCGCTCTTCTTGCCGAGCCGGCCCTCGGCGACCATGTCGCGCAGCAGCTGCGGCGGCGCGAAGCGCTCGCCGAGCTCGCGGTGCAGCTGCTCGGCGATGCCGAGGCGCACGTCGAGCCCGACGATGTCGGTCGTGCGCAGCGGCCCCACGGGGTGCTTGTAGCCGAGCTCCATCGCGAGGTCGATGTCGCCCGGGCTCGCGACGCCCTCCTCGACCATGCGGATCGCCTCGAGCCCGATCGCGACGCCGAGCCGGCTCGACGCGAAGCCCGGCGCGTCGTGCACCGTCACGGGCGTCTTCCCGATCGCCTCGACCCACGCGCGGGCGTCGTTCGCGAGCGCCGGGTCGGTGCGCTCGCCGAGCACGATCTCGACGAGGGCGGACGCAGGCACCGGGTTGAAGAAGTGGAGCCCGAGGAACCGCTCGGGGCGCGACAGCGCCGCCGCGAGGCGGTCGATCGAGATCGACGACGTGTTGCTCGCGAGCGAGGCGCTAGGCGACAGGACCGCCTCGACGCGCGCGAGCGCATCCGCCTTCAGTGCCTCGTCCTCGGGCACCGCCTCGATCACGAGGTCGCAGTCGACGAACGCGCTCGCCTCGACCGCGACGCGCAAGCGCCCCTCGAGCTCGTCGAGCGGCTCTGCCCAGCCGCGCTCGACGCTCTTGCGGAGGCTCTGGGCGACGCGGTCCTGGGCGGCGCTCGCGGCGGCGGGGTCGCGCTCGACGACGATGACGTCGCTGCCCGCGAGCACGAAGGCGTGCGCGATGCCCGCGCCCATGCGCCCGCCGCCGAGCACGCCGACGCGCTCGGGGGCGCCCGCGCCCACCTGCGCGTCGGTGTCGTCGGGCCCCGGTCGCCCGTCAGGGGCGACGGCCTCGGTCACATCGGTCATCGGGACTCCTCCGTCGCTCGCCTCGCGCCGCGGCGCTCGAGGAACTCGGTCATGCGCCGCTGCTTCTCGGGGCTCTCGAAGAGCACCGCCTGCTCGGCGAGCTCGATCTCGGGGTGCGCGCTCGCGGGCGCGAGCAGGGCGCGCTTCGTCGCCTGCGTCGCGGCCGGGTCGAGCGTCGCGATGCGATCGGCGATCGTCGCGGCGTGCTCGAGCGCCGCGTGCGACTCGACGATGGTGCTCACGAGCCCTGCGGCGAGCGCCTCGTCGGCGCCGAGGATGCGGCCGGTGAGCAGCATCTCGCTCGCGAGCGCGTCGCCCACGATCTCCTTGAGCCGCCAGGTCGCGCCCGCCGCGGCGATGATGCCGAGGCCGGTCTCGGGGTTGCCGATCTTGAGGCTCGGGGTGCCGATGCGGATGTCGGCGGCGTAGGCCAGCTCGGCGCCGCCGCCGAGCGCGTAGCCGTCGAGCACGGCGATGACCGGCATCGGCAGGGCCCGGATGCGCTGGAAGCAGCGGGTGTTGATGCCCTTGAGGGCGTCGGTCGCGCGCCGCTCGCGCAGCTGCGCGATGTCGGCGCCCGCCGCGAACGTGCCGCCGGAGCCGGCGATGACGAGCGTGCGGCGCTCGACCTCGAGCCGCGCGCACAGCGCGTGGAGGACATCCACGAGGTCCTGGTCGATCGCGTTGCGCTTCTCGGGCCGGTCGAGGGTCGCGAGCACGAAGGCGCCGCGGTCCTCGACGCGCAGCGACTCGCTCATCGCCGCACCCCCTCGACCGAGGGATCTTCAACCGGATAGCCGGTGGGGCGCGACGCATATCGGCTCGCCCAACCGGCTGCCCGGTTGAAGATGGCTCGAGTCGCGGCGCCGCTCACGCGCGCTCCAGCAGGATCGCGGTGCCCTGGCCGACGCCCACGCACATCGTCGCGAGGCCGATCTCGGCCTGCTCGCGCTCCATGCGGCCGAGCAGCGTCACGATGAGGCGCGAGCCGGAGGAGCCGAGCGGGTGGCCGAGCGCGATCGCACCGCCGTCGGCGTTGACGATGGCGTCGTCGAGGCCGAGCCGGCGGATGGTGCCGATCGACTGGGTCGCGAACGCCTCGTTGAGCTCGATCGCGCCGATGTCGTCGACCGAGTAGCCCGTGCGCGCGAGCAGCTTCTCGGTCGCGGGCACGGGGCCGAGGCCCATGATCTCGGGGGCGATGCCGGCGCTCGCACCGCCCACGATGCGCGCGCGGGGCGCGAGGCCGAAGCGCTCCACCGCGGCCTCGCTCGCGACCACGATCGCCGAGGCGCCGTCGTTGAGCGACGAGCTGTTGCCTGCGGTGACGACCGAGCCGCCGCCCACGACGGGCTTGAGGGCCGCGAGCCGCTCGAGGCTCGTGTCGCGGCGCGGCTGCTCGTCCACGGAGACTTCGCCGCCGCGCGTCGGCACCGCGACGATCTCGGCCTCGAAGCGGCCCTCGTCGATCGCCGCGATCGCGCGCTGCTGCGAGCGGAGCGCGAACTCGTCGGCCTCCTCGCGCGTGATGCCGTCGACGCGGGCGACCTCCTCGGCCGTCTCGGGCATCGCGAACGTCGCCTTGTCGCGCGCGACGAGCTTGGGGTTGGGGAAGCGCCAGCCGATCGACGTGTCGTACGCCTCGCCGGGCTTCGCCCATGCGCGCTCGGGCTTCGCCTGCACCCACGGGGCGCGGGTCATCGACTCGACGCCGCCCGCGACGACGATGTCGGCGTCGCCCGCCTTCACCATCTGCGAGGCCATGATGACGGCCGACATGCCGGATGCGCACAGGCGGTTGACGGTGATGCCCGGGATGTCGTCGGGCAGGCCCGCGAGCAGCACCGACATGCGCGCGACGTTGCGGTTGTCCTCGCCGGCCTGGTTCGCGGCACCGAGGATGACCTCGTCGATCGCGTGGGCGGGGATGTCGGCGCGCGCGATCGCCTCGGCGACGACGAGCGCCGCGAGGTCGTCGGGCCGCACGTCCGCGAGCGCGCCGCCGTAGCGGCCGACCGGGGTGCGTGCTCCGCCGATGAGGAAGGCCTCGGGCACTGGGGGCTCCTGACTCCGTCGTCGTGACACCGGATGCGGTCGTGAATTAGTGACCGATCGTTCAGGAATACCTTACGGGGCGGCTCGAGGCCCCGCAACATGCGTGCGGTCGCGTCAGTGGCGCCGCGTGCGGCGCACGAGCTCGCCGGCGCCCCACGCCGTCACGATGACGGCGCCGCCGACCGCGAGGATCGTGGCGGCGGCGATCGCGAGGGCGGCGAGCGCGAGGTCGGCGGCGACGAACAGCAGGTCGAAGATCTCCATGCTCCGACGGTAGGAATCGGCGCGCATCCGCCGCGTCCGCCCGAGGTCGACGGATCGTCATCCCTCGGGATGATCCGCCGCGCCGCGGCATCGGCGTGCCACAGTGGGACCATGCCGATCGAGCCCGACACGAAGGACTGGACCTGGGTGCTGCGCGAGCGGTGCCCCGAGTGCGGCTTCGACCCCGCGCTCGCCGAGCGCGGCGAGCTCGGCCCGCGCATCCGCGACGCCGCGGCCGCGATGCACGCGCGGCTGCACGGCGACGCGGTGACCGAGCGGCCCGACGACTCGACGTGGTCGCCGCTCGAGTACGCGGCGCACGTGCGCGACGTCTGCACGGTGATGCGCTCGCGGCTCGACCAGATGCTCACCGAGGACGGCCCGGAGTTCGCGAACTGGGACCAGGATCAGGCCGCGATCGACGGCGACTACGCGAGCCAGGAGCCCGAGCACGTCGCGGTCGAGCTCGACCTGGCGGCAGCGGAGCTCGCGAACGCGGCGGATGCGGTGCCCTCCGACGCGTGGGACCGCGCCGGCACGCGCTCCAACGGCTCGTCGTTCACGGTCGAGACGCTGCTCGTGTACGCCCTGCACGATCTCGAGCACCACGTGCAGGACGTGCAGCGCTGAGCGAGGAGCATCCGGGGCACGACGCCTCTGGCGAGAGCGCGCTCGCGCTCGGCATCATCGCGCTCGCATGCCTCGCGCTGCCGATGGTGGGCGACCTCGTGTCGCTCATCGTGGCGCTCGCGGCGGTCGGCGTCGGCCTCGTCGGCATCCGGCGGCACGCGCGCGGACGCGCGAAGCACGTCTGGCCGGCGCTGCTCGGCACGATCGCCGGCGGCCTCGTCGCGCTCGTCGCGGCGGTGCTCCTCATCGCGTCGCTCTGACCCTGCGACGAGGGCGTCAGCCCCGGAAGGCGCTGATCCCCGTGAGCGCATGCCCGATCACGAGCGTGTGCACCTCGTCGGTGCCCTCGTACGTGCGCACGCTCTCGAGGTTCGCGGCGTGCCGCATCGGCGAGTGCTCGAGCGAGACACCGTTGCCGCCGAGCAGCGCCCGCGCCTCCCGCGCGACATCGATCGCCGCCCGCACCGAGGCGAGCTTCCCCATCGAGATCTCGTGCGGGCGCAGGAGGCCGGCCTCCTTGCGCCGGCCGAGGTGCAGCGCGAGCAGCTGCGCCTGCTGCAGCGAGAGCGCCATCTCGGCGAGCCGCGCCTGCGTCAGCTGCATCGCCGCGAGCGGCTTGCCGAACACCTCGCGCTCGGCCGCATAGGCGAGCGCCTGCTCGAGCGCATCGCGTCCCGCGCCGAGCGCGCCCCACGCGATGCCGAACCGCGCCTCGTTCAAGCACTCGAACGGCGCCCGCAGCCCGCGCGCCTCCGGGAGCCGCATCGACTCCGGCACGCGCACGCCCTCGAGCGCGATGTCGCACTGGATCGACGCGCGCATCGACAGCTTCGGCTCGATGGCGGTCGCGGTGAAGCCGGGGGAGTCCGTCTCGACGAGGAAGCCGCGCACGCCCTCCTCCGTCCGCGCCCAGATCACCGCGACGTCGGCGATCGAGGCGAGCCCGATCCACCGCTTCGCGCCGTCGATGACCCAGTCGTCGCCGTCGCGCCTCGCGAACGTGCGCATCGCGCCCGGGTCGCTCCCCGCATCCGGCTCGGTGAGGCCGAAGCAGCCGATCGCCTCACCGCGCGCCATGCGCGGCAGCCACGCCTCGCGCTGCGCCTCGGAGCCGTGCTTCGCGATCGCCGACATCGCGAGCGAGCCCTGCACCGAGACGAACGTGCGGATGCCGCTGTCGCCCGCCTCGAGCTCCTGCATCGCGATGCCGTACTCGACGGCGCCGCGGCCCGCGCAGCCGTAGCCGGTCAGGTGCATGCCGAGCAGGCCCGCCTCGCCGAGCACCGGCACGAGCTCGCGCGGGAAGACGGCCCGCTCGAACCACTCGGCGATGTGGGGGCGGATCTCGCGATCGACGAGGGCCCGCACCCGCGCGCGCGTCGCGCGCTCCTCGTCGCTGAGCAGCGACTCGATGTCGAGCAGGTCGGTCGTCATGGGGCTCCTTCGTCGGTCGCGGGGCGCGAGAGCCAGGCTCGCACGGTTGCGTCGTGCTCGCCGAGCAGGGGCGGCGCGGTCGTCGCGGTGCGGGCGACGCCGTCGATGCGGATCGGCGAGGCGAGCTGGCGGCCGACACCCGCGGCGCCGCGCACCTCGCGGATCGGGTCGAGGCCGACCGCCGTGGCGAGCTCGAGGCCCTCGCCGATCGTGCGGACGCGGCTCGCGACGAGGCCGGCGTCGAGCAGCCGCTGCTCCCACTCGAGTGCCCCGTCGGCGGCGAGCGCCGCCTCGAGCAGCGGCACGAGCGCCTCGCGATGCGCGACGCGCCGCGCGTTCGTGGCGAAGCGCGCGTCGTCGGCCAGCCCGGGCGCGCCCAGCAGCGCCGCGAACGCGCGGAACTGCGCGTCGGTGCCGATCGCGACCGCGAGCGGCCCGTCGGCGGTCTCGAGCAGCTGATAGGGCACGATCGACGGATGCGCGCTGCCGGCCCGGCGGGGCTCGACCGGCCGCGCGCGCGGCTCGGCGGGCGTCGCCTCGGCGTCGCTCGACTCCGGCGCGATCGGCCCGAGCACCGATTGCAGCTGGTTGACGAGCGCCGCCTGGATGCTCGAGAGCAGCGCGACCTCGACGAGCCCGCCGCGGCCGGTGCGCTCGCGGCGGAGGAGCGCCGCGAGGATGCCCGCGAGCGCGTCCTTCGCGGTGAGCACGTCGACGAGCGCGACGCCCGCCTTCGTCGGCGGCCCGTCGGCATCGCCGGTGATGTGCATGAGCCCGCTCGCCGCCTGCAGCACGAAGTCGTAGCCGGCGCGCTCGGCGCCGCCCGGCTGGGCGCCGTAGCCGGTGATCGAGCACCACACGAGCCGCGGGTGCTCGGCGAGCAGCGCGTCGCGATCGAGGCCGAGGCGGGCGGCGGCGCCCGGGCGGAAGTTCTCGATCACGACGTCGGCGCGCGCGACGAGCTCGCGCGCGAGAGCGGCATCGCCCGGGTCGGCGAGGTCGAGGGCGACCGACTCCTTGCCGCGGTTCGCGCTGTCGAAGTAGGTCGATCCGGTCGCGGAGGCGGGCGGGGACCACGCGCGCGTGCCGTCGCCGCTGCCCGGCTGCTCGACCTTGATGACGCGCGCGCCGAGGTCGGCGAGCGTCGCGCCGACGAGCGGGCCGGCGAGCACGCGCGAGAGGTCGGCGACGACGATGCCGGCGAGCGGCGCGTCGTCGGCGGGCTGATCGAGCATGCTCCTCAGCATGCCGGATGCGACGAGCCCCGATGACTCGGCCAGCGGGTGCCGCTACGGGTTGAGGTCGGCGAGCGCCTTGTCGGGGCGCAGCCCCTTCCACACCGGGTGCCGCAGCGCGCCCGACGTCGTCCGCTCGGTGTGCTCGACCTCGGCGACGGCCGCGCGCACCCAGCGCACCTTCCGCGCGACGTCGCTCGGGAGCCCCTCGAGCGCGGGCGCCGTGCGGCGAGGCCGCAGCTCGTCGCGCAAGCGGTCGCGCTCGCGCTCCGAGAAGCCCGTGCCCACCCGGCCGGCGTAGCGCATCCGACCCCCTTCGCCCGGGAGCGCGAGCACGAGCGATCCGACGGTGCCCGAGAGCGAGCCGTTGCCCTCGAGCCAACCGACCACGACCACCTCCTGCGACTGCTGGTGCTTGAGCTTGCGCCAGTCGTCGCTGCGCTTGCCGGGCCGGTAGCGGCTGTCGTGCCGCTTCGCCATGACGCCCTCGAGGCCGCGCTGGCGCGTGACCTCGAGGATGCGGGCGAGCGAGCCGCGCAGCGGCTTCGAGACCTTCACGCGCCGGCTCTCGTGCACGAGCTCGTCGAGCCGCGACTGCCGGTCGTCGAGCCGCTCGTCGACGAGCCGCTCGCCGCCCTCCTCGAGCAGGTCGAACAGCACGAGCGTCGCGGGGCTCGCCTTCGCCGCCCGCGCCGCCTGGCGGCCCGAGAGGCCGCCGCGATCCTGGAGCGCCTCGAAGTCGGCGACCCCGCGCTTGAGCATGACGACCTCGCCGTCGAGCACCGCATCGACCTCGATCGCGGCCGGCACTGCCTCGACGAGCTCGGGGAACGCGCCCGAGAGGTCGCGGCCGTTGCGGCTCAGCAGCCGCACGGCGTCGCCGCGCCGCTCGACGAGCACGCGCCAGCCGTCCCACTTCACCTCGAACGACCACTCTCGCTCGTCGTCGATCGCGGATGCGTCGCTCTGCGTCGCGAGCATCGGGCGCAGGTCGGTCGGGCGGTCATCGCGCTCGCGCGCAGCGGCCCGGCCGAGCTTCTTCCCGAGCCGTCGCCGCGGCGCCGCCGGCGCGGGCGCCTCCGCCTCGTCGTCCTCGCCGCGCGCCGCGCGCGCCGCCGCGGCCTTCGAGGGCGCGTAGCCCTTGAGCCGCGCGTCGCGCTCGGCGTCCTGCTCCTTCATGCGGTGCACGAGCCACTGCCGCTTCTCGGCGTCGGTGCGGATCAGCGCGAAGCGGTACGGCTCGCCGCCGAGCCCACCGTCCGGCCGCCCATGGAGCGTCGCGATCACCTCGTCGTCCCGCCACTTCTCGAGCTCGTAGGTGCCCGCATCCCAGATCTGCACGACGCCCGCGCCGTACTCGCCCTTCGGGATCGTGCCCTCGAACGAGCCGTACTCGAGCGGGTGGTCCTCGGTCTGCACGCCGAGCCGGTTCTGCTTCGGCGTCGACGGCAACCCCTTCGGCACCGCCCACGAGACGAGCACGCCGTCCTGCTCGAGCCGGAAGTCGTAGTGCAGCCGGCTCGCCCGGTGCTTCTGGATGACGAACGAGCGCCCGTCGGTCGACGTCGGCGGCTCGGCCGGCACGGGCTCGGGCGTGCGCGCGGCCGAGCGCATGCCGCGGTACTTCGCGAGCCGGTCGGGCGGCGGGTCGAGCGAGGCGATGAGGTCGCCGTCGCGCTCGAGCCGCTCGAGCACCTCGGTGTACTCGAGCTGCTCGAGCCCGCCGGCCTCGATCTCGTCCCACGTGCGCGGCGCGGCGACGGTCGGCCGCAGCCGCCCGCGCAGCGAGTAGGGCGCGACGGTCGTCTTCGAGCCGGAGTTCTGGCTCCAGTCGAGCAGCACCTTGTTCGTGCGCAGCGCCTTCTTCATGTCGCTCACGATGAGCTCCGGATGCATCTGCTCGAGCGATCGCGCGAGCGTGTGCGCGACCTCGCTCGCCTGCTCGCTCGTGACGGTGCCGTCGAGCCGCGCGTAGAGGTGGATGCCCTTCGACCCGCTCGTGAGCGGCACGGGGTGCAGGCCGATGTCCTCGAGCAGCTCGCGCACCCACAGCGCGACGCGCGCGCAGTCGTCGAGGTCGGCGCCGGGGCCCGGGTCGAGGTCGAGCACGAGCCGGTCGGGGTTCTGGCGGTCGCCGTCGAGCATCCGCCACTGCGGCACGTGCAGCTCGAGCGCCCGCATCTGCGCCATCCACGCGAGCACCGCGGGCTCGGTCAGCACGGGGTACTGCTTCGGCCCCGTCGAGTGCTGCAGCTCGACGGTCTGCACCCACTCGGGCGCGCCCTTCTCGAGCGTCTTCTGGAAGAACACCTGCCCCGGCTTCTTCTCGGTGCCGACGCCCTCGGTCCAGCGCTTGCGCGTGACGGGGCGGCCGCCCGCGTGGGCGATGATGGGCTCGGATGCGCGCAGCACGTACTCGAGCACGTCGCGCTTCGTCGTCCCGGTCGACGGGTACAGCACCTTGTCGGGGTTCGAGAAGCGCAGCGACCGCCCGCCGACGACGATCCGATCGGCCGCCGCCACGTCAGGCGGACTTCCGCTTGCTCGCCGCGGTCGTCTTCGACTTCGAGCCCGTCGACTTCGCCGCCGGCTTCTTCGCCGTCGACTTCGACGAGCTCGACTTCGTCGCGGGCTTCTTCGCCGCGGTGCCCTTCGACGCCGTGCTCTTCGACGCCGTGCTCTTCGACGACGTGCCGCTTCTCGCGGCGCGCTTCGCCGTGCTCTTCGACGCGGACGCGGCGGTCTTCGAGCCCGAGGACCTCGAGCCGGAGCCCTTCGCGCCCGAGTCCTCCGACGCATCCGACCCCGAGCCCTTCCGCTTCTCGACCGAGCGCTGCAGCGCCTCGAGCAGGTCGATGACCTCGGCGCCCTCGTCGTCGTCGGTCTCGCCGAAGGTCGCGGCCGTGTCGAGCGCGTCGCCCTGCTCGAGCTTCGCCTCGACGAGCTTGTGCAGCTGCTCCTGGTACTCGTCGACGTACTGCTCGGGGTCGAAGTCGGCCTCGAGGTCGCGCACGATCGAGCGCGCGAGGTCCATCTCGCGCTTGCCGATCGCGACGTCGTCGCCGAGCGAGTCGAACTCCGCCGCGCGCACCTCGTCGGCCCAGCGGATCGTCTGCACGAGCAGCACGTCGTCGCGCACGCGCATCGTCGCGAGCCGCGTGCGCTGCCGCAGCGAGATGCGCACGACCGCGGTGCGCTCGGTCTCCTCGAGCACGCGGCGCAGCAGCACGTAGGCCTTCGGGCTCTTCGAATCGGGCTCGAGGTAGTAGGAGCGCTCGAACAGGATCGGGTCGATCTGCTCGTTCGGCACGAACTCGAGCACCTCGATCTCGCGCGAGCGCTCGGCGGGCAGCGACTCGAGGTCCTCGCCGGTGAGCACGACCGTCTGGTCGCCGTCGTCGTAGGCCTTGTCGATGTGCGCGAACTCGACCTTCTTGCCGCACACCTCGCACTTGCGCTGGTACCGGATGCGCCCGCCGTCGGCGTCGTGCACCTGGTGGAGCTGCAGGTCGTGCTCCTCCGTCGCCGAGTAGAGCTTCACCGGGACGTTCACCAGCCCGAAGGTGATCGAGCCCTTCCAGATCGCGCGCATGGCGACACTCTCCACCATGGGTGCGCGCTCCACCATCTGCGACTTCTCAGGGAATGAGGGATGCGTCAGGCACGACGGCGCCGGAGCGGCGCGTGCGAGAATCCCGGCCATGACGGCATCGCGGCCGGCAGGACCGCCTCCCCGCTCCTTCGGGGTCGAGGAGGAGGTCGTGCTGCTCGACCCCGCGACCCTCGACCCCGTCGACGTCGCGGCGGAGGTCGTCGCCGAGGTGTGCGCGGCCGATCCGGCGGCGCGCGTCGGCCACGAGTTCCTGCAGGCGCAGCTCGAGTTCGCCTCGCCCGTGCTCGAGACGGCCGAGGCCGCCGATCGCGCCGTGCGCGGGTTCCGGCGCGCGGTCGGCGGGGTCGCGCAGCGGCGGGGGCTCATCGCGGCGAGCATCGGCACGCCCGTCGGCACTCGCGTCCCGGCGCTCACGCCCGACGACCGCTACACGCGCTTCGATGCGCTGCTCGGCGCCGCCCGGCCCGGCCACCGCATCCAGGGCCTCCACGTGCACGTCGCGGTCGACTCCCGCGACGAGGGCGTCGCGGTGCTGCGTGCGCTGCGGCCTTGGCTCGCGCCGCTGCTCGCCCTCTCGGCGAACTCGCCGTGCTTCGGCGCGCGCGACACCGGCTTCGCGAGCTGGCGCACGATCGTCGGCCGTCGCTTCACGACCGCGTCGGTGCCGCCCGACTTCGCCGACGCCGCCGACTACGACCGCCGCGCGGCGGCGCTCGTCGGGCTCGGGGCGACGATCGACCTGCACTCGCTGTTCTGGATGGCGAGGCTGTCCGAGACCTACCCGACCGTCGAGGTGCGCGTGTTCGACGCGCAGCTCTCGGCCGACGACACGGTCGCGCTCGCGCTGCTCACGCGATCGCTCGTCGCGGCCGGCCGCAGCGGCGGGGGAGCTGCCGCACGCGCCGGCCGCCGCGCACCCGGAGCTGCTCGACGCCGCGGTGTGGCACGCGGCCAGGCACGGCACGGGCGCCGAGCTCGTCGACCCCACCACCGCATCCGTCGCCCCCGCGTGGGACGCGATCGAGCGGATGCTCGAGGTCGCCTCGAGCGCGCTCGAGGCGGCGGGCGACCGTGCCCGGGTCGCGTCGTTCGCCGAGCGGGTGCGCGCCTCGGGCACGGGTGCCGACCGGCAGCGCGCGGCGCTCGCGGAGGGCCTGCCGGCGCTCGCGGCGCTGCTGCGCGACAGCTTCGCGGGCTGAGGCGCGGGGCGGGCGCCGCCGGGCTCAGACCGATGGAGCCGCGCCGCCGCCGGCGAGGGCGAAGGCGGCCGCCTCGAGCGCGCCGTACTCGCGGCCGCGCTCCTCGGCGGCGCGCAGCGCCGCGGCATCCGAGCGCTCCGCGAGGGCGTCGAGGTACCGGGTGTGGAAGACGAACGCGGGTGCGTCGAAGACGGCCGCGCGCTTCCGGATCGCGGCTGCGGCACCGGCGAGCACGCCCGCCCGCTCGAGCTCGTCGCGCTCGGCGGCGGCAGCGGCGAGCCCCTCGAGCCCGTACGCGATGCCCTCGTCGTGCCGCAGCGCGACCGAGGTCTCGAGGGCGTCGCGATAGAGCCGCTCCGCCTCGTCGAGCGCGCCCGCGAACAGGCGCGCGCGGCCGAGGTGGTGCGTCGCGATGCTCGCGGTGAAGCGGTCTCCGCTCGAGGCGGCCGCCTCGACCGCGCCGCGGAAGCGCGCCGTCGCGCCCTCGAGGTCGCCGGTGAGCACCGCGATGCGGCCGAGCGCGACGAGCGCCAGCGACTCGCCCCAGCCCGCTCGCAGCTCGCGGAACCGGCGCGCGCCCTCCTCGAGCCGCGCGGCGGCGCGCCCCAGGTCGGGCTCCGGGGCGGTGATCTCGGCGAGTCCGGCTGTCGCCGTCACCATCGTCGCGCCCAGCTCGTCGCCCTCCTCGTCGAGCACTCGACCGGCATCGGCGAGCACCCGCACGAGCTCGAGCGACGGGGCCGTCCAGAGGTCGCGCCAGCCGACGAAGAAGGCCGCGATCGCGCGCGTGCGTCGCGCGACCTCGTCGTCGGGTCGAGCGAGCACCTCCTCCATCCACAGCGCCACCTCGACGAGGTAGCCGCCGATCCACCAGTAGAGGAAGAGCCGCCACGCGACGTCGGCGGCGGTGTCGGCGTCGCCGAGCGCGACGAGCTGCCGCACGGCGGTGCGCAGGTTGCCGCGCTCGAGGTTGAGCCTCGAGACGGCGTGGCGCTGGCCCGTGACGCCGAGGCCGCGCCCCTCGCGCCGCGCGAGGTCGACGTAGACGGCCGCGTGCGCGGCTCGCGCCGATGGCTCCTCGCCGTCGAGCCGCAGCCGCTCGACGCCGTGCTCCCGCACCGTCGCGAGCATGCTGAACACCGCCTCCCCGTCGACGTCCGACTGCTCGAGGAGCGAGCTGTCGACGAGCGTCTCGAGCGCGGCGTAGAGGTCGACCTCCCATCCCCGCAGCTCGGCGAACGCCTCGATCGAGGGGAGCGAGAAGCCGGGCGAGAACACCGCGAGGTCGCGCAGCACGCGCCGCTCGGGCTCGGTCAGCAGCCCGGTCGACCAGTCGATCGTCGCGCGGAGCGTGCGCTGCCTCGGCGGCAGGTCGCGCGACGCGTCGACGAGCAGCGGCAGCTGCCGATCGAGCCGCCGCAGGATCGCTGCCGGGGTCAGCACGCGCATGCGCGCGGCGGCGAGCTCGATCGCGAGCGGCAGCCCGTCGAGCGCTCGGCAGATGTCGACGATGGTGTCGAGGCTTGCGCTCGAGGCCTCGAAGTCGGGCTTCACGGCTCGCGCCCGCTCGACGAACAGCTCGACCGCCGGCGCCTCGCGGGCGCGGGCCGTCGATTCGGGCGCGGCCGGGTCGTGCGTCGGCAGCGGCGGCACCTCGAAGACGCGCTCGCCGCGCACGCGCAGCACCGCGCGGCTCGTCACGAGCAGCGTGACGAGCGGGGCGATCGTGAACAGCCGCACGAGCACCGGCGCCGCCGCGCCGAGCTGCTCGAAGTTGTCGAGCACGAGCAGCATGCGCCGCCCCTCGAGCGCGATCGCGAGCCGCTCCTCGAGCGGCAGCTCGCCCGCGTCGCGCACACCGATCGCGTAGCCGATCGTCGGCAGCAGCAGGCCCGGCTCGAGCACGTTCTCGAGCGCGACGAAGGCGGTGCCGTCGGGGAAGCGCGGCGCGGCCGCTTCGGCGACCGCGATCGCGAGCCTGCTCTTGCCGATGCCGCCCGGCCCCGCGAGCGTGATGAGCCGGGTGTCGCGGTCGTCGAGCAGCGCGACGAGCTCGGCGACCTCCCGGTCGCGTCCCACGAGCCGGGTGTAGGGCGAGGGGATGCGCGCGGCGAGCAGGTCGACCCGGTCACCGCGGGGAGCGGGGTCGCGGGACGCGTCGAACCGCTCGGCGAGGAGCGTCGCGAGATCCGCCTCGACGAGCTCCGCGAGCTCGGCCGGCGTCGAGTACCCGCGGTAGGAGGCGGCGTCGTCCCGCTCGATGCGGCCGATGAGCTCGTCGAGCCGCGGCTCGCGATCGGCGCCCTCGCGGAGGTAGATGAGCCGCGGCATGCCGGGCGGCGCGAGCCGGTACTCGTCCTCGAGGCCCGACACGTCGGAGCCCGGGGCGATCCAGCCGTAGCGCTCGCCGTAGATGCCGACGAAGACGTCGCTCTGCTCGAGGTAGGCGCGGTAGAGCTCGCGCGGCGGGTGCGGTCGGGCGCCGAGCTCGAACATGACGGGCGCGAGCCGCAGCCGCTCGATCGCGCCGCGCACCGCGCGCCGCTCCGCCTCGAGCTCGCGCAGGGTCGACGACACGAAGACGCGCAGCCGCTGGTCGGGAGTGCGGATGCCCGGTGCGCCGCCGCTCACCAGCGGGCCAGCTCCGGGGCGATCCGCTCGCGCTCGCCGTCCGGGAGCGCGAGCTCGATCGCCTCGGCGACGCTCAGCTCCGCCCCGCGCCGCTCGCCCGCCGCCATGCCGTCGGGGTCGGCGGCGCGGATGGCGTCGAGCTGCGGCACGTGCACCGTGAACGCCTCCGCGTCGAAGACGCCGATGCGGTGGCGGATGCCGTCGGCGGCGGCCGCGAGCGCACCCGCCCGCTCGGCGTCGCCGCGCGCCGCCGCGACCGCGCACAGCCCCTCGAGGCCGTAGGCGACGCCCTCCTCGAAGTGCAGCCGCACCGAGACGAGCAGCGTGCGGATGCAGCCGGCCTCCGCCTGGTCGATCTCGCCGCGCACGAGCTGCAGCCGCGCCTGGTGGTTGCCGGCGACCGAGAGCGTGAAGAGGTCGCCGCCCGCCTCCGCGACCTGGGTCGCGCGGTCGAAGCGCGCTTGCGCCTCCTCGGTGTCGCCGCGCAGCCACGCGAGCCGGCCGCGCGAGACCTCGGTGATCGCCTCCGCCCACGTGTTGCCGAGCCGGCGCAAATGCTCGACCGCCTCCGCGAGCTCGCGCTCGGCGGTCGCGAGGTCGGGCATCGGCAGCTGCAGGCGCGCGGTCGCGCGCGCGGCCGTCGCCATCGCCGCGGCGTCGTCGTCGCCGCTCTCGCGGAAGAGCCGCACGCACTCGGCGAGGCCCGCGACGACGCCCTCGTTCGGCCGCTGCCACATCTCGCTCCAGAGGGCGAAGAACCACGCCACCGCGCGCGTGTGCGGCGTGATCGGCTGCTCCTTGCCGAGCAGCTCGAGCATCCACACCCGCACCTCGCCGAAGAAGCCCGCGACCCACCAGTAGATGAGCAGCCGCCACGCGAAGTCGCCCGCGTCGTCGAGCCGGTCGGTGTGCACGAGGTGCCGCACGGCGGCGCGCAGGTTCGGCAGCTCCGCGCCGAGCTGCACGACCGCGGCGCCCTGGTCGGCCCCGCGCAGCCCCGGCGCGACCCGCTCGACGAGGGCGCTGTAGTAGTCGGCGTGCGCCGCGCGCATCCGCCCCGCCTCGCCCTTCGCCTTGAGCTGCCCGAGCGCGTACTCGCGCACGATCGCGAGCAGCGAGAGCACCGAGTCGCCGCCGATCTCGGTCTGCCGCACGAGCGAGCCGTCGATGAGCGCGGCGATGCCGTCCATCGCCTGCCCCTCCCACGGCCGTCCCGCGCCGAGCGCCTCGACGGCGTCGAGCGAGAACTGGCGCGCGAAGACCCCGAGGTCCTCGAGCAGCGCCCGCTGCCAGTCGGGCAGCAGGCTCACGCTCCAGTCGATCGTCGCGCGCATCGTGCGGTGCCGGTCGGGCAGGTCGCGCTGCGCGCCCGTCAGGAGCGGCAGCGACTGCTCGAGCCGCTCGGCGATGCCGTGCGGCGTGAGCAGCCGCACCTTCGCCGCCGCGAGCTCGATCGCGAGCGGCAGCCCGTCGAGCCGGCGGCAGATGTCGGCGACCGCGGCCGCGTTCGCGTCGGTGAGCTCGAACCCGGGCTTGACGGCCTGCGCGCGGTCGACGAAGAGCGCGCACGCCGCGGCCCGGCCGACGCGCGCCGCGCCGCCGCGCGCGGCCTCGTCGGGCACCGGCAGCGCGCCGACCTCGACGACGCGCTCGCCCCGCACGCGCAGCACGACGCGGCTCGTCACGAGCAGCCCCGTCGCGGGCGCGCCGGCGTAGAGGCGCGCGAGCATCGGAGCCGCCTCGACGATCTGCTCGAAGTTGTCGAGCACGAGCAGCACCCGCCGGTCGGCGAGCGCGCGCGCGATGCGCTCCTCGAGCGCCGCCTCGCCCGTGTCGCGGATGCCGAGCACGTACGCGATCGTCGGCAGCAGCAGCCCGGGCTCGAGCACGCCCTCGAGCGGCACGAAGTAGCGGCCGTCGGGGAAGAGGTGCTCGGCCGCGCGCGCGACCTCGGCCGCGAGCCGGCTCTTGCCGATGCCGCCGGGCCCGATGAGGCTCACGATCGGGTCGCCGCCGCGCTCGAGCAGCGCGAGCACCTCGGCGATCTCGCGCTCGCGGCCGATCGTGGCGGAGTAGGGGACGGGGATGCGCGAGGCGGGGGTGGGCGGGATCTCGTCCGGCCCGCCGCCCTCCTGCGCGATGCGCGACTCATCGAAGCGCTCGGCGAGGAGCGTCGCGAGGTCGTTCGCGACCTGCTCCTCGAGCTGCTCGGCGGTGCGGAACGGGAGGTAGGCGACGGTGTCGTCGGCCTGGATGCGCGCGATGAGCTCGCGCAGCCGCGGCTCGCGCGACTCGGACTCGCGGATGTAGATGAGCTTCGGCATCGACGCGGGCGCGAGGCGGTACTCGTCCTCGAGCCCGGAGATCTGCTCCTCGGGCGCGACCCAGCCGTAGCTGTCGCCGTAGATCCCGACGAAGACGTCGCTCTGCGCGAGGTAGGAGCGGTAGAGCGCGCGCGGCGGGTGCGGGCGGGCGCCGAGCTCGAACATGACGGGCGCGAGCCGCAGCCGCTCGATCGCGGCCCGCGCCGCGCGGCGCTCGTCGGCGAGCTCGCGCAGCGTCGAGCTCACGAACACGCGGATCCGCTGGTCGGGCGTGCGGATCGTGGGCCGTTGCGCCCCTGTCATGGGCACATCCTGCCGCGCGCGGGGCGCGACGGCTAGGACATCGTGAGCATCGATCAGCGCAGGATCGGCTCAAGCCGATCCTGCGCTGATCACGCTCGGATCAGGGCTCGCGGCTGAGGCGCGAGCGGAGGAACTGCTTCGTCTCCGCCCACGCCGCCTCCGACGCATCCCGGCTGTACTTCGACACATCCGCGTTCTGGAACCCGTGGATCGAAGCCGGGTACGAGCGCACGTGCACGTCGTCGTAGCCCTCGGCCTCGAGCCGCGCGCGGTAGTCCTCGGGCGCCTCGCGGTCGCTCCAGTCGTCGCTCTCGGCGAGCTGGAAGAGCACCGGCACGCGCGGGCCCGACTCGATGCCGGGGAAGGGGGCGCCGTAGTAGGCGACGATCGCGTCGAGCGTCGGCTGCTGCGCGGCGTACATGAGCGCGATCGTCGAGCCCATCGAGAAGCCCACGACGCCCGCGCGGCGGCTGCCGCCCGCGCGCGCCTCGCCGAGCGTCTCGCTCAGGATGTGGAGCGCGCCCTCGAGGTCGGCGTAGCGCTCCTGCAGCAGCTCGCCCGCCTCGGCGTCCTCGCGCGTCGACCGGCCGGCGTAGAAGTCGGGCACGGCGACGCGGAAGCCCTCGTCGGCCAGGCGCCGGCCGAACGCATCGATCCACGGCAGCCGGCCGTTCCAGTCGTGCGCGAGCACCACCACGGGGTCGCCCTCCGCGCCGTACCAGCGGGTCGCGGTGTCGTCGGTCGTCTCGATCGCCATGCTGCGCTCCTTCGCTCTCTCCAGGGAAACGGTAGCCCAGCCACGTACGGTGCCCCCATGGCAGACGGAGACACCTCGCGCATCCACCGCTCCAAGGCGTTCGGCGCCGCGGGCCGCGCCGGCGACAAGGCGCAGGATGCGGCCGGGCGGGCCAAGCGCCACCCCGCCGCCTCGATCGCGCAGGGCGTCGGCCAGGTCGCGAACGGCATCGTGCACCTCATCATCGGCGGCATCGCGCTCGGGATCGCGTTCGGCGCGGGCGGCTCGGCCGACCAGTCGGGCGCGATGCGGGCGCTGCAGCAGACCCCGCTCGGCGCGGTCGCGATCTGGTTCGTCGGCATCGCGCTCGCGGCGCTCGCCGTGCACTCCGCCGTCACCGCGATCGCCGAGTCGCGCAGCGGCTGGAAGGAGGCCGTGCGGCCGGGCGGTCGGGCGGTCGCCTACGCGGCCGTGTCGGTGACCGCCCTGAGCTTCGCGCTCGGCGGTGGCAGCGACAGCGAGCAGGGCGCGCAGTCCGTCTCGGCGCAGCTGCTCGCGACGCCCTTCGGGCCGTGGCTCGTGGGGCTCCTCGGGCTCGCGATCGTCGCGGTCGGCGTCGCCTTCGTCGTCCGGGGCGCGAAGCGCGAGTTCCGCGAGGACGTGTCGCCGCCCGCTCGCTACCGGAAGGCCGTCGACGTGCTCGGCACCGCCGGCTACATCGCGAAGGGCGGCGCGGTCGCGATCGTCGGCGTGCTGTTCGTCACCGCCGCCTTCCAGCGCGACCCCGAGGAGGCGGGCGGCCTCGACGGGGCGCTGCAGTCGCTCACGACGGTGCCGGGCGGCGTCATCCTGCTCGTCGCGATCGCGCTCGGCCTCATGCTCTACGGCGTCTACTGCTTCGCGCGCGGCGCCTGGTCGCGCTGACCGCCGGCGCGCGCTCGCCGCTGCGGCGGGTCGACTCGGCGAGGAGGGGTCGACTCGAGCCCGCCTGCCCGCATGCGATGGGATGGGGGCATGGCGATCGAGCTCGAGACCCCCACCGAGGCCGCGCTGCCGGAGGCGCTCGAAGCGCTCCGCCGCTGGCAGCGCGACGACGCGCCGCTGCAGCTGCACCCCGGCGACGTCGGCTGGCTCTGGCGCTTCGGCGTGGCGGCGACCGCCGCGGCGCTCCGCTCGTGGCGGCGGGACGGCGCGCTCGCGGCGGTCGGCATGCTCGACGGCGAGGTGCTCCGCGTCGCGATCGACCCCGAGCTGCAGGGCGATGCGCCGCTCGCGCGCGCGATCGCGGCCGACGCGGCCGATCCGTCGCGCGGCGTGCTGCCCGATCGCGCGGATGCCGCGGTCGAGGCCCCCGTCGGCGCGTGCGTGCTCGACGAGCTCGGCGCGCTCGGCTGGGGCGAGGGCGAGCCGTGGGCGCTCCTGCGCCGCGACCTCGAGGCGCAGGTCGAGCCGCACGGCCTGCGCGTCGTCGTTGTCGGACCGGAGCTCGCCCCCGAGCGCACCGCGGTGCACCGCGAGGGCTTCGCGCGCGCGAGCTTCACCGTCGAGCGCTGGCACGCGATGGCCTCGGGCCCCCTCTACGCCGACGCCCGCTGCCTCCTGGCCGTCGACGAGCGGGGCGAGGCGGCCGCCGCCATCACGGTGTGGTCGGCCGGCCCCGGTCGGCCGGGGCTCATCGAGCCGCTCGCGGTGCACCCAGCCCAGCGAGGTCGAGGCATCGGCCGGGCGATCACGGTCGCGGGCGCCGCGGCGCTCCGCGAGCTCGGCTCGAGCGCCGCGCTCGTGGCGACCCCGATCTCGAACGGCGCTGCGGTCGCGACCTACCGCAGCGCAGGGTTCGCGATGCTCGGCGAACGCCGCGACCGCTGCCGCGGCGCGTAGCGCCTCAGCGCGGCCCGGGCCGCGTGCGCGGGTGCGGCAGGATCGGGTTCCGCAGCCGCAGCAGCTCCTTCGCGATCTCGGCGGGGGTCTTGCCGCCGCGCTCGCGCACGGGCAGGTCGTCGAGCGTCGGCTCGGGGTTCCGGTCGGATGCGTCGTCGTCCTCGCGCGGGAAGCCGGTCGTCCCGCGTCGCGCGCGCGACGCATCCGCCGCCTCGTGCTCGGCGCGCCCGGCGTCCTCCGGCGCCTCGGGCACGTGCGGGTGCGGCTCGACGTGGCCGCGCAGGCGCGCGTCGAGCGCCGAGAGGTCGGGGCTCGTCGCCTGCAGGTCGCGGCCCATGGTGCGCAGCACGCGCACGGTCGTCTCGTAGTCCTCGTCGGAGACCGAGCGCTCGACGCGCCGCGAGACCTCCTCGTCGCCGAGCGAGCGACGGGCTCGCTCGACGGCGGCTGCGGCGAGCTCGACCCAGTCCTCGAGCCGGCGACCCCGGTGCACGGCCATGGCGACCTCCTTCACCCCATCGTGCTCCCTTCTGCTGGGAAGCGCACGCGCCGACCCGGCGCGGCGCGGGCGATACGCTCGGGCTCGTGCTGCTCAGCGATCGCGACATCCGCGCCCGGCTCGCATCGGGCGACCTCGGCCTCGACCCCCTCGACCTGCAGATGGTGCAGCCCTCGAGCGTCGACGTGCGGCTCGACCGGGCGTTCCGGCTCTTCGACAACCACAAGTACCCGTTCATCGACCCGGCCGAGGACCAGCCCGAGCTCACGCGGCTCGTCGAGGTCGGCCCCGACGAGCCGTTCATCCTCCACCCGGGCGAGTTCGTGCTCGGTGCGACCTACGAGCGCGTGACGCTGCCCGACGACGTCGCGGCGCGGCTCGAGGGCAAGTCGTCGCTCGGCCGCCTGGGCCTCCTGACGCACTCGACGGCGGGCTTCATCGACCCGGGCTTCTCGGGCCACGTGACGCTCGAGCTCTCGAACGTCTCGACGCTGCCGATCAAGCTGTGGCCGGGCATGAAGATCGGCCAGGTCTGCTACTTCCAGCTCTCGTCGCCCGCCGAGACGCCCTACGGCAAGGGCGGCAACCTCAACCGCTACCAGGGCCAGCGCGGCCCGACCGCGTCGCGCTCGGCGCAGTCGTTCCACCGCACGCGCATCGAGTCGCCGATCGGCGCCGGCGACGTGCCGGCCGTGCCGGCCGAGGTCGAGCAGGCGGAGCCGTGAGCCGCCGCTGATGGCCGGTCCGCTGCGGGTCGAGCGCGACGTGTCGGTCGCGGCGTGGCTCGCGGACGCCCTGTCGTGGGAGAGCACCCTCGCGGTCATCGTCCCGCCGATCTTCGACGCCTACGCGCGCATCCTGCACCCCGCGACGCTCCAGACCCCGACGGGGAGGACGGATGCGTGGGGCGGGCCCGAGCTCGACGCTCGCGACCTGCGGTGGGACGAGGCGGCGGCGCTCGTGGGCGAGCGCCAGGGCGAGTCGCCATTCACCGCGTGGGAGGCGCGCTTCGGCTCGGGAGCGCTCGACCTGCCCGACGGCCGCAGCATCACCGAGCCGCACCTCGGCGACATCCCGGTCGGCACGCTCGCGCACCTCGCGGCGCTGCTCGTCGACGAGCACGGCGACGCCGAGGTGCTCGCGGCGGTGTGGGAGGGCAGCGGCCTCGACCAGAGCGGCATCGGCTGGATGTTCTTCCCCGGCCCGGGCGAGCCGCCCCTGACCGCCCAGCAGGAGCGCGCGCTCGAGGCCGAGCACCGAGCCGCGTTCGAGGCGTCGATCGACCCCGAGGTCCGCGCGGCGATGGCCGAGCGCGCGCTCCTGCAGCTCCCGGGGCGCGACCACGTGCTGCTGCGGGGTCGGCTCGAGGCCTTCGCCGACCCGGCGTGGGAGCGCGCGGCCGGCCTCGGCTGGCGACCCGGCGTCGGCGGCGAGGGCCGCACGCCGAACGCGCTCTGGCCCGCCGAGCCGCCCGGCGCCCCCGCGTGGTTCGTCGCGACCGACGTCGACCTCGACGTGACGCTCGTCGGCGGCAGCGCGCACCTCATCGGCCGAGTGCTCGGGCATCCCGCGCTCGAGGCCGAGCGCATCCGGCCCACCGACCCGCTCGTCTGAGCGCGGCTCGGCGCGCGCATCCGGCCCGCCGCCTGTGAGCCGCGACGGGGCGGAGCGGCCCGTCAGCGCACGACGATCTGCGCCGGCGAGCGGTCAGGAGGGGCGGATGCGTGCCTCGGGCTCGACCGCTCGGGAGCACGAGCCGCGAGCGCTGCGCGAGCGCCTCGAGCAGCCGCGTCGCGTGCGCGAACCCCGCGCGCTCGGCGATCGCGAGCGCGTCGCGGAGCGCCGTCTCGGCCTCGCCGCGCTGGCCCGCGAGCAGCAGCTCCTCGGCGAGCCGGCGCAGCGTGTGCACGTGCAGCCGCACGGGCAGCCGGCCGCGAGCGGCGGCCGCCGCGGCCGCGCGCCACGCGTCGGGGTCGGAGCCCGCGCGATCGGCCCCCGAGAGCTCGGCGTCGATCGCGGCCCGCCAGTCGTCGGCCACCGGCCACACGGCGACCCGCTCGAGCGTCGCGCGGAGCCGCGCCTCGGCCTCCTCGGTCGACATGCCGACGGGGCTCGCGCCCGCGCGGCGCATGCGCGCGAGCACGTGGGAGCCGAGCGCGATGAGCGAGTAGGTCGGGCCCGGCTCCGGCCCCGCGTCAGGGCGCGACGAGCGTCACGACCCGGGTCGACGCATCCCATCGCCGCACCGCGACCCCGGTGCCCTCGATCGCCGGCCCGAGCAGCGCGAGCGCCGGCGCGAGGTCGGCGGTGCGCAACCGGCGGGCGAGGGTGACGTGCGGCATCCAGCGGTCCGGCAGCAGGTGCGGCGGGTCGTCGCCCTCGCCCGCCGCTCGCAGCACCGCGGCGTGCAGCACGAGGAGCGCCGCCGACGGCACGACGGCGCGCGCGAGCACGCGCCGCTCGCCGGAGCCGAGCAGCAGCGGGGGCCCGAGCTCGATCGGGATCGGCAGGTCAGCGTCGATCGAGAGCGGATGCGGCACGGGGCTCGAGCGCGCCGCGAGCGTCACGTGCGGGCGGTTGCTCGCCGCGGTGTGCCCCGCGAGGCTCGAGAGGCCGGCTGCGGCGAGCGCCTCCCAGTCGCGGCGCACGGCCGCCTCGGCGTCGTCGTCGAGCAGCAGCTCGAGGCTCGTGATCGCCTTCGTCCGCTCGCTCGGCCCGCGCGGCTCCATGCGGTCATCCTCGCGCATCCGCCGCCTTGCACGAGGCGGGCCGGCCCGCGATCGCGGACCGGCCCGGAGCCTGCGGCGCTGCGCGCCGGGCCGCGCTACTGCGCGGTGTAGCCGCCGTCGACGAGGTGCTGCGAGCCGGTGATGTAGCTCGCCTTGTCCGAGAGCAGGAAGAGCACGAGCTCGGCGACCTCCTCGGCCTGCCCGAGGCGGCCGATGGGGTGCTTGCTCACGAGGCCGTCGTAGAGGTCCTTCGGCAGGCCGCTCAGCAGCGGGGTGTCGATGTAGCCCGGGTGCACCGAGTTGATGCGCACGCCCTTTTCGGCGTAGCTCAGCGCGGCCGCCTTCGTCATGCCCGCGACGCCGTGCTTCGCGGCGACGTAGGGGAGCGCGTTCGCGTCGCCCGTGACGCCGAGGATCGACGACGTGTTGACGACCGCGCCGCCGCCCGCCGCGACGATCTGCGGCAGCTGGAAGTGCAGGCCGTAGAAGACGGAGTGGAGGTTGACGTCCATGAGCTGCCGGTAGCCCTCGATGTCGATGTCCTCCGCGAGGCCCTGCGGGCCGCCGATGCCAGCGTTGTTGAAGGCGAGGTGGAGCGCGCCGTACTCCTCGACCGCCTTGTCGACGGCGGCCTTGACGTCGTCGGGGTTGCCGACGTCGCCGGCGATGGCGACGGCGGTGCCGCCGGCGGCGGTGATCTCGTCGACGACCGACTGGGCGACCTCGAGCTTCAGGTCGTTCACGACGACGTTGGCGCCCTCGGCCGCGAGCCCGACGGCGACGGCCTTGCCGATGCCGGAGCCGCCGCCCGTCACGACGGCGCTCTTGCCTGCGAACTGTCCACTCATGCTGATCACTCCTTCGCGCCCCTCGCGGGGCATCGTCCGAGGCCGGCCGGGACGACCGGTCACTGAGGCCAACAGGTGGGCGGCACGATCTATTCGGCCCGGCCGGCTCGGCTCAGGCCGACGCGCGCTCCGGCGCCATCGTGGCGGCGAGCTCGCCGAGCCGCGCGGCGCGCGCGCGGCGCGCCTCGGCCGTCTCGATCGCGCCGGCCCGCTCGAGGGTGTCGATCGCCGCGAGCAGATCGCTCGCGATCTCCTCGCGGCGCGCCGCGGGCAGCGCCTCGACGGCTTCGGCGAGGCGGGCGACGGAGCGATCGCTGCGCAGCGTCGGCGCGGAGCGGGCGCCGCGGCGAGCGAGCAGCACGAGCGCGACGCTCAGCACCGCGTCGGCGACCATGGGGATGACCCACGCGCCCGTGACGGGGATGCCCGACCCGACGAGCGAGTCGTCGACCTCGGCGCCGGAGGAGAGCCACGCGACGGCGCCGATCGCGCCGAGCACCGCGGGCACGCCGCGCACGCCCCAGACGCCCGCGCCGCCGCGGTCGTCGCCGCGCGAGCGCAGCTCGTCGACGAGGGCGGGGATGCCGAGCAGCGTCGAGACGGTCGCGATGATGCCGAAGCTGCCGACCGCGAGCCCGCCGCCCTCGCCGAGGAAGATCCACGCGAAGACGGGCAGTCCCCAGACGAACGTGAGGGCGAGCCCGCCGATGATGAGCGCGACCTTCGGGATGCTGAGGGCGCGCTGCCAGGCGGGCGCGCCGCGGCGCTCGCCCCGCAGCATGAGCGCGAGGTGGCGCGGCGCCGTCATCGCGAGCGCGTCGCGCACGCGGTCCTCGCCGCGGAACGCTGCCGCCTCCATCCGCCACCAGTCGTCGGCCGCGAAGCTCGAGCGGTGGGCGGCGTAGCCGGCGGCGCTCACGCGTTCCAGCTCTCGACGGGCGGCACGACCTCGACGAGCCGCGAGGGCTGCTCGAGCCACGGCACGCCGTCGAGGTCGAGCCCGATGGGGCGAGCGCTGCCGACGACGGCCTCGGCGTAGGGCCGGAACGCCTCGATGCCCTGGGGAGGGAGCGGGCCGAGCGAGGCGATCACCGAGCCGCCCTCGCGCACCGCGAGCCACTGCACGAGCGAGTACGGCTCGCCCGCGCGCTCGGCGAGCACCTGCATGCGCAGCGCCTCGCCGAGGCCCGAGAGCTCGACGACGTCGTGGCGTGGCGGCAGCGTGGCGGGCGGCTCGAGGATCGTGCGCTGCGCGTCGTCGGGCAGCGCTCCCTCGATCACGTCGAAGCGCAGCACCGCGAGCGCGCTCACGAGCGGCGAGCGCACCGCGAGCGTGTAGGTCGCGGTCGGGGCGACGCCGCCGCGCACGGCGTCGAGCCAGCGCACGACGCCCTCGCGATCCTCGAGCAGCCCCGGATCGTGGGCGCCGAGGCGCTCGAGCTCGGCCTGCGCCCAGCCGGGGGCCGGCTCCTCGCGCGGCACCTCGACGGTGAGCGTCGGGTCGAAGTCGACTTCGATGCCGTGCATCAGGGCTCCCAGGCGAAGGTCGCGACGTGCGCGTCGATGAGCGCGATCCACTGCTCGAGCACGTCGTCGTCGGCGGGCAGGTCGGTCGGATGCGTGATGACGGCGGTGAGCTGCAGGGCACGGCGCCGCCCGGTGCCGGGCACGGCCATCACGTAGATGATCGACGTCGTCGCGCTCGACTCGCCGTCGAGCTCGACGTCGCGGCGCTCGAGCCAGCGGATGATGACGCCCCTGTCGTCGAGCGGCTTCGCGCCCTTGCGCCGGATGGCGTCGACGACGACCTCGCGCACGGGCGCGTCGGGCGTGCTGACGCGCTCGACGGCGGTGATCGTCGCGGGCAGGAAGAGCGACTGGGGCGTGTCCTCCCCGGGCATCATCACGAGGATCGCGCGCTGCTCGCGCAGCTGGCCGAAGGCGGTCGCGGCGTGCCGGCGCAGCTGCACGAGCAGATCCGGCCGGCCGGCGGTCGCGAGGCGCTTCGCCGCGGCGCCGAGCAGCTCCTCCTGCGACTGCTCGTCGGGCCGGTACGAGACCCACCCCTGCGGCAGCAGCATGCGGAACGCGGGCACCGCCCCGTCGCCGCGCAGCAGCGTGCGCAGATCACTCATCCGGCCACCTCCGCGGCCAGGCTATCGGGGTCAATACGTCGGCCAGCGCAGCTGCTCGTACGTGCCGGGGATGCCGGTGAAGAGGCCGACGGTGTCGCGCACGACGCCCGGGAGGACACCGAAGTAGTTGCCCATCGTGTCGCCGATGTGCGCCAGGGTCCACGGCAGGTGGTCGATGCTGCCGAGCGCCTCCCACGTGTCGTCGCCGTGCGTCGACAGGAACTCCCCGACGATCTCGAAGCTCTCACCGGCCAGGTACCCGGCCTCGGGCGCGAGGCCACGCATGTTGGCGACCCAGGCCTTCGGGTTCAACCCGGAACCGGTCGCCGACAGGCTCCAGCGCGCCGCATCGTCGCCGAACGACATGCCGCCCGACATGCCCACCCAGCTCTTCATGCCGGTCTTGAAGCCGCCGGAGGCGAAGTCGCCGAGCGAGCCGATCGGCAGCACGCCGACGATCGCGAAGCCGAGGTCCCAGCCGCTCGCGTCGCCGCGCGCGAACTGGTAGATCGT
This sequence comes from Agrococcus pavilionensis RW1, assembly GCF_000400485.1. Lineage (GTDB taxonomy): Bacteria > Actinomycetota > Actinomycetes > Actinomycetales > Microbacteriaceae > Agrococcus > Agrococcus pavilionensis. The sequence continues at coordinate 36,985 of NZ_ASHR01000007.1, forward strand.
CAGGCCGAGCGCGACGACGCCGACGATGAGAGCCAGGAGCCCGACGATCGGGCCGCCGACGATGAGCGCGAGGGCGGCGAGCACGAGCCCGGCGACCGAGAGCACGGTCTGCACGAACTCGACGAGGCCGTCGAGGTTGTCGAGCCAGCTGTCCTCGAGGCCCTTGCCGTTCGCGGTCTCGATGCCGTTGCACGCGGCCTCGAACTCCTCCCACCACGCGTCGTACGCGGTGTCGTAGTCCTTCGCCTCCGCCTTCCAGTTCCGGTAGGCGAGGTCCTTCGCCTCCCGCGCCGTCTCGACGGCGGTGGTCTTGGCCGACTCCGCCTGCGAGCGAGCGGTCGGATCGTCGGCGTCCTCGCCCGTCGGGTAGGCGACCGGCGCCGCGAGCGCGTCCTGGTAGGCCTCGAGCTTCGTCTCGTAGATGGTCCAGAGGCGCTCGCACTCGGGCACGACGCCTCGCATCTTCGACTGCGCCGTCGAGAGCGCGGAGCCGTAGTCGCGGACGTACGGGCCGACGCGCATGTAGTGGCTGCCGGCGCGGTCGAGCTCCTGGTAGACCTCCTTCGAGGCCTCCGTGAGCTTGTCGACCCACAGGCCCTCCTGCTCGGCGCCGTTGTCGACGAGCTGCTCCATCGTCGAGGCGGCGAGGGTCATCTTGACGCCGAGGCTCGCGATGTCGCTGCCGCGCTCGTAGATGTCCATCGCGTCGCCCTCGAGCACGTGGATGTCACGGTGCTTCGGGGACTGCTCCATCGCCGCCACTCACTGCTCCTTGCTCTGCATGCCGTCGGCGAGCTCCTTGTCGCCGGTCTGCCATCCCTCGCGCAGCTTCGTCGCGCTCTCGAGCACGGCGTCGAGCCCTTCGCGCAGCTGCTTGCGGCGGTCGTCCCACTGGCTCTCGAAGTCGTGCACGCGCGACTGCAGCTCGCCGTGCCCGTCGGGGCGGCCGACGGCCTGGACGAGATCGGCGCGGCGGGAGGAGGCCTGCTCGAACTCCTCGATGATCTCGGCGACGCGCGTCTCGAGGCGCTCGAGCATCGCGTAGTTGACCTTGACGTCCATGGGGCTTCCGGGTCGGGGAACGGGGACGCCTCTGACGATAATCACTCAATTCTGAGCCCGCGATGGGGACTACTCCCCGCCCCGCGGGGACGGCGCGTCAGTCGCGGTCGTCGATGGTCGTGGGCTTCGGGTGCACGGGCAGCACGAGCAGCAGGCCGGCGAGCAGCACGAGGATGATCCCGAGGATGCCGAAGCGGGTGTCGCCCGTCATCGAGACGAAGACGCCGAAGAGGGTCGCGGTGAGGAACGAGACCGAGCGCCCGGTCGTCGCGTAGAGGCCGAACATCTCGCCCTCGCGCCCCTCGGGCGTGATGCGCGCCATGAAGCTGCGCGATGCCGACTGCACCGGGCCGACGAAGGTCGCGAGCGCGAGCCCGCAGAGCCAGAACATGCCCTTGCCGTCGACGAAGATGACCGCCGAGCCCGAGACGACGAGCACCGCGAGCGAGACGATGATGACGAGCTTGGGCCCGAAGCGGTCGTCGGCCCAGCCGCCGACGAACGTGCCGATGCCCGCCGTGACGTTCGCGGCGATCGCGAAGAGGATGACCTCCGTCGAGCTGAAGCCGAACACCTGCGCGGCGATGATCGCGCCGAAGGTGAACACCCCCGAGAGCCCGTCGCGGAAGACGGCGGAGGCGAGCAGGAACAGCAGCGTCTTGGGCGCGCGGCGGCCGATGCGCCCGATCGTGCGGAAGAGGATGCGGTACGACGCGAGGATCCCGACGCGCTTGGGCGCGGCGCCGGTCGGCGGCACCTCCGGCACGCGCACGAGCAGCGGGATCGCGAACGCGAGGAACCACCCGGCGCTCGCGAGCACCGCGAGCCGCACGTCGAGGCCGGCGCCCTCGCGACCCGCGGGCACGCTCAGGACGCCGTTGCCCTCGCCGCCCATGTCGAAGATGAACAGCACGAGCAGCAGGCCGAGCAGCACGATGCCGCCGACGTAGCCCATGCCCCAGCCGAAGCCCGAGGTGCGCCCGAGCGCCTGCTTCGTCGAGACCTGGTGGAGCATCGCGTTGTAGTTGACGCTCGCGAACTCGAAGAAGAGGTTGCCGGCCGCGAGCAGCGCGGCGCCGAGCCAGATGCCGCCCGGCACCGGGGTGACGAAGAACATCCCGATCATCGCGACGATCGTGAGGCCCGTGTTGACCGCGACCCACAGCTTGCGTCGGCCACCGCCGTCGGAGCGCTGCCCGACGATCGGCGCGAGCAGCGCGACGAGCACGCCGGCGATCGCGACGGCCCACGCGACGATCGAAGCGTTGTCGGCGAGCGCGCGCGTGAGCGGCGCGCCCCCGGCCTCGGCGACGTCGGCGTCGACGAAGAGGCTCGAGGCCAGGTAGGTGCTGAAGATGAACGTCGTGACGACCGCGTTGAACGACGCGGAGCCCCAGTCCCACAGCGCCCAGGCGCGGGCCCGGCGGCCGAGCTCGCGGCGCGAGACGGGCGCGACGCCCGCTTGCGACGGCTGCACGAGGTCGTCGGGCGACGGCTTGGGGGTGACGGATGCCTCTGCGGGCTCCTGCGACACGCTCATGGGCCCGAGCGTAGGCGAGCCGGGCGAACGGGAGGTGTCGCGCCACGGTCACCGGGGCGGGTGGTACCGATCCGTCGCCTGGAGCCGGGCTCGAGCGGCCATCCGGTACCACCCTGTCGCGAGGGTGGTACCGATCCGTCGCCTGGAGTCGGGCTCGGGCGGCCGATCGGTACCACCCGACGTCATGCGGCGCCGAGGCGGCGCGCGCGAGCGGCGCGCACCCGGGCGACGAGCGGTCGTCCGCCGTCGCGCAGGTCGGCCTTCGTCACGCGGATCACGATCCAGCCGAGCGCCTCGAGCTCCTCCTGACGCCGGATGTCCTTCGCCCACTGCTCCGCGTCGGTGCGGTGGTGCTCGCCCTCGTACTCGATCGCGATCCGCAGCTCGGGGTAGGCGAGGTCGAGCTCGGCGACGAGCCGGCCCTCGTGCCAGACCCGGTGCTGCACGACAGGCTCCGGCAGCCCCGCCGCGACGATCACGAGGCGCGAGCGCGACTCGCGCGGCGAGTCGACGCCGACCCTCGCAGCCGCGATCGCGGCGAGCAGCGCGGCGGCGCCGGGGCCGCGCCGGTACTGCTCGACCGCCGCCGAGAGCTCCCCGAGCGTCGCGTACGGCCGCTCGAAGCGCAGGTCGCGGTAGCGCTCCGAGGGCGTGACGAGCGCGTCAGCGAGCTGCACGAGCTGCTCGTGCTCGGCGCTGCGCCCCATCGTCACGAAGGCGCCGATCGGCCCGAGCGTCGGCAGCCCGTCGATCTCGCCGACGCCGAGCCTCGACGTGGCGAAGCGGAGCGACCGCACCCCCGTCGCTCGAGTGCGCGGCATGCCGTCCGGCACGCCGATGACGAGCGGCTCGTCGGCGCGCCATGTCGACTCGACCGGCAGTCCCCACAGGCGGGCCGCCGTGAGACCCGCGAAGGCGTGCCCGTCCCGCATCCGCGGCGCGAAGGCGCGGGCCATCTCGAGCACCGAGTCGGGTGCGGATCCGGCTCGCACGCCGTGGAACGGACGGGCGAGATCGCTCGCGCGGAGCCGGCGGCGCGAGACGCCGAGCCGGAGCGCCTCGGCGGTCGAGAAGGCGCCGCTCGCGAGCGGTTCGGGGAGCGGTGCGGGTCGCGGCATGCGCGCATGGTGCGCGATCCCGCGCGCCGACGGCGACGCATCCGCCGACCGCTGTGGAGAGCGCGTCAGGCCGCGAGCGAGATGAGCAGCGACGCGAAGACCGCGATGATCACGGTGCTGTAGGCGAAGCCGACGATCGACTGCACCATGGCGAGGCGCCGCGCCGGCCGGTTGGTGAGCGCGACGTCGGCCGACGAGAACGTCGCCGAGAGCTGCACCGAGAGGTAGACGAAGTCGCCGAAGTCGCGCTCGTCCTCGCCGGGGAACTCGAGCCCGTCGCGCTCGGCCCAGCCGCGCATGTGCTCGACCGCGAAGACCGCGACGAGCAGCACCCAGGTGCCGGCGACGCCGAGCACGCACGAGGCGATGAGCCAGAGGTCGACCGAGTCGCCGCTCGTCGCGAGCAGCACGACCGAGATGACGCCCACGACGACGATGAGCACCGCCCACGAGGTCGGGCCGCCGCCGTAGAGCACGCGCACGAGCGCGCTCAGCTCCTCCGAGCGGCGCAGCCGCGCGCGCAGCCGGTCGCCCGAGAGCGGAAGGCGAGGTGCGAGAGCAACAGGAACGCCGGGCCGTAGGCGCCGAACGCGATCGTGAGCACGCTTGCGAGCGACGAGCGCAGCGAGAGGTCGACGCCGCCGAGCGCGCTCATGCCGAGCACCGCGAGCGCGGCGAAGGAGCCCGCGATGAGCGAGGCCAGGGTGTGCCGGGTGCTCTCGCGGTGGAGCCGCCGATTGCCTCTCGCCACGGGCGTCAACGCTACCGGCGAGACTCTCGGCCGATGCACAGCCGCGAAAGTTGACACGCTTCGACTCAAGGTGAGAAACTTGAGCCATCGCGACTCAAGTCAGCAGCGCCCGCCGGGCGCGGTCGCAGCCGGGGTTCCGGGAGACGGACCCACCGCCACGCACGTCGGCGGGCCCGTCTGCCGGAATCAGGCAATGAGCGCAGCGCGAGCTGCGAACAGGAGGCAAGCACATGGCACGAGCAGTCGGCATCGACCTCGGCACCACCAACTCCGTCGTCGCGTTCCTCGACGGCGGCGAGCCCACCGTCATCGCGAACGCCGAGGGCTTCCGCACGACCCCCTCGGTCGTCGCGTTCGTCAAGGAGGGCGAGACCCTCGTCGGCGAGCCGGCCAAGCGCCAGGCGGTCACGAACGTCGATCGCACCATCACGTCGGTCAAGCGCCACATGGGCACCGACTGGAAGCAGGAGATCGACGGCAAGCAGTACACGCCGCAGGAGATCTCGGCCCGCATCCTCGGCAAGCTCAAGCGCGACGCCGAGACCTACCTCGGCGAGAAGGTGACGGATGCGGTCGTCACCGTGCCCGCGTACTTCAACGACGCCGAGCGCCAGGCGACGAAGGAGGCCGGCGAGATCGCGGGCCTCAACGTGCTCCGCATCATCAACGAGCCCACGGCCGCCGCGCTCGCGTACGGCCTCGACAAGGGCAAGGAGGACGAGCTCATCCTCGTCTTCGACCTCGGTGGCGGCACGTTCGACGTCTCCCTCCTCGAGGTGGGCAAGGACGACGACTTCTCCACCATCCAGGTGCGCGCGACCGCGGGCGACAACCGCCTCGGCGGCGACGACTGGGACGACCGCGTCGTCGAGTGGCTCAAGCAGCGCTTCAAGGAGCAGTCGGGCGTCGACGTCTCGAACGACAAGATCGCGATGCGCCGCCTCAAGGAGGCCGCCGAGCAGGCGAAGAAGGAGCTCTCGTCGTCGTCGACCACGAGCATCCAGCTGCCCTACTTCTCGCTCACCGAGAACGGCCCGGCCAACCTCGAGGAGACGCTCACGCGTGCCCAGTTCGAGAACATGACGAAGGACCTGCTCGAGCGCACCCGCAAGCCGTTCGAGGACGTCATCCGCGAGGCCGGCATCCAGGTCGGCGACATCGCGCACGTCGTGCTCGTCGGCGGCTCGACCCGCATGCCCGCCGTCACCGAGCTCGTCAAGCAGCTCACGGGCGGCAAGGAGCCCAACAAGGGCGTCAACCCGGATGAGGTCGTCGCCGTCGGCGCCGCCCTGCAGGCCGGCGTGCTGCGCGGCGAGCGCAAGGACGTGCTGCTCATCGACGTCACCCCGCTCTCGCTCGGCATCGAGACCAAGGGCGGCATGATGACGAAGCTCATCGAGCGCAACACCGCCATCCCGACGAAGCGCTCCGAGACCTTCACGACCGCCGAGGACAACCAGCCCTCGGTCGCGATCCAGGTCTTCCAGGGCGAGCGCGACTTCACGCGCGACAACAAGCCGCTCGGCACGTTCGAGCTCACCGGCATCGCGCCGGCGCCGCGCGGCGTGCCGCAGATCGAGGTCACGTTCGACATCGACGCGAACGGCATCGTGCACGTGTCCGCGAAGGACAAGGGCACGGGCAAGGAGCAGTCGATGACCATCACGGGCGGCTCGAGCCTCTCGAAGGAGGACATCGACCGCATGGTGAAGGACGCCGAGGCGAACGCCGCGGCCGACAAGGCGCGCCGCGAGGCCGCCGAGCTGCGCAACACCGGCGAGACGCTCGTCTACTCGGTCGAGAAGGTGCTGACCGACAACGCCGAGCAGCTGCCCGACGACGTCAAGAACGACGTGCAGGCCGATGTCGACGCCGTGAAGTCGGCGCTCGCGGGCGACGACGACGAGGCGGTCAAGACCGCGGTCGAGAAGCTGCAGCAGTCGCAGTCGAAGCTCGGCGAGGCGATCTACGCGCAGTCGCAGGCCCAGGCGCAGGCGGATGCGTCGGGTGACGAGCCGCAGGCCGCCCCGGCGGAGGACGACGACGTCGTCGACGCCGAGGTCGTCGACGACGAGGACGAGAAGAAGTAGCCATGACGGGTCACGAGGACGACAAGCGCGACGAGACCGAGGGCCGCGAGGAGCCCAAGGTGCACGACAAGCGCCGCATCGACCCCGTGACGGGAGAGCCCCGCGAGCCGGCAGCCGACGCTGCCGCCTCCGGGGCCGCCCCGTCACCGGGCGCGGATGCGTCGGCGGACGACGCGCCCGCAGCCGCACCGGCCGAGGGCACGCCGGCCGACGACCTCAGCGAGGCCGACCGCGCCCTGCTCGAGGGCGAGGCCGCGGCGATCGAGGCCGAGCGCGCGGCGCTGCAGGCGAAGTCCGAGCAGCAGCAGGACGAGCTCGCGCGGCTCAAGGCCGACTACGTCAACTACCGCAACCGCACTGAGCGGGAGCGCGCGGGCGACCGCGACGCGACCGTCGCATCCGTCATCACGACGATGCTGCCGGCACTCGACGACCTCGACCTCGCCGACAAGCACGGCGATCTGGCCGAGGGCCCGCTCGCGATCGTGGCGCAGAAGCTGCGCGCCTCGTTCGAGCAGCTCGGCGTCGTCAAGCTCGGCGAGGTCGGGGAGGCGTTCGACATCGACAAGCACGAGGCCGTCGCCCAGCTGCCGAACCCGGAGGTGACCGAGATGGTCGTCGCCGACGTCGTGCAGGCGGGCTACCGCGTGGGCGAGCGCGTGCTCCGCGCGGCCAAGGTCGCGGTGTTCGTCCCGGCGGAGTGATGCCGGCGCAAGCGGGGAGCGGCGCGGGCCGCGAGCGACCGAGGGAGGTGGAGCATGGCTAGCAACGACTGGTTCGACAAGGACTTCTACGCCGTGCTCGGCGTGCCCAAGGACGTCTCCGAGGCCGACCTCAAGAAGACCTACCGGAAGCTCGCCCGGCAGTACCACCCCGACTCCAACCCGGGGGACGCATCCGCCGAGGCGAGGTTCAAGGAGATCTCCGAGGCGCACGCCGTGCTCTCGGACCCGAAGCAGCGCCAGGAGTACGACGCCGTGCGCGCGATGGCGGGCGGCCGGCCGCGCTTCGCGCCCGGCGGCTCGGGCGGCTTCGAGGACATCTTCGGCGGCTTCGGCGGCGGTGGTGGCGGCCCGCGCGTGCAGTACTCGCAAGGCGACTTCGAGGACCTGCTCGGCGGCATGTTCGGCGGCCAGGGCGGCTTCGGCGGGGGCTTCGGCGCCCGCCGGCCCGCGAAGGGCCGCGACGTCACCGCGCGCGCGGCGCTCGACTTCACGTCGGCGGTGCAGGGCGACACGCTCAAGCTCACGGTCGGCGGCAAGACGATGACCGTCAAGGTGCCGGCGGGCGTCCACGACGGCCAGAAGATCAAGCTGCGCGGCAAGGGCGACCCGTCGCCCTCCGGCGGCGAGCCGGGCGACCTCATCCTCACGGTGCAGGTGCGCCCGCACCCGGTGTTCACGATGGACGGCCTCAACCTGCGCGTCGACGTGCCCGTGACGTTCGCCGAGGCGGCGCTCGGCGCGACGATCGAGGTGCCGACGCTCGGCGGCAGCCCCGTGCGGCTCAAGGTCGCGCCCGGCACCCCCTCGGGGCGCGTGCTGCGCGTCAAGGGGCGCGGCGTCGCGGGCAAGCAGGGCACGGGCGATCTGCTCGCGACCATCCAGGTCGCGGTGCCGAGCCACCTCACGAAGGCGCAGGTCGAGCACCTCGAGGCCTTCGTCGCGGCGGGCCCGAACGAGTCGCCGCGCGCCGAGCTGCTCGCGAAGGCGAAGGCGTCCTGATGCGCGCGCAGCCGTGGGGCCTCGACGAGACGTCGCCGATCTTCTCGATCGCGGCGGCCGCCGAGCTCGCCGGCCTGCACGCGCAGACGCTGCGCCAGTACGACCGGCTCGGCCTCGTCGAGCCCGCCCGCACGGCCGGCAACACGCGCCGCTACTCGATGCGCGACATCGGGCGGCTCAAGCAGGTGCAGCTGCTCTCGAGCGAGGGCGTCTCGCTCGAGGGCATCCGCCGCATCCTCGAGATGAGCGACGAGAACCGCGAGCTGCGCGTGCGCGTGCGCGAGCTCGAGTCGGCACTGGCGGATGCGGTGATGCAGCAGCAGGGACGCCGCGTGTTCGCGGCCGGCTCGGCGGGCATCACGCCGCTCCGCGCGGGCGCGCGGCCCTCGAAGCCGGGCTCGATCGTGCTCTGGCGCCCGCAGCTGCGCGACTGACCCGCGTCCCACGTCGGTCGGGCAGTTGCCGCGGGCGGCGCATCGAGACCACCCGATGCGATGATGGTCGACGTGGACGACTCGCCACGCCTCGACCCGGATCCGGCCGCGCCCCCGCCGCCCGGCACCGCGACGCCCGTGCCGGCCGACGCCGCTGCGCGCGCGGCCGCCGCGGGCCGCGCGCACGCCGTGCGCGCCGAGTCCGCGCCGGCGCGCGATGCGCTCGTGCCGACGACGGCGCTGCAGTCGCGCGCGGCCGAGCGCGAGCGCCGGCGCCGCGAGCGCGAGCTCCAGCTCGCCGCCGCACCGCCCGCGTACGCGGTGCCGCTCACGCACCAGCCCCCGCACCCCGCCGCCCCGCGGGTCGCCCCGTCCTTCCCGCCGCAGAGTGTCGACACTCTGCTGTCCGGGGGCGCCACAGCAGCAGAGTTCCGGCACTCTGCGCCGGCCGCCGCGGCGTTGCCCGGCTACGCGCCGCCTCCCGTCGGCGCTCCCTACGCCCCTCCGATCGGCTACGCGCTGCCCCACATGACGGCCGCGGCGCAGGCCGCTCCGCCGGTGTACGGCCCGCCCGGCTACGGACCGTCCGGCTACGGAGCGCCCGCCGCGCCGATGCACGCGGCCGGGTCCTACGCACCCGCCGGGCCGTACGCGATCGCGTCCTACCCGCCCCCGCTGCCCCCGCGGCTGCCGTGGACGCGGCGGCAGACCGGCGCCGCCGTGCTGAGCTCGTGGCTCGGGCAGACGATCATGGCGCTCGCGACGCACTTCCTCGTCACCTACTTCTCGATCGTCGGCTTCGCGTGGCTGCTGCACGCCGCCGGCGAGCCGGTCGGCACGATCGAGGCCGACTCGCTCACCTCGATCGTCGCCCTGTGGACGACGCCCGATCGCGTGCTCGCGACAGCGATCATCGGCGCGCTCGTCGGCGGCGGGCTGCTCGCGCTCGGCGCGATCCTCAGCCGCCAGTGGGGGAAGGCAGCGGGGCTCGCGAAGCCGCACCGCTCGGCGTGGATCGCGTGGCTGTGCACGACGGGCGCGACGGGGCTCTTCGGCTTCGCCTACTGGCCGGGCGCGATCGTCGTCGCGTTCGTCGCGACCGTCGCGAGCTCGTCGGCCTCGCTCACGCTCGGCTCGATGTGGGCGACGCTGTTCGGGCTCCTCGCGATGGCGGTCGTGCTGACGGGCGGGGTCGGGCTGCTGTTCGGCTGGCTGTTCCTGTCGACGTCGCGCCCGCGCGTCGATCCCCGCGCGATCGCCGCGGCGCAGGAGGCCGAAGCCGAGGCCGCCGCCCGCGCTCGCGACGAGGCGGAGCTGACGGAGGTGCGGCTGCGCGGAGCGCGCGCGTGAGCCGTGCCGCGGCCCGCTCGGAGCGCCCTGACGTGCTCGACGCAGCGCAGCGCGCGGCGGTGCGGTCGGCGGGCGCCGTCGGCCTCTCGCTCGTCGCGGCAGGCGCCTCGCTCGTCTGGGGCATGCTCGTGGCGGCGCTCGTCGTCATCGTGCTCCGCGCCGCGATCATCGACCTCTTCGACGGCGTCGAGTGGGGCCTCGCGGTCGTCGACTGGATCGAGCGGCTCGACGCCTCGTGGCTCGCGCCCGTCGTGCTCGTGCTCGTCGTGCTCGCCGTCGGCGCGGGCGCGCTCGGCTGCTGGCTCTCGACCCGCCGCATGCGGCAGGCGGGCGTCGTCGCGGCGGCAGCGGTGACCTTCCGCGGCGCCGCGCTCGGCACGGCGCTGCAAGCGGGGCTCTCGACGCTCTCGAGCTGGCTCCTCGGGCTGCTGACGCTCCTGACCGGCACGCTCGGCTTCTGGCTCGTCGCCGGCATCTGGGTGCTCGCCTCGATCGCCGTCTCGACGCTCATCGGCTGGCTCGCCGGGCCGCGCACGTGGCTCGCGATCGCGCGCCGCGAGGCGCGGCGGGCCGCGGAGTAGGTCCTTGCGCGCGCCCGCGGCCGCGAGCACCCTGGTCGGCGGGAACGACGGGAGGCACGGATGCGACTGGTCGCGCACGAGTTCATGACCCTCGACGGCGTCATGCAGGGCCCCGGCGGCCGCGACGAGGACACCGAGGGCGGGTTCCGCTGGGGCGGCTGGGTCGCGCCGGGCTTCGACGAGGCGGTCGGCGAGGTCGTCAGCGGCTGGTTCGAGCGCACCGACGCCCTGCTCTTCGGCCGCCGCACCTACGACATGATGGCCGGCTACTGGCCGCAGGTCACCGACACCGCCGATCCCGTCGCGCAGCGGCTCAACACCGCGCCGAAGCACGTCGTCTCGACGACCCTGCGGCTCGATGAGGCGCCGTGGTCGGGCACCGCGTCGGTCATCGCCGACGACGTGCCCGAGCGCATCCGCGCCCTGAAGGCCAGCGGCGAGGGCGAGCTGCAGGTGCACGGCTCCTGGCGGCTGCTGCAGACCCTCATGGCCGAGCGGCTGCTCGACGAGCTGCGGCTCATCGTCTTCCCGGTCGTGCTCGGCAGCGGCAAGCGCGTCTTCGACGGCGCCGATCGCCCGGCCGGGTTCGAGGTGGCGGATGCGCGGGTCGCGCCGAGCGGTGCCGTGGCGATGTCGCTCACCCCGGCGCCGTTCCGCACCGCGACCTACGAGGTGGTCGACGGCCGCGAGGTCATGGTCGACCAGGAGCGCGACGACCTCGACTGACGAGGCTCAGCGCGGGGCGGCTGCCCGCGCGAGCATGCGCCTGGCCGCGCGCACGCGCACGGGCCGGCAGCCCGCATCCGTCAGCCGTGCGACGATCGCCGGCTCGCGGCCGGCGAGGATGAGCCCGCGCTTGACGAGGAACGACGGGCTCTTGCGCCGCTCGCGCAAGTCGCGCGCGAAGCGCAGCGCCATGGTGAGCCAGCGCGAGCGGTGCACGCACAGCGCGTCGGCGAGGATGCCGCGGCGCTCGGCCTCCGCGACCACCTCCGCGACGAAGACGCCCTCGGCGACGAAGAGCGTCGCGCCGTCGAGCGCGACGGGATGCTCGCCCACGCTCGCGCTGCGCGAGATGTCGTAGACGGGCGCGGTCGTGCTGCCCGTGCGGGCGAGCTGCTCGAGCGCGTCGATCGCGCGCTCGCGGTGCCACGAGCCGGGGTGGTCCCAGTCGACCTCGCCCGTCTCGAGCCGCGGGAGCTCGGGGTCGTCGCCCTCGCGGTAGAAGTCGTCGAGCCGCAGCACCGGGAGCCCGGATCGCTCGGCGATGCGCGACTTGCCGGAGCCGGAGGCGCCGCCGATGAGGACGACCCGCGCGAGGGGCTCGGCGGCGGCTGGCATGGGCTCCATCTTCTCACGGCGAGGAGTGGCAGGCGCCGGGTGCGCGTGCCGTTCAGGCCTGCGTCAGCGGCGAGCCGCCATGCTCGACGCATGCGCGTGCTGCTGGTCGACGACGAGGTGCGCCTCGCCGACGGCGTGCGCCGCGGGCTGCAGGCCGAGGGCATGACGGTCGACCTCGCCCACGACGGCGTCGACGGGCTGTGGCGCGCGCGGGAGTTCGCCTACGACGTCGTGCTGCTCGACGTGATGATGCCGGGGATGAGCGGCTACCGCGTCTGCCAGGCGATGCGCGCGGAGGGGATCTGGACCCCCGTGCTCTTCCTCACCGCGAAGGACGGCGAGTGGGACGAGGTCGAGGGGCTCGACACCGGCGGCGACGACTGGCTCGTGAAGCCCTTCTCGTTCCCCGTGCTCGTCGCCCGCATCCGCGCCCTCGCGCGCCGCGGCGGCCGGGAGCGGCCGGTCGTGCTCGAGGCCGGCGACCTGCGGCTCGATCCCGCGGCGCGCACCGTGCACCGCGGCGACGAGCGGCTCGAGCTGAGCGCCCGCGAGCTCGCGGTGCTCGAGCTGCTCATGCGCCGGCGCGGCGAGGTCGTGACGAAGCGCGAGCTGCTCGACGACGTGTGGTCGGAGGACTTCGAGGGCGACCCGAACATCGTCGAGGTCTACGTCGGGCGGCTCCGCCGGAAGGTCGACCGGCCCTTCGGGCGCGCTGCCATCCAGACGGTGCGCGCCGCGGGCTACCGGCTGGCGGCCGACGGTGGCTGAGCGCGCGCGCGAGCGGCCGCCGCGCCGGCGCGCGTCGATCCGGCTGCGGATCACCGCCGCCGCGGTCGCGATCGTCGCCGTCGCGCTCGGCCTCGGCGCAGCGACGCTCGTCTGGACCCTCGAGCGCATGCTGCAGTCATCCGTCGCCGCGCAGCTCGCCGACGAGCTCGACGCGCTCGCGCAGGGCATCGACGACGGCACGATCCAGACCGCGGCCCTCGTGCAGCGCGACGACGACGTGCTCGTCGCGCTGCGCTCGCCGACCGGCGTGGTCGTCAACGCCGACGCGGCGGCGACCCTGCCCGTGCCGTCCGGCGGCGAGGCGCTGACCGCCGAGGCCGACGGCGAGCGCCACGTCGTGGTGGCGACCGAGGCCGAGGCCGGCACCATCGTCGTCGCCCGGTCCCTCGCGCCCGTCGACGAGGCGGTGCGCTCGACGACCGCGCTGCTCGCCGTCGCAGTGCCGCTCGCGCTCATCCTCGTCGCGACCGTCGTCTGGATCGTCGTCGATCGCGCGCTCGCGCACGTCGACCGGATGCGCGCCCAGGTGGACGAGATCGACGCGACGGGGCTCGACCGCCGCATCGGGACGACGAGTCGCGGCGACGAGCTCGACCGGCTCGCCGCGACGATGAACCGCATGCTCGACCGCGTCGAGGCCGATGCGCGATCCCGCCAGCGCTTCGTGTCGGACGCGTCGCACGAGCTGCGCTCGCCGCTCGCGTCCATGCGGCAGTTCGCCGAGCTCGCGCGGGCGCATCCCGAGGCCGTGCGGCCCGACGAGCTGACCGACGTCGTGCTGCAGGAAGGCGAGCGGATGCATGGCATCGTCGAGGCGCTGCTGCTGCTCGCCCGGCTCGACGAGCGCGCCGCCGCGAGCGGTCAGCGGCAGCCGGTCGACCTCGACGACCTCGCGCTCGCGGAGCTCGCTCGCGTGCGCGCGCTCGGCCGCGCGGCGGACGGCGCCGCGGTGCGGGCCGCGCCGGTCGAGGGCGACGCGCGCCTGCTCGGCCTCGCGTGCCGCAACCTCGTCGACAACGCGCTGCGGCATGCGCGCGAGCGCATCGTGCTCGGCTCCGTCGTGCGCGACGGCCGAGCCATGCTCTGGGTCGACGACGACGGTGCCGGCGTGCCGGCTGCAGAGCGCGAGCACGTGTTCGAGCGCTTCGTGCGGCTCGACGAGGCGAGAGCGCGCGACGACGGCGGCTCGGGGCTCGGACTCGCGATCGTGCGGCAGGTGGCGCGCAGCCACGGCGGCGACGCCTGGGTCACGAGCGCACCGCTCGGCGGCGCGCGGTTCGTGCTCGAGCTGCCGGCAGCGCCCGAGCCGCGCGGCGCCTGAAGCGGCGTTCAGCATCGTTCAGTCGTGCGTCAGCGCCCCGCGAGGAGGGTGGAGCCCATGAACGAGCAGCAGCACCCCGAAGACCGACCCGACGCCATCGGCGCCGACGACCCGACGCCGCGTCACCCCGACGCGCCCGACGCCGACGCATCCGACATCATCCTCAACGACGCGGACGAGCCGACGGCGCGCAGTCGGGGCCGCGGCATCCTGCGCCCCATCCTCATCGGCACCGGGGCGGCCGCGGTCGTCCTCGCGGTCGCGGGCGTCGGCCTCTCGATCGCGGACGCGTTCGACGACGACGAGGACCCCGTTCCGGCCGCCTCGACCTCCGCGACCGCGGAGCCCGGCGACGACCGCGACGACGACTCGGCCGCCGCCGTCGACGGGACGGTGCCCGCCGAGCCGGCCGACCTCGCCGCCGCGATCGAGGCCGCGGTCACCGCCGCGGGCGGCGGCGACGCGACGAGCGTCGAGGTCGAGCGCGACGGCTGGAAGGTCGACATCCGACTCGCCGACGGCAGCGAGGTCGAGGTGCGCGTGCCGCTCAGCGGCGACCCGGTCGTGCGCGCGGACGACGACGGCGACGGCTCGAGCGACGTGCCGCTCGACCCGTCGCGGATCGCGGCGATCAGCGACGCGGCGATCGCGGCGGCCGGAGGCGGCGTCGTCGTCTCGATCGAGACGGAGGACGACGCCGACGTGCGTTTCGACGTCGAGGTCGAGCTCGGCGGCGAGGACGTCGACGTCGAGCTCGCGGAGGACCTGTCGGTCATCTCGGCGGACCGCTGACCCCGCCCTGCGCCCGGCGAGCGGAACGCTCGCCGGGCGCACTCGCGCCTCGGCGGCTCAGCCCGCGTCGACGAAGCGGGCGAGCACCTCGGTGAACACCTGCGGCTGCTCGGAGTGCACCCAGTGGCCCGCGCCCTTGATCGTCACGCGGCGCACGTTCGGGAACCGCGCCTCCATCTGCGGCGCGAACTCGTCGCGCACGTAGCCCGAGTCGGCGCCGGCGACCCACAGTACCGGGCCCTCGTAGACGGCGTCGGTCTCGGGGAATCCGCGCAGCACCGCGAGGTCGCGGCGCAGCACCTCGAGGTTCGGCAGCCAGCGCCAGCCGTCGCCGTCGCGCTGCAGGCTCTGCAGCAGGAATCCGCGCACGCCGGGATCGGGCGCGGCCTCGGCGAGCGCCTCGCTCGCCTCCGAGCGCGAGCCGAGGCCGTCGAGGTCGATCGCGAGCATGCCGTCGATGTAGCGGGAGAACTCGTCGGTCGAGCGGTAGGCGACCGGGGAGACGTCGACGACGCACAGCCGCTCGACCTTCTCGGGGTGGCGCAAGGCGGCGAGCATCGCCGCCTTGCCGCCCATGGAGTGGCCGACGAGGGCCGTGGGCTCGTCGATCGCGCTCGCCACCGCATCCGCCATCTCGAGGTAGTCGAGGCGCTCGGTCCAGCCCGAACGACCGTGGTTGGGCATGTCGACGAGCGTGACGCGATGCCGGTCAGCGAGTGCCTTCGCGATCTGCGTCCAGTTCTTGCCCTGCCCGAAGAGCCCGTGGCAGAGCATGACGGGCGAGCCGTGCTCGCCGAGGTGGGTCAGGTGCAGGTCGGTCACGCCGCCACGCTATCGGCGCGGCCTGCGCGTGCGACAGGAGGGCGCGGCGACCGCCGGTGGCGGCGCCGCGCCTGTGGAGCGGCCCGGCTCAGCTCGTCGAGCCGGCCGTCGCCGTCGCGGACTCGCTCTCGCTCGAGCCCTGGCCCGTGCCGATCTGCGACTGCCCGCCGCCGCCGTGCTGCACCTCGATCTTGCGGGGCTTCGCGCGCTCGGCGACCGGGATGGTGAGCGTGAGCACGCCGTGCTCGTACGACGCCTCGATGCGGTCGAGGTCGACGTCGTTGCCGAGGCTCAGCTGGCGCATGTAGCGGCCGGCGGGCCGCTCCTGCGCGATCCACTGCCGCTGGTCGCCGCCGCCGATCGTGCGCTCGGCCTGGATCGTCAGCGTGCCGGCGTCGATGCCGAGGTCGATCGAACCCGGGTCGATGCCCGGCAGGTCGACGTGCACGACGTAGTGATCGCCGGAGCGGTAGAGATCCATCGGCATCCAGCTCGAGGCCGCCGCGGCGCCACCGGCGCCGCTCAGCAGTCGAGCGGTCATCCTGTCCATCTCGCGGAACGGGTCGAAGGTCAGTGCCATTGACAACCACCTCCTCCACGTGCGGCCGCGCCCTGTGCGACGGCCGTCGGTGTCTTCGGCAGCTCCCGGGAACCGCCCCGAGGAGCGGCTCCATTCTAGCACTCGACCCAAGAGAGTGCTAACGCCTCGCTTCGAGGTTGCTGGGACTCGAACGCGTGCTGGCGGCTACCGGCGATCGCCCACGTCGAAGCCGGCGCGATCGACGCGGCGGTGGAAGCGCATGCCCGCGAGGCCGCCGAGCACGGCCCCGATGAGCGCGACGACCGCGACCACGAGCGCCGAGATGATCGTCGCGAGGGTCGCCTGGTCCTCCGGCAGCGGCAGGGTCGGCATCGAGCCGGGCGGCAGCGCGAAGTTCTGCCCCGCGACGAGCCCGATGATCGCTGCGGCGATCGCGATCACGACCGCCCACACCCAGACGGCGACGCCTTGCTTCGCGCCGTCGAAGCGCGCCATCCGGCCGGCGACGTACCCGCCGCAGTAGTAGGCGATGAACCAGATGACGAGCAGGATGACCGCGCCCCAGATGCCGGCGGACTGCAGGTCCTGCTGCGCTCCCTCCACGACATCATCGACGTCGCGGCCGGAGAGCGATGCGATGAGCGCGCCGATCGCGGCGGCGAGCGCGATGAGGAGCACCACGGCGCCGGTGGCGGTGAGCCAGCCGAAGAACGCCGCGCCCACCTTCACCCCGCCGAAGCGCTCGCGCTCGCGCGCCACGACGGCCTCGCGGTCATGGCGCACGTCGGCGGCGAAGCGATCGTCGTGCCGGCGCTCCCTCACCGCTGCGGCACCGGAGCGCCCATCGTCGCGGCGCCGCTCGCGCGCGTCGGCGGCATCCGCGCGCCCGTCGTCGCCCGTCGCGGCGTCCCGAGCCGGTTCGTACGGACGGCTCCTCGGGGTGGAGTCGTCCGGGCCCTGTGCGGTCATGTCGAGCTCCTCACATCGGTCACGTCGTCGTGGTCGATCGGGGCGCCGTCGCGGCGGCCCGTACCTCAGTATCGGCGGCGGGGAGCGGTCCGACCGGTTTTCCTAGCCAACGTCCAGCATGCGTAGTAAAGTTGAGTCGATAGCACTCAAGTTTGAGATCGCCAGTTCAGGATCGATGGAGGAGCGGATGGCACGCATGGGCGGCATGATGCCGGGCCAGGAGGAGCAGCAGTCGGCGCTCGAGCAGTTCGGCACCGACCTCACCGAGATCGCCCGCTCGGGGCGGCTCGACCCCGTCATCGGGCGCGACGAGGAGATCCGGCGCATCAGCCAGGTGCTCTCGCGCCGCACGAAGAACAACCCAGTGCTCATCGGCGAGCCCGGCGTCGGCAAGACGGCCGTCGTCGAGGGCCTCGCGCAGCGCATCGTCGCGGGCGACGTGCCCGAGAGCCTCAAGGGCAAGTCGCTCGTCGCGCTCGACGTCAACGCCATGATCGCGGGCAGCAAGTACCGCGGTGACTTCGAGGAGCGCATGAAGAACGTGCTCGCCGAGATCGCGAAGGCCGAGGGCCGGATCGTGACGTTCATCGACGAGCTGCACATCATCATGGGCGCCGGCGCGGCCGAGGGCAGCCAGGGCGCGAGCAACATGCTCAAGCCGATGCTCGCGCGCGGCGAGCTGCGCCTCATCGGCGCGACGACGCTCGACGAGTACCGCGAGTTCATCGAGAAGGACGCCGCGATGGAGCGGCGCTTCCAGCAGGTCTACGTCGGCGAGCCGAGCGCCGAGGACACCGTCGCGATCCTGCGCGGGCTCAAGGAGCGGTACGAGGCCCACCACAAGGTCACGATCGCCGACAGCGCGCTCGTCGCAGCCGCATCCCTCTCGAACCGCTACATCACCGCCCGGCAGCTGCCCGACAAGGCGATCGACCTCATCGACGAGGCGGCGAGCCGGCTGCGCATGGAGATCGACTCGGCGCCGACCGAGATCGACCAGCTGCGCCGCACCGTCGACCGCATGGAGATCGAGCGCCTCGCGCTCAAGCGCGAGCGCGACGACGCGTCGAAGGAGCGGCTCGCCGAGCTCGAGGCGACGCTCGCCGAGCGCCGCACCGAGCTCAAGGCGCTCGACGAGCGCTGGCAGACCGAGCGCGCGAGCCTCAACCGCATCGGCGGCCTGCGCGAGCAGCTCGACGAGCTGCGCGGCCGCGCCGAGCGGGCGCAGCGCGAGGGCGACCTCGAGCGCGCGTCGCGGCTGCTCTACGGCGAGATCCCGCAGGTCGAGCGGCAGCTCAAGGACGCCGAGGCGCAGGCCGCCGAGTCGGGGGCGAGGATGGTCGGCGACCAGGTGACGGAGGACGACATCGCCTCGGTCGTCGCGGCGTGGACGGGCATCCCCGTCGGCCGCCTGCTGCAGGGCGAGACCGAGAAGCTCCTCGCCCTCGAGGACGAGCTCGCGAACCGCGTCGTCGGCCAGCGTGAGGCCGTCTCAGCGGTCTCGGATGCGGTGCGCCGCAGCCGCGCGGGCGTCTCGAACCCGAACCAGCCGACGGGCTCGTTCCTGTTCCTCGGCCCCACCGGCGTCGGCAAGACCGAGCTTGCGAAGGCGCTCGCCGAGCTGCTCTTCGACGACGAGAAGGCGCTCGTGCGCATCGACATGTCGGAGTACGGCGAGAAGCACTCGGTCGCGCGGCTCGTCGGTGCCCCTCCCGGCTACGTCGGCTACGAGCAGGGCGGGCAGCTCACCGAGGCCGTGCGCCGCCGGCCCTACTCGGTCGTGCTCATGGACGAGGTCGAGAAGGCGCACCCCGAGGTCTTCGACCTGCTGCTGCAAGTGCTCGACGACGGCCGCCTGACCGATGGGCAGGGTCGCACGGTCGACTTCCGCAACACGATCCTCATCCTCACCTCCAACCTCGGCTCGGCCTTCCTGACCGACCCGACCATCTCGACCGAGACGGCGCGCGAGCAGGTCATGGGCGCGGTGCGGGCCGCCTTCAAGCCCGAGTTCATCAACCGGCTCGACGACATCGTCATCTTCGACGCGCTGACGCAGGAGGAGCTCGGCGCGATCGTCGGCATCCAGGTGCACGCGCTCGACCGGCGCCTGCGCGAGCGCCGACTCACGGTCGACGTGACGGATGCGGCGAGGCAGTGGCTCGGGGAGCGCGGCTACGACCCCGTGTACGGCGCGCGGCCGCTGCGCAGGCTCATGCAGCGCGAGATCGACGATCGGCTCGCGCGGGCGCTGCTCGCGGGCGAGGTGCGCGACGGCGACCGGGTGGTCGTCGACGTCGCTCCCGGCGGCTCGGGCCTGTGGGTCGGCGCCGAGGGCGCGGAGCGGCCCGCGCAGTGGTCGTTCGACGCCGACGTGGTCGACGACGTCGACGAGGTCATCGACGCGGAGCCGCTCGACGAGCCCTGACGGGTCGGGCGCAGGCGGATGCCGCGCGGGCACGCGCGGCACGGCAGAATCGAGCGGTTGCCCATCGCTCGAGGACCGGAGGACCCACCGTGGCCATCGCCCCGCCCAGCCCCGGCAGCGAGGCGGCGCTCCCGCCCCTGAGCGGCGGGCCGCACCGCGCCCGGCTCGGGCTCATCTCGATCGTGGCGTGCTTCGGCGGGCTGCTGTTCGGCTACGACACGGGCGTCATCAACGGGGCGCTGCAGCCGATGAGCGCCGAGCTCGGGCTCGAGGCGCTCACCGAGGGCATCGTGACGAGCTCGCTCGTCTTCGCGGCGGCCTTCGGCGCGCTGCTGGGCGGTCGCATCTCCGACGGGATAGGCCGGCGCTCGATGCTCATCGCGCTCGCGGTGCTCTTCCTCGTCGGCACGCTCGTCGTCGCGCTCGCGCCCGGATTCGCCGCGGTGGTCGTCGGTCGCGTGCTGCTCGGACTCGCGGTCGGCGGCGCCTCGACGGTCGTGCCGGTCTACCTCGCCGAGCTCGCGCCGTTCGAGATCCGCGGCTCGATCTCCGGCCGCAACGAGGTCGCGATCGTCTCGGGGCAGCTCGCGGCCTTCATCGTGAACGCGGTGCTCGGCAGCACCCTCGGGCACCTCGACGGCGTCTGGCGCATCATGTTCGCGATCTGCGCCCTCCCCGCGATCGCGCTCTTCGTCGGCATGCTCCGCATGCCGGAGTCGCCGCGCTGGCTCGCCGAGCGCGGCCGGCGCGAGGAGGCGCTCGCGGTGCTGCGCTCGGTGCGCGCGGACGAGCGCGCCGAGGCCGAGCTCGCGCACATCGAGGCCCGCCTCGACGCCGCCGCGGTCGCGCCGCGCGGCCGCGCGCGGCTCCGAGCGCTGCTCGCGGACCGCTGGCTGCGCCGCGTGCTGCTCGTCGGCGTCGGCGTCGGCGTCGCGCAGCAGCTCACCGGCATCAACGCGATCATGTACTACGGCACGAGCGTGCTCGAGGAGTCGGGCTTCGATCGCTCGGCGGCCCTCATCGCGAACATCGCGCCCGGGATCATCGCCGTCGTCGGCGGGCTCGTCGCCCTCCGGCTCATGGATCGCGTCGACCGGCGCACGACCCTGCTGATCGGCTTCTCGCTCACGACGCTGTGCCATGCCCTCATCGGGATCGCGTCGGTCGCGCTCGAGCCGGGGGACCCCATCCGCCCCTTCGTGCTCCTCGCGCTCGTCGTCGCCTTCGTCGGCGCGATGCAGACGTTCCTCAACGTCGCGACCTGGGTCTATCTCTCCGAGATCTTCCCGCTGCGCGTGCGCGGCCTCGGCATCGGCATCGCGGTCTTCGCGCACTGGCTCGCGAACGGCGCGCTCGCGCTCGCCTTCCCGTCGCTGCTCGAGGCGGTCGGCATCACGGGCGCCTTCTTCCTCTTCGCCGCCGTCGGCGCGCTCGCGCTGTGGTTCATCGCGAGGCACGTGTTCGAGACGCGCGGCCGCTCGCTCGAGTCGCTCGAGGCCGACATCGCGAGCGGCGAGCTCTTCGCTCGCCGCTGACGCGGTTCAGTGGAACGGGCAGCGGCCACCGCTGCTGCCGCGGGGGCGCCGGTGGGCGCTCCGCACCACGCCGCCCGAGGCGGGCTTCGTCGGCATGCGCCGGCGGCTGACGTCGAGGCCCTCGCCGAGGATCGTCACGCGCGGATCGCTCAGCGCAGCGATGGCGCTCGAGAGCGTCGCGATGGTGACCTTCTCGCCGGGGCAGCGGTGACCGGTCGAGGGATGCCCGCCGCCCTGCGGCACGAAGGCGCCCATCGCCTCGATCTCGGCCCAGTCGTCGACGCCGACGAAGCGCTCGGGGACGAACTCGCCCGCGCGCTCCCAGCTCGACTCGTCGAGGTCGGTGCCGAGCACGTCGAGCAGCAGCAGCGCGCCGGCGCTCACGCGCTCGCCGTCGAGCTCGACCTCGTCGATCGCGCGGCCCGGCAGCATCGGCACGAACAGCGCCGTGCGGCGCACCTCGTGCGCGAAGGCGGTCGCGAGCGGACCGCCCGTCAGCCTGCCGCGCTCGGCGGTCTCGGCCGCGATCCGCTCGCGCCACTCGGGCCGCTCGTGGAGCGCCTTCGCGGCGAAGGCGACGAACCGGCACACCGCGATCGCGGGGCGGAACGAGTTCTGCAGCTCGATGCCGGCGAGCCGCGCGGGCAGCAGCTCACCCTCGTGGTCGCGGTGCCACGCCCACGCGTGGAGCGCGGTGCCGGCCGTCGCCTCGAGCGCGCCCGTCCGCACCGCCTCGATGAGCGCGCTCGCGTGCCGGTCCGACCACCAGCGGTTGGCCATCGTGAGCAGGAACTCGGGGGAGTAGGGCACGCCGAAGCCGTCGACGATCTGCGCCTGCCGCCTCGCCCAGCGCGTCTTCGCGTCGGCCGTGCCGGGCAGGCCCGCCCAGCGCTGCATCGCGCGGCCGATCGCGCCCACTGCGGCGTCGTAGGCCGAGCGCTCGCCGCCGGCGATCCAGTCCGCGAGCTCCTCGCCCCACTCGCGCTCGAGGTGCGGCTCGAGCCGGCGCACCTCGGCGTCGTCGTAGGCGAGGCCGAGGAAGGTCCCCTTGCGGTGCCGGTGCGCGGCCGTGTCGAGCGAGTGCACCGAGCCGTGGCCGAAGAGCGACTCCTGGATCACCATCGGCATCGCCCCGTGCCGGCGCACCTTCGATTCATCGTAGAAGAGCTCGACCGCCTCCGCGCCGCGCATGAAGAGCGCGTCGCTGCCGAGCGCCTGCGTGCGCACCGCACGGGCACCTGGCCGGGCGCGCTGCCAGATCGTCTCGCTCGTGTCGTAGCCGCGCGTGAGCAGCAGGATCGCGTCGTCGTCCAGCGGGTTGGCCATGCATCGGACGGTATCGAGCGCACCTGCGGGGGCCCTGCGCGAGCGCGTGCTCGTCAGCCGGCGTACCCCTTGACCTCGACCTCGGTGAAGACGACCCGGACGGAGCCGCGGTTCTCCATCCGGTGCGTGGTCCCGGCCGCGCGCGTGTACGCGACCCCGGGCTCGATCGCCACTTCGAGCTCGGCGCCGTCCGGCAGCACGGCCCACATGACCGACGGCTCGACGCCCACGACCGCGTAGTCGTACTCGTGCGTGTGCTCCTCGATCGCGCCGCCGGGCTCGATCGTCCACTGGGTGATCCGGAACCGGTCGTCGTCCACGAAGACTCTGGAGGTGGCCATGCGGCCATCCTCGCACCCGACGGCATCGGGACCGAGGTGCCTCACTGAGAAGTGAGCGCGA
>NZ_ASHR01000008.1 GCF_000400485.1 Agrococcus pavilionensis RW1
CGCGCTCAAAGAAGCTGAGGCACGTCGGGGACTAGGTGATGTCAGACCCCTGCTGATAGGCTGAGGTCACTGCGCGAGCAGGGCATCGCTGCCGGCTCGCCTGCGTCGTTGAACGCTCCTCTCTCCGCCCGGTGCTCGGGCGTCGATGAACCTTCCACGGCGAACGATCGCGGCCACCGCCGCGCTCGCCGAACTGCGTCGACGCATCCACCCAAGAACCCGCCCGCACGAGTGTGCGGTCGGCCCGGATGCGCGCGCTCGCTCACAGAAAGAGCAACCGTTGACTGACACCATCACCCCCGAGGTCACCACGACCTTCGCCGAGCTCGGCGTGCCCGCCAAGCTCGTCACCGCCCTCAAGGCGATGGACCGGGAGCACCCGTTCCCGATCCAGGCCGACACCCTGCCCGACACGCTCGCCGGCCGCGACGTGCTCGGCCGCGGCAAGACCGGCTCGGGCAAGACGCTCGCGTTCTCCATCCCGCTCATCGCGCGCCTCTCGGGCGAGCTCGCGGGCGGCAACCGCCGCGCGGGCCTGCCGCTCGGGCTCGTGCTCGCCCCGACGCGCGAGCTCGCGACGCAGATCGCGACCGAGATGGCGCCGCTCGCGAAGGCCGCGGGCCTCACCGTCACCACGATCTTCGGCGGCGTCTCGCAGCGCCCGCAGGAGACCGCGCTGCGGAACGGCGTCGACATCGTCGTCGCGTGCCCCGGCCGCCTCGAGGACCTCATGAACCAGGGCATCGCCTCGCTCTCGGCGATCGAGATGACCGTCATCGACGAGGCCGACCACATGGCCGACCTCGGCTTCCTGCCGGTCGTGACGAAGATCCTCGACAAGACGCCCGGCTCGGGCCAGCGCCTGCTGTTCTCGGCGACCCTCGACAACGGGGTCGACAAGCTCGTCAAGCGCTTCCTCACGAACGAGGTCATGCACTCGGTCGACGAGGCGAACTCGCCCGTCGCGGCCATGACGCACCACCTCTTCGAGGTCTCGCCCGACGACAAGAACCT
The DNA here is from genome assembly GCF_000400485.1 of Agrococcus pavilionensis RW1. Taxonomy (GTDB): domain Bacteria; phylum Actinomycetota; class Actinomycetes; order Actinomycetales; family Microbacteriaceae; genus Agrococcus; species Agrococcus pavilionensis. Next base: position 1,015 of record NZ_ASHR01000008.1, read on the forward strand.
GCTCGTCCGCCGCCTCGCCTCGGGGCTCGGCCGGCGCATCCTCTTCACCCGCACGAAGCACCAGGCGAAGAAGCTCGCGAAGCACCTCACCGCCTCCGGCATCCCCGCCGTCGACCTGCACGGCAACCTGTCGCAGAACGCCCGCGACCGCAACCTCGCGGCCTTCAGCGACGGCTCGGTGCGCGTGCTCGTCGCGACGGATGTCGCCGCTCGCGGCGTACACGTCGACGGCGTCGAGCTCGTCGTGCACGTCGACCCGCCCATGGAGCACAAGGCCTACCTGCACCGCTCGGGCCGCACGGCTCGCGCCGGCACCGAGGGCGATGTCGTGACGGTCATGCTGCCCTCGCAGCGGGGCGACACGATGTCGCTGCTGCGCAAGGCCAAGATCGGCGTGCAGCCGCAGCAGGTGACGGCGTCGTCGGATGCGGTGGACGCGCTCGTCGGACCGTACGCGCCGCACGTGGCCCCGGTCCCCGGCGGCCCCGGCTCAGGCAACGAGATCCAGCAGCAGGGCAGCGGCGGCCGCTCGACCGGCGCGAACGCGCGCCGGAAGCGCGCGGCCCGCGAGGGCGTCGCCGGCTCGGGCGCGCACGGCGCCTCGACGGGCGCGGCGCGCTCGGAGCGGCCGCGCAAGGACCGCTCGGGTCGCCCCGAGGTCAAGCAGGGCGGCGCGGCCGGCGGCCGCGGCGGCCAGAGCGGAGCCCGCTCGGGCGGTCGCTCCGGTGCGCCCGCGCGCTCGGGCGGTCAGCGCGGCGGCCAGGGCGCCGCGCCGCGCGGCGGCTCGTCGGTCGCGTGGTCGTCGAGCGGCGGCGGCTCGCTGCAGTCGGGCGCGGCCTCGGCCCGCTCGGGCGGCCAGCAGCGCCGCGGCCCGCGCCGCGCGCAGGGCTGAGCCCAGCACCCGCCTCACGCACGAACGGCCCCCGGCTCACGCCGCGGGCCGTTCCGCGTCTCACCCCCGCGCGATGTGCACGCTCTTGCGGCTCGATCGCGCCGAGCGCGACACGAGCGTGCACATCGCTGCGAGCAGCGGGGCCGCGCCGCGGATCGGCGGCGCGGCGCGCAGCTCGAAGGTGGTACCGGATGGTCGCTCACCGCCGCTGCAGGCGACGAATCGGTACCACCCTCGGCGAAGGGTGGTACCGATCGGCCGCTTGACGCGCGCGCAAGCGACGATCCGGTACCACCGAGCGAAGGCGGTAGGCCGCGGCCGCTCAGCGCGCGGCGAGCACCGCCGCGCCGATCGCCGCCGCGTGGTCGCCGAGCCGCGCGAGCTCGAGCCGGCGCGGCTGCGGCACGCCCTGCAGCGGCGCGTGCGCCGCGAGCTCGCGCTCGATGACGGGCAGCAGCAGGTCGGCGGTCTGCAGCATCACGCGCCCGCCGAGCACGACGACCTCGGGGTCGAAGGCCGGCAGCAGCCGCCGCAGCCCCGCCGCGACCGCGCGGCCCGCGCCCTCGAGCACCTCGAGCGCCCGAGCGTCGCCCGCGCGCGCCGCGCGCTCGAGGTGCATCGCGCTCGGCCGCCCGCCGGGCGCGAGCGCGACCGCGGCGGGCACCGCGGCGGCGTCGCGCGCGAGCGCGTTGCCGCCCGCGAACGCCTCGACGCAGCCGCGCGCGGTGCACGAGCACACGGGCCCCGACTCGTCGACCGTCACGTGGCCGAGCTCGCCCGCGAGGCCGTGCGCACCGATGAGCGGCCGCCCGTCGGCGATGAACGCGCCGCCCACCCCGGTGCCGAGCGCGAGCAGGAGCGACGACGACGCATCCGCCGCCGCCCCCATGGCCGCCTCGCCCATCAGGTAGCCGTCGGCGTCGTTGTGGATCGTGACGGGCATGCCGAGCCGCTCGGCGAGCGCGGGCCGCAGCGCGAAGTCGCGCACGCCGAGGTGCGCGGCCCACGTGATCGACTCGCGGTCGCGCGGCATCCAGGCCGCGATCGCGAGCCCGACGGCCTCGATCGGCGCGTGCCCCGCCTCGGCGAGCTGCTCGTCGAGGTCGCGCACGGCCGCCTCGAGCGCGTCGAGCAGCGCCTCTGGCCCGTGGATGCGGTGGGGCCGGTGGCTGCGCGCGAGCACGTCGTCGACGCTCCAGCCAGGCACAGCGGCATCCCTCGGCGCGAGGGCGGCCCCCGCGATCTTCGTCCCGCCCACGTCGAGGCCTGCGATCGTCACGGCTCCATGATGCCGCCTGAGCCTGCCGCCGCGAGCGGCCACGACGGGCAGGATGGGCGCATGCGGCTCGCGACCTGGAACATCCTGCACGGGCGCACGCCCGCCGACGCCGCGGTCGACGGCGACCGGTTCGCGCGCGCGGTCGCGGCGCTCGGCGCCGACGTGCTCGCGCTGCAGGAGGTCGACCGCGGCCAGCCGCGCTCGGGCATGCTCGACCTCACCGCGATCGCGGCCGAGGCGATGGGCGGCGCCGCGTCGCGCTTCGTGCCCGCCCTCATCGGCGAGCCGGCGCGGCAGTGGCGCCCCGCGGGCGACGGCGACCTCGACGCGACCGCCGACGGATACGGCTGCGCGCTGCTCAGCCGCCACCCGGTGCTGCGCTGGCACGTGCTGCGGCTCGAGCCCTCCGCGCGCTTCCGGGCGCCGCTGCGCGAGCCCGGCGCGCAGGAGGTCACCTGGATCCGCGACGAGCCCCGCGTCGCGATCGCCGCGACCGTGCGCACGCCGACGGGCGACCGCACGATCGCCGCGACGCACCTCTCGTTCGTGCTGGGCGTCAACGTGCGCCAGCTGAAGCGCACGCTCCGCTGGCTCGAGGCCCTCCCCGGCCCGCGCGTGCTGATGGGAGACCTCAACCTGCCGGGCGCGGTCGTGCGGCGCGTCGGCGGCTGGCACTCGCTCGCGCGGCAGCGCACGTTCCCGGCCGATCGCCCGATGGTGCAGCTCGACCACGTGCTGAGCGACGAGCGGCTCCCCGCGCGGCGCATCCGCGTGCCGCGCCCGCCGCTCTCCGACCACCTGCCGCTCGTCGTCGAGGTCTAGCCGCGGCACACTGGGTGGCATGCGCATCCTGGTGACGGCCTTCGAGCCCTTCGGCGGCGACCCCGAGAACGCGAGCCTCGAGGCGGTGCGGCGCCTCGAGCAGGCATGGCGCGACGACCCGCAGCCAGGCATCGAGCTCGTGACGGGCACCCTCCCGGTCGCGTTCGCCGCCGCGGGACCCGCGCTCGCGGCGCTCGTCGAGCGGCACGCCCCGGATGCGGTGCTCGCGGTCGGCGAGGCGGGCGGGCGCTCCGCGATCACCCCGGAGCGCTGGGCGGTCAACGAGGACGACGCGCGCATCCCCGACAACGCCGGCGACCAGCCGCGCGGCACCGCGATCGACCCGTCCGGCCCGGAGCGGCGCTCGTCGGGCCTCGACACCGATGCGCTCGTGAGCGCGATCCTCGCCGTCGGGCTGCCCGCGCACGCGAGCGACGACGCCGGCCGCTTCCTCTGCAACCACGTCGCCTACCTCGTCGCAGGGCTGCCGGTCGCGGGCGGCTTCGTCCATGTCCCGGCGGTGCGCTCGAGCGGCACGGCGAGCGTCGGCGACGAGACCGACCCCGGGTCGTCGGCCGACGCATCCGTCATCACCCACCAGGGTCGCGCGCTCACCTTCGACGACCTCGCGCTCGCCCTCGCCGCGGCCGTGCGCGCGATCGCCCGCGGCGACCGCGAGCCGCACGACGCCGACCGGGCGGAGGCCGCCGCGCGCGTCGACCGCGCGGGCACGGTCGTGGCCGCACCGCCCGAGCGCGTGTACGACGCGCTGCTCGACGCGGACGCGCTGCGGCAGTGGCTCGCGCCCGATGGTGCGACGGCCACGATCGAGGAGCTCGACGCGCGCGAGGGCGGCGGGTTCCGCGCGACGCTGCGCTTCGACGCGCCCGTCGACGCGAAGTCGGGCGACGACGTCGACGTCTCGCGCGTCACGTTCGTCGAGCTCGTGCCCGGCGAGCTCGTCGTGCAGCGCGTCGCGTTCGAGAGCGCCGAGGAGCGGTTCGGCGGCGAGATGCTCATGACGTGGCGGATGCAGCCGGTCGCGGCGGGCACGCGGGTCACGGTCGCGGCGTCCGACGTGCCGCCCGGCATCTCGCCGGCCGACCACGAGCTCGGGCTCGGCCAGTCGCTCGCGAAGCTCGCCGCCTACCTCGAGGGCTGAGTCAGGCCTGGCGAACACGGGTCTGGTCGGCACGCCCGCGGCGGAGTAGCGTGCGTAGCGCGCCGGACAGATCCACCGCCGGCACCTACGAGGAGGCAGGCAGGCCTCCTGCCGCAGACCGCGAGCTGCCGCCCTGAAGCGAACGGGATTCGCGCATTGCCCAGGGAAGAGTTCAGGGTCGATGAGGCCCTTGTTGACGAATCGGTGCGGGGAAGCGCACGAGCGCCCGGCGTGGCTGCAGCAGGCAGGGCGGCCGTGAAGGTCGGGCGAGTGCAAGCCCAGGGGCACGTCGATCTCGAGCGAGGCGAGGCCGCGGCTTCTGCCTCCGCGACCACCGTCGAGGTGAACGCCTCGGGAAGCATCGATACACCTGTCGTGGACGGGCAGGGTAGTGCGACCGCGCGTGGACCGAGCGCTCATGGGAGCGCTTCCGCGAGCCGGGACGGGATCGAAGCCGGAGCTGGTGTGTCTGCCGGCGAGGTCGGCGTCGATGCGGGGGTCGAGATCCTCGGCGACGAGTACCGATACGGCGTGAAGTTCGGCCTCAAGGCGGAAGTGGGGGTGAAGTGGGGCCCTACGAGCCGGATCAAGCTCCCGCTCGTGACGCTTGAAGGGCCGAATCCAGCAGCGGCCCTCACGCAGTTCGGAGTCGAGGCGCTGAAGAACCTCGTGACCGACCCGATCGGCACCGTCGAGGACACCGCTGAGGACGTCGCTGACGCCGCCGTCGACGCAGCTGAGACTGCGGTCGATGTCGTGCTGGTGCCGGTGAAGCTGATGGAGGACCTGTTCGACACGGATGATGACGGGCCCCCGGTCGCCACCCACGACGGTCAGTACGAGCACAAGGAGCGAGCGCCGAAGGGCACCGTCTACTTCGACTGACGTCCATCGGATGCAGGACGCCCTTGAGGGAGGAAACGTCATGGCCCTGCAATCGCCGCGCTTCGCCGGCGACCCCGTGCTGGAGTCGTGCTTCGCCGGCACGCATCGAATGCACACTCCGGAACAAGGGGACGCTGTGCGGAAGGTGCAGCAGGCACTCATCGATCTCGGCTATCCGATCCCGTCAGGCGCGACCGGCGGATTCTTCGCGGAGACGTCGGCGGCCGTCGTGCTCTTCAAACAACGGCACGGGCTGCAGCCCTCCGATCCGGTGGTGGGACCGGGCACCATCCGCGCTCTGGACGAGGACATCAGTCGACTCGACGGCGGAACACCACCGCCTGCGCCGGTAGCAACTCGTATGGAGGGCAAGTTCATGTTCGGAGGCGAGGGGGCCACGATCCCAAGCACCGGATTCGGACTCTCCTACGCCCTCTTCAAGGTGTGGTTGCGAAGCGAAGGGGGTGCGTGGCGCGGTTACACGACCGCCTCCAACGAGGGTCTGCTCGGTGCGGCGATCATCGAAAGTCCAGTGACAGGATTCCTAGCCGACAATGCCGCGATGCTCGCGGAACTCCACGGGGCGGACGTGAAAGTCACTATCCGTTCGTCGACCTTCGTGCTCACGGGCGGCGCCGCGGATTTCGAGATGACCGTCAAGAACAACTACGGCGACCCCACGGTCGTGCGCTTCTCGACCGGGGAGGCGAAGGGGTTCTCGACCGTCGTCGGAGCGATCGAGTTCCATGCGACGTTGCTCGTGCTGCCTCCTGAGGAGCTCGACCCGACGCGCAACACCTACCTTCCCTGGTAGCGGGTCAGTCGCGCGCATCCGAGGTGTCGACGGCAAGCCCCGCGCGGGTCGCCGCTGCGGCGGCCGCGGCGGCGCGCTCGACCCACTTCGGCGTCTCGCCGTAGCGCTGCGGCGGGATGAGGCGGCCGGCCGCGGAGTCGTCGGCGAGCTGCCTCGCCCGCTGCTCGCGCGTCGCCTCGCGCTTCGCGCCGAGCACCCACGCGATCGCCGCGCGGCGGTAGGTCGCGGTCGCCTCGGCGAGGAACGCGAGCGCCGCGGGGCGCTCGTCGAGGTGGCGCTGCAGCTCGGGCGGGAGCGCGCTCTCGGCGTTCTCGTAGGCGTAGACCGCCGTGCGCTCGGGCTGGCGCGCCTCGAACGCGGCGATGCCCGCCGGGCGCATGCGCCCCTCAGCAGTGAGCCGCTCGACGTGCGCGACGTTGACGGCCGACCAGTTCGAGCCGCGCTTCCTCGGCGTCCAGCGCTGGCGGCGCGCGTCGTCGTCGATGCGCTGCGAGAGCGAGTCGATCCAGCCGAAGCACAGGGCCTCCGGCACCGCCTCCGCCCACGTGAGGCCCCGCGGCGAGACGTGCTTCGCGTTGAGCCCCATCCACAGCTCCGTCGCGGTCTCGTGGTTGGCCTCGAGCCAGGCGCGGAACTCGGCGGCGTCGCGGAAGAAGGTGGCGGGGCGCTCCGCCGTGCCGCCGGGCGTGCCCAGCCGATCGTCGTCCATGCGAACAGCGTGACAGCACCGACCCACATAGCACGCGACGTTCAGGTGACCCTTGAGGCGCATCCGGCCCATTCGCCGCCTGCTCCCAGGTTCGGGGTACATCGTCGGGGCACGGCAACACACCGCAGCGGAGGTACGCCTCCGCCCGAATCAGGATGGACGGACGATGACGAACGTGCAGCAGCCCGGCGGCCCCACGGAGGACCGGACGACGGTCGGCGGAGCAGCGTCGGGAACCGGCATGCCCGGCCAGACGACCGCCGGCGGAACCACCAGCGCGACCACCGGCACCACGAGCGGGGCCCACGCGGCAGGCAGCGGCAGCAGCGGCTCCGGCAGCAGCAGCTCGAGCGGCGGCGGCAAGGCCGACGCGGCGAAGGAGGAGGCCTCGAAGCTCGGCGGCTCCGCGAAGGACGCCGGTCGGCGCGTCGCGGGCACCGCGAAGGAGGAGGCCCACAACGTCGCCTCGGAGGCCAAGACGCAGGGCAAGCGGCTGCTCGACCAGGCGATGCACGAGGCGTCGTCGCAGACGAAGGCGCAGCAGCAGCGCGCGGCCGAGGGCATCAGCACCTTCGCCGGCGACCTGCGCGGGATGGTCGACGGGTCGGGCGGCGGCGACGGCTTCGCCGCGCAGCTCGTGACCGAGATCGGCGACCGCGTCGAGGCGGCCGGCCGCTGGCTCGAGGACCGCGAGCCGAGCGACCTGCTCGACGAGGTGAAGTCGTTCGCGCGTCGTCGCCCCGGCACCTTCATCGCGATCGCCGGCGTCGCCGGCCTCGTGGTGGGCCGCCTCACGGCGGGCATGATCAGCCAGGCGAAGGCCGAGCACGAGCGCGAGCGCGGCTCGGCGGGCTCCTACGGCAGCACGCCCTCGGGCGCCTACGGCGCGACCGGCACGAGCGGCTACGGCTACGGCACGAGCGGCTACGACGACGGTGCGGCCGGGACGACGGCGTACGGCACCGGCGCCGGCACGGGCACCGCGGGCTACGGCACGACGGGCACCGGCTCCTCGGGCTACAGCACCGCGGGCTACACGAGCGGCACGGCGGGCTCCGGCGTGCACGGCTCGGCCGCAACCGGCGGCTACGGCACCAACCCCTCGCCCGAGAGCACGTACGGGGTGGGCCAGGGCGCGACCGACGCGCAGACGAGCGGCACCGACCCGGCCATCGGCGGCTACGACGCCGAGACGGCCTACCCGGGCAGCGACGAGTCCGGCAGCCCCGCCGACCGCCAGCCCGGCACGCGGGGGGAGAGCGGGCTGTGAGCTCCGAGTTCAACGCCACCGGGCGCCACTCGCCGGAGGACCCCGCAGTGATCGCGGCGGACACCCCCGCCGAGACGCGCGCGGCGAGCCAGTCGGTCGGCGACATCGTCGGCGACCTCATGCGCGACATGTCGCAGCTCATGCGCGACGAGATCGCGCTCGCGAAGGCGGAGGGCACGCAGCAGGCGAAGCGCTTCGGCAAGGGTGCGGGCATGCTCGGCGGCGCCGGGTACGCAGGGCACCTGCTGGTGCTGTTCCTGTCCCTCGCGCTCATGTTCGTGCTCGGTGACCTCCTCGACCACCTCGGCTGGGGAGCCCTCATCGTCGGCGTCCTGTGGGCGATCGTCGCGGCGATCCTCTACTCGATGGGCCGCAAGGCCCTCAAGGAGGTCGAGCCCATGCCCGAGACGGTCGACTCCGTCAAGCACATCCCAGACGCACTGCACACCAAGGAGGAGAACCGATGACCGAGACACCCGAGGAGATCCGCGCGCGGATCGATCGCACGCGCGAGAGCGTGAGCGGGGACGTCGACGCGCTGGCCGAGAAGGTGTCGCCGAGCGGCATCGTCGGCCGGGAGACCGAGCGAGTGAAGGGCAAGGTGAACGCGGTGAAGGAGCGACTGTTCGGCTCTGACGACAGCGACGACCACGGCGTCGTGGGCCAGGCCGGCCACGACGTCCGCGGTGCCGTCGGCCACATGGGCGACAGCGTGCGCGGCACGGTCTCGCACGCGGGCGACAGCGTGCGCGGCACGGTCTCGCACGCGAGCGACAGCGTCCGCCACGGTGCCGACATGGCCGTGCGGAAGGCCAAGGGCAACCCGCTCGCCGTCGGCCTCATCGCCTTCGGCGTCGGTGCGCTCATCGCCTCCCTCATCCCTGCGAGCGAGCCCGAGAAGCAGGCCGCCCAGAAGGTGAAGGAGGGCGCCGAGCCGCTCGTGGAGGGCGCGAAGGACGTCGCCAAGGAGGCTGCCGAGAACCTCAAGGAGCCCGCCCAGGAGGCGGCGCAGAACCTCAAGGAGACCGCGCAGAGCGCCGGCGAGCACGTCAAGGGCGAGGCGCAGGGCGCCGCCGACGACGTGAAGTCCGACGCGGAGCAGGCGCGCGACCGCGTGCAGGGGCAGTCCGGCTCCTGACCCGCGCTGCACGACCCGAGGCCCCGGCGGAGCACCGCCGGGGCCTCGTCGTGCGCCCTACGCGCCCGCGGCCTCCCGCACGGCGCGCGCGAGCGCATCCACGTCGTCCTCGGTCGTGTCCCACGTGCACATCCAGCGCACCTCGAGGGCGGATGCGTCCCAGTCGTAGAAGAAGAAGCTCTCGCGCACGCGGTCGGCGACCCCCGCGGGCAGTCGCGCGAACACGCCGTTCGACTGGGTCGGGTAGGCGAAGGAGACGCCCGGCACGTCCTCGACCGCGGCGCGGAGCCTCGCCGCCATCGCGTTCGCGTGCTCGGCGTTCCGCCGCCACAGGTCGCCGTCGTAGAGGGCGACGAGCTGCGCCGAGATGAAGCGCATCTTCGAGGCGAGCTGCATGTTGAGCTTGCGGAGGTAGACGAGCGCCTCGCCCACGCGCTGCTCGCTCGCGCGGCTCGAGAGCACGACGACCGCCTCGGCGCCCATCGCGCCGTTCTTCGTGCCGCCGAGCGAGAGGATGTCGACGCCCGCGTCGGTCGTGAAGGCGCGCAGCGGCGCGTCGAGCGCGACGGCCGCGTTCGCGAGCCGCGCGCCGTCCATGTGCAGGAGCATGCCGCGCTCGTGCACGTGGTCGGCGATCGCGCGGATCTCCTCGGCGGTGTAGAGCGTGCCGAGCTCGGTCGACTGCGTGATCGAGACCGCGAGCGGCTGCGCGCGGTGCTCGTCGCCCCAGCCCCACGCCTCGAGGTCGATGAGCTCGGGGGTGAGCTTGCCGTCGGGCGTCGGCACCGTGAGGAGCTTGATGCCGCCGACCCGCTCGGGCGCGCCGCCCTCGTCGACGTTGATGTGGGCGGTCTTCGCCGAGACGACCGCACCCCAGCGCGGTAGGAGCGCCTGGAGCGCGAGCACGTTCGCGCCCGTGCCGTTGAAGACGGGGAACGCCTCGGCGGCCTCGCCGAAGTGCTCGCGCACGACCTCCTGCAGGCGCGCGGTGAACGCGTCGGCGCCGTAGGCGGACTGGTGGCCGCCGTTCGCGGCCGCGATCGCGTCGAGCACCTCGGGGTGCACGCCGGAGTAGTTGTCGGAGGCGAAGCCGCGGAGGTCAGCGTCGTGGAGCATCTGCACGGATCCATCCTCGCAGGGCGCGCGAGCGCATCCGCGTCGATGCTCAGTGCGGTTCCAGGTCGCGCGGCGAGACTGGCGGCCGGATGCGCGGCGCCACCACGCCGCCCGACGAGCGGAGGAGCCCATGGCCGACGAGCAGGAGCGCAGCGCCCAGGATGGCGTCGACCCGGCGGCGAGCGACGCGAGCCTCGGTGCCGCGGAGTGGCCGGCCGGCGAGGCCGACGAGCCGCACGGGCGCGCGGAGGTCGAGGGCTCGATGCAGGGCACCGCGGCGGAGGAGGCTGCCGAGGAGCAGCGGGCCGAGCGCGCGTCGACGGGCATGGCGCGCGAGAGCGATGACGGCGAGCTGACGCCGAGCGACTCGTAGCGGCCGCGGCATGCCAGCCCAGCTCGTCTGGTTCCGCCGCGACCTGCGGGTGCGCGACCACCCGGCGCTCGCCGCGGCGGCCGCCGCCGGCGAGGTGCTGCCGGTGTTCGTCGCCGACCCGGCCTTCGCGGGGGCGGGCGCTCCGCGGACCGCGGCCCTCCGCACGGCGCTGCGCGCGCTGCACGAGTCGACCGACGGTGCGCTCGTGGTGCGATCCGGGCGGCCCGAGGAGGTCATCCCCGCGCTCGTGCGCGAGGCGGGGGCGGATGCGGTGCACGTGTCGGGCGAGTCGACCCCGTTCGGGCGGCGGCGCGACGCGCGCGTCGAGGCGGCGCTCGACGTGCCGCTCGTCGCGACGGGATCGCCCTACGCCGTGACGCCCGGCCGGGTGCGGAAGGGCGACGGCGCGCCGTTCCGCGTCTTCACGCCCTTCTCGAGGGCGTGGCTCGAGCACGGCTGGCGCGCGCCCGCCGAGCGGCCGAGCGCGCGCTGGGTGCGGCGCGTCGTGGGGGAGCCGCTGCCCGAGCCGCCCGCGACGAGCGCCGAGCTCTCGTGGGCGAGCGAGGAGGGCGCGCTCGAGCGCTGGCGCGCGTTCCTCGACGGGCCGATCGACGACTACGACGCCGCGCGCGACCGGCCCGACCTCGACGGCACCTCGCGGCTCTCGATCGCGCTCAAGCTCGGCACCGTGCACCCGCGCACGCTGCTCGCCGACCTCGACGCGGTCGCGCCGCGCCGCAGCAGGGCGGCGCAGCGCTCCCTGAAGCGCTTCCAGGCCGAGCTCGCCTGGCGCGAGTTCTACGCCGACGTGCTGCTGCACCACCCCTCCTCCGCGTGGCGCGACCTCGGCGCGCAGCTGCGCGGCATCGCCTACGACGAGCCCGGGCCGCTCTTCGAGGCGTGGTGCGCCGGCCGCACGGGCTTCCCGCTCGTCGACGCCGGCATGCGGCAGCTGCTCGCCGAGGGCTGGATGCACAACCGGGTGCGGATGGTGACCGCGAGCTTCCTGACGAAGGACCTGCACGTGTGGTGGCCCTACGGCGCCCGCTTCTTCCTCGAGCACCTCGCCGACGGCGACCTCGCCTCCAACAGCCACGGGTGGCAGTGGGTCGCGGGCACCGGCACGGATGCGGCGCCCTACTTCCGGGTCTTCAACCCGGTGCTGCAGGGCCAGCGGTACGACCCCGACGGCGACTACGTGCGCCGCTGGGTGCCCGAGCTCCGGCACGTCGCCGGTGCCGCGGTGCACGAGCCGTGGAAGGTGCCCGACGGCCTCGCGCACGGCTACCCGCAGCGCATCCTCGACCACGCCGTCGAGCGGCGCGAGGCGCTCGACCGACTCGCGGCCGTCTCGGCGTGACGGGCCAGCGGCCGCTCAGTCGCGATCCAGGTGCGCGGGCGAGGATCGCGGGAGCGGAGTCAGCGGTGCCGCCCGGCGTCGCCCGCTCGGAGCGAGGGAGATCCCGATGACGGATGCAACGGACGACGGCCTGCAGCCCGGCGGCACGACCGGCGCCGAGCACGACGGCGGCGAGCAGCAGGTCGCGGCTGAGTCGCAGGACGCGCTCGACGAGGCGCTCGACGGGAGCTCGCCCACCGGCGCGGATCGCCCGGTGAGCGGCGGGAACGCCGACCCGCTCGCCGGCTCGGGTGCGCCCGCCGAGGGCGCGACGGGACCGGAGCTCGGCGGCGCCGGCCAGGTCATGCAGGACGGGGCGAGCGACGACGGCGCGGACGCGCAGCCCTGACGGACGGAGCCGGCGGAACCTCTGGAGCGCTGCACAGTCGCCCACCAGGTTGGGGGACGAGACTGAACGCTGCGGAACCAGCGGCGCCAGCCGGTGCCGCCCGCGCAGCTGGAAGGAGTTCCAGATGACGGACGCGCCCCAGACGGGCTCGATGACCGCGATCCCGGAGGAGGCCCACGCCATCCCTCCGGTGGGCGAGGGGATCGAGCCGAAGGGCGACGCCGATGTGCCCGGCACGACGCGGCACCTCGATGCCGGCGAGCAGCCGCCCGGCGGCCTCCCGCAGCAGGCGGACCCGCTCGGCTGAAGTCGCGAAGAGGGCCCGCCCACGAGTCGGAGTCGACTCGCGGGCGGGCCCTCTCGCTGCGCCCCGAGGCTGCTGCTACCGAGCCTGCGCCCGTCGCACGAGCGCGAGCCAGATCGCGCCGCCGATGGCACCGATGCCGGCGGCCACGACCATCCATGGCACCCAGCCCATCGCGGCGACGTCGACGACGAGGCCGCGGAAGCCCTCCGAGAGCAGCGCACCGGCGAGGATCCCGACGACGACGACGGCGAGCGCGATCCAGAAGACCCAGAGGAACGGCTGGCCCCAGCGGTGGAAGGCGGTGGTGATCGCCGCACCGACGAGCGCGACGCCCAGGATGAGGATGAAGGTCTGGATGAGTGTCTGCCACCACTCGCCGACGCCGGTGTAGACGACGTCGAAGAAGCGCACGCCGAGCCCGTAGCCGCCGGTCGCGACCTCGATGACCTTGCCGACTGTGACGATGACGGCGTAGAAGGCGGCGTTGAAGACGAACACGAGCACGGTGCCGGTGGCGAACTCGCGCCGCGTGAGGCCCAGGCCGAGCGCGAGCGGGAAGTACTGCCCCATCGCGGTGAAGCCGAAGCCGATGAGCGGGCCGAGCAGCGCGAAGATCGCGCCGTTGAACATCATGCCGGTGTTCATGCCCTGCCGGGCTTCGGTGAGCGACTCCGCCCCCTGGGAGGTCGCGACGTTGATCACGAGTCCGCCGATCACGAGCACGATCGCGAGCGACACGAGCATGATCAGCAGCGGCCAGCCGAAGGCCTGCATGCGGTTGACGGTGTGGAGCTGGATGACGTTGCGGATGCGCACGGTCACTCCTCTCAAGCAGTCGCGACCGGGGTCGCGGGGTCGGTGGCGGATGCGTTGGCGGTCGTGAGGTGCACGAACAGCGCCTGGAGGGAGACGGGCGAGATGTCGAGACCCGCCTCGCGCGCGGCGCGCTCGTCGCCGTCGCGCGCGGCGAGCGTCGCGGTCGCGAGGGAGCCGAGCCGGGTGTGCTCGAGCGGCTCGCGGCCGGCGAGGAACGCATCCACGTCGTCCGCTCGGCCCGAGACGGTGAGCGCCGCGTCGTGCAGCTCGTCGGTGTCGGCGTCGAGGAGCACCTTGCCCTGGTCGAGGATCACGACGTGCTCGAGCAGGTTCGCGACCTCGTCGATGTGGTGCGTCGAGAGCACGACCGTGCGCGGGTGCTCGGCGAAGTCGTGCAGCAGCTCGTCGTAGAACATGCGGCGCGCGACGGCGTCGAGGCCGAGGTAGGGCTCGTCGAAGAACGTCAGCGGCGCTCGCGACGCGAGCCCGACGACGATGCCGATGCCCGAGAGCTGGCCGCGCGAGAGCTTCTTGATGAGGCGCTTCGTCGGCAGCTGGAACCGCTCGACGAGCCGGTCGGCGTAGGCCTGGTCCCACTTGGGGTAGGCGCCCGCCGCGATGCGGAGCACGTCGATCGGCCGGAAGGTGTCGGGGTACTTCTGGCTCTCCTGGATGAACGCCGTCTGCGAGAGCACGTCGACGTTCTCGACCGGGTCGCCGCCGAGCACCTCCATCGAGCCGCTCGAGGCGAACACCTGGCCGGTGAGCAGCTTCATGAGGGTGGTCTTGCCGGCGCCGTTGCGGCCGAGCAGCCCGTGGATGCGGTGCTCCTCGAGCGCGAGGGTCACGCCGTCGAGGGCGTTGACCTCGGCGTAGCGCTTGGCGAGGTCGGTGGTGACGATGGCGGTCATCGTGCGACTTCCTTCGTGATCATGTTCGCGAGCTCCGCAGGGCTGATGCCCAGGGCTGCTGCCTCGCGAAGCAGGGGTGCGATGAACTGGTCTTCGAACGCGAGCTTGCGGCGCTCGCGGAGCGCCGCTCGGGCGCCGGGGGCGACGAACATGCCGATCCCTCTCCTCTTGATGAGCACGCCCGCGTCGACGAGGAGCCCGAGGCCCTTGCCGGCGGTCGCAGGGTTGATGCGGAGGAACGCGGCGAGCTCGTTGGTCGAGGGCACCGCCGCGTCCTCCGGGTAGCTGCCGTCGAGGATCCCGTCCTCGATCTGCTCGGCTACCGCGACGAAGAGCGGCTTGCTGTCGTCGAGCATGCCTGCCTCCTAGTGGTCGGGAGAGCGCTGCGCATCGCACTCCGTTGGTTCATTACTCGACTAATGAACCACCGAACCGCCACCGTGTCAACCTCGACTGAGGAACGCATCCGCCGGGCACGACGCAAGCCCGCCACGCACGGCGTGCGGGCCCTGCGCTCGAGACGAGCGGATGGGCCGCGAGACCGCGCGGACGGGCTTGCGTCGTGCTGGAGTGCGGAGCTACCGCTTCAGGGCATCCCGCCACTTCACCATCGAGCCGGTCTTGAGCAGCGAGCGCTCGTAGATCCGCGACGCGATCGCGATGGCGAGCACCGTCGAGAGCGCGAGCACGCCGAGCGAGAGGTAGGGCTCCCACCACTCGGTCGTCTGCAGGTAGACGCGCATCGGCACGGCCACCGGCGCCGAGAACGGCACGTACGACATGATCTGCAGCGCGAGCGGGTTGTTGTTGAAGACGATCACGAGGAAGTACGGGATCATCACGAGGAAGATGAGCGGGCTCGTGGCCGAGCCGAGGTCCTCGGCGCGCGAGACGAGCGCCGCCGCCGCCGCGTAGAGCGCCGCGAGCATGATGAAGCCGACGGTGAAGAGCACGACGAACCAGACGATCGGCATGCCGAGGCCGTCGAGCAGCAGCTGCGAGCCGGTGAGCGCGCCGCCGATGAGCGTGACGGCCGCGATGAGCGCGATCTGCCCGAACGCGAGCACCGAGTTGCCGATCACCTTGCCGGCGAGGATCGCGCGGGCCGGCACCGTCGCGAGCATGATCTCGACGATGCGCGACTGCTTCTCCTCGACGACCGACTGCGCGATCGTCTGGCCGAACGTCATCGCCGACATGAAGAACACGAGGCCGAACGCGAGGCCGATGAAGTAGGTGAGCATCGGGTCGGGCGCGTTCGGGTCGAGCAGCTCGACCTCCGGCGTGACGCTCAGCAGCTGGATGAGGCCGCCGTCGGCCTCGCGGTCGCCGACGACGACGAGGCCCGAGGGGCCGTCACCCGCGATGACGCCCGCGTCGGCCGAGCCGTCGCGCACGGCCTCGCGCACCGCATCCGCGTCGTCCGCCGGCACGACGGCGAGGCCGTCGAGCGCCTCGAGGGTCGGCGCGATCTCGGCGGTCGTGGCGACCTCGGTGTCCTCGTCGAACAGCTCGGGGCCGATCGACGAGAGCAGCACCGCGCCGAAGACGAGCGCGAGCGTGATGAGCGTCGAGATGATGAAGGCCTTCGAGCGCAGCTGCACCATGATCTCGCGCTGCGCGACGATGCCGGCCGCTTGCGCGAAGCGCGTGCGCCCGCGGTCGTTGGCGACGGAAGCGTCGGCGCGGCCCGGTGCGCTCGGGCGGGGAGCGGTGGTGGTCATCGGACGACCTCCTGGAAGATCTCGGTCAGCGGGCGGATGGAGGGGGCGAAGCTGCGGACGGTGCCGCGCTCGAGCGCCTCGCGGAGCACGCGGTCGGCGTGCGCGTCGGAGTCGGCGGCGAAGCGCACGTGGCCGCCGTCGAAGTCGATGACCTCGATGCCGGGGATGCCGCGCACGAAGCCGGCGTCGTCGGTCTCGAGCAGCCACTCGGGGCGCGTGTGCGCGGCGCGGATCTGCTCGCGGGTGCCGGCGGCGCGCACCTGGCCGTGCGCGAGGATGACGAGCGAGTCGCACAGGCGCTCGACGAGGTCGAGCTGGTGGCTCGAGAAGAGCACGGGAGCGCCGGTGCGCGCGACGTCGCGCAGCACGCCGAGCGTCGTCTCGACGGCCATCGGGTCGAGGCCGGAGAAGGGCTCGTCGAGCACGAGCGCGGTCGGCTCGTGCACGAGCGCGGCGGCGATCTGCGCGCGCTGCTGGTTGCCGAGGCTGAGCGACTCGAGCTTGTCGTCGCGGCGCTCGGTGAGGCCGAGCTGCTCGAGCAGCTCGTCGGCGCGAGCGGCGGCGCGCGCCGAGGAGACCCCGTGGAGGCGGCCGAGGTAGACGAGCTGCTCGTGCACCTTCATCTTGGGGTAGAGGCCCCGCTCCTCGGGCATGTAGCCGAACTGGGCGCGGTCGTCGGCGGTCACGGGGCGGCCGTCGACGAGCACCTCGCCCGAGTCGGGCGAGAGCACGCCGAGGATGATGCGCATGGCGGTGGTCTTGCCGGCGCCGTTGGCGCCCACGAAGCCGGTCATCAGGCCGTCGCGCACGTCGAAGGAGACGTCCTCGAGCGCCTGGTGCCCCTTGAACGAGCGGGAGATGGAGCGGATGGAGAGCATGCTTCGAATCTACGAATCCGCCGGGCGCTGCACCTCCCCCCGATGGCTGGACTTCGCGCTCCGCCGAGCGGGGGAGCGGTGTCCCCCGCCCCTCCACCGCTGGTCGAGTAGCGCATCCCGCCGCTGGCCGAGCAGCCGCCGAAGGCGGCGCATCGAGACCGATCCGCTCCGTCTCGATGCGCGCGCTCCGCGCGCTACTCGACGAACGGGTGGGCGCGCGCTACTCCACGAGCGATCGACCCGCGAGGGCGTCTGCCTGCGCGCGGTGCACGTCGACCATCCAGTCGAGTGGCGCCGACGAGCCGATGCGCGGGTCGGCGGGCTCTTCGCCGTCGCGCAGCGCCGACACGTAGGCGCGATCGAGCGCGATCCGCGCGCGCAGCTCGGCGCCGTCGCCGACCGAGCCGTGGCCCGGCACGAAGGCGTTCACCGCCGCGGCGACGCCTTCGAGCACGTCGAGGCCGGCGAGGTAGTCGCCGATCGGATCCGACGCGCCCAGGTCGAGGAAGGGCACGAGGATGTCCGAGACCATGTCGCCCGCGACGAGCACGCCGCGCTCCTCGACGAGCAGCGCCGCGTGGCCCGCGGCGTGCCCGCGGTGCTCGAGGATCCGCACGGCCGGCCCGCGCCACGGGACGTGCGTCGACGCATCCGGCACCGCGGTGATGAGGCCGAGCAGCTCCATCGGGATGTCGTCGATGAACTCCGGCGGCAGCCACGGCGCGAGCTCCTCCTGCCAGCCGGGTCGCGCGAGCAGCTCGGTCGTCGCCGCCGCGCACGCCGCCGTGCCGTAGCGCGGCGCATTGCCGAGCTCGGCGTGCCACAGCACGTGGTCCCAATCGGGATGGGTCGCGAAGGCGGCGACGACCGGCTGCTCGAGCTCGCGCAGCGCGGCCGCGATCCCGGCGAGCTCGGTGCGCGTGATGCCCGGGTCGACGACGAGCGCGCCCGAAGGCCCGAGCACGACGGTCGCGCGGCTCTGGATGCATTCGCTCTCGTGCACGAGCACGCCCTCGGCGATCGGCTCGAGCGTCATCGCGCGACCGCCTCTCCCGCGGCGCTCGCGAGCGCGTCGTCGAGCTCCTCGAAGGCCTCGGCCCAGCCCTGCGAGACGCTCGTCGCGCTCACGCGGTCCTCGTCGACGCCCTGCAGGTGGAAGGTCATCGCGCACCGCCCGCCGTCGAGCTCGGCGAGGTCGATCGTGATGAGCATCGCCTCCTCGACCGTGTCGCCGGGGTCGGCCCACGAGAACCGCAGCCGCGAGGGCTCGTCGACCTCCAGGTACTGCCCGCCGGTCGGGTACTCGCTCCCGTCCGGCGCGATCATGAGGTACTCGTACGTGCCGCCGACCCGCAGGTCGATCCGCACCGACGCCGGCGGCGTGACGACCTCGTGCGGGTGCCACCACTGCGCCGCGATCGCGGGGTCGGTCCACGCGCGCCACACGGCCTCGCGCGGCGCCGCGAACTCGCGGGTGATCGTGAACTGCTTCCTCGTGTCCATCACTGCTCCCTTGCGGTGTGGGTGCGGACGGGGCGTCCGCGTCAGGCTTCGGATGCGTCGTGACCGCGGGTGAGGTCGGCGAGCGCCTCGTCGAGGCGGTCGAACCGCGACTGCCACGCGGCGCGGTGCTCGGCGACCCACGCCTCGGCGTCGTCGAGCCCTTCAGGGCGCAGCGCGCACGAGCGCCACTGGCCCTGCCGGGTGCGCTCGATGAGCCCGGCGTCCTCGAGCACGCCGAGGTGCTGCGAGATCGCCGGCCGGCTGACGGCGAACGGCGCCGCGAGCTCACCGACGGTCTGCGGCCCGCCGGCGAGCCGCTCGAGCACCGCCCGCCGCGTCGGGTCCGCGAGCGCGAAGAAGATGCGGGAGAGCGGATCGGTCGCGATCGGCACCCGGCCACCTCCCCTGCGTAAGCAACTGCTTACATAGTGCGCCGACGCATCCGTCATGTCAAGGGGGAGCGCTCAGACCGCTCGGACGCGCGGGTGCGAGAGTGGCGGCATGACGCCGACCCGCCCGAGCGAGCCCGCCGCCGGTCGGGCGCGCGTCGGCATCTCGGGCTGGCGCTACGCGAGCTGGCGCGGCGACTTCTACCCGAAGGGCCTCGTGCAGCGGCGCGAGCTCGAGTACGTCGGCGAGCGCATGTCGAGCGTCGAGCTCAACGGCTCGTTCTACTCGCTGCAGCGGCCGGCGAGCTACGAGCGCTGGCGCGACGCGGTGCCCGAGGGCTTCGTCTTCGCCGTCAAGGGGCCGCGCTTCATCACGCACATGCTGCGGCTCCGGAACGTCGAGACGGCGATGGCCAACTTCTTCGCCTCCGGTGTGCTCGCGCTCGGCGCGAAGCTCGGGCCGATCCTGTGGCAGCTGCCCGAGCGGCAGGAGCTCGACGCCCCGCAGCTCGAGGCGTTCTTCGCCGGCCCGCCGCGCTCGACGGGCGATGCGCTCGCGCTCGCGCGGCGCCACGACGAGCGCATGGTCGGCCGCACGTGGCTCGAGGAGGTGACGGATGCGCCCCTCCGGCACGTGCTCGAGCCTCGCGCGCGCTCGTTCGAGACCCCGGAGGCGGCCGAGCTGCTGCGCACGCACGACGTGGCGCTCGCGGTCGCCGACACCGCGGGGCGCTGGCCCGCGTTCGGCGAGGTGACGAGCGACTTCGTCTACATCCGCCTGCACGGCTCGCGCGAGCTCTACGCGAGCGGCTACACGCCCAAGGAGCTCGACGACTGGGCGGAGCGCATCCGCGGCTGGACGAGCGGCGCGGCGACGCCCGACGGGCGCCCGCGCGACGTCTACGCCTACTTCGACAACGACATCCACGGCCACGCGCCGCACGACGCGGTCGCCCTCGGGGCGCGCGTCGAGCGCTGGCCAGCGTCAGGCTGAGGGCGCGAGCTCGGCGAGCAGCGCCTCGACGCGGCGCTTGATGTCGTCGCGGATCGGGCGCACGGCCTCGAGCGCTTGCCCGGCGGGGTCGTCGAGCTCCCAGTCCTCGTAGCGCTTGCCGGGGAAGATCGGGCACGCGTCGCCGCAGCCCATCGTGATGACGACGTCGGACTCGCGCACCGCATCCGTCGTGAGCACCTTCGGCCGGTTCGCGGCGATGTCGATGCCCTCCTCGCGCATCGCCTCGACGGCGACCGGGTTGATGGCGTCCTTCGGGGCCGAGCCCGCGGAGCGCACGTCGACGCGGTCGCCCGCGAGGTGCTGCAGGTAGCCGGCGGCCATCTGCGAGCGGCCGGCGTTGTGGACGCAGACGAACAGGACGGTGGGCTTCGGATCGGTCATGGGTTCCATTCTCGAGCAGGGGCCGCTCCTGGTGCACGCAGGAGCGGCCGGTCGGTCGGCTCAGCAGCAGTCCTGGGCGAGCTCGGGCGGGCAGCCCAGCTCGCCGCACAGCGTCTCGGAGTCCATCGCACACCTCCTTCCATCGATGATCGTCGATGCATTGTGGTCGCATCCATCGACGGATGTCAATGCATGTGCCACGATGGATGCGTGACGACCGTCCTCCCGATCACCGACCTGCAGGCGTGCTGCTCGCCCGTCACCCGCGAGGTGATGGACGCAGGCGCCGCCGCGACGCTCTCGCGCGCGCTCAAGGCGCTCGCCGACCCCGCGCGGCTGCGGCTGCTGTCGATGGTCTCGGCGCACGTCGACGGCGAGGCGTGCGTGTGCGACTTGACGGAGCCGCTCGGCCTCTCGCAGCCGACCGTGTCGCACCACCTCAAGGTGCTCGTCGACGCCGGCTTCCTGACGCGCTCGAAGCGCGGCACCTGGGCGTACTACCGGCTCGTGCCGGGCGCGCTCGACCAGGTCGCCGGCCTGCTCGCCAACCCCTGATCCGCGTCAGGCGCGGGGCTCGGCGTCGCGGTTCGCGAGCGCGACCGCCCGCAGCCCGAGGAAGAGCGGGAACGTGAACGCGATCGCCGTGACGGCGCTCAGCGCGACGAGCACCCAGGCCCGCTTCGCCCATCCGAGCCGCGTGCCCTCGACGACCATGAAGATCGCCGCCGCGACGGCGACGACGAGCAGATCGGTCGAGGCCGAGGCGGTCGCCGCGTTCGCGAACCACGCGCCGAAGTAGTCGGCGCCGCCCGACTCGAGCACGAACGCGACGTTGAACCACATCGTGCCGATGAGGCCGGCGGCCGCGAGCGCGAACCACAGCACCGCGACCGCGGGGATGCGGCGCCGGTGCTCGGCCCGGTCAGCCACGGGGCGCGATCACCCCGTGCTCGTACGCCCAGATGACGGCGTGGATGCGGTCGCGGATGCCGAGCTTCAGCAGCACGTTCGACACGTGGGTCTTCACGGTCGCCTCGCCGACGAAGAGCTCCTTCGCGATCTCGGCGTTCGACCTGCCGCGGGCGAGCAGCAGGAGCGTCTCGCGCTCGCGGTCGGTGAGCGGGGAGAGATCGGCGGATGTGTCGGGCGTCGTCGGGCGGGATCCGGCACCGGCGGGCGCGGTCTGCGCCGCGAACCGCTCGATCACGCGCCGCGTGACCTCGGGGGAGAGGAGCGCGTCGCCGCGGGCGAGCGCGTGCACGGCGTCGATGAGCTGCTCGGGCTCGGCGGTCTTGAGCAGGAAGCCCGAGGCGCCGGCCGAGAGCGCCTCGAAGAGGAAGTCCTCGCGGTCGAAGGTCGTGAGCATGAGCACCGCCGCGTGCGAGTCGCTCGCGCAGATCGCGCGCGTCGCCTCGAGCCCGTCCATGACTGGCATCTGCACGTCCATGCAGATCACGTCGGGCTGCAGCTCGGCGGCGAGCCGCACGCCCTCGGCGCCGTCCTTCGCCTGGCCGACGACCTCGAAGCCGGGCTCCGACGAGAGGATCGTCTCGAAGCCCGCGCGCACGAGCGCCTGATCGTCCACCAGCAGGATGCGCGTCACCCCTCAACGCTACTCGCGCGGTGCGCACCCGTATGCTGACCCGGACCCCGCTGCCCGATGGAGGACGACGGATGCGCGCAAGATCACGGACGATCGTCGCCGGCCTCATCGCCGCGCTCGTCGGCTCGCTGCTGGCGGTCGTGCCGTCGCCCGGAACCGAGGGCAGTGCGAGCGCCGCGGTCGCGGCCGATTTCGATCCGGGCCTCATCATCTCGGACGAGCGCTTCTACGACGGTCTCGCGATGACCGCGGGCGAGGTGCAGTCGTTCATCGACGCGAAGCACCCGGGTTGCAACTCCGGCTACACGTGCCTCGACACCTACGCGCAGCGGACGCCGAGCATGGCGGGCGACGCCTACTGCGACGCGCTCTCCGGCAGGGCGAGCGAGTCGGCGGCGAGCATCATCGCCCGGGTCGGCCAGGCGTGCGACATCTCGCAGCGCTACCTGCTCGTGCTGCTGCAGAAGGAGCAGTCGCTCGTCACCCACCGGTCTCCGAACTCGGTCCGATACGAGAAGGCGACCGGATTCGGTTGCCCCGATACCGCACCGTGCGACCCGAGCGTCGGCGGCTTCTTCTACCAGGTCTACTACGGCGCACGGCAGTTCCAGCGGTATGCGGCGCACCCCGAGCGCTGGAATCACCGGGCCGGCGTCGTGAACCAGGTGCGGTTCCACCCGAATGCCGCGTGCGGTTCGAGCCCGGTGCTCATCCGCAACCAGGCGACTGCGGGCCTCTACAACTACACGCCCTACCAGCCCAACGCGGCGGCGCTCGCGAACCTCTACGGCGAGGGCGATGCGTGCTCCGCCTACGGCAACCGCAACACCTGGCGCATCTGGACCGACTGGTTCGGCGACCCGACCGAGCCGCTGCCGAGCGCGCAGCGCATCGCTGGCGCCGATCGTTACTCGACCGCGGTCGAGATCTCGCGCCGCGCCTTCCCCGAGCGCGCGGAGGTCGTCTACCTCGCGAGCGGCGAGAGCTTCCCCGACGGCCTCGCCGCCGGTCCCGCGGCCGCGGCGCAGGGCGGCCCGGTGCTCCTCACGCCCCGTGGCAGTGCGCCGACGCTCGTGCTCGACGAGATCGAGCGGCTGCAGCCGAGAGAGGTCGTGATCGTCGGCGGCGAGCCCTCGGTGTCGGCGGCGGTCGAGACGGCTGTCCGGGAGCTCGCTCCGGCGCGCACGCTCGTGCGCCTCGGCGGCACCGACCGCTTCCACACGAGCCGGCTCATCGCCGAGCACGCCTTCGACTCCGCCGGCTCCGCCCTCGTCGCGACGGGCCTCAAGTTCCCCGACGCGCTCGCGGCGGGTCCCTTCGCCGCGCGCCGCCAAGGCCCCGTGCTGCTGGTGAACGGCGACAGCAGCACCCTCGATGCCGCGACCCGCGGGACGCTCGAGCGCCTCGGGGTCGGATGGGTCGGGGTCGTCGGCGACGCGAGCTCGGTCTCCGCCGGCATCGCCGCGGGCCTTACGAGCGCGCAGATCGACGTCGCGCGGTATGCGGGCGCCGACCGCTTCGCGACCGCGGCGCAGCTCGCGCGCGAGTTCGGCGTCGTCGACACCGCCTACCTCTCGAGCGGCACCGGCTTCCCGGATGCGCTCGCCGGAGCTGCCGCGGCCGGCGCCGACGGTGCGCCGCTGCTGCTGTCGCGGCAGTGGTGCATGCCGGCGGCCACGCGCAGCGCGCTCATCACCGCCGAGCCCGACGAGGTGCTCGTGCTCGGCGGGCTCCCGACGATCAGCCAGCCGGCCGCGAGCTACGCGCGCTGCCCCTGATCGCCGCCGTCAGTCGGCGGACGCCGCGGTGGACGAGGGCTCCTCGAGCTCCTCCGCGACCCCGTCTGTCGCCGCGCCGCGGCCGCCGTGCGCCGGGATCCGCGCCCGCACGAGCCAGCCGCCGCGCGAGCGCGGCCCCACCTCGAGCGCGCCGCCGAGTGCCGCGACGCGCTCCCGCATGCCGAGCACGCCCGCGCCCGCGCCGTGCTCGCCCGCGCCGCCGCCGTGGCCGTCGTCGGCGATCTCGACCTCGAGCTCGTCGGGCAGGTAGCGCACGCGCACGTCGACCTCGGCGACCGGGCCGGCGTGCTTGCGCGCGTTCGTGAGCGCCTCCTGCACGATGCGGAACGCCGTCAGACCGACCATGGGCGTCACCGGGCGCTCCTCGCCGATCGTCGAGAGCGTCACCCGCTGCCCGCTCGCGCGCGCCGACTCGACGAGCGAGGGCAGCGCGTCGAGCTCGGGCGCCGCGGCCGCGCCCTCGTCCTCGGAGCGGAGCGTGACGACGAGCGAGCGGAGCTCGGTGATCGCCTCCCGTGCCGACGCCTCGACGTGCCGGAGCGCATCCGCCGCCTTCTCCTGATCGGTCGCGAGCACGCGGCGCGCGGCGCCGGCCTGCACGCCCATCGCCGACACGTGGTGCGCCACGACGTCGTGCAGCTCGCGCGCGATGCGGAGCCGCTCGAGCGAGACGGCCTGGTCGGCGAGCTGCGCCTGCTGCGCCCCGATCTCGGCGTGCGCGGCGGCGAGGCGCTCCTGCTCGATCGCCGAGCGCCAGGCGCGGTCGCCGAAGATCCAGCCGCCGCCGAAGTAGGCGGCGTTGACGACCACCTGGATCATGAGCAGCGCGAAGAACGCCGAGACGCCGCGCTCGCCGGTCTCGGGGTCGAAGAAGCCGCGCACCGCCGAGGCCGCGAGCCACGCCGCCATCAGCAGCGAGATCACGACGCGCGACCAGAACGCGCGCCGCCGGTCGGGATCCCACGCGCCGATCGAGTAGAACCCCAGGAACAGGGCGACCTGCGACGCGTAGAGCTCGAGCGCGCCCGCCTCGCCCGCGGCGACGTAGATGACGATCTGCGCGATCGCGACCGGCACGGGGAACCGCCGCCGCCAGACGAGCGGCAGCGGCAGCACGATCGCGGCCAGCAGCGGCGCCCAGATGGGCGTGCTCTCGAACTGGAGACCGGTCATGTCGGTGAGCGCCACCATGAGGCAGCCGACGGCGGCGAGCACCCCGGCGAGGATGGCGTCGGCGCGCATCGAGGTCGCGTCGGGGGCCTTGCGCACGGGCATGCGTCGAGCCTAGGCGGGCCGTCGAGGCGGTGCCTCAGCCGTGCGGCGGGCAGAGGCGCCGTCTGCGCTCCGTCGCGCGGGGGAGGGCGGAGAACTGAGAACCTATCGACCACCTGTGTACCCCATTGGGGTACGCTCGATCCATCAGCATCGACTCAGTCAAGAACGTCGTCTACACGGATGCAGACATCGACGAGATCCTCGCCGAGCTCAACGCCTCCGTCCGCGGTCGCACTCATTCGGCCCTCATCTCCTCGAAGCCCAACCTAGACATCGCACACCTCATCGCAGGCGCGGGCATGACGTCCGTGCGCCTCGCGTGCCCCGCTGAGCACGGCGGATCGATCGAGCTGACGCTCGTCGACGGCGCCTGGAAGCGAGCGCGCGATCATGACTCTCGCTGAGCTGCTCGACCCCGCTGTGCTGCAGGCGGTCGGCATCGCCGTCGCCTTCCCCATCGTCGTCGTGATCGGCGTGGCCGTGCTGCGTCGCATCGTCGCCCGCCGCAACCCCGAGCTCGCGCCTGCTCCAGCAGAGGTGGACCCGCCGGCGGCGGCGCGCACGAATCACGATGCGGAGCCCGCTTAGCACCGATTTCGCGCGTGCATCTCGATGTGAGGCGCGAATTTCCTCAATTTCGGTTGAGTGTCGTCACCGGTAGCCCGTACTGTCACCCATGGCGCACGTCGCGCCGCTCGAGGGAGAAGACGGATGCTGCAGGACGACCGGGCACGCACGGTGCCCGAGCCGAGCGTGTGGGTCGGATGGCGCCGTACGGACGCCGAGGCCTGGGCGCAAGCGCTGCTCGCCTTCCCCCGACGAGAGGGCGCGGCGGCCATCTCGCCCATGCTGCGCCTCGTCCTCTGGCACGACTGGACGCTGCGGCGCGCCCTCCCCGAGCTCGCCTCGTGGGCGACGCTCGCGGCCGAGTTCGAGCGCCAAGGGGTGACGGCGGATGCGTTCAGGCGTTTCCACGAGACCGCGGGCGTGACGCCGTGGTCGCCCGCCGACGACGCGCCGCGCGGTCGCGCGGCTGCAGCCGTCGCCGCGGACGGACAGCCCGAGGCCGTGCCGCCTGCCGAGGTCCCCGCCGCCTGAGCGAGACCCCGCGCGTCAGCGCGCGCGGCGCGGGAACGCGAGCATGGTGAGCGCGCCCACGATCCACACGGCGCCCGAGGCCGCGAGCAGCAGCAGCGGGTCGAGTCCGGCGAGCAGCCCGGCGACAGCGGTGCCGCCCGCGCTCGCCGTCGTGCGCAGCGCCGAGCCGACGGTGAAGACCTGCGCGACGACGTCGTCGGGGCTCTCGAGGCGCCGCAGCGTCAGCATCGCCGCCGTGGGCGCGGCGCTGCAGGCGCCGGAGAGGCCGACGAGCACGATCGTCCACCAGAAGCCGAGGTCGAGCGCGGCGGCGAGCGTCGCGAGCCCCGTGAGGCCGAAGCCGACGAGCATCGTCGCCTGCGCGGACGCGCTCGTGCGCCGGATGGGCTCGATGAGCGCCCCGATGAGCGCGCCGATCGCGAAGGCGGTCACGATGTACGCGCTCGCGGCAGCGTCGCCCGTCGCGATGAGGGCGATGCCGATCGCGGCGATGGGCATGATGCCGCGGCCGAACTCGACGAGGGTGCCCGAGACGGTGATCGTCGCGAGCGGCCGGTGCGTCGAGAGGGCGACGAGCCCCGCGCCGATCGAGCGCCACAGGCCCTTGCGCTCCGCCTCGCGCCGCTCGATGCGCAGCAGCGGGTAGGCCACGAGCGAGACGAGCCCGATCGCCGCCATCGCCGCGAGCGCCCAGCGAGGCCCGAGCGTCGGCGCGAGCAGCGCGACGAGCGCGGGCCCGGCGACGCCCGACAGGTTGTAGCTGAGCGCATCGAGCGCGTACGCGCGGCGCGCGTCGGTGCCCGCGGGCGCGACGAAGCTCGAGAGCCCGCCGAAGCCGAACGGGTTGAGCAGGCCGCTGATGACGAGCGCGACGGCGACGAGCCACACCGGCAGCGGGTCGAGCGCGGCCGCGAGGCCGTACGCGACGGCGGTGCCGGCGGCGGCGCCCATCATGAGCGGCCGGGGTCGGTGCACGCGGTCGAGGATCGCGCCGACGAGCGGCGCGGCGACGATGCTCGGCACGAGCGCGAGTGCCGCGAGCGCGGCCCCGAGCGCGATGTCGCCCGAGATCGAGACGACGAGGATCGGGATGGCGATCTGCGCGCCGCTCGCGGCCGTGCGGATCGGCACCGAGGCGGCGAGCTGCCGCATGCCGGCGGCCTTGCCCTCGTGCGCCGTCACTCGGGCGGCCGACGAAGCGGACGCAGACGGGTGCCGACCGGCGTCACGAGGGGAGTGCATCCCTCAAGCATGCCCGTCCTGCGCCGCGAGGAGGGGCACGCGGGGTGCACGCGCCGCACCGGCGGCCGTCCGATCGGCACGACCGATCAGCGGCGCAGCACGATCCCGGGTCTCGGCAGCAGATCGATGCGGGCTCGGTGGTCGCGAGCACCGCCGTGCCGCTCGTGCATCGCGCCCAGCCGCCGTTCGGTCACGCTGACCGGGCGCCGATGCCGTCGCGGCGGTCGTGCGGCAGGTGCGAGGCATCGCTCGACGCCGCGCTCGGGAAGCTCGGGGAGCTTGACCGCGAGCGAGGCGGAGGCGGCAGTGGGGAGGCTTCGCGTGCCCACGGGCTCGATCGCTCGCTCGACCGTCGGGTGGGCGGCGCCGGGCATAGCGAGGAAGGCGGTGCGGAGACGCGCGGGCTGGAGCTCCGGCACGATGCGCCACTGACCGGGCTCCGGCCCGGCCTTCTCGACCCGCAAGCGACCGGCGTGGATCTCGTGGTGATGGTACTCGCAGACGAGGATGCCGTTGTCGACGTCGGTGAGGCCGCCGAGCTGCCAGGGGATGATGTGGTGGGTCTGGGTCCAGGCGACGGGCATGGCGCAGCCCGGCACGCGACAGCCCTTGTCGCGCTTGGCGAGGGCGAGCTTCTGCGCCCGGGAGAACAGGCGCTTGGAGCGGCCGAGCCAGAGCGGGTGGTCGTGCTCGTCGACGATCATGTGATGGATGACGCTGTGGCACAGGAGCTCGTCGACCCGCTCGATCGGCACGAGACAGCCGGTGTGCTCGATCGTCACCGTGCGCTCGGAGTGGCAGACGTCGCGCACGTACGCCTCGTAGGCCTCGACGGTGCCGGTGAAGACGAGCGTCGGGGTTTCGCCGCCGGCGATCGGCGCGTCACCCGAGGCGGCGTGCGCCTTGACCATGGCGATGATCGCGTCGTGCCCCTTCTGCTCCGGCGTGCGGTCGTCGAGCGATGCCTCGGCGGTGCTGCAGTCGGCGCCGTCGCAACCGCCCTGCGCGCAGCTCTCGTCGTGGAAGGCGACCTTCGCGCGCGGGCCGGTGTATGCATCGATCAGCGCCTTGAGCGCCGAACCGTCCTCGGCCGGAGAGCGGATGGTCGTGAGCCATGACCCGTCGAGCTGCTGTCGGATGCGCAGCGACCGCAGCGCCCGTTGCCGCTCGTCGTTGGGCAGCACCCCGTCAGGATCGAGGAGCGCGACGCAGCGGCGAGCGAGCACCGTGAGCTGCTCGGGCGGTAGCGGCATGGCCGGGTCGGTCGCATGCCGGACGAGCGTCTGCTCTGCTAGGGCGAGCTGCTCCACGTCCGCGCGGGGAGCGGCCGGGGCGAGCGTGGTCACGATCGCGTGCGCCTGCGCGAACGACAGCTCGCCGCCCGTGAGCGCGGCCGCGACTGCGGGGTAGCTCGCGGGGATGTCGACGCCGGTGAGTCCCATCGACGGCGAGGTCGCGCGCGCCATCGCGAGCAGCTCTTGGGCTCGGCCGGGGCGGACACCGAAGGCGCGACCGACCGCCTCCTTCGCGTGGCGGGCTCCGAGCAGCAGGTACAGCGGCTCGTCGTCGGTCGGGCGCTGCGAGCGCTCCTCGATCTCGTGGGCGAGCCGCACTTGCAGCGCTTCCGCGACCCGGCCCAGCTCGGCGACGCCGCCGAGCATCTCGATCATCTCGACGTCGGACGCGCGAGGAAACGATGTGGCGCCGGCGAGCAGCGCGCGAGCGGCCTCGACGGCCGCCCTGACCTGCTCGGTGCTCGACATCGCTGCCTCCCTCGCGAGGAGGCTAGATGGGGCCACCCACATCCACTCCCGACCTCGTTGCGCGAAGACTACGGGTGACCACTGACGTTGATGATGGAGATGCTCGTCGGTCGTGTGGCTCAGCCACTGACTGACTTCGTGTCTTTCACTTGATCTGTCCACGGCCGACGAGCTTCTGCAAGTAGGTGCCGGCCAGACGGTCATGACCTCATAGGAGCCTGGTTCAGAGGCCCCATCAACGTCCTGTCTGCCCGCCTGGCCGGGTGCCCAGAGATGAGATGAGGGCTCAACCATGATGGCAAGCCAGGACCGAGAAGTCATCGTCGGCGTGGACACGCACGCCGACACGTTGCACGCGGCGGTGGTCGATGCGACAGGGCGCCGGCTCAGCGATAGCGGGTTCCCCGCGACCGGCGCCGGCTACGCCGCGCTGCTCGCGTTCGCTGGCTCCTTCGGCCGCATCCGTCGCGTCGGCGTCGAGGGCACCGCCTCGTACGGCGCCGGTCTCGCTGATCATCTCCGGGCGGCGGGTGTCGACGTGCGGGAGGTGATCCGGCCGTCCCGGCAGCAGCGCCGCCGTCGCGGCAAGTCCGACTCGGCCGACGCATACGCGGCCGCCGCGGTCGCGCT
>NZ_ASHR01000009.1 GCF_000400485.1 Agrococcus pavilionensis RW1
GGCACGCTCACCGAGATCCTGGCCGACGAGGACGACACCGTCGAGGTCGGCGCAGTCATCGCGCGCGTCGGCGACGCGGGCGACGCACCCGCCGAGCAGGCGCCGGAGACCGACGCCGAGACGGCGACCGAGGGCACCGACGCCGAGCCCGAGCAGGAGGCCGACGATGAGTCGGCCGCCGAGGCGCAGGAGTCGCCTTCGAAGCAGGCCGACGAGCAGCAGGAGTCGGCGCCCGCGCCGCAGGCCGACGCGCAGCAGTCGAGCGGCGGCACCGACATCAAGCTCCCGGAGCTCGGCGAGAGCGTCACCGAGGGCACGATCATCCGCTGGCTCAAGGCGGTCGGCGACGAGATCGAGGTCGACGAGCCGATCGTCGAGATCTCGACCGACAAGGTCGACACCGAGGTGCCGTCGCCGATCGCCGGCACGCTCACCGAGATCCTGGCCGACGAGGACGACACCGTCGAGGTCGGCGCAGTCATCGCGCGCGTCGGCGACGCGGGCGACGCACCCGCCGAGCAGGCGCCGGAGACCGACGCCGAGACGGCGACCGAGGGCACCGACGCCGAGCCCGAGCAGGAGGCCGACGATGAGTCGGCCGCCGAGGCGCAGGAGTCGCCTTCGAAGCAGGCCGACGAGCAGCAGGAGTCGGCGCCCGCGCCGCAGGCCGACGCGCAGCAGTCGAGCGGCGGCACCGACATCAAGCTCCCGGAGCTCGGCGAGAGCGTCACCGAGGGCACGATCATCCGCTGGCTCAAGGCGGTCGGCGACGAGATCGAGGTCGACGAGCCGATCGTCGAGAT
Source organism: Agrococcus pavilionensis RW1 (assembly GCF_000400485.1). Taxonomy (GTDB): domain Bacteria; phylum Actinomycetota; class Actinomycetes; order Actinomycetales; family Microbacteriaceae; genus Agrococcus; species Agrococcus pavilionensis. Next base: position 804 of record NZ_ASHR01000009.1, read on the forward strand.
CTCGACCGACAAGGTCGACACCGAGGTGCCGTCGCCGATCGCCGGCACGCTCACCGAGATCCTGGCCGACGAGGACGACACCGTCGAGGTCGGCGCAGTCATCGCGCGCGTCGGCGACGCGGGCGACGCACCCGCCGAGCAGGCGCCGGAGACCGACGCCGAGACGGCGACCGAGGGCACCGACGCCGAGCCCGAGCAGGAGGCCGACGATGAGTCGGCCGCCGAGGCGCAGGAGTCGCCTTCGAA
>NZ_ASHR01000010.1 GCF_000400485.1 Agrococcus pavilionensis RW1
CTCAAAGAAGCTGAGGCACGTCGGGGTCTTGACGGGCTCGTCGCTCGGGCGCATCCTCGTCGTGTGCGGATTTCCGCACACGTCCCGATGGGAGCGAGATGACCCAGCACGACGCGGTGTGGTCGGCCCTCTCGCACCCCGCGCGCCGGCGCATCCTCGATGCGCTGCGCGAGCGGCCCGCGTCGACGGGTCGCCTCCACGAGGCGATCGCGGCCGCCGGCCTCTCCCCCAGCCGCTTCGCGACGCAGCGGCACCTACAGGTGCTGCGCGACGCCGATCTCGTGCTCGTGACCGACCGCGGCCGCGAGCGCGAGAACGCCCTCAACGCATCCGCCCTCTACCAGGCCACCATCGGGTGGCTCGACCCGGCGAGCGCGCGCTCCGCGCACTCGCTCGACAGCTTGCGGCGCCTCGCCGAGGCGCCCCCGCACGAGGAGACCGACATGCACGAGTTCCACGTCCGCCAGGCGATCGAGATCGCCGCCCCCGTCGCGCGCGTCTGGCGCGCGCTCGTCGACGAGCCGCACCGCTGGTGGGGCTCGCCCTACCTGCTGCTCGAGGGCTCCGACCAGCGCCTCGAGTTCCCGCAGCGCGCCGGCGGGGCCGTGCTCGAGCGGCAGGGCGAGGCGAGCGCCCTCTGGGGCATCGTCACCGCGTGCGAGCCCGGCCGCGCCTACGCGTGGACGGGGCAGATGGGCATGGGCCCCGCCTGGATCGGCGAGGCGCGCTTCGAGCTCGAGGCGACGGATGCCGGCACGCGCGTGACGCTCGTGCACGACGCGATGCGCTTGTGGGGCGACGACGACGTCGCGGGCACCGGGTCGGGCTACGACTACGGCTGGGCCGACCTCAACGCGCGACTCAAGGCCTTCGTCGAGGACGGCGCCGAGCACGGCACGACGGGATCGAACGCCGAGCCGGAGTTCGAGTTCGTGCCGTCGGCGTGACGCGCCCCCGCGCCGCTACTCGGCCCCGGCCGTGCGCGCCCGCCGCCAGCGCGGCGCGGTGAGGGCGGCGCCGCCGAGCACGAGGAGGAGCGCGCCGATCGCGAGCGCGGGCGATGCGGCAGCTCCGGTGCGCGGCAGCTCGGCCCCGGCTGCGGCGCCCACCGTCACCGGCTGGATCGCGATCATCCCCAGCTCGGTGAAGTCGAGGATCAGGTGGTGCTCGCCCGCCGGCACGCCGGAGAGCTCGAGGGCTCCCGTCACGGCGCCGCGCTCCCAGCGCGCGGTGCCCAGCGGCACCGGTTCTGAGCGCATCGTGCCGATGATGCTCGAGGTCGCGGCCGCCAGCCGGCGCTCGTGGGCTGCGAGCACGGCGGCCGCGTCTTGCTCATCCCCGAGGGCCGCCTCGATGCCTGCCATGTCGCCCTGCTGCGCGGCGCGCGTCGCGTCGGTCTGCGCTGCGAGCTCCGCTGCCCGTGCTCGGGCCTCCGCGAGCCGTGCGTCGGGCGCCGCCGTCAGGAGCGAGTGGTCGACGCCCGCCGCCGTCAGCGATCGGGCCGCGTCGGCGAGGGCCTCGGGCCCCGGGGCGCCGACGTAGGCGGCCAGGGCGTCCTCGGCGCCGGCCTCGAGCTGCAGCTGCGCGCTCCTCGCGACGAGCGCATCGATGAGCGCCTGCAGCTCCCCGGCACCGGCGCCGGCGAGCGCGGCGACCTCGCGCAGGGCGGCGCTGTCGAGGATCCACACCGGGGCGCCCGCGGCGTCGGTGCCAGCGGTGAACAGCTGCGGGAAGGCGGCCGCGATGGCGGCATCCGGGGCCGCGAGCCCGACGCCCCCGACCGCGCCCTGCCCGTCGACGAGCCACGCCACGAGACCCGGACCGTCGCTCGGCCGCTGGAAGAAGGCGACGAGCAGCTGCTGCACCGCGGCGGCGTCGCCGCTCGCGAGCAGCGCGCCGAGCTGCTCGGCATCGCCGGAGGCGAGCTGCGGGGCGGCGGGGACGCTCGGGTCGGTCGGGTCGGGCGGATCCGTCGGCTCCGGCGACGCCGTCGGCTCCGGCGACGCCGTCGGCTCCGGCGACACCGACGGCTCCGGCGACACCGTCGGCTCCGGCGACAGCGTCGGCTCCGGCGACAGCGTCGGCTCCGGCGACAGCGTCGGCTCCGGCGACACGGTCGGCTCCGGCGACACGGTCGGCTCCGGCGACACGGTCGGCTCCGGCGACGGCGTCGGGTCCGGCGACGGCGTCGGCTCAGGCGACGCGGTCGGCTCAGGCGACGCGGTCGGCTCAGGCGACGCCGTCGGCTCGGGCGACGCCGTCGGCTCAGGCAACGCCGTCGGCTCGGGCGACGCCGTCGGCTCGGGCGACGCCGTCGGCTCGGGCGACGCCGTCGGCTCGGGCGCACCACCGGCCGCCGTGAGCGCGAAGGAGCGCTCGATCGGGACGACGGAGGGGCTCGAGCCCTCGAACGGCATCGCGAACGGGAGGTTCTGCGAAGGCTGGATCGCAGCCAGGGCGAAGCCTGGCGGCGGCACGAGCGACACGCTCGTGCGCTCCGCCGAGCTCGTCGGCAGCGCGGCCGACACGAACGATCCATCGGCTGCGAGCGGCACCCGCTGCACCGCGACACCGGCGCTCGCGACCTCGACCGCGGCGCCCGAGAGGTCCGGCAGCGGCTCGCCGTCGACGGTCGCGGCGACCGTGCCGGCCACGACCCCGTAGCTGCCCCACAGCGCGACCTCGACGGGCGCGCCGTGCGAGACGACGAACTCGCTCTGGCCGATCGCCGGCTCCTCGAGGTCGCCGCGATCGCCCGGCCACTCCGCCTCGGCGAAGTAGAAGTCGGCCGCGCCATCGAGCTCGACCTCGAGCCCGCCATCGAGGCCGGTCACGCCGCTCGCGACCACCACCGGCTCCTCGCCCACCTCGCGCACGGTCACCCGCGCGCCGGCGAGCGGCGCGGATCCGGTGCCGTCGTCGATGCGCACATCGATGACGACGGTCGTCGAGGCCGGCTCGGCGCTCGCCATCGGCGGCACCGCCATGAGCAGGAGGCCGGCGACGGCGGTGACGGCGCCGACGCCGCGCAGGCCGCGACGAGCGGGGAGCGCGGCGCTTCGGGTGGGTGGACGCTGGGACGGCGACATGAGGAGCCTCTCGTGCTGGGGACTCCTATCTTGGACTGCGTCCAAACTTTGACGCAAGCCAAATTGTGAGATTCGATGTCCGAGTGACAGGACTGCGGGAGCGGAAGCGGCGGGAGTCGCGACGCGCGATGGAGGCGGCGGCGGTGGAGATCGCCTACGCCGAAGGCGTCGATGCCGTCACCGTCGCGCGCGTCTGCGAGGCGGCCGGCGTCTCGCGCAGCACCTTCTTCAACTACTTCTGGTCCCTCGAACAGGCGATCTTCGGGGCGCCCATCGGCTACGACGCGGAGATGACCGAGCGCATCCTCACCGAGCACGCCGACGACCTCGTGCTCGCCGCGGGCCTCATCGTCGTCGAGCACGTGCGCCACGCCCAGGGCGACACCGAGCTCGGCCGCCGCCGGTTCGCGCTCTTCGTGCGCGAGCCCGGCATGAGCAGCCACGTCGCGGCGCGCAGTCGCGCGAGCCGCGACGCGCTCGTGGCGGTCGTCGAGCGCTGGCTCGACGACCATCCGGAGCGCGCCCGCCTCCCGGGCCCGGATCACGGCGCGGAGGCTCGGCTCGCCGTGGGGCTGTCGATCGCGCTCGGCGACGAGGCGCTCCCCCGGCTGACCGAGGTCGACGGCGACCACCCGCTCGACCTCGCCGTCTTCCGCGAGGCTCGAGCGCGGATGGCGGCAGTCGCCGCCGACGGGCTGCCCTCGGCGTAGGGCGCCGCCGCAGGACGTCGGGGCGCTACGCCACCCCGAGCGCGCGCGCCACGACGAGCAGCTGCACCTCGCTCGTGCCCTCGCCGATCTCGAGGATCTTCGAGTCGCGGTAGTGGCGCGCGACGGGGTACTCGTTCATGAAGCCGTTGCCGCCGAAGATCTGCGTCGCGTCGCGCGCGTTGTCCATCGCGGCCTCGCTCGAAACCAGCTTCGCGATCGCGGCCTCCGTCTTGAACGGCTTGCCCGCATCCCGCAGCCTGGCCGCGTGGTGCCACGCGAGCCGCGCACCGTGCACGCGCGACTGCATGCGCGCGATCACGAACTGCACGTTCTGGCGCGTCGCGAGCGGCTCCCCGAAGACGGTGCGCTGCTGCGCGTAGTCGATCGCCGCCTCGAGGCAGCCCTCGGCCGCGCCGGTCGCGAGCGCCGCGATCGCGATGCGCCCCTCGTCGAGGATGTGCAGGAAGCCCGCGAACCCGCGCCCACGCTGCCCGAGCAGGTTGCCCGCCGGCACGCGCGCGTCGCGGAAGGTGAGCGGATGCGTGTCGGATGCGTGCCAGCCGACCTTGTCGTACGGCGCTTCGACCGTGAACCCCGGCGTGCCGTTCGGCACGATGATCGTCGAGATCTCCTTGCGGCCGTCCCGCTCGCCCGTCACCGCGGTCACGGTCACGAAGCGCGTGATGGGCGTGCCCGAGTTGGTGATGAACTGCTTCGCGCCGTTGATCACCCACTCGTCGCCCTCGAGCCGCGCGGTCGTGCGCGTCGCGCCGGCGTCGGAGCCCGCTTCGGGCTCGGTGAGGCCGAAGCCCGCGAGCGCGCGGCCCTCGAGCAGGTCGGGCAGCAGCTCGGCCTTCTGCTCCTCGGTGCCGAAGAGGTGGATGGGCATCGCGCCGAGGCTCACGCCCGCCTCGAGCGTGATGGCGATGGACTGGTCGACGCGCGCGAGCGCCTCGATCGCGAGGCCGAGCGTGAAGTAGTCGCCGCCCTGGCCGCCGTGCTCCTCCGGGAACGGGATGCCGAACAGCCCGAGCTCGCCCATCTGCGCGACGACGTCCATTGGCAGCGTCTTCGTGCGGTCGGCCTCGTACGAGGCGGGCGCGACGACCTTGTCGGCGAAGTCGCGCACCGCGCGCGCGAGGTCGAGCTCCTCGTCGCTCAGGGCGTAGGTGGTCAGGTCGATCGTCATGCCGGCTCCTCGTTCTGGAAGGGACCGCCCTCCGTGCACGGGAGCCGTGGGTCGGATCGCGACCCGCTCGGCTGCGCTCCGCGCTGAGCAGTCGCCAGCACTCTACGCGACCCGGGCCCGCGTGTACTGGGGAGGCCAGACGGATGCGTCGGGCTCGCCGTCGAGGGCGGCCTCGGCCGCGAGGGCCCAGTGCGGGTTGCGGAGCCACGCGCGCGCGAGCATGACCGCGTCGGCGTCGCCGTCGGCGAGCAGCTGCTCGGCGTGCGCCGGCTCGTCGATGAGCCCGACGGCGTTGACCCTCGCGCCCGTCGCGGCGCGCACGTCGCGCGCGAAGTGCACCTGGTAGCCGGGCCCGAGCGGGATCTCCTGCCGCGGGTCGAGCCCGCCGGAGGAGAGGTCGAACCAGTCGGCTCCGGCCGCGGCGGCGACCCGCACGTGCTCGATCGTGCGCTCGGTAACGATGCCGCCCTCGACCCAGTCGGTGGCGCTGAGCCGCACCATGAGGGCCGCATCGGGCGCGGCCTCGCGGACGGCCTCGACGACGAGCCGGAGGAGCCTCGTCGACAGTCCCGACGCATCCGGCCCCCACTCGTCGGAGCGAGCGTTCGTGAGGGGCGAGAGGAACTGGTGGAGGAGGTAGCCGTGGGCCGCGTGCACCTCGAGCGCCTCGAAGCCCGCGGCGACGGCGCGGCGGGCCGCGTCGGCGAAAGCCTGCGGCAGCTGCGCGACCTCATCGGTCGCGAGCGCGCGCGGCGGCGCGAAGCGGCCGAACGCATCCGACCCCGCACCGACGGTCTGCCAGCCGCCCTCGGCCTCGGGCACGGAGCCGCTGCCGCTCCACGCGCGGTAGGTCGACGCCTTGCGGCCCGCGTGCGCGAGCTGCATCGCGGGCACGGCGCCGTGGGCGCGGATGCGCGCGGCGATCGGCGCCCACGCCTCGGCCTGGGCGTCGTTCCAGATGCCCGCGTCCTGCGGCGAGATGCGCCCCTCGGGCACGACGGCCGCGGCCTCGGTCATGACGATGCCCGCGCCGCCGCGCGCGAAGGACGCGAGGTGCTCGCGGTGCCACTCGTTCGGCATGCCGTCCTGCTCCTCGCAGGAGTACTGGCACATCGGCGAGACCCACGCGCGGTTGCGCGCCTCGAGCGGCCCGATCGCGACGGGCGAGAAGAGGAGGCTCACTCGCTCGCGCCGGTCGGCACGTCGAAGTTGAACACGCCCTCGTCGAACGCGTTGTAGGCGGCGTAGTCGTTGAGCTCGTAGAGCCGCGCTCGCGTCTGCATGCGCTCGACCGCGCCGTCGAGCGTGCCGGTCTCCTTGAGGAGGCCGAGCTCGCGCTCGATCGCGCCCATCGCGATGCGCAGCAGCGACACGGGGTGGATGGCGATGTTGACGCCGACGTCCTCGAGCTGCCGGTGCGTGAAGAGCGCGCTCTTCCCGAACTCCGTCATGTTCGCGAGGATCGGCACGTCGACGGCCTCGCGGATGGCGGCGAACTCCTCGAGCGTCGCCATCGCCTCGGGGAAGATCGCGTCGGCGCCGGCGGCCTCGAGCGCCTTCGCGCGGTCCTTCGCGGCCCCGAGCCCTTCGACGCCGCGGATATCGGTGCGCGCCATGATGACGAGGTCGCGGTCGCGGCGGGCGCTCACGGCCGCCGCGATGCGCTGCACCGCCTGGTCGAGCGAGACGACCTCCTTGCCGTCGAGGTGGCCGCACCGCTTGGGGTTGACCTGATCCTCGAGGTGGAGGCCCGCGACACCCGCGTCCTCGAGCTCGTGCACCGCGCGCGCGACGTTCATCGCCTCGCCGAAGCCGGTGTCGGCGTCGATCAGGGTCGGCAGGTCGGTCATGCGCGAGATCTGCCGACCGCGCTCGGCGACCTCCGTGAGCGTCGTGAGGCCGATGTCGGGCAGCCCGAGCTCGGCCGACATGACGGCGCCCGAGATGTAGGCGCCCTCGAAGCCGAGCTGCTGGATGAGCGGCGCGGTCAGCGGGGTGAACGTGCCCGGGAAGCGCTGGATGCGCCCGGAGGCGAGCCCGGCGCGGAAGGCCTTGCGCTTCTCGTTCGGCGTGACGGAGCTCGAGAGCACTAGAAGATGCCCTGCGTCGTGCCCGCGTCGACGGTGCCGGCGGGAGCGCGGAGGTTGAGCTCGCGCACCTCCTCGGCCGTGAGCTCCGGCAGCCGCTCGACGAGCCCGAGGAAGCGGTCGAGCTCCGCGTCGTCGACGATGCCCTGCGCGAGCGTGCGGAGCTTCTGCACGTACTCCGCCCGGCCGAACGGGCGCGCCCCGGCCGGGTGCGCATCCGCGACCGAGATCTCGTCCTCGATCGTCTCGCCCGAGGCGAGGGTGATGACGATGCGGCCGCCGAACGCCTTCTTGTCGGGGTCGGGGTCGTGGTAGCGCTCCGTCCACACCGGGTCCTCGAGCGTCGAGATCTTGTTCCACAGCTCGACGGTGTCGGGGCGCGACGCGCGCTCGGGCGCGTAGGAGTCGACGTGGTGCCAGCCGCCGTCCTGCAGCGCGACCGCGACGATGTACGGGATCGAGTGGTCGAGCGTCTCGCGGCTCGCGGTCGGGTCGTACTTCTGCGGGTCGTTCGCGCCTGAGCCGATCACGTAGTGCGTGTGGTGGCTCGTGTGCAGCACGATCGAGGCGATGTTCGCCGGGTCGCGCAGCTCGGGGCGCTCGGTGCCGAGGCGGCGGGCGAGGTCGATCCACGCCTGCGCCTGGTACTCGGCCGAGTGCTCCTTCGTGTAGGTGTCGAGGATCGCGCGCTTCGGCTCGCCCGGCGCGGGCAGCGGCACGTGGTAGCGGCCCTCCCAGCCGTCGAGCAGCCAGGCGATGAAGCCGTCCTCGCCCTCGTAGATCGGCACGGGGCTCGTCTGGCCGCGCATCGCGCGGTCGACCGACTCGACGGCCATCTTGCCGGCGAACGCGGGCGCGTGCGCCTTCCACGTGGAGATCTCGCCCTTCCGCGACTGCCGCGTCGCGGTCGTCGTGTGGAGCGCCTGGCCGATGGCCTGGAAGATCGTCTCGGCGTCGAGGCCGAGCATCGTGCCGATGCCGGCGGCGGCCGACGGGCCGAGGTGCGCGACGTGGTCGATCTTGTGCTTGTGCAGCGAGATGGCGCGCACGAGGTCGACCTGGATCTCGTAGCCCGTCGCGAGGCCGCGCACGAGCGCGGCGCCGTCGCAGCCGAGGTGCTGCGCGACCGCGAGGATCGGCGGGATGTTGTCGCCCGGGTGCGAGTAGTCGGCCGCGAGGAAGGTGTCGTGGAAGTCGAGCTCGCGCACGGCGACGCCGTTCGCCCACGCCGCCCACTCGGGGCTCACGCGGTCGTCGACGCCGAAGATCGCGGCGCCGGGCGCGTAGGGGTGGCGCTGCGCCTGCTCGCGCGCGGAGACGACGGGCGCGCGGTTGAGGCTCGCGACGGCGACGGCGGCGTTGTCGATGATGCGGTTCGCGATCATCTCGACGACGTCGGCCTCGACCGCGACGGGGTCGACGGCGACCTGGGCGATCTTCCACGCGAGCTGCTCCTCGCGGGGCAGGTTCTCGGCGGACTTCCGGGCTCGCACCTCGTGCGTGATCATGGCGTCTCCTTCGTTCGGTTCTGTGCGGTGGCGGACGACTCGAGGTCGCGCTCGCCGTCGACCTGCACGGTGTCAAGCATGGTGGTTCTCGAGAGCCGTCGCTTGTTGAGGCGTCGGATGAGGCCCGGCAGCAGCAGCACGAGCGCGAGCGTGATGTAGACGATCACCGAGAACGGCGAGCTCACGAGCGTGAGCGGGTCGCCCGCGGAGATGTCGAGTGCCCGGCGCAGCTGCAGCTCGGCCAGCGGGCCGAGGATGGCGCCGACGACGACGGGCGCGATCGGGAACCCGAACCGGCGCAGCAGGTAGCCGACGACGCCGAACGCGATGAGCAGCAGCACGTCGAACGACGCCCCGTTGACCGCGTATGCGCCGAGCAGCGCGAACGTCGCGATGCCCGCGAAGAGATAGGGCTTCGGGATCTTCAGGAGCTTCACCCACACCCCGACGAACGGCAGGTTGAGGATGAGCAGCATCAGGTTGCCGATCAGGAGGCTCGCGATGAGGCCCCACACGAGGTCGGCCTCGTTCGCGAGCAGGGCGGGACCAGGCTGCAGCCCGTACTGCTGGAACGCGACGAGGATGATCGCCGCGGTCGCCGAGGTCGGGATGCCGAGCGTCAGCAACGGCACCATCGTGCCTGCGGCGTTCGCGTTGTTCGCCGCCTCGGGTCCGGCGACGCCCTCGATAGCGCCCTTGCCGAACTCCTGCTTGCGCGCACCCTTCGCGAGCTTCTTCTCGAGCGAGTACGACAGGAAGGTCGGGATCTCGCTGCCGCCGGCGGGGATGACGCCGAGCGGGAAGCCGATCGCGGTGCCTCGCAGCCAGGGCTTCCACGAGCGGCGGAAGTCGGCGCCGGTCATCCACTTCTGGCCCTTGATGGATGCGACGGCGTACTTGCTCGAGGTCTGGTGCGCGACGACGTAGAGCACCTCGCCGATCGCGAAGAGCGCGACGATGAGCACGACGGTATCGATGCCGTCGAGCAGGCGCGGCATGCCGAACGTCAAGCGGTCCTGGCCCGACTGGAAGTCGATGCCGACGAGCCCGATCGTGAGCCCGAGCGCGAGGGAGATGAGCCCCCGGAGCGGTGAGCCGCCCACGAGCGCGCCGACGGTCAGGAATGCGACGACCATGAGCGCGAAGTAGTCAGCCGCGCCGAGCTGCACCGCGACGTCGACGATCGCGGGCGCGAACATCGCCACGAGCACCGTCGCGATCGTGCCGGCGATGAACGAGCCGATCGCGGCCGTCGCGAGCGCTGCGGCGCCGCGACCCACGCGCGCCATCGCGTTGCCGTCGATCGCGGCGACGATGGAGCCCGATTCGCCCGGCGTCTTGAGCAGGATCGAGGTGGTCGAGCCGCCGTACATCGCGCCGTAGTAGATGCCGGCGAAGAGGATGAACGCGCTCGCGACCGGCATCCCGTAGGTCATCGGGAGCAGCAGCGCGATCGTGAGCGCCGGACCGATGCCCGGCAGCACGCCGATCATCGTGCCGACGAAGGCGCCGAGCAGGGCGAACAGCAGGTTCTGGAGCGTGAACGCGACCGAGAACCCGTGGAGGAGTCCCTCGAGGCCTTCCATCACAGGATCCCGGTCAGGACGCCCGCGGGCAGCTGGATGCGCAACGCGAGCGTGAAGAGGTAGAAGATGCCGAGCGAGAGCACGACGGCGATGGCGCTCGTGACGAGCCACCGACGGGCACCCGTCGCGACCGCGACGGCGAAGAACGTGAGCGCTGCGGCGATCGGGTAGCCGAGCACGTCGACGGTGAGTGCGAAGCCCACCATCGCGCCGGCGGAGAGGGCGAGCTGCCACCAGTGCAGCGTGGCGACGTCGAGGTCGCCTTCGGCGGCGTCGGGGTGGCCGAGCCGCCCGCGCAGGACCTGCACGAGGAGCACCGCGCCGAGCGCGGCCGTCACGGTGCCGACGATGATCGGGAACTGCCCTGCACCCAGGCCGGAGGCCGAGCGCGAGACGGGCTGACCCATCCCGTCGATGATCGTGATCGCGCCGATCGCGATGACCGCCGCCGCGAGCAGCAGCTCGGGCCAGCGGCGGGGGCTTCGAACAGGGCTCGCCCCGGAGGCGGTCGCGGATGCGACCGGCTCCGAGGCGAGCGGGGTGTCGGTGGTCACTGGACGACGAGGCCGAGCTGCGAGAGCACGCCCTCGACGCGCGTGTTCTCGGTCGTGAGCCACTCGCCGAACTCGTCGCCCGCCATGAACAGGTCTGCCCAGTCGTTCGTCTCGAGCAGCTCCGCCCACTCGTCGGAGGCAGCGACCTCGGTGATGACGTCGACGTACTGCTGGCGCAGCTCGTCGTCGAGGTCGCCCGGCGCCATGACGGAGCGCCAGTTGGCGAACTCGAGGTCGGCGTGGCCGATGTCGGTCACGGTCGGGATGTCGAGGCCCTCGATGGGCTCGGCCGTCGAGAGCAGCAGGCCGCGCAGCTCGCCGGCCTCGATCTGCTGGCGGAACTCGCCGATGCCCGAGATGCCGGCGCTCACCTGGTTGCCGAGCAGGGCCGTCGTCGCCTCACCGCCGCCCGAATAGGGCACGTAGTTGAGGTCGCTCGGCGAGATGTCGTACTGCTCGGCGAGCAGGCCGAGGAACACGTGGTCGGCACTGCCAGCGGAGCCGCCGGCGATCGGCACGCCTGCCGGGTTCTCGGCGATCGCGGCGAGCAGGTCGTCGACCGACTCGAACTCGGAGTCAGCCGGCACGACGATGACCTCTGCCTCGCCGATGAGGCGCGCGATCGGCGTGACGTCGTCGAGGCTGACGCCGGTGTCGTTGGTGAGCACGCCGCTCATCATCGCGAGACCCGAGGCCATCAGCACGCCGTCGCGGCCGGGGTTGCCGGCGATCTGTGCGAGGGCGACCGTGCCGGATGCGCCGGGCACGTTGGTCACAGTGACGGAGTCGGCGAGCTCGGTCGCCTCAAGGGCGCCGCCGAGCGCGCGAGCAGTCTGATCCCAGCCGGAGCCGGGGTTGGCCGGAGCGATGATCTCGATCCGTCCAAGGCTCTCCGCCGCGACGGGACCCTCGGAGCCGGCCGGATCCTGGCTCGCGCTCGGCTGCTGCGTCGCGGTGGTGCAGCCGGTCAGCACGAGCGCCGCGGCGCCCACGACTGCGGCGAGCTTCCAGTGCTTGTTCACGTTCACTCCTTTGTGGCGTTGGCGGGCCGAGCTCTCGCGGCCTCCTGGCGACACTCGCACATCTGCATGCAGATACGCAAGTAACCGCATCCGTGCCACACTGAGCGCCATGGACGATCGAGGGCGCCGTCGCGACCACAGCGCGTCCACGTACGAGCAGCTGCGCTCGCTCATCGTCGAACGCCGGCTCGCGCCAGGCATGCCCCTCTCGGCGCCTGAGCTGGCCGAGCAGCTTGGCGTCTCGCGCACGCCGGTGCGCGAGGCGATGGCTACGCTCGTCCTCGAGGGACTCGCCGTGCGGACGGGCTCCAACCGCACGATCGTCGCGCCCGTGTCGGTGGAGGAGCTCGGGCACGTGCTCGACACCCGCGCACGGCTCGAGGGACTCATCGCCTCCGACGCCGCCCGGCGCGTGACCGATGCCGACGTCGAGATCCTCGAGCGGCAGATCATGCTCATGGACCGCTTGCGCGATGACTACACGCAAGTGGTGCGCTTCGGCGCCGAGTTCCACGACGAGCTGCAGCGCATCAGCGGCAACGTGCTCGCCGAGAACCTGCTGCGCATCGTGCGCGGGCACGTGGATCGCTACCGCTCGCTCACCTCGGCTCGACCGGGTCGCGCATCCGACGCCACCGACGAGCACAAGGCCGTGTTCGAAGCGGTCGTCTCCCGCGACCCCGAGCGGGCCGAGGCGGTCATGCGCGCACACATCGACTCAGCGAAGTCGGTCGCGATCTCGCTCATGCTCGAGCGCGACGCCGCCGAGTGAGCCGAGCGCATCCGCTGCGGTGCGCTTGAGCCGCGACTGCGCGAATCGACGCCGGATCGTGATCGCCACGATGCCCGCTCGAGAGCACACTGGATGCCACCGCGTCACGGCCGAGCGGCAGCCGGTGCGCATGCCGAAGGAGCGCATGATGCCTCGGACGACCCTCCCCGGCGGCCGCCTGCGCGACAGCGCGGCGCTCGCGCTCGCCGCGCTCGCGCTCGCCGCGTGCAGCGGCGCGTCGCCCGGCGACTCCGCGCCGCCGTCCCCCTCTGCGTCACCGAGCGCATCCGCCACCCCGACGCCGACCGAGACCACCGCGCCGCCGACGCCTAGCGCGAGCCCTCGCCCGAGCGTCACGCCGAGCGCCGACCCCGAGCCCGCGCCCGCGGCTGCGTACTGCGGCGACGAGTTCATCCTCGACCGCCCGCACCTCGTGTGGTGGGAGGGCACCGAGGCCGAGCAGCTCGCGGCCGGCGACGCGCAGCCGGTCTTCGAGCCGCCGGCGGTGCTCGAGGGCCTCGACGTCATCTGCGTCTCGACCTTCTCGAACCCGCTCGACGACCCGGCTGGCGGCGTCGTGCGCATCGCGGAGGCGCTCGTCGAGCGCGAGGACGCGGCCTTCGATCGGCTCGAGGCGTGGGCCGCGGCCAACGGCTACGCCGCCGTCTCGGAGGGCCCCGGCTACCTGCAGTACGCGCCGCCCGCCGACGCCGACGGCTCGCAGCGGAGCCTCTTCTGGGCGCCGCTCGACAGCACGCAGCCCTCGCTCGGCAACGCCGACACGATCATGCGCTACACCGACGCCGACGCCGACGACATCTACGTGACCCACGCCGTGACGATGCCCGACTGACGTGGGGCGGATGCGTCCGGGCGGCTCATGCGCGCCGTTGCGCGATCGTTACGGACGGCTCCCCCGCCGAGCGCCCGCCTCCCGCAGACTCGGAGGACCACTAGGTGCCACGCCGCACGATCGTGCCGCAGGGCTGACCGCCGCCGTCAGCGCCGGTCGACGAGCCGCCGCAAGTAGTGGATGCGGTCGCGCAGCTGCTGCATCGAGGCCTGCGCCACGGGCGGCCCGCCGCACACCCGCCGGGCCTCGGCATGCACGAGCGCGTGGGCCTCGCCGCGCCGCTTCGCGACGATCGCGACGAGCGAGTTGAGCAGCTGCCGCTCCTCGCGCATGTTGCGGTAGAGCGGCTCGGGCGCCTCCTGCGCCGGCGGCCGATCGCGGATGCGCGCCGCCTGCCGCGCGTGCCGGCGCTTCAGCAGGTCGGAGATCTCCTCCGCGTCGAGGATGCCCGGGATGCCGATGAAGTCCATCTCCTCCTCGGTCGCCGGCTCGACGAGCTGCCCGAACTCCGCGTCGCCGAAGAGCACGCGGTCGAAGGTCGCGCTCGACTCGAGCGGCTCCCATGTGAAGGGCGCGGGCTCCCGGTCGTCCTTGTCGCCCTTCTCGGCCGCGGCCATGAGGTCGTCCTCGAGCAGCTGGTCGTCGGGCTGCTCGCGGTCGAGCGCGTGGTCGCGCTGCCGCTCGAGCTCGGCCGCGAGCGTCAGCAGCGGCGGCACCGACGGCAGGAACACGGTCGCGACCTCGCCGCGGTGGCGCGAGCGCACGAAGCGGCCGATCACCTGCGCGAAGAACAGCGGCGTCGCCGAGCTCGTCGCGTAGACGCCCACCGCGAGCCGCGGCACGTCGACGCCCTCCGAGACCATCCGCACCGCGACCATCCACCGCTGCGTGCCCTTCGAGAACGCCTCGATGCGCTCCGAGCCGCCCGGGTCGTCCGAGAGCACGACGGTCGGCTCCTCGCCCGAGATGCCGCGCAGCAGCTGCGCGTACTGCCTCGCCTGGGCCTGGTCGGTCGCGATCACGAGACCGCCCGCATCCGGCACCGCCTGGCGCACGTGCGTGAGCCGCACATCCGCCGAGCGCAGCACCTGCTGGATCCACTCGCCGCCCGGGTCGAGGGCCGTGCGCCACGCGCCATTCGTGATGTCCTTCGTGTCGCCGTGGCCGAGCGTCGCCTTCATCTCGTCGCCCATCGACGTGCGCCACTGCATCGTGCCGGCGTAGGCCATGAAGAGCACGGGCCGGACGACGCCGTCGCGCAGCGCGTGCTCGTAGCCGTAGGCGTAGTCGGTCTGGCTGAGCCGCACGCCGCGCTCGTCGCGCACGTACTCGACGAACGGGATGGGCGAGGTGTCGCTGCGGAACGGGGTGCCCGTGAGCGAGAGGCGGCGGGTCGCCGGGCCGAACGCCTCGAGCACGGCGTCGCCCCAGCTGAGCGCATCGCCCGCGTGGTGCACCTCGTCGAGGATGATGAGGCTCGGCGCCGAGGTGGTGATGCGCTCGTGCACGGATGCGCGGGCCGCGACCTGCGCGTACGTCACGACGACCCCGTGGTACTGCCGCGGGTAGTCGCCGTCGGCGTTCGCGAAGTCGGGGTCGAGGCGGATGCCGGCCTTGTGCGCGGCGTCGGCCCACTGCTGCTTGAGGTGCTCGGTCGGGGCGACGACCGTGATGCGGCGCACCGTGCCGCGCCGCAGCAGCTCGGAGGCGAGGCGGAGCGCGAAGGTCGTCTTGCCGGCACCGGGCGTCGCAGCCGCGAGGAAGTCGCGCGGCTCGGTCTCGAAGTACTGGGTGAGCGCCTCCTGCTGCCACGCGCGGAGCGGCTGGGCGGTGCCCCACGGGGCGCGATCGGGGTAGAGCGGCGGCAGGTTGTCGGCCGCCCACGAGCCGAAGTGGCCGCCGTCTGCGGGGCCCTCGGGGCGCGCGATCGGCTGGCTGGTCACTCGCTCCATCGTAGGCGCGACCGCCGACGCGGGCGCGGTCGCGCGTGTCGCGCGCGGCTCCTGGGAAGCGGCCCCGTGCCATCTCAGGCGAGCCTGCCTAGGCTGGCCGCATGCACTACCTGCTCGGCCTGGCTGCCCTCCTGATCGGCGTCGTGATCGCGACCCGCCGCACGCGGCCCACGTGGTTCGTCGTGCTCACCGCCGTGCTCATCGGCGTCGGCGCGCTGCTCGCCGTGCTGAGCTACGCGCGCGTCACCGACTCGCTCGGCCTCGTCGCCAACAACGTGCTCGGTTGGACGTACGTCGGGCTCTCGATCATCACGATGCTGTCGGCGGTGTTCGTGCTCGAGCGGCGCGGCGAGTTCGGCGAGGAGCTGCCGCCGCTCATCGGCGACAACCCGCTCGACGGCGACACCGACGACAGCGACGACCTGCCGCCCGGGCAGCCGCACCCCGACTTCGCCGACGCCGCTGCCGAGCGCGCGCGCGACCAGGCGGGAGCTCGCAGCCGCGCCGAGGCGCGCGGCTCCGCGGGCCTCTCGGCCGGGCTCGCGGGCGGCGCGGGCGCGGCGGCGGCGACGGCCGCGGCGTTCGGCGACGGCGTCGTGCCGACCGCCGACGAGCTCGGCTCCGACCCGGCCGCGAACCGCGGCGGCACGCTCGCGAGCGACGCGGTCGCGGGCGACTCGAGCGGTGCCGGCGCGGCGCAGCCCGAGGCCGGCACGCGCGGCGGCACCATGCCCGAGGCGCACCCCGGCGAGACCGAGACGCCGCGCGGCTACTCCCCCGCTCCCGAGGAGGGCCACCGGGGCCGCGACGAGGACGCCGACGCCGAGGGCGCCGGCTACCGCCCCGGCCCGAGCGAGGGCGCGCAGGACGGCACGGCGGTCATCGGCGCCGACCCCGACATCCACACGCCCGCCGACGAGACCGACGTCGAGGCCGCGCCCGAGGGCCGCGCCGACGACGGCGACCGGACGGATGCGCCCGGCCGGGATTGACGCATCCGCTCGTCTTCTGCAGACAGCACGACGCCCGCCGGTCGACCGGCGGGCGTCGTCGCGTCGAGGGAGGCTAGGCCGTCTCCTCGCCCTTCTCGTCGACCTCCTCGACCCACGACGGCGGCTCGTCGCGACCGGCCTCCTCGTCCTCCTCGGCCTGCTCGGCCGTCTCCTGCACGATGCCCTGCGCGTGGTGCGTGGGCGCGTAGATCGCGTAGAGCCGCAGCGGCTCGTCGCCGGTGTTCTCGACGTCGTGCCACGTGCCCTCCGGCACCTGGATGCTCCAGCCGTCGCTGACCTCGGTCTCGGTCAGGTCGTCCTTCGTCGGGCCCATCTTGGCGACGCCCTTGCCCTGGTCGATGCGCAGGAACTGGTCGGTGCCCTTGTGCACCTCGAGCCCGATCGAGTCGCCCGGCTCGATCGACATGAGCGTGACCTGGAGGTGCTTGCCCGTCCAGGCGACGTGGCGGTACGCCCCGTTCTCGACCGTGGCGGTCTCGATGTCGAAGACGTTCGGCTTGGGTCCGTTGTCCTTGATGTCCATGCTCCGCATCCTGCCTCCGGAGGCTGAGAAGAGCCAGGAGAGACCGGGTGGCGTCGCACCGCGCGCCGCCCCGCCGCGTCGCGCTTCGATACCGGGACCCTGATTCGGCAGCGGGACCCGAGAACTCGGGTCCCGTCGCCGAACTCGGGTCCGCGACGCATCCCCGCTCATGTCGGCGACTGCGACCGGCTCGCGAGGCCGAGCTGCGCCGGGCGCACTCGCGGCACGCCGTACGCGGTGAGCAGCGCGTCGAGCCTCGACGGCTGCAGCACGTCGAGCCACACCCAGTGCGCGGGATCGCCCGTGTACAAGAGGTCGTCGTCCCGCAGCTTCTCCCGCGCGAGCGCCTTCGCGCCCGTCGTGCCCACCTCGTTCGCGAGCGCGCCGTACTTCACCGCACCGTCGAACTCGCCGTACAGGGGTCGGCGCCCGGGTCGCTCGAACGTCATGTCGACCCGCCAGCGCCTGCCGGTCGGACCGGTCACCCATCGCTGCAGCTCCGGCGCGGCGAAACCGAGCTGGAAGACACGCACCCGACTCCACGACTCCCCGACCGACTCGCCGCGCTCGTCGGCGAACGCGATCGCCCAGTGCGCGGCATCGTGGCCGCGGCGGCTCTGGCGCTGCAGCGCATCGAGCACCTGCTGCTTCGTCGTGCGCCGCTCCCGCAGGGCGAAGTCGAGTGCCGACACCGAATCCAGCGGTTCACCTCGTCGAGCGACCTCCGCGAGCGCGTACGCGAGCGAGCAGACGCGCAAGCCGCCCACGTCGACGATGTCGTCCGGGTCGAGCTCGACCGACGAGTGCACCACACCCGCCTTCTTGTGCGCCGTGCGCCGATCGCCGGTGGTGTACACCGCATCCGGCCGCCCGAAGGGAACGCCGTGGGCCGCGAGCGCCGATTCCCGGGCGAAGATCGGCCGATCGCGCACCGCGTTCACGGCATGGATGCGCGTGAGGTAGCGCGCGTCGTCGGTCGATCCGTCGAACGCGGCGGCCTCCGCGTAGACGCCATGGCGCACGCGCGCGAGGCTCGCGTCGCGCTCGGGCTGCGCCCCTGGCACCACCTGGCCGATCTCACACGCTCGCTGCAGCGGCACGACCGCCGGAGCTGTGCTGCGTTCCATGGGGCGCACCATGCCACGGACTCGGTGGCGCGTGTCGGCACCGACCGACCGACGGTGGAGAGTGCGCGACCCGACGATCGGGCATGGACCCGATGTCGGTCGCGGGACCCGGGATCTCGGGTCCCGCTGCCGAGGCGGGGTCCGTCTCCGATGGCGGGGCAGGCGCGGGGCGGATGCGGCAGCCGCGCGGGCGCGGAGCCGCACTGCGGGAGAATGGTCGGGTGCGCATCGAGTACCCGGCTGAGCTGCCCGTCAGCGACGCGCGCGACGAGATCATGGCGGCGATCCGCGACCACCAGGTCGTCGTCGTCGCTGGCGCGACCGGCTCCGGCAAGACGACGCAGCTGCCGAAGATGTGCCTCGAGCTCGGTCGCTCGAGCATCGGCCACACGCAGCCGCGCCGGCTCGCCGCCCGCACGATCGCCGAGCGCATCGCCGAGGAGCTCGGCACCGAGCTCGGGCAGGAAGTCGGCTACAAGGTGCGCTTCACCGACCAGGTGAGCGCCGACACCCGCGTCAAGGTCATGACCGACGGCATCCTGCTCGCCGAGATGCACCGCGACAAGGACCTCCGGGCCTACGACACGATCATCATCGACGAGGCGCACGAGCGCAGCCTCACGATCGACTTCCTGATCGGCTACCTGCAGCGGCTGCTCCCCCGCCGCCCCGACCTCAAGGTCATCGTCACGAGCGCGACGATCGACCCCGAGTCGTTCAGCCGCCACTTCGGCGGCGCGCCGATCATCGAGGTCTCCGGCCGCACGTTCCCGGTCGACATCCGCTACCGCCCGCTCGTCGCCGAGGCGCAGCGCGTCGGCGCGCAGGACGCCGACGACGACGGCGAGCCCGACGAGCCGACCGTCGACCTCGACCCGATCGAGGGCATCGAGGCGGCGCTGAAGGAGATCGCGCGCGACGACTCCGGCGACGTGCTCGTCTTCTTCCCGAGCGAGGCCGACATCCGCGACGCGCAGGACCAGCTGCAGGGCAAGCTGGGCCCGGCCACCGAGATCCTGCCGCTCTACGGCCGCCTGAGCGCCGCCGAGCAGCACCGCGTCTTCGAGCGCTCGACCCGCGCGGGCATCCGTCGCCGGGTCGTGCTCGCCACCAACGTGGCCGAGACGAGCCTCACGGTGCCCGGCATCCGGCACGTCATCGACACCGGCACTGCCCGCATCTCGCGCTACTCGGCGCGCAGCAAGGTGCAGCGGCTGCCGATCGAGGCGATCAGCCAGGCGAGCGCCAACCAGCGCTCCGGCCGCGCGGGCCGCGTCGCCCCCGGCATCGCGATCCGCCTCTACTCCGAGGAGGACTTCGACCGCCGCCCCGAGTTCACCGACCCCGAGATCCTCCGCACCAACCTCGCGGCCGTCATCCTGCAGGCCGCGTCGCTCGGGCTCGGCCCGCTCGAGGAGTTCCCCTTCCTCCAGCCGCCCGATCCGCGCGGCATCAAGGACGGCCGCGACCTGCTGCGCGAGCTCGGCGCCATCAGCCCGAAGGGCGACATCACGCGCATCGGACGCGAGCTCGCGCGGCTCCCCGTCGACCCGAGGTTCGGGCGGATGGCCTTGGCCGGCCGGGACGCGGACGTCGCCCACGAGGTCATCGCGATCGTCGCGGGGCTCACGATCCAGGACCCGCGCGAGCGCCCGCTCGAGCGCCGCGAGGAGGCGGACCGCATGCACGCGCGGTTCATCGACCCGAAGAGCGACTTCATCACGCTGCTCGCGCTGTGGCGCTACCTGCAGCAGCAGCAGGCGAGGCTCTCGGGCAACCAGTTCCGCAAGCTGTGCAAGGCGGAGCACCTCAGCTTCCTGCGCGTGCGCGAGTGGCAGGACGTGGTGCGGCAGCTCACCCGCTCGATGGGACTCAAGCCAGACTCCGCCGGTCGTCGAGTAGGCCCGAAGGGTCGCATCGAGACGCGGAACGGGAGTGGTCTCGATACGCCGGCTTCGCCGGCTACTCGACCAGCGGAGGGAGCGCCGGCTACTCGACCAGCGGGTGGAGCGACGGCTGCTCGACCAGCGGAGGCGGTGGCGGTCGACGCCGACGCCGTCCACAAGGCGCTCCTGTCGGGCCTGCTCGGCCGCATCGGCCGCCTCGACGAGACGCAGAAGTCGCAGCAGCCGCGACCCGGCGAGCCGGGCTCGAAGCGACGGATGCGTCCCCGCCCCGAGTACGTCGGCGCGCGCGGCGCGCGGTTCCAGATCTTCCCGGGCTCGGGCCTCGCGAAGAGCCCGCCGCGCGCCGTCATGGCCGCCGAGCTCGTCGAGACGAGCCGCCTGTTCGCCCGCACCGTCGCATCCGTCGACCTCGCCTGGGCCGAGCCGCTCGCGGGCGACCTCGCGAAGCGGCAGGTGAGCGAGCCCCATTGGGAGCGCAAGCAGGGCGCGGTCGTCGCGTTCGAGAAGGTGACGCTCTTCGGCGTCACGATCGTCGAGCGGCGGCGCGTGCAGTACGCGCGCATCGACCCGGAGCACGCGCGCGAGCTCTTCATCCGCCACGCGCTCGTCGAGGGCGAGTGGGACAGCCCGCAGGAGTTCGAGCGCAAGAACCGCGAGCTGCGGCGCGAGATCGAGCGCCTCGAGGAGCGGCAGCGGCGCCGCGACCTGCTCGTCGGCGACGAGGCGGTCTTCGAGTTCTTCGACGCGCGCATCCCCGCCGACGTCGTCTCGACCCGCAGCTTCGAGGGCTGGTGGCGCAAGGCGCGCGAGGAGTCGCCCGACCTGCTGACGATGACGCGCCGCGACCTCACCGGCGAGGAGCCGCAGGTCGACTCGCGCGCGTTCCCGACGAAGTGGCAGCAGGGCGAGCAGCGGCTGCGGCTCAGCTACCGCTTCGAGCCGGGCGCGGCCGACGACGGCCTCACGGTGCACGTGCCGCTCGCGGTGCTGCCGCGGCTGAGCCCCGAGGGCTTCGACTGGCTCGTGCCCGGCATGCGCGAGGAGCTGCTCACCGCGATGATCAAGAGCCTGCCGAAGCACGTGCGCAAGCACGTCGTGCCGGCCGGCGACTGGGCGCGCGGCATGCTCGCCGAGCTCCCCGACGAGCCGGCGGGCGGCGAGCGCGCGCGGTCGCTCTCGGAGGTGCTCGCGGCGCGGATCTCGCGCACCGCCTACGTGCAGGCGGCCGCGACCGACGTCGACTGGGGACGCATCCCCGACCACTTGAAGCCGACGTTCGCGGTGGAGGACGCCCGCGGCCGCCGGCTCGGGCAGGACAAGGACCTCGAGGCGCTCAAGCGGCGCTTCGCGGGGCAGGCGCGCACCCAGGTTGCGAAGGCCGCCGTCAAGGTGACGAGCGACCTCGAGCGCGACGAGGTGGCGGGCTTCGACACCGACCTGCCCGAGCACATCGACGTGCGGCAGGGCGGCAACACGGTGCGCGCCTACCCCGGCTATGCGGTGACGGGCAAGGGCACGGTCGGCATCCGGCTCGCGTCGACGCGCGCGGCGCAGCAGCGCGACCAGCGGCAGGCGGTGCGGCAGCTGCTGCTGCGCCAGGTGCCGAGCCCGGCGCCCTACGTGCAGGCGAACCTCACGAGCGCCGAGAAGCTCGCGCTCGGCGCCTCGCCCTACCCCTCGACCGACCGGCTCTTCGACGACCTCATGCTCGCGATCATCGACGCCGAGCTCGGGCCGCGGCCGCCCGCGACGGTCGCGGAGTTCGAGGCCCTACGCGCGCGGGTCGCCGACGGGCTCGTCGACCGCATGTTCGCGCTCGCGAGCCAGGTCGCGCGCATCCTGACGAGCGCGCGGCTCGCCGACCGCGCGATCCGCGACGGCGCGAGCCTCACGCACATGGCGGCGCTCGCCGACGCGCGCGCCAACCTCGAGCAGCTCGTCTTCGACGGCTTCGTGAGCCGCACGGGGCTCGAGCGGCTCGGCCGGCTCGAGGTCTACGTGCGGGCGATCGAGCACCGCGTGAAGCGGCTGCCCGAGACCGCCAACCGCGATCGCGCGTGGATGACCGAGGTCGAGCAGGCCAAGCAGCTCTACACGGCGGCGGGCGGCACGCTGCCGCTGCCGCCCTCGGTGACGGATGCGGTGGCGAGCGCGGACGAGACCGGCAAGGCCGAGCGGCTGGTCACCGCCCGCTGGCTGCTGGAGGAGCTGCGCGTGAGCCTCTTCGCGCAGCCGCTCGGCACGGCGGGACCGGTGAGCCTGCAGCGCATCAGGAAGGCGCTCGCGTAACCGCTCGTCGAGTAGCCCGCCGCAGGCGGGCGTATCGAGACGCCTGTACCGCGTTAGGTTGGGAGGCGATGTCCTCCGACCGCTACGGCCCCACATTCCAGCGCAACGCGCTCGCCCCCGGCATCCTGCTCGCGATCCTGCTCGTCGTCGCGACGCTGCTGCTCGACAGCGAGTGGTACGGCACGCTCCGCTTCGTGATCGCGGTGCTCGCGATCATCATCGGCTGGTTCGCGCTGCAGGCGAAGCACTGGTGGTGGGTGCCGCTGTTCGCGGTCGTGGCCATCGCGTGGAACCCGGTGCTCCCCTTCGACTTCGCCGGTCAGGGCTGGGCGCTCGCGCACGTGGGCGTCGCGCTCCTCTCGCTCGTCGCGGGCGTGCTCATCAAGAGCCCGCGCGTCGACGACCGACGTTAGGCGTTCCACCGGCCAGCGCTGCTCGAGGAGTCAGGCGCGCTGCTTCGCGAGCTCGACGATCCACGGCTCGGTCTCGATGCCGCGGATCTCATCAGCCACGATGCGTGCTCGCGCCGCGGCGATGCGCTCGGCCTGCGTCACGATCTGCCCGGTGATGCGCGAACGGTAGACCGTCTGCGCCGGCCGCGCGGGCTCGCCCCCGCCCGTGGTCGCGTCGTCACGCTGCTCGTCAGCCATCGTCGCCTCCTGAGCCCATTCTCCCTCGGTCGGGCTCGGCCGTCGAGTGCGCCTCGGCCGTGAGCGCGAACTCCGTCGCGGCGGCGATGATGTCGGCCTCGTGCTGGTCGGCCCACTCGCTGCGACCGAGCGCCTCGAGCACGCCGAGCCCGATGACCGCAGAGCCCCCGCCCCGAGCGACTTCCGTGAGCGCCCACTCCGCTCGCGCCCACCACTGCTCCTTCCGCCGCTGCCGCTCGAGCTGCCGGCGGTCCTCCTCTGCCTGCCGCCGGGTGGAGCGCGCGCCGTAGGCCGCCGCGGCGAACGCGATGAGCGCGGCGGCGACCGCCGCGGCGCCGCCGAAGCCCGCCGACGTCAGGAACGTCGACCACGCGAGCGCGTCGCCGAGCAGCGCCACCGCGAGACCGCCGGCGATCAGCCCGACGACGACGCCGAGCGCCGCCGACAGCACGGCGATCGCTCGCCGGTCGCCGAGCTCGTCCACGCTCCTGGCCATGCGCGGATCGTACGCGGCGAGCCCCCAGCCGCACCACGGGAGATCGCACCCCTGTGGAGGAACGCGTGCACCGCATCCGCCCCGTCACCGACCGCGCAGACACCTCCTCCGGCATGCACGTCCGCCGGATGCAACCCGTCGTAGGCTCTCCTGGTGCGTGCGTACGGTGAGGTGCTGAGGGTTCCGGGGCTCGCGCGCATCATGCTCGCGCAGCTCATCGCGCGCTTCCCCGCCGGCATGTACTCGCTCGGCATCCTCATGCACATGGAGCAGCAGCACGGCTCCTACACGGCCGCCGGCCTCGTGCTCGCCGCCTTCTCGGTCGGCATGGCGATCGCCGGCCCCTTCGTCTCGCGGCTCATGAGCCGCTTCGGCACCGTCACGGTGCTGCTCACGACCGCGATCATCTCGATGCTCGCGCTGCTGTCGATCGCGAGCTTCGAGATCCCGCTCTGGGGCGATGTGCTCGCCGGCGCGATCGCGGGCGCCGCGATGCCGCCCGTCGTGCCGACCGTGCGCACCCTCTACCCGCGCATGGTGCAGCAGCGCCTGCTCGCGCCGCTGTTCTCCTTCGACGCCGCGCTGCAGGAGATCATCTGGGTCTTCGGCCCCGTGCTGCTGACGCTGCTCGTCTCGCTGCTGGGCACCGGCCCGACGCTGCTCGTGACGATCGCGATCCAGGCCGTCGGCGCGCTGTTCTTCATCCTCTCCCCCGAGGTGCGGCGCCTGCGCATCCCGCCGACGACCCGCAAGCTCGGCCGCGTGCTGCGCAAGCCCCCGGTGCTGCTCTCGGTCATCGTCTCGTCGATGTTCATCGGCGGCTTCGCGGCGGTCGAGGCGGGCGTCGTCGCGACCTTCGGCGAGGGCGCGCTCGAGGCGGGCATCGTGCTCGGCGTCTCGGCGCTCGGCTCACTCGCGGGCGGCTTCGCGCTCGGCGGCCGCGGCATCACGCCCTGGTCGGTCGCGATCCGCCTGACGATCGTGCTGCTCGGCATGGCCATCGCACTGCCGCTCAGCGACGTCGTCGGCCTCTCGATCGCCCTCTTCATCGCCGGCATCGGCACCGCGCCCGCGCTCGCCGCCTTCTCAGCGATCGTCGCCGGCACCGTGAAGTTCGCCGACACCCCCGAGGCCTACGCCTGGATCGGCACCGGCCAGCTGCTCGGCGCCGCCCTCGGCTCGGCGATCGCGGGCGTCGCGATCGACGCGAACGGCGGTGTGGGCGGCGTCTGGGTCGCGGTCGTCATGGTCGCGATCGCGGCGGCGATCGCCGCGATCTTCCGCCACCACCAGCCCGACCTGCGGCAGGGCATCGGCGAGCCGCCCGACACCGCGCCGGTCGAGCTGCCGCGCTGAGCCGCGCGCGGGCCATCACTCCCCCGCGCGACGGACGACGCCGCGCATCCCGCCTGCCATGATCGACGCGTGCCCCACGAACTCGAGCTCAACGACGGCAGCCGCCTGCCCGCGGTCGGCTTCGGGCTCTACAAGGTGGCGCCCGCCGAGACTGTCGACGTCGTCGCCGCGGGCCTCGCCGCCGGCTACCGGCTCATCGACGGCGCCGAGCTCTACGGCAACGAGCGCGAGCTCGGTGAGGCCCTCCGGCGAGCGGATGCGTCGGGTCTCGACCGCGACGAGCTCACGGTCACGAGCAAGTTCTGGGGTGAGGCCTCGCAGGTGCCCGCCGCCGTGCGGGCGGCGTTCGACGCGAGCGAGCGGGCGCTCGGCCGGATCGACGTCTACATGATCCACTGGCCCAGGCCGGCCCGCGACCGCTACGTCGACGTCTGGCGTACACTCGTCGAGCTGCAGGCCGAGGGGCGCGTGCGCACGATCGGGGTCAGCAACTTCACCGAGGAGCACCTCCGCCGCATCATCGGCGAGACGGGCGTGACGCCCGCGATCAACCAGGTCGAGTCGCACCCGTGGCTGCCGCAGCACGAGCTGCGCCGCGCGCACGACGAGCTCGGCATCGTCACCCAGGCGTGGAGCCCGCTCGGCCGCTCCCGCGTGCTGCGAGACCCGACCATCGGGCGCATCGCGGCCGAGCACGGCGTGACGCCCGCGCAGGCGATCATCCGCTGGCACCTGCAGGCCGGTGGTGCCCTCGTGCCGAAGTCGACGCATCCGCACCGCTTGCGCGAGAACCTCGACGTCGACCGCTTCACCCTCAGCGACGCCGACATGGCCGCGATCGCGGCGCTCGAGACCGGCGAGCGCACCGGCACGCACCCCGACGACCGCAACTAGCGACCAACGACACGACACGAGACGCGACACCCATGACGAGCATCGGCAGCCACGACGAGTCCCCGCACCTCCCTCACGCGCACGCCCTCACGTGGGGCGTCGCCGCGCTGCCCCACCGCGGCCCGAAGCGCGAGCTGAGCACCGAGCGCATCGTCGACGCGGCGATCGAGATCGCCGACGCCGACGGGCTCGAGGCGGTCAGCATGGGCAAGGTCGCGGCGGCGGTCGGCGTCGCGCCGATGTCGCTCTACCGCTACGTCACCGGCAAGGACGACCTGCTGCTGCTCATGTTCGACCGCGCGAGCGAGGTGACGGTGCCGAGCACGGGCGGCTCGTGGCGCGAGCGCGTGAAGCAGTGGGCGCTGTTCGTGCGCGCGACCTACGACGCCCACCCCTGGCTCGCCGACCTGCCGCCGAGCGCGACGCCCACGACGCCCAACCGGCTCGCGATCCTCGAGGCGGGCCTCGTCGCGCTCGAGGAGGTCGACGCGCCCGATCGCATGAAGGTGCCGACGCTGCTGCTGCTGCTCGGCTACATCGCCCTCTACGCGCGCGCGTCGAGCGACGCGGACGTCGACGACGAGGTGCGCCGCGCGCTGCCCGAGCTCGTCACCGACGAGCGCTTCCCGCTGCTCGCGCCCGCCGTGCGCGAGGGCATGTTCGAGCCGCGGCAACCCGACGACGGCCGCGGCTTCGGCTTCGGCCTCTCTCGGCTGCTCGACGGCATCGAGCGCTGGCTCGAGCGCAACGAGCCCGACGACGCCGACGAGCGCATGCCCGCCGCGATCGTCGCCGACAAGCAGGTGCGCGAGGCCGCGAAGGCCGTCGCCGAGGCGCGCGAGCAGCTGCGGCGCGCGGAGTCGAAGGCGGCGGATGCGGTGGCGAAGGCGACCGAGCGGCTGCGGGCTGCCGAGGCCAAGACCGAGGCCGCGGAGGCGAAGGCGGCCGCGAAGGCCGACGCGAAGGCTGCGAAGGCGGAGGCGAAGCGCGCGAAGCGCGACTGACCCTGTTTCGTTGGTCGAGTAGTCGGCCGAAGGCCGACGTATCGAGACCCAGACGCCCAACTCCAAAGAAAGGTTGGGCTGTGCTTCTGCCCCTCGCGAAGCACGCTGGAAGCATGACCCGCAGACTCGCCCCGATGGCCGGCATACTGATCGCCGGCGCCGTCCTCCTCACCGGCTGCGGCGCGAGCGGCGCCTCGACCGGCTCCCCGCTCCTGCCGACCACCGACCAGGGCGGCTTCCCCGAGTCCGCGCCCGACTTCGAGGAGTCGGCCGGCGGCGACAGCGGCGGCCTCCCCGAGCAGGACACCGACAACGATCGCGACGTCATCATCACCGGCGACGTGTCGATGCGCGCCGAGGACCCGATCACGACGGCGGATGCGGTGGCCGACGCCGTCGAGGCCCGTGACGGCTCGATCGACGCGCGCTCCGAGGGTGCGTCGACCGACTTCGAGCCGGCGTGGGCGACGCTCACCGTGCGGGTGCCGGCGCCGCAGGTCGAGGACCTCCTCACGGCGATCCGCGGCCTCGGCGACGTCACCGCCGTCGACACGAAGGAGCAGCGCGTCGGCGCGCAGGTGCGCGACCTCGAGGTGCGGGTCAACGCGGCGCGAGCCTCGGTCGAGCGCCTCACCGAGCTGCTCGGCACGGCCGCGAATACCGACATCCTGCTCGACGTCGAGGCGCAGCTGACGCAGCGCACCTCGGAGCTCGAGCAGCTCCTCTCGCAGCAGCGCACGCTCGCCGACCAGCTCGCGATGTCGACGATCGACGTCAGCATCCGCGCGACGACGGTCGAGGGGCCGACGGGCACGCCGAGCTTCTGGGACGGACTCGTCGGCGGCTGGGGCGCGTTCCTCGCGTGGGGCGCCGCGTTCCTGTTCGGCCTCGGCCAAGCGGTGCCGACGCTCGTCGTCCTCGCGCTGCTCGCGCTGCTCGCCCTCGTCGTCGTGCGTCGGGTCATCAAGCGGATGCCGTCCCGTAAGACCGCTGCTCCCCCGGTCGTCGAGTAGGCCTGGAGGGCCGCATCGAGACGGGGGCGACGGGTCTCGATACGCACCTGCGGCGCTACTCGACCGACGGGGGTGGGGAGCGACCGGTCTCGACACGCGCCGGCGGCGCTACTCGACCAGCGGGTGGGGGCGAAAGTTCTAGCCGAGGTTGAACCCCTCCGCTACGCTCATCCTGGCCCCAGCCTGTTCTGATACTCCGACCGTCACGAGGTCCGCTTTGTCCCGCCGCCGCTCCCTGCTCTACGCCGCCCTGGCGACGCTCGGTCTCAGCACCGTGCTCGTCGTGGCACCCGCCGCGCCGCCCGCGATCTCGTCAGAGCAACTCGCTCAGACGCAGGAGGCGCACCTCGCGGTGATCGACGAGATCTCGATGTGGGATGCGCGCTCCCCGCACCCGCGCATCGGCACGGTCTCGGGCGACCCGGTCGCCGGCACGATCGAGATCGGCTGGGCGGGTCCCGTGCCGTCCGAGGTCCGGGCGATCGCCGACGACGCGGCGACCCGCGGCATCGACATCACCTTCGTGGCGCAGGAGGCGAGCGAGGCCGAGCTGGTCGAGCTCGCTCACGCGCTCGCCGCATCCATGCCCGCCGACGGCGCGTTCGCCATCGGCATCGGCGCCGACTCCCTCTCGGTCGAGGTGCCGACGCCCGAGGCCGCGGAGGCGGCCGGCACGGAGCCGATCGCGCTCGAGGGCGAGGTGCTCGAGGTCATCGACGAGACCGAGCAGGCCGCCGAGCAGCTCGGCGCGACGGTCACGGTCGAGGAGACCGACACCGTGCCGACGACCACCGCCGTGACCGAGCTCGCGCAGGGTCAGCCGGTCGACGCATCCGCCGCCCTCTTCGCCGGCCGCTCGAACGACTCGGCCGAGGTGTCGGGCGGGATGCGCGTGCAGACGCAGTTCGCGAGCGGCTCGTGGGTGGGCTGCACGTCGGGCTTCACCGGCTTCTACGGCCACCAGCCGGTGATCGTCACCGCGGCGCACTGCAGCGACTTCCGCGACGGCCGCGCGGTGCGGAACGCCGCCGGCACCCGCATCGGCACCTCCGACCTCGTGGCCGAGCTCAACGACGGCGCCCGCCCGTACGACCTCGGCACGATCGCGCTGTCGTACGACACCCGCACGCTGCCACGCATCTACACGAGCGAGACCGCGACCGTCAGCATCACCGACACCCAGCTCTCGTTCCCGCCCGCGGGCTACCAGCTGTGCTCGTCGGGCCAGGTGACGGGCTGGAAGTGCAACATGACGACGGGCGCCGCCTACGTCGCCTGCTACGGCACCGAGTGCATGAACGTGCAGGAGGTGCGGGCGAGCAGCGGGAACGCGTTCTGCCGCGGCGACTCCGGCGGCCCGGTCGTCAGCACGCCGAGCTCGGGCGGCGCGATCGCCGTCGGCGTCGTGTCGGGCCTGCGCGGCACGAACGTCACGTGCTCCGATCGCGGGCTCATCGCGCCGATGTCGCAGCTCATGGCGACGATCCCCGGCCTGCAGCTCCACACCGTCAGCGGCAGCGTCGCGGGCGACGCGCCCATCGCCATCCTCGACCGCATCAACGCCGAGCGCCGGGCCGCCGGCGTCGCCCCGCTGTCGCAGGATGGGTGCCTCAGCAGCATGGCGCAGGGCTGGTCGGCCACGATGGCCGCGACCTCGGCGACCGGCAGCGCGCACAACCCCAACCTCAACGCGCAGGCCCGCGGCTGCGCCATGCTCGGCTGGGGCGAGAACGTCGGCCGCACCTCCGGCTCGGCCGTCGCCCCGAACGGGATCATGGACGCCTGGATGGCCTCCTCCGCCCACCGCGCCAACCTGCTGAGCACGTCGTTCACCCACGTCGGCATCGGCGTCGAGCGCGGCTCGAACGGCTACTGGTACTACGTGCTCGACTTCGGCCGCCGCTGAGCTGACCGACCCCACTCTGCCAACGCTCAACCAGCGCAGGCAGACTGACCCGCATGAGCGCATCCCTGCCCTTCGACGCTCCCGAGGTCACCGACGCGATCGCCGCATGGATGCCCTCCACTCGCTGGTACCCGCTCAAGGGCCAGCAGGCAGACGCCTCGCTCGCCCACGCCTACCCGCTCGGCGACGACGCCGCGATCCTGCTGCTGCGCGCCGGCGACGCCCTGCTGCAGGTGCCGGTCGCCTGGCGCGACGAGCCGGGCGCCGCGCACATCGCGCAGCTCGACGGCCGCTGGCTCGTGGATGCCTGCCACGATCCGGATGCGGTGCAGGCGATCCTCGACGTCGCCTCCGGCGCGCGGGCGGTCACCGACCTCGAGGGCGACACGGCGGGCGAGCCGCCGGCTCCCGCGGGCGCGAGCCGCGTCGTGAGCGGCGAGCAGTCGAACACCTCGATCATCGGCGGAGACGGCAGCTGGATCGCGAAGGTCTTCCGCGTCGTCCACCCCGGCGACAACCCCGACGTCGTCGTGACGGGTGCCCTCACGCGCGCGGGTTCGAAGCCCGTGCCCGCACTGCTCGCCTCGCTCCGCGCCCGCTGGCCGGTCGGCGACGCCTTCGTCACCGGCCACCTGCTCGCCGTCTCCGAGTTCGTCAGCGGCGCCGACGACGCGTGGGAACTCTATCGGCAGCACGCGCTCGCGACGCTCCGCGGCGAGGAGCGAGAGGCGCCCGACGCCCGCGCGCTCGGCACCGCCGTCGCGACCGTGCACCGCGACCTCGCCGCGGCGCTCGGCACGGCGGCGGCGACCGAGGCCGACACCCACAGCTTCATCAGCGGCCTCGAGCAGCGGCTCGGCTGGGCCCGCGAGCAGGCGGCCGACGCGCTCGCCGACCTCGACGACGAGCTCGGCCGCGCCAAGGAGCAGCTTCGCGAGATCCGCTCGATCGGCGAGCTGCAGCACATCCACGGCGACCTGCACCTCGGCCAGGTGCTGCGCTCGAGCGCCGGCGACTGGCTGCTGCTCGACTTCGAGGGCGAGCCGCTGCGACCCATGCACGAGCGCGCGATCCGCGAGCCGCGGCTGCGCGACGTCGTCGGCATGCTCCGCTCGTTCGACTACGCCGCCGGCTCGGCGCAGCAGGAGCTGCCCGATGCCGACCCCGCGATCGCCGACGCGTGGGTCGAGCAGCGGCAGCGGGAGTTCCTAGCCGGCTACGCGGATGCCGCGGGCCCGGTGGACGAGCACGACCCCGTCTTCCGCGCGCTCCTGCTCGACAAGGCGCTCTACGAGGTGGTCTACGAGGTGCGGAACCGCCCCGACTGGCTGCAGGTGCCGCTCGAGGCCGTCCGCCGCCTCCTCCGCCCCTCCGCCGCCTGAACCGGGCGCGGGCGCTCCTCGGCCAGCGCTGAGCCACGCCGGGCGGCCCGTCCGCTACGGTGCCCCTAGCAACGCCTGGGAGGAGGGGCACGGATGCTCGTCGCGCGCCCTCCGCACCGGCGCGAGTCAGCACGCCCCGCGGGCCCGGTGGGCTGAGGCGCCGAGCGTGGCGATGCTCTCCGACCGCGGCCGGTTGACGGCGCCTGCCATCCCCGAGCGCCCCGCCCGCCGCGAGCGCCGCCACGTGCTGCTGACGCTCACGATCCTCGCGCTGCCCTTCTCCTACGTGCCGCTCGAGCTGCTGCCGGGCAAGGTGAGCGTCACCCTCGCCGTCTTCGCGCTCGTCGCGGCCACGGGCATCCGCTACGGCGTGCTGCGCCGGCGCGTCGTGCCGCTCGAAGGGGTCACGCTCGCGCTCTCGGCCTTCATCCTCGTGCGGCTCACCGCGATCGCCGCGCTCGAAGGGGCGCCGATCGACTGGGTCGATGCCCTGAGCTCGGCGCTCGCACCGCTCGGCGGCGTCGTGCTCTTCCGCATCGCGCAGCGCCCCGACGTGAAGGACGCGTGCCTGAGGGCGCTGCGGTGGATGCTGCTGCTGCTCGCGATGGTCGCGCTCTACCAGGAGGCGGCGGGCCTCGCATGGCTGCAGGGCCGCGGCTACGCGGAGGGCTTCTACTACTTCACGTTCGAGGGCACCTACCGGCCGTTCGGCACCTTCCTCTCCCCCACGGTCTTCGGCGCGTTCCTCGCCGTCGCGGGCTCGGCGCTCGTGTGCATGTCGCGCACCGTGCGCGACGCGCTCGTCTCGCTCGCGATCGTCGCCGTGCCGCTCGCGCTCACGCAGACGCGCGCCGCGTGGATCGCGTTCGCCCTCGCCCTCGCCGTCGGCTGGCTGCTGCGCAGCCGCGCCCGCCCCGTGCACCTCACGCTCGGCATCGCGGCCGCCGTGTGGGGCGCGGCGTTCGTCGTCTGGCTCGTGCCGAGCGCCGTCGACGCGCTCGTCGAGCGGCTCGCGACCATCAGCGACGCGGGCTTCAGCTCGAACCTCGCGCGCGTGCGGCTGTGGGAGGGCACGGTCGAGGCGACACTCGACGGGTCGCCGCTCGTCGGGTTCCCCGCCGAGCGCTTCACGTCGCTGGTCGGCGCGCTCGCCGGTCAGTACGCCGACTTCGGCCACGCCCACAGCAACTACCTCCAGCTGCTGTTCCTCTACGGCCTCATCGGCCTCGCGCTCTTCGTCGCGATCCTCGTCATCGCCCTCATCGGCGCGCTCCGCGACGTCACGACCGCCGCCGCGACCGGCGCGCCGTGGGCCTACGGCGCGGTCGCGGCGCTCGTCGCCTTCGCCGTCGACTCAGCGTTCGAGACGAGCTGGACGAGCTTCTCGGTCGTCGCGGTGCTCTACTTCGTGCTCGGCCTGGGCTCGACGGCCGCCCGCGGCACGGCACGCTCGATGGAGCCGATTCGGGCGGATGCGCTTCCTTCGGCCCGCGGCTGGGTGCGGTAGGCGGGTGGTCACCCAAGGCGGAGGCCGCCCGCTGCGCGTGCTGCTCGTCACGCCCGACTTCCCGCCGGGCGTCGGCGGCGTGCAGAGCGTCATGCACCGGATCGCGGCCGCGATGCCGAACGCCGACGTCACGGTGCTGACACCCGATGCACCCGGAGCGGCGGCATTCGACCGGACCGCCAGCGTGCGCGTGCGGCGCGTGCGGGTACCCGCCGGGCCGCCGAAGCTGCGCAGCGCCGCCTTCAACGCGCGCGGACTCTTCGCGATCCGCGGCCTGCGACCCGACGTCGTGCTCAGCGGCCACATCGCATCGAGCCCGCTCGGCATCGCCGCGGCGCGGCTCCACCGCGTGCCGTTCGTCGTCTACGCGCACGGGAAGGAAGTGCTCGGCCACCCCGCGCTGGCGGCGTGGGCGCTGCGGAGCTCGGCCGGCGCGGTCGCTGTGAGCCGCTTCACGCGCGGTCTGCTGCTCGAGACGGTCGGCGGCCGACCGCATCCGCCCGTCCACGTCATCCACCCCGGCGTCGAGATCCCGCCAGGCCCGGCGCCGGAGCGCCTGGAGCGAGCCGGCCGCCCGTTCACGATGGTGACGGTCGGCCGCCTGCGCGACCGCTACAAGGGGCACGACGTCGTGCTCGAGGCGCTGCCGCGCGTGCTCGAGCGGCTCCCGGATGCGCGCTGGATCGTGATCGGCGACGGCCGGCAGCGGGCCGAGCTCGAGGCGCGCGCCGCACGGCTCGGCGTCGCCCACGCTGTGTCGTTCCTCGGCGCGGTGCCCGACGCCGAGAAGGATGCGAAGCTGCGCGAGGCCGATGTCTTCGTGATGCCCGCGCGCTACCCCGCGGGCGAGGTCGCGGTCGAGGGCTTCGCGATCGTCTACCTCGAGGCCGCCGCGTGGGGCGTCCCGGCGATCGCCGGCGACGTCGGCGGCCCGCGAGAGGCGGTCGTCGACGGCGAGACGAGCCTGCTCGTCGACCCCGAGTCCCCGGAGCGCATCGCCGAGGCGATCCTCTCGCTCGCCGAGGACCCGGCGCGGAGGCGCCGCCTCGGCGATCGAGCACGTCGACGCGCTGCCGCGGAGTTCACGTGGGAGCACGTCGCCGGGCAGCTCGAGCGGCTGCTGCGACTGGTGGCGCAGCGCTAGCGAAGCCCAGGTTCGTCCCCCATCGCTCATGGTTGGCTCAAGCGCGAGACAGGGGGAATCCTCAGCAGTTACGCTCCGGCTCAATCGTTCTCCACAGCGCGGTGGTCACGAACCGGCTCCAACGAAGGGCAGGCGGATGCGCGCTCTCATCACCGGCATCACGGGCCAGGACGGCGGTCACCTCGCGGAGCTGCTGCATGCCAAGGGCTACGAGGTCTACGGCCTCGTGCACGGGCAGCACAACCCGAAGCGGCACGCGGTCGAGTCGGAGTTCCCATTCGTGACGCTGCTCGAGGGCGACGTGACCGACCAGACCTCGCTCGTGCGGGCGGTCGAGGCGTCGCAGCCCGACGAGCTCTACAACCTCGCGGCCATCAGCCACGTCGGCTACTCGTTCAAGAACCCCGCGCTCACCGCGGAGGTGACGGGCAAGGGCGTGCTCAACGTGCTCGAGGCGGTGCGCATCGCACGCCTGACCGACACGACCCGCCTCTACCAGGCGTCGACCTCCGAGATGTTCGGCGGCCTCGACTACAACCGGCCGGCACGCGGCTACAACGAGACCTCGCTCTTCCACCCGCGCAGCCCCTACGGCGCGGCGAAGCTCTACGGGCACTCGATCGCCAAGAACTACCGCGAGAGCTACGGCATGTTCGTCAGCTGCGGCATCCTGTTCAACCACGAGGGCGAGCGCCGCGGCGTCGAGTTCGTAACGCGGAAGATCACCAGCGCCGCAGCCCGCATCGCGTGCGGCCTGCAGGATCACGTCGAGCTCGGCGACCTGTGGCCCAAGCGCGACTGGGGCTACGCGGGCGACTACGTGCGCGGCATGTGGCAGATGCTGCAGCACGACGAGCCCGACGACTTCGTGCTCGCGTCGGGCGAGACGCGCACGGTCGAGCAGTTCGTCGCCGCCGCGTTCTCGGAGGTCGGCATCGACGACTGGCGCCCCTTCGTGCGCCAGAGCCCGGCGCTGCTGCGGCCCGCCCAGGTCGACATCCTGCTCGGCGACGCCTCGAAGGCGCACGACGAGCTCGGCTGGCGGCGCGAGGTCGACTTCCCGGGGCTCGTCCAGCGCATGGTGCAGCACGATCTGCGGCTGCACGGCGGGCACGACGTGCGGCACCGGCGCCCGCGCAGCCGCACGCTCGTCGGCGGGGCCGCCTGAGCGGTGCTCCGTCTCGCGATCACGGGCGCCGACGGGTTCGTCGGCCGGCACGTCGTCGCGCTCGCGGCCGAGCGCGGCCACCGGGTCGTCGCGCTCACGCGATCGGGGGATGCGTCGGTGCCGGGCGCCGACGTCGTGCTCGGCGCCGACCTCACGGCGGGCTGGCCCGCGCTGCCGGCGATCGACGCGGTCGTGCACCTCGCCGCGCTCGCGGCGGTCGGCCCGTCGTTCGATGAGCCCGCCCGCTACATCGCCGAGAACGCCGCGATGGCCGCCCACGCGTGCGAGTCGCTGCTGCGAGGCCCGCGCCCGGCACCGCGGGTGATCGCGGCGAGCACCGGCGCGATCTACGCCGCGGCGCCGCACCCCATCGACGAGTCCGCGCCGCTCGAGTTCGCCTCGCCCTACGCCGTGAGCAAGGCCACCGTCGACAGCCTGCTCTCCTACTACCGCCGCCGCGGCCTCGACACCGTCGTCGTGCGGCCCTTCAACCACATCGGCGCCGGGCAGGGCCCCGGCTTCCTCGTGCCCGACCTCATCGCGCGCCTCGACGCGCTCGAGCCTGGCGCGCCGCTCCAGGTCGGCAACCTCGACGCCGAGCGCGACTACACCGACGTGCGCGACGTCGCGCTGGCCTACGTGCTGCTCGCGGAGGCGCCGGTGCTCGAGCACGACGTCTACAACGTCGCCTCCGGTCGCGCGCGCAGCGGTCACGAGGTGCTCGCCGCGATCTGCGCCGCGATGGGCCGCGAGGTGCCGCGGCTCCGCGCCGGCCGCCGCCGGCCGCTCGACGTGCCGCGGGTCGTCGGCGACGCTCGCCGGCTGCGCGGCGAGCTCGGCTGGTCGCCCCGCTTCGACTTCGCGAGCTCGATCGCCACGGCGATCGACGCGCGGGTGTGATCGCCATGCCGGCCGTCGCGCACCTCGAGCACTCGGTCGAGCCCGGCGGCGCCGAGCTCGCGCTCCTGCGGCTGCTCGAGACCGGCCCCGCCTGGGACGCGGCGGTCTTCGTGCCGCGGTCGCCCGCGGGCGCGGGCGCCTTCGCCCCGCTGGGCGAGCTCGTGCACGTGCTCGGCGTGCGGCAGCCCGCCGGCGCGATCGGCGGCTCGCGCCGAGCGCGTGCCGGGATGCTCGCCCGCGTCGCGCTGCACGCCGCGGCCCTGCGGGTCACCCGCTCCTTCCGTCGCTGCGACGTCGTGCACGCGAACACGAGCCGCGCGGCGCTCATCGGCCTGCTCGCGACGACCGGCTCTCGACGACGGCTCGTCGTCCACCTCCGCGACGCCGTCGACGAGGCAGCCATGGGCCGGTTCGCGGCGCTCGCGCTCCGCGCGGCGCTCCGCCGTGCCGACGGCGTGATCGCCAACTCGGGCTTCACCCTCGACTCGGCGCGGCCGTGGATCCGGCCGGGCGCCGCCGTCGCGGTCATCCCCTCCCCGATCGGGATCGATGGCGCGCGGCCCGTGACGCCGCCGCGCGCCGCCGTCACGACGGTCGGGATGCTCGCTCGCCTCGCACCCTGGAAGGGGCAGGCGCAGCTCGTCCGCGCCTTCGCCGAGGCGTTCCCGACGGGCGATGTGCGACTGCAGCTGGCCGGCTCCGCCGCGTTCGGCGAGGCGCCGTTCGAGCGCGAGCTGCGCGCGCTCATCGACGAGCTCGGCATCGCCGACCGCGTCGACCTGCTCGGGCACGTCGACGACGTGTGGCCGCTGCTCGACGGGTGGGACGTCTGCGTGCACGCGTCGACGCGCGCCGAGCCGCTCGGGCAGAACGTGCTGCAGTACCTCGCGGCGGCGCGGCCGCTCGTCGCGACCGCAGCCGGCGGCCCGCTCGAGCTGGTCGACGACGGCGAGACGGGACTGCTCGTCGCGCCAGGCGACGTCGGCGCTCTCGCCGCGGCGCTCCGCCGGCTCGCCGACGAGCCGGGCCTGCGCGAGCGCCTGCACCGCACGGCCGCTGCATGGCGGCCCGTGCCGCCCGACACCGCCATCGCGCGCGCCCACGCCGAGCTCTTCGCCCGCGTCGCCGCGCCGCGCCCGGCTCAGGCCGAGGCGCGCGCCGCCCGGATGGCGGCCTCGTAGTGCTCGAGCAGGCGCGCCGGCGACCCGGCCTCGAGCACCTCGTCGATGAGGCGGCGCGCCGCGTGCCGCTCGGCGGGCTCGAGCTCGGGGCCCGCCGCGAGCCGCCGCCGCAGCGCCTCGGTGAACGCGTCACCGCTCGCGAGGTCGAGCGGCACGGGTCCATCCGCGAGCGAGCGCAGGTACTCCGAGCCGGGGTTCGGGTAGGCGACGACCGGCAGCCCGTGGTCGAGCCCCTCGAGCACCGGGATGCCGAAGCCCTCGTACGCCGAGGGCGACACGAGCACCCACGCGCGACGCACGGCATCCGCCACCTCGTCGTCGCTCAGCCCGGCGCGGTGGTCGACCCACGGCGCCCACGACGCGGCGTCGTCCGCCGGCCCGATGACGGTGAGCGCGACCTCGCCACGCTCGCCGCCGAGCTCGGCGACCGCCGCTTGCGCGACGCGGCCCTGCTTGCGGCCCTCGAAGCTGCCGATGAAGACGACCGAGGGCGTCGCGCTCGGCAGCCGCTCGCCCGGCGGCACGCCGAAGTAGGGCGGCAGGATCGCGTCGCAGCGCATGAGCTCGAGCGACTCCGGCGCGATCGCGAGCGTGCGGGTGGCGCGCGCGGCCGAGCGCGACTCGAGCCCCGCGAGCACGTAGTGGTTGAGCCTGCGGAGTCCGGTCGACGAGCGCGCCTCCCCGAGCGAGGAGCCGTAGAACGTGCGCACGAGCGGCACGCCGCGCGGCAGCAGCACGTCGTCTCCGTGCGAGTGCACGAGGTCGGGCTCGAGCCGCCGGATGGCGCGCGAGGCGCGCAGCGCCGCGCCGTAGTAGCGGCCGATGCGGCCGCGCGGCGCGGGCAGCTCGACCAGGCGCACGCCCGCCATCGGCACCGCTCCCTCGAAGCAGACGACGGTCAGCTCGACGAGGTCGCGCACGCGCTCCGCGAGGCGCCGCACGTAGCGGCCGACGCCGCCCGAGTGGTGGCCCGCCCGGGGCCACTCGAGCGCGAGCCAGGTGACGCGCATCCCGTCTCCCTTCCGCGAGTGCGGCAAGGCTATCCCCCGAGCGGCGGCTAGCGATGGCGCGGGAGCCGCTCGTCATCGCGCACGACTACCTCACCCAGCGGGGCGGGGCGGAGCGGGTCGTGCTCGCCCTCGCGCGAGCCTTCGCGGGCGCGCCCATCCAGACGACGCTCTTCGAGCCGGGCGACACCTATCCCGAGTTCGGCGACGTCGAGGTGCGGACGACACCGCTCGACCGCATCGCCCTCCTGCGCCGCCACCACCGGCTCGCGCTGCCGCTCCTGGCCGCCGCGGTGCAGCGCACGCGCATCGACGCCGACGTGGTGATCGCGAGCTCGAGCGGCTGGGCGCACGGCTTCCGCACGACCGGCCGCAAGATCGTCTACTGCTACTCCCCCGCCCGCTGGCTCTACCAGCCGGGCGCCTACCTCGGGCAGCACGCGTCCCGCTCGACGCGGCTCGCGCTCGCGGTGCTCGGCCCGTGGCTGCGGCGCTGGGACCGCCGGCAGGCGCGCAGCGCCGACGCCTACATCGCCTGCTCCTCGGTCGCGCGCGACCGCGTGCGAGCCGTGTACGGCATCGAGGCCGAGGTCGTGCATCCGCCCCACTCCTCCGGCGCGGGCGGCTCGGAGCACCGGCCGGCCGGGCTCAGCGACACGGCCCTCGACGGCGCCGGCGGCTTCGACCTGTGCGTCTCGCGCCTCCTGCCGTACAAGAACGTGGATGCCGTGGTCACCGCGTTCGCGACCCTCCCGCACCGGCTCGTGGTCGTCGGCGCCGGGCCGGAGCAGGCGCGCCTGCGGGCGATGGCGCCGCCGAACGTCGTCTTCCTGCAGCACCTCACCGATGCCGAGATGCGCTGGCTCTACGCGCGCTGCGCGTCGATCGTCGCGGCGAGCTTCGAGGACTTCGGCCTCATCCCGGTCGAGGCGGCATCGTTCGGCAAGCCCTCGGTCGCGCTGCGCTGGGGTGGCTTCCTCGACACGATCGTCGAGGGCGTCACCGGGATACTCTTCGACGAGCCGACGCCGACGGCGATCGCCGACGCGATGCGGCGCTGCCGCTCGATGCGGTGGGATGCCGAGGCGATCCGGGCGCACGCGGCCGGATTCTCGGAGGAGGCGTTCCTCGAGCGCCTCACCGCCGCCATCGAGCGGGCGACGGGCGCGCTCCCGCGCGCGAGCCGGGGCCGACCGTGAGCCGCGAGACGGCCCGCCCCGCGACCGCCGCGCTCGTTCGCCGCGCGCGGCCGGCGCTGCAGCTCGCGAGCGTGACCTACGTCGGCCTCGCGCTCAGCGTCGTCTCCGCCCCGATGCTCGCGACCGCGCTCGGTGCGAGCGGCCGCGGGCAGCTCGCCGCCGCGTTCGCCGTCATCCACGTGCTCGGCCTCGTCGCGTTCGTCGGCCTGCCGCGCGGCATCGCCGTGCAGGATCACCGCGACGAGTCGGCGTCGCGCGCGGCGGTCGTGCTCGTCGGCGTCGCGGGCCTGCTGTCGGCCTCCGCGTGCTTCCTCGCCGCCGACGTGCTCGCCGGCGGCGACGCGTGGGTCGCGAGCGCGATCCGCCTCTCGAGCGTCGTGCTCGCGCTCGCCGGGCTCTACCAGCTCGGCGTCGAGCGGATGCTCGTCGGCTCGCGCCTCGCCGGCTACAACCTCGCTCGCGCGTGCAACGTCGTGCTGCCCTCACTCGGCTGCATCATCGCGTTCCTCGCCGGAGCGCTCACGCTCGAGCTCGCCTTCGCGATCACCCTCGCCGGCCAGCTGCTCGCGTCGCTCGTGGGCATCGCCGGCTCGATCGGCGCGATCCGCCGTGCCGAGCGGCGCCCCGCGCCCTGGCGCTTCAGCCTCTCGATGTGGTCGTCGACGGTCGTCGACGGCGTGGCCTGGCGCCTCGACCAGGTGCTGCTCGCGATGCTCGCGAGCTCGGCGACGCTCGGCGTCTACGCGGTCGCCTCGACGCTCGCGAGCGCCTCGGGCGGGCTCACGCAAGCCATCAACGCCGTGCTCTACGGCCGCTTCGCGGCCGACGAGGCGCTCCGGATCCGCCGCAGCCGACTGCTGTCGCTGGGCTCGTCGGCGCTCGCGTCGGCGGCCCTCATCACCGGGATCGCGCTGTGGCAGGAGACGCTGCTCGGGCCGACGTTCGACGGGCTGCTCGCGCCCCTCGCGGTGCTGTGCGCGGCGCAGGCGCTCAACGACCAGTGGCAGCTGCAGGTCTACCGGCAGGCGGCGGCGCAGGCACACGCGGGCATCGCGCTGCCCTCGTGGATCGGGCTCGCCGCCTTCGCCGCGGTCGCCGCGGCGCTCGCCCTCGCCGGCGCACTCGACGCGACCTCGATGGCGGTCGCGGTGCTGATCGGTGCGGCGACGAGGGTCGTCGTGCGCCTGCTCTCCGAAGCCCTCCCCGCGCGGATGCCGTCCGCGTGGGCCAGGGCGCGCGGGCCCGTCCTCTGACCCCCGCGGCGCGGGCCGCCCCCGGTGCCGCGCGAGGCGTCAGCGGTGCGCGCGACTGCGCTTGCCGCCGCGCCCGCGCCGTCGTCGCGACGGCGCCTCCTCGGCCGGCCGCGCGT
This sequence comes from Agrococcus pavilionensis RW1, assembly GCF_000400485.1. Classification (GTDB taxonomy): domain Bacteria; phylum Actinomycetota; class Actinomycetes; order Actinomycetales; family Microbacteriaceae; genus Agrococcus; species Agrococcus pavilionensis. Next base: position 40,358 of record NZ_ASHR01000010.1, read on the forward strand.
GCTCCGCGGTCTTCGCGCGCGGCGGCGCCGGCACCTCCGGCTCCGCCCGCTCCGACCGCCCGTAGCCGTACTCGGCGTAGCGGTACGACTCGGAGGAGTCGAGCCGCGCCATCGTCATGATGAGACCTGCGACCGACGCCTCGACCGTCTCGAGCATCTCGAGCGAGCGCTTGAGCTGCGGCGCGTTCACACGGTCGGCGGCGGCGACGAGCAGCACGTCGGCGCCGTGCTGAGCGAGCACGACGGCGTCGGTCACCGGCAGCAGCGGCGGCGCGTCGAGCAGCACCCAGTCGAACTCCGCCCGCAGCTCCTCGAGCATCGCGTGCATCGCACGCGAGCCGAGCATCTCGCTCGGGTTGGGCGGCACGGCACCGGCCGGCAGCACGTACAGGCCCGACGTGCCCCACTGCTGCACGGCATCCGCCGGGGCGACGCGGTCGATCAGCACGTCGGTGAGCCCGACCGCGCCGTTGAGGTTCATGTAGTCGGCGACCTTGGGCTTGCGCAGGTCGGCGTCGACGAGCAGCACCGACTGCCCGGAGCCGGCGATCGCGAGCGCGAGGTTGACCGCGGTGGTGGTCTTGCCCTCCCCCGGGATCGACGACGTCATCACGAACAGCCGGCTCTTGCCGTCGACCTCGACGAAGTTGAGGTTGGTGCGCAGGGTGCGGAAGACCTCCGACTGCGGGCTGAGCGGCTCGGCGTGCACGACGAGCGGTCGCGAGGCGGCCTTCGGGTCGAAGTGCACGGCGGCGAGCAGCGGCACGGAGGTGACGGCCTTCACGTCGCGTTCGGTGCGGATGCGCGTGTCGACCAGGTCGCGGATGACGATGAACGCGAGCGCCGCGACCGCGAGCAGGAGCGCGCCGAGGATGGCCTGCAGCACCGGCCGCGGGCTCTCGGGCTCGGCCGGCACGTCGGCGCTCACGATGGTCGCGAGCCGCACGGGGCTCGTCGAGCCGGTCGTCTCGAGCTCCTCGACCGCCTCGGCGAGGCTCGCGGCGGTCGCGTTCGCGAGGTCGGCCGCGAGCGCGGGGTCGTCGCTCAAGGCCGAGATCTCGAGGATGGCGGTGTTCGTCACCGGCATCGCCTCGACCTGCTCCATGAGGTCGCGCACCGGCACCTCGAGCTCGAGCTGATCGGCGACCCGCTCGAGCACCTCCTCGCTGCCGGCGAGCCGGGCATAGGTGTTCACGCGCGAGAGCGTGAAGGCATTGCCCTGCACGAGGTCGGAGCTGGTATCGGCCGCTTGCGTCGAGATGAAGACCTCGGTGGATGCGCGATAGGACGGCGTCTGCACGAACGAGATGAGCAGTCCCGCGGCGGCGCCGAGCACCGCTGCGAAGATCACGAGGAACCAGTGCTTGCGCAGCAGCCGCGCGTATTCAAGGAAGCCCATCGTCGTACCTCCGGAGCATCATCGCGGCCATTCGTGCCGCAGTGCGCCATCGCCCCGGCTGCCGATTGCTCACATCGTAGGGGCGTTGGCGCAACGCAGACGGGCGCCGCTGCTCAGCAGCGGCGCCCGAAAGCATCATGATCCGATCAGCGGTTCTTGTATCGCTCCACGATGTCGGCGGGAATGCGGCCGCGCGAGGCGACCTTCAGCCCCTGCGACTCCGCCCACTCGCGGATCGCGGCAGTCTCGCTGCTGCCGCCGCTGCTGCGCCGGCTGCCGCTGGAGGCGCGGCCACGGCTCCGCCCGGAGACGCGGCGCGACGCCCGCACATAGCGCTCGAGCGTGCTCGAGAGCTCTTCGATGTTCTCGTTGCTGAGGTCGATCTCGTACTCAGCGCCGTCGAATGCGAATCGCACCGTGCGACCGGTGCCATCCTCGATGGGCTCGCCCGTGAAGTCGTCGACGAGCTGCGTGAAAGTCTGCTTTGCCATGCCACGCAATATAGACGAATCGCCCGTGAGCGCAACATAGGAATTCGAAGTGAGGAAATGTACCCCTCGGAATGTACCCCGAAATGAATCGGGAAGCGACTATACGGGCTGCCCCGAGAACTGCTCCACATACTCGCGAAGCCATTCGCGGAGTCCCGGCCCGAGATCCTCCCGCTCGCACGCGAGCATGACGTTCGCCTTGATGTAGTCGAGCTTGTCGCCCGTGTCATAGCGGCGGCCGCGGAAGATGACGCCGTGCACGCCGCCCTCTGCATCGTCCTCGGCCATGGTGAGGAGGGCATCCGTCAATTGGATCTCCCCGCCGCGACCGGGCGCCGTCTGCTCGAGCACCGGGTAGATCTCGGGCTTCAGCACGTAGCGGCCGACGATGGCGAGGTTCGAGGGCGCCGTGCCCGGCTCCGGCTTCTCGACGAGCCCGCGCACGCGCACGACGTCGTCCTCCTCCGTCGCGTCGACCGTGGCGATGCCGTAGAGGTGCGCTTGCGCCGGATCGACCTCCATGAGCGCGACGACGCACGTGTCGCGCTCGTCGTGCACCTGCAGCATGCGCTCGAGCAGGTGGTCGCGGGAATCGATGATGTCGTCGCCGAGCAGCACGGCGAAGGAATCGCCGTTGACGTGCGCTTGCGAGCGCAGCACCGCATGGCCGAGCCCGAGCGGATCGCCCTGCCGCACGTAGTGCACATTGGCGAGCCCCGTCGACTCCGCGACCTTCTCGAGCCGGTCCGCGTCGCCCTTGCGCGTGAGGATCTGCTCGAGCTCCGTCGCGCGGTCGAAGTGGTTCTCGAGCGCGTTCTTGTTGCGCCCGGTCACGAACAGCACATCGGGAAGCCCGGCGCGCACGGCTTCCTCGACGACGTATTGGATCGCCGGCTTGTCGACGACCGGCATCATCTCCTTCGGCAGCGCCTTCGTGGCGGGGAGGAAGCGAGTGCCGAGGCCCGCCGCGGGGATGACCACCTTGGTGACTGAGTGCCGCATAGGGGTCAGGCTAGTGGTGCCGAATGCGAGGATGGCATCCGTGGGGATGCATCCGGGTGCCATGGAGCGCGGCAGTGACGTGCTCGCGCGCTCGGCACGCCTCAGCGGCAACGCCGCGATGGCGGCGGCGACGGCAAGTCGCTCGCTGCGCGAGGATCCGCTGACCTTCGCCGTGCAGCTCGCCCGGCGGTTCCCCGCCGCACGCACGCCGCTGCTCGCGGCCGCGCGCCGCGCGCGCGGCTCTGAGCGCGAGCTGGCGGAGACGTGGCTCTCGGGCGACCTCACATCGACTCGCGCGCTGCTCGGCGAGATCGCTGGTCGATCCGGCCTCGGCCGACTCGGCGCCGAGATCGCGCATGCGGCCGGCCGCCCCGAGCTCGTCGCCGACGACACTCGCATCGCGCCGATCGCTCGCGCCCGCGCGGCGTGGCAGCTGGGCGAGGCGACGCGCGCGATCGCGCTGCTCGCCGAGCACGCGCCGAAGTCGCGGCTGCACCGCGTGCTGCGCGCCGAGCTCGCCATGATGACGCCCGGCACGCGCCTGCGCTGGAACGCGACCGACATCGCTCCGACGACGCCGCGCCACGGCATCCTGCACCTGCTCACGAACTCGCTGCCGCACACGCAGTCCGGCTACACCGTCCGCTCGCACGCCGTGCTGCAGGCGCAGCGCGACGCCGGCCTCGATCCCGTCGCGATGACGCGCGTCGGCTACCCCGTCGTGGTCGGCAAGCTCGGAGCGGCGGCGCGAGACGTGATCGACGGGATCGACTACCACCGGGCGCTGCCGCCGCTCCTTGCCCCATCCCCGGACGGCAGGCTCGCCCAGCAGGCCGAAGCGCTTGGCCGGCTCGCCCGCTCGGTGCGGCCGGCTGCGCTGCAGACGACCACCCACTACCCGAACGCCGTCGTGGCCCGCGAGGTCGCCGAGTGGCTGGGCACCCCGTGGGCCTACGAGGTGCGCGGCATGCTCGAACAGACCTGGGTCGCAAGCCTCGGCAGCGATGAGGCGCGCGAGCGGGCGGCGGCGAGCGAGCGCTTCAGCCTGACCCGCGAGCGAGAGGCGGAGCTCGCGTCGGCGGCCGACGCGGTCTTCACGCTGTCGGGGAGCATGCGCGACGACCTGGCCGCCCGCGGCCTCCCGGCCGATCGCATCACCCTCGTCCCGAATGCGATCGACGCGTCGCTGCTCGACCGGCGAGCTCCTGCGCCCGCAGACGCGCGAGCCGCCCTCGGCTTGCCCCGTGAGGGCTTCTGGGTGGGGTCGACGTCGTCGCTCGTCGACTACGAGGGCTTCGACGTGCTGTTGGATGCCGTGGCACGACTGCGCGAGCGAGGGCACGACGTGCGCGCACTCCTGGTCGGCGAAGGCACCGCCCGGCCCGCGCTCGAGGCTCAAGCAGCGGCGCTCGGACTCGGCGACGCCGCGGTCTTCACCGGCCGCGTCAGCCGCGACGCGGTCGTGCGGCACCGCGACGCGCTCGACCTCTTCGTTGTGCCGCGCCTGGACCGCGAGGTGACGCGCACCGTCTCGCCGCTGAAGCCGGTCGAGGCCATGGCGAGCGGGCGCCCGCTGGTCGTGAGCGCGTTGCCTCCGCTGCTCGAGACGATCGGTGGCGAGCTCGCGGCCGCAGGAGCCGCCGTCGCGCCCAGCGATGTCAGCGCGCTCTCGGACCGCATCGGGCAGATCGCGACGCAACCAAACCTGCGCGCACGGCTCACCTCGCTCGGCAGGCAACGCGCGGCTGCACTCACCTGGCAGCGCAACGGCCTGACGTACCGCTCAGCGATGCGCAAGAACGGCGCAGATTTGCCCATGTGGGAGGATTGAGACGGCGCGCGCTCGCGCGACCGTCAAACCTACAAGATTGCTCACCTTCGAATGACCGCTCCGTCCCAGCGATCCGGGTCTCAGGGACTCCGCACGCAGTGGCGACGGGCATGGTCAGCGAGGCGGTCCGGGGCCGACGCCCTATCCCCCGCGCTGCGGCTTCGGCTGGAGCGCGAGTTCGGCGACATCAGCTACCTCCGCCGCGTCGGCACTCGGCCGCCGCTGCGCGAGTACTTCACCGAGCTGTGGGATCGGCGCCACTTCGTCTGGGCTGGCGCCCGGGGCGAGGCCGTTACCCGCTACTCCAATGAGCGCCTCGGCGTCGCCTGGTATGTGCTGCGACCGCTGCTCGATGCTGCCTTCTACTGGGTCATCTTCGGCATCGTGCTGCAGCTCTCGCGGGGCATGGAGAACTTCATCGCCTTCATCCTCATCGGCGTCTTCATGTTCCAGCTGTCGTCGCGAGCGATCACAAGCGGCGTCTCGCTCATCCGGAGCTCCAAGGCGATGATCAGGGCGTTCGCGTTCCCTCGGGCCGCGCTTGCGGTGTCGATGATCCTTCGCGACTTCCTCAGCTCGTTGCCCGCGATCGCGGTGATGTTCGTCATGATCATGGCGATCCCTCCGCACGAGGCGCCGAACGTCGCATGGTCGCTGTTCCCGATCGTCCTGGTGCTGCAGCTCGCCTTGAGCCTCGGGTTCGCCCTCTTCTTCGGCTGGCTCGGCGCGCTCATGCCCGACCTCGCGCAGGCGATGAGCTTCGTGTCGCGATTGCTCATGTACGCCTCGGCGGTCATCTTCCCGATCGAGCGGTTCCTCGACGACCCCGCGGTTCTCGCGATCGTGCAGGCGAACCCGATCTACATCGTGCTCGACATGTATCGCTCGGTCCTGATCTCGGGCGCGGTGCCGCCGGCGGAGCAGTGGATCTCGCTCTCGATCTGGTCACTCGCCACCCTCGCGGTGGGTTTCATTCTCTTTTGGCGGGACGAGGAGCGCTATGGCCGCGAATGAAGTTGCACCGGGCTGGCGACTGAGCGACGACCCGAAGGTCACGATCGCTGCGGAAGACGTGCGTCTGCGCTACACAGTGAATCGCTCCACCGGTGGCTCCTGGTGGCGCCGCGGCAGCAGGAAGGCAGTCACCGGGCCGGTGCTGCGCGGAGTGACCATGGCCGCCCGCGAGGGCGAAATGGTCGGGCTCGTCGGCCTCAACGGCTCTGGCAAGAGCTCGCTGCTCCGGGTGCTCGCCGGCCTGCAGCCAGCCACGTCTGGCACCGTGGTCGCGTCTGCGCAACCGCAGCTGCTCGGCGTGAGCGCGGCGCTCGTGCCGGAGCTCTCCGGTGAGGAGAACATCTGGCTCGGCACGCTCGCGATGGGCATGACGCCCGACGACGCCTACTTCGCCAAAGAGCGCATCGAAGAGCTCGCCGGCCTCGGCGACGCAATCAAGCAACCGATGAACACCTATTCATCCGGCATGGGCGCGCGGCTCCGCTTCGCGATCTCGGTCGCGGCCGATCCCGAGATCTTGATGATCGACGAGGCCCTCTCGACCGGTGACGCATCATTCGCCGAGCGGTCGAAGGAGGCCATGCAGGGCCTCATCGCGCGCGCCGGCACCGTGTTCTTGGTCAGCCACGCCGCCAAGACCATCGAAGACATGTGCACGCGTGCGATCTGGCTCGATGCTGGCACGCTCATCGCCGACGGCCCGGCCGATGAGGTCGCAAACATGTACCGCTACTACGCACACAGCATCGCGCTCGGCAAGCACGACGCCGCGAAGAAGGCGCTCGAGCGAGCCACCGCTGCGCATCCGCCAGCGCTCTCGCATACCTGAGGCGCCCACCGCGAAGAGGAGAACCATGAAGCAGCACAAGATCATGACGGTTTACGGAACCCGTCCCGAGGCCATCAAGGTCGCGCCTGTCATCGAGCTGCTCGATCGGGACGATCGCTTCGAATCGATCCCGGTCGTGACGGGACAGCACCGCGAAATGCTCGACCAGGTCAACAAGCGCTTCGGCATCACGCCGAAGCATGACCTCGATCTCATGAAGCCGGGGCAGCCTCTCAACGGCATCGTCTCTCGCGCGATCGCCGGGATCGACGAGCTGATCGAGCGCGAGCAGCCCGACGTCGTGATCGTGCAGGGCGATACCTCAACGGCCATGGCCGCCGCGATCGCCGCCTTCAACCGCCAGGTCACGGTCGTGCATCTCGAGGCTGGACTCCGCACCGGCAACATCGACTCGCCCTTCCCCGAAGAGGCGAACCGCAAGATCATCGGTCAGGTCGCGAAGCTGCACCTTCCGCCGACCGCTGGCTCCCGGGAGAACCTGTTGCACGAGTCGGTTGACCCCGACTCGATCGTCGTCACGGGCAACACCGTGATCGACGCTCTGCTCGAGGCATCCACGTGGGAGATCGTGCCCAGCGACGCACGCCTCGCCCAGGCGGTCGCGAGCGGCCGTCCCATCATTCTCGCGACGATGCACCGTCGCGAGAATCTCGGCGGCAGCATGCAAGCGATCGGCGAGGCGTTCGCGAACATCGCCCGGAAGCACACTGACCACATCATCGCGCTGCCGATCCACCGCAATCCGGCGGTGCGCGAAGCAGTGCTCCCCTACCTCGAGGGCCTCGAGAACGTAGTGGTGACGGAGCCTCTCGGCTATGCGGAATTCACCAAGGTGATGGCCGCGTCGACGATCGTCGTGACCGACTCCGGCGGTGTGCAGGAGGAAGCGCCGAGCCTCGGCAAGCCTGTGCTCGTAATGCGGGAGAACACGGAGCGGCCAGAGGCGGTCGACGCCGGCACCGTCCGCCTTGTCGGCACCGATCGGGAGCGCATCGAGTTCGAGGTGAACCATCTGATCACCGACCCTCAGGCGTACGCTGCGATGGCGAATGCTGTCAATCCCTACGGCGACGGCAAGGCGTCGGCGCGAGCGGTCGCTGCCATCGCAGCGATGCTCGGCGTAGGTGAGCGCGAGCCAGAGTTCTCCATCTGACCGAACTCCTGGCGGCTTGGTTGAGCCACGTCGTTGCAACAACCAGTAACCTGAGCTAGCGCCGCGAGAGCATTCCGGCGGTCGGCAAAGGAGCGTCGGAACGCCATGGAAGAGCTGCGCTACGAGAGTGGCATCGCGGGGCAGCCGTTGCACGCCCGCTTGTGGAGGCGCGCTTCGGCCAGCCAGTTGCTCGTGCTGATGCCCGCAGCGGTCAGCAGGGAAAGCCCGAACAGGCACCCAGCATTTGCGCGATGGCGCTGGGCAGACCGATTCCCTGATACGCACATCGTCGCGTTCGCTGACCCATCGATGGGCCTGAGCGAAGAATTGCGTGGGGCGTGGTTCCTCCATCCAGAGGTCGACGTCCTCGACGGGATCGCGCGGCAGGTGCGAGCGATTGCGCAGACTCTCGGCGCTCGCTCAGTGCTCATCTACGGCTCCTCGCTAGGCGGCTTCGGCGCCCTTGCCACGGCCGCCCTGGTACCGAGCGCCAAAGCCTTGGTCGAAGTACCACAGCTGGATTTCGCGCACTGGCACCCCGGCGCGGTGGCTGATGTGGAGCGGCACGTTCTGGGCATGCCGTTGGAAGAACACAGAGCGCGACAACCACACCAAGTCAGCGTTCGATCGCGCTTTGAGCGTGCGGGACGCATCCCTCCATACGTGATTGTCACCAACGTACGCGAAGACGGTTTCGATGAGCAGATCGCCTTCCAGCGATGGGTGGTCGATTCACAACTCGAGCGCGGTAATGATCTCGGGGGGCACGAGCTGCGCGTCATCGACGACGTGGTGGGCCACCGCGCACTCGGGCCCGTGCCCGCTAGCGCACTCATCTTGGAACAGTTGCGAGCCATCGCGGACTAGCTGCTGCGGTTGCGCTCGACTTCTGTCTCTAGCAAAACACGATATTGCTCGCCGATGACGTCGTACTCAGCGTTCCTTGCGATCCAAGCGCGCCCGCCATCACGGCTGGCGACGAGTGCGCGATCCCTCGACAGCCGTCCCCACAGGTCCGCGACCGCGCTCGCATCCCCTGGCGGCACGACGTCACCACTGTTCGACTCGCGAACGAGGGCCGCCGCCTCGCCGTCCACGATCGCGGTGATGTGCTTGCCTGTCGCCATGAGTTCGTAGAGCTTCGACGGCACAGTCCACTTGAAGGGCTCCCAGTCACGCAACGCGACCACGGTCGTGTCGGCCCAGTCGTAGTGTCCGAACACTTCGTTCGGCTGCACACGGTCGAGAAGCCGGACGGGTGACCCTAGCGCCGTATTGAGCGCGCGCAGTCGCGCGACGTCGGCACCGTATCCGACGATGCGAGTTTCGATTCTCACACCGTGCTCGCGGGCAGCCGCAGTCGCCCTGATCACGGTTTCGAGCCCTTGACTCCGGCCGATGGTGCCCATGTACAGGACTCGCAGTTCGTCGTGATCGTGAACGGTAGGTGGGATCACTGCATAGCGCGCAAGCGAAGTGCCGTTGCGGATCACGTGTACCGGGTCCACTTCCCGGTCGCGTAACACTTCGGCGAAGCTCTCCGTCGTGGTGACCACGACCGCAGCGTCTCGTTGCAGCGCAGTGATCGCTCCATGCACGCGCTGCTTCACCCTCGCAATTGGTCCCGCCCCACTCACAAGCCCCGGTGTATGCGAGACGAGATCGGGCCAAGCGTCACGCATCTCTGCCACAAGCGGAACTCCCAGGCGCTTGGCTACGACCCGACCGGCTAACAAAGTCGGCAGCCCGGGCGCGGTGGCCACGATGACATCAGGCCTGACAATGCCTCTCCGCGCAAGCTTCGTCGCCAGCATGATCGAAGCTGCGGCGACCCACAGATGGTCAAGAGTCCTAGAGGCGACGCTCGCGTCGTGCCGAAGGAACGAGACGCGCCTCACTGTGCCGCCATGTGACCCGACAGCGACACCTCCCGCCCGCGTCGCCGGCGCGGCCGCGGGGTCTAGCTTGCCGGTCGGGTAGTGCGGTGGTGGCGCAATGACGTCTACAGCATGCCCTGACGCCACAAGCCGTTGAATTAGCGCGTGCCAGCGCCGTTGCGGCGCACCATTCTCCGGTTCGAAGTAGTGCGTGAGGAGGAGCACGTGCACCGGTGGCCTCACACCCCGCCGTCGATCACGTGCTTCACCCAAGCAGGATATCCGCATCTCGCCAGAAACCCGGACGGAAGTCGCCTTCGCCGCGCCCGCGCCTGTTACGTTCGAGACTCGATGCGCGCGAACCCCGCGGTCGCGCACCCTCTCTACGACAAGGCTTTCATCAGATGAGTACGGACTCGTTCGTCCCGACCGCCACATTGAAGCGCACGCTGCAGCCGCGATGGGTTTTTGCGATCGCGTTGGGCTCTGCAGTCGGGTGGGGCGCGTTCATCTTGCCATTCGACTGGCTCGCCGCTGGCGGACTGGGGGGCACCCTCCTGGGGTTCTTGATCGGCGGAGCGCTCATCGCCGTGATCGCGATGAGCTACGGCGCTGTCATCCGCGCGCTTCCAGTCACTGGCGGAGGCGTCGCATTCGCGCTGGCCTCGTTGGGCCGCGTCCACGCGTTCGTCGCGGGCTGGTGTCTGACACTCGGGTACGCGGGCATCGTTGCTCTTAACGCGTCCGCGATGTCGCTGGTATTTCGGATGGCGATGCCCGATCTGATGATGCAACTCAAGCTGTATTCCGTCGCGGGATGGGACATCTACCTGCCTGAGGTAATCGTCTCAGTCCTGTTCCTCTTGATCTTCGCTTGGATCAATGCGCGCGGCGTCGCACTCTCCGGTCGCCTCCAGTTCCTCGCGTGCGTGATCATGCTGCTCGCCGTCACTGCGATCATGATCGCAGCCGGTGCCTACTTCATGACCGGGGCAACCCCGATCCCTCCAGCATTCCCCGCGGACGTCTCACCCGTTGCCGCGATCGCTACGATCGTCGCTTTCGCCCCCTGGGCATACGTCGGCTTCGACAACGTCCCTCAAACGGCCGGTGAGTTCAATTTCTCGCCCCGCAAGGCGCTTGCTCTCCTACTCTGGGGTGTCGTCGCGGCGACCTTCATCTACATGGCGATGACCGTAGCGACCGCGATCGCCGTCGGCGACCAGCCGGAGCTCTATGCCGACACGGCATGGCCGCCTGCTGTCGCAATCACCGGGATCGCGGGCCCGATCGGCATGATCCTCATGCTAATTGCGGTTTCCATGGGCGTGTTAACGGGACTCAACGGCTTCTATGTCTCAACGAGCCGCGTCCTTCTCACTATGGGACGCGCGAAGATGCTCCCGCGTGCCTTTGCGGCCCTGCACCCTAGGCACGGCACGCCCGTCGTCGGCATCGCGTTCACTCTGCTGATCTGCGTCGTAACTCCATGGTTCGGACGGGCCGCATTGTTGTGGATCGTCGACATGACAAGCTTCGGGATAACCGTCGCGTACTTCTACACGTGCTACTGCGCCTTCCAGCTCGGCAGATCGGGGCGCTTGCCCGGCATGACTTCGCAGCAAGCGTCGAGCGCCGGCCTCCAGGCGACCGGGCTCATTGGATGCGCGTTCGCGGTCATCTTCATGCTGCTCTTGCTCGTGCCAGGATCGCCGGGAGCCCTGGGGGCACCTTCTCTTATCGCACTGGGCGCCTGGATTGTGATGGGAGTGGTGTTCTTCCTCGCGCGACGCAAGTCTTACCTCTCGACATCCGACGAGGAGCTGCACCGCTCGGTGTTCCATTGAGCAAGCCAGGCCGGTTGGTAAGGGTCGGGCGACCCGGCCGGACATGGCGGGAACTGCGCCTGGGGCATGGGGCCCTCTGACACCGCGGCGCCGGAACCAATGTCGACTCCGAACTTGCCGAGCTGGGCGAATCCTTAGTCTCTGTCTCGCCGCCGATAACATTGGAGAACCCTACCTCCCAAGGATTCCAATTGATCACTGACGTCGTTCGATTCGCCGGTGCCGGGAAGCTCGACCCGAGCAACGAACGCGGCGACACCGGCTCGTTCCGCATTGTTCAGAGGTGGGGAGCGGCAGTCACGCCCGTGCGTGATACCCCAGCCTTCAGAGTTGGCCAACCGGTCGACCCCACCCTCGCACTCAACGGCGAGTGGTGGACTGTCTCTCGTGACACAGCGGGGCGATTCCTGGTGATGTCTGATCCTTACTCGCTGCAACCCCTGTTCTATGCATCCGTGGAAACGCGCGACAGCCGGGACCTCCTCGTTGGGGGCAACCTGGCAGCAGTTGCGCAAGCAATGCATCTGTTAGGCGCCAAGGTGGAGACCGACTGGGCCGCTGTCCTCCCTTCGCTCGCGACCAAACGAGACTTCTTTGACACCATGTGGGATGTTGGGACCGCAATCCGGGGAGTAACGGTATCGCTGCCGGGTCAAGCGTTGCTGGTCAACCCGAGCGGTCATAGCATCGTGACGCGCCCTGAGCCAGACCACCTGTGGCGCGCGTCGTACGAAGACCTTCTCCGCTCGGGAGCTGCCGCCGCCATCGAGGAGTTGCAGCGCACCTTCGCGGCGGCCGATGGCGACAAGCCCGTGCTGAATCTCTCGGGCGGGAAGGACTCCCGGCTTGTGCTGGCGCTGATGATCGCGGCCGGGCTCTCCGACCGCGTATGCGTCAGTGCGCAAGACCCTCGAGGGGCAAAGCCGCAATGGAAGTTCGACATCCTGGATGCCGACCTGGCGATCAGCTCGCGTTTGACGAACAGGTTTGGTCTCGACTGGCGCAGTTCACTCCCCGAAAGAGAAGTCTGGCCCGATTCGCTCGAAAGTCAATTGGCCGACTTTCAGCTGTTCCGAGGCGCCCGTAGCTATCAATTCTTTCCGCTCTCTCACAACTACAGATACATCAAGCCGGCCGTTCGCATCACGGGCGCCGGTGCCGGAACGCTGAAGTCCCCCTGGCGGCAGCAGTGGGAGCGAGAAGGGCTCTGGGCTCAATTGAGCCGCACTCCAGGCTCTTTGGACGAGGATGCGCATCGGATTCTTCGCAGCGAGTTCCGCCGGGCGCCGATTCCGCGAGAACTCGAAGGGCCAGTGTTCGCGCGATTCAGCGAGACTCTTCTCAGCCTGGGAAAGGGCTCGATCGACGATGCGGTCATGAATCACTACGGCGCTTTCCGGAATCGCGGCCATGTCGGAGGCATGCTCTGGGCACGCGATAAGGGAGCAATTGTCTGCAACCCCCTGCTTCAGCCGGCGCTGCAGCGAGCTTCCATGCGCTTGCCTGCGCACCTGCGCGACGCGGGTCGTGTGACATTTGACCTGCTTGAACTCTTGCTCCCTGAAATGAACGATCTGGAATTCCAGTCCGGTGCGTGGCCATGGAGCAGTGACCGACCACAAGCGCTCGACTGGTCCAAGTACCCTAGCGACCGTCGCGGCTTCTTCCAGTCTCAAGACAGACGAGCGTCGGCCCCCCGACCCCAGTACAAGTGGGGCCCTAATCCCGACATGACGGCACTCATCAGGTCCGGTCTTTCGGAGTTGCGCGAGGCGGTCGACGCGGCGGGCTTGCCCGGTGACCATGTCGTCGGGCCGATCCAAGTCGAGCCGCCCGAGGATAGACGAGGACAGGGACGCCTCCTCGCTCGACTGGCGACGTGGGGCCAGGGCTTGCCGCACGCTGCCAGTTTCGCTAGGACGATAGAGTCGCGATCGCCGAGGGTCTTCTCAATCTTCCCCGAGTATGACTACACCACGCCTCCAGCAATCGGAGGCTCGGCGTAGGGGAAGCGCTTTGCCCAGCGCTTAGTCGGGAACTTCAATCTCGACGACCTCCACCTGCCGGGGTTCCTCGGCCGAGAGCCAGCCGCCGTTCAGCGAGTACTGCGCCGAAAACAGCGCCCAGGCGGCGGGAGCGCGGTACTGCCGTCCGCCCAGCATTCTCTCGACAGCCCGGCGATCGACCACATCGAACAACGCAGAGTTCGCGTCGCCGAGGATGTATGACTTGAAGAACCCGCTCAAGTCACGACCGTAGACGCTGCGCCAGTTGAAGTTGGCACGCGGCTGCTCGTGGGCGGTGTGTGGCGCCCGAGCGTCCCATCCGTTCGGATCATAGAACCCTGACGGTCCCGCCTTCTCGAAAGCCCATCGGTCTCGGAAGAAGGGCAGGTCCTGCACTCCGGGTGCGAGGCGCGACATCAGGCTGTGCGAGACCTTCTCCGAGCGCATCTCCTCCGTCGAGAACGTCTTGAGTCGACGCACGAGCTGGTTGTTGATCAGGAGCGTCGCGTGAGGAGCCACTACGGACTCGCCGTGACGCATCGTCGCAAGCCAGCGACCCGTCCGGTTGGTGATGTATCCCTCGAACAGGGTGCGCCCCGGGTCCGACCACCGCGAGTCGAAGATGGGCCGGAAGTCAGCCAGCACGGCTTCCTGCGCGAATGGCTGCAGCAGATCGCGATTGTTGGTCCAGTACCGGGTCAGGATGTCGAGCGTTCGATCGGCCGACGGCGCGTCCGCCTCCATGTAACGGAGGAAACCACCTCGGATGATCTCACCTCCCTGCCCGCCGAAGTTCGCCTTCTTGAGCGGCGACACATGCTGCTGGGAAGGATTCGGCAGCACGGTAAAGGCATTCCCCAGGCCACCCGTGGAACGCAAGGTCTGCCACGCCTGCCTCTCGGGCTCAGCCGCGATCACCTGCTTCCCCGACTTACCCGTGGTGGTCCGCGGAACCTGAGTCACGTGCTCGATGCCCAAGAGCTTCGCAACGGACTTCCCGACGTGCGCCTCCCCGCTCTCGGGCAAGCCGTTCGTATAGGTCGAGAACCCGACGCCGGCCGCGTGCAACGCCGAGATCACCAGGCGGCTGTCCTTGCCGCCCGTAGCCGCCGCCGCCACGCTTTCGACGCCGTTTGAGAGCATCCGCGCGTAGCTCACGAGACTGTCCGCGAGGCTGTCGACCCGCTCCGCGTACGGTCGAGCGGCGAACTCACTCGCCCCCGGATCGTGCGTCACCGCGATGTTGGCAGCAGCGCCACCGCTGATCTTGGCGCCGGCCGGCACGAGCTGAACTCCGAGGAACGGCACGGTGTCGGTGATGGGGAGCCCGTGCATGATGAAGCCCGCGATCCCGAGACGACTCGGCTCGACCTTGCCGCCATTGCGCATGAGCGAGAGCGCGGCGGCAGAGTTGCTGATCACGAGCGCATCTGGCAGATCGATCCAGTACATCGCTTCGGAGCGATGGGTGTTCGTGTAGGCCGCCAGCGTGTCGGGTGTGGCCCCGAGCGTCGCGAAGCTGCCGATCCCGTCCCAGATCGGGTCATCAATCGTCCCGCGGTCCACGTCGTGGCCCCGCAGCGCGGCCACGGTGTCGGCGCCCATGACGCCGGTCCACGCCCAGCATCGCTGCTTGTTCCCGAGCCAACCGCCGCGCTCCGGCACGCTTTCAGGTTCGTTCGATCGGTAGATGACGGCGGTGCGCCCCTTGCCCGGCACCCACTGCAGGGCCTGGGTCGTATTCGCGGCAGGCCAAGGTTGCACACGCTCGAGCGCCGACAGCGCTTGTCGCACGAGACCAAACCGGGGCTCCCGCGACTCGGGTGTGATGTGATTCTTCACCCTTATGCCGACGATCAGTCTCATTGCTCTCCTACCTGTGAGCTTGCGTTGCGCTCAGCGATCAGCGAGCCAAAGTCCTCGACGCTCGCGCGTCCGGGCGTGACAGTGCCCCACTGCTCGCCCAGCAGCAGCGACGTCGAGCGGCCGTCTGGCAGCGAGACCGTCGCGGCGATCCACGAGGAGTCGACGTCAACGAGTTCCGCTTCCGCCCGCTCCGCCGTCCCGTCGAAGCACAGCAGAGTCAGCATGCGGGATTGGCCGGGACCCGGCTCGAACGCCAGGGTTCTGACCGGCACCTTCTCTCGCCAGTTGGGCGAGTACCAGCCTTGGAGCGGCGATGTGGAGCCCTCGTACACCGAGAGCGAGTCGCTGCCGTCGAGCCTGAACAGTCGCGCGCGGTTACTGCCGCTCCTGACGAAGACCGAACCTTCCTCCCGACGGTGGCTCGCACCTTCGGCGAAGTGCCACCACTGGCGGGCCCGAACAGCGCGAGCGGACTCGATGTCGTCGACGACGACAGCAAGGCGCTGGTGCAGGCTCACCAAGACCCGTCTGGTGATCGTCACGCCAGGGTAGCCGCGGTCCACGAGCCGGTAGAACTCGGCGCTCTCGTCAATCGAGTGCGCGTCGAGCACGACCTCGGTGGCGCGCTCGTACTCGATGCCGTCGAGGCTCACGGAATTGTGACCCGCCCTCGACACGACGTACTTGCGCACGGGATCGGCCACGTCGTAGGTGAATTTTCCTGCGTCGCGCAGGAACGATTCGCCGTTGGCGAAGAGCGTCAGCGCCATGCCGTCGTTGTGCCCGTGGATCTGCTTCTGCGATCCGAAGCGGAGAGAGTAGAAGGACGCATCGGCGAACGATTCTCTCGCGTCGCCCCATGTGGAGCGACCGAACGCGTACCCTCGCGAGTAGACCTTGACGCGCTCTCGCGGGGGCACCCCTTCGCGACCGCTCGAGTGCACGTAGCGCACCGCCGGGTGGTCGACGCCGCCCATCTTGAACTCTTCGGTGTCGCCGATCATCTCGACACGGCCGTCCGGACGGGTCGCATGTGCCATGCCGATCGGAGCCCGGTTCACGCGGTCGAAGTCTTGTGGCGACGAGCCCATGGTGATCTCGAAGCGACGCCGCATGAGGTTCCACCACGAGTAGTTCATGTGGTGGTACTGCAGAGCGCCCTCTTCGTTGATGCCTTCATCGTCGTAGGCGATGTGCACCATTTCGACGCAGCGCTCTCGCGCGAGCTCGACCCAGTCCGGGCGCTGCAGCACTGCGCCCAAGACGAGCAGTCCTTGGTGCTGCTGCAGGGCGTGATTGCCAGTCTTGATGTGAGCCGGGTCCTCGAGCCAAGCGCCATGCTCCTCGAGCGAAGCGAGGATCAACGGCAGCGCGTCGGGGCGATGCTCCTCGATGACCGGCAGCGCGAAACTGAAGGTCAGCGCTCGAGCGCCGTCGACCATGTCGGCCCAGGAGTAGCGCGAGACACCTCGTCCGGGCGGGTTCCTCTCGATCCACGACGTCGCATACTTCAACCACGTGTCGATGAAGTGGGAGTCACCGGCGGCCGCGCGCCGCCGCAGCGGATCGAGCCAGCGGAGCGTTTGATACTGGAAGGTCCAGTTCGTCTCCTTGAACGGATCTTCCCGCCACGTCGGCTCCCCCGGCAGCTTCCAAGGCTTGTGGGGATGCAGATGCAGCGTGCCGCCTGCGATCGCCTCCGCGAGGGCACGGTCCTGGTTCGTGGGGCGGAACATGGCGCCGAACGCGTGCGCCTCCGCCATCTCTTTCGAATATGACATCCGGTTCCTGCCTCAGCCACCGACGACGCGACGGTGCAGCTCTTTCAGCACCTTCGCCTGCGCGTAGTTGTCGCGGATGAACTCGGCCGACTGGCCCGCTTCGCTTCGGCGGCGGAGGATTGCGGCAGCCATGTCCTCGACGGTGGGTTCGATCCAAGACTTCGGGTACAGATACTCGGATCCTCCCCATGCCAATGTCACCGGAACGGCACCCGATGCGGCGCCATCGGCGATGGTGAAGTGGAATGATTCGTAGTCCGAGACCGAGATGGCGAAGCCGATCTTGCGGTACCACTCCGCCATGTCGTCGCCGTAGCCGTCGAAGACGACCGAATCGGGACTCACCTGGTTCAGAGTTTCGATCTCCTGGTAGACACGGTCGTAGTACGCGAGCTCCTCGGGACGGTTGCGCATCCAGTGGTAGTCGTGCGGCTGCTTACCCTTGATGCGCAGCGTGAAGCGCGGGTCTGATTCCCTCACTCGGCGCAGCAGGTCGACCGCCAGATCGAGTCGCTTCATCTGCGGCACGATGCCCACCATGCCGAGCGTGAACTCCGCCTCCGAATGCTTCGGTAGCGCAAGCGCGTCCACGTCCACGAAGTTCGGCACGACCACCGACTTGGCGGCTGGGATGCCGTGGCTCGCGATCGCCGCGAGCTTGATGAGCTGTCCGACGAACAGGAATGCCTCGACGCGGCTGTGGTCGATGCGTCGCAGGTGCGGTAGCTGCAGCTCTTGGCGGTGGACTCGCACCACCATGCGCTGGTCCTCGCGCAGATGTCGCGAGTACCAGACGGCGTTGCCGAGGCCCCACTCCGCGAAGACCGTGTCGGCCTGCGCGAGCAACTCCAAAGACTGCTGCTCGTCGTGCTGATCGTGACCGTGCCACTGGTCGATGAGCACGCGGTGGCCTTCACCCTCCAGGTGAGCGATGAGCGCGCGCGCGAACTTGAGGTCGTGGCCGGCGACGACGACGGTCTTCGCACCAATCGGCCGGTCGATCACCTCGGCCGCGCGGTCGAGCTGTGCGACGGGCGATGGGGCGAAGAGCAGCTCCACGCCCGCCGGCCGCACCTCGGTCAGATCATCGATCGTTGCGACGTGCGTCGATCGGACCAGGCCGACCGACGCACCCCTGGAGACGGGTCGCGCGAGGGTGCTCGTCGCGTCTTCCTCGGACGCCCACGCGTAGTGCACCGCTTCCCAGTCCCCGAAGCGCGTGGCGTGCAGCAGATCCTCGAAGTGCGTGCGAGCGATCGGGGCGTCAACGCGGCCCGCGTACGCGACGACCGTCGCGTCAAACCCATCGATGCTCTGAATGTCGATGTCTGAGCCGACGGCCGCGCGGACTCGTTGGACGGCGGAGCCCTCAACCCACGCGCGCGCTGGGCGCACCGACTGCGATTCGAGAGAAGCGAGCGTGGCTGAATCCGTCGCGCCCAGCACGACGCCGTAACTAGGGGTGGCTTCAACCTGCACCGGCACTCCGGCAGTGCGGGCGAGGATCGCGATGGCGGTCTCTGCGGTGTGGGCCCGGTAGACGGCGCGCATCTGGAGCCACGCCTCCCGCACACGCTCCACGGGATTCGTCGACCAGTCGCGCAGCATCCCACGCCAATGCGTCGCGTCATCCGTGCTCGCGATGGCGGTGCCGAAGGTCTCGGCCATACCCCGGCTCGAGCTCGACAAGACGATCCCGCCGCACCCGGCGATCTCGACGACGCGCCTCGAGAACATAGAGGGAGACCCCTCAACCGAGTTGACGTTGATGTGCGCGACGTGGCTCTTGTAGGCGTCGATCACCTCGTCGTACGGGAGCGACCCGACGACGTATGGCGCGAACTCAAGCGGGAAGCGATAGGGCGAGTCGGGATTCGATGCCTGACGATCATAGATGGTCAAGCCGTAGGGCCGAGCCGTCGAGAGGAGCCTCGCAAGGCGACGCGAACGGTCGGCGTAGCGGTCGCCGTAGTACGTGCCAGCGTACGCCACGGTGTGCCTGAACTCGCGGGCCGACGGCAAGGGGTTGTGGATGCGCGGCTGGGCGTAGAAGCCCAGCGACGACGCTGTGCGCGTCGCGGCACCCGCAGTCGTCAGGTAGCCAGGGATCATGTCGGCATCGGTCGTGAAGACGTGATCGCAGAGGCCCGCATTGCGGCGGAAGCGGTCGAAGTGGACGGGGTCTTCCTTGTTCCAGAAGACGCTCGGGATGCCTAGCTCACGTGCCCGAGCGAGCAGCTGCACTAGGTCGGCGCTCTCTTCGTCGCTGTAGTGGCCGACGCCACGGTGCCACGTGCCCTCGTTGCCGGACCATGCGGACTCCACGAAGACGAGGTCGAGCGCGTCTGAGTCCAGTTGCTCGAGCCACCCCTCGCGTTGGAGCGGCACGATTTGCACCGTCGCGGCGAGGGTCTTCGTGGTGAACTCGTCGGCGATGAGACCCACCCGCAGTGTCCGCAATGCGGGTCCCCCCTGCGCGGCCGCAGCGTAGTTCGACGCGGCGATCGAGTGAGTCTCGAGCATCCGCCGCCCGATCTGATTCCACGTCCGCTCACGCACCACCCACTGCCGAGCGGCACGTCCGAGGTCCGCGGCGCGGTCGCCATCGACGATGAGCTGCTCGAGTGAGTCAGCGAGTTCCTTCGCGTCACCCGGAGTCACCAGCACAGCACGGTCACTGCGCTCCCCGGCGAGATCCCGGTGCGGAGCGACGTCCGAGAGCACGACGGGCTTCATCATGCTGAACGCCTCGAGCGGCTTCAGCGGCGACACCAGCTCAGTCACCCGGTTGGAGAGTCGCGGGATCGGCATGATGTCGAACGTGCTGAGCAAGCGCGGTATGTCCTGCATCGGAAGGCGACCCAAGAACGTGACGGACCGGAGCTTGCGTTCGTCTCTCTTGGCCCTCAACTGCCCCGCGGCCGCACCGGAGCCCGCGATGACCACCTGGTGGTCGACGCCGCGGTCGTCGAGGATCTCGGAGGCGTCGAGCAGCGTCTGGAGACCCTCATAATCGACGAGGCTGCCGGCGAAGCCGATTACGGGTACGTCGACGCGCACGCTCTTCAGTGAAGCGAACGCGACGTCCTTCGGGATAGGCGCGAACTGCTCTGCGTCCACGGCGTTCGGCGCGAGCCGGATCTTGTCGGCTTGCACGCCGCGCCGGATGAGCTCATCGGCGACCTGCTCGGTGATGGCAAGCACCACGTCGGCTTCTTGAGCGACAAGTGTCTCGAGCGCCACCATCTGCGCGTATTGCTCGGTCGCCTCCCACTCCGCCTTGCTCGACGCGTTCGTGACCTCCCACAGCCCGCGCACCTCGTAGACGAAGGGCACGCCGAGTCGGCGTGCCGCGATGAGCGCGGGCAGTGCGGTCCGGTGATTGGACGCCGACTGGATCACCGAAGGACGTTGCCGGCGCGCCTCGCGCACGAAGCCATCAGCGGCGACCTGCACGTAGTGGTCGATGGGGGCATCGACCAGCGACAGCCCAGGGAGGTGGACGTAGGGCACCTCGTCCATGTGCTGCTCGTGGCGCAACCGCTTCGGCTTCTGCGAGTCGGCCTCGGAGTCCCACGGGTATCCGGGCCTGGCCACCACGACCACGTCGGCACCGTTGGCGCGCATCCCCGCGGCTACACCGCGGGTGCGAGTCGAGTAGCCATTCGAGTTGAACATCGGAGTCGAGTGCACGCAGTAGAGCACCCGTCCGGGCTCCGCCACGTAGGCGACGCCCTTCGCTCGGGGCGGCACGCTGACGCCACGCTGCAGCAACCGCTGCTCCCCCATCACGCGTTCGGCGAGCGTTCGGTCGCCGGCCTCCAGGGCAGCGAACGACTCGGGATTGCGAGCGATGAAGTCCGCGGTGTCGTTGATGGACCCATGGCCGAACCACAGGCGGTTGACCACTCGAGCGAACCGCTTCGGCGACGGGTCCTGCTCGAACTCACGCATGAGCGTCTCGGTTGAGCGCTCTGCCACGGGTATCTCGGAGGTCCTCGGCTCGTCCGGCGTCGCAGGAACCACCGGGATGGAGGCATCCTCGATCGTCTTGACCTCGGCGGAGACTGACCCCGTCGCGGCGGCCGTCGAGCCGCCGCTACGAGCGATTCGCTTCACAGCATGGAGCGGGCTGAGCACGGCGCGGCCCAGGCGCATCGAGTTCGAGGAGCGAACGCGCTGCAGGTCTTCCTTCAGGCGCTTCGTCTCACGCCGGTAGGCATCCAGGGAGCCATGCGCCGAGGCGAGACGACGTCGCATGTCGGCGTCCTGATGCTTCTTCGCCGCTTCCACCGCACGTTCGAGATCCTGGATCCGCTTCTTGTACGCGGCCTCCCTCGCTTTGTGCTGTCGCTCTCGAGCCAGCAGTCCTTCGTACTTGCGGAAGAGCGCGATCGGGTCGTCGGTCGCTTCCCGAGCGCGCTGCGCCCAGATCAGCTCTTCGCTGCGGCCCTCATCAGGATGCATCCTCGCCCCTCGCATCGGATCGCCTGGCGCGTCAGCGCCAGACGCCCTTGGTGTCGATGAGGACCTTCTCCTGCAGCGCCTCGCGATCGATCCGCTTGAATGGACTGTGGTCCACGAGCATCACGACGATGTCGGCTTCCGCGATGGCGCTCTCCGCGTCCTGCAGCTGCACGTTCGGCAGCTCGGACAGTCGAACGGGCAGCGCCTCGACGTTCGGCTCGACCACGCGCACGCTCGCATCCGGCATCTCAGCCGCGAGCTGCCGCACGATCTCCAGTGATGGCGATTCCCGCAAGTCATCGATGTCGGCCTTGAACGCAATCCCCAGCGCGGCGATCACCGGCGCTTTGAACCGCGCCGCCTTCGTGAGCACCTTGTCGACCACGTAGCGCGGCTTGCTGTCGTTGATCTCCCGAGCCCACCGAATCAGCTTCGCCTCCTCGGGCGCCGCCGCGACGATGAACCACGGGTCCACCGCGATGCAGTGGCCACCGACCCCCGGACCGGGCTGAAGGATGTTGACACGCGGGTGATGGTTCGAGAGCTCGATCAGCTCCCAGACGTCGATGCCGAGCTTGTCGCAGATGATCGACAGCTCGTTCGCGAACGCGATGTTGACGTCGCGGAACGAGTTCTCCGTGAGCTTCGCCATCTCCGCCGTGCGAGCGTCAGTCACCAGCAGCTTGCCGTTCGAGAACGTGGCATAGAGGTCGCGAGCCATCTGGCCGGCGATCGGCGTCACCCCGCCGATGACGCGGTCGTTCTCCGCCATCTCGATCATGATCCGACCCGGCAGAACGCGCTCTGGCGCGTGCGCGAAGTACACAGAGTTCGGCTTCCCGTCCGCGTCGGTCAGATCCGGACGAGCGTCGAGGATGAACTGCGCCATCTCCTCCGTCGTCCCCGGAGGCGACGTCGACTCCAGCACCACGAGCTCGCCGCCCTTGAGCTGCTCAGCGATGCTCTTGGCCGCAGCCTTGATGTACTTCGTGTCAACCGAGTAGTCATGCTGAAACGGCGTCGGCACCGCCACGATGTACGCATCAGCATGCGGTGTCGTCGTCTGCGCCGTCAATGACCCCATGCTCACCACGCCCGCGAGCGTCGCCTCGAAGTCTGGCTCGAAGAACGGCACCTCGCCGCGGTTGATCCGCTCGACGAAGCGCTCGTTGACGTCGACTCCGATCACTCTGATGCCTTTCGACGCGATGAACGCAGCGGTCGGCAGACCGATGTAGCCGAGACCGACGACGCTGACCGTCTCGAAAGTCGACATCGCGGTCGAGTGGGTTTCGGTCATGAGTCCATCCTTTTGGTCGCGTACAGCACCCCAGACGTGGCAGCTCCCAGCCGACACGTAAGCCGCAATCCTATCTGGCAGCGGAACGAGCCACCGTCGTCCAACATCCGGACCACTGAAGAGCCAGCTGAGCCGTCCGCTAGCGCGCGATCTGCTGCGGAAACGTGTCGAGCAACGCCGCCTGGACCGCGTCGAGGCTCTCGATCGGCCTGTAGCGCGTCTCGACCGCTCGCAGCAGATCTCTCATCGGCGACAACGGCGTCACATCTGGCTCACGACCGAACCCCGAGTAGTAGTCCGCGAACTTGAAGCCGTCGCCGGCGACATCGGCCGAGAACTGAACCCAAGCGTTCGGGATACGTAGAGCGTCGCTCAATACCAACCCGTGCAAACTCGAAGAGATGATCCGGCGGCATTGCGCAACGCCGCGCACGACCTCGGCAACCGGCGCGGCGACGTCAATGATCGATACGTCGGCGGACCGACTGAGCTCGCCCAGGAGAGGAGCCGAAGCGTCTACATAGTGCGGCACCACGCCCAGCTCGTACTTGGTCTCGACTTCCTGCGCGTCGAAAAGAAGTCCGACCAGCAAACCCGGGTCCCCCAGTACCACGCCGCGCTGCTGCCCCGGCTGAAGCTTCGCAAGCGTGAGCGCGCCCCGGACGGCATGAAACTGAGTACGGTCGTGCATCCCCCACGAGTTCGACGCAATGTAACCGGCACCCCAGCAGTGGAGACGTGAGGTTCGGTGGCGCTTGAACTGCTGCAGCACAGATCCGATGCCGACGAGGTCGGCATCATCAAGGTCGGCCCACGTAGCCGAGACGCCCGGGAACAACCGCTCGATCAGGAAGGGCGTCAAGTCGTCACCGAAGTTCAGCAGGCCGTCAGGGCGCCGCCACCAGTACGTCGTGCAAGTGGTCGGACTCACAGCACTGATCGACTGTAGGTCGGCACCCGACGAGAGACCCCATTGATCGCATAGCCCATCACCTCAGGCCATACCATGTGCGCGGCGATTAGCATCGCTGCGCCACTTTTTCTGTCCGGGAGCGGCACGGAGAGCAGGTCGCGCAAGATGCGTCGCGAATTGATGGGAATTATCACATCGTGCGCGATGTCGCTCTCTATGTTCACCCAGGGCAACCAAGAGCCGATCCGATACTCCCAGTGAAGCAGGTCGAGCTGATCGAAGCCATGGCTGTCCGAGAAACCGGTTTCATCAATGAAGCGAGCGAACGCCTCCAGCACCAGAGGATCCTCGCCTCGCCCCCGGCTGTAGATGGCTCGCATGGACTGTGCACCGAGACGTTCATGATTAATCCCGTTCACCCGGAACACAGAGCGCACAGTCTCGTAAAGATTAGACCGAAGATGCAGCGCCCCCTTCGGCAGGGACGTGTAGTAGGCCCAGGATACAACGCGGTTATGAGAGACCGGTGAGTTGCGGGCGACGGCGCGAGTGTACTCCGCCGGCAACTCTGGGCTGGAAATGCGCAGCGTGGTGTGGCGCAAACCGAGGTCTTGGGCAAGGCGCTCAGCAGTAGCCGTGTCATGCCGGTTGACTTCAACCTTCTCACGATAGAGCTGATCGAAGGTGAAGTACTGCATCTGCGGAGAAATATGCCGCGTGAGACCCAAGGTGATTCGACTATCGAATCCGCCGGTGAGGGATGTGATCAGCGGCCACCGCGCAGCCAACATCGGCAGTTGAGCTCCAACAGCGGCGACGAGTCGGCCTGCCGCATCCGCAGCCGGGACATCGATTCGGTCCGATCTTGGGAACACCCGCTCGAGCCGGCCGGTCTCGAGCTGGAGGGACAGGTTAGGCGATAGGTGCCGCACGCCTTCAAACGGCGTGGCGCCGGGAGGGAAGCAGTCGGATCCGTTCCGAGCGAAGAAATCCGGCGCACCGAAAGCGCTCGGTACAACCTCGGCCTGCTCTGCGACGAGCCGCGGATGCGATCCCGCGAAACGTCCGAGCGTTCGTGCAGAATAGAAAAGTTGACGTTGGCCCGTTGCGTCGGCCTGGAGCAGCAATCCTTGCGGCGTCGCAACCGCGATGAGGAAGCGGCCGGCCAGCTGGTCGATCCGGTCCTGAAAGCGCCTGCTATCGCTGACCAACGGCACGAGAGAGCGAGCGAGGTGATCGTTGCGGGAAATGGAGCGGTCAGTGTCGAGGCAAACGCCCAGGACTAGCACTGTCGTGGAATCCTGCGTCGCGACGCCAATCTCGAGCCGCGGGTCCCAATGCAGGTACCACTTGCTGCCAAACCACACCTTGTCCCAGTGACTAGGAACAACAGCTAGTCGTGTGTCAGAAAAAAGATATCCTCGCGCGTAAATCATACGCTCGAACATTGACCCCGTGAGGCGCTCCTCCTCGACCTGGGGGAAATGCTGCGTCCAGATCTGGCGGGCCGCGATGGCAGACTCAGTCACCTAACACTCCTCGTGGTGACCGCGGCACTCCGCCTTACTGTAGTGCGGATGATCATGCTTCCACCAGAGCATGGAAGTCCCCGAATCCTACGAGATCACCTGACGCGAACAGCTCGTCCTCGTCGATGCGCCACGTGTGGGTGCTGAGATCGCGATTGCGAACAACGCAGTAATTGAATCGGTCCGAGGCATAGATCGAGAGCCCGCGCGCGACGGCACGCTTCAGCAACTCCGAATCTTCAGATCGATTGCCCGCGCCGAACCGCAACTTGCGCGCGATGTCTGCCGAGAGCAGCAGTGTCGCACCGCGGACGAATGTCGAAGCGCGATTCTCGGTGGCGCGCGAGGTTAGGATCGTCTGGTCGCGACCTTCAAAATGCACGTAGGTCGCGGCCTTGCCCACTATGTCCGCACCGGAGACCAGATAGCTGTCGAGCAGGTCTTGCAGATAGTGCGATCCGTAGAAGTCGTCGTCGTCCATCTTGGCTACGACGGGATGCGCAGCGACCTCCACCATTGCGTTGAGGCAATCTCCCAGAGTCCTCGATCGCGACATCCTCAGGACGACGTAGTTGGAGACACCGTGCTTTTTCGCCGCGTCTTCGATACTCGAGTCGGACACGTCTATGCCATGCAGATTCAGCACGAGCTGCACGTTGGGCTCCGTCTGGCGACCGATCGTGGCGAAGATTCCCTCGACCAGCTGCGGACGAATGGTTGAGCACAGCACGCTAACGCCAGGCCGTTGCGTACGGGGACGCTCCTGGGCGATCCCGACCGCCTGGCAGATGGTGTTCACACGATGACCGTACGTGTGCTCGGCCCAGACTCGCCGCCGTGCTCGCAACGCAATGCGGTCGCGGTACTCAGGCGATCGCACGAGGGCACGCGCGGCGTTGCGCGCGCCCCTCGCGTCATCCACCACCACGACCTCGTCGGGCGCGAAGTAGTTCGGAATCGCGGCAGAGGGCGGTGAAACGACGACGCCTCCGCAGGCCGAGACTTCGAATACTCGCCGGGCACACATCGTAGACGACTCCACGACGGAGTTGACGTTCAGCATGACCTTGTAGCGCTTGTATGCATCGACCATCTTCGGGTAAGGCAAAGCGCCGCGCACGTGCTGATCAAGCGGTGCAGGGAAGGCATACTTGGCATCTCCGTCTGCATGACGCGAATAGATGTCCAGCCCGAGGTCGGCAACTGCAGGCAGGAGGAAGTCCATCTGCGCACGCCGCTCCGGGTATTTATGCGAGAAGTACATGCCTCCGAAGGCCACTGGCATGTCACGGACGATACCGCGCCGCATTGCCGGGTTATGAATTGCGGGCTGCGCCGCAAAGGGCAGAACCGCGACTCGCTCGTGCTTCAGACGCTCGCGGTAGGCCGGAATGCGATCCCCATCCGATGTGAAGACCCAGTCGAACAGTGCCGCAGTATCGATGAAGTCCTCGAAGTGTGGAGGATCCTCCTTGTTCCAGAAGACCGTTGGGATCCCGCGATCACGACAAGCGCGAACGAGGTCGACAAGAGAAGCTGATGGTGCATTCGGTCCGACCAGTTGATAGCGCCACGCGCCGTCATTGCCGCTCCAAGCGCTCTCTACGAAAAGCATGTCGAGCGAGACCTCGTCGAGCTGCAGCATCCACTCGTTCGGCAGCAACTTGAGTTGATGCCACTCCGGCGCGAACGCGGCCGCGGAGAACTCATCAAGGATGACACCGACCCTTAGGGCCGGCGCGGGGAAGTTGGTTTGGCCCGGCACGACCATTGCGAACTGGTCAGCTAGAGGCTCAGCGGGCTTGAGCGGCGCGGGACGGGTCGCCTCGAGCCGCTTCTCCATGACCCCGAGTCGCTCGAGCAACGACGTCATTGCGCGCGTGCCCTCAGCCACACTTGAGTCGAGCTGCTGCACCGTCGCCGCGACGGACTGCACTTGCTCGCTGAGGCCCGAGACGCCCGCTCCGTTGGCTGCGATTGCGCGCTGCATCGACGGCAGCGTCTGCGTCGTTGCGTCGAGGGCGGTGAACATTGCTGATTGTTGAGTCAGACTGGAACGCTGAGCGTCGCGGATCTCGCGCACGAGCGGCGCGGTCTTTCCTGTCGTCGCCGCTACCCGGCGCGCTGTCTGATCGAGCCCTCGTACCGTTTTGGCGGCCGCTGCAGCATGCCGAAGCTGGTAGGCGACGAGGACGAGCAGGAGTGTTGCCAGCAGTACCGCGCCAGATGCCGCAATATCCGCAGGTTGCTCAGCCAGCAGCGCGGTCGCGACTGCGGCGATGACCGCCGCTAGTCCCAAGACTCCCGCGAGCGCCATGTACCGCGATTTCATGGATCTCCAAAGGGCGATGCCCGCCTCGTGATTCGGTTTGCGCAACGTCGCACCACGCATGGCACGAGAAGTCGACAGCGATTGGCCGTAGCGCGTTCGTCGCCCTGGTCCAACCCTGCGTTCGTCGCTGGAAAGCATCGACGATGACTCCACAGGCATCGTATCGGGCGGACACGCGCCTATCGACGTCGACCGGGCCGCGGGCGCGATCGGCGCAGGCGGCAAGGCAGCCTGATCGCCGACAGGAGTTGAGCAACACATCTCCTCAACGATCGTGTGCAACAGACCCGCTGCCGGCTCGTGTCCATGAGGGTGGCACCTGCCGATCGGCGCTACGGCCACAGAGCGCATCTCGAGAGGGTGGTCATATCCGTCCCTGCCGAGGAACACACTGCCACGGCCTTGAGGCGCGGGCCTAGAGCACGTAGATGGCGGACCCCTGACGCAGGCAGCACTCGAACGAAGTCCGTGGCTCCCGGCGGCGTCTGTCGATCGCATTCGACCGGATCTCTCCATCCTGGTGGACCGGCATCGATCGAACGAGGCAACCGCCTCGGCGCCGAGGAATTGGTGACCGCCCGCCGCGCATAGGCGCGCTCGGTATCCTGGGCGGCCGACCGGCGAGCGACCCGCGCAAAGCCGCAGACGTAGGAGCGCAGTGACGAGTCACGCGAAGCCGACCGCCCGAGTGCTTGTGTACGGCAGTTGCGTTGCGCGCGACACCGTCGATTTCGCGGCCACCGGGACCGTCGCCCTGCAGGGCTACATCGCACGTCAGTCGCTGATTTCTGCCGGGTCGGACGCATCCCTTCACTTGCCAGGGGCGCTCGAGATCAACTCGAAGTTCCAGGAGCGCATGATCCGAGCCGACTTCCGTGGCAACCTCTACGAGCGACTCGGTGCCGCGGCCGGCGAGGTCGACGTGCTCCTTTGGGATCTCGCTGACGAGCGTCACGGGGTGTACCGCTTCGACGACGGCACCATCGTCACCCGCAGCATCGACAACATCCGCATGCCCGAGCTCGAGGATCGCTTCGCCGTTGCCGAGCGCATCGAGTTCGGCACGGACGAGCACTTCACGTTGTGGAGCGAACGCGCCGCCGCGTTCAAGACTCGCTTGGGGGAGCTGTCGCTCTTCGAACGCACGGTCGTGCTCGAAGTGCCTTGGGCAGTGCTCACGACCGAGGGCAAGCCGTCGCCCTGGAGCATGGGCGTGCGCGCGAAGGACGCCAACAAGCGCTACGCCCGCTACTACGAGCTGCTGCGGCGACTTGGCTTCCGTATGGTGCGAATCGACGAGGGCGTCGTGCTTGCCGACCCGGCGCACAAGTGGGGACTCGCGCCGTTCCACTACTCCCCCGCGGTCTACCGCGAAGTGCTGCGCCAGCTGCGCGAGGACCTCGGGTTCCTCGGCTTCCGCACCCAGGCGGAGTAGGGATCGAGGGCGCTCAGAGGAGCACGTGAGGCTTGGCGATCCCAAACGACAAGACCTCGCTGTTCGCGAGCACGCGCTCGTCCTCAACGCGCCAGGTGTGCCCTGCGCGGCCGCCCCGCATCTGGATGAAGTTGAAGCGGTCCGCGCTGTAGATTCCTCCGCCGCTGGCGAGGATCGCCTGCTGGAACGTCGTGTCCTCGCCGAGCGTGCGGTCCTCGAACGGCGTGTCTGTCCAGGTCGAGCGCGGTCCGACCATCGTCGGTCCGCCGACCAGGTTCGCCCAGCGGTGCTCGCGGTGCGGGTTCTGCAGCACCGTCGCATCCATCGACTCCAGGTATAGGTAGCGAGCCTCCTTGCCGACGAGCTCGGCGCCCGAGTAGTCGAGCGCGAAGCACGCATCTGACAGGTAGTGCTCGCCGTAGAGGTCATCGTCGTCGAACTTGGCGACGATCTCGCCATCGCTTGCGTCGACGAGTGCGTTGAGGTTGGCGCCGAGCGAGACCTCGCGGCTCGCGCGCAGCACCACGAGCTCCGCGAGGCCGGCCTCGCGCGCAAAGGCCTGCAGCTCGGCCTCGTCGGCCTCGAAGCCGTGCAAGCCGAGAACGAGCTGCACGTCGACGTCGCGCTGCCGCGAAGCAATCTCGATGATGCCGCGCACGAGCTGCGGGCGGATGGTCGGTGCGATCACGCTCACGCGCGGGCGTCGCCACCCGGCCGGGTCGTCGAGGCCGACCGACTCCAGCACCTGCGCGGCGCGGTGGGAGAAGGTGTGGTGCCGCCAGATGTGCCGCTGCGCGAGGTGCACCTGCCGGTCGCGCAGCTCGGGGTTGCCGACGAGGGCGCGCAGCATGAGCTCGGCTTCCTCGGCGCCGTCGACGATCGCGACCTCGCCGTTCGGGAACCAGCGCTCGACCGCCGGGCTGCGGGTCGAGACGACGGGCGTGCCGCTCGCAAGGATCTCAAAGACTCGCCTCGCGAGCATCGTCGGGCTGTCGACGACCGAGTTCACGTTGAGCATGACCTTGTGCGCCCGGTAGGCGGTCAGCATCCGCTCGTAGTCGAGCGAGCCGCGGACGTACTGCTCGAAGCGCTCGGGGAAGCGGTACTTCGGGTCGTCCTCGAACCGCGAGTAGATGTCGAAGCCGATGCCTCGCCGTTCGGCGACGCTCGCCGCAGCGCCCAGCAGCAGATCCATCTGCGCTTGCCGCTCGGGGAACTTGTGCGACCAGTAGCTGCCGCCGAAGCCGATGTCGCGCACCTGGTGCAGCCCCTTCTGCCGCATCGGGTGGTGGATCGCCGGCTGCGCCGCGAAGCCGAGCGCGTCGACGCGGTCGTGACCGAGCGCATGGCGGTAGCGCGGCACGAGCGCCTCGTCGGTCGTGAAGACGCGGTCGAAGATGCGGGCGGTGTCGAGGAAGTCGTCGAAGTGCGGCGGGTCCTCCTTGTTCCAGAAGACGCTCGGGATGCCGTGCTCGCGGCAGTGCTCGACGAGCTCGCGCAGCGCCGGCGTGGGCGCCTTCGAGCCGGTGAGCTGGTACCGCCACGCGCCGCCCGAGCCCGCCCACGCCGACTCGACGAACAGCAGGTCGATCGGGATGGAGCGCAGCTGCTCGCGCCAGCCGTCGGGCGTCAGCTCGACGACCGGGAACTCGTAGCCCCACGCGCTGGCGGAGAAGGTGTCCATGATGACGCCGACGCGCATGCCGGGCCGGCGCGGAGGTCTCGGCGCGACCGGCCACACCGGCATCTCGTCGGTCAGCGACCGGGAAGCGGTGCGCGCCTCACCGTTGCGCGCCGCGGCCCCGCGCCGCAGCATCCAGCGACGCAGCTGCTTCGGCCCGCCCTTGCGCAAGTGCCAGAGCCCCGTTCGCACCGACTGCAAGCCCATGTCGCGTCACTCCCCGATTCCGTGCCGATCGAGCCCGCGCTCGAGCCGCCGACCGTCGCAATCCTAGGCGCGCTGCGAGTCGCCACAACGCCAGCGGGCGCATAGGCGCCTCAGTCAGACTGGTGCGGTGAATGCTCGAGCCGCGCCCCGAGGCGCCCACGCGCCGCTGCGCAGGCTCGGGCTCGTCGGGCTCGCGCTGCTCGCGCCCGTGGTGCTCATCGTCACCCTGTGGCCGTCGCACTTCCTGCTCCGCGCGAAGCCGCGCGTCACGCGGGGCATCGAGTGGCTGCATGCGCGCGAGCTCTTCGACTGGCTCACGTGGAGCCGGCTCGAGGTGCTCGCGAACGTCGGGATGTTCGTGCCGGTCGCGCTGCTCATCACCTTCGCGCTCGGCGCTCGGCGCTGGTGGGTCACCATCGCGCTCTGCCTCGCCCTGACGGTCGGCGTCGAGACAGTGCAGGCGTTCATGCCCGGCCGCGTCGCGGCACTGCTCGACATCATCGCGAACGGGCTGGGCGCCGTGATCGGCACGCTGCTCGCCGTGGTCATCGAGGCGCTCGTGCGGGCGCGGCGGCGGTCTCGCGTGATCGCCTCGACGACTCGGCCGCCGGTCGCGTAGCGGCCGCCTCGGATACGCTCGAAGTGCCGGCGCGTCCGCGTCGCCGATCGACAAGGAGCCCGCGATGCTGCATGCGCTGCGGGCCGGGCGATCGCGCGAGCACCGCCGGGCGCTGCAGGCGCTCGAGCGGCGCGAGCGGCAGCTGCGCCCCGGCTACAAGGTCTGGGGCTACAAGAACGTCTTCGCCAAGGGCTTCCTCGTCACGCGCGACGGGACCGCGGTGCCGCCGCGAGAGAGCTGGCAGCGCTCGACGCTCGGCCCGTGGCACGTGCTCGTCGACCCCGAGCTCGAGCACAGCGCCGCGTCGTCGCCGAGCGCCGCGGTGCTCGTGCTCGGCCAGGCGTTCGACGACGGCGGGCCGCGCACGCGTGCCCAGGTGGCCGAGCGCATCCTGCGCGCCGTCGCGCGCGCCGACGGCGTCGACGCCGGGACGGCCGCTCTCGACGAGGCGATCAGCTGGCTCTCGGGCCGCTACGTCGTGCTCGTCGCGCGCGCTGATCGCCTCGACGTCTACACCGACCCCCTCGCCGCTCGATCGGTCTACTGGCATGCCGGATCGCGCGGCCCCGCGCTCGCCTCGCACACCGAGCTGCTCGCGCGGCACGTCGGCGGGCTCTCGAACGAGCGGCTGCGGTGGATCGTCGAGAATCGCGACTACCGCTCCCCCGCAGGTCGATGGCTGCCGGGCCTCATCACGCCGCACGACGAGGTCGGGCAGGTCTACGCCAACGGGCGGCTGACCGTGCAGGGCGACGTCGTCACGCACGAGCGCTTCTTCCCGCGCGAGGATCGCGCCGAGCTCTCGATCGCAGAGGCGGGCGAGCGCTTCCGCGACGAGCTGCGGGCACAGGTGCGCAACTGGATCTCGGTCGCACCCGTCACGGTGCTGTCGCTCACCGCGGGCCGCGACTCGCGCGCGGTGCTGGAGGCGGGCCTCGTCGACCTGCAGCGCGCGAACGCGCTCACGATGACGTACCACCCGTTCCACGTGGCGTCGAAGAGCACCTACCAGGACTTCCACGCCGCGGCGAGGCTGTCGGCGGCGGCGGGCCTGCCGCACCTCGGCATCGACGTCGCGGCCATGCAGCCGACCTCGCAGATGGCGTCGCTCTACCGCGAGACGTTCCCCACCTGGCAGCGCTATGCGAACCTCGCCAACGCGCTCTACCTGCACAGCCCCGCCCGCGCATCCACGATCTTCGGGGTCGGCGGCGCGATCATCACCGGGATGTGGAAGGACACGACAGACCGGAACCTCACGCCGCAGCTGCTCGCGAGGAAGTACACGGACTCTGAGTTCGCGAACGATCCGGACCTGCACCGGGAGCTCGAGCAGTGGATGGCGTTCACCGACTTCTCGGCCGAGCGGCTGCGCGGCTACGACTTCTACGACTTCTTCCACTGGGAGCACCGGATGACGAAGTGGGCGGGCAGCGGCTACTCCGAGTACGACCTCGCGACGATCCCCGCACCGGTGCTGAGCTCGCGGCGGCTGCTGGTGGCGGCGCTGAGCCTGCCGAAGGAGCAGCGCGTGGATGCGGCGGTCTACCGCTACATCGCGACCGACGGCGAAGCCTGAGCCTCAGCGGGCGCCCGATACCCTCGGACGTCGACGCGAAGGGGTGCAGATGCTGGGACGTATTCGGGGACGATCGAGGGCAGGGGCGCTGGGGCTCGCGGCACTCCTCGGTGTGACGCTGCTGGCCGGCTGCACCCCGGAGGCCGAGCCGACGCCCTCCGCGACGGCGACGACGGCGAGCACTCCCCGACCGACGGCGCCGGCACCGACGCCCACGCCCACCGAGGACCCGGACCCGCTCCCCGACGGCGCGGTCACCGCGCTCCTGCTCGGCACCGACTCGCGGACGCCCGGCAGCATGACCGGCAACGCCGACACGATCATGGTCGCCCAGATCTCGGCCGACCGCGAGAGCCTCAGCCTCGTCTCGATCACCCGCGACTCCTGGGTCTCCATCCCGGGCGCAGGCTCCGGAAAGATCAACGCCGCCTTCGCGATCGGCGGCACGGCGATGATCAGCGCGACCGTCTCGGAGCTCTTCGGCGGCCTCGAGATCGACTACGTCGTGCAGGCCGACTTCGAGGGCTTCATCGGCCTCACGCGCGCGCTCGACGGCTTCGACGCCGAGAACCAGCACCCGACGCGCGTCACCGTGCAGAGCACCGGCCGCGTCGTCGACTTCAGCGCTGACCCCGTGCACCTCTCGGGCACCGACGGCCTCATCTACGTGCGCCAGCGCAAGGGGCTCCCGCTCGGCGACCTCGACCGCACTGAGCGGCAGCGCGCCGCGGTGACCGGGATGCTCGATCGCATCGACGAGATCGCGACGGAGGACCCGGCGGCGCTGCCGACGCTGTTCGGCCACTTCGCCGGCCGGCTCAAGATCACGGGCGAGCTCTCGATCGACGACATGATCGCGCTCGCCGCGCTCAGCCAGAACCTCGAGCGCGATGACGTGACGAGCCTCATGGCGCCGATCGAGGGCTTCGGCAACCGCGGCGGGCAGTCGGTCAACGTCGTGGATGTCGCGCAGACCGCGGCGCTCGGCGAGGCGCTCCGCTCGGGCGACGTCAGCGGCTACGTCGCCGAGTACGGCACCGACTACGCGCCCTGAGCGCGCCTGCGGCTCATCCGCCCTCGCCAGGCGGCGGTGCGGGCACGAACGGCGGGTCCGGGACAGGGCCGGGATCGACCGGCGGCTCCGGATCCACCGGCGGGTCGACGGGCGGCTGCTCCGGCTCCGGCTCCGGCTCCGGCTCCGGCTGCGGCGCTGACTCCGTGGGCGGCTCGGGGATCGTCGGGGCGGGCTCCGGCGCCGGCGCCGGGACGGGCGGCGCGGGCTGCACCGGCGCGGCGGGCGGCTGTCCGGGCCGCCCGGGCCGCCCCGGCGTCGGCCGCACGATCGCGGGAGGCGTCGGCGCGGTGGCCGCCTCCTCCTCCGCGGCCGCGGCCGCGAGCGCCTCGACCTCGCGCGTCGCGCTCGCACGATCGGCGAGCAGCTGCACGAGCTCGAAGACGCCGCTTGCATCGGCCGCCTCGACGGCCGCCTGCTCGGCGAGCTGCGAGTCGATCTCATCGAGCCCGTCGAAGGCGTCGACGGGCGCGGCGTCGAGGCTGGAGCGCAGCGCGGTGAGCTCGGTGCGACTCTCCGCGACTGCGGCCGCCGTCTCGCGCACGCGCTCGAGCGACTCCTCGAACTCGACGACGCGATCGTCGTCGACGTCACCCGCATCACCGAGCGAGCGCCACTGCCGTGCGAGGGCATCGGCACGTTCGGCCGTGGCCGGGCCCACGGGCGCGCGCTGCTCGCGCGCGGCTGCGACACACGCATCCGTGTCGAAGGCACCGCCGTCGAGCCAGGCCTCGGCTGCAGCGGCGCGGTCGCGGTCGGCTTCGTCGAGGATCGCTCCGCGCGCGATCGCCTCGAGCGCCGGCAGGCCCTCCTCGACGAACGCACCGCGCTCCGCCTCGCCGTAGACGCCCGTCGCCTCGCCGATGGCCCTGGCGGCCGGCAGCACGTCGCGAGCGCCATCCTCCGCGTCGATCGCCGCGAGCACTCGAGCCGACAGCATGCACTCGGCTGCATCGCGCTCGTCGCGCCACTGCTCGATGCCTGAGGCGGCGAGCTCGGCGTGGGCCTGGGAGTTCCACGCCACGACGGCGCCGCCGCTCACGATCGCGGCCGCCCCGAGCACCGAGAGCCCGGTGATCCAACGGCGGCGGTCGCGCTGCTTGTGGCGTTCGGCGAGCACGACCTTGCGGCGCTCGGCTTCCTGCTCCGCGGTCAACGGTGCCCGGCGGTCAGACTCGTCGTCCACGCGTTCCCTGCCTCCAAGTTCTTCCAGCGGTTCGATGGTATGGCAGACGCCGGTCCCAGCCGGGCGGGCCAGCCGCACCCGTCGGCGCGGGCCCTGGCAGGATCGGCCTGTGAACCCGCGCGGATGGATCGCCATCGCGGCCGGCATGCTCATCGGCTTCGCCGTCGGCTCGCTGCTCGCTCCCCCGTACGGCGGCGTGCGCGCGGCGATCGCCGGCGGCGCGGCGGTGCTGCTCTTCCTCCGGCTGCGGCACGTCTGGCGCCGTCGGCGACGGCCGCCGGCCGAGTGAGCCGTGCGTGCGGTTCAGCGACGGTCGGCGAGCACGCGCAGCGCCTCGGCGGAGCGGTCGACGCACTCGGCGACCGCATCCGCGGAGCGGCGGTAGACCATCGCTTCGAACCGGTACGGGTCCTCGATGTCGAGTTCGAGCGGCGAGGCGGGCAGCGGCATGAGCCCGCGCACCGTCCCGGCGACGCGCACGACCTCTCGCAGCCACGCGGCGACGCCTTCGGCGCCCCGAGGAGGCAGCTGCGCATCCACCGTGCCGGCCGCGAGCGCCTCGACGATGCGGGCGAACTCCACGAGCGTGAACGCCCTGGCGAGCGCGGCGGGCACGAGCGAGGCCGCGGCTGAGCGGTGCTCTCGCGCCATGGCGAGGATGAGGTCGGCCTCCGCGATGTGGCGATCGAGGATGCGTCGGGCTCGGTGCGCGTCGGCGTCGGTCGCGCCGAGCCGCACCGACTCGGCGGCTGCGAGCGCATCCATCCGGTCGTCGTCGAACGCGTGCGTGCCGGCGCTCGACACCAGCAGCTCCATCGGCTCACCGAGCGCGCGCGGCAATCGGGCGCGGAGCAGCTGCTCCGCCAGCGGCGAGCGACACAGGTTGCCCGTGCACACCGTCAGGATGCGGAACGTCGCATCGTCCTCCATAGCGGTCGCGACCGGCTGCGCGCGGTGCCTCGGGAACGGCATGGGCTCACGGTAGCGGCGCGCGAGGCCATGCGTCGCGCGGATCGGACATCGCTGCACCCCTACCCTGGTTGAGAACCCCTCGATCCCAGGAGTGCCATGCGCGTGCTGCTCACCGGCGGAGCCGGCTTCATCGGCTCCCACACCGCGATCGCGCTCGTCGAGCACGGGCACGACGTCGTCATCCTCGACGACCTCTCGAACGCGAGCGAGGAGGCGGTGCGCCGCGCCGAGCGGCTCGCGGGCGCGGCCATGCCGCTCATCGTCGGCGACGCGGGCGACGCCGCGCTCGTCGGCCGCGTGCTCGCCGATCACCGCATCGACGCGGTCATCCACTTCGCGGGGCTCAAGGCGGTCGGCGAATCGGTCGCGCAGCCGCTCACCTACTACCGCGTCAACCTCGGCACCGCGATCGCGACGCTCGAGGCCATGGCAACCCACCGCATCCGTCGCTTCGTCTTCTCGTCGTCGGCGACCGTCTACGAGCAGCCGGGCGAGCTGCTGCGCGAGGACGCGCCCGTCGGCATCGACCTGCCGAACCCCTACGGCCGCACGAAGGCGATGATCGAGGCGATGATCGCCGACGCGGCCGCCGCCGACCCCGCGCTCGAGGCGGCGGTGCTGCGCTACTTCAACCCGGTCGGCGCGCACCCCTCGGGCGACATCGGCGAGGACCCGAAGGGCATCCCCAACAACCTCATGCCGTTCATCGCGCAGGTCGCGGCCGGCGAGCGCGAGCGGCTGCGCGTCTTCGGCGACGACTACCCCACCGTCGACGGCACCGGCGTGCGCGACTACATCCACGTGCTCGACCTCGCGGAGGGGCACGTCGCCGCGCTCGAGGCGCTCGAGCCGGGGGTGCTCACCGTCAACCTCGGCACCGGCCGCGGCGTCTCGGTGCTCGAGGTGCTGCGCGCGTTCGAGCGCGCCGTGGGCCGCGAACTGCCCTTCGAGGTCGTCGAGCGCCGCGTCGGCGACGCGGCCGTCTCGACCGCCGATCCGACGCTCGCGCAGGAGCGGCTCGGCTGGCGCGCCACCCGCTCGCTCGACGACGCGGTGACGGATGCGTGGCGCTGGCAGGAGCGGAACCCGCGCGGCTACCGCACCTGACTCGGCACCGCACCTACCGCATCCGTCGTCCGTTGCCCAGGTGAGGGCGCCTCCCAGGTGACGGCGGGAGGATCGGCGGATGGCTCGACGGGACGGCATGGCGTGGGGGCTGCGGGCAGCCGCCGTGCGCTACCGCTTCGCCGAGAGCCTCTTCCTGCTGCCGTCGATCGTGATGGCGAGCGGCATCCTGCTGGCCATCGGCGCCACGAGCCTCGACACTGCGCTCGGCCACGACGCCGACCTGCCGTTCCTGCTCACGATGACGAACAACGCGGCGCTCTGGCTGCTCGCGACCGTCGCCGGCGCGATGATCACGACCGTCGGCGTCGTCTTCTCGCTCACCGTCGTGAGCCTGCAGCTCGCGAGCAACCACTTCTCGCCGCGGGTCATGCGCTCGTTCATCCGCGACCGCTTGAGCCAGGGTGTCATCGGCCTGCTCGTCGGCACCTTCTTCTACTGCGTGCTCGTGCTGCCGCACCTGAGCGGCGAGGACTCCGACCCGGCTCCGCGCGTCTCGCTCACGATCGCGGTCGCCCTGACCCTCATCACGGTGATCGGCATCATCGTGCACCTCGACCACCTCGCGCGGAGCCTGCAGGTCGGGAACGTCGCGAGGGCGATCGCGGTCGAGGGCGAGAAGGTCGTCGCCGCTGCCTCCCGCGCGCCGCGGGGCCTCGAGCCCGTCGAGCCGAAGGATCACCCCATCGCCGACGACGCGATCGTCGTGCCGTGCCAGAGCAGCGGCTGGGTGAGCCAGGTGAGCGTGCCCGGGTTGCTGCACGCGGTGCCGCCCGGCACGACGCTGCGGCTCGAGACGCGCGTGGGCGCGTACATCCACGCGGGCGAGCCGCTGCTGCGCGTCTCGCCGCCCGTGCCGGAGCGGGCGCACCGCACGCTCGCGGCGGCAGTCGAGATCGCCGACACCCGCACGATGCTGCAGGACGTCGACTTCGCCATCCGGCAGCTCGTCGACATCGGGCTGCGGGCGCTGAGCCCCGCCATCCACGACCCGACGACGGCGATCGAGGTCATCCTGCGGCTCGGCACCGTGCTGCGCGCGGTGCTCGTCGCGCCGCTGCCGCCCACGGGCCTCCGCGACGGCTCCGGCCGCGTGCTGCTCTCGCCCTGGAACCTCGAGCACGACGAGTACGTGGCGCACGCCTTCGACCAGCTGCGGCAGTCGTCGCTGACGGAGCCCGACGTGGCGACCGCGCTCCTGCGGGTGCTGCGCATGCTGCGCTCGCACGTGCAGGACGCCGGGCAGCCAGGATCCGTGCCCGCGATCGAGCGGCAGATGCGGCTACTGCTCGACGCCGTGGGCGAGGCGGGCCTCCACCCCGAGGACCTACGCCGGATCGAGGCGATGCGCTCGGACGACACCGACCCCGCCGACCACAGCCACTGACGCACTCCCAGCGTTCTCGGGGTCGACCTCCGCGGCTCGCGGGGCCATGCTGGCCACATGGCTGAGACGTACCACCACGAACCCCCGTACACGATCGGCGTCATCTGCGGCAGCATCTCCGCCTCGTCGATCAACCGCCGGCTCGCTCGGGCGCTCATCAAGCTCGCGCCCGACGACCTGCAGTGCTCGTTCATCGAGATCGACCAGCTCGACCTCTACGACCACGACCGCGACGGCGACTACCCGCCCGAGGCGCTCGAGCTCAAGCGCCAGATCCGCGAGGCCGACGGCATCCTCATCGTCACGCCCGAGTACAACCGCTCGGTGCCCGGCGCGCTGAAGAACGCGATCGACTGGGCATCCCGCCCCTACGGCGAGAATGCCCTGTCGCGGAAGCCCGTCGGCATCATCGGCACCTCCCCCGGCGCGATCGGCACCGCCGTCGGGCAGCAGCACTTGAAGACGATCATGTCGTTCTGCAACGCGCCGCTCATGAACGAGATCGAGGCGTACGTGCAGTACCAGGAGGGGCTCGTCGACGACGACGACAACATCACGGTCGAGTCGACGAAGGAGTTCCTCGCGACGTACATGCGTGCGCTCGACGACTTCGTGCGGCGGGTGCTGACGGTGGTGCCGAAGCCGGACGGGTCGACCGCGGCGGGCTGAACCGCCGCCTCCCGGGGTGGACGCGCCCGAGGTGCGGAGCGCATCCGTCGGCGCCGAGGCGTCGAGGGAGCATCCCTCGAACCACTTCGCGGCCGTCGCAGATCAGCGGCCGTGGCGCGTGTGGCGCTGCGCCGCGAGGTCGTCGAGCGCACGGCGCAGGCTGCGCGACTGCGCGGGCGTGAGGGTGTCAGGATCGAGCTCGTCGACGAACGGGGTCGCCTCACCGCTCGGCGAGGGCGCGGCCTCGCGGTCGCGCGCGCGGGCCGAGTGCGGCTCTGCGGGGACGGCGGGCCGGCGCCGGGCGGCGAACGACATGCTCCGGACCTTAAGACGGATCCGAGCCGCGGAACCGGGTCGGCACGCACTCTTCGGCAACTCTTGAGGATTCGTCGCTCAGATGGGCGCGCGGGCCTCGGCGCGCAGACAGCCTTCATCGCGGAGGATGCTCCCATGCGCGACGTGCCCGAACCGACCGCCGCCTCGCAGGAGAGCACGCACGCCCAGCCGAAGCGCCGCTGGCTCGCTCTCACCGTGCTGCTGCTGCCGACCGCGCTCACGCTCATGAGCGTCACGAGCATCAACGTGGCGCTGCCGTCGATCCGCGAGAGCCTCGGCGCCGGGCCGGTCGAGCAGACGCTCATCCTCACGTCGTACACGATCGCCTTCGCGGTCGTGCTGCTGCCGGCCGGGCGGCTCGGCGATCGCTACGGCCACAAGCGCGTCTTCATCGTCGGGGTGGCGGTCTTCACCGTCGCGAGCGCGTGGTGCGCGCTCGCGCCCGACCCGACGCAGCTCATCCTCGGCCGCGTGCTCTCGGGCATCGCTGGCGGGCTCGTGCTCACGCCGCTCAACGCGCTCATCCAGTTGCTCTACTCGGGGCGCGAGCGCGCGCGGCCCTTCGCGATCATGGGCGCCGTCTTCGGCGCCGCGAGCGCCGTCGGGCCGATGCTCGGCGGGCTGCTGCTCGAGGTCGGCGGCGAGTCGGGCTGGCACCTCGTCTTCTGGGTCAACGTGCCCTTCGGGGTCGTCGCGGCGGTCGCGGCGGCGCTCGTCATCCCGCGCGGCACCCCGCTCGGCGTGCGCGGCCGCGACCCGCTCGGGCTGCTGCTGTTCAGCGTCGGCATCACCGCGCTCGTGCTGCCCTTCGCGCTCGGCAGCGGCGTGAGCGCCGCCAACCTCGGCGTGCTCGCCGCCGGGGTCGGACTGCTCACGGCCTTCGCGCTGTGGGAGCGCGCACGGGAGCGCCGGGAGCGCTTCGCGATCGTGCCGCTGCGGCTCTTCCGGCAGCGGGCGCTGCCGATCGGCATCGTCACGACCTTCCTCGGCTTCGCGAGCTTCACCGCCTCGCTCCTCATGCTCGCGCTGCTGTGGATCGACGCGCTCGGCAACGCGCCGCTCGAGGCGGGCGTCGTCGTCACGCCCTTCGCGCTCGGCTCGGTGGCCGGCGCACTCGCCTCGCAGCAGGTAAGCCGCCGCTTCGGCGTGCGCACCGTCACCTTCGGCCTCTCGCTCATCGCGGTGAGCCTCGCCGTGGTCGGCGCGCTGCTCGCCGCGCTGCCGCCCACGGCGGTCACGCTGCCGGTCATGGCCGCGCCGCTGCTCGCGATCGGCGTCGGCGTCGGCCTCTTCGTCGGCCCCAACACCAACGCGGCGTTCGTGCAGACCGAGCCGCGCGACGCCGGCATCGCCTCGGCGCTCATCACCGCCGCGCAGCGCACCGGCACCGCCGTCGGCATCGGCGTCGTCTCGGCGCTCTACGCGCTCGCGCCCGGCGGCTCGGCCGAGGTCGCGAACCACGCCGCCGCGACGTTCACGACCGCCGCGATCGCGACCGCGGCCGTCGCGGTGATGCTCGTGACCCGGCGTAGCCGGCTGGAACCGCAGACCTGACTCCGACTGGGGTCAGTCGGCGGTCGGATCGAGCGTCTTCGTCTTCAGGGGTGGAGCGTGCGCGAGGTGCAGCAGGTCGATGTCGGGCAGCGAGTCACCGGCGCGAATCGCCGAGCAGTTCGTCCACCGCCCCCCTGTCGTACAGATCGACGCCATCGCGGAGCGCTCCGCGGTACGCGAAGTCGGGCAGCCGGCAGCGTTGGTCCGCGCCGCCTCCGAACGCAGGGACGTGGCCCTACTTGGCGGAGAAATGTGTACACATTCGCGCACGCATTCGGTATGCTTGCGGCATGTCGACGTACGAACCGCAGACGGTCAGGACGAGCCGCGAAGCCCGCGAAGAGCTCGGCGACTTGGTGCGGCAGTTCCGCGAGCGGGGGGCGGGCGCTGCACCGCTCATCTTCGGAGCACACCGTCGGCCGGAGGCCGCCATCATTCCATTCGATCTCTACAGGGAGATCGTGCCCCTCCTCGAGGATCTCGAGATCGCACGGATCGCTCGAGCTCGTCTGAGGAGCGGTGAGACCGAGTCGCTCGATGATCTCGCCGCGGAGCTCGGCGTGGCACTTCCGCAGTAGTGGCGTTCAAGCTCGTCGCTGCTCCGGGTTTCCAGCAGGACGTCTACGATCTTCCGAGCCTCGCCCTGCGGAAGCGCGCGATGGAGCTCCTCGCGCTCGTGGCCGAAGGGGAGCTGCAGGGCCTGCCCCTCGATCGTCGCGCGACGACGGGTGACCTCGGCGACTGCCGCAAGCTGTACTTCGACGAGGACCCCCGGAACCCCAAGCCGAACTACCGGCTCGTCTACCGCTTGACACCCAACGAAGCGAACGCTGTCGCGGTGCAAGCCGTGGCCGTCGGCGAACGGTTCGAGCTCGACGCCTACCTGCGCGCCCAGCGCAACCTCAGGCGGGACGACGCATAGCCAGCGATGGAATCCTGGATCCGTGACTCCTGCGGAATCTGACATCGCCGCACCGACGAGAAGCCGCCTGCAGACGAGCCGCTCCGCGGCCCCTCGTGCCCCGGCCCCGAGCGTCGACCCGTGGGTCCTCGAGGCCGAGCGCACCGCATCCGCACCCCGCTTCCGCCCGCCCGCGCTCGGGCCGGTGCCGAAGGGGCCCGTCTACCTGCTCGGGCTCCTCGCGGCCCTGCGCGCCGCCGGCCTCGTGCTCGTCGCCGAGGCGATCGCGCGCGGCATCGGCGCGCTCGCGGCGGGCGACCTCGCCGCCGAGACGACGCGGCTCATCGTGATGCTCGGGCTCGCGGGCGCGCTGCTGCGCGCGGGCGCCGAGTGGGCGACGTCGGTCGTCGCGCGGCGCATCGCGACGTCGGTGAAGCAGCGCATCCGCGGGCGACTGTGGCGGCAGATCGCGGCGGGCGACGCCGCGGGCGGC
Organism: Agrococcus pavilionensis RW1; assembly: GCF_000400485.1. Taxonomy (GTDB): domain Bacteria; phylum Actinomycetota; class Actinomycetes; order Actinomycetales; family Microbacteriaceae; genus Agrococcus; species Agrococcus pavilionensis. Next base: position 83,232 of record NZ_ASHR01000010.1, read on the forward strand.
GGCACCGCCGTGCTCGCCGCCGACGGCCTCGACGACCTCGACGACTACTACGTGCAGTCGCTGCCGGCGACGATCGCGGCGGCCGTCGTGCCGCTGCTCGTGGGCCTCCGCGTGCTCGGCGCCGATTGGCTGAGCGCGGCCATCATCGTCGTGACGATCCCGCTCATCCCGTTCTTCATGATCCTCATCGGCCGCCACACGCAGCAGCGCACCGACGAGGCGCTCACCGCGCTGACCCGGCTCGCCGACCACCTCGCCGAGCTCGCGCGCGGCCTCCCGGTGCTCGTCGGGCTCGGCCGCGTCGACGAGCAGGCGAAGGCGCTCGAGCAACTGCAGGGCCGCTACCGCGAGCGCACGCAGGAGACGCTCCGCTGGGCCTTCCTCTCGGCGCTCGCGCTCGAGCTCGTCGCGACCATCTCCGTCGCGATCGTCGCGGTCTTCCTCGGCCTGCGGCTGCTGAACGGCACGATGGAGCTCGAGCCCGCCCTCGTCGCGCTCATCCTCGCGCCCGAGGCGTACGCGGCGCTGCGGCAGGTCGGCACCGCCTTCCACGCCTCGCAGGACGGCCTCTCGGCGCTCGACCGCTCGCAGGAGATCCTCGAGCGGCCTGCGCCCGCCGACGTGCGTGGCGGCTCCGGCTCCGGCCCGATTCGCCTCGAGGCGCTCTCGGTGCAGTACGCGGGCCGCGACGCCCCGACCTTCGCCGGCATCACCGCGGAGCTGACCGGCATCGTCTCGATCGCCGGACCCTCCGGCGCCGGCAAGTCGACCCTGCTCGGCGCGCTCGCGGGCGCGTTGCCCGCCGACGCCGTCGTCACCGGCAGCGTGCACGGCGTGGGGGCGGATGCAGTGGGCTGGGCCCCGCAAGCACCTCGCGTGTTCGCCGACTCACCCCGCGCCGAGCTCGCGCTCTACGGCGCCCATCCGCTCGCCGCGCTCGACGAGCTGGGGCTCGGTCACGTCGCCGACGCGGCCGTCGCGGAGCTCAGCCCCGGCGAGCAGCGGCGCCTCGCCGTGGCACGCGCGCTCGCACGCGCCGACGCCGGCGCGACTCTGCTCGTGCTCGACGAGCCGACCGCGCACCTCGACCGCGCCTCCGCCGAGCGGGTGCGCGCCGCGATCCTCCGCCGCGCCGACCGCGCCGTCGTCGTGCTCGCGAGCCACGAGCCCGAGACGACGGCCCTCGCGACGATGACCGTGCCGGTCGGCGCCCCTCCGCTGACCTCTGCACCGCTGGCTGAGGAGCGCGCGGCTCCCCTACCGCTGGCTGAGGAGCGCGCGGCTCCCCTACCGCTGGCTGAGGAGCGCGCGGCCGCAGGCCGCACGCGTCTCGAAGCTCCGGTCGCGGTAGCGGGCGGCTCGACGAGCGCAGGGAGCGGGCCGCGCCTCACCATCCGCTCCCTCATCCGCCCGCACGTCGCATCCTGGGCCGGCTCGATCGCGATGGCGGTCATCGCCGTCTCGATGGGCCTCGCCCTCACCGCCGTCTCGGGCTGGCTCATCGTGCGCGCGAGCATCGAGGAGCACATCATGATGCTGCTGCTCGCGATCGTGGGCGTGCGCGCGTTCGGCATCTTCCGCTCGGTCGGCCGCTACGCCGAGCGGCTGCTGACCCACGACGCCGCCTTCAAGGTCGTCGACCTGCTGCGCGTGCGGCTGTGGCGATCGATCGCGGCGCGCGGCGCCGGCTCACGGCGACTGCTCGAGGGCGGCGCGCCGCTCGACTACCTCGTGACGCTCGCCGACGAGCTGCGCGACCAGCTGCCGCGCGTGCTGCCGCCGATCGCGGTCGGCGTGCTCGTGATCGCCGGCACCGGCGTGACGACCGCCCTCGTCGCGCCGCAGCTGACGTGGATCGTCGTGCTGACGCTCGCGATCGCGACGATCGTCGCGTCGGCGCTCGCCATCTGGTCGGAGCGCGGCGCTGCCGCCGCGCGCGTCGGCGCCCGGTCGCGGATCGTGCGCGGCACCGCGGCGCTCGCCTCCGCCGCGCCAGACCTCCGCGGCAACGGCGTCGCGGGCGCGGCGCTCGCGCAGCTCGACGAGGCGAGCGCGCAGCTCTCGGCCGCCGAGCGTCGGGGCGCGTGGTCCGCCGGCCTCGGTTCGGCCGTCGTCACCGCCGCCCTGGCGGCGCTCGCGTGCTTCGTGCCCGTGCTGGCCCCGACGCTGACGGCCGCAGCCGCATCCGTCATCGCGCTCCTCACGCTCGCGCTGCTCGAGCCGCTCGGCGACCTCGTCGCGGCCGCGCACCGCGTGCCGGCGCTGCGCGCGGTGCTCGCGCGGCTCGCGCCCGTGCTGCGGCCCGCGCCGCAGCCGGCGTGGGGCGACGCCGAGCCGCCCTCGCCGGTCGCCGCCGTCTCGCTCGACGACGTCAGCGTGCGCTACCCCGGCATGCCGCAGCCGGCGGTCGCCGACGTGTCGGGCCGCGCGGAGCGGGGCCGCTGGCTCGTGCTCGACGGCCCCTCGGGCTCGGGCAAGTCGACGCTGCTCTCGGCGGTCATGGGCGCGCTGCCGGTGGAGTGCGGCGCCGTGCGCGCCGCTGCCGCCCCCGCCACCGTCTCCCCCACCGCAGAGATAGGGCGAGTCGCTGACATGGCGGACGCTTCGGAGCGACACGCCCTGCACCTGTCGGAGAGCGCGGCGGAAGGCGTGCCGCTCACCGAGCTCGACGAGCGCGCCTGGCGCTCGCGCGTCAGCTGGTGCCCTCAGGACGCCTACGTCTTCGACTCGACGCTGCGCGGCAACCTGCTGCTCGCGCGCACGCGCGACGATGCGCCCGACGACGCCGCGATGCGCGAGGCGCTCGAGCAGGCGGGGCTTGCCCGGCTCGTCGACTCGCTCGGCGAGGGCCTCGACACGCGCGTCGGCGCGGGCGGCTCGGCACTCTCGGGCGGCGAGCGCCAGCGGCTCGCGGTCGCGCGGGCACTGCTCACCCGCGCCGACGTCATCCTGCTCGACGAGCCGACCGCGCACCTCGATGCCCCGACGGCCGCGGCGATGATGGACGACGTCCGCGAGGCGACGGCCGACCGCGTCGTCGTGCTCGTCTCGCACCGCCGCGACGACCGCCTCCCGGCCGACGCGGTGGTGCGCCTCCCCTGACTCGCACGACGCGACGATGTGCACGCTGCTGCGGTCCGCGGCGCGCCGAAGCCACAAGAGCGTGCACACCGATGACCGAGGTGCGTCTCCAGCCGCGGCAATGTGCACCGACTTGCGGTCTGCAGCGCGCCCAAGCCGCAAGAGCGTGCACACCCGCGCGCGCGAAGGCGCACCGACAGCCGGCGCCCGGCCTGCGCGCTACGTGACCAGCCGCTTGAAGCGGTCGCTCCCCCGCGACGACCCCGCCGCGTCGACCTCTGCCCCCGGCACACCGCTCGCGCCGACCTGCAGGATCGCCCGCGCGAGCACCTCGTCGCGCACCTCGCGGCGCGCGTGGTCGTCGGCGAGCATCTCGACGAGCGCGGCGACCTCGGCGTCGGCGAGCGCCGCGACCGGGAACCACGGCAGCGCCGAGCGCCAGGCGCGGAACGCGAGCAGCAGCAGGTCGTGCCGCTGCTCGACGTGCGCGCGCTCGTGCGCGATCACCGCGACGAGCTCATCGGCGTCGAGCCGGTCGAGCAGCCCCTGCGAGAGCACCGTCACCGAGCCGGCGCCGCGCGGCAGGCAGTAGGCGACGGGCACCGCGTCGTCGAGCACGCGCGTGCGCGCCCGCGTCGGGTGCGGCGACGAGAGCATGTCGAGCAGCTGCAGGTGCCGGCGGCGCTGCGCCGTGACCTGCACGATCGTCACCGCGAGGTGCGAGAGCAGGTAGATCGTGAAGACGGCCGCCGGGATCACGGCGAGCCACGGCCGGCCGGGCGCGATCGCGAAGCCCGTGAGCGCGAGCGCGCCGATCATCGACAGGCCTCCCGCGAGTCCTACCGCTTGCCACACGAGCAGCGCGATCACGGGCGCGCGCATCGGCCACGCCGCGCGCGAGAGCCACACCGGCACGGGCCACGCGAGCATGAGCGCCACGAGCCACAGCATCGCCGCGCCCCACACGATCGCGCCGTGCGGGATCACGAGGGCACCGCCCGGCACCGCGGCAGCGGCGATCGGCGGCACGGGCACGAGCGATCCGCTCAGCCGTCGCCGCGGAGGAGCTTGCGCAGCACGGCGGCGTCCTCTTCCGAGACCGAGCCGACGAAGCGCTCGAGCACGGCCATCCGGTCGCGCGACTCGCCCAGCACCTCGTGCATGAGCTCGGCGACGTGGTCGGCGCGTGAGGCGACCGGCGAGTAGCGGTAGGGCCGCACCGTGCGGTCGGAGGCGACGAAGCCCTTCTTCTCGAGCCGCGAGAGCACCGTCAGCAGCGTCGTCGCCGCGAGCGGGCGGCCGGCGGCCTCGAGCTGCTGCTGGACGTCGTACGCCGAGAGGGCCTCCGGCGAGTCCCAGACGGCGTCCATCACGACGCGCTCGAGCTCGCCGAGCGCGGGCATGTTCTTGCGCATCGTGCCTCCCGGGCCAGTGTGACGCATCCGTCGTGAATCCGATTCTACAACGAGTCGAACTTCTTCTATGCTGTGTAGAAGTGGTTCTACGCGGCGTAGAACTCAGCGCAGCGAAGGAGGGTCGGCGTGGAAGCGCTCGACATCGCCCGGTGGCAGTTCGGCATCACGACCGTCTACCACTTCATGCTCGTGCCGCTCACGCTCGGGCTCGGCATGGCCATCGCCGTCATGCAGTCGATCTGGGTGCGCACCGGCGACGAGAAGTTCCTCCGCATGGTGAAGTTCTGGGGGAAGCTCTACCTCATCAACTTCATCCTCGGCGTGGCCACCGGCCTCGTGCAGGAGTTCCAGTTCGGCATGGCGTGGAGCGAGTACTCGCGCTTCGTCGGCGACGTCTTCGGCGCCCCGCTCGCGCTCGAGGGGCTGCTCGCGTTCTTCGCCGAGTCGACGTTCCTCGGCATCTGGATCTTCGGCTGGGGGCGCCTGCGCAAGGGCCTGCACCTCGCGGCGCTGTGGTGCGCGGTGATCGGCTCGTGGCTCTCGGCCTACTTCATCATCGTCGCGAACTCGTGGATGCAGCACCCCGTCGGCGTGGAGATGACCGCCGAGGGCCGCCCGGTCATGACCGACATCTGGGCGGTGCTGACGAACAACACGGCGATCGCCGCCTTCACCCACACGATCTTCGGCGCGCTCATCGTCGCCGGCATGTTCCTCATCGGCATCTCCTGGTACCACCTCTGGCGGCGGCGCCACGACGGGATCGATACGACGGATGCGTCGGGTCGCGTCATCGTCGGCGAGGTGGCCTCGGTGCCGGGTCGCGACCGCACCGACCACGGGGTGTGGCTCTGGTCGCTGCGCGCCGGCGCGGTCGTCGCGATCGTCGCCTTCGGCGGCACGGCGCTCACGGGCGACTGGCAGGGCAAGCTCATGTACGAGCAGCAGCCGATGAAGATGGCCTCGGCCGAGGCCGCGTGCCACACCGGCTCGTCGTTCTCGGTGCTCTCGATCGGCGACCCCGGCACGACGGATTGCCGCGACGTCGTCACGCTCATCGAGATCCCCGGCGTGCTCGGCTTCCTCGGCACCGGCGAGTGGGGCGCCGACATGCCCGGCATCACCGACCTCGAGCCGCAGTACGTGAACCAGTACGGCGAGACGATCCCCGACGACGAGCTCTACGGCTCGTTCGCCGGCACCGAGGTGAACTACGTGCCGCCGATGTGGGTCACCTACTGGGGCTTCCGGCTCATGATCGGGCTCGGCGGCATCACGGCCTTCGGCGCGCTCGTCGCGCTGTGGCTCACGCGCCGCGGCACCGTGCCGTCGTCGCCGTGGATCATGCGGCTCGCGATCCTCGGGATCCTCGCGCCGTTCGCCGGCAACATCGCCGGCTGGATCTTCACCGAGATCGGCCGCCAGCCGTTCGTCGTCGCGCCGAACCCCGACCCCTCGGGCATCGACGGGGTGTTCATGTTCACTGCCGCGGCCGTCTCGCCCGGCGTCACGATCGGCGAGCTGCTCTTCTCCGTCATCACGCTCACCGCCGTCTACGCGGTGCTCATGGTGGTCGAGATCTTCCTGCTCGTGAAGTACGTGCGCGGCGGGGTCGCGAGCGCCATGCCCGAGCTCGCGCCGCGGCACGACCGCGGCGACGACCCGGGCGACCGACCTGACGGCGAGCGGGACGACGTGCTCGCCTTCGCCTACTGACCGCATCCGCAACTGATCCGCCCGACCGCACTGGAGGCATCCGCCATGGAACCGCTCGCCATCACCTGGTTCGTGCTCATCGCCGTGCTCTGGATCGGCTACCTGCTGCTCGAGGGCTTCGACCTCGGCGTCGGCATGCGCATGCTGTTCGCCTCGCGCGACGAGCGCGAGCGCCGCGTCATGCTCAACACCATCGGACCCGTGTGGGACGGCAACGAGGTGTGGCTCATCACCGCCGGCGCCGGCACGTTCGCCGCCTTCCCGGAGTGGTACGCATCCCTCTTCTCGACGCTCTACGTGCCGCTCACGCTCGCGCTCGTCGGGCTCATCCTGCGCGCCGTGTCGATCGAGTGGCGCGGCAAGGTGCACACGCAGCGGTGGCGCTCGGCGTGGACGGCCGGCATCGGCATCGGCTCGCTCATCGCCGCGTTCTGCGTCGGCGCGATGCTCGCGCTCACGACGCTCGGGCTGCCGATCGACGGCAACGGCGACCGCGTCGGCGGCCCGTTCGTGTGGTTCGGCTGGCCGGCGATCGTCGGCGGTCTCGCGGTCGTGGGCTTCTCGCTCGCGCACGGCTCGACGTTCCTGGCGCTCAAGGCGGATGGGTCGGTGCGGTCGCGCGCGGCGGTGTTCGCCGAGCGGTGGTCACCCGCGTGCCTCGTGCCCGCGGCGATCTGGGCCGTCTGGGTGCAGCTCGAGCACGGCGGCAACCCGCTCTCGTGGGCGCTCGTACTGCTCGCGGTGGTCGGCGGCGCATGGGGCTGGGTGCAGGCGCGGGCGCGGCGCGAGGGACTCGCGTTCACGGGCTACGCGGCGTTCGGGCTCTTCGGGGTCGCGGCGATCTTCGCGGGCGTCTTCCCGAAGGTGCTGCCCTCGACGATCGACCCGGCGTTCGACCTCACGCTCATGAACGCGTCGAGCAGCCCCTACACGCTCGGCGTCATGACGGTCATCACCGCGGTGAGCCTGCCGATCATCCTCGGCTACCAGGCGTGGAGCTACTGGGTGTTCCGCAAGCGCGTGACCCCCGGCATGATCCCCGACGCGCACATCGTGCTGCCGGCGATCCTGCGCGATCGCGACGCGGCCCGCGGCGTCGCCCCGACCGCGTAGCCGCTCAGCCCGCGTCGCGCTCGGCACGGCGCGGCGCCCGCAGAGTGCCGGAACTCTGCTGTTCTGCGGGCCCGGAACAGCAGAGTGTCGGCACTCTGCGGTTCCGGGGCAGCAGAGTGTCGGCACTCTGCTGCTCTTGAGGTCGGCAGACCGCACAGTGACGGAACTCCATTGCGACCCGGCACCGCGTCCCTTGCCGCGCCCGCTCGCGCGGCGTATCCTGGATGTTGCTTAGGCGTAGGCAACGGGAGGTCGGCATGGGAGCGAAGACGGTAGGGATCGCGGTCTCCGACGATCTGCGCCCTGCGCTCGACGAGGTGGTGGAGCACTTCGGCAACGGCAATCGCAGCGAGTTCCTCCGGCTGGCGGTCCGTGAGTTCCAGGGCAGGCTTCGCCTCGAGCGCTTGCACGCGATCCGCGACCGGGCGAGAGAAGAGCGCGGCGGGCGCCGCTACTCGGCCGACGAGGTGCTCGACATGATCCGCGAGTCTGCAGCGACATGATCGACGAGGCGACCGCGGTCGTCTTCGACGTCAACGTCTACCTCGACTACATCCTCGGTGACGATGGCAGCTGGCCCCTGCTGCCCGACGTCCCGCCCACGACCGACAATGCATCCGCCGACGCGGTCGCACTGGCCTTCTCCGCGCGCTTCCGCCTGTACTGCTCGCCGCACATCCTGCGCAACGTCGCCCGCGTCATGCGCCTCACCGGCCACACCGAAGCGACGATCGAGGCCTTCTGCGCGGCGGTCGTCGAGATGTGCGAGTTCTCGGGCGGCGGGGTCATCGAGCCGACAACGCGCGACCACGGCGTGCGTGACTTCGAGGACAACGCGATCGTCTCGTTGGCTCGCGATCCGGCCGTCGATGCCTTGATCATCGTCACGAGCGACGCGGATCTCCTCGACCTCGGGCCGGCATGGCATGGCCGCTTGATCATGCGCCCGCGGGCCTTCGTGCGCAGGGTCGTGGCGCCGTAGCCGCGCGGGTCGGCTGCCCGGCGCGCTACCCGGATGCGCGGCGGATGGGTGACAATGAGCGCACCGGTCCCCAGCCGGAGTCACGTCTCGAGGAAGTCCACCGATGCACTCCCCGCGATCGTCGCGCTCGTCGTCGCTCCGCGGCTCTGACGGCCGGCCGCGCCCGCCCCAAGTCCGTCACGCGACACGGACCCGGTCTCGGCAGCCGGACCCGAGATCTCGGGTCCCGCTGCCGAGAAGGGGTCCGCTTCGCGTGATGCGGCAGGCGCGCCGCGGTCAGCTCTTCAGCTTGCGGAGCGCCGAGCCCTTGTGCGCCGCGAGGTGGTCGGTCTTGTCGCTCTTGACCTCGTACTGCGGCTCGTCGCTCGACGCGCGCCGCGTGCGCCCCATGAACTCGAAGTCGCTCTTGTGCACCTTCGTGATCGTGCCGCGCACGCGGCCCGCCTCGGAGTTCCAGCTGACGTGGTCGCCGACCTCGAAGTCGCTCATGCCGCCATGGTGCTCCGCGCGGCTGGGAGCGCCCCGTCAGTAGGCGCGGGCGTACTGCGGCGGGTGCCAGTCGACGTCGGCGCCGAGCTCGCGCGCCCACCGGATCGGCAGGAACGGGTCGCGGAGGGCCGCACGGCCCACGCGCACGGCGTCCACCCCGGCCCGCACCACCGCATCCGCCTGTTCGGCCGTCTCGATGAGGCCGACGGCCGAGACCGGCACGCCCTCCTCGCCGATCCGCTCGGCGAGGTGCACCTGGTAGCCGGGGCCCACGGGGATGTCGGCGAGCACCGCGCCGCCGGACGAGGCGTCGACGAGGTCGGCACCCGCCTCGCACGCCCACGCGGCGACCGTCGCCGACTGCTCGGCGTCGAGGCCGCCCTCGGTCCAGTCGGTCGCCGACATGCGCAGGATGATCGGCAGCTCGGGCAGCTCGGCGCGGATCGCCGCGACCACCTCGAGCAGCAGCCGAGCGCGGCCGGCGAGGTCGCCGCCATAGGCGTCGGTGCGCCGATTCGTGAGCGGCGAGAGGAACTGGTGCAGCAGGTAGCCGTGCGCCGCGTGCACCTCGACGAGGTCGAAGCCCGCGTCGACCGCGCGGTGCGCAGCGGCCACGAAGGCGGCGACGATCCCGTCGATCTCGTCGACGGTCAGCGCGCGCGGCGCGGCGAGCCCGAGGATCGCCTCGTCGGAGGCCGACACCGTCTGCCAGCCGCCCGCCTCGATCGGCACCGAGCCGCGCGCGTCGCCGTCGCGGCCGAAGCCCGCGTACGTGCTCGCCTTCGCGCCCGCGTGGTTCAGCTGCACGCCGATCGCGGCGCCCTGCCCGTGCGCGAAGTCGACGATCGGCCGCCACGCCTCGACCTGCGCGTCGTTCCAGAGCCCGGTGTCCTGCCGGGTGATGCGCCCCTCGGGCGCGATCGCCGTCGCCTCGACGACCAGCAGGCCCGTTCCGCCGGCCGCGAGCGCGCCGTAGTGCACGCGATGCCAGTCGGTCGGCACGCCGTCGTACGCCATCACGGAGTACTGGCACATCGGGGCGATCCAGATGCGGTTGCGGATGCGCAGGCCGCGGACGTCGATCGCATCCGTGACGCTCGTGGTGCTGATCGTCGCCTCGGCCGTCATCGCGCTCCCCCGCTCGCGAGCTTGCCGAGGAGCAGCGCCGCGATGCCGGCGCGCTCGAGCATCCCGGCGATGCTGATCCACTCGTGCCGCGCGTGCGCGCCGTCGCCGACGGCGCCGAGCCCGTCGAGCACCGGCAGGCCGAGCGCGGCGGCGAAGTTGCCGTCGCTCGCGCCGCCCACCGACGTCTCGCGGATGCTCGTGCCGAGCTCGGCCGCGGCCTCCTCGGCGAGCGCGAAGAGCCGCGCGGTGCCCTCGGAGCGCTGCATGACCGGCCGGTTCCAGCCGCCGCCGACCTCGAGCTCGGCGAGCTCATGCCGGGGCGAGAGCGCCTGCAGCACGCCGTCGATGCGAGCGCGCTCCTCCTGGTCGGCGACGCGCACGTCGACCATGGCGGTCGCGAGCCCCGCGGTGACGTTCGAGCGCGAGCCGCCGCGCAGCGTGCCGACGTTGACGCTCGTGCCGGCGGCGAGGTCGGCGGCGCCGTGCAGCTGCACGACGACGCGGGCGATCTCGTCGATGGCGCTCACGCCGCGCTCGGGGTCGAGGCCCGCGTGGCCCTCGATGCCGCGCGTCGTCACCTGGAAGATGCCGACGCCCTTGCGCGCGGTCTTGAGCGCGCCCTCGGCGCTCGCCTCGAAGACGAGCACGGCGTCGCAGTCGGCGACCTCGGCCTCGATCACGGGGCGGGAGGCGGGCGAGCCGGTCTCCTCGTCGCCGTTCAGCACGAGCCGGATGGCCGGCAGCGGCAGCCCGGCCTCGCGGGCTGCGCGGATCGCCCACACGACCTGCACGAGCCCGGCCTTCATGTCGAACGCACCGGGCCCGGTGAGCCGGTCGCCGTCGATGCGCACGGGCCAGCCCTCGAGCGTGCCGAGCGGCCACACGGTGTCGTAGTGGCACAGCACCGCGACGCGGCCCTCGCCACCGCCGGACGCCGCGTAGTCGAGCACCGCGACGTCGCCGTGCTCGCCGCCGTCGACGCGCCGCTCCTCGGCGGGCTCGCCGATGCGCTCGCCGAGCCAGCCGCGCACCCAGGCGAGGCCGGCGTCGAGCGCGGCGAGGTCGTCGGAGGGCGTCTCCTGCTCGATGTAGGCGGTGAGGTCCGCGACCATCTGGGCCCGCGCATCCGCCAGGTACTCGGCGACCGCGCTCACCGTGCCGCCAGCCGGTCGAGCTCGTCGAGGTGCGCCTCGGACATCTCGGTCTGCCCCGTCTCGAGCCGCACGATCGCGTCGACGAGCCACGCGGTGAGCGGCGCCTCGACGCCGAGCCGCGCGGCGTCGTCGAGCACGGGCGTGTACTGGGTCGGCACCTCGGTGCGGCGGCCGCGCACAGCGATGTCGCGCCAGATGCCCGAGCGCTTCTTCGTCTGCGTCGCGAGCCACGCGACGAGGCCGTCGGTCGCGGCGTCGGCTTCGGCGTCCGTGCCGAGGTACTGCTCGGGCACGAACGCGTCGAAGCTCTCGAGCGCGATGCCCTGCTTCGCGGCGACCGTCAGCACCTCGCGCACGAGCGCGTGCATGCCGACGCGGTGGCGGTCGATCAGGTCGCCCATGTCGTCGTCGGCGAGCGCCGTCGCGACGAGCATCGCGCCGAAGCCGAGCTTCGACCACAGGAAGCCCTCGACGTTGTCGCTCACGATCGGCTCGCCCCAGTGGCGGAGGTCCTCCGCGAGCGTGCGCACCCGATCGCTCACGCCGCCGGCGTACTCGCCGAGCGCGATCGCGCCGATGCCGCCGTCCTTGATGACGCCGGGCGCCATGACGTCGGCGAAGAGGTCGACGAAGGCGGCGACGGTGCGCTCGGTGCCGACGTGGCGCGCGATCGTCGCCTCGTTGAGCCCGTTCTGCATCGACGCGACCCAGCCGTCGGCGGCGAGCCGCGGCGCGATCCACGCGGCGACGTCGTCCGTCGCCTGCGCCTTGACCGCGAGCAGCACGGCGCCGAGCTCCTCGGGCGCCTCATCGGGCGTCGAGATCGGCAGCCGCGCCTCGAGCGCGCCGCTCGGCTGCTCGATGCGCAGGCCGTGCTCGCGCACCGCCGCGACGTGCGCCGGGTCGGCGTCGATGAGCTGCACGTCGGCGCCCGCGAGGTGCAGGTGCACTCCGAGGGTGCCGCCGATCGCGCCGGCACCGACGATCGTGTACTTCGAGGTCATGCGTCTGCGTCTCCTTCTCGGCCGAGGGCCGTCCAATGCTGCGGCAGGTGCCAGGCGCCGGTCGACGATCCCCCGTCGACGCGCAGCACCTCGCCCGTGATCCACTCCGCCTCGTCGCCCGCGATCCAGACGACCGCGCGCGCGATGTCGTCGGGGCGGCCGCGACGTCCGAGCGGGGTGTCGCCCACCGCATCCGCGTACTTGTCCGTCACCGGGTTGACGGCACTGTCGACCTCGACGAAGCCGGGCGCGACCGCGTTGACCCGGATGCCGTACCGGCCGAGCTCGAGGGCGGATGCGCGAGTGGCGGCCTCGAGGGCGGCCTTCGACGTCGAGTAGGGGGCGGCGCCCGGGCGAGCCCGCAGCGCCGCGCCCGACGAGATGCTCACGATGCTCGCGGGGCGGCCCGCCTCGATCGCGCGCTTCGCGAGCGCGACGGTGAGGAGGACCGGTGCGCGCGTGTTGACGTCGAGCACGAAGTCCCACGCGCGGGCGTCGAGCTCGAGGAACGGCGTCGCCGGGTAGACGCCCGCGCTCGAGACGAGCACGTCGATCGGCGCGACCGACCACGCCGCCTCGATGAGCTCGTCGTGGGCGGTCTCGCCCCGCAGGTCGATCGGCACGACCTCGACGCGCGGCGCACCCGCCTCGCGCGCCTCAGCCGCGACGGCCTCGAGCGGCTCGGCGTGCAGGTCGGCGAGCGTCAGGGCGTCGCCCCCGCGCGCGAACGCGAGGGCGACCTCCTTGCCGATGCCGCTGCCGGCGCCGGTGATGAGCGCGTGCCGCATCAGTCGAGCTTCTTGCCCTTGGTCTCGGGCATCGTCAGGTAGACGACGAGGCCGATCGCGGCGGCGACGGCGCAGTAGAGCCACACCCAGCCCCCGTAGCCGTTCGTGTTCATCCACGTCGTGATGTAGGGCGCGGTACCGCCGAAGACGGCGACCGCGAGGGCGTAGGGCAGGCCGATGCCGGTCGCGCGCACCTCCGGCGGGAACTGCTCGGCCATGATGACGGCGCAGTTGGCCGAGTAGCCGAGCAGCAGCACGATGCCGACGAGCTCGATCGCGAGCAGCATCCAGAAGTCGCCGTTCAGCAGCTGGAACGCGGGCCACGAGAAGATCAGGAAGCCGCCAGCGAACGCGGCCATCGTGGGCTTGCGGCCGATCTTGTCGGAGAGGATGCCGGCGAACGGCAGCAGCACGAGGAAGACGACCATCGAGATGAAGTTCGCGAGCAGCGCGAGGTTGAGCGGGATGCCCGTCGCGACCGACGCGTACGTCGGCATGTAGCTGACCCACATGTAGTAGAGCAGCGTGCCGGCGATCGTGATGCCGAAGACGCGCAGCACGGCCTTCGGGTGCTCGACGAACATGCGGAAGAGCGCGTTGCGCTTCTCGCCCGCCTCGGCGTTGCGCGTCTTGGCGAGCTCGAACGAGTCGGTGTCCTCGACGGCGCGGCGCAGCCACAGGCCGACGAAGCCGAGCGACGCGGCGATCACGAAGGCGAGGCGCCAGCCCCAGCTGTCGACGGCCTCCTCGGGCAGCGTCGAGGTGATGATCGTGCCGATGCCCGAGGCGATCAGCACGCCGGCGCCGACCGAGACCTGCTGCCACGAGCCCGCGAAGGCGCGGCGCTTCGGCGCGGCCGACTCGACGATGAACGCCGAGGACGAGCCGAACTCGCCGCCCGCGGCGAAGCCCTGCACCATGCGCGCCGCGACGAGGATGATCGGGGCGATGATGCCGACCTGGTCGAAGGTCGGCGAGAGGCCGATGAGCAGCGTCGCACCGGCCATCAGGCCGATGGTCAGCACGAGGCCCTTCTTGCGGCCGTGGCGGTCGGCGTAGGCGCCCATGACCGCAGCGCCGACGGGGCGCATGACGAAGCCGACCGCGAAGATCGCGAGGGTCGACAGGAGGGCCGCGGCGTCGTTGCCCGGCGGGAAGAAGTGGTGGGCGAAGATCGACGAGAACGTCGTGTAGATGGCCCAGTCGACCCATTCGACGGCGTTGCCGATGCTGCCGGCGATGAGGGCCTTCTTGCCCTTCTTGGTGAGCTTCGTGCCGTCGACGGCCGGGCTCGTTGCGGTGGTGGTCATGCGTGCTCTTCTCGGGAGATGTCCTGCAGGAGGGGGCTGACGTGCGTCGCGATGTCGGCGTGGGTGCCGATCCAGACGTCGTCGAAGGAGCGGATGTGCGCCAGGAGGTCGTCCAGGATCTTCAGCCGCGAGCGGTACCCGATGATGTGCGGGTGGAGGGTGAGCTGGAACAGGCCGCCCTCGGCGCGCGCGGCGTCGAACTCGTCGATCCAGATCTGGAGGAGCTGGCGGGGCGGCATGTGGGGGCGGAGGCCGCCGTAGCGGTCCATCATGAGGTAGGGCGCGTCGTCGCGCGTCCACTCGACGGGGATCTCGATCACGCCGGTGCGCTCGCCGTGCTCGACGAGCTCGTAGGGCTCGTTGTCGGCCATGAGCGAGGAGTCGTAGACGAAGCCGAGCTCACGGATGACGCTGAGCGTGCTGCCCGAGAAGTCCCACGAGGGCGTGCGGATGCCGGTGGGCCGGTAGCCGAGCTGCGACTCGAAGACGTCGAGGGCCCGCACGATGAGCTCGAGCTCGTCGTCGCGGCTCAGGAGCGTGTTGCGCTCGTGGATCCAGCCGTGGATGCCGACCTCGTGGCCCGCCGCGACGTAGCCGGGCGCCTCGTCGGGCCGCAGCAGCGCGCACACCGCGGGCATGTAGAAGGAGGAGGGTGCCTCGTGCTTGCGGAGGAGCTCGAGGATGCGCGGCACGCCGACGCGAGCGCCGTACTCGCCCTGCGCCATGCGGCCCGGCGACGTCTCGCCGTCGCGGAGCGCGGGCGTCTCGTGGTCGGAGTCGAAGGAGAGCGCGACGGCGACCTTCGCACCGCCCGGCCAGCGCTTCGAGGGATCCGGGTCGACGAGCGCGCGGCCGGCGCGCACGTGCTCGACGTGCGCTCGCCACTCGGCTTCGCTCCACTGCCACGGCTGCTTCGGCTCCATGCCGGCTCCCCTCCATCGCGGAACGACGACGCTATGTCATCGATGCGCATGATCTTAGGAAGAACCTAAGCGGTGCACAACCTCTATGGGCGTTTCCGTCATGTCACAGCCTTGTAACGGAATGATCGACCGCATCCCGGCGCATCCGCGAGGCGCGACCGGAGGTCACCGGACTGGCTAGTCTGGCCCGATGCAGCGCAGCAGCCCGCACCGCGGCCTCCTCGACGAGACCGACCTCGACATCGCGGCGGCGCTGCACATCGCGCCGCGCGTGCCGACGGCCGCGCTCGCCGAGCTGCTCGGCATCCCCACGAGCACCGCGAGCCGCCGCCTCGCACGGCTGCAGCAGGAGCGGCTGCTGCGCACCGTCGGTCGCTACGCGTGGCAGCTCATCACCTCGAGCAATCCCTTCGAGCTCTGGATCACCTCGGCGCCCGGGCAGTCGCGCGACGTGCTCGCGCAGCTGCTCACCATCCCCGACATCCAGTTCGCGATGCACGCGAGCGGCCCTGCCGACATCTACGCGCACCTGTACCCGCTCCGCGGCTCCGACTCCGAGCAGCTGCTCGCCGAGCGCATCCCCTCGATCCCGGGCGTGCGCGCCGTCGACAGCCGCATGATCCTCGAGCCCGCGAAGGTCGGGCAGTCGTGGCGCTTCCAGCGGTTGAGCCCCGAGCAGACCGCGGCGCTCGAGGAGCACGTCACCCCCGTGACCGAGGCGCCGCTGCAGGATCTCGAGCAGCTCTCGGAGCTCGAGCTGCTCGCGATGCGCGAGCTCGGCGCGAATGCGCGCGTCTCGGCCGCGGAGGTCGCGCGGAAGCTCGACACGTCGCCGTCGACGGCCGCTCGAGCGATCCGGATGCTGCTCCAGACCGGCGCGGTCTTCCCGCGCGTCGAGATCCAGCCGGAGCTGCTGGGCTTCCCGCTCAACGCCGTCGTGAGCATCGACGCGCGTCCGAGCGGGCTGCAGCAGGTGCTGGCGTCGCTCACCGATCACCCGAACGTGCGGCTGCTCAGCACCGTCACGGGCGACACCCCGATCAGCCTCTACGCCGTCTTCGCCGGGCCGGAGGACCTCGCGCGCTTCGTCCGCGAGGACCTCGGCGGGCGCGAGGAGGTGCGGGCCGCGTCGAGCGTCGTCGCGCTGCGCCTCAAGCGCCGCTACTGGATCGATCGCGAAGACCACTTGCTCGGGGCGCAGGTGCCCGACGTCGTGCGGCGCTAGTCCGCCTCTGCCTCAGCGCTGCTCGAACGGGTAGCCGGGCGCCTTCACGTGCTCGTTGAAGTAGCGGCCCACGCTCTCGCCGGCGTCAGCCGTCGCCATGAGGCCCGCGTAGACGCGCGCGGGCACGAGGAAGTAGCGGTAGACGTCGCCGTCCTCGAACTCGACCTCGAGCGTGCTCGAGCCCTTGTCGTAGCCGATCGAGCGCAGCACGCTGCTCGTCACCCGCGCTCGCTTCACGTCGCCATCCTCCCCCGCGCGGCGACATGCAGAAAGCCCCGCCGAAGCGGGGCTCTCCAGTCTGTGGACCTCCGTAGAGAGTTTGAGAACCCCTGCCCACACCTGAAAACTCTGTCTTTGCGCAGGTCACGGGGCTTCTACGACCACGACCAGCGTTCCTCCGAGCCTACCGTTTCCGACTCCAGGGGTCGGATGGTGCGATCACTTGGATGGCTCAAACCCTCCTTCGCCCGGAGCAGGTCGACGATTTGGTAGCGCAGTATCGCGAGGGCGCGACGCTCGTCGAGTTGGCATCCCGCTTCGGAGTGAACCGCCGCACGGTCGCCATGCACCTCACCCGTCGGGAGGTGACGATCCGCCGCGGGCGGTTCGATCCTGCCCGCATCCACGAAGCAGCCGACCTCTACCTCAGCGGGTTGACGCTGGTAGAGGTCGGCGTGAAGGTTGGGGTGGGGCCTCAGGCAGTCCGGCAAGCGCTCGCTTCGCACGGTGTCGTGATCCGGCCTGGCGGGCGCCGTGGTTCTAGCATCACAGCATCCGCTGCCGTGGGCGGTTGAGCCTAGGAACGAAGGACCGGCACACGAGTGTCTGCTTCGGCGACCGCTTCGCGGCGCTGGTGACGACGGTTCGCGGCCTCGCGCAGGCGCGCGCGGATGAGCAAGACGACGCTCACGGGTCCCATGATGATGAACTTCAGTGCGTTCCAGCAGGCCCACAGCACGATTAGGTGGAGCCAGCCGGGGCCGCCGTCGGCTGCCGCGCCAGAGCAGACGCTGGCGATCAGGATGTACGGAAGCGCGACCAGCATCGCGGGTATCCCCCACTTGAGTCCGCGACGGGTGCGGATGGCAGCGAGCAGCCGGTTGCTCGGCATGTAGCGGTGCAGATAGTCGCGAGTGTGAACGCTGAGCGTCCAGATAAGGCGGAACATGACGGCCTCTCGTCACACGTGTTACTCCGTCGAGGAGGCAGAACGTGTGTGAGTGCCCGAAGGCCGTCCCGGAGGACCCGCAATATGAGGAGAACCTGCCTCACCATCCACTGTACGCCGGGGTCGGCGTTCATGGAACCCTCGCCCTCGGGCTCCCCGCGTCGCCGCGCGCACCTCTCTATACGAGTGAGAGGACCCGACGATGACGACGACCCTGAGCCAGGTAGTCCAGGACGAGCGCACAGCACGGATGCTGCTGTCGATGATCGTCGAGCCAGACGACGCCGTGACAGGCCGTCTCCTGGGCGACCTGGGAGCGCTTGAGGTGCTCCGACTCGCCGAGCGTGATGACGCCGTGACAGGCCTCAGTGCTGTTGACGCTCAGGTGTGGCGCGCCCAGTTCGAGCGCTCAGACGCTCAGACACTTGAGCAGCGCATCGTCGACGCCGAGCGCGCCGGTATCGGCACGCTGATCCCCGGCGACAAGGAATGGCCCTCTGCGCTCGACGAGCTTGGCGACCGACGGCCATACGTCCTGTGGACTCGTGGCACGACATCTTTCCTCGCGCGACCGCTCAATGATCTCGACTGGCAACCTGCGCTGTAGCAACTTGACGCTATAGCTCCGGACTCGGTCAGATTCGAGGCTCTCGTTCCGGGGTATTTCAGGGCGACGGAGCTTCCCTCAGTGGTCCGTCTCCGGGGCCAGGCAAAGCTCCTGGAGGATGGGCCAGCGGCGTCATCGCTCTCCAGCGTTCAAAGCTCCTGGAGGATGGGCCAGCGGCGTCATCGCTCTCCAGCGTTCAAAGCGGCCTCGGCTGGCGCGCTCGGCGCGGCGTCGGTGGAGTTCGTGCCGCTAGGAGGTGGACCGCGGCGCGTGCTCGGGACGCATTCGCTTGCCATTGGCCGCCAGGATCACGCACAGCGCCAAGCCAGCAAAGACGAAGACGTCTGCGACGTTTCCGATGAACCAGTCGGCATAGGCGATGAAGTCAACGACGTGGCCCCTACCCGGACCAGGGGCTCGTGTCAGGCGATCGACCACGTTCCCGAAGGCGCCACCGAGGATCAGTCCGAGTCCCACCGCCCAGGGCAGCGACGTCGTCCTCCCGATGAGCCAAGCAGCGACCGCGGAGCCGGCAATGGCTATGACCGTGATGATCGGGGTGGCGCTGGCGCCCAGCGAGAACGCCGCGCCGGGGTTGAAGGCAAGCTGAATGGCGAGCAGGTCGCCGAGCAAGGGCTGCCGCTCTCCTAGGGCGAGCGTCGCCTCCGCCCAGACCTTGGTGAGCTGATCGACCGAACCCGCGACGAGGGCCACAACGAATCCCAGCATGGCCGCTCGACGACGTGGTCGGCCGTCCCATCGCGAGGCGGTAGCGCCGGCCGCCGCCGAGGGCGCGCTCGCATCGGTGGCCTGGGTCACATCGCCATCCGCGATCAGTGCGCGCGGCAAGTCCGGGTCCGCGGCCTCTGACGGCATCTGGTCCGCATTCAATGGATGTACATCCTTCGCCGTTTCGATTGTGTGGTGCCGCACGGGTCATGCGCACCTTGGTGCAGCATCCCCGGTCGAGTCAGAGCCCGAAGGCTCCGCCGCTGACCAGGATGAAGATGCCGAGGCCGATGAGGACGAGCGGGAACAGGATGTGCTCCCAGCGCTCCAGCGCCTCCGCGATCGGTCGGCGGGTGGCAACGAACTTGGCCAAGCCCACGAGCACCGCCACCAGCACGAGGAACACGACGCAGTAGGCGATCACGGCGGCCGTGCCCACGCTAAGGAACACTGGGACGTAGACGCCGATGTTATCTCCGCCGTTGGCGAAGGTCACCGCGGCGACGGTCCACACGGCGACCTTCTTGCCTTCGATCTTCGCGTCGTCGTCGTCGTCGCCCCCGCGCCAAGCCTGCCAGGCGGCCCACAACCCCAGGCCCAGCGGGATGAGGCCGAAGTACGGGATGACCTCCGGGGGCAGGAACGCCCCGGCTCCCAGGGCCACCAGCACGGCCGCACCGAGGATGCCGATGAACCCGAGGTACTGCCCGATGAGGATGCGGGCGGTGGTGCCGCGCTCACCGGCGCCTCGGGCGAAGAACAGCGAGAGGATGATGATGTCGTCGATGTTGGTGGCGAGGAACAAGCCGATCGCTTGCAGGACCGAGGACAGGATCATGCGCCCGCACCCGTCTCGCAGCAACCGGGCACCGAGCAGGCCGGGTCGAGGCAGGGTGCGTCCTCGTTGACCGCCAGGGTGGTGTCGACCAGGGCGGTCAGTGCCCGCGACAGGTGCGGGTCGGCGATCTCATATCGCGTCTGCCGGCCCTCGGGTATGGCGACCGCAATGCCGCAGTCGCGCAGGCACGCCAGATGGTTCGACACGTTCGAGCGCGTCAACCCCAGAGCTTCGGCAAGCTCCGCGGGGTGAGCCGGCGCCTCGAGCAGCGTCAGTAGTATCCGGGATCGCGTCGGGTCGGACATGGCGCGCCCCAACCGGTTCATCACATCCACACGAGAAGCAATAATCAGCATATGCTGAACTATACAGCACTCACTGAACTGCGATCGGCACTCGCGCCGTCCGATTCGTCGTCGACATGGCGAGGGTGTCAGGCCCCGGAGTGCGCTGCGTCGGCGCCCCAAGCGCTTCGGCATCCTCCGCTCCCAAGGAGCGGATCATCCTCGGCTGCAGGCGCGAACCAGAGCGGCGCAGGTAGGCCGGGGCTCGGCAAACAGTCTAAGGGCCGCCATCGTCGAAGAGGCCGGTGCGGGCGGCGTAGCGGCCGTCGCTGACGGCGACTGCCTGCGCCCAGGACGTCGCGGTCGAGAGGCCGGTGAGCCGCGCCACGACCGGCGCCGGGAGTTCCTGCACGAGCGAGACCACCGCGCCGGTTCGGGCAGCACGCACGCGCACACCGACCGCGTTGAGGCGGTCGGTGAGGGGTCCGTAGAGATCGAGGTGCCGTGGTATTGGCCGGGGAACAGCCAGTCATCCTCACCTGCGTCGGAGAGAAGCCGCGGCGCTTCTCGAGGTCCTCTAGCCACTACCGCCAGCTCGCCTATCGCGCCGTGCAGATCGAGTGGGTCGGCACCGAGCCGGATGGCAACTCGCCCAGCTTCCCCGGTGATGTCGGTGACGCGCAGTCGCCGCAGCTGCACGACCCGAGTGCCGTAGAGCAGCACGAGCACGCCGGCGAGACGAGTCCGCGGGTCGATGGCCCGTTCGTGGAGCAGGCGTTCGAGCAGCTCCCATCGCTCCTCAACGCTCGAGCCGGTCGGCGTGAGGGTCGACTTGCGCTGCGGCGGCACCCTGAGTCGGGGGCACAGCTGGTTGCGCGCTGCCCAGCGCAGGAATGCGGAGCCTGCCCCGGTTTCGCGGACACGTTCTCTGTGTTGATCATGCCGCGGCGGGGGTGTCGGTGTGAAGGGCTTCGAACTCGGCCGGGGCAAGGTTGCCGAGCGCGCTGTGCCGTCGCGTCGGGTTGTAGAAGCCCTCGATCCATTCGAACATCGCGGACGCGAGCTGCGTCCTCGAGTCCCAGGCGGTTCGGTCGAGTAGCTCGCGCTGCATGGTCGACCAGAACGACTCGATGAGCGCGTTATCGACGCTGGAGGCGACGCGCCCCATCGACCCGAGCAGTCCGGCCTGCCGCAGCCGGTGGCCGAAGAGCCAGGACGTGTATTGCGCGCCCCTGTCCGCGTGCACGATCGTGCCGACGGGTCGGCGCTGCCATCTCGCCATCTCGAGCGCGTCGACGACGATCTCGGTCGTGATGCGGTCGGAGATCGACCAGCCGACGATGCGTCGACTGAACGCGTCGATCACCGCCGCGCAGTAGACCCAGCCATCGCGGGCTCGATGCTGCGTGATGTCGCAGAACCAGAGCCGATCCGGACGATCGGCGCGGAACTGCCGCTTGACCAAATCTTCGTGCGTGGCGGTGTCGGGCTTCCAGCCGCGCCGCTTGCGACGATGCGAGACGCCCGTGAGATCGGCGAGCCGCATCAGCCGCGCGACACGCTTGCGGGCCACGTGCACGCCCAGCCCAAGCCGCAGTTCCGCATGCACGCGCGGCGACCCGTAGGTGCCGCGCGAGCCCGCGTGGACCTGCCGGATCGTGGCCGTCAGCGCATCGTCGGCGACCTGCCGCGGCGAGGGACATCGGGAGCGCCAGCCATAGAAGCCGGACGTGGAGACCTTCAGCACCCGGCAGGCCACCGCGACGGGCACCCCGTCGGCGGCGAGCTCCTGGACCAGCCGGAACCCTATTTTGGGAGCACGTTCTCCCGGGCGAAGTACGCGCTCGCTCGCTTGAGGATCTCGTTCTCCATCTCCAGCACACGCGTCCGCCGCCGCAGCTCGACCAGCTCGCGCTTCTCTGCGCTCGTCAGCCCCTCGCTGCGGCCGGCATCGACATCGTCCCGCGCCATCCATCGCCGCAGGCACGACTCGCTGATCCCGAGGTTCCTGGCCGTGGCCGCGACCGGCTCGCCGTGCGCGACCAGATCCAAGGCTCTGCGCCGGAACTCCGGCGACTTCGGTGCAGGCATCCTGACCCCTTCCCGAGACGATCATCGCCTCAGCTCAGGTATCCGCGAAAGCGGGTCAGGCTCCATCTTCACCCTCGCCCGGTGCACCGTTCCGCACCCCGCTGGCGACAGATTCCTCACGCGGCGGGGGAACCCTCGACCATGTGCGAGCGAGACGAGGGACGATCGCGCTCTCGCACACCAGATCATCGACTTCGCGCTCCACAGACCGGCTGGCTCACCGAACAGGAGCGGCGAGCCGGGGACCCTGTAGTCCCTGATCGATGGACTGCTCAGCGCTGGGGACGCTACGCCGATGCCATAACTCGCTGGGAACACATCACGGGGCGACCCGCGCCCGCGCCAGCACTCCTGAACGACGCCGACGGCCCTCGCCCAGATCCAACTAGGTGGTCGTAATCCCACGTTCTTGTCGCACGTGTGTCGCAACCTGTCCACGAACTTGTCGTAGCGCACACTCGAAGGCATGAGCGGCGCTGGACGGCCATGATCGGTGACGGGATCAACGTCACCCCGGCACTCGCCGAAGCGACCGTGGGGATTGCGACGGGCGCGACAGGGTCAGTTGCCGCGATCGAGTCCGCGCACGTCGCCTTCACGGGCCGCGACCAGCGACTGATCCCCGCCGCCATCCGCCATGCGCGTCACGGCCGACTCATCAGGGCCGCGAACATCGTCCTCGCGTTGCTCATCGCCGTGATGCACTTCCCGCGCGCGCTCTCCCGCGTGCTCGGGTTCGGCGGTGTCGTGCTGGTCCAGGAGGTCGCGGAGGCCATCGTGATCCTCAACGGCGTGCTCGCCGCCCGGCGGCCAGCGATCCTCTCGGCATCCGTCACGCCCGCGGTCCGGACGCTCGCATCCGCGTGAGCGGCCACGATCGGGTTGCCGCCACTCTCGGCCAGGACGACCGGGCGCGTGTCCATCTCGCACGGGTACTGTTGGCGGCCGGCGGCGGGTTAGCAATAGCCGGGTCCGGGTCGCCGTACGACCTGTGGCCATTCGCCCCGGTCGGGGTCGCCCTGGCACTCCTGGCCGTCCGCGGCCGCACCCCGGGAGCCGCATTTGCGTTGGGGTTCATCACGGGCGCGACCCAGTACGCCGTCCACATCTCATGGATCACGGTCTACCTCGGACCCGCGCCGCTGCTCGGCCTCACCATCGTCATGGCGACGTGGTTCGGGCTCGGCGGCATCGCGAGCGCCTCCGTGTGGCGACTCGTCCGTGCAGCCAGGTGGCTCTCGACGGTGCTCGCCACCATCGGACTCGCCGCCGTGTGGACGACGCGCGAGCTGCTCGCATCCACCATCCCCTGGGGTGGGTT
Source organism: Agrococcus pavilionensis RW1 (assembly GCF_000400485.1). GTDB lineage: Bacteria > Actinomycetota > Actinomycetes > Actinomycetales > Microbacteriaceae > Agrococcus > Agrococcus pavilionensis. The sequence goes on from NZ_ASHR01000010.1 coordinate 106,598, forward strand.
CTCCTGGGGGCGGCTCGCCTACTCCCAGGCGGACAGCCCCTTCGGACCTGTCGTCGGTTGGGCGGGGATCGCGGGCCTGACGTTCGCGATCGCCCTGCTCGGCGCCACAGCCGCAGTGACGGTGAGGTCCGCTTCCCGGGCCCACGTGACCCGCCGCGCCGTCGCACCCGTAGCCGTCGCAGCCATCTTCGCGCTCGTGCCCGCCGTCCCCGTCGAGTACGACGGGACCATCCGGGTGGGGGCTGCTCAGGGGGCGTCGGAGGCAGGACTGCTCGCCCCCTACGAGCCAGGCCAGATCATCGCCGAGCATGCAGCCGCGACCACGCTCCTCGACGGCGAGAATCTCGATCTGCTCGTCTGGCCCGAGAACGCAGGCGAACGCGAGCCGCAGACGAACCCCCAGACTATCGCGCTGCTGGAAGACCTGCAGCGGCAGTTCACGGCCCCCATCATCCTGGGAGCGGTGACGACCGAGGGCACGCGGACGTACAACTCGCTGCTGCTCTGGGATGAAGGCGTCGACGCGGTGTATCACAAGCGACACCCGGTCCCGTTTGCCGAATACCTCCCGAGCCGTGCCGTGCTCGCCCCCGTGCTGGATGCGTTCGGTTTCCTCGATCTGATCCCCCGGGACTTCTCGATCGACCCCGCCAGCGCGAACGTCTTCGATGTCGGCGGCGTCCGCGCGGGCCTGGCCATCTGCTTCGACGTCGTCGATGATGCACTCGCCCGCGAGATGGTCCTCGATCGTGGCGCGCAACTGATCCTGGTTCCGTCGAACAACGCCGACTTCGGCGAGGGCAGTGCGCAGAACGTGCAGCAGCTCGCGATCGCGCGACTGCGTGCGATGGAGAGTGGACGGTCGCTCGTCATGATCTCCACCGTCGGCACGAGCGCGATCGTGCTCGCGGACGGCAGCATCCTGCAACGCCTGCCGCAGTACGAGCCGGGCGCGATGGTCGCCACGCTACCGCTGTCCGCCACGGTCACGCCCGCCATCCGTTTCGGCCGCGGGATCGAGGTCGCCATCGCGATCGCAGCGCTGCTCACCGTGCTCGCTGGTGCTGGCGCCTCGCCCGCCCGTCGCGCATTTCGGTGAGCACCAGAGGAGGAACGTGGTGGACGCGAAGTGTGACGTCGCACCCACCCGTATCCAATGCATAGGTCGCTCGAGACACCGGTCAGCGCCGAATCTTCTCGCAGCGTGCGACGAGGCTCATCGCTGAATCCTCGGCAGCGTGCGACGCGGCTCAGCGCGTCACGACGGGTGCCGCCATTGGCGGCCGCGGCTGTGACACGAGCAAGTCGGCAGCAGGCGCCCCCGTCGTAAACCGCTGCGCCCCGCGCATGGCAAAGTGCACCGCGAGGTACGCGAGGCCGAGCGCCAGCGCGGTGATACCGAAAGAGAGCCAGTCCTCGCCGGCGACCGGCTGCGCGGATGAGAACGCTGAGACACCGGTGAGCGCGAGCGGAACCATGATGAAGACGTTGTTGGCGGTGTGCAGCACCGACGCCGCCTCGAGCCCACCCGTGCGGTAGGTGAGCATCGAGCAGGTGAAGCCGACCAGCGAGAGCTGCAGCGTCGCCGCGATCGACGGGTGCGTGTGCATCGCGCCGAACAGCAGCCCGGTCGCAAGGCCGGTCCAGACCGCGTTCCCCAGCGGTCCACGCAGCACCCATGGCCCGACCGCCGCGGCGACCAGCGCGAGCAGCGAGAGGTACCAGGTCGCTGGCTGCAGCACGATCACAGTCAGCACCGGCAGCAGCATGACGAGCGCGGGCACGTAGCGGTGGCGCAGCCAGCCGCCCATCAGCTGCGGCAGCAGCCCGCGGAATGTGAACTCCTCGCCGGTCGCCTGCAGCGGCGTGGTCAGCAACACCACCGCGACGAGGCCCCAGTTGGGATCCCACTGCCACTCGACACTCGGGTCCATCCAGAGCGAGACGCCGATGTAGATCGCGAAGATGGGGAGGATCAGCAGCGCCGAGCGGCCGACAGCGCCCCAGCGCCAGCGACCGACGACACTCGAGGCGTACCCGGCCGCGCCCTTGCCGAACGCCGCCAACGCGACGATGACGCCCGGGATCATCGCGGCCCAGGCCATGTTCACCCCGGCCATGCCCAGCGGCGAGCCGATCACCTCGGCGAGCAGGTCGGCCGTGAGCTCGGCCTCGTCGGTCGGTGCCGCGGTCGGGTCGAGCTGCAGGAAGAAGGCGACCATGCCCGGCATCAGTAGTGCGAGCGAGATGATCTGGCCCCCGAAGAAGAAGCCGATCGCGATCGCCCATGCCAGGAACCAGCGACCGACGCGCTGCTCGAGCGGCTGAAGCACCAGCGCGAAGGACTTCCCCGCCATCGGCAGCGTGGCAGCCAGCAGTGCCGGCTTCTTGGGCGGATGCATCGCAAAGCCCAGCTGCCGCGGGAAGGCGTCCCTGTATTGCGGCTGACCGTAGGGCGCCCGCCCATGGGGCGATTGGCCTTCGCCGGAGTATCCGTAACCGAGCGCTGCTGAGCCGACGGGAGCATCGCCGTAAGGCGGCTGCCGGCGGCCGCACGGCGGTTGCGTCTCAGCGGGCTGCTGGCCGTGCGGCATCCGCCGATTGGAGGAAGGCCGAGGCTGCTGCGCCTGCTGCGAGTGATCCCAGGGCTGGGCGGACTGATCGGTCACCATGCTCCTCGCGTGTGTCGCCCCGAGGCTATCGATCTCAGCCTTGAGTTCCGTGAGCGTCGACCGAGAACAGGGCACACGACTGGCACCCGAGCGATCGTGGCTCCGCTCGGCAAGCAGTTTGTCGAGTCGTCAGTGTGGGCACGAGAGGTCCTCCGCTACGAGCATTAGGTTTAGGTACGTGGGTGCCTGCTGGTCGACGCGCGGAACACGTTCGCGCACATTCGCGCGAGCCGGTGTTGTTGTAGAGGTCGCCGAGCACTCCGGCCCACTCGCCAGATGACGAGTAGCACGCCGACGTTCGCGTCATGGATGGAACGCCAGCAAGTCCTCTTCTACCTCGCCGCGATCGTCACCGGTATCGCGCTTGGCTTGCTGGCACCGGGCTCCGAGCGGCTCGCGGTCGCGATCAACCCGGCCATCGCCGCGCTGCTGTTCGTCACCTTCCTCGGGGTGCCTTTTGCGGAGATCGCGCGCGGGTTCCGCGACGTGCGATTCCTGACCGCGCTGCTGGTGCTGAACTTCGTCATCGTGCCCGTCGTGGCCGTCGGCCTTTCCCGCTTCGTGGCGCACGATGATGCGCTCCTGGTCGGCGTGCTGCTCGTGCTGCTGACCCCGTGTGTCGACTACGTGATCGTGTTCGCCGGCGCAGCCGGCGGCGCGCATGAGCGGCTGCTCGCTGCCACTCCCCTGCTGATGGTGGTGCAGCTGCTTCTCTTGCCGCTCTACCTGTTCATCATCGCGGGCCCCGTTGCGACCGAGAGCGTGGAGCCGGGACCGTTCATGGAGGCGATGGTGCTCCTCATCCTGATCCCGCTCGGCGCTGCAACGCTCACCCAGTGGGCCGCGCGGCGCGTGCGTCTCGCCGCCGCAGCCACGGCCAGCGCGCTGCACGCGATGGTGCCGCTGACGATGCTCGTGCTGCTCGTCGTCATCGCGTCGCAGACGCCGGCGATCGCCCGCGACCTAGTCCTGCTGGTTGAGCTCGTGCCGATCTACATCGCGTTCCTTGCGGTCATGGCCGCCCTCGGTGTCGGCGTCGCGCGGCTTGCACGCCTCGACGTCCCTCGTAGCAGGGCGCTCGTGTTCAGCGGTGCGACCAGGAATTCGCTTGTCGTCCTCCCACTCGCCCTCGCGCTTCCGGCAGACCTCCGGCTCGCGGCTGCCGCCATCGTGACGCAGACCCTCGTCGAACTCATCGGCATGGCCATCTACGTCAAGCTGATCCCCCGACTGCTCCCGCCGCAAGCAGCAAGGCCCTGAACCTCGGCGCACTGATCCGGTCGCACCGTCATGTGCCGGAAGCGACCAGCCAGAGCAGCATCGCGTTCAGTGCGATGAGAGCGACGGATGCCACGATCCCGGCTGCGGTCGTCACCGCGCGGTTGCGGAACTCGCCGAGCACTTCGTGTTTGGCGGTGAGGGCGACGAGCGGGATGAGCGCGAAGGGGATGCCGAACGAGAGCACGACCTGGCTCAGCACCAGCGAGAGGGTGGGGTCGACGCCGAGCGCGAGGATCACGAGCGCAGGGATGAGGGTGACGAGGCGTCGAGCGATAAGCGGAATGCGCACGTGCAACAGTCCATGCATGATCTCAGCACCGGCGTACGCCCCCACTGAGGTGCTCGCGAGGCCGCTGGCGAGCAGGCCGACTGCGAAGAGGGTCGCGACGAGAGGCCCGATTCCATCCCGTAGTGCGGCATAGGCGCCCTCGAGGGTGTCGGTGCCCGGAACGCCAGCGAGGTTGGCGGCCGCCAGCAACAGGATGCAGAGATTGACGGTGCCAGCGATCAGCATCGCGACGCTGACGTCCCAGCGCGTCGCACGCAGGAGGCGTCGGGTCGAGATGCCTCGCAGCTCCTCCAGGGGAACGTTGAAGCGCACCTGCGGCTGCGATGGAGCGAAGCGATCTCGAGCCAGGGCGCTGTGCGCGTAGATCGCGTGCGGCATGATCGTGGCACCGAGAATGGATGCCGCGAGCAGCACGGAGTCGGTGCCCTCGAACCGAGGCAGGAGGCCGGCTGCGACACCGCCCGGGTCCGGGGGCGCGACGAACACTCCGAACGAGAAGCCGATGGCGATGATCACGACCAGTCCGATGACGACGAATTCGAAGCTGCGTGCGCCTCGCCGGGACTGGACCACGAGCAACACCAGCGACACGGTTCCGGTGATCATTCCTCCCCACAGCAGCGGGATGCCGAACAGCAGATTCAGCGCGACGGCACCACCGATCACCTCGGCGATATCGGTCGCCATGGCGACCAACTCGGCCTGCAACCAGTACGCACGGCGCACATACGGATTGCGGATGCGTGCCCCGAGCATCTCCGGCAGGCTGCTGCCGGTGACGATGCCGAGCTTGGCCGAGAGGTACTGGATGAGCCACGCCATGACATTGCCGAGCACCACCACCCAGACCAGAAGATACCCGTAGCGCGCGCCGGCCGTCATATTGCTGGCCACGTTGCCGGGGTCGAGATAGGCGACTCCCGCCACCAGCGCGGGTCCCAACAGCCATGCCAGCCGGGGCGCTGATGATCTTTGCCGCGTTGTACGCGTCACGGGTTGTGCTTGTCGTTCTTCGCGCACGATTTTCGGCATACCGAAATCCTATGCTCATTCTGCGTCACGCGGAAGCAGAGGTCGCGCAGATCGAGGACATGCAGCGGATCCCTGGCCCGGCCCACCGTCGGCGCAGCCCGGTTGCTCGTTGCGCCGGCGGTACGCTTGTCGGGTGGCTCGGACTGTGCCGCGCTCGGCGCTGCAGCGCCGTTGCGTGCGGTGCCGGCCGTCGGTGCCTGTGGGGCCTGTTCATCTCGTTCCATCTCCGCTTCGAGTTGTGCGCAGATCTGGGAGAGTGGCGTCGCTAATCGGCTCGCTGCTCATCCCGCGTCGCCGCCTGTGGGTCAAGGCGGCACCAGCCGGGCTCGAACTCGCAGGGCTTGCCCGCGGCGAGGATCCCGCGCTCGAGCGAGCAGTCGACGACCTCGCACGGCGACTTGATTCAGAACCACTTGGGTAGCGTTCAGGCGCAGCAGGAGGTGGGGAGTTCGTTGCGGAAGAGGTTCGCGGTGAGGCGGATTCCTTCGGCCATGGTGAGGTACGGGGCCCAGATGTCGGCGAGTTGGGCGACGGTGAATCCGGCGGTGATGGCGTAGGTCGCGGCGAGCATCATCTCGCCGGCGGTCTCGGCGAGGGCGTGGACGCCGAGGACTCGGCCGGTGTCAGCGTCGGCGACGATCTTGATGCCGCCGCGGGTGTTGTGGTTGGTGATGGCTCGGGGCACTTCGGACAGTCGCAGGTAACGGCAGGTGCACCGGTATCCCGCGGCGAGGGCTTCGGCTTCGGTCATCCCGGCGGAGGCGAGCTGAGGTGAGGTGAACAACACCGAGGGCATCCCGGTGTAGTCGACCTGCTCGTGGCGGCCGAGCGCGTTGCGGGCTGCGATCTTCCCGGCCATCGCGGCGACGTACACGTACTGCGGCACATCGGTCACGTCGCCGGCGGCGAACACGGTCGGGTTCGTCGTCCGCTGGTCCTTGTCGACGATGATGAAGCCACGGCCGTCCCTCGCGACGCCCGCCGCAGCGAGGTCGAGCCCGTCAGTGCGTGGTGCGCGTCCGGTGGCGATGAGGATTCGTCCACCGGTGGCCGCCTTGCCGGTGCGGGTGATCGCCTGCACCAGGTCGCCGTTCCGGGTAATCGTCACGGCTCGGTCGTTGATGACGGCGATTCCCTCGGCGAGGAAGGCATTGTGGAGTTCGGAGGAGAGTTCGGGTTCGGCGTGCGGAGCGAGCCGGCCGATGATGGTGACCTCGACCCCGAGGCGGGCGAAGAGCTGCGCCTGTTCGAGGCCGACGAAGCCGCCGCCGATCACCACGAGCGAAGCGGGCAACTCGGTCAGCTCCATGGCCGTGGTCGAGGTGAGGTAGTCCACCTGCTCGAGACCGGGGATGGCCGGGGCGTGCGGTTCGGCTCCGGTGGCGACCAGATACGACCTAGCACGAACTCGTCGGCCGTCGACGAGGAGTGTTGCCGCGTCAGTGAACGTCGCGGCGCCGGACTGAATGTCGAACCCGTAGGCGGCGGCGATGTCAGCGTATTTGGTCTGGCGAAGTATGCCGATCAACTCGTCCTTCTGCTGCATGAGCGCGCTCAGGTCAACCTCGCCGGCGGATGTGGGGGTGCCTGGGAACGGGTTCGATCGGGCGGCATGTCGAGTGTGCGCGGCGGCGAGGAGTGTCTTGGAGGGCACGCAGCCGACGTTCACGCAGGTGCCACCGAGCGTTCCCGACTCGATGGCGACCACGCTCGCCCCTTCGAGTCGAGCGTGGATCGCCGCGGACTGAACCGTCCCCGGTTCTCTGCCGCTCCTATGCGGGTGCCAGCACCGGGTGTGATGGCGTTTCGAGGTCAGCGTAGTACGCGGCCTCGAACTCCTCGGGAGGGACGTCGCCGAGGGTGGAATGCAGGCGCCTGGCGTTGTACCAGTCGACCCATTCAGCGGTGACCCATTCGACGTCCTCCAGCTGCTTGAGCGGACCGGTCCGGAAGGGCGAGTCGTCGCGAATCGCTTCGGTCTTGAACAGCCCGATCGTCGACTCGGCGAGGGCATTGTCATACGCGTCGCCGATCGAGCCGATCGACGCAGCGATGCCCTCCAGGGCGAGCGTCTCGGCGAAGCTCACGGACGTGAATTGAGACCCGGCATCGCTGTGATGGACCAGTCCGTCGAGCGCCGGGCGGCCGGCTCGGTCGCGCCGCCACAGGCCCATCCGCAGCGCCGTGGTCACCAACGGCGTCGTCTTCGTGGTCGCGGCCTGCCAGCCGACGATCGCGCGTGAGAAGCAGTCGATCACGAACGACACGTACGCGAACCCGGCCCAGGTGCGCACGTAGGTGAAGTCCGCCACCCAGCGCTGGTTCGGCGCGGGCGCGGTGAAGTCCCGCTCGAGCAGATCCGG
>NZ_ASHR01000011.1 GCF_000400485.1 Agrococcus pavilionensis RW1
CAAAGTGAACCGTCCCCGGTTCTCTGCCGCTCCTATGCGGGTGCCAGCACCGGGTGTGATGGCGTTTCGAGGTCAGCGTAGTACGCGGCCTCGAACTCCTCGGGAGGGACGTCGCCGAGGGTGGAATGCAGGCGCCTGGCGTTGTACCAGTCGACCCATTCAGCGGTGACCCATTCGACGTCCTCCAGCTGCTTGAGCGGACCGGTCCGGAAGGGTGAGTCGTCGCGAATCGCTTCGGTCTTGAACAGCCCGATCGTCGACTCGGCGAGGGCATTGTCATACGCGTCGCCGATCGAGCCGATCGACGCAGCGATGCCCTCCAGGGCGAGCGTCTCGGCGAAGCTCACGGACGTGAATTGAGACCCGGCATCGCTGTGATGGACCAGTCCGTCGAGCGCCGGGCGGCCGGCTCGGTCGCGCCGCCACAGGCCCATCCGCAGCGCCGTGGTCACCAACGGCGTCGTCTTCGTGGTCGCGGCCTGCCAGCCGACGATCGCGCGTGAGAAGCAGTCGATCACGAACGACACGTACGCGAACCCGGCCCAGGTGCGCACGTAGGTGAAGTCCGCCACCCAGCGCTGGTTCGGCGCGGGCGCGGTGAAGTCCCGCTCGAGCAGATCCGGTGCGCGCTCGGCGTTCCGATCCGGGACGGTCGTGCGCACGCCACGCCCGCGCACCCGGCCGTTGAGGCCGAGATCCCGCATCAGCCGGTCCACCCGCCGCTGGGACACGTCGTGGCCGGCACGTCGCAGATGCGTGGTCATCTTCCGCCGCCCGTACATGCCCTCCGGCGTGCCGACGGTCGCCAGCAGCGCGTCGATGATCACCGCGTCATCCACAGCGCGGTTGCTGGGCTGGGCGCGCTTCCACGCCCGGTAGGTTCGCGCGGCGACCTCCACGCCCTGCTCCCGCAGGACCTGGCAGACCGACTCGACCGCGCGGCCCTTGGCCCGCTGCTCGTCGATGAAGCCGACGATCAGCGGCGTCGGGGGTCGAGTTCCCCGGCGAAGAAAACCGCCGCGTCGCGCAGGATCGCGTTCGCCTCACGCAGCTCACGGTTCTCCCGCTCAAGCCGCCGCACCCGCTCCGACTCGCTCGTCGAGGCGCCCTGCCGTTCGCCGGCGTCGATCTGAGCCTGCCGCACCCATCGGCGCAGCGACTCGGCCCCGAAGCCGAGCCGTTTCGAGACCGTCTCGCACGCGGTCGTCAGGTTCGGGTACTCATCGAGATGGTCGAGCACGAGCCGGATCGCTCGCTGCTTCGTCTCCTCCGGGATCTGCTTCGGCATGATGACTATCTTCCTTCCAGACTCGAAAGGAACCGGCATCAAACCGGGGACGGTTCACCCGGCGCT
>NZ_ASHR01000012.1 GCF_000400485.1 Agrococcus pavilionensis RW1
CAGCAGCGCGTCGATGATCACCGCGTCATCCACAGCGCGGTTGCTGGGCTGGGCGCGCTTCCACGCCCGGTAGGTTCGCGCGGCGACCTCCACGCCCTGCTCCCGCAGGACCTGGCAGACCGACTCGACCGCGCGGCCCTTGGCCCGCTGCTCGTCGATGAAGCCGACGATCAGCGGCGTCGGGGGTCGAGTTCCCCGGCGAAGAAAACCGCCGCGTCGCGCAGGATCGCGTTCGCCTCACGCAGTTCACGGTTCTCCCGCTCAAGCCGCCGCACCCGCTCCGACTCGCTCGTCGAGGCGCCCTGCCGTTCGCCGGCGTCGATCTGAGCCTGCCGCACCCATCGGCGCAGCGACTCGGCCCCGAAGCCGAGCCGTTTCGAGACCGTCTCGCACGCGGTCGTCAGGTTCGGGTACTCATCGAGATGGTCGAGCACGAGCCGGATCGCTCGCTGCTTCGTCTCCTCCGGGATCTGCTTCGGCATGATGACTATCTTCCTTCCAGACTCGAAAGGAACCGGCATCAAACCGGGGACGGTTCACTGAGGCTGTCGTCGCGCCTGCGCCGCCCACGCGCCGCGAGCTGCGCGAGCGGGAGCGCGCCGCCGAGGCGATCGCGCTCACCGCCGCCGAGGCCCGCACCGCCGCCCGCTTCACGGTCGTCGAGGGCTCGGCACCGCTCTACACGACCCGCCGCGCGATGCGCGAGGCGGCGACGCAAGCTGCGCGCGAGCTGCCCGTGACCATGGCTGCGGAGGCGTTCGCCCCGCCCGTCATCACCGTCGACGCGCCCTCGCTCGGCACCGGCGGCGAGTACGCGCCTGCCGTGCGCCCGCTCGCGCCCCGGCCGCTCGCGCCGCGCGTCGTGCGCCGGACGGCTCCCGCCGGGCCGCCGGTCCGCCGCCGCTCGAGCGTCCGCGGCATCGCGCAGAAGATCACGGCCGGCGGCGCACTGCTGTTCATCGGCTCGCTCGTCGTCGTCACGAGCCTTCCGGCGCAGGCCGTGCAGCAGCCCGGCGGCATCGATCCGCAGGTCGCGACGATGCACGAGGAGGGCCAGCAGACGCTCGCGGGCGTCTCGGCGGAGACGACGAGCTACTTCGCCCGCGACGACATCATCGTCAACGACCAGGTCGCCGCCGCGCGCATGTCCGACGGCGAGCGCGCGGCGTTCCAGGCGGTCGCCGACGGCGAGCCCGCCGGGCCCTCCTACACCGGCGACCCCGCCTTCCCGCAGGTGTGGTCGATGCTCGAGACGAGCTTCGTGCAGACGCCGTTCCCCGACATGGACCAGGTGTCGATGTCGAGCGGCTTCGGCTACCGCCCCGGCGGCTTCCACGGCGGCAGCGACTTCACGCCCGGTCTCGGCACCGACATCCGCCCGATCGCGAACGGCGTGGTCTCGGCCGTCTTCCAGGGCAACAACCCGGGCGGCGGCGGCTACTCCGTCTTCATCGACCACAACATCGACGGCCAGTTCGTGCAGTCCTGGTACGGCCACATGCTGCCCGGCTCGATCGACGTGCGCGTCGGCCAGGTCGTCGACATCACGACGATCATCGGCCAGGTCGGCAACTCGGGCCGCTCGACCGGCCCGCACCTGCACCTCGAGCTGAAGAACAGCGACTACGTCTCGTTCGACCCGGTGCTGTGGCTGCAGACGCGCGAGATGAACCTCGAGCACCGCTGAGCGCAGCGACCGCGACGACGAAGGACGCCCCGCCGGATCGGCGGGGCGTCCTTCGTGCAGGGGGCGCGATCAGGCGGTGCGCACCCACACGGTCTCGTCCGCGGCGAGCGACGCCGCGTCGAGCGGCGACGACGCGAGCAGGATCTCGCCGCGCGGCACGTCGACCGCGTCGTGACCGATGTTGGCGATCACGGTGATGTCGCCGTTGCGGAAGCCGATCGCGGTCGGGCCCACGTCGATCCACTCGAGCTCGCCGGTGCCGAGGCCGTGCGCCTCGCGGAGCGCGAGCGCGCGGCGGTAGAGCTCGAGGGTCGAGCCCTCGACGCCCGCCTGCGCGTCGCGGGCGAGCGTCGCCCACTCCGGCGGCTGCGGCAGCCAGGTCTCGCCCGTCGGCGAGAAGCCGTAGGCGGGCGCCTCCGACTCCCACGGGATCGGCACGCGGCAGCCGTCGCGGCCCCAGAGCTCGCCCTTCGTGCGGTGGAACGTGGGGTCCTCGCGCTGCTCCGGCGCGATCGCGGTGACCTCGGGCAGGCCGAGCTCCTCGCCCTGGTAGACGTAGGCGCTGCCGGGGAGCGCGAGCATGAGCGCCGTCGCGGCGCGGCCGCGCCGCAGCGAGACGGTCGGGTCGGCCTTCGACTTCGAGGTCGGGCCGATGCCTGCGCCATGGGGCGGCGGCGGCACGAGCGCGAGGCGCGTGCGGTGCCGGATGGTGTCGTGGTTCGAGAGCACCCAGGTCGGCGGGGCGCCGACCTCGCCGAACGCGCGGATCGACTCGTCGATCACGGAGCGCAGCTGCGCCGCGTCCCACGGCGTCTCGAGGTAGACGAAGTTGAACGCCTGGTGCATCTCGTCGGGGCGCACGAAGCGCGCCATCTTCTCGAGCGGGCTCACCCACGCCTCGGCGCACAGCACGCGGTCGCCCTCGTACTCGTCGAGCACCGTGCGCCAGCGCCGGTAGATCTCGTGCACGTGCTCCTGGCCGAAGAACGGCGAGTCCATCGAGCCGGCGGCGATGAGCTCCTCGTCGACGTCGGGCAGCCCCTCCGCCTTCGCGTTGCCGTGCGCGACGTCGACGCGGAAGCCGTCGACGCCCCGGTCGAGCCAGAAGCGCAGCACCTCGACGAACATGTCGCCGACCTCGGGGTTGTTCCAGTCGAAGTCGGGCTGCGAGGAGTCGAACAGGTGGAGGTACCACTCGCCGTCGGCGACGCGCGTCCACGCGGGCCCGCCGAAGACGCTCTGCCAGTTGTTCGGCGGCTCGTCGCCGCCCGGGCCCTTGCCCTCGCGGAAGATGTAGCGCGTGCGCTCCGGGCTGCCAGGGCCCGCGGCGAGCGCCGCCTGGAACCACTCGTGCTGGTCGGAGGAGTGGTTCGGCACGAGGTCGACGATCACGCGGAGGCCCTGGGTGTGCGCCTCGGCGAGCATGCGGTCGAAGTCGTCGAGCGTGCCGAAGAGCGGGTCGACGTCCATGTAGTCGCTCACGTCGTAGCCGGCGTCCTTCTGCGGCGAGCGGTAGAAGGGGCTCAGCCAGACCGCGTCGACGCCCAGCTCGGCGAGGTGCGGCAGCCGCGCCGTGATGCCCCCGAGGTCGCCGATGCCGTCGCCCGAGGCGTCGGCGAAGCTGCGCGGGTAGATCTGGTAGATCACGGCGGAGCGCCACCACTCGTGGCCGGGCGCGGACTGCGGTTGCTGTGTCGAGACTTTGGTCATGGCTCCAGGGTAGGCGGATGCCCTGGGTCGCGCCGACGCGGTGCCCAAGGTCACGAAATGCCAACGATCGGCGACTATCGGTCCCGCCAGGTTGCAGAGGGCGCAGGTTGCGGCCACGATGAGCCAGGCACGCGACGACGCCGTCGTCAGCGGAGCCCATCTGACCTGAAGGAAGGCACCATGAAGCACAGCAGCCTCGTGAAGGCGGCCGGCGTCGGCGCCCTCGCGCTCACGCTCGCGGCCTGCTCGGGCGGCGGCACCCCCGCGCCCGAGGGCACGGAGTCGGCAGCGCCGCAGGGCGGCGGCGAGCTCATCGTCTGGATGGACGAGAACCGCGCGTCGGCCCTCGAGGGCGTCGTCGCCACGTTCGAGGAGGAGACCGGCACGACGGTCGAGGTCATCATCAAGGACTTCAACACCATCCGCGACGACCTCACGACCCAGGCGCCCTCGGGCGACGGCCCCGACGTCGTCGTCGGCGCGCACGACTGGATCGGCAAGCTCGTCCAGAACGGCGTCATCCAGCAGGTCGAGCTCGGCGACCTCGCGAGCGACTTCGAGGAGGTCGCGGTCTCGGCCATGACCTACGACGGCTCCGTCTACGGCGTGCCCGTCTCGATCGAGAACATCGCGCTCGTGCGCAACACGGCGCTCGCCCCCGAGGCGCCCGCGACGTGGGACGACCTCGTCGCGACCGGCCAGGCGGCCGTCGCGTCGGGCCAAGCCGAGCACCCGCTGCTGGTCGGCATCGACCCGAACAACGCCGACCCGTACCACCTGTACCCGCTGCAGGCCTCGTTCGGCGGCCCGGTCTTCGGCATCAACGAGGACGGCTCCTACAACCCCGACGACCTGCAGCTCGGCAACGAGGGCAACGTGCAGTTCGCCCAGGCGCTCGCGCAGTGGGGTGCCGAGGGCATCATCAACCTGAACATCTCGCAGGACATCGCGAAGGAGCAGTTCGCCTCCGGCACGAGCCCCTACACGATCACCGGCCCGTGGAACCTCGCCGACTTCCAGGAGGCGGGCATCGAGTACGCGATCGACCCGATCCCCTCGGCGGGCGGCCAGCCGGCGACGCCGTTCGTGGGCGTGCAGGGCTTCTTCATCTCGCAGTACGCGAACAACCCCATCGTCGCCTCGCAGTTCCTCACCGAGTACATCGCGGGCGAGGAGGCGCAGACGGCGATCTTCGAGAGCGGCCAGCGCGCCCCCGCGCTGACGGCGGCGTTCGAGGCTGCGCAGTCGAACGAGGACGTCGCGGGCTTCGGCGCCGTCGGCGCCGCGGGCGTGCCGATGCCGAACATCCCCGAGATGGATGCGCTGTGGACCGACTGGGGCACCACCGAGGCGCAGATCATCGGCGGCCAGGCGGCCGACCCGGCCGCGGCGTGGACCGCGATGGCCAAGAAGATCCAGGGCACGCTGGGCGGCTGAGCCCCGGCGACGTGGCGGCCGGCCCGATCGGGCCGGCCGCCGTCCCATCCCCAGCGACAGCCGAGGCGACAGGAGCCCGTCTTGACCACCACCGCCGCACCGCCGAGACCCGCCCGGGCGCCGAAGCGAGGCATCCGCCATCAGCCCTCGAGCATGAAGGTGCTCGCGCTCAAGCTGGTGCTGCTCGCGCTCGTCGACGCGGTCGCGGTCTTCGCGATGTCGGTGATGCTGCTGCAGGACGACTACGTGCTCGCGGGCGTCGTGCTCGTCGTGACGCTCCTCGTCAACTGGGTCTACCTGAGCCCGGGGCTGCTGCCGGCGAAGTACCTCACGCCCGGGCTCATCTTCCTCGCGGTCTTCCAGGTCTTCGTCATCGTCTACACGCTCTACATCGCCTTCACGAACTACGGCGACGGGCACAACTCCACGAAGGACGACGCGATCTCGGCGATCGTCGGCCAGAACACGCAGCGCGTCGAGGGCTCGCCCGTCTACCAGGTGCAGGTCGTCGAGAGCCTCGCCGGGCTCGGGCTGCTCGCGACGAGCCCGGAGGGCGACGTGCTCGTCGGCACCGCCGAGCAGCCGCTCGAGGAGGTCGCCGAGGGCGACGTCACGATGGACGGGCCGCGCGCGACCGCGGTCGCCGGCTGGACGAGCCTCGGCATGCAGGACATCCTGCAGCGGCAGCAGGAGATCGCGGCGCTGCAGGTGCCGCTGAGCGACGACCTCGCCGACGGCTTCCTGCGCACGACGAACGCATCCCAGGCGTTCGTGTTCGAGTCGACGTTCGTCTACGACGAAGCCGCCGACACGATGACCGACAGCGCGAGCGGCATCGTCTACCGCGACCTCGGCAACGGCCAGTTCGAGAGCGGCGACGGGCAGGTGCTCGGCACCGGCTGGCAGATCGTGGTCGGCTTCGAGAACTTCCTCTACCCCTTCGAGAACCCCCGCTACGGCGGCGCGCTCGTCTCGGTGCTGCTGTGGACGTTCGCGTTCGCGATCATCTCGGTCGGGCTCTCGTTCTTCCTCGGCCTCTTCCTCGCGATCGCGCTCAACGATCCGCGCATGAAGTCGAAGTTCGCCTACCGCGTGCTGTCGATCCTGCCGTACGCGTTCCCGTCGTTCCTCGGCGCGCTCGTCTGGCTCGGGCTCATGAACACCGAGTTCGGGTTCATCAACAACGTGCTGCTCGGCGGCGCCGACATCCCGTGGCTCACGGATCCGTGGCTCGCGAAGGTGTCGACGATCATCGTGAACGTGTGGCTGGGCTTCCCCTACATGTTCCTCATCTGCCTCGGCGCGCTGCAGTCGATCCCCGAGGAGCTCACCGAGGCCGCGTCGGTCGACGGCGCGACCGGCTGGCAGGTCTTCAGCGGCATCAAGCTGCCGCTGCTGTTCGTCTCGACCGCGCCGCTGCTCATCTCGTCGTTCGCGTTCAACTTCAACAACTTCAACATCATCTACATGCTGACGCGCGGCGGTCCCCGCATGGCGGGCGTCGAGGAGAACGTCGGGCACACCGACCTGCTCATCACGCTCGTCTACAAGACCGCGTTCGAGGGGGTCGGCCGCGACTACGGCCTCGCCTCGGCGCTGTCGATCCTCATCTTCATCATCGTGGCGACCGTGTCGACGATCGCGTTCCGCCGCACCAAGGCGCTGGAGGAGCTCAACTGATGAGCATCGAGATCGATCCCATCGCCGTCGACCCGACGGGGGACCGCGAGCCCGAGCGGCGACCCGCGCCGCAGTCGAGGATGTCGTTCCAGAAGTGGCTCCGCGAGCTCGGCTGGCGGCACCTCGTCGGCATCGCGGTCGTGCTGTTCGCCGCCTTCCCGCTCGTCTACGTGCTGAGCGCGTCGCTCAACCCGAGTGGCACCCTCACCGGCTCGAACGCGCTCTTCCGGGAGGTGTCGGCCGAGAACTACGTCGCCCTGCTGAGCGACCCGCGGCGCCCCTACGCCGCGTGGTTCGCCAACTCGCTCATCGTGGGCCTCGTGACCGCCGCGGGCACGGTGTTCCTCGGCGCGCTCGCCGCCTACTCCTTCAGCCGGATGCGCTTCACCGGCCGCCGCTTCGGCCTCCTGAGCCTCATCCTCGTGCAGATGTTCCCGCAGCTGCTCGCGGTCGTCGCGATCTACCTGCTCATGCGCGGCATCAGCGACTTCTTCCCCGCGATCGGCCTCGACTCGCTCGTGGGCCTCATCATGATCTACCTCGGCGGCGCGCTCGGCGTGAACACCTACCTGATGTACGGCTTCTTCAACACGGTGCCGTCGTCGATCGACGAGGCGGCGAAGATCGACGGCGCCGGCCACGCGCGGATCTTCTTCACGATCATCCTGCGGCTCGTCGCGCCGATCCTCGCCGTCGTCGGGCTGCTGTCGTTCATCACGACGATGAGCGAGTTCGTCGTCTCGTCGGTCATCCTGACGAGCCCTGACCGGCTCACGCTCGCCGTCGGGCTCTTCCGCTACGTCTCGGAGGAGACGAACACGAACTACCCGGTCTTCGCGGCCGGCGCCGTGCTCGCGGCGATCCCGGTCATGGCGCTGTTCCTCTGGCTGCAGAAGTACATCGTCGGCGGGCTCACGGCGGGCGCCGTCAAGTAGGCCGCCCGCGCCCCGGGCGGGTGTGGCACGGTAGGGGCATGCATCTCGACGGAGCGGTGGAGGTCCGGCCATGACGCAGGTGAAGGCGCCGATCGATCGCGGTCGGTTCTCGAACAAGACCGTCTTCATCATGGCGGCGATCGGCTCCGCCGTCGGGCTCGGCAACATCTGGCGCTTCCCCTACGTCGCCTACGAGGGCGGCGGCGGGGCGTTCATCCTGCCCTACCTCGTCGCCCTGCTCGTCGCCGGCATCCCGCTCCTGCTGCTCGACTACGCGATCGGCCACTCGCAGCGCGGCTCGGCGCCGCTGTCGTTCGCCCGCCTGCACCGCAGGCTCGAGTTCATCGGCTGGTGGCAGGTCGCGATCTGCGTCGTCATCGCGCTGTACTACGCGGCGATCCTCGCGTGGTCGACGCAGTACATCGGCTTCTCCTTCACGCAGGCGTGGGGCGACGACCCCGAGGCGTTCCTCTTCGGCGACTTCCTGCAGACGGAGGCCGGGGTCGTGTCGCTCGAGTTCGTGCCGGCCGTGCTCATCCCGATGGCCATCATCTGGCTCGTCACGATCGTCGTGATGGCGCTCGGCGTCCAGAAGGGCGTCGGGGCGACATCCGTCATCTTCATCCCCGTGCTGCTGATCGCGTTCGGCGCCCTCGTGGTGCAGGCGCTCATGCTGCCCGGCGCGATCGACGGCCTGCAGTCGCTCTTCGCCCCCAACTGGGCCGCCCTGCTCGACCCGGCCGTGTGGGCGAGCGCCTTCGGCCAGATCTTCTTCTCGCTCTCGGTCGGCTTCGGCATCATGATCACCTACGCCTCCTACGTGGGGCGGAAGGTCGACATGACGGGTTCGGCATTCGTCGTCGGCTTCGCCAACTCCGGCTTCGAGCTGCTCGCCGGCATCGGCGTGTTCTCGGCGCTCGGCTTCCTCGCGCAGGCCTCGGGCGCGGCGGTCGCCGACGTCGTGAGCGCTGGCATCGGGCTCGCCTTCGTCGCGTTCCCGGCGATCATCTCGCAAGCGCCGTTCGGGGCGCTGCTCGGCGTGCTGTTCTTCGCCTCGCTCGTGCTCGCGGGCTTCACGTCGCTCGTGAGCATCCTCGAGGTCGTCATCTCGGCTGTGCGCGACAAGCTCGAGATGGGGCGCGTCGCCGCCACGCTCGCGGTGACCGTGCCGATGGCGATCGTCAGCATCCTGCTGTTCTCCACCAGGAGCGGCGTGATCGTGCTCGACATCGCCGACTACTTCATCAATCGCTTCGGCATCCTGCTCGTCGCGCTCGTCGCGATGATCGCGGTGGGCTGGGGGATCCGGCGCGTGCCGTGGTTCGCCGAGCACATGAGCCGCTTCAGCTCGATCCGGCTCGGCCGCTGGTGGGTCGTGCTCGTGACGTTCGTGACGCCCGTGCTCATCGCGCTCATGCTCGTGCAGGAGGCCGTCACCGCGATCACCGTGCCGTACGAGGGCTACCCCGCGTGGATGCTCGGGGTGTTCGGGTGGGGCGCGGCCGGTGCGGCGCTCGTCGCGGGCGTGCTGCTCGCGATCCCGAAGTGGAAGCAGACGACGCCGCTCGAGGCGCCGCCGCACGACGAGGAGGTCATCCGATGACGATCGACGCGATCCTGCTGATGGCGGTCTCGATGCTCGTGCTCTGGGGCGGGCTCGGCGCCGCGATCGTGAACATCGTGCGCTTCAAGGGCCGCGAGCCCGACGCGTCGATGCGCGACCTGTGACGCGGTCGCTCGACGCGCTTGAGCGCGCGTTGAGCCAGACCTGAGGATGCGTATAGGCTCAGCCCACTTCGACGACGAAGCGGGCGCAGCGTCGCGCCTGGGATGGGAGATCCGCGCATGCCAGATTCCGACCCGATCGCCGAGCGGAGCCTGCAGATGCAGGCGTCGCCGGAGTTCCAGCGCCTCCGCAGCAGGTTCATGCGGTTCATCGTGCCGCTCACCGTGCTCTTCCTCGCCTGGTACCTCGCGTACGTGCTCATCGCGGGCTTCGCGCCCGACTTCTTCGCGACGCGGCTCGGTGACAGCTACATCACGGTCGGGCTGCTGTTCGGGCTCGCGCAGTTCGTGAGCACCTTCGCGATCACGATGCTCTACAGCCGCTGGGCGAACCGGGTCTACGACCGCGACGCCGAGCCGCTGCGCGAGCAGATGGAGCACGCGGCGATGGTCGGAGGCCGGTGATGGAGGAGATCAACCCGCTCATCAACATGATCGTGTTCGGCGCGTTCGTCGCCGTCACGCTCTTCATCGTCTTCCGCGTCTCGCGCCGCAAGGCGACCGAGAACGAGTTCTACGCCGCCGGCCGATCCTTCTCGGGCAGGCAGAACGGCGTCGCGATCGCGGGCGACTACCTCTCGGCCGCGAGCTTCCTCGGCATCTGCGGCGCGATCGCGGTCGCGGGCTACGACGGGTTCCTCTACTCGATCGGCTTCCTCGTCGCGTGGCTCGTCGCGCTGCTGCTCGTCGCCGAGCTGCTGCGCAACACCGGTCGCTTCACGATGGCCGACGTGCTGAGCTTCCGGCTCAAGCAGCGTCCCGTGCGCATGGCGGCGGCGCTCGCGACGCTCGCGGTGTGCTTCTTCTACCTCGTCGCGCAGATGGCCGGCGCCGGTGGCCTCGTCGCGCTCCTCATGGGCTTCGAGGGCACGCTCGCGACCTCGATCACGATCGCGGTCGTGGGCATCCTCATGATCGTCTACGTCATCGTCGGCGGCATGAAGGGCACGACGTGGGTGCAGATCATCAAGGCGGTGCTGCTCATCGCGGGCGCGGGCATCATGACGCTCATCGTGCTGTTCATGGTGCAGTTCGACTTCAACGAGCTGCTCGCCCGCGCGGTCGAGGCGTCGCCCGAGGGTGAGGCGATCCTCGCGCCGGGCCTCAAGTACACGAACCCCGTCGACTTCCTCTCGCTCGGCCTCGCGCTCGTGCTCGGCACCGCGGGACTCCCGCACGTGCTCATGCGCTTCTACACGGTGCCGTCGGCGAGGGAGGCGCGCCGGAGCGTCGTCTGGGCGATCTGGCTCATCGGCATCTTCTACCTCTTCACGCTCGTGCTGGGCTTCGGCGCCGGTGCGCTCGTGGGGCCGGAGACCATCCGCGAGGCGCCCGGCGGCGAGAACGCCGCGGCTCCGCTGCTCGCGCTCGCGCTCGGCGGGCCGGTCCTCATGGCGGTCATCTCCGCCATCGCGTTCGCGACGATCCTCGCGGTCGTCGCGGGCCTCGCCATCACGGCGGCGACGTCGTTCGCGCACGACATCTACGCATCCATCATCAAGCGCGGCGACGTGCAGCCGGGTGCGGAGGTCAAGGTCGCGCGCATCACGGTCGTCGTGATCGGCGTCATCGCGATCCTCGGCGGCATCCTCGCCCAGAACCAGAACGTCGCGTTCCTCGTGGCGCTCGCGTTCGCGGTCGCGGCGAGCGCCAACCTGCCGACCATCATCTACTCGCTGTTCTGGCGCCGGTTCAACACCGGCGGGGCGCTGTGGTCGATGTACGGCGGCCTCATCGCGTGCGTGCTGCTCATCGTGCTCTCGCCCGTCGTGTCGGGCCGCGAGACGTCGATCTTCCCGGATGCCGACTTCGCGATCTTCCCGCTCGCGAACCCCGGCATCGTCTCGATCCCGCTCGCGTTCGTGCTCGGCGTCATCGGCACGCTCGTCACGAAGCAGTCGGCCGACCACGCCGTGAAGCAGGCCGAGATGGAGGTGCGCTCCTTCACCGGGGCGGGCGCCGAGAAGGCGTCGGACCACTGAGGCGCGCGAGGTCCCTCGGCGCTCTGCGCCGGGGGCCTCGGTGCGCGCGCGGAGCCCGCGACCGGTGCTACGATGTTCCGGTTGCCTGCACAGGCTTCGCCCCGGTAGCTCAGTGGTAGAGCACTTCCATGGTAAGGAAGGGGTCGCGAGTTCAATCCTCGCCCGGGGCTCGCGTTCGCTCGACGCTTCGGGCTCGGGTGGGCGTCCTGGCGGGGTAGCTCAGTTGGTGAGAGCGCACGACTCATAATCGTGAGGTCGCGGGTTCGAACCCCGCCCTCGCTACCGCCGGAGATGCAGGGGATCGGGCCGACGCCCGATCCCCTTCTCCGTCCCCACGCCACCGCGAATCGGGGCATGGACGCGCGTCCGACCCGGGAGTACCCTGCGTGCCACGACAGGCCGCGCAGCCTGCCTCGATGCCGAGGAGGACTCGATGTCCACGATCGCGCGACGCACGATGTCACCGTCGCTCACGGCGAAGCCGTCGAAGCACCACCACGACGCGCCGGTCCGCACGCAGGTCGCATGGCCGACCGCCGCCCGCCCCTTCGTCACCGACGGCGGGCTCGAGACCGATCTCATCTACAACCGCGGCGAGGAGCTGCGCGAGTTCGCCGCCTACCCGCTCGTGCGCACGGAGCGCGGCCGCGCGCTGCTCGAGGAGTACTTCGACGGCTACGCGGCGATCGCGCGCGAGCACGGCACCGGCCTCGTGCTCGAGACGCCGACCTGGCGCGCGAGCGCCGATTGGGGAGCGCGGCTCGGCGATTCGCGCCGCGAGCTCTACGACGTCAACGTGCGGGCCGTCCGGCACCTCCTCCGCTTGCGCGAGGAGCGCTACGCCGACATCTCCGACGTGCTCATCAGCGGCGCGATGGGGCCGCGCGCCGACGCGTACGCCGACATCCCGCCGATCGACCCCGACGACGCGCAGATGTACCACGAGCCGCAGATCGACGCCTTCGCCGAGGGCGGCGTCGACCTCGTCACCGCCTTCACGCTCTCCGACCCGGGGGAGGCGGTCGGCCTCGCCCGCGCCGCGTTCTACCACGGGCTCCCCGTCGTCATCGGCTTCACCGTCGAGGCCGACGGGCGGCTGTGCGGCGGGATGCCGCTGCGCGAGGCGATCGAGACCGTGGATGCCGAGACCGACACCGTCCACTACATGCTCAACTGCGCGCATCCGCAGCACATCCTCCGCGGCCTCGACGAGGGCGCCTGGCGGCGGCGCATCGTGAGCGTGCGCTACAACGCCTCCACGCGCACGCACGCCGAGCTCGATCGCGCGACGACCCTCGACGCGGGCGACATCGGCGAGCTGCGCCGCGGGCACGCCGAGCTGCGCGCGCAGCTGCCGAACCTCGCGATCGTCGGAGGCTGCTGCGGCACCGACGCCCGCCACATCGCCGCGCTCTGGGAGGACCGCACGCTCGCGTGAAGCGCCCCCTCCGTAGACTGGCCCGGTGCCAGTCAACCCCGAGATCCAGGGCAGGCAGTACCCGCCCACGCCGCCCTACCTCGTCGGCCGCGAGAAGGTGCGCGAGTTCGCGCGCGCGGTGCAGGCCGAGCACCCGCTGCACCACGACGTCGACGCCGCTCGCGCCGCGGGCCACGCCGACGTCATCGCGCCGCCGACGTTCCCGATCGTCATCCAGCAGCTCACCTGGAACCAGCTGCTCGACGACCCCGCCGCCGGGATCGTGCTCGAGCGCATCGTGCACGGCGACCAGCGCTTCACGGCCACGCGCGCCATCGTCGCCGGCGACGAGCTCACCGGGCAGCTGACCGTCACGCGCGTGCGCTCGCTCGGCGGCAACGACATGGTCACGTGCGAGACGCGCGTGACGGATGCGGCGGGCGAGCACGTGGTGACGGCCACGTCGTCGCTCGTGGTGGCGGGGGAGCCGGCATGAGCGCGCTCATCGGCCTCGAGGTGGGCCAGGTCGTCGAGCGCGACATCGCGCTCTCGCGCGAGTCGCTCGTGCGCTACGCCGGCGCCTCCGGCGACTTCAACCCCATCCATTACCGCGACGACGTCGCCGCGTCGGTCGGCCTGCCCGGCGTGCTCGCGCACGGGATGCTCACGATGGGCGTCGCCGTGCAGCCCGTCGTCGACTGGGCCGGGCCCGAGCGCGTGCTCGACTACCAGGTGCGCTTCACGCGGCCCGTGGTCGTCGACCCCGAGACCGGTGCCGCGCTCCACGTCGTCGCGAAGGTCGGGCAGCTCGGCGAGGGCACGGCGCGCATCGACCTCACGGTGACGAGCGCCGAGCAGACCGTGCTCGGCAAGGCGCAGGTCGTCGTGAAGACCGACGGATGAGCGCCCCGCAGCGCCTCGCCGACGCGACGACCATGCGGGTGGGCGGCGAGGCCGCCCGCTGGATCGAGGCGACGACGCGCGAGGAGGTCGCCGCGGCCTACGCCGAGGCGCTCGCCGACGACCACGAGCCGCTGCTGCTGCTCGGCGGCGGCTCCAACACGGTCGCGTCGTCCGAGCCGTTCGAGGGCACCGTGCTGCAGGTCTCGACCCGGGGCATCCGCGCCCTGCCCGCCGCCCCGCCGCCGCATCGCCCGGCGGGGGAGGAGCCGCCGCCCGACGACTCGGTCGTGCTGCGCGTGGAGGCGGGCGAGCCGTGGGACGCGCTCGTCGAGCGCACGGTCGCGGAGGGGCTCGCGGGCATCGAGGCGCTCAGCGGCGTGCCCGGCTCGACCGGCGCCGCGCCGATCCAGAACATCGGCGCCTACGGCCAGGAGCTCTCGTCGACGCTCGTCGGCCTCGAGCTGCTCGAGGCAGACACGCTCGAGACCCGCTTCGTGCCGGCGGCCGAGCTGCGGCTCGGCTACCGCGACTCGGCGATCAAGCAGGGCGTGCTGCGCGGCGTCGTGCTCTCGGTCGACCTGCGCTTGCGACGCTCGGCCGACGGTCGCAGCCAGCCGATCGCCTACCAGCAGCTCGCGTCAGCGCTCGGCGTCGAGCTCGGCACGCGCGTGCCGCTCGAGGACGTGCGCGCATCGGTGCTCGCGCTGCGCTCCTCGAAGGGCATGGTGCTCTCGGACGACCCCGATTCGGTGAGCGCCGGCTCCTTCTTCACGAACCCGATCGTCTCCGCGCGGTTCGCCGCCGGGCTGCCCGACGACGCGCCCCGCTGGTCGGTCGCGCCCGAGCCGCAGCCGGTCGTGCTCCCGCTCGGCGCCGACGACGCCGTGCCGCCGCTCGAGCGGCCCGTGCCGCGCGTGAAGCTCTCGGCCGCGTGGCTCATCGAGCACTCGGGCATCGGCCGCGGCTTCTCGCTCCCGGGCTCGCGCGCGGCGATCTCGTCGAAGCACACGCTCGCGCTCACGAACCGCGGCGGTGCGACGGGCGAGGAGATCGCCGAGCTCGCGCGCTTCGTGCAGGCTCGCGTCGAGAACCAGTGGGGCGTGCACCTCGTGCCCGAGCCCGTGCTCGTCGGCCTGCAGTTGTAGGCGCACCAGCCCGCGCGGGAATGCGCGCGACGCGGCAGCGGTTGCCGCTGCCATGACCGCTCCCATGCAGCTGCGCCTCGTCGTCGAGGCGGAGGACCTCGAGGCCGCGCTCGCTTTCTACCGCGACGCGCTCGGCCTGCCCGAGCTCGCGGCGTTCGAGGGCGACGGCGAGGCCCGCGTCGCGATCCTCGACGCCGGGCGCGCGACGCTCGAGCTCGCGAACCCCGCGCAGAAGCGCATGATCGACCGCATCGAGGCCGATGGGCGCGAGAGCCCGCGGATCCGCGTCGCGTTCGAGGTCGACGACGCCGAGGGCGTCACGCGCCGGCTCGAGACCGCCGGCGCGACGGTGATCGCCGAGCCCGTCGAGACGCCGTGGCGCTCGCGGAACGCGCGCCTCGAGGCCCCGGCCGACCTCACGCTCACGCTCTTCGAGGAGCTCGACGGCGAGGAGCACTTCGTCCCGCTCGGGTGACCCCTCAGACGAGGCCGCGCTCGATCGCGACCGCGACCGCCGAGGTGCGATCTCGCACGCCGAGCTTCGCGAAGATCGACTGCACGTGCGTCTTCACCGTCGCCTCGCCGATGAAGAGCGCCCGACCGATCGCCGCGTTCGTCGCGCCGGCCTTCATCCGCTCGAGCACCTCGCGCTCGCGGGCGGAGAGCGCGATCGCCGGACCGCGCTGACGGTCCGCGAGCGCCCGGGCGACGGTCGGCGCCATCGCCCGCTCGCCGCGAGCGACGGCGCGCACGGCGGCGAAGATCTCGAGCGGCGGGGCGGCCTTCAGCAGGTAGCCGGTCGCGCCGGCCTCCGTCGCGGCCAGGATGTCGGCGTCGGAGTCGTAGGTCGTGAGCACGAGCACGCGCGTCTCCGGCAGCTCCGCGAGGATCCGCCGGGTCGCCTCGGCGCCGCCGACCCCCGGCATGCGCAGGTCGGTGAGCACGACGTCGGGCCGCTCCTCCCGCGCGAGCGCGATGAGCGCCTCGCCGTCGGCCGCCTGCCCGACGACCTCGATGTCGGCAGCCTCGGCGAGCAGCGCCGCGAGGCCGCCGCGCACGACCGGGTGGTCGTCGGCGACCGCGACCCGGATCATGCCGCCCCCGCCCCGAGGCGGGCGACGACGCGCGTGCCCGCGGGGGAGGAGTCGATCTCGAGGCTGCCGCCCGCGAGCGACATCCGCTCGTCGAGCCCCTGCAGCCCGAGGCCCCGCCGCACGTCGGCGCGATCGAACCCGCGCCCGTCGTCGGCGACCTCGAGCCGCACGCCAGACCCATCCGCCGTCAGGGTGACGCCGACGCTCGCCGCGCGCGCGTGCTTGCGCACGTTCGCGAGCGACTCCTGCGCGGTGCGCAGCAGCGCCGCCTGCGCGTCGACCGGCAGCTCGACCGCGACCGCCTCGACTCGCACCGCGATGCCCGTCTCGGCCGCGAATCGCTCGCCGAGCCGCTCGAGCGCGACCGGCAGCCCGTCGGCGAGCCCGACGGGCGCGTTCGCCGCGACGAGCCCGCGCACCTCGGCGAGCGCCCCCTGCGCGAGCTCCTCGACCGCCGCGAGCGTCGCCGCGTCGGCGCCGCGGCGCTGCGCGAGCATCGCGATCGCCGCGAGATCCTGCGCGATCGTGTCGTGCAGGTCGCGGGCGATGCGGGCGCGCTCGGCGGCGGTCGCGTGCTCCCCGCTCAGGCGCGCGATCGAGGCCTGTGCGGCCTCGAGCTCGGCGATGAGGCGGTCGCGCTCCTCGGTCGCGCGAGCGAGCCCCGAGATCCACAGGCCGATGACCATGCTGAAGGCGAAGCTGAGCGACTGCGTCGTGGCGAGCAGCCAGGGGTCGCCGCCGGCGAGCAGGAAGGCGCCGAGCACCGCGCCGAAGAGCGCGACGTTCGCGACCACGGCGCGGCGGATGCTGTCGCACGACGAGACCCACAGGAGCGGCGCGGCGAGCGCCTGGGCGCCGGCGAGCGGCGGGTACGCGAAGGCGGCCACCGCCGTGGCGATGATCGCGGCGACCTGGAACGCGGTGCTCGGCCGCTCGTCGAGCATCGCCCTGCGCGCGAGCGGGTAGGCGGCGCCGACCGTGAGCACCCCGGCGGCGCCGAGCGCGATCGACGGCAGGTCGCCCGCGAAGCCCGCGACGACGAGCAGCACGACGACCCCGATGCCGACGAACGCATCCCACATCCGCGGGTCCTCGATGGCCGTCGCGCGCACGCGAGCGGCGCCGGGAGCGCTCTCGCCCCCGGCGCGCAGCGGCTCGCTCGCCGTCATGTCGTCCTCCGGTCAGCCCCGCTTGATCCAGCGGAACGTCAGCGCTGCCACCACGGTACCGATCACCGCCCAGATCCCGAGGGCCATCGCGACGCCCTGCAGGTTCCACGCCTCGCCGACCTCGAGGTGGTGGGCGATCTCGGGCAGCAGCGCGAAGCGCATCCCGTGCCCGACCCACGCGAGCGGGAAGAGGTTCGCGATCGTCTGCAGCCACTCCGGCAGCATCGGGAAGGCGAGGTAGATGCCCGAGACGAACTGCAGGATGAGCGCGAGCGGGATGACGACGGCGGATGCGCTGCTCACGGTGCGGGGGATCTGCGCGACCGCGACGCCCAGCACCGCGAAGCACACGAGCGCGCCGAAGAACACCCACGCGAGCGTGAACCAGCGCTCGGGGTCGGTCGGCAGCTCGATGCCGAAGGCGCCGACCGCGACGGCCAGCAGGAGCGCCGCTTGGGCGAGCGAGGTGACGAGCAGCTGGCCGAGCTTGCCGAGGAAGTAGGAGAGCACCGGGAGCGGGGTCGCGGCGAGCCGCTGCAGCGTGCCGTCGTTGCGCTCGACCGCGATCTCGATCCCGAGGTTCTGCACGCCCGAGAGGAACACGCCGGCCGCGAGCATCGCGGGGAGGTAGTAGTGGGCCTGCGTCACCTGCTGGCCCTCGAGCTCGAGCATCGCGGGCAGCGAGCCGAACGCGCTCGCGAAGATCGCGAACAGCAGCACGGGGAACAGGAAGGTGAACACGAGCGCGTCGCTGCGGCGGAAGTACTGCAGCAGCTCGATGCGCACGCGGTCGGCGGCGCACCGCAGGGTGTGGCCGGGTCGGAGGCCGGTGCGCGCGGAGGCGGCGCCGACGGTGAGCGGAGCGATGGCGGTCATGCTGCAGCCTCCTCGGGCTGGTCGTCGGCGTCGTCGCCGATGAGGGAGAGGTAGACGTCCTCGAGCGAGGGGCGCACGATCTCGAGGTCGGCGGGCTCGCCGCGCAGCTGTCGCACGACCGCGGCGGGCTCGTGCGTGCGCACCTCGTGGTGGCCCGACGCATCCGACCACCGCACGATCGGCGTGCGCGCGTCGGCGCCGCCGATGCGGTCGGTGCGATCGATCGCGAGCAGCCGGCCGCCGGCGATGATGCCCGCGCGGTCGGCGAGCTGCTCCGCCTCGTCGAGGTAGTGGGTCGTGAGCAGGATGGTCGTGCCGTCGGCCGCGACGTCGCGGATGAGCTGCCAGAAGGCGCGCCGCGCCTGCGGGTCGAAGCCCGTGGTCGGCTCGTCGAGGAAGAGCACCTCGGGCCGGCCGATGATGCCGAGGGCGACGTCGACGCGGCGCTGCTGGCCGCCCGAGAGCTTGCCGACCCGGCGCTTCGCGTGCTCGGCGAGCCCCACTGCGGCGATCGTCTCGTCGACGTCGCGCGCCGAGGGGAAGACGCGCGCGAAGTGGGTGAGGATCTCGCGCACCGTCAGCGCATCGGCCTGGCCGGTCGACTGCAGGACGACGCCGATGCGGCTGCGCCACGCGCGGTCGGCGTGCCGCGGGTCGACGCCGAGCACGCTCGCGGCGCCGCTCGTCGGCGTGCGGAAGCCCTCGAGCATCTCGACCGTCGTCGACTTGCCGGCCCCGTTGGGGCCGAGCAGCGCGAAGGTCTCGCCGGGCTCGATGCGGAAGGAGACGTCGTCGACGACGGTGCGCGCGCCGTAGCGCTTCGTGAGGCCGTCGGCGAGTACGGCGGGTGCGGTGGTCATGGCACCAGGCTCGCGCGGGCCGCGCCCCTCGGCATCCACCGATCGGTGGGTCGGAGCGCGTCAGCCGAGCGCGCGCGAGAGCCAGTCGATCGCGGAGCGCCGGTGCGCTGCCGCGAGCCGCGAGCCGCCCGCGATCGCGTCGAGGCCGTGGGGCGCGCCGGGCACGACGTCGAGCTGCACGTCGACGCCCGCCTCGCGCAGCCGCTCGGCATAGTCGACGTCCTCGTCGTGGAACAGGTCGATGTCGCCGACGCCGATCCACGCGGGCGGCAGCCCCCGCAGGTCGTCGCGGCGCGCGGGCACGGCGTGCTCGGGAACGGTCGCCGCGCCGGGCTCTCGGGCGAGCAGCGCGCGCCAGCCGAGCCGGTTGGCGCGGTTGTCCCAGACGAAGTGCCGCTCGGCGTCGAGCTCGGTGCGCGCGGCGGTGCGGTCGTCGAGCATCGGGCAGAAGAGCAGCTGCGCGACGGGCTGCGCGCCGCCGGCGTCGAGCAGGCGCTGCGCGAGCGAGGCCGCGAGGCCCGCGCCCGCGCTCTGCCCGCCGACGGCGATGCGCTCGTGCCCCTGTGCGACGAGCGCTGCGAACACGCGCTCGCAGTCGTCGAGCGGAGCGGGGAAGGGATGCTCGGGCGCGAGCCGGTAGTCGACGCTCACGACCGCGATCCCGGCGTGCGCGGCGATCTCGGAGCACACGCGGTCGTCCATGTGCGGCGCGCCGATGATCATGCCGCCGCCGTGCACCCACAGCAGCACCGCGTCCGAGCGGATGCACGGCGGCGCGTAGGTGCGCACGCGCACGCCGCCGAGGCGCTCCCCGCGGATGCGCACACCCGCCTCTCGCGGCCAGCGGATGAGGCGCGGGGCGACGCGGCCGAGCCAGCGGCCGATCGGGCGGCGTAGGTCGACGCCGCGCAGCGCCGCGACTGCCTCGCGCAGCTCCGGATCGACGCGCTCGAGCTCCACGGGGGTCGCTCCAGGAGGCTACGCGGCGAACAGGCGCTGCAGGCGCCGGACGCCCTCGAGCAGCGCCTCGTCGCCGAGCGCGTACGAGAAGCGCAGGTAGCCGGAGGGGCCGAACGCCTCGCCGGGCACCGCGGCGACCTCGGCCTGCTCGAGCATGAGGTCGGCGAGCTCGAGCGACGTCTCGGCGCGCACGCCGCCCCACTCCCTGCCCAGCAGCCCCGACACATCCGCGTAGACGTAGAACGCGCCCTTCGGCGTCGGCACCGAGAAGCCGGGGATGCGCGAGAGCTCCTCGACGATCGTGCGGCGGCGCCGGTCGAAGGCTGCGAGCATGTCGGCGACCGCGTCCTGCGGGCCGGTGAGCGCCTCGAGCGCGCCGCGCTGCGCGACGTTGTTGACGTTGCTCGTCAGGTGCGACTGCAGGTTGCCGGCGGCCTTGATGACGTCGGCGGGACCGACCATCCAGCCCACGCGCCAGCCGGTCATCGCGTAGGTCTTCGCGACGCCGTTGACGAGGATCGTGCGGTCGGCGAGCGCCGGCAGCGCCTCGACGACCGACACCGCACGCTCGCCGTCGTAGACGAGGTTCTGGTAGATCTCGTCGCTCACGACCCACAGGCCGTTGGCGTCGGCCCACTCGGCGATCTCGCGGATGCGCTCGGCCGGGTAGACGGCGCCCGTCGGGTTCGAAGGGCTCACCATGAGCAGCGCCTTCGTGCGCTCGGTGCGCGCGGCCTCGAGCTGATCGACGGTGACGAGGTAGCCCTGCTCGGCGCCCGCGAAGACGTCGACCTGGCGCGCGCCCGTGAGGCCGATCGCCTCGGGGTAGGTGGTCCAGTAGGGCGTCGGCACGAGCACCTCGTCGCCCGGGTCGAGGATGGTCTGGAAGGCCTGGTAGACCGACTGCTTGCCGCCGTTCGTGACGAGCGTCTGGCTCGGCTCGACCTCGAGGCCCGAGTCGCGCTTCGTCTTCGCCGCGATGGCCTCGCGCAGCTCGGGCAGGCCCGGCGCGGGCGTGTAGCGGTAGTTCTTGGGGTCGGCGAGCGCGCGCTGCGCCGCCTCGACGATGTTCGGCGGCGTGGCGAAGTCGGGCTCGCCCGCGGCGTAGCTGATGACGTCGCGGCCGGCGGCCTTGAGCGCCTTGGCCTTCGCGTCGACCTTGAGGGTCGCGGACTCGTTGATGGCGGCGATGCGCGCGGCGATGCGGTTCACGGCTCCCAGCCTACGAGGACGCGCATCCGCCGCGACGACATGGCGGATCGGCCGCGACGGGCGACTCGCCTCGCGGGTGGCACCGGATGGTCGCCTGGGCCGGCGGTCGAGCGACCGAGCCGTACTACCCTGCCTTCGCGCGCAGCCGGACCTCGGCGCGCCACCGCAGGTCCGCGACACTCGGCGAAGTGGACAGCGGGTGCCGCGCCGAAGTATGCTGTTCCCTCGGTGGTTGACAACCGCCATGATGTCGCACGCCCAGGCCGGTGCTGACAGCATGGCTCTCCACCCGCCCAGGGCGGTGGCGCAATTGGTAGCGCAGCGGTCTCCAAAACCGCAGGTTGCAGGTTCGAGTCCTGTCCGCCCTGCAGAAGGCGCCGGAACGGCGCTTGACTGGCCTCGGCAGCAGCCGGGCCGAACGAATCGAAGGGTCACCGTGGCTGAGAACGCGATCGAGGAGGCACCCCGCACGCGCGAGGGCGGCTCTCGCAACCCGTTCCTGCGCCTGTGGACCTTCCTCAAGGAAGTCCTGGTCGAGCTCCGCAAGGTCGTCACGCCGACGCGCAAGGAGCTGATCCGCTACACGCTCGTCGTGCTGGTGTTCGTGGTGTTCATGATGCTCCTGGTGTCGGGCCTCGACCTGCTGTTCGGCTCGCTCGTGGGCTGGGTGTTCGGCGACATCCCGCTGTTCGGCCTCGCTTGAGCCCGACGCGGAACGTGAAGGAGAAGGTGGACTGTGTCTGACGTCAACGACCTCGACATCGAGCTGAACAAGGCGCTCGACGACCTCGTCCCGGACGAGGCCAAGCCCGAGGAGCCCGCGACCGACCCCTACGAGGACTTCAAGCGCGAGATGCGCCTCAAGCCCGGCAAGTGGTACGTCATCCACTCGTACGCCGGCTACGAGAAGAAG
>NZ_ASHR01000013.1 GCF_000400485.1 Agrococcus pavilionensis RW1
TGACAGCATGGCTCTCCACCCGCCCAGGGCGGTGGCGCAATTGGTAGCGCAGCGGTCTCCAAAACCGCAGGTTGCAGGTTCGAGTCCTGTCCGCCCTGCAGAAGGCGCCGGAACGGCGCTTGACTGGCCTCGGCAGCAGCCGGGCCGAACGAATCGAAGGGTCACCGTGGCTGAGAACGCGATCGAGGAGGCACCCCGCACGCGCGAGGGCGGCTCTCGCAACCCGTTCCTGCGCCTGTGGACCTTCCTCAAGGAAGTCCTGGTCGAGCTCCGCAAGGTCGTCACGCCGACGCGCAAGGAGCTGATCCGCTACACGCTCGTCGTGCTGGTGTTCGTGGTGTTCATGATGCTCCTGGTGTCGGGCCTCGACCTGCTGTTCGGCTCGCTCGTGGGCTGGGTGTTCGGCGACATCCCGCTGTTCGGCCTCGCTTGAGCCCGACGCGGAACGTGAAGGAGAAGGTGGACTGTGTCTGACGTCAACGACCTCGACATCGAGCTGAACAAGGCGCTCGACGACCTCGTCCCGGACGAGGCCAAGCCCGAGGAGCCCGCGACCGACCCCTACGAGGACTTCAAGCGCGAGATGCGCCTCAAGCCCGGCAAGTGGTACGTCATCCACTCGTACGCCGGCTACGAGAAGAAGGTCAAGGCCAACATCGCCTCGCGCGCCGAGAACATGCAGGTCGACGGCATCTACGAGATCCAGGTCCCGACCGAGGACGTGCTGGAGACGAAGAACGGCCAGGCCAAGCGCGTGAACCGCGTGCGCGTGCCCGGCTACGTGCTCTGCCGCATGGACCTGAACGAGGACACCTGGTCGGTCGTGCGCCACACGCCCGGCGTGACCGGCTTCGTGGGCAACGCCCACAACCCGGCCCCGCTGCGCTTCGACGAGGCGTTCACGATGCTCAAGCCCATCGCCGACGAGCAGCTCGCCGAGCAGCAGAAGGCGGCGCCCTCGCAGCAGCCCAACCAGGTCACGGTCGAGGTCGACTTCGAGGTCGGCGAGACCATCACGATCACCGAGGGCTCGTTCGCGGGCTTCCCCGGCACCATCAGCGAGATCCAGCCGGCGAGCCGCAAGCTCACCGTGCTCGTCAGCCTGTTCGAGCGCGAGACTCCGGTCGAGCTCGGCTTCGGCCAGGTCAGCAAGCTCTAGTCCCTCTCAAGAGGGCTGGATG
>NZ_ASHR01000014.1 GCF_000400485.1 Agrococcus pavilionensis RW1
TACGAGATCCAGGTCCCGACCGAGGACGTGCTGGAGACGAAGAACGGCCAGGCCAAGCGCGTGAACCGCGTGCGCGTGCCCGGCTACGTGCTCTGCCGCATGGACCTGAACGAGGACACCTGGTCGGTCGTGCGCCACACGCCCGGCGTGACCGGCTTCGTGGGCAACGCCCACAACCCGGCCCCGCTGCGCTTCGACGAGGCGTTCACGATGCTCAAGCCCATCGCCGACGAGCAGCTCGCCGAGCAGCAGAAGGCGGCGCCCTCGCAGCAGCCCAACCAGGTCACGGTCGAGGTCGACTTCGAGGTCGGCGAGACCATCACGATCACCGAGGGCTCGTTCGCGGGCTTCCCCGGCACCATCAGCGAGATCCAGCCGGCGAGCCGCAAGCTCACCGTGCTCGTCAGCCTGTTCGAGCGCGAGACTCCGGTCGAGCTCGGCTTCGGCCAGGTCAGCAAGCTCTAGTCCCTCTCAAGAGGGCTGGATGCGGTCCCGGGCCCCGAGCGTGCCCGCGCGACCGCGACACATCAAGAAGGAAGAGACATGGCACCCAAGAAGAAGGTCACGGGTCTGATCAAGCTGCAGATCCAGGCCGGCGCCGCCAACCCCGCCCCGCCGGTCGGTCCGGCGCTCGGTCAGCACGGCGTCAACATCATGGAGTTCTGCAAGGCGTACAACGCCGCGACGGAGAACCAGCGCGGCAACGTCATCCCGGTCGAGATCACCGTCTACGAGGACCGCTCGTTCGACTTCGTGCTCAAGACCCCGCCGGCCGCAGAGCTCATCAAGAAGGCCGCTGGCGTCAAGAAGGGCTCCGGCGTCCCGCACACCACGAAGGTGGGCAAGCTGACGATGGCGCAGGTCGAGGAGATCGCGCAGCAGAAGCTCGTCGACCTCAACGCGAACGACATCGAGGGCGCGAAGAAGATCGTCGCCGGCACCGCCCGATCCATGGGCATCACCGTCGAGGGCTGACCTCGGCATCCGAGCCGCTCGGCTCATCAGTGGGAGCGCCGGCCAGGCGCGCACCGCGAACTCTGATCTAGGAGATCCACATGGCACAGAAGTCCAAGGCCTACCGGGCCGCAGCCGAGAAGATCGAGGCTGGCAAGCAGTACACCCCCGCCGAGGCCGTCGCGCTCGCTCGCGAGACCGGCTCGGCCAAGACCGACTCGACCGTCGAGGTGGCGCTCAAGCTCGGCGTCGACCCGCGCAAGGCTGACCAGATGGTCCGCGGTACCGTTTCTCTTCCTCACGGCACCGGCAAGACCGCTCGCGTCATCGTCTTCGCGCAGGGCCCGGCCGCTGAGGCCGCCATCGCCGCCGGCGCCGACGAGGTCGGCTCCGACGAGCTCATCGAGAAGGTCGCGGGCGGCTGGACGCAGTTCGACGCCGCCGTCGCGAGCCCCGAGCTCATGGGCAAGGTCGGCCGACTCGGCAAGGTGCTCGGCCCCCGCGGCCTCATGCCGAACCCGAAGACCGGCACGGTCACCCCGAACGTCGCGCAGGCCGTGACGGACATCAAGGGCGGCCGCATCGAGTTCCGCGTCGACAAGCACGCCAACGTGCACTTCATCGTCGGCAAGGCCTCGTTCTCGGAGGAGCAGCTCAACGACAACATCACTGCAGCGCTCGAGGAGGTCGTCCGCCTGAAGCCGTCGTCCTCCAAGGGCCGCTACATCCAGAAGGCCACGGTCTCGACGACCTTCGGCCCCGGCATCCCGGTGGACGTCACGTCCATCTGAGATGCGTCTCGCGCGAGAGCCCCGCTTCGGCGGGGCTCTCGTCGTATCCCGGCGCGCGGGACGCGCGCCGGCGCTGGCGTCGCGGCGGAGGCGCGAAAGCGCCTCCGCTTCCAGCTCCAGCGCGCGCTTCGGCGGGGCTCTCGTCGTATCCCGGCGCGCGGGACGCGCGCCGGCGCTGGCGTCGCGGCGGAGGCGCGAAAGCGCCTCCGCTTCCAGCTCCAGCGCGCGCTTCGGCGGGGCTCTCGTCGTATCCCGGCGCGCGCTTCGCCGGGGCTCGTCCTGCATCCGGCACCGTCGTCACGCAATCGTGACCGCGCCGTGACATCGTTCGCGCTCTCCAGCGGCTAGGTTGGCCCTACGCATGCTCACGGCAGAGCCGCGAGCACTGCGATCAGTCCCTTCCACGAAAGGTCCAAGATCGTGAATCGATCCGCAAAGCGGCGCCTCCTCGCAGGCCTCGCGGGCGGCGCGGCGATGACGCTCGCGCTCACCGGCTGCGTGCAGTCCCAGCGCGACTCCGGCACCGACGACAGCGCTGCCCCCGAAAGCGACGTCAACTCGACGTTCATCTTCGGCGCCTCCGCCGATCCGTCGGGCCTCGACCCCGCATTCGCCTCCGACGGCGAGACGTTCCGCATCTCCCGCCAGATCTTCGAGGGCCTCGTCGGTGTCGAGCCCGGCACGGCCGACCCCGCGCCGCTGCTCGCGACCGACTGGGAGTCGAACGAGGAGGGCACCTCTTACACGTTCGACCTGCAGGAAGGCGTCACCTTCCACGACGGCACCGAGTTCAACGCCGAGGCCGTCTGCGCCAACTTCGACCGCTGGTACAACTGGACCGGCCTCACGGCGACCGAGAGCCTCTCGTACTACTACGGCTCGCTCTACGGCGGGTTCGCCGGCGACGAGAACGCGCTCTACGAGTCGTGCTCGGCCGACGACGAGCTGACGGCGACCGTCAACCTCACCCGCCCGTTCTCGGGCTTCATCGCCTCGCTCTCGCTGCCCGCCTTCGCGATGCAGAGCCCGACGGCGCTCGAGGAGTACGGCGCCGATGACGTCGGCGGCTCGGAGGAGGCGCCCGAGTACAGCGAGTACGGCGAGGCCCACCCGACCGGCACCGGCCCGTTCGTGTTCGAGTCCTGGTCGCCCGGCAGCGAGGTCGTCCTGCAGGCGAACCCCGACTACTGGGGCGAGCAGGGACAGGTGCAGGAGATCGTCTTCCGCGTGATCGACGACCCGACCGCTCGCCGCCAGGCGCTCGAGTCAGGCGACATCGACGGCTACGACCTCGTCGCTCCCGCCGACACCGCGGCGCTCGACGAGGCCGGCTTCAACGTCATGCAGCGCGACCCGTTCACGATCCTCTACCTCGGCTTCAACCAGCAGATCCCCGAGCTGCAGGACATCCGGGTGCGCCAGGCGATCGCCCACGCGATCGACCGCGAGGCGCTCGTGACGCAGGTGCTCCCCGAGGGCACCGAGGTCGCGTCGCAGTTCATCCCGCCGGTCGTCAACGGCTACAACGAGGACGTCACCGACTACGAGTACGACCCGGCGCGTGCGCAGGAGCTGCTCGCGGAGGCCGGCTTCGCCGATGGCCTCTCGCTGCAGTTCAACTACCCGGTCAACGTCTCGCGCCCGTACATGCCCAACCCCGAGCAGATCTTCACGGCGCTGTCGTCGCAGCTCGAGGCGGTCGGCATCACGGTCGAGCCCGTCGCCGACGAGTGGACGGACTACCTCGACCGCATGCGCGGCACGGCCGACCACGGCATCCACCTGCTCGGCTGGACCGGTGACTACAACGACACCGACAACTTCGTCGGCGTCTTCTTCAACGGCTACTCCAACGAGTGGGGCTTCGAGAACGCCGAGCTGTTCGGCGCGCTGACCGAGGCGCGGCAGATCCCGCAGCCGGAGGACGCGACCGAGGCCTACCAGGAGATCAACGAGCAGATCGCCCAGTTCGTGCCGGGCGTCCCGCTCGCCCACCCGGCGCCGTCGCTCGCGTTCGCCGAGCGCGTGACCTCCTACCCGGCCAGCCCCGTCAACGACGAGGTGTTCAACATGATCGAGCTGAGCGAGTAGCCTCGATCGGTCCACCCCGGATGCCGCGGGCCCTCACCGGTCCGCGGCATCCGGCACGAACGGCCCACCCGCGCGGCCCGCCACGACGGACGACCAGGAGACCTCCACGTGCTGAGAACCATCGGCAAGCGACTGCTGCTGCTGATCCCGACCCTGTTCGGGCTGACCGTGCTGCTGTTCTTCTGGGTGCGCGCGCTGCCCGGCGGGCCCGCGGCCGCGCTGCTCGGCGAGCGCGCGACGCCCGAGGCGATCGAGCGCATCAACGAGGCCTACGGCTTCAACCGGCCGCTGCCGGAGCAGTACATCACCTGGCTCGGGCGCCTGCTGCAGGGCGACTTCGGCAACTCGATCGAGACCCGCCGCCCGGTGCTGGAGGAGTTCGCGAACCGCTTCCCCGCGACCGTCGAGCTCGCGGTCATGGCGCTCATCATCGCGGTCGGCATCGGCATCCCGCTCGGCTACTGGGCCGCTCGCCACCACGGCCGCTTCATCGACCACATCTCCGTCGCCGGCAGCCTCGTCGGCATCACCATCCCGGTGTTCTTCCTCGCGTTCATCCTCAAGTGGATCTTCGCCGTCCAGCTCGGCTGGCTGCCGTCGACCGGGCGCCAGGACAGGGGAGTGGATGCGACGCACGTGACGGGCTTCTACGTGCTGGACGGGCTCCTCACGGGCGAGCTCGACGCATCCCTCAACGCCATCGTGCACCTGCTGCTGCCGGCGATCGCGCTCGCGACCATCCCGCTCGCGATCATCGTGCGCATCACGCGCGCATCCGTGCTCGAGGTCGTCAACGCCGACTACGTGCGCACGGGCCGCGCGAAGGGCATCGCGCAGTCGACGATCCGCAACCGCTTCGTGCTGCGCAACGCGATGCTGCCGGTCGTCACGACGATCGGCCTGCAGGCCGGCCTGCTCATCTCCGGCGCGGTGCTCACCGAGACGGTGTTCGCCTTCCCCGGCATCGGCGCCTTCCTCGCCGGCGCGATCTTCGCGCGCGACTTCCCGGTGCTGCAGGGCTTCGTGCTCTTCATCGCCCTCTCGTACGCGCTCATCAACCTGCTCGTCGACATCTCCTACTCGTTCATCGACCCGAGGGTGAGGATCCAGTGAGCGCCGCAGAAGCCATCCCGACCCTCCCCACGCCCGAGGGCGGCGACCAGACCCACGCGCTCCGCAGCGGCAGCTTCTGGGGCGACGTCTTCCGCCGGGTGCGCAAGAACCCGGCCGCGTGGGTCGGCGCCGTCGTCGTGCTCGCGTTCATCCTCGTGGCGGTGCTCGCGCCGCTGCTCGCGCCCTACCCGGAGCTCGCGACGCCCGGGCGCGAGTACCTGCGCCCGACGTCGCTGCCGGGCATCGGCGAGATCCCGGAGTTCCCCCTCGGCATCGACCGCTTCGGCGGCGACGTCGTCTCGAAGCTCATCTGGGGCGCGCAGGCGTCGCTCATCATCGGCGTCGTCTCGACGTTCTTCGGCCTCGTCGGCGGCATGGTGCTCGGCGCGATCGCCGGCGCGTTCGGCGGATGGGTCGACACCCTCATCATGCGGATCGTCGACATCCTGCTCTCGGTGCCGCACCTCCTGCTCGCGGTCTCGATCGCGGCGATCCTCGGCCGCACGCCGCTCGCGGTGATGATCGCCATCGGCGTCGCGCAGATCCCGATCTTCGCGCGCCTGCTGCGCTCGTCGATGCTGCAGCAGCGGGAGTCGGACTACGTGCTGGCCGCGCGCACGCTCGGCCTCGGCACGGGCCGCGTCACGATGTCGCACCTGCTGCCGAACTCGGTCGGGCCGGTGATCGTGCAGGCGACGCTCACGCTCGCGACGGCGGTCATCGACGCCGCCGCCCTGTCGTTCCTCGGCCTCGGCGGCGGGCGGCCGGAGACGGCCGAGTGGGGCCGCATGCTCACCTACGCGCAAGCGGAGCTCGCGATCGCGCCGCAGCTCGCGTTCCTGCCCGGCATCTGCATCATGATCACCGCGCTCGGCTTCACGCTGCTCGGCGAGGCGCTGCGCGAGGCGATGGACCCCCGCACGCGGAAGCGCTAGCGCCGTTCACGCGTCGGTCGTCTCGATACGGCCCTGCGGGCCTACTCGACGAGCGGGGAACGCTTACCCGGCGGATCGGAACCGACCGGTGCGGCGTCGTCTCGATACGGCCCTGCGGGCCTACTCGACGCGCGGGGTGGGCGCAGCCGGCGCCTCGAGACCGCGCTCCGGCGGAGCGTCTCGATACGGCCCTGCGGGCCTACTCGATGAGCGGAGGTTGGGCCTGCTCGACGAGCGGGCGAGCGGCGTCAGCTCGCGATCTTCAGCTCGTTGCCCGGGATCGAGGCGAGCAGCTTCCGCGTGTACGGGTCGCGCGGGTTCGTGAAGATCTCCTCGCTCGTCGCCGCCTCGACGAGCCTGCCGTTCTGCATGACGGCGACGTAGTCGCTGATGAGCCGGACGACGGCGAGGTCGTGCGAGATGAAGAGGTAGCTGAGGCCGAGCTCTCGCTGCAGGTCGCCGAGCAGCCGCAGGATCTGGTCCTGCACGAGCACGTCGAGCGCCGAGACGGGCTCGTCGCAGACGATCACGTCGGGGGAGAGGGCGAGGGCTCGCGCGATCGCGACGCGCTGCCGCTGGCCGCCCGAGAGCTCCGAGGGGTAGCGGCGCGCCATGTCGGTCGGCAGCGCCACCTGGTCGAGCAGCTCGCGCACGCGCTGCTCCCGCTCGCGCTTCGAGCCCTTGCCGTAGAACGACAGCGGCTCCTCGATGATCCGCTCGATCGTGAACATCGGGTTGAGCGACGAGTACGGGTCCTGGAAGACCGGCTGCACGCGCTGCCGGAACTGCTTCTGCTCCTCGCGCGAGAGCGCGAAGACGTCCTTGCCCTCGAAGCGGATCGTGCCGCTCGTCGGCTCGAAGGCCTTCAGCAGCATCCGCGCGGTCGTCGTCTTCCCCGAGCCGGACTCGCCGACGATCGAGACGGTCTTGCCGCGCGGCACCGAGAGCGACACGTCGTCGACGGCCTTGAACG
The DNA here is from genome assembly GCF_000400485.1 of Agrococcus pavilionensis RW1. Taxonomy (GTDB): domain Bacteria; phylum Actinomycetota; class Actinomycetes; order Actinomycetales; family Microbacteriaceae; genus Agrococcus; species Agrococcus pavilionensis. The sequence goes on from NZ_ASHR01000014.1 coordinate 6,858, forward strand.
GCTCGCGCCGGCCGCGCACGTGGAACTCCTTCGTCACGTTCTCGAACTCGACGATGACGTCGGGCGTGCCCGACGCATCCGCCCCGCCGTGCGCGATCAGGTCCTCGGGGCGCAGGCGCGCCATCGCGACCGACGGCGCCGCCTTGACGAGGGACTGCGTGTAGGGGTGCTGGGGCGACTCGAGGATCTGCCGCGCGGGGCCCTGCTCGACGACGCGTCCGCGGTGCATGACGACGACGCGCTGCGCGCGCTCCGCCGCGAGGCCGAGGTCGTGCGTGATGAGCAGCACGGCGGTGCCGAGCTCCTGCGTCATCTGGCCGATCTGGTCGAGGATCGTGCGCTGCACCGTGACGTCGAGGGCGCTCGTGGGCTCGTCGGCGATGAGCAGCGCCGGCCGGCACGCGAGGCCGATCGCGATGAGCGCGCGCTGGCGCATGCCGCCCGAGAACTCGTGCGGGTAGGACTTCGCGCGCTCGGCGGCATCGGGGAGCCCCGCGGCCTCGAGCGTCTCGACGACCTTCCGGTCGACGTCCTTGCGATCGGCGAGGCCGTGCGCGAGCAGCGTCTCGGCGACCTGCGAGCCGATGCGGGCGACCGGGTTGAGGTTCGACATCGGATCCTGCGGCACGAGGCCGATGCGACGACCGCGGATGCTGCGCATCGTCGACTCGCTCGCGCCCACGAGCTCCTCGCCGTCGAGCTTGATGCTGCCGGCGCTCACGCGGCCGTTGCCCTGCAGCAGGCCGATGATCGCCATCGCGGTCGTCGACTTGCCGGAGCCCGACTCGCCGACGATCGCGAGCGTCTCGCCCGCCGCGAGCGACAGGCTCGCCTCATGCACGGCCGTGACCGTGCCGTCCTGGGTCGTGAACTCCACCTTGAGGCCCGAGACCTCCAGCAGCGGCTTCTTCGCGTCGCTCATCCGACCATCTTGCACTGTCGCGGGCCGGTTCGCGGATCAGCGCACCTTGAGCACGAGCTTGCCGCGCACGTGCCCGCCCTGCAGCTCGGCGAGCGCCTCGTGCACGCGCTCGAGCGGGTAGGCGTGCTGCACCTCGACGCGCACGTCGCCGGCGTCGATCAGGCGCCCGATGATGCCGAGGTTGGAGCCGTCCGACTCGACCTTGACCGACGAGGCGCGCAGGCCCCGCTCGGCCGCGGCCGCGGCGTACTCGGGCCACGAGCCGGTCGGCACGTTGAGGTAGAGCCCGCCGTGCTTGAGCACGTCGAGCGAGCGGGTGCCGGTGTCGTCGGCGACGTTGCCGATGAGGTCGACGACGACGTCGACCTTCTGCAGCGCGTCCTCGAACCGGGCCTGCGTATAGTCGACGACCTCGTCGGCGCCGAGGGAGCGCGCGAAGTCGACGTTGCGCGTCGAGACGGTCGTCGCGACCGTCGCGCCGAAGTACTTCGCGAACTGCACGGCGAAGTGGCCGACGCCGCCCGCCCCCGCGTGGATGAGGATGCGCTGCCCCGCGCGCGCCTTCGCGATGCGCACGACCGCGTCCCACGCGGTGAGCGCCGCGCACGGCACCGCCGCGGCCTCCTCGAAGCTGAGCGACTCGGGCTTCGGCGCGAGCGCGAGGCTCGGCACGACGACCTGCTCGGCGTAGGTGCCGCGCGTGCGCCAGTGGTTCGCGATGCCGTAGACGGCGTCGCCCGGCTGCAGGTCGTGCGCCTCGTAGGGCGCCTCGGCGACGGTGCCCGCGACGTCGCCGCCCGGCACCCACGGCAGCAGCGGCTCGACCGCCTTCGCCGCGCCCTTGCCGAGCACGGTCTTGAAGTCGATCGGGTTCATGCCCGCGGCGTGCACGTCGACGATCACCTCGGTGCCCAGCCCCCGCGGCGCATCCACCTCGCCGATCTCCACGCCGTCGGTCGGGCCGAACTCCCGCACCAGCACTGCTCGCATGACTGCCCCCTCCAGGTCGCCTCGACGGTACTCCACCCGTATGACGAGCGGATGTCCGGATGACGTCGGGTGACGGCGCTACAGTCGGGACCGTGCCGCCGCACCGCCGCTTGGACGCCGTCGTCGCGACGCTCGCCGTCGCGAGCCTCGTCGCGGGCGCCGTCGTGATCGGCGACGCGCGCGCGATGTACGAGCGCTTCCTCTACATCTCCGAGCTCGGCGCGCAGTACATGCACTCGGCTGGGCAGTTCCAGATCGGCTTCGGGCTCGTGGTCGCCGGGATCCTGCTCGTCGCGGTCGTGGTGCGCGACGTGCGCACGCGGCTCCCGGTGCTGCGGCGCTGGGCGCCGGCCGCCTCGCTCGTCGTCGCGGGCGCGCTGTTCGGCTTCGCGGCGGCCGTGCCGTGCTCGCCGGGCTGCCCGACGCTGCTCGGGCCAGATGCGGAGCTGCGCGACTGGGCGCACATCGTCGCCGCCGTGCTCGCCTTCGCGGCCGGCTGCACCGCGATGCTGCAGTTCGCGACCGCCGACGACCGCTGGGTCGCGCGCCTCTCGATCGCCGGCGGGCTCGCCGTCGGCATCATCGCCGCGACCGGCGGCCTCATCTCGCTCGCGGGCGGCAACACCGACGTCGGCTCGACGCTCGAGTTCGTCGCGGCGGGCATCGGCGTGCTGTGGCTCGTCGCGGTGGCGATCGTGCACTCCCTGCCCGCCAGGCGGGCGGATGCGTCGGGCTCGCCCGCGCGGACGCCCGTCGGCACCGGGCAGGCAAGGGCGGCGCTGCGCCTCGGCGAGCTCGCGCGCGACTGAGCCATCACCGGATGCCGACGAGGAAGCTCCCGAGCTGCTCGCGGAACCACGCGAACATCGCGGCCTCGCCGTCGTCGCGCGCGGGCGAGACGAGCATGCGCGCGCCGAGCTCGTCGCGCCAGGCCTCGGCGACGTGCAGCGGATGCACGGGATCGCGCTCGCTCGCGAGCACGACCGTCGGGGCCGGGATGCGCAGCTCACCCGGGCGGTAGGCGGCGTTCCGCGGGATCTCGAGCAGGCGGATGCGCCGCTCGGCGGCGAGCGGCTGGGTGAGCTGCGCCTCGAGGCCGCGCGCGTGGGCGAGCGACTCGTGCGCGATCGCGCGCCACGCGCCGGAGCGGTGCAGCTCGGCGAGCGCCCGCCGGGGCCGGTGCGACTCGAGCAACCGCCCGATGACGGGGAAGACCGCGAGGTTGGCGGGCAGCGGCTCGTGCGTGAACGCGGGCCGCACGAGCGCCACCCGGTCGAGCGGGAAGCGGCCGGAGCGCGCGATGCTCGCGGCGAGCGCCGCGCCGAGCGAGACGCCGACGATCGACACGGGCGAGCCGTCGCCGGCACGCGCGAGCTCGTCGCCCACCTCGGCGGCGAGCGCTTCGAGCGCGAAGTCGCCCGGCTCGCCGATGCGCGGGTTCGCCCCGTGCGCCCGCAGGTCGGGCGCCAGCACGCGCACGCCGGGCGGCACGGCGCCCGCGAGGTAGTCGCGCATCGCGCTCGAGTCCGACCCGAGCCCGTGGATCGCGAGGAGCATCAGCGCGCGAGCAGCATCAGCGCGCCAGCAGCTGCAGCAGCTGGTCGGCGCGGTCGACGAGCATCGCGATCTCGTCCTCGTCGCGCTCGACCCACTGGTGGCGCGGCGGCCCGACGGGCACGAAGTCGACGTGCTGCTCCCACACGAAGAGCGTGCGCTCGGCGCCGAGCACGTACTGCTGCCACCAGATCTGCCGCAGGTAGCTCTTCGGGATCTTCTCGAACGGCCGCGAGGTCGTCTTGATCTCGGCGAGCACCGAGCCGTCGTCGCTCACGCAATCGGGAGTCGCGAGGTGGCGGCGGTCCGGCGCGGCGTGGAAGAGCGCATCCGAGGGCAGGAGCGAGAAGTGGTCGTGCACCCAGCGCGCGATGTGCGGCTCGCGAGCCCGGCCGTGGTCGGTGAACGCGTTGCCGCTGAAGCCGCGCAGGCTCGTCTTCTCGCGCGCGACGGCCGTGATCGAGCGCTGGGTGCTGAGCCGCGCGGCGTCGGTCGCGGTCACGCCGCCCGAGCGGGCGCGGAGCCACGCGATGCGGTCGCTCGAGTAGGCGAGGATGCGGCTCGTGTGCGACGCGAGGCGGGCCTCGTCGCCGAAGATGTCGAGCTGCAGGTCCACCCCTCCATCCTCCCACTCCGCGCCCCGCCGGCCGACCAGCGCGCCGCCGTGGTGGGATGTCGGCATGGGCTACCACGACCTCGACGAGGCGATGCAGGTCGAGGCGCTGCGCCCGGCCGCGCTCGCCGCCGCCGACGCCTTCGGGCTCGCGGTGGCGCGCATGGAGCCCGTGCTGCACGGCTACAACACCACCTTCGCGATCGACGACGAGCGCGGCCGCCGCTTCGCGCTGCGCATCGGCACGAACTCGCACAGCACGCCGGAGCACGCAGCGGCGCAGCAGGCGTGGCTCGCCGACCTCGCCGAGCGCACCGACGTGCTCGTGCCCGAGCCGCTGCGCGCGCTCGACGGGCGCTGGTCGGTCGAGGTCGACTCGCCCGTGCTGGACCGCAGCGTGCTCGTGACGATCGCGTCGTGGCTCGAGGGCCAGGATGCGCGCGAGCTCGACGAGGAGTCGGCTCGAGCGCTCGGGCGCACGATGGCCAGGCTGCACGAGCACGCCGAGCGCTGGCGCCCGCCCGAGGGCTCGAGCCTGCCGCGGCTCGACGCGCCGCTCTTCGGCGACGCCGACCTGCTCTCGGATGCGCCGGGGCTCGAGCCCCGCGAGCGATCCGTGCTCGCGGAGGCCGCCGAGCGCGCGGCCGACGCGTTCGAGCGGCTGCACCGCGGCGCCGAGCTCCGCGCCATCCACGCCGATCTCCACGGCGGCAACCTCAAGTGGCACGGCGGGCGGCTCGCGGTCTTCGACTTCGACGACTGCGGCTTCGGGCTGCCGGTGCTCGACCTCGCTATCTCGGCCTTCTACCTCCGCGGCGGCGACCCCGCGCCCGAGCGCGCGCTGCTGGCCGGCTACGCGGAGCGCGCGGCGCTCCCGGAGGCATCGGCCGCCGACTTCGAGGCGCTCGTCGCCGCGCGGCAGCTGCTGCTCGCGAACGCGCTGCTCAGCTCGTCGACCGCGAGCCTCCGCGCCCAGTCCCTGGGCTACGTGCGCACCTCGATCGGCCGCCTCGAGCACTGGCTCCGCACGGGCGCGTTCTCGCGCGTCGTGCCGTGACGACGGATGCGCCGAGCCGGGAAAGGAGACGCACAGGGAGCGCATAGGCTATGGGGCACCGATGCACAGGGGGATGTGGCGCAATGGGTGGCATGACCGACACCGCTCAGCAGAAGCTGCGGGCGCAGCCCCGCCTCACCCGCCAGGACGGCTCGCCCATCCGCATCGTGGTGGTCGACGACGAGCAGAGCCTCGCCGACCTCGTCGCGATGGGCCTCAAGTACGAGGGCTGGGACGTCAGGACCGCCGCGAACGGCCAGCAGGCCCTGCAGGCGGTGCGCGAGTTCCGCCCCGACGCCGTCGTGCTCGACATCATGCTCCCCGACATCGACGGGCTCACCGTGCTCCAGCGGCTCCGCTCGGCCGGCTTCGACGTGCCCGTGCTGTTCCTCACCGCGAAGGACTCGCTCGACGACCGCGTCGCAGGGCTCACCGCCGGCGGCGACGACTACGTCACGAAGCCGTTCGGCCTCGAGGAGGTCGTCGCGCGCCTCCGCGGCCTCATCCGCCGCACGGCGACGGCCGCCGAGGAGTCGAGCGTGCTCTGGGTCGGCGACCTCATGATGGACGAGGACTCCTACGAGGTGCGCCGCGGCGGCAAGCAGATCGACCTCACCGCGACCGAGTTCGAGCTGCTGCGCTACCTCATGCGCAACCCGCGCCGAGTGCTCTCGAAGGCGCAGATCCTCGACCGCGTCTGGTCGTACGACTTCGGCGGCCGCGCGAGCGTCGTCGAGCTCTACATCTCCTACCTCCGCAAGAAGATCGACACCCTCGGCCCGCCCATGATCCACACGGTGCGCGGCGTCGGCTACCAGCTGCGCGCCGCCGAGTGACGGAGGCCTGCTCGAGGTGAGCCAGTCGGCGCCCGCGTCCGTGGCTCAGCTGGGCAGACGCATCCAGAACCCGTCGTCGTGGTCGCTGCGACGGCGGCTGCTCGTCGTGGTCGTCGCGCTCTTCGCGCTGCTCACCGCGGCGGTCGCGATCGCGAGCGTCATGACGATGCGCGTCGTGCTCGAGACGCGCATCGACGAGCAGCTGCGCGAGTTCTCGGAGCGCACGAGCGTCTCGGTCGCGAGAGCGCTGTCGACCGGCGAGCGGCCGACCGTCGACCCGAGCGCGACGCCCACGGGTGCCCTGCTCGCGATCGAGGAGCAGTCGGGCCAGCTCGGCGACAACTTCATCATGAACCGGCTCGGGCAGCGCTTCGCGCTCTCGGAGCGCGATCAGCGGATGGTGCTCGAGGCTGAGACCGACGTCGTGACGAGCGCGACCCTGCCGAGCTACGGCTCCTACCGCACGGTCGCGACCCAGGTGGGGCAGGTGCGGGTGATCGTCGGGCTGTCGATGGCCGAGGCGAACCAGACGCTCGCCGCGCTCGCGTTCGTCATCGCGGTCGCGGCCGCGGCGGCGCTCGCGCTCGTGCTCGTGCTCGCCGACTCGATCATCCGCCGCGCCCTGCGTCCCCTCACCGCCGTCATCTCGACCGCCGAGCGCATCTCGCAGCTGCCGCTCGCGTCGGGCGACGCGCAGCTGACGAACCGCGTGCACATCGAGGACCCGGCCTCGGAGGTCGACCGGGTGCAGGAGTCGATGAACCGCATGCTCGCGCACATCCAGGAGGCGTTCGACGCGCGGGCGATGAGCGAGCGGCGCGTGCGGCAGTTCGTCGCGGATGCGTCGCACGAGCTGCGCACGCCGCTCGCGGCCGTGCGGGGCTACGCCGAGATCACGCGCAAGCACGACGGCGAGCTGCGGCCCGACAGCCGCGAATCCCTCGAGCGCATCGAGGCCGCGGCGCGCCGCATGCAGGCGCTCGTCGACGACCTGCTGCTGCTCGCGCGGCTCGACGAGGGCCGCGAGCTCGTCCGCGCCGAGGTCGACCTCTCGCTGCTCGTCGTCGAGGCCGTCGCCGACGCGCAGGCGGCCGGCCCCACGCATCCGATCTCGCTCATGCTCCCCGAGGAGCCGGTCGCCGTGCCCGGCGACGCCCTGCGGCTGCAGCAGGTCGTGGCGAACCTGCTCGCGAACGCCCGCGTGCACACCCCCGAGGGCACGGCGATCGACGTCACGCTCCGCACCGAGCCGGGGGAGGCGGTGCTCGAGGTCGTCGACGCCGGCCCGGGCATCCCGGAGGAGCAGCAGCGCACCGTCTTCGAGCGCTTCGCGCGCGGCGACCGCTCCCGCTCACGGGAGACCGGGTCGTCGGGGCTCGGGCTCGCGATCGTGCAGGCGCTCGTCGACGCGCACCAGGGCACGATCGCGCTCGAGAGCCGCCCTGGCCGCACGGCGTTCACGGTGCGGCTGCCGCGCATGGAGCCGGCCGATGCGGCGGGCTTGCGCGACGCATCCGTCGTGCCGTAGTCTGATCCCATACCAAAGACCGCTGGTCGTTGGCGCGTGCCCGCAAGGGCGTGCGGCAACCGAAGGCTCGCTCGAGGAGCGTCGTCCCGCGCAGGTGTGAAGTCCCGTCGAGGACCGAGCTCCGTGCGCGTGCGCCGGAGCTCATCTGCATGTTCGGGCCAGGGCAGCCAGCAATGACGCAAGGAGCACCATGGCGAACAAGGAAGCTGCGGTCGCCGAGCTCTCGAACCTCTTCGAGACCTCGAACGCCGTTCTGCTGACCGAGTACCGCGGTCTCACCGTCGGCCAGCTGAAGACGCTGCGCCGATCGATCAGTGAGCACGCGACGTACGCCGTGGTGAAGAACACGCTCACCAAGATCGCTGCCAACAAGGCTGGCATCGACGCGTTCGACGACTCGCTCGTCGGCCCGTCGGCGATCGCATTCGTGCACGGCGACCCGGTCGCCGTCGCGAAGGAGCTGCGTGCCTTCGCCAAGGCGAACCCGGCGCTCGTGGTCAAGAACGGATTCTTCGACGGGAACCCGCTCTCGACCGACGACGTCAACAAGCTCGCCGACCTCGAGTCGCGGGAGGTGCTGCTGGCCAAGCTGGCCGGTGCCTTCAAGGCCTCGCTGTTCGGCGCTGCGTACATGTTCAACGCCCCGCTCGCCCAGGCCGCTCGCGCGGTCGACGCGCTGCGGGTCAAGCAGGAGTCCGCGGCCGAGTAAGGCCCGGTCAGTTCCAGAAACAAGGAGAAGACGATGGCAAAGCTGTCGACTGAAGAGCTGCTCGAGCAGTTCAAGGAGCTCACCCTCATCGAGCTCAGCGAGTTCGTGAAGGCATTCGAGGAGACCTTCGAGGTCACCGCTGCGGCTCCCGTCGCGGTCGCCGCGGCCCCGGCCGCCGGTGGCGCGGGCGCCGAGGAGGAGGCCGAGGAGAAGGACTCGTTCGACGTCGTCCTCGAGGCTGCCGGCTCGGCGAAGATCCAGGTCATCAAGGTCGTCCGTGCGCTGACGTCGCTCGGCCTCGGCGAGGCCAAGGCGCTCGTCGACGGTGCTCCCTCGAACGTGCTCGAGGGCGCGAAGAAGGAGGACGCCGAGAAGGCGAAGGCCGACCTCGAGGAGGCCGGCGCGACGGTGACGCTCAAGTAGCGTTCCCCGCTCCAGCACGAAGGGCCGCATCCGCGAGGGTGCGGCCCTTCGTCATGCGCGGGATGCTCGCCGGGCGATCGGCGGCTCCGGCTCCCACCCGCCCGGCATCGGGCGGGTCGCCGCTCGGGCGCTCGCGGAGCACGGCATCACGACGCTCGAGCAGGCCGCGTCCCTGACGGAGGCGGCGCTGCTCGCCATGCACGGGGTCGGCCCGAAGGCGGTGCGCATCCTGCGCGTCGCGCTCGAGGCGCGGCGGATGCGCCTCCGCGGGTAGGCGGGCGTCAGGAGGCCCGTCGTGGCCAGTCCGCGACCGCCCGCAGCACGACGTCGACGAATGACTCGGCCACCACGACGACGTCCTCGTCGCACGCGTCGCAGCCGCAGATCGGTGCCGCGTCGGGCACGTCGCGACCGAGCTCGGCGGTGACGCCCGGGAAGTCGGTCCACGCAAGCCTGACGGCGGTAAGCCTTGGAGCGCCTCCGGCGCCCGCCGCCGCGCGGAGGGTGAGCGCGCGCAGCTCGCCGCGCTCGAGCGGGCGCTCCTCGACGCTGCACGCGCGCGTCGCGAGCACGTGCGCGACGAGCGCGTCCGCGACGTCGCGCAGCGGCGCGTAGCGCTCTTTGTGCGAGGCGACGCCGTAGGCATCCTCGGGCGGCGCCCCGAGGCCCCAGCGGGAGCCATAGGGGATCGGCCGGGCGTCGTCGCCGAGGATCTCGCGGCGCGCGATCGGCGGCAGCGCGAAGCGCTCGATCTCCACGGGCGCCCTCCCCTCGTCGCTCGCGAGCATGGCACAGCAGCTCGCGACGCCGCTCGGAGCGGGAGCTCGATCGGGCTGAGCGCTGCGCCGGCGCGCCGAGCGGCTCGATGGCGCGCTGCGCCCGATCGGTCTCCCGACCCGACCCGACCCGCAGGAAGCTCGATAGGGCTCAGCCGCGCGCCAGACGGCAGGGCAGCTCGGTGGCGGGCTGTGTCCGATCGAGCTGACCGCCGGGCGCGCTGCGCCGTCAGCGAGCGCCGATAGCGTTGGCTCCATGACCATGATGCGGGGCGGCGGCGGCCGCGTGGCGATGCGCGACGAGGCCGCCCAGCGAGCCGCGAACGCGAGCGCGCCCCGCGTGCCGAACCTGGGCCGACGCATCCTCGCCCTCTTCGCACCCCACCGCGGTCAGATCGCGCTCACGATCGCGCTCGTGCTCATCGTCGCGGCGATCGCCGTCTTCCCGCCGCTGCTGACGCAGCGGGTCTTCGACGAGGCGCTCTTCCCCGTCGACGGCTCCGGGCCCGACCTGCAGCTGCTCTGGGTGCTCGTCGGCGTCATGGTCGCGCTGTGGGTCTCGTCGAGCCTGCTCGGCATCTGGCAGACGCTCATCACCTCGAAGGTCGGCAACCGGGTGATGGGGCAGCTGCGCGTGTCGCTGTTCGACAAGCTGCAGAGCATGGAGCTCGCGTTCTTCACGCGCACGAAGACGGGCGTCATCCAGTCGCGCCTGCAGAACGACGTCGGGGGCGTCGCGAGCGTGCTCTCGAACACGGTCTCGTCGGTCGTCGGCAACACCGTCACCGTCATCGCGAGCCTCGTGACGATGCTCATCCTGTCGTGGCAGCTGACGGTCATGGCGGTGCTGCTCACCCCGGTGCTCGTGCTGCTGCAGCGCCGCGTCGGGCAGGTGCGCGCGCGCATCGCGACGCAGACGCAGGAGTCGCTGAGCGAGATGACCGCCATCACGCAGGAGGCGCTCTCGGTCTCGGGGATCCTGCTCGCGAAGGCGTTCGGCCGGCAGCGCGACGAGTCGCGGCGCTACCAGGACGAGAACGACCGCCAGGTGGGACTGCAGGTGCGCCTCACCATGAGCGGCCAGACCTTCTTCGCGCTCGTCTCGATCTTCATCTCGGTGCTGCCCGCGGTCGTCTACGTGCTCGCCGGCTACCTCATCGTCGGCGGCGACACCGGCATCACCGCCGGCACGCTCGTCGCCTTCACCACGGTGCAGTCGCGGCTCCTCATGCCGCTCATGGGGCTCCTGCGCGTCGGCCTCGACCTGCAGACCTCCGGCGCGCTCTTCGCCCGCATCTTCGAGTACCTCGACCTGCAGCCGGCGATCACGCCGCCCGCGACGCCGAAGCCGATCGAGCCCGCGCGGCTCGGCGAGGTCGAGTTCGACGACGTGCGCTTCCGCTACCCGGATGCGAAGGCCGACGAGCCGAACACGCTCGACGGCATCTCGTTCTCGCTCGAGCCCGGCACCTTCGCCGCGTTCGTCGGCCCCTCCGGCGCCGGCAAGACGACGATCGGCTACCTGCTGCCGCGCCTGCACGAGGTCACCGGGGGAGCGGTGCGCTTCGCCGGCACCGACGTGCGCGAGATCGACCCGGCGGTGCTCACCGACAACATCGGCATCGTGAGCCAGGAGCCCTACCTCTTCCACGCATCCATCGCCGAGAACCTCCGCTACGCCAAGCCCGACGCGACCGAGGAGGAGCTCGACGCCGCGACGCGCGCCGCGAGCATCTACGACACGATCCACCGCTTCCCCGACGGCTACGACACGATCGTCGGCGAGCGCGGCTACCGGCTCTCGGGCGGCGAGAAGCAGCGCATCGCGATCGCGCGCGTGCTGCTGAAGGACCCGGCGGTGCTCGTGCTCGACGAGGCGACGAGCGCGCTCGACACCGTCTCGGAGCGGGTCGTGCAGGCCGCGCTCGACGAGGCCGCGCGCGGCCGCACGACGCTCGCGATCGCGCACCGGCTCTCGACCATCCGGCACGCCGACGTCATCTTCGTCATCGACCGCGGGCGGATCGTCGAGCGGGGCACGCACGAGGCGCTGCTCGAGGCGGGCGGCACCTACGCGACGCTCTTCGCGCAGCAGTCGACGCACGCGTAGCCGGCGTCGGTGACGCCGCGCGCGACGGGTGCGCATCCGCGCGCGGGGTGGCGGCATTCCAGCACCCCCGCGGCGGGGGCGCACCCGCTGGTGCGGGGCCGGGCGCGTCTGGCGGATGCGGCTGACGGACGCATCAGGCGGATGCGTCGAGGTCGACCGCGTCTGGGTCCGGCAGGTCGGCGATCGCCTCCCGCCACCGCCGCTCGAGCTCGGCCATGTCGGCGGCGTAGTCCGCGTAGCGACAGCCGAGGCCGTTGGGCTTGAGCTCGATGCCCTCCTCCGCCCAGATCGGCCGCGCCGCGTCGTGGTGGTCGCCGCCGATGTCGCCCGCGTGCGACGTGATCCGCCACCACGGCACGCCGGAGCCGTAGTGCCGCATGATCGAGCCGACCTGCCGCGGGCCGATGCCGCAGATGGCGGCGATCGCGCCGTAGGAGGCGACGCGACCAGGCGGCACGAGCTCGACGCAGCGCAGCACTCGCTCGATGATGAGCTCGCGGCGGGCGTCCATGCGGCCATCCTGCCGCACCCCGACCCGCCCCTCTTGTCTTCATTCCTTGACAGCAACCGGGCGGCTGGACACGATGGCCGCATGGCGAAGCGAGCCCGCCCCGGCTCCCAGGGGGCGCTCCGGGCCGCGAACGAGGCGCGGCTCGTGCAAGCGCTCCGCAGCGCGCCCGCGACGCAGTCCGAGCTCGCCGAGCGCACCGGGCTCGCCAACGCGACGGTCTCGAACATCGTTCGCGACCTGCGCGAGCGCGGCGCCGTGTCGACCTCGCCGACGGTGCGGCTCGGGCGGCGCGCGAGCCTCGTGACGCTCGAGCAGGCGGGCGGGCCGACGGTCGTCGGCGTCGACTTCGGCCGGCAGCACGTGCGCATCGCGATCGCGGTCGACGGGGCCGGCGAGCTCGTCGAGGACGAGATCCCGCTGCCGCCCGGCCATCGCGCGGAGGAGAGCATCGCGGCCGCGGTCGGCCGGCTCGACGAGCTGCTGGCTGCCGCGAGCCTCGGGCGCGGCGACATCGCGGCGATCTGCGCGGGGGTGCCCGGTCCCATCGACTCCCGCACGGGCACGGTGCTCGGCCAGACGATCCTGCCGGAGTGGGAGGGCGTCGCCGCGAGCGACGTCGCCGAGGCCTTCGGGATGCCGGTCGAGCTCGTGAACGACGCGGATCTCGGCGCGATCGCAGAGCGCGCGTTCGGCCCGCACGGGCAGGTCGACGACCTCGTGTTCGTGAAGGTCGGCACCGGCATCGGCGCGGGACTCGTGCTCGGCGGGCGGCTGCATCGCAGCGCGATCGGCATCGCGGGCGAGCTCGGCCACGTGCAGGTCGAGCCGAACGGCGCGCTGTGCGTGTGCGGCAACCGCGGCTGCCTCGAGACGCTCGCGTCGGCGCGCGCGATGGCGCAGTCGCTCTCGGCTGCGCTCGGCACGCCCATCACGACCGCCGACATCGTGCGGCGGGCGCTCGACGGCGACCCGGCCACGCGCCGCGTCATCGACGACGCGGGCGTCGCGATCGGCCGCGCGGTCGCGACGGCGGCGAGCCTGCTCGCGCCGTCGCTCGTGGTGGTCGGCGGCCCCGTCGCCGAGGTGGGCGACCTGCTGCTCGGCCCCGTGCGCGAGAGCTTCCGGCGCTTCGCGCTCCACCCGCTCACGACGACGACGCGCATCGAGCGCACGACGCTCGGCAGGCGCGCGGAAGCGCTCGGCGCGGTGACCCTGGCCGGCCGGAGCGCGGTCGACGATGCGTTCATCGGTGGACCGCGAGAGGCGCGGATGCGTTCAATGCTTGACCTCAACGAGGTGCGCGCGTAGGTTGATCGGCGATCCCGCCGAGGGCGGCGGGATCGGGGGAAGGAGCCGACGGTGGCGGACCCGGTGATCCTGGAGATGCGGGGCATCACGAAGGAGTTCCCCGGCGTCCGCGCGCTCGAGGACGTGAGCCTCGAGGTCCGGAAGGGACGCATCCACGCCATCTGCGGCGAGAACGGCGCAGGCAAGTCCACGCTCATGAAGGTGCTCTCGGGCGTCTACCCGCACGGCACCTTCGACGGCGAGATCGTCTACCAGGGCGAGCCGGTCGCCTTCGGCAGGATCAACGACTCCGAGCGCGCGGGCATCGTCATCATCCACCAGGAGCTCGCGCTCGTGCCGGAGCTGTCGATCGCCGAGAACATCTTCCTCGGCAACGAGCCGCGGAAGGGCGTCGCGATCGACTGGGACGCCGTGCACGTGCGCGCGACCGAGCTGCTCGCCCGCGTCGGCCTCGACGAGGATCCCGAGACGCCCATCAAGCACATCGGCGTCGGCAAGCAGCAGCTCGTCGAGATCGCGAAGGCGCTCGAGAAGGACGTCAGGCTGCTCATCCTCGACGAGCCGACCGCCGCGCTCAACGAGGCCGACTCGCAGCACTTGCTCGACCTCATCGTCGGGCTCAAGGGCAAGGGCGTGACGTCGATCATGATCTCCCACAAGCTGGGCGAGATCGAGCAGGTCGCCGACGCCATCACGATCATCCGCGACGGCCGGGTCGTCGAGACGCTCGACATCGAGCACGGCGCGGTCGACGAGGACCGCATCATCCGCGGCATGGTCGGGCGCACGCTCGGGCACCGCTTCCCCGAGCGCTCGGGCGCGGCCGGCGACGTCTTCTTCGAGGTGCGCGACTGGACGGTGCAGCATCCGCTCTCCGCCGAGCGGCTCGTCGCGAAGGGCTCGAGCTTCACCGTGCGGCGCGGCGAGATCGTGGGCTTCGCCGGCCTGATGGGCGCCGGCCGCACCGAGCTCGCGATGAGCCTCTTCGGCCGCCAGTACGGCACGTGGCTCGGCGGCACGATCGTGAAGGACGGGCAGGAGATCCGCGTGCGCTCGGTGCCGGAGGCGATCGAGCACGGCATCGCGTACGTGAGCGAGGACCGGAAGGCGCTCGGGCTCAACCTGCTCGACACCATCAAGCGCTCGGTCGTCTCGGCGAAGCTCGGCAAGGTCTCGACCGCGGGCGTCGTCGACCCGATCCGCGAGCTGCACGCGGCGGAGGAGTACCTCAAGGCGCTGCGCATCAAGGCCCCGGACGTCGAGCAGGGCGTCGACACGCTCTCGGGCGGCAACCAGCAGAAGGTCGTGCTGTCGAAGTGGATGTTCACCGACCCCGACCTGCTCATCCTCGACGAGCCGACGCGCGGCATCGACGTGGGGGCGAAGAGCGAGATCTACCAGATCATCCGGCAGCTCGCCGATCAGGGGAAGGGCGTCATCCTCATCTCCTCCGAGCTGCCCGAGCTGCTCGGGCTCGCCGACCGGATCTACACCATCTTCGAGGGCCGGATCACGGGCGAGCTGCCCGCAGCGGAGGCCGACCAGGAGATGCTCATGCGCCGCATGGCGCCGACGAAGGGTGACTGACGGATGAGCGATGGGGCGACGCCGCGGCGCGGGTTCCTGGCCGAGGCGAGCATGCTGTTCGGCAAGAAGGGATCGCTGAAGGAGTTCGGCATCCTGGGCGCGCTCATCGTGATCGTGCTCGCGTTCCAGCTCGCGACGAACGGCACGACGCTCTCGTCGGGCAACGTCATCAACCTCGTCCAGTCGCAGTCGTACATCCTCATCCTCGCGATCGGGATGGTGATGGTCATCATCGCCGGCCACATCGACCTCTCGGTCGGCTCGGTCGCCGCGTTCGTGAGCGTCGTCGTCGCCATCTCGATGACCGACTGGGGCATCCCGTGGTGGTCGAGCATCCTGCTGGGCCTCGGGCTCGGGATCGCGATCGGCGCGTGGCAGGGCTTCTGGGTCGCGTTCGTCGGCGTGCCCGCCTTCATCGTCACGCTCGCGGGCATGCTCATGTTCCGCGGGCTCAACCAGCTCGTCGGCCAGTCGCGCGGCATCGGCGTCGACTCCGAGTTCGTCGCGCTGCTCGCGGGCTACCTGCCCGAGATCGGCCCGGACACCGGCTACAACAACCCCACGCTGCTGCTGGGCCTCATCGCGATCGTCGCGGTCGTCGTGCTCGAGCTGCGCCGCCGCGCCCGGCGGCAGAGCGTGGGCGCCGAAGTCGCACCCATGTGGGTGCTCGTCACCCGGCTCGTGCTCGTCGCCGGCGTCATCGTCGCGGCGACGCTGCTGTTCGCGAGCGGACGCCCCGGCACGAGCTTCCCGCACTCGGGCATCCTGCTCGCGATCTTCGTGCTCGCCTACGGCTTCCTCACGCAGCGCACGACCCTCGGCCGCCACATCTACGCGGTCGGCGGCAACCGCCGGGCGGCCGAGCTCTCGGGCGTGCGCACGCGCTGGGTCGACTTCTTCGTGATGGCGAACATGTCGGTGCTCGCGGCGGTCGCCGGCATGCTCTGGATCGCGCGCTCGCAAGCGGCCGGTCCCGCCGACGGCACGGGCTGGGAGCTCGACGCGATCGCGGCCGTCTTCATCGGCGGTGCCGCGGTCGCGGGCGGCATCGGCACCGTCGCGGGCAGCATCATCGGCGGCCTCGTGATGGCGGTGCTCTCGAACGGCCTCTTCGCGATCGGCACGGGATCCGACTGGATCCAGGTCATCAAGGGCCTCGTGCTGCTCATCGCGGTCGCAATCGACGTGCTCAACAAGCGCCAGGGGCGCTTCTCCATCATCGGCCTGCTGCAGCGCGGGATGCGCGGCAGCCGCGCCGCCGATCCCGCTTGACCGAACCGACCCATCCGCACTGAAGGAGCAACCATGAGGAAGACCACCACGGTGGCGCTGGTCGGCATCGTCGCCGTCAGCGTCGCACTGACCGGCTGCGGCCGCGGCGACACCGGGAGCAGCAGCGCCGACCCGAGCGAGGGGGCGGCGGCCGAGGGCTTCGCCGCCGACGCGACGATCGGCGTCGCCCTGCCCGACCGCACGAGCGAGAACTGGGTGCTCGCGGGCGACCTGTTCACGAACGGCCTCGACGAGGCGGGCTTCGACGGCAACGTGCAGTACGCGGGCTCGTCGAACTCGGTCGGCGACCAGCAGCAGCAGATCCAGACGATGATCGACGGCGGCGCCGAGGTGATCGTGATCGGCGCGGCCGACACGAACCAGCTCGCGACGCAGCTGCAGGCGGCCGACGCCGCCGGCATCACCGTCATCGCCTACGACCGGCTCATCCAGAACAGCGAGCTCGTCGACTACTACGTCGCGTTCGACAACTTCCACGTCGGCGAGCTGCAGGCCGAGTCGCTGCTGCAGGGCCTCGAGGAGCGCTACGGCGACCAGGAGGCCTGGAACATCGAGCTGTTCTCGGGCTCGCCCGACGACTCCAACTCGGCGGTGTTCTTCGACGGCGCGATGAGCGTGCTGCAGCCGCGCATCGACGACGGCACGCTCACGGTCGTCTCGGGCCAGACGACGGTGCAGCAGACCTCGACCGAGGACTGGGCGGCGGAGAACGCGCAGAACCGCATGGACACGATCCTGCAGAGCTCCTACCAGGGGCAGGAGCTGCACGGCGTGCTCTCGCCGAACGACAACCTCGCGCGCGCGATCCTCACCTCGGTGCAGAACGACGGCCGCGAGGTGCCGGTCGTGACGGGCCAGGACTCGGAGGTCGAGTCGGTGCGCGCGATCGTCGCGGGCACGCAGTACTCCACCATCTACAAGGACACGCGCGCGCTCGTCGCCGCGACCATCGAGATGGTGCAGGCGTTGCAGGCCGGCGAGGAGCCGGAGACGACCGCGACGTCGGACAACGGCGCGATCGAGGTGCCCTCGAACCTGCTCGAGCCGGTGATCGTCACGCAGGCGAACGCGGCCGAGGCGTACGCCGACAACCCGGATCTCGCGCCCCTCACCGAGGGCTGAGCGACCGCGGCGGGCGGCTCCCTCGAGGGGCCGCCCGCCGCGCTGCGCTCGGGGCCGCCCGCATGCCGCCGTGGCCGCGCTCGCTAGGCTGGAGCGCCGACCTGGAGGAGCACATGCACTACGCCGAGTCCGTCCTCGAGACGATCGGGAACACCCCGCTCGTGCGCCTCTCGAGGGTCACCGAGGGCATCGCCGCGACCGTGCTCGCGAAGGTCGAGTTCCTCAACCCCGGCGGCTCGGTCAAGGACCGCATCGCGCAGGCGATGATCGAGGACGCCGAGGCGAAGGGCCTGCTGCGCCCCGGCGGCACGATCGTCGAGCCGACGAGCGGCAACACCGGCGTCGGCCTCGCGCTCGTCGCGCAGCAGAAGGGCTACCGCTGCGTCTTCGTGTGCCCCGACAAGGTCGCCGAGGACAAGCGCGCGACGCTGCGCGCCTACGGCGCCGAGGTCGTCGTGACGCCCACCTCGGTCGCGCCCGACAGCCCCGAGTCGTACTACGGCGTCGCGAACCGGCTCACCGACGAGATCGAGGGCGCGTTCCAGCCCAACCAGTTCTTCAACCCCGCCGCGCCGGCCGCGCACGAGGCCTCCACCGGCCCCGAGATCTGGCGCGACACCGACGGCCGCGTGACGCACTTCGTCACTGGCGTCGGCACGGGCGGCACGATCACCGGCACCGCGCGCTTCCTCAAGCGCGTCTCCGACGGCGCCGTCCGCATCATCGGAGCCGACCCCGAGGGCTCGATCTACTCCGGCGGCACCGGCCGCCCCTACCTCGTCGAGGGCGTGGGCGAGGACATGTGGCCCGGCAATTACGACCCGAGCGTCGTCGACGAGGTGATCGCGATCGGCGACGCCGAGTCGTTCGCGATGGCCCGCCGCCTGGCCCGCGAGGAGGGCCTCCTCGCCGGCGGCTCGAGCGGCATGGCGGTCGCGGCTGCACTGCGCGTCGCGCGCGGGCTCCCCGCCGACGCGGTCGTCGTCGTGCTGCTGCCCGACTCCGGCCGCGGCTACCTGCAGAAGCTCTACTCCGACTCCTGGATGCGGTCCCACGGCTTCGCAGCGGCGGACGCCGGGCCGACGGTGCGCGACGTGCTCGCCGGCATGGGCGCCGAGCCGTCCGTCCTCGCGCACGTGCGCCCGAGCGACACCGTGCGCGCCGCGATCGAGCGGATGCGCGAGCTCCGCGTGCACCAGCTGCCCGTGCTCCGCGCGGCGCCGCCCGTCGTGCTCGGCGAGGTCGCGGGCGCCGTCGACGAGCGCGCGCTCCTCGACGCGGTCGTCGCCGAGCGCGCGAGCCTCGCCGAACCCGTCGGGAAGCACCTCGGCCCGCGGATGCCGCAGATCGGCATCACGGAATCGGTGGATGCGCTCCGCGCGGCGCTGCGGGACGCCGACGCCGTCCTCGTGCTCGACGCCGCGAAGCCCGCCGGCGTCGTCGCCCGCACCGACCTGCTCGCCCACCTCGCGAAGGACGCCTGACATGAACGACGACCACCACGCATCCCACGGCTTCTCGACTCGCGCCATCCACGACGGCCAGCCCTTCGACCCGCGCACCGGCGCCGTCATCCCGCCGATCTTCATGACCTCGACGTTCGTGCAGGACGGCGTGGGAGGGTTCCGCGACGGCTACGAGTACTCGCGCGGCGGCAACCCCTCGCGCGACGCGCTGCAGCAGCAGCTCGCGAGCCTCGAGGGCGGCTCGCACGCGTTCGCGTTCGGCTCCGGGCTCGCCGCGGAGGACGCGATCCTGCGCGCCGTGCTGCAGCCGGGCGACCACGTGCTCATGGGCAACGACGTGTACGGCGGCACGCACCGGCTCGTCTCGCAGATCCACTCCCGCTGGGGCGTCGAGATCTCCACCGCCGACGCATCCGATCTCGACGCCGTGCGCGCGGGCCTGCGGCCGAGCACGAAGATCCTGTGGGTCGAGACGCCCTCGAACCCGCTCATGAAGGTCGCCGACATCGCCGGGCTCGCCGAGCTCGGCCACGCGGCCGGCGCGATCGTCGTCGCCGACAACACCTTCGCGACGCCCTACCTGCAGCAGCCGCTCGGGCTCGGTGCCGACGTCGTCGTGCACTCGACGACGAAGTACATCGGCGGGCACTCCGACCTTGTCGGCGGCGCGGTCGTGACGGCGGATGCGTCGCTCGCCGAGCGCATCGGCTTCCAGCAGTTCGCGGTGGGCGCGGTCAACAGCCCGTTCGACGCGTGGCTGACGAGCCGCTCGCTCAAGACGCTCGCCGTGCGCGTCGAGCGGCACTGCCAGAACGCGCAGCTCGTCGCCGAGTCGCTCGTCGGGCACCCGGCCGTCACGGCGGTGCACTACCCGGGCCTCGCCGATCACCCGCAGCACGAGCTCGCGGCGCGGCAGATGCGCGGCTTCGGCGGCATGGTGTCGCTGCAGCTCGCGGGCGGGAAGGCCGCGGCGCTCGAGCTCGTGCGGCACACCGGGGTCTTCCAGCTCGCCGAGTCGCTCGGCGGCATCGAGTCGCTCGTCTGCTTCCCCTCCGAGATGACCCACGCATCCGTCAAGGGCACCGAGCTCGCCGTGCCGGAGGACCTGCTGCGGCTCTCGGTCGGCCTCGAGGATGCCGACGACCTCGTCGCCGACCTGCAGCAGGCGCTCGGGAAGCTGGCGTAGCCGGGAGGCGTGCGCTCCGTGCGACGGTGACCGGGGCCCGGGACGGGCCCCGGCGCTGGCGTCGCGCGGAGGCCCGAAAGGGCCTCCGCATTAACTCCAGCGCGCTACTCGAGCGCGGCGCCGCGCCGCTCGGGGAGCGTCCACGCGGCGACCGCCGCGATCGCGAACGCCGCCGCGAACACCGCGAACAGCAGCAGCGGACCGCCGAGGCCGAGCAGCGGCGGCACGGCGAGCGGCGCGATGATCGAGGCGATGCGGCCGAAGCCCGCCGCCGCGCCCGTGCCCGTGCCTCGCACGTTCGTGGGGTAGAGCTCGGGCCCGATCGCGTAGAGCGCGCCCCACGCGCCGAGGTTGCAGAACGAGAGGGCGCAGCCGGCGGCGATGATCATGCCCTCCGTCGACGCGGTGCCGAACCACGCGGCGGCGAGCGCCGAGCCGGCGAGGAAGGCCGTGAGCGTCGGGCGTCGTCCCCAGCGCTCGATGAGGAACGCCGCCGTCGCGTAGCCGGGCAGCTGCGCGAGCGTGATGATGAGCGTGAACCCGAACGAGCGCACGAGCGGGAAGCCGGCCTCGACCAGCAGCGACGGGATCCAGATGAACGCGCCGTAGTACGAGAAGTTGATGCAGAACCACACCGCCCACAGCGCGATCGTGCGGCGGCGGAGCGCGGGCGACCAGATCGAGACGCGATCGGCGTCGGCGACCGTGCCCCGGGGATCCGGAGCCGTCGGCTCGGACCGTGCCGACGCATCCGTCGTCTCGTCCTCGACCGGCGCGGCGACACCCGCCGATCGCTCGAAGCGCCGCACCGTGCGCTCGGCCTCGGGGATGCGCCCGCGGGCCTCGAGGTAGCGCACCGACTCGGGCATGCCCCAGCGCACGACGATCGAGAAGACGGCCGGCGCCATGCCGATCGCGAGCCCCCACCGCCAGCCGTCGTCGGCGGCGCCGACGACGAAGGTGCCGATGACCGCGGCGGCGATCCAGCCGAGCGCCCAGAACGCCTCGAGCCAGACGACGACGCGACCGCGGATGCGCTTTGGCGCGAACTCGCTGATGAGCGTCGAGGCGACCGGCAGCTCGGCGCCGAGGCCGAGCCCGACGACAAAGCGCAGCACGAGCAGGGCCGCGAGCGAGCCGACGAGCGCCGAGGCGCCGGTCGCGAGCCCGTAGACCAGCAGCGTGAGCGCGAAGACGCTGCGGCGGCCGATCCGGTCGGCGAGCAGGCCGCCGACCGTCGCGCCGATCGCCATGCCGACGAAGCCGATCGAGGCGATCCAGCTCGACTCGGTCGCCGTGAGGCTCCACTGCTGCGCGAGCGCCGCGATGACGAACGAGATGAGGCCGACGTCCATCGCGTCGAGCGCCCAGCCGATGCCGCTCGTGCCGAGCAGCCGGCCGTGGGCGCGCGAGAACGGCAGGCGGTCGAGCCGCTCGGAGCGGCTGAGGCCTTCGGCGGTCGGGAGGGTCACGGGGATCGCTCTCGTCTGCGGCGCACGGTCGCCGGTCGGCCACCACGATAGTGCGCGGTCGGGCCGCGCGCGGCTAGCGTTGCGGCATGGGCGAGCAGCTGCGGATCCCCGACGACATCGAGCACGCGGAGGTCATCGGCTTCGTCGAGATGACGACGGATGCGCTGTGGCCGCTGTGGACGACGGCCGAGGGCCTCGAGCGCTGGTGGTGGCCGATGTTCGACGACACCCGCTACGAGATCGACGGCCGGGAGGGCGGCTCGTACCGGATCCAGACGGGCGACGGCGGCTTCGGCGTGCAGGGGCGCTACCTGCAGCTCGACGAGGGCGAGCGCATCGCGCAGTCGTGGATCTGGCTCTCCGGCGACGACCAGGGCGCGCGCGAGGAGCTCGTGACGATCGACTTCGCCGAGGTCGAGGGCGGCGTGCGGATCGTCGTGCGGCAGACAGCGCCGATCGACGAGGTCGACGACTTCCAGCAGGGATGGCAGGACTGCCTGACGCGGCTCGAGGAGCTCGTCGACGACTGAGCCCAGCGCCGCGGTCAGCGCTCGCGCCGGAGGCGGATCGCGCTCACGACGTGGCTCGCGCCGAGCGCGACCAGGGCCAGCGGGAACAGCGCGCCGACGAGGGCGATCAGGCCGACGGACGGCACGGCGAGCAGCACCCAGCCCCACGCGAGGGCGTTCAGCGCGTCGGCGAGCACGACGACGAGCATCGCCCAGCGGTCGTAGCCGCGCACGGGCCAGCTCCTCGCGATGACGATCGCCGCGACGAGCCCGACCAGCAGTCGCGTCACCGAGATCGCGTCCCAGGAGTGCGCAGCCGCGAGCGCTCCAGGGACGAGGTACAGGGCGAACCAGGAGCAGAAGTAGCAGAGGGTCAGGATGCCCCCGACCTTGACCCAGCTCAAGCGCGCGCGGTCGCCGACGATCCCGAACTGCAGCAGCACGGCGCCGAGCAGCACGAGCCCCGGGGCCGTCGCGCTGGGCAGCGGCATCGCCGCAGCTGTGCCCGGGAGCAGCGCCGGGAGCAGCCAGACGCCGCCGCCGAGCGCGATCGCGATCCCGCCTGCGAGCCGCTGGCCGTCGCGGGTCCGTGCCGCGCGGGGATTGCGGTCGTGCACTGTCGCGGTCATGCGCCTCCCTTCCCTCCGAGTCAACCCAGCCTCGCCGGAGCGGTCAAGCGACGAGCCCAAAGTCGTTCGTTCGGCTAATCAGGCGTACGCTGGAGCCGACCCACCGATCCGAAGAGGAACCGCATGCTGCTCGCCATCGTCAACGCCCAGGTCGTGCCCGTCGAGGGCCAGGAGTTCGAGGGCACGGTGCTCGTGCGCGACGGCCGCATCGCCGAGCTCGGCCCCGACGTCGCGGTGCCGGAGGGAGCGACGGTGATCGACGCCGGCGGCGCGCAGGTGACGCCGGGCCTCGTCGACGCGCACGTGCACCTCGGCGTGCACCCCGAGGGCGACGGCGCCGCGGGCAACGACACCAACGAGATGACGAACCCCAACACCGCGGGCGTCCGCACGATCGACGCGATCGACCCCTTCGACGAGGGCTTCGACCTCGCGCTCGCGGGCGGCGTGACGACGGTCAACGTCAACCCCGGCTCGGGCAACCCCATCGGCGGCCAGGCGACGACGCTCCACACGCACGGCCGCATCGTCGACCACATGGTGCTGCGCGAGCCCGCGGGCCTCAAGAGCGCGCTCGGCGAGAACCCCAAGCGCGTGTACGGCGACAAGAAGCAGACGCCGTCGACCCGGCTCGGCACGGCGAAGATCATCCGCGACGCATTCGTCGCCGCGCAGAACTACCAGCGCAAGCACAACGACGTCGACGCCGGCGCGACCGCCGAGGTCGACCTCACGATGGAGGCGCTCGGCAAGGTGCTGCGCCGCGAGATCCCGTGGCGCCAGCACGCGCACCGCGCCGACGACATCGTCACGGCGCTGCGCCTGCAGGCCGAGTTCGGCTACGACCTCATCATCGACCACGGCACCGAGGCGCACGTGGTCGCCGATCTGCTCGCCGAGCGCGGTGTGCCCGTGCTCATCGGGCCGCTCTTCACGACGAAGTCGAAGATGGAGCTGCGCAAGCGCTCGATCGCGAACCCCGGCAAGCTCGCGAAGGCGGGCGTCGAGCTCTCGATCATCACCGACCACCCGGTCATCCCGATCTCATTCCTCGTCCACCAGGCATCCCTCGCCGTCCGTGAGGGCCTCGACCGCGAGACCGCGCTGCGCGCGATCACGATCAACCCCGCGAAGGCGCTCGGCGTCGCGCACGAGGTCGGCTCGATCGAGGTCGGCAAGCGCGCCGACCTCGTCGTGTGGGGCGGCGACTGGATGGACCCGATGGCCCGCCCGCGGACCGTGCTCATCGACGGCCGCGTCGTCTTCGAGCATGACGCCGCGACCGGCGAGGAGCGCGTCGCCCCGCGCGACGAGGTGCCGCTGGCGCTGCCCGCCGCGTGACGGGCGCGCCCGGGGAGCCCATGAGCCCGGGCCGGCGCTTCCGGGTGCTGCTCGTGCTCGGGCTGCTCGCCGGGCTCGGGCCCTTCACGATCGACCTCTACCTGCCGGCGTTCCCGGCCGTGAAGGACACGTTCGCGACGACGGATGCGGTGGTGCAGCTCACGCTGTCGGCCACGACGCTCGGCTTCGCGCTCGGGCAGCTCGTGATGGGGCCGCTCTCCGATCGCATCGGGCGCCGGGTGCCGCTGCTCGCCGCGACGAGCGTGCACGCCGTCGCGAGCGTCGGCGTCGCGATCGCACCCGACATCGCCACGCTGCTCGCGCTGCGCGTCGTGCAGGGGTTCGGGGCCGCGGCGGGCACCGCGGTCGCGATCGCGATGGTGCGCGATCTCTTCGGCGGCCGACGGCTCACGACCGCCCTGTCGCGGCTCGCGCTCGTCATCGGCATCGCGCCGATCGCGGCGCCCGTCATCGGCTCGTGGCTCATGGGGGTGCTGGAGTGGCGAGGGCTGTTCTGGGTGCTCGCGGCGTACGCGGTCGTCGTCATCGGGCTCCAGCTGCTCGTGTTGCGCGAGACGCTGCCCGCCCACTTGCGGCAGCCGAGCGGCCGGGTGCCGCTGCGAGCGCAGTACCGCGCCGTGCTGACCGACCGCGTCTTCGTCGGTGTCGCGATCATCGGCGCGAGCATCTTCGGCGGCATGTTCGCCTACCTCTCGACCTCGTCGCTCCTGCTGCAGGAGGTCTACGGGTTCACGCCGGGCGAGTTCGGCCTCGTGTTCGCCATCTGCTCGGTCGCGGTGCTGTGCGGCACGCAGTCCGCGGCGGCGGCCGCGAACCGCTGGGGCGCCCAGTGGGTGCTCGCCGTGTCGACGGCGCTGCTCATCGTCGGCGCAACGCTCATCGTCGTGCTCGATCTCGCCGGCGCCGGAGTGCCGGGCCTCGTGCCGCCGCTCGCGCTGTTCGCGCTCGCCTTCGGGCTCTCGATGCCGTGCGTGCAGACGCTCGCGCTCGCGAACCACGGTCGCGAGGCGGGCACCGCCGCATCGCTGCTCGGTGCGCTCAACATGTCGATCGCGGGACTCGTGAGCCCCGTCGTCGGGCTCTTCCGCGTCGAGAGCGCGGTGCCGATGGGGGTCATCATGCTCGCGTGCGGCGTGCTCGCGACCCTGTCGCTGTGGCTCGTCGTGCGGCCGCGGCAGGTGCCGCCCGTCGAGTGACGCGTCGCCGTACCGGGACAGGGATCGCGGCGGCCTGCGTGCAAGGATGGGCCGCATGAGCGACGAGCTGGCGCAAGCGCAAGCGGCACTCGAGGCAGCGCGCAAGGCGCAGGCCGAGGCCGAGGCGCGCATCGCCGCGCTCGAGGCGGCGCGCCAGCGCGCGAGCGACGACGACCCGGCTCGCGAGCGTCCGCTCGACGAGGCCGCGGTCGAGGCGGTTCGCGCCGGCTACGCGTTCGACGGCCCCGCGCTCGAGCTCGGCGCGCTCGTCAACGGCGACCCGGACCCGGAAGCCAAGGTGCGCATCCCCCTCTCGATGCTCAACCGCCACGGGCTCATCGCCGGCGCGACGGGCACGGGGAAGACGAAGACGCTGCAGGTGCTCGCCGAGCAGCTCTCGGCCGCGGGCGTGCCGGTGTTCGCCGCCGACATCAAGGGCGACCTCTCGGGAGTCGCGCAGCCCGGGGAGTCGGACAGCGCACTGCTCGCGCGCACCGCGGGCATCGGCCAGGCCTGGGAGCCGACCGCGTTCCCGGTCGAGTACTTCGCCCTCGGCGGGCGAGGCGTCGGCGTGCCCATCCGCGCGACCGTGCTGTCGTTCGGGCCCACGCTGCTCGCGAAGGTGCTGGGCCTCAACGCGACGCAGGAGTCGAGCCTCGCGATCGTGTTCGCGTACGCCGACGAGCAGCAGCTGCCGCTGCTCGACCTCGAGGACCTGCGCGAGCTGCTGCTGTGGCTCACGGGCGACGGCAAGCCCGAGCTGCGGAGGCTCGGGGGCGTCTCGACCCAGACGGCGGGCGTCATCCTGCGGGAGGTCACCGCCTTCAGCGAGCAGGGCGCCGACGTGTTCTTCGGCGAGCCGGAGTTCGACCCGCAGGACCTGCTGCGCACGAGCGCCGACGGTCGCGGCATCATCAGCCTGCTCGAGCTGCCGAGCGTCGCGAGCCAGCCGGCGCTGTTCTCGACCTTCCTCATGTGGCTGCTCGCCGACCTGTTCGAGGAGCTGCCGGAAGTGGGCGACCTCGACAAGCCGAAGCTCGTCTTCTTCTTCGACGAGGCGCACCTGCTGTTCCGGGATGCGTCGAAGGACTTCCTCGCCGCCATCACCCAGACCGTGCGGCTCATCCGCTCGAAGGGCGTGGGCATCGTCTTCGTCACGCAGTCGCCGAAAGACCTGCCCGCCGACGTGCTCGCGCAGCTCGGCTCGCGCGTGCAGCACCAGCTGCGCGCGCACACGCCCGACGACGCGAAGGCGCTGCGCGCCGCGGTGCGCACCTACCCGACGAGCGGCTACGACCTCGAGCAGGTGCTCACGAGCCTCGGCACCGGGGAGGCCGTCGTCACCGTGATGGGCGAGCGCGGCGCGCCGACGCCCGTCGCCTGGACGCGGATGCGCGCGCCGCAGGGATCGATGGACCCGAGTCCGGAAGCCGCGCTGCGGCGGGCGGTCGAGTCGTCGAGCCTCCTCGGGCGCTACGGCACCGCCGTCGACCGCGAGTCGGCGCGCGAGATCCTCCAGGCGCGGCTGCGCAGCGCCGAGGAGGCCGCGCAGCGTGCGCGCGAGCTCGCCGAGGCAGAGGCGGAGGCCGCGCGACTCGAGCGCGAGGCGGCATCGCAGCGCAGTCGCTCGCGGGGGCGCTCGAGCGACCGCAGCGGCAGCCCGGTCACCGACTTCATCGGCTCGCGCACCGGCCAGACCATCCTCCGCGAGATCGTGCGCGGCGTCTTCGGCAACCGGCGCCGGTGAGCGCGCTGGAGCCGGGAGAGCGCTCCGACGCCGCGCTCTCCCCGCAGACCCGCAAGCTGCAGGTGCCCTACGCCCTGCTCGCCGCGACGGTCCTCCTCGTCATGGGAATCGCCAATCCGAGGGTGTGGTCGAATCCGTGGGCGTGGACGGCCGTCGGCATCCTCGCTGTCGCGACCATCATCGCCCTGATCGCGACGCTGCTGCCCGCCGGGAGCGGACGGGCGAGAGCCGTCGTGCCGATGCTCGACCTCGCCGCGAGCGCGGTGCTGCTCGTCGACGCGAGCGCGCCTCGCACCCTCGCGCTGCTCGCGGTGCTCCCGGCGTTCTGGATCGGCATCGTGGCGGGCAGGCGCGGCATCGCGATCGTCGCGGGCGTGAGCGCGGTGATCGCGGCGATCCTCGGCGTGCACCTGGCCGGTACGACGGGCACGCTCCTGACGGCCAACGCGGTCGGCACCGTGCTCATCCCCGCGTCCCTCCTCGCCGCCGCCTGGTCGGCCCACTACTACTCGCGCCTCCTCGGGCGGCAGCAGCGCGCGCTGCTCGAGCGCGAGCGCGAGCGCACCGAGATCGCTCGGAAGGCGGCAGCCGACGCGACGCTCATCGACGCCGTCTTCGAGACCGCGCGCATCGGCCTCATGCTGCTCGACCCCGAGGGTCGCATCGAGCGCGTCAACCCGACGCTGCGCGAGCATCCCGCGATCGCCGGGGAGTCGGTCGCAACGATGCTCGACGGCGTCCGCTTCCTCGAGATCGACACCCGCCGACGCATCCGCCACTCGCGGACGCCCCTCGTGCGCGCCGCGCGGGGCGAGGCCTTCGACAACGTCGACTGCTGGATCAGCCGGCCGGGCCACGACCTGGTCGCGATCCGCATGTCGTCGCGGCCGATCCTGCTCGACGGCGAGTTCCGCGGCTCGATCGCCTCGATCGACGACGTCACCGCCTACATGCGCATGCTCGAGGATCGTGACGACTTCGTCGCGCTCGTCTCCCACGAGCTGCGCACGCCGCTCACGTCGATCGCCGGCTATCTCGAGATCGCGCTCGACGAGGACCTGCCCGGCGACCTCCGGTCGTGGCTCGAGACCGCGCAGCGCAACTCCAACCGCCTGCGGGCGCTCGTCGAGGACCTGCTCGTGGTGGGCGAGATGAGCCGCGGCGAGGTGCAGCTGCAGTCGACCGACGTCGACCTGCGGGCGCTCGCCGTCGACGCCGTCGCCCTGCTCGACCATCGCGCTCGGCGCAAGCGCGTCTCGCTGCGGCTCGTCGACGGGCCCGTCGCCATGGTCGAGGGCGACGCCCGGCGGCTCAGCCAGGTGATCGAGAACCTCATCTCGAACGGCATCAAGTACACGCACGACGACGGCGATGTCGAGGTGCGCATCGAGCTCGACGGGCAGGAGGCGGTGGTCTCCGTGCGCGACGACGGTCCGGGCGTACGGCCCGACGAGGTCGCGCGCGTCTTCGAGCGCTTCTACCGCTCGAGCTCGGCCCGGGAGTCGCAGCTGCCCGGTGCGGGACTCGGCCTGTGGATCTGCCGGATGATCGTGCACGCGCACGGCGGCTCGATCGACTTCTCGAGCGAGCTCGGCGTCGGCTCAGTCGCCTCGTTCCGCTTGCCCCGGGCCGCTTGAGCCGCTCGCGCTCGCGCCGGCGAAGCCGGTGCGGGTCATCTCGCCCCAGACCTGCTTGCGGCCCGTGAGCGCGGCCCACCAGCCCTGGATGCGCCAGATGGCGGTCAGCTGTCGGTAGCCGAGGCTCTCTGCCAGCACCGCCCAGAGCACGGCGGCCAGGTCGCGCCAGCGCTCGTAGCGGTGGAAGCTCGCCTCCTCGACGACGACCGCGGCGAGCGTGACGATCGTCCCGTAGCCGTACGAGACGAGCAGCAGGAGCAGCGCGGCGACCGGGTCGACCGCGCCGACGAGCAGACCGAGCACGACGATGACGATGCCCACCAGCTCGATGAGCGGCGCGAGCAGCTCGAAGAGCCAGTAGTAGGGGAGCGCGAGCATCCCCACGCGCCCGTAGCGCGGGTGGAGCAGCATGCCGCGGAACTTCCACAGCACCTCCCACAGCCCGCGATGCCACCGGCGGCGCTGGCGCGCGAGCACCTTGAGCGTGGACGGCGCCTCGGTCCAGCTCACCGGCTCGGCGACGAATCGCACGCGCGCGTCGCGGTGGCCGTCGCGGATCCAGCGCTGGATGCGCATGACGAGCTCGAAGTCCTCGCCGATCGAGTCGGGATCGAGGCCACCGAGCTCGACGAGCACGTCGCGGCGGAACATGCCGAACGCGCCCGAGATGAGGATGAGCGCGTTCAGGTCCGACCACGCGGTGCGGCCGAGCAGGAACGCGCGGAGGTACTCGACCACCTGGATGCGCGTGATGAGCTGCTTGGGCATCCGCAGCTCGACGATGCGGCCGCCGAGCACGCGCGAGTTGTTGACGATGCGGACGACGCCGCCGGTCGCGACCACGCGGTCCGGATCGTCGGCGAACGGCTTCGACACCGAGAGGAGCGCGTCGGGCTCGAGGATCGAGTCGGCGTCGACCATGACCACGAGCTCCTTGCTCGCAAGGTCGAGGGCGGCGTTCACGGAGTCGGAGCGACCCGAGTTCTCCTTGTCGACGACGACGAGCGGCACGGCACCCTCCGGAGCGCGCCAGACACCGCGCAGCCGCCCGCGCACCGGGATCCGGCCGGGCAGGTCGCGGTCGTCCTCGACGAGCGCGAACTCCTGCTTGAGCAGCTGCATCGTCTCGTCGGCGCTGCCGTCGTTGACGACGATCACCTCGTGGTCGGGATAGCGGAGGTCGAGCATCGAGCGCACGCTCGTGAGGATGACGGCGCCCTCGTTGTAGGCGGGGACGATCACCGTCACGCCGAGGCTCACGGGCGACCCGGCCATCGCGTCCTCGCCGCGGTGCTCGCTGCGGCGCAAGTACCGGGCGAAGTGGCGAGAAGCCACGAGGATGAGCACGAGCATCGAGGTGTTCGCGACGATGAAGTAGACCGCCGACGGCCACGCGAGCACCGCGAAGATGGCCTCGAGCGCGTCGTGGAGCCAGCTCATGCGAGCGCTTCCCGACGCGGCAGGCCGGCCGCGCGACGCACGCCAGGCTCGGCGCGGTCGAGCGCGCGCAGCGCCTCCCCGCGCCACGCGCTCGGCATCGCGGCGATCGTGCGCGCCGCTGCCTCGCCCCTCGTGCCGCCCGCGAGCGCCTGCTCGACGAGCGGGCCGAGCGCGTCGCGCACCGGCAGGCGCTCGAGCGAGCGCATCGCCGCGAGCCGCACCGACTCGTGCTCGTCCTGCACGAGTCGCACGAGCTCCTCGCCTGCGCCGGGCACCTGCAGCAGCCCGGCGACGCGCGCGGCGCCGCGGCGGATGCCGGCGTCCGGGTCGCGCAGCGCCTGCCGCACGCGCTCGCTCGCCGCGCTGCCCTGCTGCAGCAGCGCCGTGGCCGCGACCGTCGACGGCACGCCGCTCTCGGTCGCGAGCGCCCGCGTCACCGCGTCGACCGCGATCGGATCCTCGAAGGAGCCCAGCGCGCGCACGGCGACCGTGCGCACCTCCGGCTCCCGGTCGTCGGCGAGCTCGAGCAGCAGCTCGAGCGCGCCCTCGGGGGCGAGGCGGCCGAGCGCTTCGGCGGCGTCAGCGCGGCGCACCGCGCTGCGGTGCCGGGCGGCGTCGAGCACGAGCGGTGCGAGCCCGACCGCGGCAGCGACCGCGCGGAGCCGGTCGGCGGCCTCGCCGGTGACGTCCTGCAGCATCATGAACACGGTGCGGCCGATGTGCGCGTGCTCGCCGCGGTCGAGTGCGCGCATCCGGTCGAGCAGCGCCGGCAGCTCGTCGTCGTCCGCGATCGTCGCCTCGAGCACGAGGCGCCGGAGGCGCCCGTCGAGCTCGCGACGTCGCCGCTCGCGCGCTCGCCGCGAGGAGCGCTGCACGACGAGCGTGCCGAGCATGCCGAGCGTGACCAGCAGGGCGGCGATCAGTAGGGCCCACAGCAGCTCGGGGGCCACGAGGGGATTCATCCCAGCGCGGCGGTGACTCGCGCGAGCAGGGCCCGCGGGCTGAAGGGCTTCGTGACGTAGTGGTCGGCACCGGCGGCGAAGCCCGCTTCGATGTCCTTCTCCTGCCCGCGCGCGGTGAGCAGGATCACGGGCGTCTCCACGCCGCGGTCGCGCAGGGCGCGCAGCACGTCGATGCCTGACATGCCGGGCATCATGACGTCGAGCACGATGACGTCCCAGCCGCCCTCCATGCCGGCTTCGAGCGCTTGCGCACCGTCCGCCCGAGTGACGACATCGTGGCCGGCGGACTCCAGCTTGATCGCGACGAGGTCGCGGATGTCACGATCGTCGTCGACCACGAGGATGCGGCCGCTCACCGGGCCGCCCTCCCGCGGAGTGCTCGCGGCTGACAGCTCTCGCTCATGGTGCTCCATCGTGACAAGTCGAGGTGGCCGGGGCCGATGGCTCAAACCTACACGGAAGGCACCTGGGGACGCGGATGGGGCGGGCTGGACGCCCGCCCCATCGCTCGGCGGAGGATAGGGGATTCGAACCCCTGAGGGCTTGCACCCAACACGCTTTCCAAGCGTGCGCCATAGGCCACTAGGCGAATCCTCCCGGCGACCGCGGACGGTCAACCCTGCGATCCTACCCGAGACGGCGAAGGGGGCGAGGACCTCGGTCCTCGCCCCCTCCGTTCACCGGCCCGCTACGGGCAGATGGCGTACTCCGCGACCGCGGCCGAGAGCGTCGTCTCGTCGCCGAGCAGGGTCACCGGCGGCTGTCCCAGCCGCAGGCTCTCCGTCACGATCGACGAGTTGATGCAGCTCGACGTGGCCAGGTAAAGCGGCGAGCCCTCGGCGGCCGCGAGCGCCGAGGCGCTCAGGGCATCCGGGAACTTCATCCCGCTCGCGATGAACATCCGCGGCACGGGGCCGTCGAAGATCGCCTGGTTGACGAGTACCGCCGTCTGGAAGCGGTCTGAGCCGGCGAAGCGGTGGACGACGAGGCCCTCGTTGTCGAAGTCCAGCTCGATGCCGTTCGACATCGAGGCCTGGTCTCCGAGGAGGTACACGCTGTCCGCGCCGAGGCGGTCGAGCTCCGCGAGCGTACCCGCGTCGATGTCGTCCGCCTTGCCGTCCACGAGCAGGATCGGTGCGTCCATCGAACCGGCTGCCGCGCCCGCCGACAGGGCGTCGGGGAAGTTGCGGCCGGTGGCGATGAAGGCGCTCTCCGAGCCCTCGAAGGCATACTCCGCGATGAGACGGCTCGTCTCGTAGCGGTCGACGCCGCCGATGCGCACGACCTCGGTCGCGAGCCCCTCGAGCTCGGCGGCGACCGCCGGGCTCACCGAGGGCTCGCCGCCGACGATCACGACGAGCTCGGGCGACAGGCGCTCGATCTCCTCGGCGATCGCGTCGGGCAGGAAGCCCGCACGGGTCAGCAGGAGCGGAGCGTCATCCGACGCGGCCGCAGGTGCCGCTGCGAGGCCGTCGGGGAAGCGCTCTCCGCTGGCGACGTAGACGGTGTCAGCGCCCTCCGGGAAGCCCTCCTGCGAGATGGCGACAGCCGTCTCGAAGCGGTCGGCGCCAGCGAGGCGATCCGGGGTCGGCATGGTGACATCACCCGTCGTCACGCGGACGATCGTGCGCTCGGACGTGCCGCCGTACTCCAGCACGCCGAGGTACTCGGAGTCGATGGCGAGGCCGTTCCACTTCACCTCGAACGTCGACGACTCGCCGAGCGCGCCGTCGATCGCCGCAGGCTCCGTACGGAACATCCCCTCCTGCTGACCGTCGCCCACGCCGACGTGGTCGACTTCGAACGAGCTCGGCGCGCCCTCGGAGCCGACCGCGTACAGGACCGCGATGGCCCGGTAGCTGCCGGCCTGGGGTGCCTCGAGCATGACGGCCTCGTCGGCCGCACCCGTGCCGCTGACCCACTGCTCCACCGGTGTACCGGAGGCGTTGAGCCGCTGGATGTACAGGTCGAAGTCAGAGGTGTCGTCGGCCGCGTCGAGCGTGATGTAGTGCACGAGCTCGCCGGCGGGGATCTGGAACGGGTAGATCCAGAGGTCGCCGTCGGCGCCCTGGTCGGCGCCGAGCTGCGCGAACTTCGCGAGCCCGTTGGCGTCGATCGGGATCGTGGCGTCGATGCCCGAGACCACCGTCACCGGGGTCTCGCCCGAGGTGCCGATGCCCTCGACCCACTCCGGCGCGGCGACTGCGACCGGCTGCACGGCGAGCGGCGAGCGGACGGCGTGCTCTGAGCTGTTCCAGGTGAGGAAGCCCGACGACCAGGTCGACAGCGGCGCCGTGGTGACGTCGAACGTCACCTCGAACGTCGCGGTCTGGCCCGCCTCCGTGAAGGAGAGCGTCGAGGGTGAGACCGACACGTCGACACCCGGCATGCCGGAGGTCGAGGCCGTGTACTGGCCCGGCTCGAGCGCCGTCACCGTGCGGGTGACGGTCTGCGTGCCGGCGAGCGCACCGATCGCGATCGAGGCGATGTTCACGTCGCTCGGGTCGATCGGGCTGCCCACCCACTCATCCGGGAGCACGTAGCCGAGGCCGCGCAGGTACCCGAACCAGTCGGCAGTGCCGTTCTGGTAGATGAGGCCGGGGTCGAGCATCGACTGCGTGTTGACGAAGCCGGCGCCCTGCGCCCAGGGGTCGGTCGACGGGGTGCCGTCGGCGTTCACGACGTCAGTGGCCGTCGTCATGAGCGCCGACTTGACCTCGGCGGGCGTCGCGAGCGGCTTCGCGCCGAGGTAGATCGCCGCGAGGCCCGCGACGTGCGGAGCGGCCATCGAGGTGCCCGAGAGGAACGAGAAGGTCGGCTCCCCGTCCTCCGGGTTCGCGGTCGCGGCGATGATGCCGACGCCGGGCGCAGCGATGTCCGGCTTCAGGACGTCGCCGCCCTCGGCGACGGCGGGGCCGCGCGACGAGAAGCCTGCGACGACCGGCGCGGGCGTCTCGATGCCCGAGCTGTTGCCGGCCTCGAGCGTGATGACCGTGCCGGGCGTGCGCGCCGCGGCGAGCAGCTCGTCGCGGTACTGCGCGTCCGCGTGGACCGTCGGCACCGCGTGGTCGTCGAGGTCGATCGAGCCAGGCGTCACGTTGACGAGCACGGAGGCGATGCCACCCGCGTCGGCGACGACCTGCGACTTCTCGGCGCGCGCGTTCTCGCCGCGGTCGCAGAGCACGATCATGCCCGCGGCGCGCTCGGCGTCGAGCGTGCCGGGGAGGCAGAGCGCCGCACGCGCGGCCTGCTGGCCAGCGGCAGGGATGTCGCCCGCGTAGATGAACTCGCCCGTCACCGGCTCGGCGTCCTCGCCCATCGGCACGGTGATCGACGCACCGGGGATGCGCTCGTCGCCAGGCAGGATGATGGTCGCCTCGTAGTTCGGGACGGTCGTGGCCGCCACGGTCGTGTACCAGGGCGAGGCGTGGTCGAGCGTCGAAGCGCCCGGTCCGGCGTTGCCCGCCGAGGCCGAGACGAAGACACCGGCCGCGGCAGCGCCGAGGAACGCGATGTCCGTCGGCGTCGCCACCGACGTGGCAGCGCCGCCGCCGATCGAGTAGTTGATGACGTCGACGCCGTCGATCGTCGCCTGCTCGATCGCCTGGATCGAGTCGCTCGTCGCGCAGCCGTCGTCGGTGGTCACCGAGGGGTCGGGTCCCGTCCAGCAGACCTTGTACGCGGCGATGCGCGCCTCGGGGGCGACTCCGCTCATCGTGCCGAGGTCGGCGCCGCCGGCCGAGCTGATCGGCACGTCGGCGTTGCCCGCCGCCGTCGAGGCGGTGTGCGAGCCGTGGCCGTCGCCGTCGCGCGGCGACACGTACTCGCCGACCGATGCGTCGCCGAGGTCGGCCTCGCCGAAGCCGTCGACGTAGTAGCGGGCCGAGACGATCTTTGTGGAGCAGTCGTCAGCCGAGAACTGCTCGCCCTCCTCGCAGTAGCCGGTGAACGTCGTGCCGTCGGCCTTCTCGAAGACGATCGTGTCGCCGTCGAGGTAGGGCTCGGCGCCCGGCGTGGTGCCGAGGGGGTCGCCCGCGAAGAGCGGGTTCTCGGGCGCGATGCCCGTGTCGAGGATGCCGACGACGACACCGGCGCCTGCCTCCTCCTGGCGGCCGACCTCGTTCCAGAGGTTCTCGAGCTCGAGGTACTCGTTCGCCGGGCTCTGCGTGATCTGCAGGATCTCGTCGGGGAAGATCTGCGAGACGCGGCCGTCGCGCGCGAGCTCGAGCGCCTGCTCGGTGCTGAGGTCGGCGACGAAGCCGTTCATCGTCACCGTCAGGCTCGCGTCGATCTCGGCGCCGATCGAGGTCGCGACCTGCGACTGCGTCGACTCGAGGTGCGCGGCGTAGGCGTTGGCTGCCGGGGAGTCGACGTCGATGCTCCGGGTGCCGACCGGCGCCGTGCGCGCGAGGCCCTGGAGGCCGCCGCGGTAGGTCGCCATCGCGTCGTCCTTCAGGACGACGATGTAGCGGCCGCTCTCGAAGCCGCTCGTGTCGATCGATGGTGATTGAGGCGCGGCGCTCGCTGCGGCTGCACCGAGCACCGACGCCCCCGCGCTGAGCGCGAGGGCGGTGGTGAGTGCGATGCCGCGGCGAAGGCGCACACGCTTCGAGTTGAGTGTGCTCACAGAGTGATCCTTCGTTCAGGACGAAGCCCCCGACGTTGGGGGCGGATGCGGTCAAACCTAAGCCGCCGCAAAGGTTCAGAACAGGGTGGGGCACAAGCGTTACCGTTTCGTGACCTTCAGGCGCGTGGCGCTAGCCTGGGCCGGTGCCGACCCGCATCGTCATCGCTTCGCCCGAGGGCCACGCAGGCAAGTCGATCGTCGCCCTCGGGCTCGTCGAAGCCCTGAGCCGGCGCGTCGAGCGCGTCGGCGTGTTCCGCCCCATCGCCAGGTCGTCCGCCGAGCGCGATGCCGTGCTCGAGCTGCTGCTCGCGCACGACGCCGTCGACCTCTCCTACGAGGAGGCGATCGGCACGACGTACGCGGCGGTGCACGATGACGCCGACGCGGCGCTCGCGACCATCGTCGACCGCTTCCACCGCATCGACGAGCGCTTCGACGCGATCGTGATCGTCGGCTCCGACTACACCGACGTCGGCAGCCCCACCGAGCTCGGCTTCAACGCGCGCGTCGCCGCGAACCTCGGCGCCTCGGTGCTCCTCGTGCTCGGCGGCCACCACCCCGAGACCGACGCTCCCCGCTCCGCCGACGAGCTGCGGCAGCTCGCGGAGGTCACGACGGCAGAGCTCGCCGCCTCCCACGCATCCCTCGCGGGAGTCATCGTCAACCGTGCCGACGCATCCGCGATCGACGGCATCCCCGCCGCGATCGCCGACGCCGTGCCCGCCGGCGTGCCCGTGTGGTCGATCCCCGAGGATGCGCTGCTGAGCGCGCCGAGCGTCGGCACGCTCTTCCGCGCGACCGAGGCCGAGCTCGTGCGCGGCGACGCCGAGCTGCTCGCCCGCGAGTCGCTCGGCACGGTCGTGGCCGGCATGTCGATGGAGAACGTGCTCGACCGGCTCATCGAGGGCGGCATCCTCGTCACGCCCGGCGACCGCTCCGACGTGCTCGTCGGCACGCTGCTCGCGCAGCAGTCGGGCACGTTCCCCTCGATCGCCGGCATCGTGCTCAACGGCGGCTTCGACCTGCACCCCGCGGTGCAGCGGCTGCTCGACGGCCTCGACCTCGACGTGCCGATCGGCCGCAGCCCGCACGGCACCTACGAGACCGCGCGGCGCATCGCCGTCACGCGCGGCTCGCTCATCGACGGCACGCAGCGCAAGCGCGACTCTGCGCTCGCGCTCTTCGAGCAGCACGTCGACGCCGAGGCGCTCCTCGAGCGACTCGAGGTCGCGACGACCGACGTCGTCACGCCGCTCATCTTCGAGCACAGCCTCGTCGAGCGGGCGCGCGCCGACCTGCGCCACATCGTGCTCCCCGAGGGCGACGACGACCGCATCCTGCAGGCCGCGTCGACCGTGCTCGCCCGCGGCATCGCGCGGCTCACGATCCTGGGCGACGAGACGTCGATCCGGCAGCGGGCGGCGCGGCTCGGCCTCGACCTCGCCGACGCGCGCATCGTCGCGACCGACGACGCCGAGCTGCGGCCGAAGTACGCGGCCGAGTACCAGCGGCTGCGCGCGCACAAGGGCGTCACGATCGAGCAGGCGATGGAGCGGCTGCTCGACGTCAGCTACTTCGGCACGCTCATGGTCCACACGGGTGACGCCGATGGCATGGTGTCGGGCGCGGCGCACACGACCGCGCACACGATCAAGCCGTCGTTCGAGACGATCAAGACGAAGCCGGGCGTCTCGGTGGTCTCGAGCGTCTTCCTCATGGCGCTCGCCGACCGCGTGCTCGTCTACGGCGACTGCGCCGTCATCCCCGAGCCGACCGTCGAGGAGCTCGCCGACATCGCGATCTCGTCGGCGCAGACGGCGCGCGACTTCGGCATCGAGCCGCGCGTCGCGATGCTCTCGTACTCGACGGGTGAGTCGGGCACGGGCGCCGAGGTCGACCGCGTGCGGCAGGCGACGGCGCTCGTGCGCGAGCGCGCGCCCGAGCTGCTCGTCGAGGGCCCGATCCAGTACGACGCAGCGGCGGATGCGGCCGTCGCGAGCAAGAAGATGCCCGGCTCCGAGGTCGCCGGGCGCGCGACGGTGTTCGTCTTCCCCGACCTCAACACCGGCAACAACACCTACAAGGCGGTGCAGCGATCGGCGGGCGCGCTCGCGATCGGGCCGGTGCTGCAAGGGCTCAACAAGCCCGTGAACGACCTCTCGCGCGGCGCGCTCGTGAGCGACATCGTCAACACGATCGCGATCACCGCGATCCAGGCTCAGGGGGCGGATGCGCCAGGCGGGGCGGGAGAGGAGCGCTCGTGACCCGCTCGGTCTTCGTCATCAACGCCGGCTCGTCGAGCCTCAAGTACCAGCTCGTCGACGTCGACTCCGGGGTGGCGCTCGCGAGCGGGCTCATCGAGCGCATCGGCGAGACG
Organism: Agrococcus pavilionensis RW1; assembly: GCF_000400485.1. Lineage (GTDB taxonomy): Bacteria > Actinomycetota > Actinomycetes > Actinomycetales > Microbacteriaceae > Agrococcus > Agrococcus pavilionensis. Next base: position 44,807 of record NZ_ASHR01000014.1, read on the forward strand.
TCGAGCGACGCGAAGCACGAGGTGCCGGGTCGCGAGGCCGTGGTCGAGCGGCGCATGATCCCCGACCACGAGAAGGCCTTCGGATGGGTGCTGCACCAGTTCACGGAGCACGGGCCCGACCTCGGTGCCGCGCGGCTGCTCGGCATCGGCCACCGCGTCGTGCAGGGCGGCGCGCGCTTCGACCGCGCGGTGCGCATCGACGACGACGTCGCGCAGCAGATCGACGACCTCGCCCCGCTCGCGCCGCTCCACAACCCCGCGAACCTGCAGGGCATTCGCTCGGCCCGCGCGACGTTCGCCGGCTACCCGCACGTCGCCGTCTTCGACACGGCCTTCCACCTCACGATCCCGCCCGCCGCGCACCGCTACGCGATCGAGGCGCGCATCGCGGCCGAGCACCGCGTGCGGAAGTACGGCTTCCACGGCACGAGCCACCAGTTCGTCTCGCGCCGCTTGGCCGAGCTGCTCGAGCGGCCGCTCGAGGACGTCAACTCGATCGTGCTGCACCTCGGCAACGGGGCCTCGGCGACCGCGGTGCGGGGCGGCCGCAGCGTCGAGACGTCGATGGGCATGACGCCGCTCGCGGGGCTCGTGATGGGCACGCGCTCGGGCGACATCGACCCGGGCGTCATCTTCCACCTCCATCGCGTCGCCGGGCTCTCGGTCGACGAGATCGACACCCTGCTCAACAAGCGCTCGGGACTGCTGGGCCTCACCGGCACCGGCGACATGCGCGACGTGCTGCAGGCGGCCGACGCGGGCATGCCGCGCGCGGTCGAGGCGCTCGAGATCGTCGGCCACCGGCTGCGCGGCACCGTCGGCGCCTACCTCGCGCACCTCGGCCGCACCGACGCGATCGCCTTCACCGCCGGCATCGGCGAGAACGCCGCGCGGGTGCGCGAAGTGGCGCTCGAGGGTCTCGAGGGGCTCGGCATCGTGCTCGACCCCGAGCGGAACGCCGGCCGCGGCGAGCGCCGCATCTCGGCCGACGGCTCGCCGATCGAGGTGTGGGTCGTGCCGACGAACGAGGAGCTCGAGATCGCGCGGCAGGTGGCCGCGCTCGTCGAGCCCTAGCCGCCGGCCCCGCGCCGCGCCGCGCCGCTCGAGCGCAGAGTGTCGGCACTCTGTGCTTCGGGGGCGCGAAGATCGCAGAGTGTCGGAACTCTGCGCTTCGGGGGCGCGAAGATCGCAGAGTGTCGGCACTTTGCGTGGAGGTGCGCTGGCGCTCGGGGCCGCTCAGCGCTCGGCGAGCTCCCCGATCGCGAACTCGCTCAGCCGCTCGGTCGGGAGCGCCTGCCCGCCGTGCTGCTCGCCGAAGTCCTCCGACGCATCCGTGCCGCAGATCGCGAGGATGCGGTCAGGCCCGCCGGGGTGCCGCGTCACCCACGACGTGACGTCGTAGACGGTGCCCTCGATCGCGACCCAGCACGACGCCGAGTCGTCGTGGTTGGCGACCTCGGCGATCGAGATGTCGTCGTCGGCGTCGTCCCCGTCATCGGATGCGCTCGGGGACGCCGAGGCGGACGGCTCGGTTGGGGGAGCGGCGACGCGGTCGGCCCACACGGAGGTCGCGCCGGAATGGCCGGTGAGCACCGCGATGATGACCGCGCCGAGCGCGACCGTGCCGAGCAGCATCCCGGCCAGCACGCTCATGACGCCGGTCGAGCGGCGGGCGCGAGCGCTCCGGCGCTGCCACAGCCACCACGCGAGGGCCGCGACGAAGAGGACCGCGGAGGTCGCGAGCAGCCAGTTGCCGAGCTGCTCGTGCTGGCCGGGGGAGCCGACGCGCGCGGCGAGCGCCTCGCCCGAGAGCTTCGCGACGAGCGCGCCGACGGTCGCGACGCCGAGGACGCCGACGACCGGCCAGGCGAGCGGGGCGCGCCAGCGCGGCACTGCGATGAGCACGAGCAGCCCGAGGGCGCCGAGCGGGAGGAGCACGACGGGCACGTGCACCGCGAGCGGATGCAACGGCAGGCCGGCGAACAGGTCGAAGGGGCTGCCCGATGCGGCGAGCGGATGCATGCGGCACACGCTACAGCCGCCCGCAGGCCTCGCCCCCTCCATCGCCCCGCGCTCGAGCGCGCTACGATGGAGGCGGCTCCCCGCGTGGCGCCATCCAGGCCAACTCCCCCAGGTCGGAGACGAAGCAAGGGCAACCGGGCTCTGGCGGGTGCGCGGGGAGTCCTTCATGTCCGGACACCGATGCCGGCCACCCCGGCTCGGCGAGTCACCGGCGGGAAGTAGCCTGGATCCCATGGTCGCCGCCCTCTACCGCCGCTATCGGCCGGAGTCGTTCTCCGAGCTCATCGGGCAGGCGCACGTGACCGATCCGCTCCGCACCGCGCTGCGCGCGGACCGCGTCAATCACGCCTACCTCTTCTCGGGCCCGCGCGGCTGCGGCAAGACGACGAGCGCCCGCATCCTCGCGCGCTGCCTCAACTGCGCCGAGGGGCCGACCCCCGAGCCGTGCGGCAAGTGCGACTCGTGCATCGAGCTCGGCCGTGACGGCGGCGGCTCGCTCGACGTCGTCGAGATCGACGCGGCGAGCCACGGCGGCGTCGACGACGCCCGCGACCTGCGCGAGCGCGCGACCTTCGCCCCGAGCCGCGACCGCTACAAGGTCTTCATCATCGACGAGGCCCACATGGTGACCTCCGGCGGCTTCAACGCGCTGCTGAAGATCGTCGAGGAGCCGCCCGAGCACATCAAGTTCATCTTCGCGACGACCGAGCCCGAGAAGGTCATCGGCACGATCCGCTCGCGCACGCACCACTATCCGTTCCGCCTCATCGCGCCCGCGCCCATGCTCGAGTACGTGCAGCAGCTGTGCGCCGAGGAGGGCGTCGAGGCCGACCCCGGCGTGCTGCCGCTCGTCGTGCGCGCCGGCGGCGGCTCCGCGCGCGACACCCTCAGCCTGCTCGACCAGCTCATCGCCGGCTCCGACGGGCCCGTCACCTACGCGCACGCGGTCGCCCTGCTCGGCTTCACGCACGGCGAGCTGCTCGACGAGATCGTCGCGGCGCTCTCGGCGACGGATGCGGCGAGCCTGTTCGCGTCGATCAATCGCGTCGTGCAGTCGGGCCAGGACCCCCGCCGCTTCGTCGAGGACCTCCTCGAGCGGCTCCGCGACCTCATCGTCGCGCGCGCCGCGAAGGACCCGGCGGCGATCCTGCACGGCGTGCCGGCCGAGGAGCTCGAGACGCTCGTCGCGCAAGCGCGCGGCTTCGGCGGCGCGGAGCTCTCGCGCGCGGCCGACATCGTCGCGAAGTCGCTCACCGACATGGCCGGCGCCACGAGCCCCAGGCTCCACCTCGAGCTCATGGCCGCGCGGCTGCTCGTCCCCGAGTCGGGCGACCCGGAGGTCGGGACGATCGCGCGCGTCGAGCGCATCGAGCAGCGCCTCGACGGCGCGGCGCCCGGGCCCGCCGCATCGGCGCCGACTGCCTCCGCGCCACCCGCGCCCGCATCAGTCGGGACCGCACCTGCGACCCCGGCCGCTGCTCCCGTGACATCCGCGCCCGCTCCGGTGAAGTCGGCTCCCGCCTCGGCGCCGCCTGCGGAGTCCGCTCCGACAGCAGCCGCCGCTCCTGTGCCCGCTCCCGCCCGGGAGTCGGCCACGCGAGCCGAAGCGGATCCGATCCCGGCGAGCGGACCCCGGATCTCGGGTCCTGTTGCCGGAACGGGGTCCGCGAAGGCAGACCAGGCTCCAGCGCCGGCGACGCCGCCCGTGGCGGCCCCGGCCGAGCCGATCACCTTCCAGCAGCTGCGCGACTCGTGGGACGAGGTGCTGCAGAAGCTCGCCGACCAGCAGCGCTCCGCGTGGATGGTCGCGACCGCGATCACGCCGAAGGAGCTTCGACCGGGCGACGTCCTCGTGCTCGGGTTCCAGTCCGAGGCAGACATCCAGCACTTCCGCGAGTCGCAGCCCGGCAAGCCGAGCGTCGCAGACCTGCTCCGGGCGGCGATCAAGTCGCTGCTCGGCATCGAGGTGAAGTACATCGCCCGCGCGGAGGCCAGCCCGCGCGCCGCGAAGGAGCGGCCCGCCGACGCCGGCGACGACGTGCACCGAGGCGCGCCGCCCGCCGCCCCGCCCGCGCGCGCCGCGGCGCCCGAGCGGGCCAGGGCATCCGCCCCCGCACCGACCGCGACGGCAGCGCCCGGCCCGGTGACCGGCTGGGCGGTCGCGGCGATCCCGAGCGATGCCGAGGCGCCGCCGGAGGACCTGCCCGAGCAGCCGCTGCCCGACGAGCCCGAGCCCGACCCGTTCTCGTTCGTGTCGGCACCCGAGGCCCCGGCGCCCGCGATGCCGGCACCGGTCGGCGAGGAGCGGCCCGCGCCGACCGGCCCATCGCTCGCCGAGCTCGCCCGCTCGGCGCCCGCGCCCGAGCCGGCGCTCAGCGCATCGCAAGTCGCGCGCTACGGGGAGGCCGTGGTGCGGGAGGAGCTCGGAGCTGAGCTCATCGAGGAGCGCCCGCGGGTGCGAGGGGAGCGCTAGCGCGTGTACGACGGCATCGTCCAGGACCTCATCGACGAGCTCGGCCGGCTCCCGGGCGTCGGCCCGAAGTCGGCGCAGCGCATCGCGTTCCACATCATCCAGACCGAGTCGTTCGACGTCGACCGGCTCGCGACGATCCTGCAGACCGTGCGGCAGCGCGTGCGCTTCTGCGTCGTGTGCGGCAACATCGGCGAGGAGGAGCGGTGCGCGATCTGCCGCGACCCGCGCCGCGTGCCCACGACGATCTGCGTCGTCGAGGAGCCGAAGGACGTCGTCGCGATCGAGCGCACCCGCGAGTACCGCGGGCTCTACCACGTGCTCGGCGGCGCGCTGAACCCCATGCAGGGCGTCGGTCCCGACCAGCTGCGCGTCGCCTCGCTCATGACCCGGCTGCAGGACGCCTCGGTCGAGGAGGTCATCATCGCCACCGACCCCAATGTCGAGGGCGAGGCCACCGCGACCTACCTCATCCGCACGCTCCTGCCGCTCGGCGTGCGGGTGTCGCGGCTCGCGAGCGGGCTGCCGGTCGGCGGCGACCTCGAGTTCGCCGACGAGATGACGCTCGGCCGCGCCTTCGAGGGGCGCCGCACCGTCGAGCGCTGACGCCGAGGCCCTCAGGGCATGCCGCCGAAGCCTAGACTTGATCAGTCCGGGACGTGTAAGGAGCGGCGTGAGCCTCATCGTGCAGAAGTTCGGCGGGTCCAGCGTGGGCGACGCCGAGGGGATCAAGCGCGTCGCGAAGCGCATCGTCGAGTCGCGCAAGCGCGGCGACGACATCGTCGTGGTCGTCTCGGCGATGGGCGACACGACCGACGAGCTCCTCGACCTCGCGAACGCCGTCGTGCCGAACCTCCCCACGGGCGGCCGCGAGCTCGACATGCTGCTGACCGCGGGCGAGCGCATCTCGATGGCGCTGCTCGCGATGGCGATCAAGTCGCAGGGGGCGGAGGCCGTCTCGTTCACCGGCAGCCAGGCGGGCATGCTCACCGACGACCGCCACGGCTCCGCCCGCATCATCTCGGTCACGCCCGGCCGCGTGCGGCAGGCACTCGACCGCGGCCAGATCGCGATCGTGCAGGGCTTCGCTGGCTTCAACAAGGTCACCGGCGACATCACGACCCTCGGGCGCGGTGGCTCCGACACGTCCGCCGTCGCCCTCGCCGCGGCGCTCGGCGCCGACGTGTGCGAGATCTACACCGATGTCGACGGGGTCTTCACCGCCGACCCCCGCGTCGTCCCGCGCGCCCGCCGCATCCCGCGCGTCACGAGCGAGGAGATGCTCGAGCTCGCCGCCGCCGGTGCGAAGGTGCTGCACATCCGCAGCGTCGAGTACGCGCGCCGCCACGGCGTCACCCTCCACGTGCGCTCGTCGTTCACGAACGACGAGGGCACCATCGTCTACGACTCGAAGAGAGCTGGTTCCACCATGGAAGAGCCGATGATCGTCGGGGTCGCCCACGACCTCTCCGAGGCGAAGGTCACGGTCGTCGGCGTGCCCGACGTGCCGGGCACCGCCGCACGCATCTTCACGATCGTCGCCGAGACCGGCGCGAACGTCGACATGATCGTGCAGAACGTCTCCGAGGCGGCGACCGGCCGCACCGACATCTCCTTCACGCTCCCCAAGGCCGAGGCGGGCCCCGCGATGGCGGCGCTCGAGGCCGAGCGGGCCGAGGTCGGCTTCGAGTCGATCCAGCACGACGACCAGATCGGCAAGCTCGCCCTCGTCGGGGCGGGGATGCGCACCAACACCGGCGTCTCGGCGCGACTGTTCCGCGCCCTCTCGGAGGCGGGCATCAACATCGAGATGATCTCCACCTCCGAGATCCGCATCTCGGTCGTGACGCGCGCCGACCAGGTGGTCGACGCCGTGCGCGTCGTGCACTCGGCGTTCGAGCTCGACGCCGACCAGGACGCGGTCGTGCACGCTGGGACGGGCCGATGATCCGCCGGCTGGCCGACGAGCCCGGCGAGGCTCGCCCCATCCGCCTCGGCGTGGTCGGCGCGACCGGCCAGGTCGGCGGCGTCGTGCTGCGGCTGCTCGAGCAGGGCTCGCTCGAGCTCGCCGAGCTGCGGCTGTTCGCCTCCGCGCGCTCCGCCGGCTCGACGATCGAGTTCCGCGGGCAGTCGATCACCGTCGAGGACGCGGATGCGGCCGACCCGTCGGGCCTCGACGTCGCGATCTTCTCGGCGGGCGGCAGCACCTCGAAGCGGCTCGCGCCCCGGTTCGCCGAGGCGGGCGTCATCGTCGTCGACAACTCGTCGGCGTGGCGGATGGACCCCGAGGTGCCGCTCGTCGTCTCGGAGGTCAACCCGCACGCGATCACCGGCGCGGTCAAGGGCATCATCGCCAACCCCAACTGCACGACCATGGCGGCGATGCCGGTGCTCAAGCCGCTCGACCGCGAGGCCGGCCTCGTGCGACTCGTCGTGGCGACCTACCAGGCGGTCTCGGGCTCCGGCCTCGCGGGCGTCGACGAGCTGCGCGGCCAGCTCGAGCGAGCGGCGTCGCAGGCGCCCGAGCGGCTCACGCACGACGGCGGCGCCGTCGACCTCGGTGAGCCGGGCGTCTACCGCGAGCCGATCGCCCACAACGTGCTGCCCTTCGCGGGCAACCTCGTCGACGACGGCTCCGCCGAGACCGACGAGGAGCAGAAGCTGCGCAACGAGTCGCGGAAGATCCTCGAGCGGCCCGAGCTGCGCGTCGCCGGCACGTGCGTGCGCGTGCCCGTCTTCACGGGCCACTCGCTCGCGATCCACGCGGAGTTCGAGCGCGACCTGTCACCCGAGCAGGCCGCGGCGCTGCTCGAGGGCGCACCCGGCGTCGAGCTCGTCGAGATCCCGACCCCGCTCCGGGCCGCCGGCGCCGACGCCTCGCTCGTGGGACGCATCCGCGCCGACCAGTCGGCCGAGCCCGGCAAGGGCCTCGTGCTGTTCGTCGCGAACGACAACCTGCGGAAGGGCGCCGCGCTCAACGCGGTGCAGCTCGCCGGGCTCGTCGCGCGGCTGCTCGACTGACGGGGCGCGGGCCGGAGCCCGCGCCCCGCGCGTCAGAGCGGGTTCTGCGGGCCGTCGACCGGCTCGTCGCCGGACTCGCCGTCGGCCTGCGGCCCGCCCGCGTGCGGGTCGGTCGACACGTCGACCCACTCGCTCGCGAAGTCGCCGCCGCCGCCCGAGTGCGACGCGGCGTCCGCCGTGCTTCCGTGCGCCGGCTCGTCGCGGGCGGGCTCGGTCTGTGCGGAACCGAAGTCGGCGCCGTCGCCGCCCTTCGCACCCGTGACGCGGTGCCGCGCCTCCGCCGCCTTCTCGCCGAGCGCGCGGCCCGCGCCCTGCGTCGACTCGCCCAGCTGCGATGCCGTGCCCTTGACCCACTCGGCCGCCTCGCCGAGCCGGCCCTTCGCCTCATCCAGGATCCCCATGTCGGGCCCCTCTCGTCGTCGGATGGCTCAGGCTAGACCCAGGATGCTGGACGCCAGCACGGCGTGCGGCGTGCTTCATGGGCGAACGTCCTAGAATCTCGGTGTGACCAAGACCATCGACGTCGCCCTGATCGGCGGAGGCATCATGAGCGCCACGCTCGGTGCCGTCCTCCACCGCCTCGAGCCCTCCTGGAGGATCGAGGTGTTCGAGCGACTGCCCAAGGTCGGCATGGAGTCCTCCGACCCGTGGAACAACGCCGGCACCGGTCACGCCGCGCTCTGCGAGCTCAACTACATGCCCGAGGGCCCCGACGGCTCGATGACCGCCGCGAAGGCGATCGACATCAACGAGCAGTTCCAGCTCTCCCGCCAGCTGTGGGCGTCGTTCGTCGAGGACGGCACGCTGCCCGACCCCAAGGGCTTCATCTCGCCCACGCCGCACATGACCTTCGTGTGGGGCGACGCGAACGTCGACTACCTGCGCCGCCGCTGGGAGCTGCTGAAGGACGAGCCGCTCTTCCGCGGCATCGAGTACTCCGAGGACCCGGAGGTCATCCGCGAGTGGGCGCCCACGCTCATCCCCGGCCGCAAGAAGTCGCAGCGCATCGCCGCGACGCGCTCGACCGACGGCACCGACGTCGACTTCGGTGCGCTCACGCGGATGCTGTTCGCGGGCCTCGTCGCGGACGGCGCGAAGGTCTACACCGACACGACCGTCACGGGGCTCAAGCGCCGCTCCGACGGGTTGTGGCGCCTCAAGCTGCGCCACGAGGTGGGGCAGAACAGCACCGAGATCCACGCGCGCTTCGTCTTCGTCGGCGGCGGCGGCGGTGCGCTCAAGCTGCTGCAGAAGTCGCGCATCCCGGAGGCGAAGGGCTTCGCGGGCTTCCCGATCACGGGCGCGTTCCTGCGCACCGACAACCCCGAGGTCGTCGCGCGCCACAACGCGAAGGTCTACGGCAAGGCGAGCGTCGGCGCTCCGCCGATGTCGGTGCCGCACCTCGACACCCGCGTCGTCGACGGCGAGGCGAGCCTGCTCTTCGGTCCCTACGCCGGCTGGAGCCCGAAGTACCTCAAGACCGGCTCCTACACCGACATGTTCGAGACCATCAAGGGCCACAACCTCTACCCGATGGTGCGCGCCGGTCTCGCGAACCTCGACCTCGTCGGCTACCTCATGGGCGAGGTGTTCGCGAGCCGCTCGCAGCGCCTCGAGGCGCTGCGCGAGTTCATGCCCAACGCGAAGGACGAGGACTGGCGCCTCATCACGGCCGGCCAGCGGGTGCAGGTCATGAAGAAGGACCCGGAGAAGGGCGGCGTGCTGCAGTTCGGCACCGAGGTCGTCACGGGCGCCGACGGCACGATCGCCGGCCTCCTCGGCGCCTCGCCGGGCGCCTCCACCGCCGTGCACATCATGCTGACGATCTTCGAGCGCTGCTTCCCCGAGCGCCTGCCCGAGTGGCGCCCCAAGATCCAGCAGCTCATCCCGAGCTACGGGACCAAGCTCAACGACGACCCCGAGGCCGCGCGCGAGGCGCTGGAGCGCACCGCGCGCGTGCTGCGGCTCGTCGACACGCCGAGCGCCGAGCTCGAGGCCGCCGGCGCATCCAACGCCATCGCCTGACAGGACCACCATGACCAGCACCGGCGCGCCTCCCCAGCGGCGCAAGGTCAGCGTCGTCGCCCCGCCGACGACCGCTGCGGCGCTGCGTGCCGCGATCGCGGCCGAGCCCCGGCTCGAGCTCGTCGCCACCGCCGAGCGCTTCGTCGACCTCGTGCGCGCGAAGGAGTTCCCCGGCGACGTCGTGCTCCTGGTCGAGCCCGCCGGTGCCCCCGTGCTCGCCCACGCGCGCACGGCGATCACCGCCGGGGCCGCCGTCGTCGTCCACGGCGAGGCGGACCCGGCGCTCCGCGAGTCGCTCGAGGCCGCCGGCGCTGTCGTGCTGGGGGAGGACCCGTCCCCTGCCGAGGCCGTGCGCTCATGCGCCGAGCTCGACCGCACCAGCCGCAGGCGCCGCCCGCGCGCCGTCGACCCGGCCGATCGCCGCCCGCGCCTCTCGCACAGCGAGCGCCGCGCCCTCGCGCACTACGTGCAGGGCCACTCGACCGTGCAGGTCGCCGCCGAGATGGGCGTCGGCTACGAGACGGCCAAGACGTTCCTCCGCCGGGTGCGCGCGAAGTACGCCGCGATGGACCGCCCGGCAGGCAAGCGCGCCGAGCTCATCTCGCGCGCCGAAGAGGACGGCATCCTCTAGGGGTGGCGAAGCTCTACTTCCGGTACGGGGCGATGAACTCCGGCAAGTCCACCGGCCTGCTGCAGGCCGCGTTCAACTACGAGGAGCGCGGCCAGCGCGTGCTGCTCGCGAAGCCCGCGACCGACACGAAGGGCGCGCGCGAGATCGTCTCGCGGCTCGGCGTGACGCGCGAGGTCGACTTCCTCGTCGCGCACGACGAGTCGGTGATGGATGCGTTCGACGCCGCGGCCGCGCAGGACGACGCCCACGTCGCGTGCCTGCTCGTCGACGAGGCGCAGTTCTTCCGCCCCGAGCAGGTCGACGAGCTGCTGCGCATCGCCGTCGAACGCGGCGTGCCGGTGCTCGCCTACGGCATCCGCACCGACTTCCTCACGCGCGCGTTCCCCGGTTCGGCCCGGCTGCTCGAGCTCGCGCACTCGCTCGAGGAGCTCAAGACCATCTGCCGCTGCGGCCGCAAGGCGCTGTTCAACGGCCGCAAGGTGGGGGAGCGGTTCGTCTTCGACGGCGACCAGGTCGCGATCGACGGCGAGACCGTCACCTACGAGTCGCTCTGCGCGACGTGCTACCTCGAGGAGTCGGGCGGGCGGCTCGGGGCTGCTGCCCCTCGTTGAGCGGCGGTCCAGCCTCACCCGCTCGTCGAGTAGCTGCCGGAGGCGGCGTATCGAGACGTCGTCGCGGCGACAGCGAGTCCGTGGTCGGGTCCGGCGGAGCGGTGCTCCGCCGGGAGGCTGGGGACCGGTGACAGCGGAATCCGCGCGGCTCGCGATCGCTTCGCGATCGCTCGGACCGGCGGATTCCGTATGAACCTACGGTTCAAATCGTGTCACGACAGCCCGACAGACGACGAAGGGCCTCCGCCATCGGCGGAGGCCCTTCGTCGTCTGTCGGGGTGACAGGATTTGAACCTGCGACCTCGTCGTCCCGAACGACGCGCGCTACCAAGCTGCGCCACACCCCGGTGCTGCCCGACTCGAGCCTAGGCTCGCGCGTGCAACCGCACCAGTCTACCCGACGTCGCGGGGCACGAGCGACATCACGACCGCCTCCGGGGGAGTGCCGAGCCGGAACGGCGCGAAGATCGACGATCCGATGCCCTGCGAGACCCCGAGCGGCACCGAGCGCCCCTCGTGGCTCCACGTGCTGACCCCCGAGGCCTGCGCGCGCGGGATGTCGCAGTTCGTGACGATCGCGTGCCCGCCCGGCACCCGCACCTGGCCGCCGTGCGTGTGCCCCGCGAGGATCGCATCCGCCCCGAGGTCGACGAAGGCGTCGAGGATGCGCCGGTACGGCGCGTGCGTGATGCCGAGCGTCGTGCGCGGCGCGTCGCCGAGCGCCTTCCGCATGCGCGAGATGGCCGCCTCGGTCTCGTCGAGCCGATCCCAGGAGCGATGCGGGTCGGCGACGCCGAAGGCGGCGATCGTCGTCCCCTTGACCTCGATCGCGCGCGCCGAGTTGTTGACGTCGAGCCAGCCGAAGCCCTCGTAGGCTCGCTCGAGCGCCGCGAGGTCGAGCCGTTCGGGGCCGCTGCCCGCGGGCTCCTTCGAGGGCCCGGCGAAGTAGCGCAACGGGTTCTTCAGCTGCGGCCCGAAGACGTCGTTCGAGCCGTGCACGAAGAAGCCGGGCACGCCCTGGAAGACGCGCAGCGCATCCGCCAGCACAGGCACTGCGGCGCTGTGGCCGAGGCTGTCGCCCGTGTTGACGATGAGGTCGGGCTCGACCGACGCGAGCCCCTCGAGCCACTCGAGCTTCGCGCGCTGCCACGGCGCGAGGTGGATGTCGGCGAGGTGCAGGAGCGTCAGCGGGCGGGCGCCCGCCGGCAGGATGCGCAGCTGCTCATGGCGGATGCGGAAGGCGCGCGGCTCGATCGCGGTCGCGTAGGCGCCGACGGCGGCGCCGGCGGCGAGCACGCCGCCGACGACCGCGCCGAGGGCCCGCGGGCTAGCAGCCAGGGTCGCCCCCGGAGGCGTTCGTGCCCACGACGAGCGAGATCGGGTCTGTCGGTGCGCCGGGGCTGCCCGCGAGCGGGTTCTGCGCGAGCACGGTGCAGAGGTTGCCCGCGCCGTGGTCCTGCCACGTCACCTGCACGAGCGCGGGATCGAAGCCCGCGTCGGCGAGCGTCGCCTTCGCATCGGCGAGCGACTGCGCCACCAGATCGGGCCACGTCTGCGCCCCATCCGATGCTTGCGTCGGGTTCGACGCGGGGGCGCCGCTCGAGGGGTAGATGATGATCGGCGTCGACGTCGTCACGAGCGCGCCCGCGCCGGGCGCGGTGTACTCGACGCTGCCCTCGGCTTGCGTGCCCTCGACCGGGTCGGCGACCTGCACGGTGAAGCCGGCGGCCTCGAGCGCAGCCTGCGCGTCGGCGACCGGCTGGCCGCTCACATCCGGCAGCTCGCTCGCGTTGCCGCGCAGCGTGTCTGCATCGGGCGTGAGGAACTGCCCACCGGGGTAGCGGGCGATCGCCTCACCCATCGCGGTGCGGAAGATGGTCGAGCGCACGTTCCAGCGCGACTGCAGGTTGTACTTGCCCGAGATGTTGCCGACCCACACGGAGGTCGCGACAGTCGGGCTCGAGCCGTTCACCCACGTCTGCTCGACGTTGTTGTTCGTGCCGGTCTTCGAGACGACGGGGGTTGGCCCGGGCGGGTTGTTCGCCGGGTTGCGCTCCGTGACGGTCTGCAGCACCGACTGCATCACCGAGGCGACCTGCGGCGAGATGGCCTGCTGGCAGTCCTGCCGCGGCGGCTGCACCTCGGTGCCGTCCCGCGCGACGATGCGGTCGATCGCGATCGGCTCGCAGTGCACGCCGCCGTTCGCGATCGTCGCGAACGCCTCGGCCATGCTCATCGGCGAGACGAGCGAGCCCGAGCCGAGGATGGCGGAGGGGTACATCTCCCACTCGCCGCCGTTCGCCGGCTCCGCGCCCATCGCGGTCGCGACCTCGAAGATGCCGCACGTGTCGACCTGGCTCGCCATCCGCATCGTGCCGGTGTTGACCGAGTTCACCATGATCTCGGTGGGCGTCATGCGGTTGTACTCGTTGCCCTCGTTGTTCTGCGGGTCGTAGTCCTCGTGGAACATCGCGCCGCCGTCGAGGCAGCTCGCGCGGAAGTCGCCCGACTTCCACTCGTTGCGGGTGGCGTCGATCGCGGCGTTGACCGAGTTGCCCTCGATGATCCACTGCGCGAGCGTGAAAATCTTGAAGCCCGAGCCCGGCTGGAAGCCGCCGGAGCGGCCGTGCGAGTAGTCGACGTTGAAGTTGAGCGCCGTCGCGGTCGGCGGCGCCTCGTCGGTGGGCGAGTAGTCCTTGTTCTGCACCATCGAGAGCACGCGGCCGGTGCCGACCTCGAGCTGGATGGCGGCGCCGCCCGAGCGCCAGCGCGTCTCGTCGTTCGGCACGAGGGTGTCGACCGACTCCTGGACGACGTCGCTCAGGCCGACGTCGACCGAGGTGAAGATCTGGTAGCCGCCCTGCGCGAGCGCGCGCGCGTTGTCCTCGGGTGTCGCGCCGAGGATGTGCTGGCCGTCGACCTGGTCCTTCGCGAGCACCTGCTGCACGTAGTCGCAGAAGAAGCGCGTCGAATCGTAGCCCGCGATGCACCCGTTGTTGGGCGGCTGGATGTTGACGAAGCTCTCGTCCACCGGGGTCGCGAGCGCGGCGTCGCGCTCCTCGGCGGTGATGAAGCCCTCGGTCGCCATGTTGCGGATGATGAAGTCGCGCCGCTCCTGGTTGCGCGCGAAGTTGTCGGCGCTGAACAGGTTGCGGATCGACGGGTTCTGCACCGTGGCGATGAGGGCCGCCGACTCGGCGACCGACAGCTCGGCGGCGGGCTTGCCGAAGATGCGCTGCGCGCCCGACTCGATGCCGTAGACGTTGCCGCCGAAGTTCGCGATGTTGAGGTACGCGAGCAGGATCTCGTTCTTCGTGTAGCGCTGCTCGAGGCTGATCGCGAGCCGCATCTCGGCGAGCTTGCGCTGGTACGACTCGGTGTACTGCTGGTCGCACACCGCCTGGGCCGCCTCGTCGTCCGAGAGGCACGCGTCGATCGCGATCTGCTGGCGCACGAGCTGCATCGTGAGCGTCGATGCGCCCGACTCGCCGCCGAAGCCGAGCTGCGAGAGGCCGGCGCGCACGACCGAGGGGGCGTCGACGCCGCTGTGCGAGTAGTAGCGGCGGTCCTCGCCGGCGACGAGCGCGTCGACCGCGGTGCGCGGCACCTGCTGCCACTGCAGCACCTGGCGGTCCTGGCTGTAGAACTGCGCGATCTCGACCGGCTGCCCGTCGCGGAGGCCGTAGATGCGATTGCGCTCGGCCTGCTGGGTGATCTGCGAGTACGTCGGCAGGCTCTCGAAGATGTCGAGGCCGCTGTTGGCGGTGCTCGACGCGACCGCCAGGGCAGGGGTCAGCGTCGCCGAGACGAGGATGCCGGCGATCGCGCTGAACCCGATGAGACCCAGGAGGGAGCCGAGCAGGCTTCCTGGCTTGTGACGTGAAGCGGCCATAGCATACGAGGGTACGGCACCGACCTATGAGAGCTGAGGGCTGCAGAACGATGGCGACCACGACTTGGGAGTACGCGACGACGCCGCTGCTCATCCACCGCGAGACGGCGATCCTCAACACCTGGGGAGCCGACGGATGGGAGCTCGTGCACGTCGCGAACGGTCCCGAGGGCGGGCTCGTCGCGTTCCTGAAGCGCCCGATCGAGGCCGGCGCGTGAGCGTCGCGCAGCGGCTCGAGGAGCTCGGGTTCGAGCTGCCCGCGGTCGTCCCGCCGGTCGCCTCCTACGTGCCCGCGGTGTCGGCGAACGGCTTCGTCTACACCTCCGGCCAGCTGCCGATGGTCGACGGGCAGCTGCCCCGCACGGGCAAGGTCGGCGCGGAGGTCTCGGCCGACGAGGCGATGCTCGACGCGAAGCAGTGCGCGCTCAACGCGCTCGCGGCGATCGCCGCCGAGATCGGCTCGCTCGACCGCATCACGCGCATCGTGAAGGTCGTCGGCTTCGTCGCGTCGGCGGATGGGTTCCACGGCCAGCCGGGCGTCGTCAACGGCGCGAGCAACGTGCTCGGCGAGATCTTCGGCGATGCCGGCAAGCACGCCCGCAGCGCCGTCGGCGTCGCGGAGCTGCCGCTCGGCGCGCCGGTCGAGGTCGAGGTCATCGCGGCCTTCGCCTGACCCGCCTGCCGATCGTCGAGTAGGCCCGCAGGGCCGTATCGAGACGGGGCGACCGGTCTCGATACGCGCCTGCGGCGCTACTCGACCAGCGCAGCGATCCGATCGTCGAGTAGGCCCGCAGGGCCGTATCGAGACGGCAGCGATCGGTCTCGATACGCGCCTTCGGCGCTACTCGACCAGCGGAGTGGCGCTACTCGACCAACGGGGCGACTACCGCAGCTGCGAGCGGATCGCCTCCACCACGCCCTGGTCGGCGAGCGTCGTCGTGTCGCCGAGGTCGCGGCCCTCGGCGAGGTCGCGCAGCAGGCGCCGCATGATCTTCCCCGAGCGGGTCTTCGGCAGGTCGGGCACGATGAAGACCTGCCGCGGCCGCGCGATCGCGCCGATGTCGCTCGCGACGTGCTGGCGCAGGATCTGCTCCGCCTCCTCGATGGAGTGCTCGCGCGACGCGGACTGCTTCAGGATCACGAACGCCACGACCGCCTGGCCCGTGGTCGCATCCGTCGCCCCCACGACCGCGGCCTCGGCGACGCCGTCGTGCGCGACGAGCGACGACTCGATCTCGGCGGTCGAGAGCCGGTGGCCTGAGACGTTCATGACGTCGTCGACGCGGCCGAGCAGCCAGATCTCGCCGTCCTCGTCCTTGCGGGCGCCGTCGCCGGCGAAGTACTTGTCGCCGAACTTCTCCCAGTACGTCTCGCGGTAGCGCTCGTCGTCGCCGTGGATCGTGCGCAGCATCGACGGCCACGGGCTCGTCACGACGAGCAGCCCGCCCTCGCCGTCGCCGACCGAGGCGCCCGACTCGTCGAGCACGTCGATCTCGATGCCCGGGATCGGCACTTGGGCGCTGCCGGGCTTGAGCGTCGTCACGGCGGCGAGCGCCGAGATCATGATCGCGCCCGTCTCGGTCTGCCACCACGTGTCGACGACCGGGGTCGTGCCGCCGCCGACGACGTCGCGGTACCACATCCACGCCTCGGGGTTGATGGGCTCGCCCACCGTGCCGAGCACGCGCAGGCTCGAGAGGTCGCTCGACTGCGTGTGCTGGCGCCCGAGCTTCATGAACGTGCGGATGGCCGTGGGTGCCGTGTAGAAGATCGTCACGCCGTAGCGCTCGATGATCTGCCAGGGGCGCTCGGGCGTCGGGGTGTCGAACGTGCCCTCGTGCATGACCTGCGTCGTGCCGTTCGCCATCGGGCCGTAGACGACGTAGCTGTGGCCCGTCACCCAGCCGATGTCGGCCGTGCACCAGTAGACGTCGGTCTCGGGCGTGAGGTCGAAGACGTGCCGGTGGGTGAACGAGGTCTGCGTCAGGTAGCCGGCGCTCGTGTGCAGGATGCCCTTCGGCTTCCCGGTCGTGCCGGAGGTGTAGAGGATGAAGAGCGGGTGCTCGGCGGGGAAGCCTTGCGCCTCGTGCTCGTCCGACGCATCCGCCATCGCGTCGTGGTACCAGACGTCGCGGCCGTCGACCCAGTCGATCTCGTTCTCGCCGCGCTTGACGACGAGCACGTTCGTGACGCCGTGGCCCGGCTCGCGGAGCGCCTCGTCGACGGTCGGCTTGAGCGGGAACACCTTGCCCTTGCGCCACGCGCCGTCGGTCGTGATGACGAGCGTCGCGCCCGCGTCGTCGATGCGGCTGCGGAGGTTGGAGGGGCTGAAGCCGCCGAAGACGGCGGTGTGCACGGCGCCGATGCGAGCGCACGCGAGCATCGCGGCGACGGCCTCGGGCAGCATCGGCAGGTAGATCGCGACGCGGTCGCCCGCCTTGACGCCGAGCGACGTCAGCACGTTCGCGAGCCGCTTCACCTCGGCGGTCATCTCGGCGTAGGTGATCGTGCGGCGGTCGCCCGGCTCGCCCTCCCAGTGCAGCGCGACGCGGTCGCCGTTGCCCGCCTCGACGTGCCGGTCGAGGCAGTTGACGGCGACGTTGAGGGTGCCGTCGTGGAACCACTTCGCGTGCGGCGGCTGCCAGTCGAGCACCTCGGTGAAGGGCGTCTCCCACTGCAGCTCGCGCGCCTGCTCCGCCCAGAACCCGAGGCGATCCTCGGCCGCGCGCTCGTAGAGCTCCGCGCTGGTGGTCGACGCGCTCGCGAGCGCCTCCGGGGGCGCGAATCGGCGGGTCTCGGTGAGCAGGTGATCGATGCGGTCCGACACTGGGCTTCTCCTGACTTCTTCGTCCGCGGTCGAGTCTATGCACGCGCCGATGCGAGCGCCGCAGTGTTGCTCCCGGTTGCGCATGATTGCGTGCCTAGCATTGGCCTCGTCGGCCCTGCCGACGCGAGCAGGCGACCGACGGATCCCCCCCCATTCGTCCCCCTGCGGCGGCGTCCTCCATCCCCCGGTGGGCGCCGCCTTGCTCGTCCTGCGGCACTGGCTCTCCACAGGCGGATGCGTCGGGCCGGCCGGGTCGCGCTCGCGCCGCTACCGTGCGGGCTCGTGCAGGCTCGATCGCGGGGCGTCCCCTTCGTCGCCGGCGCCGATCGCGCGGTCGACGCGGGGCCGGCGCGGACGAGCGCCGCCGGGGCGCCGCTGCGCGAGTTCGCCGAGCTCGCGCCGCTCGTGGCTGAGGCGGCGGTGACGGATGTGTTCGTCACCGGCGGGCAGGTGTGGGTCGATCGCGGCGCGGGCGCCGAGCTGGTGCCGCTGCGGCTCGCGCCGGAGCGGGCGCGGGCGCTCGCCGTCGCGCTCGTCGCCGCCGGCGGCCGGCACGTCGACGAGGCGACGCCATGCGTCGACGTGCGGCTCCACGACGGCATCCGGGTGCACGCCGTGCTGCCGCCGATCGCGGTGGCGGGCGCGCAGCTCTCGATCCGGCTGCCGCGCGTGCAGCCGCTCTCGCTCGACGAGCTCGAGGCGAGCGGCTGCTTCGCGATCGTGCCGCTCGATCGGGTGCGCGAGCTTGTCGATCGGCGCGCGAACGTGCTCGTCACCGGTGCGGCCGGCTCGGGCAAGACGACGCTGCTCGGCGCGATGCTCTCGGGCGCGTCGCCCGCCGAGCGCATCGTGACGATCGAGGACGTCGCCGAGCTGCGCATCCGCCACCCGCACGTCGTCGCGCTCGAGGCTCGGCAGGCGAACGCCGAGGGCGCGGGTGCGATCGGCCTCGAGCAGCTCGTGCGCGAGGCGCTGCGCATGCGACCCGACCGGCTCGTGCTGGGGGAGTGCCGCGGCGCGGAGGTGCGCGAGCTGCTCTCGGCGCTCAACACCGGGCACGACGGCGGCGCCGGCACGCTGCACGCCAACTCGCTGAGCGACGTGCCCGCGCGGCTCGAGGCGCTCGGCGCCGTCGCGGGGCTCTCGCCGCCCGCGCTCGCGCGGCAGGCGGTGAGCGCGCTCGACGCGGTGCTGCACGTCGAGCGCGACGCGCGCGGCCGCCGGAGCATCGCTGCGATCGGATCGCTCGCGCTCGACGGCGAGCGGCTCGCGGTGCGGCCGCGATGAGCGGCGACGTCGCGCTCGACGACACCGCCGCGACGGTGCACCGGCTCGCGGCGCTCGTCGCGGGCGGGGTGCCGCTGGCGCGAGCCTGGGCGGTGCTCGGCACGGATGCGTCGGCGCTCGACGCGCGAGCCGGCGGGCTCGTGCGCGCGGTGCTCGCGGTCGCCGGCGAGGCGGGCGCCCCGATGGCGCCGACGCTCGAGCGGCTCGCGGCCCTGCTGCGCGAGCAGTCAGCGCAGCGCCGCGCGCTCGAGGCGGCGCTCGCCGGTCCGCGGGCGACCGCGCGGCTCGTGATGCTGCTGCCGGTGGTCGCGCTCGGCTTCGGGCTCGCGCTCGGGCTCGACGTGGTGGGCGCCGCGACGGGCGGCGGGATCGGGTCGTGGTCGGTCGCGGCAGGGGCGCTGCTGATGGTCGGCGCGTGGCTCTGGTCGCGGGCGATCGTGCGCCGCGCGGCGCGCGGCGACCCGGCGCCGGGGCTCGCGCTCGACCTCGTCGCGGTGGCGCTCGCGGGCGGCGGCGCGGCCGATCGCGCCCGAGCGAGCGCCGCTCGCGCGCTGCGGGACGCGCGGATCGAGACGAGCGGCTGGGACGACGTCGACGCCGCGCTCGCGCTCGCCGAGCGCGCCGGCGTCCCGGTGCGCGGACTGCTGCTCGCCGAGGCGACCGCCGCGCGCACGCGCGCTCGGCTCGACGGCGAGACCCGCGCCCAGCGCGCGGCGGTGCAGCTCGCGCTGCCGCTCGGCGCGTGCGTGCTGCCCGCGTTCACGCTGCTCGTGATCGTGCCGCTCGTCGTCTCGATGCTCGACGGTGCGCTCGCGCCGCTCGGGTGAACGCCGGCCGGACCGCTCGCCGCCAGAGCGCCGCGTCGGCTAGGTTCGAGCCATGCGCAACGCCTGGAACGCCGTCGTCAACTGGATCGCGGCGCTCTTCGCGAGCTCGGCCGGAGCTCCGCACCCGATGGTCGCGACCGACGACCCCCGCGCGGCGGAGGAGCGCTCGCCCGAGCGCTGACCGCCGCCGCGCTCTCCACAGGCGACCCCGCCGGCCGCTCGCGCGCGCCGGCTCCTGCCCCACGCTTGGCCTCCTGAGGGAAGGAGGCGAGCATGCGGATGCTCGAGAGGCTCGTGCACGAGGAGGACGGTGCGGCGACCGCCGAGTACGTCATCGCGACGATGGCTGCGGTCGGGTTCGCCGGGCTGCTGGTGGTGATCCTGCGCTCCGACGAGGTGCGGGCGGTGGTCACCGACATGGTCCGGCGTGCGCTCACCGTGCAGTAGCGCACGGGGGCGCGGCGAGCTCGGTGCGGTCACGGCCGAGCTCGCCGCGGCGCTGCCCGCGGCGGTGCTCGCGATCGGGCTCGCGGTCGCGGCGGTCGCCGCGGCTGCCACGCAAGTGGGGCTCGAGCAGTCGGCCGGTGCCGCGGCCCGGGCGGCGGGGCGCGGCGACGATCCGGCGGCCTACGCCGACGGGGCGCTGCTGCGGCTCGAGGGGCAGGGCGAGCTCGTCTGCGCGGTGCTCGAGCGGCCGGCGCTCGGAGGAGCGGTGACGCTCGTGGCGCGGAGCTGCGCGCATGGCGGGGGCAGGTAGCGGTGGCGTCTCGATACGGCCCTGCGGGCCTACTCGACGAGCGGAAGGGGCACGGCCCTGCGGGACTGCTCGACGGGCGGGGAGGGAACGGCCCTGCGGGCCTACTCGACGAGCGGGAGGGTGTAGGACTGCTCGACGAGCGGGGGAGCGGAGCCGTGCTCGCGCTTGCGGTCGCGACGGCGGCGCTGCTGCTCGCGATGCTCGTCGTCGGGGCGGGTGCCGCGTCCATCGCCCAGGCGCGCGCCGCCGCGGCGGCCGACGCCGGGGCGCTCGCGGCGGCGGATGCGCTCTCCGGCTACGCGGACGGCTCACCGTGCGGGCTCGCGCACGCGGTCGTCGGCGCGAGCGGCGCACGACTCGAGCGCTGCTCGCTGCGCGGTCTCGAGGCGAGCGTGACGGCCGTCGTCCCGGTCGGGCCGTGGCTCGCATCCGCCACCGCTCGGGCCGGTCCGCCGCCGTGAGAGCGCAATGACTCCATGTGTATTGTGTCGACGTGATCCCGTCGGATCGATCCCCCAATCTATAGAGCAGTGAGCGTGAGCATGGGCAAGAAGCTCGTCATCGTCGAGTCCCCGGCGAAGGGAAAGACGATCGAGCGGTACCTCGGCGAGGGGTACCAGGTGCTGGCCTCGGTCGGCCACATCCGCGATCTCGTGAGCCCTCGCGACCTGCCCGCCGACCTCAAGAAGGGCGCCTTCGGCAAGTTCGCCGTCGACGTCGACAACGGCTTCGCGCCCTACTACGTCGTGAGCGACGAGAAGAAGAAGACCGTCTCGGAGCTCAAGAAGGCGCTCAAGGACGCCGAGGAGCTCATCCTCGCCACGGATGAGGACCGCGAGGGCGAGGCGATCGCGTGGCACCTGCTCGAGGTGCTCAAGCCCAAGGTGCCCGTGAAGCGCATGGTGTTCCACGAGATCACCAAGGAGGCGATCGAGCAGGCCAAGGAGCAGATGCGCGAGCTCAACATGCCGCTCGTCGACGCGCAGGAGACCCGGCGCATCCTCGACCGGCTCTACGGCTACGAGGTGAGCCCCGTGCTGTGGCGCAAGGTGCGACAGGGCCTCTCGGCCGGTCGCGTGCAGTCGCCTACCGCGCGCCTCATCGTCGACCGCGAGCGGGAGCGCATGGCGTTCGTGCCGGCCGCCTACTGGAGCCTCGCCGCGCAGTTCGAGGCCGAGGGATCGCGCTTCGGCGCTCGCCTCGTGCGGCTCGACGGCGCGCGCGTGGCGACCGGCAGCGACTTCGACGACCGCGGCCAGATCAAGGGCGTCCGCACGATCCTCGACGCCGAGGGCGCCGAGGCGCTCGCGAAGGAGCTCGAGCAGGCCGCCTTCCGGGTCGCGAGCGTCGAGTCGAAGCCCTACCGCCGGCGCCCGTCGGCACCCTTCACGACCTCGACGCTGCAGCAGGAGGCCGGTCGCAAGCTCAAGCTCTCGGCGAAGCAGACCATGTCGGTCGCGCAGTCGCTCTACGAGCAGGGCTACATCACCTACATGCGCACCGACTCGCCCTCGCTCTCGGCGCAGGCGATCAAGGCGGCGCGCGACCAGGCGACCGCGCTCTACGGCTCGGGGTCGGTCCCGCAGGCGGCGCGCCACTACGCGGGCAAGTCGAAGTCGGCGCAGGAGGCGCACGAGGCGATCCGTCCCTCGGGCGACGCCTTCCGCACCCCGGCCGAGGTCAGGGCATCCCTCACCCCGAACGAGCACCGCCTCTACGAGCTCATCTGGAAGCGCACCGTCGCGAGTCAGATGATCGACGCGACCGGTCAGACCGCCACGATCACGATCGCGTCGGAGAAGACGAGCCGCGGCGTCGCCGAGTTCACCGCATCCGGCACCGTCATCACCGAGCCCGGCTTCCTGCAGGCGTACGAGGAGGGGAAGGACGCCTCGCGCTACGCCGACGACGCCGAGTCGGACGCGAACCTGCCCGACGTCAAGCAGTCCGACCCCGTCTCGCTCGCCGAGCTCGAGCGCAAGGACCACGTCACGACGCCCCCGCCCCGCTACACCGAGGCGAGCCTCGTGAAGGCACTCGAGGAGCTCGAGATCGGCCGCCCCTCGACGTACGCGTCGATCATCGACACGATCGTGCGGCGCGGCTTCGTGACGCAGCGCGGCGGCGCGCTCGTGCCCAACTGGATCGCGTTCTCGACCATCAAGCTGCTCGAGGACAACCTCGGCGACTACGTCGACTACGACTTCACCGCCGAGATGCTCGCCGACCTCGACCGCATCGCCGACGGCGACCTCGACCGGCAGGAGTGGCTGCGCCGCTTCTACTTCGGCAGCGACGAGCGCCCGGGCCTCAAGAGCACCGTCGAGAACCTCGGCGACATCGATGCCCGCGCGGTCAACTCGATCCCGGTCGCCGAGGGCGTCACGCTGCGCGTGGGCCAGTACGGTCCCTACCTCGAGGGGCAGGGCCCCGACGGCGAGGTGAAGCGCGCCAACATCCCCGAGGACCTCACCCCCGACCAGCTCACCCCCGAGAAGGCGGCGGAGCTCTTCGCCGCCGAGCCCGCCGAGGACCGCGTGCTCGGCCAGCACCCCGAGACCGGCCTCGACGTCGTCGTGAAGAACGGCCGCTTCGGCCCGTACATCGAGGAGGCGCTGCCGGTCGAGCTCGATGACGAGGGCAAGCCCGTCGCGCCCAAGAAGGGCAAGGCGGCGCCGAAGCCGCGCCGCGCGTCGCTCTTCAAGTCGATGGAGCCCGAGTCGGTCGACCTGCCGACCGCGCTCAAGCTGCTGTCGCTCCCGCGCATCGTGGGCGTCGACCCCGAGTCGGGCGAGGAGATCTCCGCCCGTCCGGGCCGCTACGGGCCGTTCCTCTCGAAGGGCACCGACACCCGCTCGCTCGACGACGAGGACCAGATCTTCTCGATCACGCTCGAGCAGGCGCTCGAGCGCTTCGCGCAGCCGAAGTACGGGGCGCGCAAGGCCGCGAGCGCGCTCAAGGAGTTCGACGCCGACCCCGTCTCGGGCAAGCCGGTGAAGGTGCGCGACGGCCGCTTCGGCCCGTACGTGACCGACGGCGAGACGAATGCGACGATCCCGCGCGGGGAGGACGTCGAGGGCATCACCTTCGAGCGCGCGATCGAGCTGCTGCAGATCAAGCGCGAGAAGGGGCCGGCGAAGAAGCCCGCGCGGAAGCCCGCGGCGAAGAAGCCGGCCGCCAAGAAGCCCGCGGCGAAGAAGGCGCCCGCGAAGAAGCCCGCGGCGAAGAAGACCACCGAGTCGTGACCGGCGCGTTCATCACGCTCGAGGGCGGCGACGGCTCCGGCAAGTCGACGCAAGCGGGGATGCTCGTGGCCGCGCTCGAGGCGGAGGGCCGCTCCGTCGTGCGCACCCGGGAGCCCGGCGGCACCGAGCTCGGCGTCGAGATCCGCCGGCTCGTGCAGCACACCGACGGCCACGTCGCGCCGCGCGCGGAGGCGCTGCTCTACGCCGCCGACCGCGCGCAGCACGTCGCGACGCTCGTGCGCCCCGCGCTCGAGCGCGGTGACGTCGTGGTGCAGGACCGCTACCTCGACTCCTCGGTGGCCTACCAGGGCGCGGGCCGCGAGCTCGACGGGCAGCAGATCCGCGACCTGTCGCTGTGGGCGGTCGACGGGCTGCTGCCGCACCTGACGATCCTGCTCGATCTCGACCCCGCCGAGGGCCGCAAGCGGATGGCCGCCCGCGAGGACGCGCCGTTCGACCGGCTCGAGCAGACGGGCCTCGACTTCGCGCTGCGCGTGCGGGCCGCCTACCTCGCCCTCGCCGAGGCCGAGCCGGCGCGCTTCGCCGTCGTCGACGCGACCGGCAGCCCCGAGGCCGTGCACGAGCGCGTCATGTCGCACGTGCGTGGCATGCTCGCTGCCGGGCGCTGAGCGAGAGCCAGGGGGAGCGATGGGCGGCTGGAGCGAGATCGTCGGCCAGGCCGACGCGGTCGCGCAGCTGCGCCGCGCCGCGGCCGCGGATGCGGAGGGCGACGAGCACGGCGCGATGACGCACGCGTGGCTGCTCACCGGACCGCCGGGCTCGGGCCGGTCGAACCTCGCGTACGCGTTCGCCGCGGCGCTGCTCTCGGGCCCGGAGGGCATCGAGCCGGAGGTCGAGACGCTCGTCGAGGCACGCACCCACCCCGACCTCGTCACGCTCTCGACCGAGGGCGTGCTCATCACGATCGCGCAAGCGCGGTCGGTCGTGCAGCGCGCATCCCTCGCGCCCTCGACCGCGCGCTACCGGGTGGTCGTCGTCGAGGACGCCGACCGGATGGCCGAGCGCACCTCGAACGCGCTGCTGAAGGCGCTCGAGGAGCCGCCGCCCGAGACGGTCTGGATCCTCTGCGCGCCGAGCGAGGCCGACCTGCTGCCGACGATCCGCTCGCGCGTGCGCACGGTCAACCTGCAGGTGCCCGACCCCGTCGAGGTCGCGGCGCTGCTCGTCGAGCGCGACGGCGTCGACCCCGGCGTCGCCGAGCGCGCCGCGCGCGAAGCGCAGAGCCACATCGGCATGGCCCGCCGGCTCGCGACGAGCGAGGAGGCGCGCGCCCGGCGCGCCGAGACGCTGCAGATCGCGATGCGCGTCTCGACGGCGTCGTCGGCCGTGCTCGCGGCAGCGCGCTACGTCGAGATCGCGACCGCCGACGCCGACGCGCTCTCGGCAGAGCGCGATGAGGCCGAGCGAGCGCAAGCGCTGCGGCAGCTCGGGGTCGAGCCCGGCGGCACGGTGCCGCCCCAGCTGCGACGGCAGCTCAAGGAGCTCGAGGACGCGCAGAAGCAGCGGGCGAAGCGCGGCATGCGCGACGGCGTCGACCGCATCCTCGTCGACCTCCTCTCGCTCTACCGCGACATCCTCATCACGCAGCTCGGCGTCGGGCGCGAGCTCGTGAACGAGGCGATGCGGCCGACCGTGCAAGCGGCGGCCGACTACCTCGAGCGCGCCGCCGTCATCGACGTGCTCGACCAGATCCGCGTCGCCCGCGAGCGCATCGAGGCGAACGTGCCGCCGCTGCTCGCGCTCGAGGCGATGCTCGTGAGCGCCGCGCGCGCTGCGCAGCGCCGCTGAGCGAGACGCGACCGCGCGTCCCTCAGCGCAGGTCGATGGTCAGCAGCATGTCGTCCTCAACACCGCGCAGAAGGCGTTCGTCGACGTCGGTCAGCTGCACGCCGCGCGAGCGACGCGGCGCCACGGTGAGCTCCGACGGGCTCCAAGCGCGCAGCACGGAGATCCGACGGAGCTCGGCCGCTGATCCCGGCAGGGCGTGGAGCCAGTCGAGGAGGGCCGCGGCCGGCGTCTCGCCGTCCACCTGCTCGCGGCCACGGAGCCCGACGACGCCGTCGCAGTCGCACATGCGGCGCGTCAGCGTGAACGTCTCCGCATCCGCGCCGACGCGCTTGGATGCGACGGTGAACGGAGTCGGCTGCGGCTCGACCCCGAGGCGCTCGAGCGTCATGGCGCGGAACTCGTCGTCGAGCAGATCGGCGCGGAGCGCCCAGATCACGGTTGCGCACATCGTTGGTCCTTCCGAGCCGGTAGGGACCCTCGGAATCGCCTCGGCAGCGGAGCCGGCTCCGCGGTCATCGAGACGATCGTATGCCAGCCTCGAGCCCTCCACGCGACTCGGCCGCGCGCCGCAGCACCGCTGATGCGGCTCGCATAGCCGCGCCGCATACCGTAGGAGCATGCATCGCTCCCGCGGCCCGGCCGCCCTCGCCGTCGCGGCCGCCGCGCTCCTCGCGCTCACCGGCTGCCTCGTCCTGCCGGCACCGCCCGCGGCCGCGCCGCCGACCGGGCCGAGCAGCGTCGCCGTGCCACCGTGGGAGCCGACCGGCGAGGACGTCGCGCCCGGCCTCGAGCGGTACTACGGGCAGGACGTCGACTGGACCTCGTGCGGCGACAGCTGGTGCGGCACGATCACCGCGCCGATGGACTGGTTCGGCTCCGTCGACGACGACATCGAGCTCTCGGTCGTCGTCGCCCCCGCGACCGGGGTGCGCGAGGGCGCGATCCTCTACAACCCCGGCGGCCCCGGGGCATCCGGCGTCGACTACGTCTCGCAGTACGCCGACTTCCTGCTCCCGCCCGAGGTGCGCGAGCACTACGACCTCGTCGGCTTCGACCCCCGCGGCGTCGGCGGATCGACGCCCATCTCCTGCTACGACGACCCGCAGGAGTTCTACGACTGGATGTGGGGGCTCCCCGAGGGCCCCGCGCCCGAGCCGCTGAGCGACGAGGACCTGCAGCTGCAGCTCGAGTCGGCGCAGTGGTTCGCCGACGCGTGCCTCGAGCACACCGGCCCCTACCTCGAGTTCGTCGGCACCGAGCAGGTCGCGAGCGACATGGACCTCATGCGGGCGCTGCTCGGCGAGGAGCGGCTCAACTACCTCGGCGTCTCCTACGGCACGCTCATCGGCTCGACCTACGCCGACCTCTTCCCCGAGAACGTGGGCCGCATGGTGCTCGACGCCGCGGTCGCGCCCGACCGCTCCGAGTTCGAGGGCACGCTCTTCCAGGCCGCCGGCTTCGAGCTCGCCTACGGCAACTTCGTCGCCGATTGCCTGCAGCAGCGCGACTGCCCGTTCACGGGCACGCAGGAGGAGGCGCTCGAGCAGACGCGCGCGCTCATCGACGGGCTCGACGCCGACCCGATCGAGGTCGCCGACGGCCGCCAGCTCGGCTCCGGTGCCTTCTTCATCGCCATCGCCGCGAACCTCTACAGCGACCTGCAGTGGCAGGTGCTGCGCGGCGTGATCGCCGACGTCATGGCGGGCAGCGGCGAGAGCGCGTACGCCGAGGCGGATGCGTACTACGGCGTGCGCCCGGACGGCACGTTCGAGGACAACTCCTACGAGGCGCTCGTGTCGGTCAACTGCCTCGACGCGCCGGCCGTGACGGACTTCGACGAGGTGCGCGCGAACGGCGCCGAGGTCATGGCGGCCGCGCCGACGCTCGGGCCCGGCTTCGTCGGGCTCAGCAGCTGCGCCGCGTGGCCGTTCGAGGCGACGCGCGAGCCGCACGCGATCACCGCGCCCGGCGCCGACCCGATCATCGTGATCGGCGGTCGCAACGACCCGGCGACGCCCTACGAGCAAGCCGTGGCGCTCGCCGACATGCTCGAGTCGGGCGTGCTCATCTCGGTCGAGGCCGAGGGTCACGGGCAGTACTACGCGCCGATGCCGAACGCGTGCGTCGACGAGCCGGTGAACGAGTACTTCCTGACCGGGGTCGCGCCGACCGCCGATCTCGACTGCTGAGCGATCGCTCGGCGAGTCGAGCGAGACGGGCTCTTCTTCCGCAGCTCGAGCAGCAGTGCATGT
This sequence comes from Agrococcus pavilionensis RW1, assembly GCF_000400485.1. Lineage (GTDB taxonomy): Bacteria > Actinomycetota > Actinomycetes > Actinomycetales > Microbacteriaceae > Agrococcus > Agrococcus pavilionensis. Next base: position 72,483 of record NZ_ASHR01000014.1, read on the forward strand.
GGGTGGTCACGCCTACCCTGCTCGCAACGAGGTCGAGAGTGGATGTGGGCGGCCCCATCTACCCTCCTCGCAAGGGAGGCGACGATGTCGAGCACCGAGCAGGCCAGGGCGGCGGTTGAGGCCGCTCGGGCGCTGCTCGCGGATGCGCCCTCGTTCGCTCGAGCCTCGGACGACGAGACGGTCGAGATCCTCGGCTGCGTCGCCGAGCTGACCCGCGTCACGGAGGCGCTGCAGGTGCGGCTCGCGCGCGAGGTCGAGGAGCGCTCGCAGGGCCCGGTCGACGAGCCGCTGTGCCTGCTGCTGGGTGCTCGGCACGCGAAGGAGGCAGTCGGCCGGGCGTTCGGCATGCGCCCGGGCCGCGCGTCCGACCTGCTGGTCGTGGCGCGGGCGACGTCACCGTCGATCGGCATCACCGGTGCCGCCATCCCCGCCAAGTATCCCGCCGTCGCGGCCGCGCTCGCCGAGGGCGAGCTGTCGTTCGCGCAGGCGCAGGCCATCGTCACGACCCTGGAGCCGGCCGCGGCCCGCGCGGACGTCGAGCGGCTTCGCGCCGCGGAGCGGACGCTCGTCGGCCACGCGACCGACCCGGCCATGCCGCGGCCGCCGGAGCAGCTGACGGTGCTCGCGCGCCGCTGCGTCGCGCTGCTCGATCCCGACGGGGTGCTGCCCAACGACGAGAAGCAGCGGGCGCTGCGGTTCCTGCGCATCCGGCAGCAGCCCGACGGGTCGTGGCTGACGACGATGCGCTCGCCTGCCGAGGAGGGGTCGAAGGTCAAGGCGATGGCGGATGCGTGGGGTGGCCCGCGCGTCAAGGTCGCCTTCCACGACGACCGCTGCGCACGGGGCGGCTGCGACGGCACCGACTGCGACGGGGAGGCCTCGCTCGACGACCGCACGCCGGAGCAGAAGGCGCACGACGCGTTCATCGCGATGGTCACGGCGCACGCCGCGTCCGGAGATGCGCCGCTCGCCGGCGGTGAGCCGCCCGTGCTCACCTACGTCGGCACCATCGAGGCGTACAGCGCCTACCTGCAGGGCATCGCCCACCCCGAGCGGACCGTCACGATCGAGCACACCGGATGCCTGCTCCCGATCGAGCACGTCGACCAGCTCCTCTGCCACGCCGCGATCGAGCAGCTGATCGTCGACGAGCACGGCCACCCGCTGTGGCTCGGCCGCACCAAGCGCGTGTTCAACCGCGCGCAGCGGCGCGCGCTCGCCAAGCGCGACAAGGGCTGCCGAGTTCCGGGCTGCGGCATGCCGGTCGCCTGGTGCGAAGCGCACCACATCGTCCCCTGGCAGCTCGGCGGCAAGACCGACATCGACAACGGCATCCTCGTCTGCAGCTACCACCACCACGAGATCCACGCAGGCCGATTGCGAGTCGAGAAGGCCGGGCCAGGGCCAGGGCAATGGCGCATCGTCGCCGAGCTCGAGCCCGCGCGCACCCGCACCGCCGTCCTCGGGATGACCGCCGCGCCCGAGACCGAGATCGGCGCCCGTGGCCCATCGCGCCTCGCGGCGACCGCACCGCCCTCTCTCGCGGTGCGGCTTCCCGATCCGCCCGCGCGCGGCGTCGAGCTGCGCCACGCGACCACCATCGCACCCGACGAGCCGCGTCTTGCCGGGGTCGTGGCGCCATCCGTCCGCCGACCGCGGCGGCATCGGCAGCCGAGCTCCCTGACAGAGCCACGGCTCCGCGCGCGGCTCGAGCGGCACGGCCCTGCTCGCGAGCATCCCGCACGCGCCGATCTGCTGCCACGGCCGGGGATCGTGCTGCGCCGCTGATCCGCGGGCGGAACCTCGGCCCCTACTCCGCGGGCCCGCCGCCCTGCCACAGCCAGTCGGCGACCTCCGGGATGTCGACGCCGTGCTCTCGCGTGTGCGCGCGGGCGCGAGCACGCGCATCCGCCCACTCCTCGAGCACGTCGGCGCGCGACTCGGCGAGGCCCGGCACGCGCTCGATCACGTCCATCGCCAGTCGGTAGCGGTCGAGGTCGTTGAGCAGCACCATGTCGAACGGCGTTGTGGTCGTGCCGCGCTCGACGTAGCCCCGCACGTGCAGGTCGTCGTGCACCGCCCGCTTGTAGGTCAGCCGATGGATGAGCCACGGGTAGCCGTGGTACGCGAAGACCACTGGCCGGTCGCGGGTGAAGATCGCGTCGAAGTCGGCGTCCGGCAGGCCGTGCGGATGCTGCCCCTCGCTCTGCAGGCGCGTGAGGTCGACGACGTTCACGACGCGCAGCGAGAGCTCCGGCACGCGCTCGCGCAGGAGCGATGCGGCGGCGAGCGCCTCCAGGGTCGGGACGTCGCCCGCGGCCGCGAGCACGGCATCCGGAGCCCGATCCGCCGTCTCGGTGCCCGCCCACGGCAGCACGCCGAGGCCGCGCTCGCAGTGCTCGGCCGCCTCGGCCATCGAGAGCCACTGCGGCGCGGGCTGCTTGCCGGCGACGACGACGTTGACGTAGCCGGTCGAGCGCAAGCAGTGGTCGGCGGTCGAGAGCAGCGTGTTGGCGTCGAACGGCAGGTAGACCCGCACGACCTCGGGGCTCTTGTTGAGCGCGACATCGATGAAGCCCGGGTCCTGATGGCTGAAGCCGTTGTGGTCCTGTCGCCACACGTGGCTCGAGAGCAGGAAGTTGAGGCTCGAGATCGGCTCTCGCCAGGGCACGCGGGCGGCAGACTCGAGCCACTTCGCGTGCTGCCCGAGCATCGAGTCGACGATGTGCGCGAACGCCTCGTAGGTGTTGCAGAGGCCGTGCCGGCCGGTGAGCAGGTAGCCCTCGAGCCAGCCCTGGCAGAGGTGCTCGCTCAGCACTTCCATCACGCGGCCGGTCGGCGCGAGGTGCTCGTCGCCGGGCAGCGTCTCGGCGTTCCACTGCCGATCGGTCGACGCGTAGACGTTCGGCGCGAGGCGATTGGATGCGGTCTCGTCGGGCCCGAAGATGCGGAACGTCTCGGGGTTGTCGCGGATGACCTCGGCGAGCCAGGCGCCCAGGATCGCGGTCGCCTCCGCCTCGTCGGCGCCGCGAGAGGCGGCGTCGACCTCGACCGCGCGGTCGCGGAAGTCGGTGAGCCGCAGCGGCTCCCGCACCTCGCCGCCGTTCGCGACCGGGATCGCGCCCATGCGCAGCTCGCCCTCCGGCGCGTGGCTCGCGACGAGCGGCACGGGCGCGCCGCGCTCGTCGAACAGCTCCCCGGGGCGGTACGAGCGCAGCCACTCGGCGAGCAGCCCTCGGTGCGCGTCGTCGTCGCGCACACCCGAGAGCGGCACCTGATGCGACCGCCAGGTGCCCTCGACCCGGGAGCCGTCGACCTCGCGCGGCCCCGTCCATCCCTTCGGGCTCCGCAGCACGATCATCGGCCACGCGGGACGCGCGGTGAGGCGGCCCGTCGACGCGTCCGCCTTGATCGTCGCGATCCGATCGAGCGCGTCGTCGAGCACCGCGGCGAAGCGCGCGTGCGCGTCGAGCGCCGGCTCGCCATCGGCGCCGACCTCGACGACGAGCGGCTCGTGGCCGTAGCCGCGCAGGAGCGCGACGAGCTCCTCCTCGGGGATGCGGGCCAGCAGCGTGGGGTTGGCGATCTTCCACCCGTTGAGGTGGAGGATCGGCAGCACGGCGCCGTCGGCGGCGGGGTTCAGCAGCTTGTTGCTGTGCCACGAGGCAGCGAGCGGCCCGGTCTCGGCCTCGCCGTCGCCGATGACGCACGCGACGAGCAGGTCGGGGTCGTCGAACGCCGCCCCGTACGCGTGCGCGAGCGAGTAGCCCAGCTCGCCGCCCTCGTTGATCGAGCCAGGGGTCTCGGGCGCCGCGTGGCTCGGGATGCCGCCGGGGAACGAGAACTGCCGGAAGAGCCGCTGCATGCCCTGCTCGTCGAGGCTCACGTCGGGGTAGCGCTCGCTGTAGACGCCCTCGAGGTAGGCGCCGGCGACGACCCCCGGGCCGCCGTGGCCGGGACCGGTGACGAAGAGCGTGCGCTGGCGGCGCTCGCGGATCGTGCGGTTGAGGTGTGCCTGCACGAACGTGAGGCCCGGCGTCGTGCCCCAGTGGCCGAGCAGCCGCGGCTTGAGGTGCTCGCGCTCGAGCGGCTCGCGCAGCAGCGGGTTGTCGAGCAGGTAGATCTGCCCGACGCTCAAGTAGTTGGCGGCCCGCCACCACGCGTCGACCTGCTCGAGGTCGGATGCGGTGGGCTCGGCCCGTCGGAGCTGCCACGCGGTCGCCGTCATGCCTCGAGCCTGGGGGAGCGCGCGCGGGCCGGTCAAGCGTTCGTCGAGGGCTCCGGGCATGCGGTAGTATCGTTGATCGTGCCTCGGCACGCCGCCTTAGCTCAGTCGGCAGAGCGATTCACTCGTAATGAATAGGTCCGGAGTTCGATTCTCCGAGGCGGCACAAGGAATAGGCCCCGCAGCGCTGGCCGGTACACCGAAAAAGTGCACCGGAAAGCATGCGGGGCCTTCGATTTTGGGTGCGGACGGGGATCGTCCAGGCGTCCAGCAGATCGCTTTCATCGAGTTCCGGACAGCTATGCGAGCGGGCCCTGATCGGTAGCCGTGGGATCTGTCGCCCCGTGGGATTCTCCCCTTGACCTTCCCCTATGGGGAAAGGTGGACAGTGGTTTCACCAGAGCAGTTGGAACCTCGCGTCGCCGCAACGGGAGTAGGTGGCGACGCACTGAAGGGAAGCCGGGCATGTCCACCACATCGAAGAATGCGCGCAGGTTCACCTACGTCGCTGCGGGCGGGTTCGTGATCTTGCACGTGCTGTGCTGCGGTCTGCCGCTCTTGATCGCCGCCGGAGTCTTCGGCGGGATGAGCGGCGCGAGTCTTGCGACCGGCAACGCCGGGTTGGCCGCCGGCGCGGGCGTGCTGGTCGTGGGCTTGGTGGTCTGGCTCATCCGCCGCCGCGGTGCAGGTACCAGTAGTGATAGGGCTGATTGTTGCGTCCCGGACCAGCATCCCGTTGCCCGCAGCGAGTACGGGCCGGAGGCGCCGGATCGGGCACCGGCTGTGGGGGGCACGGAGGCCGGCAAGTGAGCAGTTCGTGGGGGTTAGCGTTCTTGGCGGGGATGCTGGCGACGGTCAACCCGTGCGGGTTCGCGATGCTGCCGACGTACCTGGCGTATTTCATCGGCGCTGGCTCCCGGACAGGAGGCTCGCGACCATTGTGGGTCGGGGTGCGTTCTGGGGCCGCGCTGAGCGCGGGATTCTCCATGGTGTTTATCTCCGCGGGTTTGTTGGTGGCGGTGGGGCTGCGTTCTATCGCTTCAGCGATGCCGTGGGCGGCGGTGGGTATCGGCGGCGTGCTGATGGTCGCCGGGCTGGGCATGCTGGCCGGGTGGCGACTGTCCGGGTCCCGGCTGAACCTCAACCGGTTCCTCACACGGGACAAGCCAGGCTCCGGCCTTAAAGGGGCCTTCGCTTACGGGATCGCCTACGCGGTTGCCGCGCTCTCGTGCAGCCTGGCGCTGTTGTTGGTCGTTGCGGCTCAGGCCACTGCCACGGGCAGCCTGATCGGGTTGCTAGCCGTCTTCGCCGCCTACGCCGCGGGGTCCTCGGTGGTGCTGATGCTGCTGTCGGTCAGCGCGGCACTGGCCCATCACTCCCTGGCCAGGCGCATGCAACGGCTACTGCCCCTGGTGCATCGCCTCAGCGCGATCGCGCTGATACTGGCCGGCCTGTACCTGATGCTCTACTGGCTTCCGGCCCTGTCCGGCGGGACGGCCGGGTCGTGGCTGGGCTTTTTGGCCACACCGATCAGCGCAGCGAGTGTGGCCGTCACCGAGCTCGTAGTTCGCGCCTGGCCTGCACTGACTGGGGCAGCCATCCTTGCTGTGCTCCTGGCCGCCGTGCTGTCCCGGCGCCTCCGTCCCGCTGCCCGGACCGGACGCCCCGCGCGGGTAGCCGAGGACATCGACGGCGACCCGGACTCGTGCTGCGCGCCGGACCCGCAGGCCCTGGAGCCTTCCAGCGGCCCCGACAAGCAGGGAGGAACCCAATGACCCGCATCCGCAACCGCCGCGTTTACACCACTGTCGCCCTGTGCCTGGCCGCGGTGCTGGTGGCAGTCCTGGTGGTCATCGCCCTGAACCGAGGCGATCAGGCCCCCACCGTGGCCGGGGATGTGCCGGTGGAGATCACCTCCGTCGACGGCGAGGCGGTGGTGGTGCCTTCCGACCGCGCGACGGTGCTGTATTTCATGGCCAGCTGGTGCGCCTCCTGCGTCCCACAGGCGACGGCGATGGACGAGCTGGAGGAAGAGCTTGCCGATCAGGTCCGGTTCGTAGCGGTGGACGTGACCCCGGAGGGTTCTGAGATAGAGGTGGATCGGTTCCGTACCGCCGTTGGGGCACCCGGGCATCCGTACGTCGTGGATTTGACCGGGCGGCTCACCAGCCGCTACGGCATCACTTCGCTGGACTCCACCGTGGTCGTGGCCCCGGATGGTGAGGTTCTGGCCCGGGCCGACGGCATGCCTATGGAGGCCGAGGCGCTGCGGGCATTCCTGGACGAAGCGCTCCGCTGACCCGTAGCTCACCCGCGCCCCGTTAGTTCAACCGTCGACCCGACGTTGCTTGGCCGGTTCCGGCTGGGCGCAGGCGCCTGACTGACCGGCCTCTTCTTCATCTCCTTTCGGGCGGGCCCCTTGACCTTCTCCCGAAGGGGAAGGTGCACAGTAGGTATAGCCCGACAACAGGAAGGCTCCTGTGGAAGCTCTTCCTCAACCATCTGTGGAGGTTCCTGTGCCCGAAACTGCCGCTTCCGAGTTCGATCTGGCGATCATCGGCTCTGGTGGTGGCGCGTTCGCCGCCGCGATCCGGGCGACCAACCTGGGCCAGCGCGTGGTCATGATCGAGCGGGGCACCATCGGGGGCACCTGCGTGAACACCGGGTGCGTGCCGTCCAAGGCGTTGCTGGCCGCCGCCGATGCCCATCATGTTGCCCTGGACGCGTCGGTCAGGTTCCCCGGCGTCAGCACGTCCGTCGGTCGGGTGGACATGTCCGGGTTGGTGGCGGGGAAGGACGATCTGGTGGAGTGGATGCGCTCCGAGAAGTACGTAGACCTGATCGACGAGTACGGGTGGGGCCTGCGGCAAGGTGACGCCACGTTCACCGGCAGCGCCGAGGACCCGGTGCTGGAGATCACCGATGGCGGCGGGGCAGTGGAAACGCTGCGGGCCCGCCACTATCTGGTGGCGACGGGCTCGGCCCCGTGGGCTCCTCCGGTCGATGGTCTGTCTGAGGTCGACTACCTCACCTCGACGACGGCGATGGAGCTGCAGGAGGTTCCAGAGTCGATGATCGTGCTCGGCGGGGGCTACGTGGCCCTGGAGCAGGCCCAGCTCTTCGCCCGGCTGGGCTCAAAGGTCACGGTGCTGGCCCGCTCCCGGCTGCTCTCCGGCGAGGAGCCCGAGGTCTCGAAAACCCTCATGGGTGTCTTCGCCGATGAGGGCCTCCGAGTGGTGCGCCGGGCTGTCGTCGAGTCCGTGGCCACCGACCCGGTCACCGGTGGCGTCGTCGTGGCCGCCACGACCCGCGCCGGGCGCGAGGAGTACACCGCGGACCGGTTGCTGGTGGCTACCGGGCGCCGGGCGGTCACCGAACGCCTTGGCCTCGCAACGGTCGGGGTCGCCACCGGGGAAGGTGGGGAGATCATCGTGCAGGACACGTTGGCGACCTCCAACCCCCGGATCTGGGCGGCCGGGGACGTCACCGGGCACCCAGAATTCGTCTACGTGGCCGCGGCCCATGGAGTCACCGCGGTGGAGAACGCCTTCAACGACGCTGGGCAACGGATCGATTACACCCACCTGCCTCGCGTCACCTTCACCTCTCCGGCTGTGGGCGCGGTGGGCATGACCGATAAGCAGGCGAGGGAGGCGGGCATCCGGTGTGAGTGTCGGGTGCTGCCCCTGGAATACGTCCCGAGGGCGTTGGTGAACCGTGACACCCGGGGTTTCGTCAAGATCGTCGCCGACGCCGACACCGGGCGGATCGTCGGGATCACCGCGGTGGCCAAGGAGGCCGGGGACCTGGCCGCGGCTGGGGTCTACGTCCTGTCCGCCGGGATGACGGTGGACCAGGTTGCGACCCTCTGGTGCCCGTACCTGACGATGGCCGAGGGCCTCAAGATCGCCGCCCAGTCGTTCCGCACCGACGTCTCGAAACTCTCCTGCTGCGCCGCGTGAGAGCCACACCCTCCCCAGCACACCAGAGCCCGGAAGGAATGGATATGACGAACCCCGACGCTCGCCAGGTAACCGAACGGCTGGCCACCGCCGAGTCGGGGATGCAGCCATGGCTGTGGATGCCGATGCTGCGGCTGCTGGCCCAGGGCAACCCGGTGATCCTTGAGGACCTGGCAACCGCGGTGGGCCGCCCAGTCCAGGAGGTCCGTGGAGCCGTGGAAGCGGTGCCCGATATCGAGTACGACGGTGAGGGGCGGATCATCGGCCTGGGTCTGACCCAGCGGGCGACCCCGCACCGCTACGAGACCGGCGGGGAGCAGCTCTATACCTGGTGCGCCCTGGACACGCTGATCTTCCCCACCATCCTCGGGGCCCCGGCCCGGATCGAATCGGCCGACCACGCCACCGGGGAGCCGGTGCGGCTCAGCGTCGACGGCTCCGGGGTCACAAGCCTGGAGCCGGCCACCGCCGTGGTCTCCCTGGTCAATCCCGAGGACCTCAGCTCCATCCGCTCGGCGTTCTGCCACCAGGTCCACTTCTTCGCCTCCGCTGGCGACGCCGCCCCCTGGGTGGAGAGCCACCCCGGGGCCAGTGTGGTCCCAGTGGCGCAGGCCTACCAGCTGGCCACCGCCCTGGCCCTGCAGATGCTCGCCCAAGCCAACAGCGACACTTTCGGCAACGGGGCGGACGGCGGCTGCTGCTGAACCGCACGTCGCGCTACGCCACTGACTGCGCCGTCACGACGAGCTCGACGAGTAGAACCGAATGATCCCCCGAGTCTGAAGGAGAAAGATCATGAGCGAACATTTCGACGTGGCGGTCCTGGGCATGGGTCCCGGTGGTGAAGTGGCAGCCAGCCGCCTGATCAAAGCAGGCAAGAAGGTTGCCGTGATGGAGCGGGAGCTGATCGGCGGAGAGTGCGCCTACTGGGCGTGCATTCCCTCCAAGACGGTGCTGCGTCCGGCCGAGGCACGCGCCGAGGTCCGCAAGGCTGCGGGTGTCTCCGGGGCCGAGGTGGATTGGGACGCCACGAGGGAGTACCGGGACTACATGATCCGCAACCTCGACGACTCGGCCCAGGTTGCGGGTTACGACAGGCAGGGCGCCACCGTCATCAAGGACGAGGCCTACGTCACCGGACCGGGGCGGATCCAGGCAGGGGACCGGGAGATCACCGCCGAGCACATCATCATCGCCACCGGCTCTGAACCCGTGATCCCCCCGATCGAGGGGATTGAAGAGATCACTGCCTGGACCAACCGGGAGACCTACACGACTCACGACCTGCCGCAGCGCGCCGTCATCGTCGGCGGCAGCGCCGTCGGAGTGGAGACCGCCACGTTCCTAGCCCACTTCGGCCTGCAGGTCACCCTCGTCCACCGCGGGGACCTCCTGCTGAACCGAGAGGACCCCCGGGTGGGAGAACTCGTCCACGACTACCTCGCCCAGACCGGTGTGGACATCCGCTTGAGCACCTCGGCGGCCAAGGCACGCCGTGACGGCGAGGACAGCGTCATCGAACTCGACGACGGCACCGAGGTCGCCGCCGACGTCGTGATCTTCGGCACCGGCCGCAAGCCCCGCACCCAGGGCCTGGGCTTCGAACACGCCGGGGCACAACTGGGCGAGCACGGCCAAGTGCTCATCGACGAGCACGCACGGGCGGGAGAGAACCTATGGGCGATCGGCGACGTCACCGGGGTGATGCCGTTCACCCACGTGGCGAAGTATCAAGGGCGGATCGCCGCCGACGCCATCCTGGGCCGCGCCCACGCCGCCACCTATGACGGGATCCCCCGAGTAGTGTTCGGCGACCCAGAGATCGCCGCTGCCGGCCTCACGCAGCAGCAGGCCGCGCAGCGCGGGATCCGCACCACTGCCACCGAACTGGACCTGTCCAACGCCATCGCGCGGCCCTGGACCTACGAGCAGGACCCTCGCGGACATCTGGGTCTGCTCGCCGACGCCGAGCGGAAGGTGCTGATCGGGGCGTGGGCGATCGGGCCGCAGGCCGGTGAGTGGATCCACCAGGCCTCCCTGGCCATCAGGGCGCAACTATCGCTGCAGACCCTGTTGGACCAGGTCGCTCAGTTCCCGACCTACCATGAGGCCTACCAGGCCGCGTTGGAGCAGCTGGAAGTTTGACGCCCCCGTGCCGACTCCACGTGCCCCACGACAGCCACCGGAGCCTCCCACAGGAACGGTTCCATACCCGCTTCATCGCAGCGGAGGCTACCCCGCACAGACATTTCCACCATTGTTGGGATTCAAAGGCCATCTCAGGACTGGGAGAAACCATGCGTATCGGAGAGGCGGCTGCAGCCGTCGGCATGACCACCAAGGCCCTCAGGTTCTACGAGAGCCAGGGACTGCTCCCACCGGCCGAGCGCTCCGCCAACGGCTACCGCGACTACCCGGACAAGACCGTCGACAGACTAGAGTTCATCCACCGCGGCAAGGTCGCCGGACTGCCCCTGGCCGAGATCCGCGACATCCTCCGTGTCCGCGACGCGGGACAGGCCCCCTGCACTCATCTGACCCATCAACTGGCCCAGCAACTGGCCGGCCTGGACCGGCAGATCGCCGAGCTGACCGCTGTCCGGGAAACCGTTGCCGAGCACTACAAGAGAGCAGCGGAAGGCGACCCCGACCGGTGCGACGCCCAGCGGATCTGCAGCTATCTGTAACCCTGGCGACCGCGGTTCGACCCCGGGCCCATACGAAAAGTGATCGCCTGCCACCGCTCAGGATGAGGACCGCGTCACCGCCCCTTCGGGTTCCGGCGGCTGCGGCACTACATCCACGGACAGCCCCGCCGACGGCCAGGCCGGGCGCATGACGGACCGCCCAACACGCGGACCCGCGGAAGTGAGTGCGATCGGGACGGCCGCGGAGTCTTTCTGCCCCTCGATCGCAGCCTTCTTCAGCAGCACGGGTGTCAGCGGCAACCACGTGCCCAATAGGCGTTCCGTAACTGGGGCACGTTGCGGCAGCATCGACGGCCCGACCGACCCTGTGGCCGGCTGCCGTTCAAGGCGCTCGGCATGGTCGCGGCGTTCGGAGCGAACCTCATCCGGGCGCGCACCCGCGAGGGAATGGCGGTTGCGAAGGCGAAGGGGCGCTTCCGTGGGAAGAAGCCGAAGCTCTCACCGCGCAGGAAGCGCACCTCGTGAGACTGCATCAGCAGGGCACCCACACCAGCGCCGAGATCGCCGAGCTCTTCGGCGTCGCCCGCTCGACGGTCCTCCGCGCCATCGAGCGCGCCGGCACCCGCCCCTAGCGACGAACCGCGGGGAGGTCTGGGGCGGGAGCGCAGCGAGCGTTGGATGGTCGAACGAGAGCGGGCCGAGCTTCGCTGCGCCGCCGGGTGAGCCAATCGTCTCGAAGAACTGCACGTTGACGTAACAGTCACTCCACTGCTCTGGTAGGTCGTCCTTGTATTGGATGGCCTCGACGGGCCGGGCAGGTTCGCAGGCGCCGCAGTCGACGCACGAACGGTCCGTCTCTTGGACGCACGGCAACGCGATCACCTAGGTCATGCCTCGACGGTAGGCATTGCACCCGACTTCAACGTCTAGCGTGTTCCCGTGCGGATCTCCGAAGTGTCCAGACACAGCGGCGTGCCCGCGTCGACGCTGCGCTGCTGCGAGCGCATCGGCCTCATCGCATCCGACCGGGAACGCAACGGCCCTCGCGACTACGACGCGCAGGTGCTCGAGCGGCTCGCGTTCGTCGGCACCGCCAAGCAGCTCGACCTGTCCCTACCCGAGATCGCCGCGCTGCTCGACGTCGTCGAGAGCGACACCTGCACGCAGGTGCGCGAGTCGTTCCGCCCCCGGATCGCAGCGCGCCTGCGCGAGGTCGACGCACGCCTCTACGCGCTGCAACGCCTCCCCACCCGGCTCGACGCCGCCTCCCGCAGCGCCGACCAGTGCCCCGACAGCGGCACCCAGTGCCGGAGCGAATGCGTGCTCCTCCGCAGCGACGCATGCGACCCCGCCCGCCCCGACCGATCGGGCATCCGACGATGATCACGCGCCTCGTCGAGCGGTGGGATCGGCATCAGATCCCCCTCTATCTCGCCGCTATCGCGGCGGGGGCGGCCGCTGGGCTCGTCGCGCCGCAGATCGCACCGACGCTCGAGCACGCGATCGAGCCGGTGCTCATGGCGCTGCTGTTCGCGACCTTCCTCGGCGTGCCGCTCATCGACGTCGGCCGCGCATTCCGCGACTCACGCTTCATGCTGACCGTCCTGATCGCGAACTTCGTCGCCGTGCCCGCCATCGCGTGGGGCCTATCGCGGGTCGTCGCCGACGACCGCGCCCTGACCCTCGGCGTGCTGCTCGTGCTGCTGACGCCGTGCATCGACTACGTCATCGTGTTCACCGGACTCGCCGGCGGCGCCCGAGCCCGCCTCCTCGCAGCCGCACCGCTGCTGATGCTCGTCCAACTGCTTCTGCTGCCGCTCTACCTGCTGCTGTTCGTCGGCCCCGACTTGCTCGCCGTGATCGACGTCGCGCCATTCGCCGAGGCCTTCCTGCTGCTGATCGTCGTGCCCCTCGCGGGCGCCGCGATCGTGCAGGGCATCAGCCGTCGCCACCCGATCGGACATCGCATCGAGACCACGATGGCCGGCGCGATGGCGCCCCTCATGATGCTCACCCTCGCCATCGTCATCGGCTCTCAGATCGCCGCCGTCGGGTCCGAGATCACGAACCTCGTCCGAGTGCTGCCGCTCTTCGTCGTCTTCGTCGTCATCGCCGTCGCTGCCGGCCTGCTCGCCGGCCGCGCGGCACGGCTGGACGTGCCGGCGACGCGGGCGGTGATGTTCTCCCTGGCGACGAGGAACTCCCTCGTGGTCCTGCCCCTCGCACTCGCACTCCCGCCGACGCTCGGCCTCGCACCCCTCGCCGTCGTCACCCAGACGCTCGTCGAGCTCATCGCCATGGTCTTCCTCGTCCGCTTCGTCCCACGCCTCGCCCCAGAACCGGCGTCCCTCTCGCGCGAGTAGCTACACAGACTCGCGAGCACTAGGAGGCCCGCGCGCCACCACACCCGCCCGGTTCAACTCCCGAAGAAATAGCAATGCGCTAATTGGTTGCGACCGCCCTTGTTTCTGGTGCTCGCCGGCTCCGTTGGTGACGGCGCGTAGTGCACTCTAGGGGTCTGCTCGCCGGGTGCGGCGGTAGCCGAACGAGGTGATCGTCCAAGCACACCGGCGCAACGCGGCCGCTCGGGGTTGCCGGGTACGAGGTCGTGCGGCTCCCCTTCCGTAGCATCGGCGGGCCGAAAAAACCCCCCAGACTCGTACACAGCGCGAGCACCAGAACGCGAAGCGGTACGGGCGGGACCTGCGCTAGGCCTCCCTCCCCCCCCTGTGAGACATCGATCGAGAGCGTCCTCAGATCGCGCGGCATTCGGGGGCCACGTGCGACGTGACCGCGCTGCAAGGAGCCGCTCGTAGCGCGAAGGCCCGTTTTGAACCGTCCCCGGTTCTCTGCCGCTCCTATGCGGGTGCCAGCGCCGGGTGGCATGGCGTTTCGAGGTCAGCGTAGTACGCGGCCTCGAACTCCTCGGGCGGGACGTCGCCGAGGGTCGTGTGCAGGCGTCTGGCGTTGTACCAGTCGACCCACTCGGCCGTCACCCACTCGACGTCCTCGAGCTGCTTGAGGGGTCCGGTCCGGAACGGTGAGTCGTCGCGGATCGCCTCGGTCTTGAACAGCCCGATCGTGGACTCGGCGAGCGCGTTGTCGTAGGCGTCACCGATCGATCCGATCGAGGCGGCGATGCCCTCGAGCGCGAGCGTCTCGGCGAAGCTCACGGACGTGAATTGCGACCCGGCATCGCTGTGATGGATCAGGCCGTCGCCGGCCGCACGCCCGGCCCGGTCGCGCCGCCACAGACCCATGCGCAGCGCCGTGGTCACCAGCGGTGTCGTCTTGCTCGTCGCGGCCTGCCAGCCGACGATCGCGCGCGAGAAGCAGTCGATCACGAACGACACATAGACGAACCTGGCCCAGGTGCGCACGTAGGTGAAGTCCGCCACCCAGCGCTGGTTGGGGGCCAGCGCGGTGAAGTCGCGCTCGAGCAGATCCGGCGCGCGCTCGGCGTTCCGATCCGGGACCGTCGTCCGCACGCCGCGTCCGCGGACCCGGCCGTTGAGGCCGAGATCACGCATGAGCCGGTCCACGCGCCGCTGGGACACGTCGTGGCCGCTCCGGCGCAGATGCGCCGTCATCTTCCGCCGCCCGTACATACCCTCCGGCGTGCCCACGGTCGCCAGGAGCGCGTCGATCACAACCGCGTCGGCAAGGTCTCGGCTGCTGGGCTGGGCGCGCTTCCACCCCCGGTAGGTCCGCGCGGCGACCCGCACGCCCTGCTCGCGCAGGACCTGGCAGATCGACTCGACCGCGCGGCCCTTGGCTCGCTGCTCGTCGATGAACGCGACGATCAGCGGCGTCGGGGGTCGAGTTCCCCGGCGAAGAAAACCGCCGCGTCCCGCAGGATCGCGTTCGCCTCGCGCAGCTCACGGTTCTCCCGCTCCAGCCGCCGCACGCGCTCCGACTCGCTCGTCGATGCGCCTTGCCGCTCGCCGGCGTCGACCTGCGCCTGCCGCACCCATCGGCGCAGCGACTCGGCCCCGAAGCCGAGCCGTTTCGAGACCGTCTCGCACGCGGTCGTCAGGTTCGGATACTCATCGAGATGGTCGAGCACGAGCCGGACCGCTCGCTGCTTCGTCTCCTCCGGGATCTGCTTCGGCATGATGACCATCTTCCTTCCAGACTCGAAAGGAACCGGCATCAAACCGGGGACGGTTCAGACGACCACGGCGAGTGCCGGCTGCCACAGCTCGGCCTCTGCCACGACGTGCAGTACAGCGCTCTGCTCATCGGGAACGGCCAGCCTGAACAGGGCCGGGTCGGTCAAGGTTGCCTTGGGCACCCCGAACCGGCGCAGCCGTGCCAGCGTTGCCGCGGGCCCATTGTGGTCGACGTCGATCCAGAGCACGGACTCACCGCGTGCGAGGCCCTCCGCCGCGATCGCCGTGGCGATGAGCGTCTTGCCCGTTTCGGGGTCCCCAACGAGGCCGTTAACCGCGCCGGCATAGAGCAGCCGCAGCCCGTCAACGCGCGTGGCCCCTCGGGTCGGCTCTCGACGCTCATAGCCACCTTCGAGAACGAGCGACGCGTCGACGTAGAGGGCTTGCGTGAAGGCTTCGGTGGTCCCGGCCATCATGAGGCAAGCCCTGCGGCGCCACGGAGGACGTGCGTGAAGTAGGCGACGCCGTGAGGCTCGACGTCAGGCGGGCAGGAGGCGATCGCCCGGGTCATCCGGCGCTCGAACTCAGCGGCGCGCTCCTTGCCGTTCATCGCGTACAGCCACGCGCGGTCGCTGTCGCGACGCGCCTGCAGCAGCGGCTCGCGCATAGTACCCACACCCACGTCGTAGCCGTGCGTCCACAGCCCCATCGCGGCCGGTGACGCCGCATGGAGCTCGTGCAGCCCCAGGCGCTGGCTCACGAGACCCTCCCACATGGCGGTCAAGGAACGCTCGGTCGCAGGACCGAGGTGGATCGTCCCCATCAGGCAGCGCCGTTCGTGCGGAGCCACGCGTCGACCGCATTCACATCGAAGCGCAGGCTGCCACTGAAGCCCGATACGGGCATGTTCCGCTCGCGCACCCACTTGTACACGCTCGTGCGGTGGATGTTGAGGTGAGTGGCGATCTCCTTCACCGTGCACCAACGCGTCGTCGTCGCAGTCGAGGTGATGCCGGTCATGGTCGTGTCCATCAGTGCTATCTCCTGCCGCCCGCGGTCGAAGCGGGCTCTTGTAGAGGGCGAATATCCCGGAGAATGCAAGAAGGGCCGTCGTCGACGGCCCTTCTTGAGGCTTCTCAGGGTATGCAAATGGGCCGTCGTCGACGGCCCTTTGTGATGCGCTGAGCACCGCGCGCGGCTCAGTGAGAGCTGCGAGACGGCACAAAAAAACGGCCCGCCCCAAGGGGCAAGCCGTTCGTTTTAGTACCGGGATTCAGTCCCAGCGCGTGCAGGAGCATATTGGCCGATTTCGCGGAGGTCGCCAAACACTCCACTATGTTCCACTAAAGCGGCCGCCGAACATCGTGTCGAGCGTGTGACCGAGGAACGCCGCATCCACCTCGTTGAGGTCCCAGCGGTAGAGCCGCGGACGCCCGTAGCGGGTCAGTACGCCGCTCTTGGTCAGATCGCGCACGAGCCGGGTGCTGGCGCGGAGATGCTCCGCCACCTGGTAGACGTCGGCCCACCGTGGCTCGCGCGTAGCAGAGGAGACCACCTTCTCGAGCTGCTTGACGCGCGACTCAAGCTCCTGGATCCGGAAGCTGAGCTGATCCGCTTCCGACCAGCGCGTCACCGGCGAGCCCCCTTGGAAAGGAGCGCCGTGCCGGCCCGCGTCGCCGCACGCTTCTGCGCGGTGCGGTATCCGCGGTGCACCTGTTGCGAGGTCTGACCCACCATCGCCATGGCGATCTCGATAGGAACCCCGCTGAGGTGCAGATGGTCGATAAAGGAGTGCCGGGCGTCGTACGGCTTCGAGCCCGCGCCCAGGTCGAACGCGACCGCCAGGTCTTTCCATGCCCGCCGGAGCGTCGCTTCCGTCATCGGCTGCCCCCGGTTCTCCCACACGAGACCCCATCGCGCGGGTTCAGCGAGCGCGAGTTCGATCGCGTGCCGCAGCTCGGGGTACGCGTGGAAGTCGCGGTTGCCGGCGTCGGACTTCGGCCGCGACAGAACTCGGGCGGTCGAGATCTCGAGGCCCAGATTGTCGTCTGCGCGGGTGCCGATGATCCGGTCGTACTTGCTAGAGGCCAGCAGTTCCATCTCGCGCTTCGGGCAGTTGGCCGCTGCAACGCACGCTTCGCCGCATCCGCATGCCCAGTCAGGCTCCTCCAGCTGCCACGAGAGCCCGAGGTACATCTCGCCATCCTCGTCGACTTCGACGAGCTTCCGTCGCAGTCCGAGGAGCTCCCCTGGGCGAGCGCCAGTCAGGATGAGGGCGGCGAGCACCGACCGGTACTGCCACCACGGCCGGACGCGGCTGCCCCGTCGACCTCGTCCCTCGCCGACAGGGGCAGAGAACGCATGCGGTGGGGGCTCGGCGGCGAGTAGCTGGTCGAGGACATCGCGCATCCGGTCAGGCGTCGCCCATGTTTCGGCCCGTCTCGGGGTCTCCGGGGGGCGTACCTGCTTGGCGACGTTCTCGGGAACGAGTCGAAGATGCTCGGCATCGGCTAGGCATGACTGCAGCACTGCCAGAGCCTTCCGGGCAGTGTCTGGTCCAAGCGGGGTTCCCGGCTTCGACTTCGATGTCGACTGCGCCACCGCAGCCAGCATCCGCTCGATCATCGGCACGTCGATGGCCGAGAGTGCAGCTTTCTCAAGGTGAGGCAGGACGTGGTTGCTCATGGTCGATCGGTAAGCGCGCACGGTCGACAGTGCCAGCGGCTTCTTCGTCTTGGTCCGGGTGCCTCGGGTCTCGAGAGCCGACATCCATTCCTCGGCCCAGGACCCGAACGTGCGGCGACGCGCGGGCTTCACGTGGCTCGATCGCCAAGCTTGCACCTTCGCGTCGAGCGCGTTCTGTGCCTTGGTCTTGGTGGCTGCTACCGCCTCGAGCCGCTTCGTCGTGCCCCACTCGTCACTCACCGTACGCTGCGCGCGGAAGCGCCCGTTGGCCAGTTTGATGGTGCTGCCCTTGCCGCTGCCAGCCGGCCGTCCGATCTGAGACACGATGCCCTTTCCGTTGGTGCACCGTAAACCTACACCGAGAAGGCGGTTGTCGACCGCTGTAGCGTCGTGTTGCCGACCGTTGTTGCGGCTCCAGATTCGCACCAAACCAGCGTCAAATCGCAACACGCAGCGTCGCCAGGCTTCAAGCTCGCCGTTCACTCGTAATGAATAGGTCCGGAGTTCGATTCTCCGAGGCGGCACCAGCACGAAGGCCCCGCATCCGCGGGGCCTTCGTCGTCTCCGCCCGAGCTAAGTGCGAGCGATGCCGGCCTCCTCGGCCGGCGTCGCGAGCACGCAGAACTCGTTCCCCTCCGGGTCGGCCAGCACGACCCATCCGCCGTCCTCGAATCCGCGGCGGTCGTCGACGACGCTCGCGCCCAGGCCGACGATGCGCTCGACCTCCGCGTCGCACGTCGTGCCGACCGGGCGGAGGCAGACGTGCATGCGGTTCTTCACGACCTTGGGCTCGGGCACCTTGAGGAACTCGAGCCAGCGGCCGCCGGGGCCGCGCAGCTCGGCCTCGTGCTCGTTCCACGCGCCGTCGAGCACGACCTCGAAGTCGTCGAGCACGCGGGACCACCACTGCGCCTGCGCGATGGGGTCGGATGCGTCGAAGCAGAAGTTGGCCGTGCGCGACACCATGGGGGTCACGATAGTGGCGGTGATCGCCGGGCGGAACGATGCGTCAGGACGGGGCGACCACCGCCAGGCCGATGGACCGCGCGGCGTCTGCGAGCCGATCGTCGTACGTCGCCGCCCCTCAGAGGCTCGTAGCAGAGGCTCGCGGACGGCTCCGTAGAGCGATGCCCCGTCCAGGATCGACGAGACGGCCATCTGCGGCGGGTCGCGCCGGACCACGTGTCGACGCAGCGCGGCGAAGCCGCCGTGCCGAGAGGCCCGCCGAGCGATCGGCAGCTCGGTCGGGACGCGCTCCACAGCGACGAGCCGTGCGACTGGGGTCCCATGGTTCGTGACGGTGGAGGACTCGCCGGCGGCCACTGCTCGCAGCACCTCGCTGCTGCGGTTGCGCATCTCGCGGTGGCTGATCGGTTCCTCGCGTGGAACGCAGCACCGCGCAGCGCGGATGCTTCGTCGTACTCTGGCGTCATGGCCAAGGGCATCCTGATCGTCGACGTGCAGAACGACTTCACCGAGGGCGGCGCGCTCGGGACCGAGGGCGGAGCGGCGGTCGCCGCCGCGATCACCGAGCACCTCCGCACCCATTCCTACGACCTCGTCGTCGCGAGCCGCGACTGGCACGACGGCGACAACGACAACGGCGGCCACTTCGCCGCGGGGGAGCCCGACTTCGTCGGCACGTGGCCCGTGCACTGCGTCGCGGGCACGCCGGGCGCCGACTACCACCCCGCGCTCGACGCGCTCGCGATCGACGTCCACGTCAAGAAGGGGCAGGGCAAGCCCGCCTACTCGGCCTTCGAGGGCACGACCGACGACGGCGAGACGCTCGGCGAGGTGCTCGAGGAGCAGGGGATCGACGAGCTCGACGTCGTCGGCATCGCGACCGACTACTGCGTGAAGGCGTCGGCGCTCGACGCTGCGCTCGCGGGAATCACGGTCACCGTGATCGACGCGCTCACCTCGGCGGTGTCGCCGGAGACGCGCGCGACGGCGCTCGACGAGATGCGCGACGGCGGCGTGCAGGTCGCGCGCCGACACTAGCGTGAGCTGTAGCCAGTCTACGTGTAGGCTGTCTGTGGTTCGGTCTCGACGCCTCGCTGTTCGGCTGCCCGGACTTTACATAGACCGCCTAACAGATAGACTGGCTAAGTGTCCACGCGATCCACGCCCCGCTCGTCATCGTCCTCGCGCGTCCCCAGGTGGCTGCGCGTCCTGCTCCCCGCGGCCCTGATCCTCGGTTGGCTCGCCGCCGCCGGCATCGGCGGGCCCACCTTCGGCAGCCTCTCGAGCGTCGTGTCCAACGACCAGGCGAGCTTCCTGCCGTCGAGCGCCGAGTCGACGCTCGTGCAGGAGCAGCTCGGCGAGTTCCTCGGCGACGATGAGATCCCCGCGATCGTGGTCGCCGCCTCGGACGAGGAGCTCGACGCGACCGCGCTCGAGTCGATCGCCGGGCTGCAGGAGGAGATCGCCGCGCTCGAGGGCGTCGTGCAGGCGTCGCCGGTCGTGCCGAGCGAGGACGGTCAGGCGGCGCAGATCGTGGCGCTGCTCGACAGCTCCGGCGAGTCGGGCGAGGTGGGCGATCTCGTCGGCGAGCTGCGCGCGCTCGTGGCGGACACCGACCTCGGCCCCGGCGTGGAGTCGAAGGTCACCGGCCCGGCCGGCTTCACGGCCGACATCGCCGAGGCCTTCGGCGGCATCGACGGGCTGCTGCTGCTCGTCGCCCTCGGCGCCGTGCTCGTCATCCTCGTGATCGTCTACCGCTCGCCGCTCCTGCCGATCCTCGTGCTGTTCACCTCGGTCGCCGCGCTGTGCCTCGCGATCCTCGTCGTCTTCGAGCTCGCGAAGGCGGAGGTGCTCACGCTCAGCGGGCAGACGCAGGGCATCCTCTTCATCCTCGTCGTCGGTGCGGCGACCGACTACGGCCTGCTCTACACGGCGCGCTTCCGCGAGGCGCTCGGGCAGACACGATCGCGCTGGCAAGCGACCGTCGCCGCGCTCAAGGGATCGTTCGAGCCGATCATCGCGTCGGGCGGCACGGTCATCGCGGGCCTCCTGTGCCTCCTGCTGAGCGACCTCGTCTCGAACCAGCAGCTCGGCCCGGTGGCCGCGATCGGCATCGCCGCCTCGATCCTCGCGGGGCTCACCCTGCTGCCGGCGCTGCTGCTCGCCTTCGGCCGCGTCGCCTTCTGGCCGGTCGCGCCGACGCCCGAGAAGCCGCGCGTCAAGGCCGACGGCGAGGGTCTGTGGGGCGCGGTCTCGAACCTCGTCGATCGCCGCGCCCGCACGGTGTGGATCGTCACGGCGCTCGTGCTCGGCGCCGGCGCGCTCGGCGTCACGCAGCTGCGCGCCGAGGGCGTGCCCTCGAGCGACTTCGTCGTCGGCGAGTCGGAGGCCCGCGACGGCCAGGCGCTGCTCTCGGCGCACTTCCCCGGCGGCTCCGGCACCCCTACGCAGATCGTCGCGCCCGAGGGCGAGCTCGACGCGGTCGCCGAGGCGGTCGCCGACATCGACGGCGTCGAGAGCCTCGCGCTCGCGAGCGAGGACTCGCCCTCGGGCACTCTCCCGTGGCCGGCCGATCCCGCGTCGCCGTTCGCGGCGTTCGAGCCGACCGTCGTCGACGGCAGCGTGCTGCTGCAGGCGACGCTCGTCGACGCTCCGGACTCGACCGAGGCGCAGGAGGTCGTGCGCGAGATCCGCGAGGCGGCGCACGACGTCACCGACGAGGCGATCGTCGGCGGCACGACCGCGACCGCGATCGACACGAACGACGCATCCTCGCGCGACCGCGCCGTCATCATCCCGATCGTGCTGCTCGTCATCGGGCTCATCCTGATGGTGCTGCTGCGCTCGATCGTGGCTGCGGCGGTGCTGCTGGCCACGACCGTGCTGTCGTACTACACGGCGCTCGGCGTCGGCGCGATCATCCTGCAGTGGCTCGGGGTCCCCGACATGGATCCGGCGGTGCCGCTGTTCGCGTTCGTGTTCCTCGTCGCGCTCGGCGTCGACTACAACATCTTCCTCATGACCCGCGTGCGCGAGGAGGTCGGCAAGCGCGGCCACCGCGCGGGCGTGCTCCGCGGCCTGCGCGTGACCGGCGGCGTCATCACCTCGGCGGGCGTCGTGCTCGCGGCCACCTTCGCGGCGCTCGGCGTCATCCCGGTGCTGTTCCTGCTGCAGCTCGCGATCATCGTCGCGCTCGGCGTGCTCATCGACACGACGCTCGTCCGCTCGCTGCTCGTGCCCGCACTCGCGCTCGAGATCGGGCCGAAGACCTGGTGGCCGTCGAAGCTCGCGAGGGAGCCGCGCACTCCCGCGGCGGACCGATCGGACGCGGAGGTGAGCGCCGCCGCGTCGCGCTGACCTCGGGTGCGCGGTCGCGGCTTGCGCCGATCGTATGACGATAATACGGTTGGTGTGAGCGAGAGGCGGCGTCGATGCTGGAACGGAAGGCTGCGCCCCTGCGGGAGCAGGCGGTGGAGGTGCTGCGCGCATCGATCGTGCGCGGGGAGCTCGTGCCGGGCGCGCGCATCACGGAGAAGGCGATCGAGCAGCGCCTCGGCGTCAGCCGGACCGTCGTGCGCGAGGCCCTGCGGCAGCTCGAGAGCGAGCGGCTCATCCGCATCCAGCCGGGTGTCGGCCCGGTCGTCGCCGAGCTGACGCTCGACGAGGCCCGGCAGCTCTACGAGGTGCGCGCGGCGCTCGAGGCGACCGCCGCGCGGCTCGCGGCGCGCAACGCCGACGACGCGCAGATCGCCGCGCTCCGGGCGGCCTTCGACTCGATCCCGGAGCAGCGCCCCGACGAGATCGACGCGCTGCTGGCCATCAAGAACGGCTTCTACGTCGCGCTCATCGCCGCGAGCGGCAACCACATCATCGGCGAGCAGCTGGCCAACGTGCAGGCGCGCATCAGCCAGCTGCGCGCCGTGACCCTCGGTGCGCCCGACCGGCAGGCCGCGATGCGCGCCGAGCTCGGCGCCGTCGTCGACGCCATCGCGCGGCGAGACGAGGATGCGGCCTACCGGCTCTCCGTTGCGCACGTCATGGCCGCATCGAGCATCGCCCTCGACCACCTCAGCACCCGCGCGAAGGACATCGCATGAGCCACACCCTCTTCCTCGGCCTCGGGCGCATGGGCGCGCCGATGGCGCGACTCCACGCGGAGGCGTTCGAGACGCACGTCTTCGACGTGTTCCCCGACGCCGTCTCGGCGGTCGTCGAGGGCTCGAGCGCCCGGCCGGTGGCCGACCTCGTGAGCGAGGGCGCCGACGTCGACGTCGTGATCCTCATGCTCCCGACGAGCCGCCACGTCGAGGATGCGCTCACCGGCGAGGGCGCGCTCCTCGAGCGCCTGCCCGCGGGGTCGCTCGTGATCGACATGGGCTCGAGCGAGCCCGGGAGCACGCGGTCGCTCGCCGCCGCCGCGGGGGAGCGCGGCGTCGACTACGTCGACGCGCCGGTCTCCGGTGGCATCGCGAAGGCCGAGACGGGTGAGCTGACCATCATGGCGGGCGGCACGGACGACGCGGTCGCGCGCGCCATGCCGCACCTCGAGACGGTCGGCAACTCGATCGTCCACGTCGGGCCAGCCGGCGCCGGCCACGCGGCCAAGGCGCTCAACAACCTCGTCAGCGCGACGAACATCGCGGCCGCGACGGAGGCGGTGCTCATCGCGAAGCACTTCGGCATCGAGCCGGCGGCGATGATCGAGGTGCTCAACGCCTCGACCGGCATGAGCCAGGCGACGCAGGTCAAGTTCCCGCAGCACATCCTGCCCGGCACGTACGCCTCGAAGTTCGCGTACGACCTCATGCTCAAGGACATGGGCATCGCGAGGCGCATGGCCGACGAGGTCGGATTCGCACCGGTCACGGGCGCGGCGTTCGACACGCTCTCGGAGGGCCGATCGGCGCTCGGCGAGCACGCAGACCACACCGAGATCGCGCGCGTGTACACGCGGACGACCGGGATCTCCATCGACGAAGGGCACGCACGATGACTGACATCGACCCGCAGGAGTACATCGACGACATGGCGCGCAAGCGCGGCTACGTCCTCGACTACCACAAGGTGATGGCGAAGCAGGACTTCCCGGTGCTGCAGGCGGCGAACCACATGGTCTCCGCCGCCTACCTCGACCAGCGCACGCTCGACCGCAAGACGAAGGAGCTCATCTTCATCGTCTCGCTGACGGTCATGCGCGCCTCGAAGGGCCACATCCAGTCGCACATCCGGGTCGCGCTCGACCTCGGCCTCACGCCGACCGAGATCCTCGAGGCGATCGAGATCGCCCTGCCCGAGGCGGGCATCGTCGCGTTCCAGACCGGCTTCGAGGCATGGCGGGAGGTCGTCGGCGCCGATGGCATCGAGCCGACCGTCGCCGTCCACGAGGGCGGCTCCGGCTCGGGCGAGTAGCTCGCGCCATGGCATCGCACGAGCCGTGGGAGGTCGTGGTCATCCGCCACGGCACGCGCAGCACCCGACGCAGCGAGGTCTTCCTCAACTACGCCTTCTACGGGGAAGACGACGGGCCGTTCCGGCTCGACTACTTCCTGTGGGTGCTCCGCCGCGGCGATGAGGCCATCGTGGTCGACACCGGGTACTCGGAGGCGGGGGCGACCGCGCGCGGCCGCGAGATCCTCATCGACCCCGTGGATGCGCTGCGGCGCCTCGGGATCGAGCCGGGCTCCGGCGTGCCCGTCGTCGTGACGCACGCGCACTACGACCACATCGGGAACCTGCCGGCGTTCGCGTCGTCGGAGATCCACATCGCCCGGTCAGAGCTCGACTTCTGGACGAGCGACGTCGCCGACCGGCCGCTCTTCTCGCACTTCGGCGATCCCGCCGAGATCGAGGAGCTGCTGCGCGCCGAGGCGGAGGGAAGGCTCCGCCCCTTCTCGGGCACGGCGACGATCGCCGAGGGGGTCGAGCTCGTCGAGGTGGGCGGCCACACCCCGGGCCAGGCCATGGTGTCGGTCGCCACGAGCGCCGGCACGGTGCTGATCGCGAGCGACGCGGCGCACTTCGTCGAGGAGCTCGAGCGCGACATGCCGTTCGTGTCGATGGCCGACGTGCCGCAGTCGTACCGCGTGCTCGATCGGATCCGCGAGACGGACGCAGCGCTCGTGCTCACGGGCCACGATGCGGGCACGCTCGATGGGCTCGAGCCGCTCGGCGAGCCGCTGCCGGGGCTCGCCGGCGTGATCGGCCGGCGCGCGTGAGCCTGCCCGCCGACGTCGTCGAGCGCTGCCGCGCCGACGCGCGCCTCGCCGCCGCGAGCCGCGGTGCCGACGTCACGATCGCGCTGCGCGACAGCAGCGGCGAGCACGTCCTCCGCCTCCACGACGGGCGCGTCGCCGCGGGCAGAGCCGCCGACTGCTCGATCGCCATGGCGGACGAGGCGTGGTCGGCGCTGCTCGCCGCGGAGCCGAGCGCGGGCGATCAGCACGTGCTCGCACTCGTGCGGGACGGCCGTGCGAGCGTCGAGGGCGACGAGCTCGCCTTCGCGCAGCACCTGCACCTCGTGCGCCGCATCGTCGAGGCGATCCGCCCGGCGGCCGCCGCGCCCCGGGCCCCCGAGCGCCGACCGCTGTCGCTGCGCGGGCAGTACGTCCGCATCGACGGGCCGCAGGGCGCATCCGACGTCTTCGTCGAGCGCGCCGGCACCGGCCCGCAAGTGCTGTGCCTCGCGACCGCCGGCAGCGACTCGAGCCAGTACCACGGGCTCGTCGCCGAGACCGATGTCACGGACCGCTTCGAGCTCATCGCCGTCGACCTCCCGTGGCACGGCAAGTCGACGCCCGTGCCCGGCGTCGATCCGCTCGAGTACCGGCTCGATTCCGCGACGTACACCCAGCTCATCGTCGCGATCGCGGATGCCGCCGACCTGCGGCGGCCCATCCTGCTCGGCCCGTCGATGGCGGGCGCGGCCGTCGTGCGGGCGATCGCGCTGCACCCCGACCGCTTCGCAGGCGCTGTCTCGTGCCAGGCCGGCCCCAGCGTGCGCGGCCGCAGCACGCCGGCGCTGCGCTCCGCGGTCGTCAACCAGGCGCTCCACGTGCCCGAGTGGACCTACGGGCTCATGAACCCGGCCTCGCCGCTCGAGCACCGCGACCGCGTGTGGTGGGGCTACTCGTCCGGCGCCTACGGCGTCTACGACGCCGACATCACCGGATACCAGCAGTGGGATCTCGACGAGGTCGAGCACCTGCTCACGCCCGAGTCGCCGCACGTCGCGGTGCTGTCGGGCGCCTTCGACACGAGCGTGCCACCAGCCGCATCTCGCGAGCTCGCGGACCGCATCCCGAACTCGTCGTTCGAGCTCATGCCCGAGCTCGGCCACTTCCCGCACGCCGAGCACCCCGCGGCGTTCGCGCCGCACCTCGAGCGGGCGATCGCTCGCGTGCTCCGGAGCGAGCGACCCCCGGCGGATACGATGGACACAACCAGTTGAAGGAGTTCGCATGAGCGCGACCACCACCGAGATGCAGGTGCTCGACGGCATCCACGGCAAGCTCTTCATCGGCGGCGAATGGGTCGACGGTGAGCAGGGCACGATCGAGGTCAGGGACCCCGCTACCGGCGAGGTGATCAAGGAGATCGCGAACGGCTCGGTCGAGGACGGCGTGCGCGCGCTCGACGCGGCCGTCGCGGCGCAGGACTCCTGGGCCCGGACGCCCGCGCGCGTGCGCGGCGAGATCCTGCGCAAGGCCTTCGACCTCCTCCAGGAGCGCAAGGAGGAGTTCGCGCTCCTCATGACGATGGAGATGGGCAAGCCGCTCGCCGAGGCCCGCGGCGAGGTCGCCTACGGCGGCGAGTTCCTGCGCTGGTTCTCGGAGGAGGCCGTGCGCATCGACGGTCGCTACTCCATGACGCCCGAGGGCACCGGCCAGATGATCGTCACGCACCGCCCCGTCGGCCCGTGCTTCCTCATCACTCCCTGGAACTTCCCGCTCGCGATGGCGACCCGCAAGCTCGGCCCGGCGCTCGCCGCGGGCTGCACCGCGGTCGTGAAGCCCGCGACGCTCACGCCCCTCACGACGCTCGCGCTCGTCGCGCTGCTCGAGGAGGCGGGTCTGCCGAAGGGCGTCGTGAACGTCATCACGACCAAGTCGACCGGCGCGCTCTCCGAGCGGCTGCTCGCCGACCCGCGCCTGCGCAAGGTCTCGTTCACGGGATCGACCCCGGTCGGCGTGCAGCTGCTGAAGCAGGCCGCCGACAACGTGCTGAAGTCGTCGATGGAGCTCGGCGGCAACGCGCCGTTCGTCGTCTTCGAGGATGCCGACCTCGACAAGGCGGTCGAGGGCGCGCTGCTGGCGAAGTTCCGCAACATCGGCCAGGCCTGCACTGCGGCCAACCGCTTCATCGTGCACGAGTCGGTCGCCGACGAGTTCTCGCGCCGCATCGGCGAGGCGGTCAAGGCGATGAAGATCGGCCGCGGCACCGAGGAGGGCGTGCAGATCGGCCCGCTCGTCGAGGACAAGGCCGTCGACAACGCGGTGCGGCTCGTCGAGTCGGCGGTCGGCGACGGCGCGACCCTCGTCACCGGCGGCAAGGCGATCGACGGCCCCGGCTCGTTCTTCGAGCCGACCGTGCTCGACGGCGTCACGCCCGACATGGCCGTCTCGATCGAGGAGATCTTCGGCCCGGTCGTCGCGATCCAGCGCTTCTCGACCGAGGAGGACGCCGTGCGCCTCGCGAACGCGACCGAGTACGGCCTCGTCGGCTACGTCTTCACCGAGGACACGAAGCGCGGCCAGCGGATGATCGACCTCATCGACACCGGCATGATGGGGCTCAACGTCGGCGTCGTCTCGAACGCGGCCGGTCCGTTCGGCGGCGTCAAGCAGTCGGGCCTCGGGCGCGAGGGCGGCGCCGAGGGTATCCACGAGTACCTCGAGACGAAGTACACGCTCATGCCCAACCCGTTCGCCTAGCGGCGACGGGCCGCACGGCGGCACGAGAGAGGGCGAGCGGGGAACCGCTCGCCCTCTCTCGTGCGCCGCCGCGAAGCCGGCTCGACAGTATTACCGTATGACGATAATGTGATCACACCGCGCGAGTGGACCAAGGGAGATCACATGTCGCAGCACACCGTCGATCAGGAGATCGGCACGCCAACCATCCGCCAGCTCTCGAAGAGCGATCGCCGGAAGCGCATGGTCGCGGTCGGCATCGGCAACTTCATGGAGTGGTTCGACTTCGCCATCTACGGCTACTTCGCCGCGATTATCGGTGCGCAGTTCTTCCCGTCCGGCAACCCCACGGCCGAGATGCTCTCCGCCCTCGCCGTCTTCGCCGTCGGCTTCCTCTCGCGCCCCATCGGCGCCCTGTTCCTCGGCCCGATGGGCGACCGGCTCGGTCGCCGCGCCGTGCTCATCATCACCGTCATGGGGATGGGCATCATCACAGCGCTCATCGGCCTCGTGCCGTCGTTCGCAGCCATCGGGATCGCGGCGCCCATCATCGTCGTCATCCTGCGCCTGCTGCAGGGCATGATGGTCGGCGGCGAGTGGACGAGCGCGGCCGCCTACATCGGCGAGAGCGCGCCCGCCGGGAAGCGGGGGCTCTACGCGAGCCTCATCACCGCGACGGCCGGCCTCGCGTTCCTCGTCGGCACGCTCACCGCAGTGCTGCTGACCGCCGTCATGGAGCAGTCCGCCCTCGAGTCGTGGGGCTGGCGCATCCCGTTCGTCGCCTCGTTCCTCATGGCGGTCGTCGCCGTCTACATCCGCCGCAAGCTCGAGGACACCCCGGTCTACGAGGAGCTCGAGCGCAAGCGCAAGGCCAACGAGATCGAGCACACGAGCCGCGGCGACAAGGCGCGCGCGTTCGTCATGACCCTCGCCTTCGCCGGCATCTTCGGCGTCGCGCTCTACTACCTCGTCACGTACGCCAACAACCACCTCACCGGCGCGGTCGGCATGGAGCGCTTCGAGGCCCTGTGGGCGACGGCCGTCGTCATGGTCATCTACGTGATCTTCAACCCGCTCATGGGCATGGCGGCCGACCGCTGGGGGCGCAAGCCGGTGAACCACATCGGCATCGCGGGCCTCGTGATCTGGGCCATCCCGGCGTTCGCCCTCATGAACACCGGCAACCCGTGGCTCGTGATCGTCGGGCTCGTGCCCTTCGCCCTCTTCGTCGCGGCGGCCGCGGTGACGAACAACGTGCTGCTCGTCGAGGTGTTCCCCGCGTCGGTGCGCGCGACCGGTTCGGCGATCGGCTACAACGTCGCGTACGCGCTGCTCGCCGGCCCCGGCCCGCTCATCGCGGCCTCGCTCGTGGCAGCGACCGGTCTGCTGATCTCGCCGGCGTTCTACGTCATCGCCGTCGGCATCGTCGCGCTCGCCGTGCTGTGGCCGCTGCTGCCCGAGACCAAGGGCCGCGACATCTCGCGCGGCTGATCGAGAAGACAGGAGCTCCATCATGTACAAGGTCGCGGTCGTGCAGGCTGCATCGGTCCCGTTCGACGCCGACGCGGCGACGGCGAAGGCGGAGCGGCTCATCGCCGAGGTGGCCGCGAACGGCGGCGAGCTCGCGGTCTTCCCCGAGGCGTTCATCGGCGGCTACCCGAAGGGCACGTCCTTCGGCACCGCGATCGGGACGCGGACGGACGCCGGGCGCGTGGAGTACGAGCGCTACGTCTCGGGCGCGATAGCGCTCGACGGCGAGGAGGTCGGCCGGCTCGAGCGCGCGAGCGCCGAGCACGGCGTGCACCTCGTGATGGGCATCATCGAGCGGCTCGGCAACACCCTCTACTGCACCGCGCTCATGATCGACCCGGCGGCGGGCCTCGTCGGCAAGCACCGCAAGCTCATGCCCACCGCGACCGAGCGCCTCGTCTGGGGCTTCGGCGACGGCTCGACGCTCGACACGATGGAGACGCCCGGAGGCCGCGTCGGCACGGTCATCTGCTGGGAGAACTACATGCCGCTCATGCGGCAGGCGATGTACGCGAAGGGCGTGCAGATCTACTGCGCGCCGACCGCGGACGACCGCCCGACCTGGCAGTCGACCATGCAGCACGTGGCGATCGAGGGCCGGACCTTCGTGCTCTCGAGCTGCCAGGTGATCATGAGGGACGCCTTCCCGGCGGACCACCCCGTCGAGTACGAGCTGCCGGGCGGCGACACCCTCATGCGCGGCGGCAGCGTCATCATCGACCCGAGCGGTAGCGTGCTCGCCGGCCCGGTGTTCGACGAGGAGGCGATCCTGTACGCCGAGATCGATCAGGCGGCCAAGGTCCGATCGCACCTCGACTTCGACGCCGTCGGCCACTACGCGCGGCCCGACGTGTTCAGCCTCACGGTGAACACCGCGCCGACCGAATCGGTGCGCTTCACGTCCTGAGCGCGATCGAGGCCGCCTCCCGCAGCGGGGGCGGCCTCGTCGCGTCGGTTCAGGCGGATCCGGCGAGCCAGCGGATGACGTCGGCGACCGGTCCGCTGCGGGCGCTGCGGTAGCCGCTGCCAGCCCACAGGTGCAGGCGATCGGCATCGCCGGCCGCGCTCGCCGCGCGACGCAGCTCGCGCGTGAGGTGGTGGACCGCGGGGTAGGCGAGCGGCGCCTCGGCGCCGTGGCGATCGATGAAGGCGTTCCGCAGCGCGCGAGCCGGCCGCCCGGTGAAGGCGCGCGTGATGACCGTCTCGTCGAAGCGCAAATCGGCCAGCGCCGCTCGATGGGTCGGCGACGTGCCGGCCTCGTCGGTGCGCAGCAGCAGGGTCCCGACCGCGACCGCGACGGCGCCGGCCGAGAGGAGCCCCTGCACCGCGCGGGGGCCGTCGACCCCGCCCGCGGCGACGACGGGCAGTTCGGCGGCGACCAGCACGTCGCGCACGAGCCGCTCCGTCGCGACGGGCTCGAGCGCGCGCCCCGGGTCGTGCGTGGCCGAGTGGCCGCCGGCGTCCGTGCCCTGCACGATCAGTCCGTCGACGCCCGCCTCCGCGGCGGCTCGCGCCTCGCTCGCCGTCGTGACCGTCGCGAGCACGCGGGTGCCGGCGGCCTGCAGGGCGCCGATGTCGCGGCGCGACGGGAGCCCGAAGGTGAGCGACACGACGGGCACCGGGTGCGCGACCAGCTGCGCGACCTTCGCGTCCCACTCGTCGTCGTCGCGAGCGGGCGGCACGCCGAGGTCGACGCCGAGCGCGACCGCCTCGGGACGGATGCGCTGCGCGTACGCGTCGAGGGCCGCGGCGTCCCAGGCCTGCTCGCCCGGCACGAACAGGTTGACGCCGAACGGCAGGCCCAGCTCGCGCATCCGCTCGATCTCGGCGGCCATGGCCGCCGTCGTCTTGTAGCCGGCGGCGAGGAACGGGAACGCGCCCGCCCGCGCCGCTCCGGTCGCGAGCGCGGTCGAGGTCGGTCCGCCGGCCATCGGCGCCGCCACGATCGGCAGGCGCGAGTCGAGCAGGGCGGGTGCGGCCATGGGCGTCCTCCGATCAGTCGAGTGCGGCGGGGGCGAGCAGCTGGTGCGCGGCGAGCTCGCGGTAGAGCGGGGACGCGTCGAGCAGCTCCTCGTGGGTGCCGCGCGCGAGCACGCGGCCGCCGTCGAGCACGACGATCTGGTCGGCGTCGACGACCGTCGCGAGCCGGTGCGCGATCACGAGCGTCGTGCGGCCCTCGCTCGCTACGTCGAGCGCGGCCTTGAGCGACGCCTCGTTGCGGGCGTCGAGGTTGGCGGTCGACTCGTCGAGCAGCAGCACGGGCGTCGCCGCGAGCAGCGCCCGGGCGATCGCGAGCCGCTGCCGCTCGCCGCCCGAGAGCAGCACGCCTGCCTCGCCGACCTCAGTGTCGAGACCGCGCGGCGAGCGGCCGACGAGGTCGCCGAGGTTGACGGCGTCGAGCGCCTCGAGCAGCCGCTCGTCGGTCGCGTCGGGCGCGCCGAGCCGCAGGTTCTCGCGCAGCGAGCCGGCGAGCGCGGGCGCGTCCTGCTCGACGTAGCCGATGAGCGAGCGGAGGCTCTCGCGATCGACGTCGCGCACGTCGCTGCCGCCGACGATCACGCGGCCGGCGGTCGCGTCGTAGAAGCGCTCGACGAGCGCGAACGTCGTCGACTTGCCCGCGCCCGAAGGGCCCACGAGCGCGGTGCGGGAGCCGGCGGGCACCTCGAACGAGACGTCCTCGAGCACGGTGCGCGGCTCGTCGGCCGAGGGGTAGGCGAAGGTGACGCCCTCGAACGCGACCATGGGCGCGCCCGGGCGCGGCTCGAGCGCGACGCGCGCATCCGCATCCGACTCCGACGGGAGCCGCACGATCTCCTGGATGCGGCCGAGCGCGCCGAGCGCGACGCTCACGGCCGAGATCGCGCCCGCGAGCTGGCCGAGCGGCATGATCATGAGGAACAGGAACAGCAGGAATCCGACGAGCTGCGAGATGGCGATCTCGCCCGTCGCGACCCGCAGGCCGCCGACGCCGAGCACGACGAGGAACGCGAGCTGCACGGCGATGCCGAAGATCGGCACGACGAGCGCCGAGATCCGGGCGACCCGCACGCCGGCGCGGAAGGCGTCGCCCGCGCGGTCGCCGATCGCGTCGACCTCTCGCGCGGTCGCGCCCGCCGCCCGCACGGTGCGCACGGCGCTGATCGCGCGCTCGAGCGCGCTCGTGAGGTGGCCGACCTGCTCCTGCGCGGCGCCGGAGGCGCGGGTGAGGAGCGGCATGACGACGAGCATCGCGCCGATCGCGACGGCGAGCACGAGCACGGTGAGGCCGAGCAGCAGCGGATCGATGATGAGCATCGCGATGACGGCGCCGACGAGCGTCAGCACGCCGCCGATCGACTCGACGAGCCCCTGCGTGAGCACCGCGCGCAGCAGCGTCGTGTCGCTGCCGACGCGGCTCACGAGGTCGCCGACCCGGCGCGCGTCGAACTCGGCGATCGGCAGCCGCAGCATCGAGGCGACGAGCGTGCGGCGCGTGCGCAGCACGACGTGCTCGCCGAGCACCTGCAGCAGGAAGTGCTGGAAGCCGTCGACGATCGCGCCGATCACGACGACCGCGAGCAGCAGCCACGGCAGCCACTCGAGCGCTCGCGACTGCTCGACGCGCGCGATGAGCTCCTGCGCCATGAGCGGCTGAGCGAGGGCGAAGCCGGCGCCGAGCACCGAGAGCGCGATCGCGCCCGCGAGCAGCCCCTTCTTGGGGAAGAGGTAGGGGAGCAGCTCGCCGACGCTGGCGCGCGGCCCGTCGTCGCCCCGGCGTCGGAGCATCCCGCGTCGCTCGCTCATGTCTCGCTTCCGTCGTCGTGCGCGGCCGTCACCGCTTGCCGTGCTTCTTGTGCACCGCCTGGCGGCTGACGCCGAGCGCATCGGCGATCGCCTGCCAGGCGAACCCCTCCATTCTCGCGCGTCTCGCGAGCGCCGCTTCCTCCCGCTCGAGCTCGCGCCGCGTCGCGGCGAGCGCCGCGAGCTGCTCGAGCACCCCACGGGGCTGCTCCCCGGTCACCGTCACCTCGCCCATGCGTCAACCGTAGTTGACACAGCGGGTTGCGTCAACCTGCGTTGACACGCGCAGCGCGCCGTCGGCGACTGGAAGACGGAGGGATGCGCGGAGCGGGGTGGGCAGCTCGCGCTGCACGGGCGGGGAGGCGGACCGTCGCCCGGCCGACCGGGATGTCCGCGGCACGGTCTACTGTGGGGTCTCGTGCCAGCACCCGTGATCGAGGCGACCGGACTCCGCAAGCAGTACGGCGACTTCACCGCAGTCGACGGGATCGACTTCGCGATCGAGCCGGGGGAGGCGTTCGGCTTCCTCGGGCCCAACGGCGCGGGCAAGTCGACGACGATGCGGATGATCGCCGCGACGTCGACGCGCTCGGCGGGCGACCTCCGCGTGCTCGGCTTCGACCCCGAGACGCACGGGCCCGAGGTGCGGGCGCAGCTCGGCATCGTGCCGCAGGCCGACCAGCTCGACGAGGAGCTGCGGGTCGTCGACAACCTCATCGTCTACGGCCGCTACTTCGGGCTGCCGCTCGACTACGTCAAGCGACGCTCGGAGGAGCTGCTCGAGTTCGCGCAGCTGACCGAGAAGCGCACGGCGCGCGTCGACGGCCTCTCGGGCGGCATGAAGCGGCGCCTCACGATCGCGCGAGGCCTCATCAACGCGCCGAAGGCGATGCTGCTCGACGAGCCGACGACCGGCCTCGACCCGCAGGCGCGGCACGTGCTGTGGGACCGGCTGTTCCGGCTCAAGGAGGAGGGCACGACGCTCGTGCTCACCACGCACTACATGGACGAGGCCGAGCAGCTGTGCGACCGGCTCGTCGTGATCGACAAGGGCACGATCGTCGCCGAGGGCAGCCCGGCCGCGCTCATCCGCGAGTACTCGACGCGCGAGGTGCTCGAGGTGCGCTTCGGCTCGGCCCGCAACGCCCAGGCCGCCGAGGCCATGGCCGGCATCGGCCAGCGCATCGAGGTGCTGCCCGACCGCGTGCTCGTCTACGACCACGACGGCGAGGCCGCGATGTCGGCCGTGCACGAGCGCGGGCTGAGCCCCATCACGAGCCTCGTGCGGCGCTCGAGCCTCGAGGACGTCTTCCTCCGCCTCACGGGAAGGTCGCTGATCGAATGAGCGAGTCGATGCCCACGCGCACGCTCGCCGATGCCGGCGGCGTCGACCACGGCGCGGTCGCCCGCCGCTCGCGCACGTGGGGCTGGTGGTTCGTCGCCGAGCACCGCATCCGCGCCATGCGCTCGTACGTCTTCTCGTGGGTCGGGCTCGGCATCGGCGAGCCCTTCCTCTACATCGTCGGCCTCGGCTTCGGCCTCGGCATGCTCGTCGACGCGAACCAAGGGGAGCAGGGCGTCGACGGCGTGCCCTACATCGTCTTCGTCGCGCCCGCGCTCGCGCTCGCGGCGGCGATGCAGACCGCCGCGCAGGAGAACACCTACGGCGTCTTCGGCGGCTTCAAGTGGTTCCCGATGTTCTTCTCGATGGGCGGCACCCCGATCTCGGCCGCGCACATCGTGCTCGGCTTCCAGCTCTCGGTGCTCGTGCGCGTGCTGCTGCCGCTCACCGCGTTCGCGGTCGTCATGATCGTGCTGCAGCTCGGCACGGTCGGCGGCGCGCTCGTGCTCATCGGCATCGGGCTGCTGCTCGCGACCGCCTTCGGGTTCGCGGTCATGTCGTGGGTGTCGACGCAGACGGATGACCGGGGCCAGCTCTCGTTCATCGAGCGGTTCGTCGTCGTGCCCCTCACGCTCTTCTCGGGCACCTACTTCCCGCTCGAGACCCTGCCGCTCCTGCTGCAGTGGATCGGCTGGATCTCGCCGCTCTGGCACGCGGTCGAGCTCGGCCGCACGGCGCTCTACGGCGCCGCGATCGAGCCGATGATGCTGCTCGTGCACGTCGGCTACCTCGTCGCGATCGCGGTCGTCTGCTGCCTGCTCTCGATCCGCACCTTCGCGAAGCGGCTCGACAAGTGAGCGAGCTGCTGCTCGAGGCCCCGGCGCCCACCGTGCGCGGGCCGCTCCGCGGCATCTACGCGGGCAACACGCGCTCGGTCGTCGCCCGCGGCCTGCGCGTCATCGCGCGCAACAACTGGCTCATCGTCGTGACGGGCTTCTTCGAGCCGGTCTTCTACCTGCTCTCGATGGGCATCGGGCTCGGCGCGCTCATCGGCGGCGTCGAGTTCTACGGCACCGAGGTGCCGTACGCCGCGTACATCGCACCGGCCCTCATGGCCGTGAGCGCGATGAACGGCGCCGTCTACGACTCGACGATGAACGTCTTCTTCAAGATGAACTACGCGAAGCTCTACCAGCAGATGCTCTCGACGTCGCTCGGCCCGCTCGACGTCGCGCTCGGCGAGATCCTGCTCGCGCTCTTCCGCGGCCTCCTCTACGCGAGCGGCTTCATGCTCGTCACGACGCTCATGGGGCTCAACCTCGCGTGGACGGCCGTGCTCGCGATCCCCGCGGCGCTCGTCATCGCCTTCGCGTTCGCGTCGTTCGGCATGGCGATCACGAGCTACATGAAGACGTTCCAGCACCTCGACTACGTGTGGGTCGTGATGATGCCGATGTTCCTGCTCTCGGCGACGTTCTTCCCGATCGAGGTCT
Organism: Agrococcus pavilionensis RW1; assembly: GCF_000400485.1. Taxonomy (GTDB): domain Bacteria; phylum Actinomycetota; class Actinomycetes; order Actinomycetales; family Microbacteriaceae; genus Agrococcus; species Agrococcus pavilionensis. The sequence goes on from NZ_ASHR01000014.1 coordinate 108,135, forward strand.
ACCCGCAGGGCGTGCAGTGGGTCATCCAGGCGCTGCCGCTCTGGCACGGCGTCGACATGATCCGCCAGCTCACGACCGGGCTCGTGCAGCCGTCGATCCTGCTGCACCTCGCGTACTTCGCGGTCATGATCCTCGTCGGGCTCGTGTTCACGACCGCGAGGCTGCGCGCCCTCTTCCTGCGCTGACGCCCAGCGAGCGCCCCTACGCTGGGGCGCCATGGCTCGAGTGCTCATCTTCGCCCCCGCACCCCTGCTCACCGTCACGATCGAGGAGTTCCGCGGCGCTCCCGACGTGCACGTGCACGTCGGCGGCCAGGGCGTGTGGCAGGGGCGGATGCTGCGGTCGCTCGGCGTCGACGTCGCACTCGTGTGCTCGGTGGCGGGCGAGACGGGGCTCGTGGTGCGGCAGCTGCTCGAGCGCGAGGGCTTCGGCGTCGTCGCGATCGAGCGCGACGCGATCGGCCCGGCGTACGTGCACGACGGCCGCGACGACGACCGCGAGCCGATCGTCGAGGCGGAGGGCGAGCCGCTCGCCCGGCACGAGCTCGACGCGCTCTACTCCGCCGCGCTGAGCGAGGCGCCGAAGGCCGACCTCGTCATCCTCTCGGGCCCCGAGGGCGGGGCGATGCTCGAGCCCGACGCCTACCGGCGGCTCGCGAGCGACGTGCGGCAGCTCGGCGTGCCCGTGCTCGTCGACCTCGCCGGGCCGCGGCTCGAGGCGGCGCTCGAGGGCGGCGTCGACGTGCTCAAGGTGAGCCACGAGGAGCTCGAGCAGGACGGCAGGGTCGACGACGGCGACGACGAGCGGCAGCTGCTGCGCGCCGCCCGGAAGCTCGCCGACGAGGGCATCGGCCTCGTCGCGATCACGCGCGCCGATGCCGGCTCGCTCGTCGTCGGCGAGGAGGGCGCGTGGCGCGTCGTCGCGCCGGAGCTCGAGCCGGTCGAGACGCGCGGCGCGGGCGACTCCTACACGGCCGCGGTCGCCGCGGTGCTCGCGGAGGGCGGGAGCCATGCCGACGCCATCCGGCTCGGCGCCGCCGCGGGAGCGGTCAACGCGACGCGCCGCGGCCTCGGCACGGGCGACGCCGACGCCATCCGGGCGATCGCCGCGCGGGTCGAGCTGCAGCCGATCGAGCCGGAGCAGGAGGAGGACTGATGCGAGCCCTGATCACGAACGACGACGGCATCGACGCCCCGGGCCTCGCGGCCCTCGCGCGCGTCGCCGCGGAAGCGGGGCTCGATGTCGTCGTCGCCGCGCCCGCCGAGGAGCACTCGGGTGCCAGCGCATCCATCATCGCCACGGAGGGCACCGCCGTCACCGCCGCGGGCGGGAGGGGCGTCGTGCACACCGAGCGGCGCGAGCTGCCGGGCGTCGCCGAGGCGCACGCGGTGCACGCGGCCCCCGCGCTCATCGTGCTGCTCGCGCTCCACGGCGCCTTCGGCCCCGTGCCCGACGTCGTGCTGAGCGGCATCAACCGCGGCGCGAACGTCGGGAGCGCCATCCTGCATTCCGGCACGGTCGGCGCCGCGCTCACCGCGGGCCAGGGCGGCGTGCGAGCGCTCGCCGTCTCGCTCGACGTGGGCCTCCGCGAGGGCGGCGGCGAGCACTGGGAGACCGCGGCCGCGGTCGCGGCGCGCGTGCTGCCCGACCTGCTCGCCGCGCCGGCCGGCACGGTGCTCAACCTCAACGCGCCGGATGTCGACGCGCCCGACGGCGTCGAGCTCGTCGAGGCACCGCTCGCGCCGTTCGGGATCGTGCAGACGACGATGACGGAGCAGGACGGCGACGACGTGCGGCTCGCGATCCGGCAGCACCGCGCCGACGACGCACCCGGCTCCGACATGGAGCGCCTCGCGGCCGGCTTGGCGACCGTGACGGCCGTGCCGACCCTCGGCTCGCCCGCCGGGTAGGGGTCAGCGCGCGACGGGCGCGCGATCGGCCGGTGCCGACGCCGTGCTCGCGCGCCGCGGCACGGCAGGATCACCCGGCCTGCTCACTGCCCGCAGCGCCCACAGGATCGTCACGAGATCGACGACCTCCTGGGTCAGCGCGCCCGCGGTGGCGGGGATGATCCCGAACGCGGCGACGAGCATGAGCGCGACGCTGATCGCGATGCCGAGCCAGATGCTCTGGAGCGCGATGCGCTTCGTGTCGCGGCCGATGCGCACCGCGAGGGCGGTGCGCGAGAGGTCGTCGAGCGTGATGACGACGTCGGCCGACTCGCTCGCCGCCGTCGCGCCTCGCGCGCCCATCGCCACGCCGACATCCGCTGCCGCGAGCACCGGGGCGTCGTTGACGCCGTCGCCGACCATGAGCACCGGTCGCCGCTCGATCGCGTGCACCGCCTCGACCTTGTCGGCCGGCAGGCACTCGGCGCGCACCTCGGTGATGCCGAGCTCATCGGCCACGTGCCGGGCGGTCGGCCAGGCATCCCCCGTGAGCATGACCGTCTCCCGGATGCCGATGGCGTCGAGCGCGGCGATCGTGGCGGCGGCCTCCGGGCGCACCGGGTCGCGAGCGATGATCGCTCCGGCGAACCGGTCGCCGACCGCGACGTAGATCGCGAGCTCGCCGCTCTCGAGGCTCGCCTCCCGCGCATCCGCGGCGTGCTCGCGCACGAACGCGAGCTTGCCCACGACGACGCGGCGGCCGTCGATCTCGGCGACGACCCCGAAGGTCGCCTCCTCCGACGCGCTGCGCGCCTCGCGCAGCTCGAGGCCGCGCTCACGCGCAGCGAGCATGACCGAGCTGGCCAGCACGTGCGACGAGTACTGCTCGGCCGAGGCGGCGAGGGCCAGCAGCTCGTCGTCGTCGACGCCGGCCGCGGGCAGCACCCGCTCGACGGTCGGCGCGCCGCCCGTGAGCGTGCCCGTCTTGTCGAACACCGCCGTGCGCGCCGTCGCGAGCTGCTCGAGCACGCCCGCGCCCTTGACGATGATGCCGTGCCGCGCCGCGCGGCTCATGCCGCCCATGAACGCGACGGGCGCGGCGATGAGCAGCGGGCACGGCGTCGCCACGACGAGCACCTCCGCGAAGCGCACCGGATCGCCGGACACGGCCCACGCGATGCCCGCGATGAGCAGCGAGACCGCGGTGAACGGCACCGCGTAGCGGTCGGCGAGGCGCACGACGGGCGCGCGGCTCTCGGCGGCCTCCTCGACGAGCCGCACGATGCGCTGGTACTGGCTCTCGGCGGCGGTCGCCGTCGCCCGGATCCGCACCGCGAGCTGGGCGTTCACCGACCCGCTCAGCAGCCGGTCGCCCGCCGTGAGCTCCACGGGCAGGCTCTCGCCCGTGAGCGACGACTCGTCGACCACCGCGTGCTCGCTCAGCAGCTCGGCGTCGACGGGCACGATCTCGGCGGGGCGCAGCAGCAGCACGTCGCCCGCGCGCACGTCATCGGCGCCGATGTCCTCGAGCTCGCCGTCCGGCAGCTCGCGGTGCGCCCGCTGCGGTGCCCGCTCGAGGAGCGCCGTCAGCTCGCGCTTCGCGCGCCCTGCCGCGTAGTCCTCGAGCGCCTCGCCGCCGGTGAGCATGAGCACGACGATGATCGCCGCGACGTACTCGTCGACGAGCAGCGTCGCGACGATCGCGGTGATCGCGAGGATGTCGAGGCCCCAGTGGCCGCGCAGCACGTCGCGCACCATCCCGACGCCCTGGATGACGACCACGACCGCGGCCCACGCGATGCACAGCCAGCGCGCGGCGTCGCCCGCCCCCAGCGCGGCGGCGACGGTCGCCGCGGCGCCGACGAGCACGGTGATGGCGACCAGGGGATAGCGTCGCGCCGCGCGACCGAGCCACAGCATGCCCTCAGTGTGGCCCGCGACAGGCGGCGGTGCCAGCGAGGCGAAGCTTCCCTGCACGGGGAACGAAGCGGCCCGCCACCCTCCAGGGCAGCGGGCCGCACGCATCCGTCGCTCGTCAGCGCTCGATGTCGACGTCCTTCGTCTCCTTCGAGACGATGAGCGCGATGAGCGTCAGCAGGCCTGCGCCGGCGAGGTAGATGCCCACCCAGAACGGGCTGCCCTCGCCGAGCGTCCACAGCGCGACGGCGATGAACGGCGCGACGGCGGCGCCGAGGATCGACGAGACGTTGTAGGAGATGCCCGAGCCGGTGTAGCGCACGTTGGTCGGGAACAGCTCCGGCAGGAGGGCGCCCATCGGGCCGAAGGTGAAGCCCATGAGCGACATGCCGATGATGAGCCACGCCATGACGCCGAAGAGCCCGCCGCCCGTGAGCGGCACCCACAGCAGGCCGAAGACGATGATGGCTGCGGTGACCCAGATGAGCGTCTTGCGGCGGCCGAAGCGATCGGCGAGCGGGCCCGAGACGAGCGTGAAGATGCCGAAGAAGACGACGCCCACGATGAGCATGAGCACGAAGGTGTTGTACGAGTAGCCGAGGCCCGGCACCGCCGCATCCACCGGCGCGCGGCCGTAGGTGAGCGAGAACGCCGTCATCAGGTAGAAGAGCACGTACGTCGCGAGCATGAAGAAGGTGCCGAGGATGAGCTCCTTCCAGTGGTCGCGGAACACGGTCGCGAGCGGCAGGCGCTGCACCGCGCCGCTCGACTTCGCCTTCGAGAACGCGGTCGACTCGACGAGCTTGAGGCGCACGTAGAGGCCGACGATGACCATCACGGCGGAGAACAGGAACGGGATGCGCCAGCCCCACTCGAGGAACGCCTCGGACGGCATCGAGGGGTCGTCGCTCGGCAGCGCCGCGGCGATGATGAGGAAGAGGCCGTTCGCGATGATGAAGCCGATCGGCGCGCCGAGCTGCGGGAACGTGCCGTACCAGGCGCGCTTGCCCACCGGGGCGTTCTCGGTTGCGACGAGCGCCGCGCCCGACCACTCACCGCCGAGCGCGAAGCCCTGCGCGAGGCGCATGAGCACGAGCAGCGCCGCCGCGATCCAGCCCACCTGGGCGTAGGTCGGCAGCACGCCGATGAGGAACGTCGCGACGCCCATCGTGAGGAGGGCGCCGACGAGCGTCACCTTGCGGCCGTGCTTGTCGCCGAGGTGGCCGAAGACGATCGAGCCGACCGGGCGCGCGACCATCGCGGCGCCGAAGACCGCGAACGACGACAGCAGCGCCGTCGTCTCGTCGCCGGCCGGGAAGAAGAGGTGCGGGAACACGAGCACGGCGGCGGTCGCGTAGACGTAGAAGTCGTAGAACTCGATCGTGGTGCCGACGAGGCTCGCGAAGATGACGCGGCCGCGGGAGTTGGCCGGCTTGGACGGCGCGGAGGACGCCTGGGTTGCGGAGATGGACATGCTGCTTCCTGGTAAGCGTCGCGCGCGCGATGGTCGCGGGTGTGCTGGCGCGCGTTGGAGCGGTCCGCTCGTGACGGCCCGGCCGCGTGGGAGCCACTTTCGGCTCCGGGGGACGACCTGCCCAGTGTAACGAGTGTCTGATACCTCGGTCCCTGCCGGCTACGGCCGCATGGACGACAGCGACCGGAGCGCGAGCGCGGCCTCGACGACCGCCTCGGCCGCCTCGCGGCCCTTGTCCTCCTTCGAGCCGGGCAGGCCCGCGCGATCGATGCCCTGCTGCTCGTCCTCGAGGGTGAGCACCCCGAAGCCGACGGGCTTGCCCGTGCGCACGGCGACCTCCGTCAGCCCCATGGTGGCGGCGTGCGAGACGTACTCGAAGTGCGGGGTGCCCCCGCGGATGATCACGCCGAGCGCGACCGCGCCGTCGAAGCCGGCTTCGAGCGCGCCCTGCGCGACGACCGGCAGTTCGAACGCGCCCGGCACGGGCAGCTCGACGACCTCCGCGCCGGTCTCCGCGAGCGCGCGGCGCGCGCCCTCCAGCAGGCCGTCCGCGATGCGCTCGTGCCAGCGGCCGTGCACGATCGCGATGCGCAGCCCGCGTCCGTCGAGGCGGTGGGTCTCGGGGCGTCCCTCTCCGGCCATCAGTGCTCTCCCTGCTCGTCGTTCTGGGTGATGACCGCCGGCAGCTGGTGCCCCATGCGGTCGCGCTTCGCCTGCAGGTACTGCTCGTTGAAGGTGCCGACCCCGACGAGCAGCGGCACGAGCTCGGAGACCTCGACGCCGTGCTTCTCGAGCTCCGCCTGCTTGAGCGGGTTGTTCGAGAGCAGCCGGATCGACTCGAGCCCCTGCTGCTTGAGGATCGCCGCCGCGGCGCCGTACTCGCGCGCGTCAGCGGGCAGGCCGAGCGCGAGGTTGGCGTCGAGCGTGTCGAGGCCGTCCTCCTGCAGGCGGTAGGCCTTGAGCTTGTTGATGAGGCCGATGCCGCGCCCCTCCTGCCCGCGCAGGTACACGACCATGCCGTTGCCCGACTCCTGCACCTGCTGCATCGCCGCGTCGAGCTGCGGGCCGCACTCGCACTTGAGCGAGTGGAGGGCTTCGCCCGTGAGGCACTCGGAGTGCACGCGCACGAGCGCGCCGTCGGAGAGCTGCCCGGCGATGATCGCGACGTGGTCGGCGCCCGTCTGGCGGTCGCGGTAGGCGGCCATGCGGAAGGTGCCCCAGCGGGTCGGCACGTTCGTCTCGACCTCGAACGACACGCGCGCCGACTCCTCGTTCGCGCCCTTGCACGCGGTCGGCAGGCCGCCGGCGTCGAGGTAGTCGATGAGGTCGGCGATCGTGATGACGGGCAGGCCGTGCTCCTCGCCGAACGCGATGAGCGAGGGGAGCCGGCGCAGCTCGCCCGAGTCCTCGACGAGCTCGCCGATCGCCGCGACCGGCTCGAGGCCCGCGAGCTGCATGAGCTCGACGGCCGCCTCGGTGTGGCCGGGGCGCTGCCGCACGCCGCCCTCGACGGCGCGCAGCGGCACGATGTGGCCGGGCCGGCGGAGGTCGGCGGGCGTCGCGGCCGGGTTCGCGAGCACGCGCAGCGTGTGCGCGCGGTCGTCGGCGGAGATGCCCGTGCTGTCGCGGTCGGCGGCGTCGACGGTGATCGTGTACGCCGTCTGCCGCGAGTCCTCGTTCTCGAGCACCATGAGCGGCAGCCCGAGCTCGTCGGCCCGCTCGCCCGTGAGCGGCGCGCACAGGTAGCCGGAGCTGTGGCGCACCAGGAAGGCGATCCACTCGGCCGTCGCGAGCTGCGCCGAGAGGATGAGGTCGCCCTCGTTCTCGCGGCCCTCGTCGTCGACGACGATGATCGGCTTCCGGGCGCGGAGCGCCTCGAGCGCCGCGTCGATCGTGGTGATGCTCATCGTGCGTCCTCCCGCTGGAGCATGCGCTCGACGTGGCGAGCGACGATGTCGGTCTCGATGTTGACCCGGTCCCCGACGGCGCGGAACCCGAGGGTCGTCGACTCGAGCGTCTCGGGGATGAGCGAGACCTCGAACCACTGCTCGGCCTCGCTCGGCGCGCTCACGCCCGACACGGTGAGGCTGATGCCGTCGACGGCGATCGAGCCCTTCCGCACCACGAGATGCGCGAGCTCGGGCGCGAGCGAGAAGCGCACCGTGCGCTGGCCGTCGCCGTCGGTGACGGCGAGCACGGTCGCGGTGCCGTCGATGTGCCCCTGCACGATGTGGCCGCCGAGGCGGTCGCCGACCGCGGCGGCGCGCTCGAGGTTCACGCGGTCGCCCGCCCGGCGGTCGCCCAGCGTGGACATGTCGACCGAGATCTGCATGACGTCGGCCGTGAACGCATCCGTCGTCTGCTCGACGACCGTGAGGCACAGGCCGTTGACGGCGATCGAGTCGCCGTGCGACGCGTCGCTCACGACGAGGGGGCCGCGCACGGTGAGGCGCCACGCGTCGCCCTGCTCGGATCGGTGCGGCTCGAACGAGACGATCTCGCCGAGCTCTTCGATGATGCCGGTGAACATCACTGCTCGCTCTCTGTCGTGGCCTCGACCAGCAGGTCGCGGCCGAGCTGCTCGAGTCGCGTGACCGCGAGGCGGCGCTGCTCGTCGATGGTGCCGACGCCGATGGCGTCGATCGCGGTGCGCGGGCCCCCGAGGAGGGTCGGCGCGAGGTAGATCGTGAAACGGTCGGCGAGCCCGGCGCGGATGAACGCGCTCGCGAGCGTCGGGCCGCCCTCGACGTAGAGGGATTGGATGCCGTCGGCGGCGAGGGCGCGGAGCTCGGCCTCGATGTCGCGGCCGGCCGTGCGGAGGCCGCGCGGGTGCGCGCGGAGCGCGGCGGCTGCGGGGATGTCCCGCTCGCCGAAGACGACGGGGAGCGGCTGCGGGGCGTCGTCGACGCCGGGGATGCGCGCGGTGAGCTTGGGGTCGTCGGCGAGCACCGTGCCCGTGCCGACGGCGATCGCGTCGTGCGCGCTGCGCTCGCGGTGCACGTGCGCCCGCGCCTCGGGGCCGGTGATCCACCGACTCGAGCCGTCGGCGGCGGCGGCGCGGCCGTCGAGCGACTGCGCCCACTTGACGGTCACGCGGGGCCGGCCGGTGCGCTGCACGAAGAGCCAGTCGGCGATGAGCGCCTCGCCCTCGGCCTCGTCGAGCCGCTCGACCTCGACGCCGGCCACGGCGAGGCGCGCGGCGCCGCCGGAGGAGGCCTCGCCGGGATCGGCGGCGGCGTGCACGACGCGGGCGACGCCGGCCTCGAGCAGCGCGACCGCGCAGGGGCCGGTGCGGCCGGTGTGGTTGCAGGGCTCGAGGGTGACGACGGCGGTGGCGCCTCGGGCCTCGCCGGGCGCGAGCTTCGAGAGCGCGTCGACCTCGGCGTGCGGAGTGCCGGCGCCGCGGTGCCAGCCCTCGGCGAGCACGCGCCCGTCGGGGGAGAGGATGACGGCGCCGACCTGCGGGTTCACGCCCCGAGGGCCGAGCAGCGCGAGCTCGCGCGCGCGAGCCATCGCGCTGCGCTCCGCCGCGCTGATGCTCGCGGTGCCGTTGCCTGCCATGCCGTTCCCTTCCGAACGCGCGCGGGGAACGGGGGGTCGCGAGCGACCCCACGTGCGCCTCCCCTCCGGACTCTCACCGTCGGTGCTGGAATTCCACCAGCTCAGCCGATCGGCCGCTCGGGTTCGAGCGGGCCTCTCGGGTCGCGGACTGTCACCGCCGGTTCAGACTTGCACTGACCCCGGGCACGTTGCACTTGCCACCCTACAACTCGACTCCCGCGCGCCCCATTCCCGCCCGACGCAGCCCGGCCTCGCGCAGAATTCCGGCACTCTGCGCGGAACGGGCCCGCTGAGCGCAGAGTTCCGGCACTCTGCGGCGGGCGCGGCGGCGGCGGTCAGTCGAGGGGCGGCCAGGGGCGGGCGTCGGCGGGCATGCCCGACGCGACCCGCACGGCGTGGTGCTGCAGCACCGGCTCGCCGCGCTGCGTGCCCTGCTCGGTGCCGAGGTAGGCGAAGCCGGCGGCCTTCGCGACCCGCATCGAGCCGAGGTTGCCGTCGTAGCAGCGCCAGTGCACCTCGGGCCACGTCAAGCAGCCCTCCGCGTGCCCGACCACGGTGCGCAGCGCATCCGCCATGAGTCCCTTGCCCTGCGCGTCGGGGTGCAGCCAGAAGCCGACCTCGCCGCGCTCGGTGCGGAGCCCGATGACCCCCGCGAGCGGCCCGCGCAGCGATTCGCGGATCGCCCACACGCGCTCATCGTGCTCGCCGCGCCAGCCGGCGGGCGCGAACCCCCGCACGAAGCCCTCCGCGTCGGCGCGCGAGTAGGGCCACGGGGTGTCGAGGAACCGCCGCGCCTGCTCGGTCGAGCACGCCTCGACGACCCGGTCGACGTCGTCCTCGCGCAGCGCCGTCAGCAGCACCGTGCGGCCGAGCACCGGCAGCGAGGGTCCCGCGAGCGGCGCGGCGCTCATCGCAGCCCCATCGCCTCCAGCGCGCGGGCGAGCGTCGCGTCGGCCACCTCGGCCGCGCGCTCGGCGTTCGCGGCGAGCAGCCGGTCGAGCTCGGCGGGATCGGCGAGCAGCTCGAGCGTGCGCTCCCGCACTGGCGCGAGCTCGGCGACGACCGCGTCCGCGACCGCGGTCTTGAAGACGCCGTAGCCCTCGCCCGCGAACTCTGCCTCGAGCGACGCGACGGGTGTGCCCGTCATCGCCGAGAGGATGTCGAGCAGGTTCGTCACCCCGGGCTTCGCGGCCCGGTCGGCGCGGATCGAGCCGTCGGTGTCGGTGACGGCCGAGCGGATCTTCTTCGCCGTCCTCGAGGGCTCGTCGAGCAGCCAGATGACGCCCTTGTCGTTGTCGGCCGACTTCGACATCTTCGACTCGGGCGATTGGAGGTCGTAGATGCGCGCGCCGCCCGCGAGGATGACGGGCTTCGGCACCGTGAACGTCTTCCCGAAGCGCTTGTTGAAGCGCTCGGCGAGGTCGCGCGTGAGCTCGACGTGCTGCTTCTGGTCGTCGCCGACCGGCACGACCTCGGTGTCGTAGAGCAGGATGTCGGCGGCCATGAGGATCGGGTACGTGAACAGGCCGACCGAGGCCGCCTCCTGCCCGCCCTTGACCGTCTTGTCCTTGAACTGCGTCATCCGGCTCGCCTCGCCGAAGCCCGTGATGGTCGCGAGCAGCCACTGCAGCTGCGCGTGCGCGGCGACGTGCGACTGCACGTACAGGCACGAGCGATCGGGGTCGATGCCGCCCGCGATGTACTGCGCGGCGAGCGTCCGCACCTGCTCGCGCAGCACATCCGGAGCCTGCGGCACCGTGATCGCGTGCAGGTCGACGATCGAGAAGAAGGCGTCGAAGTCGCCCTGCATCGCGCGCCACTGCTGCAGCGCGCCGATGTAGTTGCCGAGGTGGAGCGAGCCCGAGGAGGGCTGCATCCCCGAGTAGAGGCGGGGGTTGGGCATGGATGCGTTCCTGGGGTTCGTGATCAGAGGTCGTAGTCGACGATGACGGGGGCGTGGTCGGACCATCGCGTGTCCCACGCGCTCGCCCGGTCGATCCGGTAGTCGCGCGCGACCTGCGCGAGGGCGGGGGAGGCCATGTGGTAGTCGATGCGCCAGCCGGTGTCGGTGTCGAACGCCTTGCCGCGCTGCGACCACCACGTGTAGGGGCCCTCGACGTCGGGGTGCGCGGCGCGGCCGACGTCGACCCAGCCGTGCCCGCGACCGCGCTTGCCGTCGACGCCCGTCACCATGCCGGTGCCGAAGAAGCGGTCGAGGTAGCTGCGCTCCTCGGGCAGGAAGCCGGCGTTCTTCTGGTTGCCCTTCCAGTTCTTGATGTCGAGGGGCGTGTGGCCGACGTTGAAGTCGCCCATCACGACGACGTGCTCGGCGTGCTGCCGCAGCTGCGGCAGCCGCTTGGCCATCGACTCGAGGAAGCGGTACTTGTCGTCCTGCTTCTGGCTGCCGACCTCGCCGCCCGAGTGGACGTAGGCCGAGACGACCGTCAGCAGCGTCTCGCCGACGAGGAAGTCGGCCTCGAGCCAGCGGCCCTTCGTGTCGAAGGTCTTCAGCCCGATGTCGGTGCGGTGCTCGATCGAGGGCTCGCGCGAGAGCACGGCGACGCCTGCGCGGCCCTTCGCGGTCGCGGGGTCGTGCAGCACGTGCCAGCCCGGCACGAGCGGCAGCAGGTCCTCGTCGAGGGCGCGCACCTCCTGCAGCGCGACGATGTCGAAGCCGCCGGCCTCGAGCCACTCGCCCATGCCCTTGCGGAAGGCGGCGCGCACGCCGTTGACGTTGACGGAGGCGATGCGGACCATGCGATCGAGCCTACCGAGGCTCGCCGACGCGCGGCTCCGCGGCGGGCGCGCCTCCGCTGCTCAGCGGAGCCGCTTCGCGAGCCGGCGGTGCACCTTCGCGGCGTCGTCGCCGTCGCGGCGGGCGGCCCGCACCTCCTCGAGCAGCTCCGCCGCCCGCTCGGGGGTGAGCGTCGCGTCGAGCCCGCCGATCTCGACGAGCCTCGTGTAGGCGCGGCCCGTGTCGGTGACCGCGACGAGCGCGAGCACGACGAGCAGCACCTGCATGATGAAGCCGAGCCAGATGAGGATGATGACGGGCGCGGCGATCCCCGCGAGCAGCGGGTTGTTCTCGACCCCGCGGAACAGCAGCGTCGCGAGCTGCTTGAGCACGAAGAAGGCGACGCCGCACGCGAGGGCCGCGGGCACCATCTGCTTCGCGGGCAGCCGCAGCCGCCCGCCGAAGCGGTAGAGCAGCAGCACGACCGTCGAGTCGAGCACGAGCTGCACCGCGTAGCCGATCAGCTGCGCCGACCAGCCGAGCCCGAGCGCGTCCGCGAGGCTCTGCGTCACGACGAGCACGGCGGAGGAGACGACGACGAGCAGCCCGATGCCGATCGCGACGCCGAGGTCGCCGAGCTTGAGCAACAGGAAGTTCGACGGTGCCGCGCCGAGGTCGAACATCGCGCGGAAGCCCTCGCGGCTCACCGCGATCCACGCGATCGCGGTGATGAGGATCGCGACCGAGGCGATGAGGCCCGTGTAGCCGACGATGCTCGAGCCCGTGAGCTGCTCGACGTCGAGTGCCCCCTCGGGCCCGAGCAGCCCGGGGATCGCGGATCCGACCGACTCGATGACGGCCTCGCGCAGCACGACGTTGTCGCCCAGCACCGCCATGAAGATGGAGAAGGCGAGGAAGAGGGCGGCGAAGAGCGACAGGAACGCCTGCAGCGTCATGCCCTGCGCGAGCACGGGGCCGCGCATCTCGAGGAAGCGCTGCCACGCCCGCACCGGCCACGACCGCATCACGCGGTCGACCAGCTGCTTCATGGGCCCCCTCGCACGCTCGTGGCAACGCTCGGCGAGGCCAGCGTAGTGTTGCCGCATGAGTGCGCTCGCAGGAGTCGGGGTCGGGCGCGGCATCGCTGCCGCGAAGGTGCTGAGGATGCCGGAGCCGCTCGCCCCGCCGAGCGACGAGCCCCTCGCAGCCGCCCCCGACGCGGAGCACGCGCGCGTGCAGGAGGCGCTCCAGCACGTCGCCGACGAGCTCAACGCTCGGGCCGCCGCCGCGGGCGGCGAGGCGCAGCAGGTGCTCGAGGCGGCGGCGCTCATGGCGCAGGATCCGGCGATCCTCGACGACGTGCGCTCGCGGCTCGAGGGCGGTGCGAACGCCGAGCGGGCGACGTGGGATGCGTACGCGGCGTTCCGCGAGATGCTCACGGCGATGGGCGGCTACATGGGCGAGCGGGCGACCGACCTCGACGACGTGGCCCAGCGGGTCGTGGCGCGGCTGCGAGGCGTGCCGGCGCCGGGCGTGCCGGTCTCGGACGAGCCCTTCATCCTCGTCGCGCGCGACCTCGCGCCCGCCGACACCGCGACCCTCGACCTCGAGCGCACGCTCGCGCTCGTCACCCAGGAGGGCGGGCCCACCTCCCACACCGCCATCCTCGCGCGCTCGAAGTCGCTCCCGGCGGTCGTCGGCGTCGTGGGGCTGCTCGACGCGGCCGCCGACGGGCAGCGCGCGATCGTGGACGCGCGGGCCGGCACGGTCGAGCTCGACCCCGACGACGCATCCGTCGACGCCGCGCTCGCCGAGCGGGAGGCGCGCCTCGCCGCCGCCTCCGCGCCGATCACCGAGGGCGCGCTCGCCGACGGCACGAAGGTGCCGCTGCTCGCGAACGTCGGCTCGCCGAAGGACGCGGCGGCCGCGGTCGCAGCCGGTGCCGAGGGCGTGGGGCTCTTCCGCACCGAGTTCCTCTTCCTGGACGCGTCCGCGGCGCCGAGCGTCGAGCAGCAGACGGCGTCGTACACCGAGCTGCTGCAGGCATTCCCCGGCAAGAAGGTCGTCGCGCGCGTGCTCGACGCGGGCGCCGACAAGCCGCTGTCGTTCCTGAACGACGCGCACGAGGAGAACCCGGCGCTCGGGCTGCGCGGCATCCGCGCGCTGCGCGCGAACGAGGCGATCCTGCGCGACCAGCTCACGGCGCTCGCGAACGCCGACGCGGCGACCGAGGCCGAGCTGTGGGTGATGGCGCCCATGATCGCCGACGTGGAGGAGGCGGAGTACTTCGTCGCGCTCGGCCGCGAGCTCGGCCTCAAGGTCGTGGGCGCGATGGCGGAGGTGCCCTCGATCGCCGTCGTCGCCGACCAGGTGGTCGAGGCGTGCGACTTCGTCTCGATCGGCACGAACGACCTCACGCAGTACACGCTCGCCGCCGACCGGCAGCTCGGCTCGGTCGCGGCGCTGCAGGACCCGTGGCACCCGGCGGTGCTGCGGCTCGTGAAGATGCTGGGGGATGCGGGGGCTCGCGCGGGCACGCCGGTGGGCGTGTGCGGCGAGGCGGCTGCCGACCCCGCGCTCGCGGTCGTGCTCGTCGGGCTCGGCGTCACGACGCTCTCGATGAGCGCGTCGGCGATCGCCGACGTGCGCGCCGAGCTGCTGACGGTGACGCTGGATGAGGCGCGCGCGCGGGCTGAGCGCGTGCTCGCCGCCCGGTCGGCCGCCGAGGCGCGGCAGCTCGCCGCCGCCGTCTCTGCGGGCTGAGGCTCAGCCCACCCCGGAGGTCCGCTTCCGCGAGCCCTGCGCCCGCGCGATCGCGACCGCGAACTCGCGGGCCCGCTCGCGCTCGCCCTCGATCGGCAGCACGACGACCTCGCGCGCCACGGCGCCCACCTGCTTGCGCAGCCGACGCCTCGCGCGCGATCGCCGCGCCGCGCCGACGGCGCCGCCGATGATCGCGCCGACGACGCCGAGCACGACGCCGAGCAGCAGCCCGCCGATGAGCAGGGCGAGCGGGATCGGCCAGCCGTCGAGCCACGTCGCGGTGCCCTCGACCTGCGGGATGACCGGCGCGACCATGCCCCACAGCGGCAGCAGCACCGGCAGCAGCAGCCACACGCCGCCGAGCACGGCGGCGATGAGCGCGAGCCACTGGAGCGCGCCGAGCAGCGGCCACCACCACGAGGCGCGAGCGCCGAGGTCGGTGCGCGCGACCGCCCGGTCGAGCTCGGAGGGCAGCGACTCGAGCGCGACCGCCGCGTGCTCGTGGATCGCCGCCGACCAGCCCTCGCCGAGCCCCGCCGCGGCCGCGTCGGCGTAGCTGCGCACCGCGGTGCCGGCCTGCGCGCGCTGCGCGGCGCTCATCGGCGGCAGGCTCGTGCGGTGCACCTCGGCGTCGCGCCGCGCGTCGCGACCGGGCGAGAGGTGGAGGCGCCGCAGCGGGTCGGGCGCGAGCCGCAGCACCCACGACGTGAGCGGCCAGCCCGTCACCTGCCCGGCGCGCTTGCGGTAGGAGCCGGCGACCGCGTTCGCGACCGCGTCGACGTTCGCGGCGGCCGCGAGGCCGCGCTCGAGCGACTGGGTGTCGGCGGCGCGCACCCTGCCCGGCACGCCCGCGGCCTCGAGCCGGCCCGCGACCGAGCGGATGTCGGCGGCGAGCCGCTGCGACGCCGCCTTCCGCTCCGCCGCGAAGCGGGCGATCACGCGCCGCAGGTCGTCGACCCCCGCGCCCGTCGTCGCCGACACCGGCAGCACGAGCACGTCGCCGAGCCCGTCGCGGCGGAGCAGCCCGCGCAGCGACTCGACGACGCGGCCGACCTCGGCCTCCGGCAGTCGGTCGACCTGGTTGAGCACCGCGGTCGTCACGGCCGCGTGGCTCGCGAGCGGCGCGATGAAGTCGCGGTGGATGACGGCGTCGGCGTACTTCTGCGGGTCGACGACCCAGACGAGCACGTCGACCTGGCCCGCGAGCCGCTCGGCGATCGCCCGGTGCTCGAGCGCCACCGAGTCGAAGTCGGGCAGGTCGAGCACGATGAGCGAGAGGTCCTGCCCCTCGGCGAACGGCCGCTCGACGATGCGCCGGTCGCTCACCTGCAGCCAGTCGAGCAGGGCGGATGCGCCGCGCGGGTTCCAGACGGCGGCGAGCGGCACCGAGGTGGTCGGGCGCCGCACGTGCGTCGTGGCGATCGGCTCGCCGACGAGCGCGTTCATGAGCGACGACTTGCCGGAGCCCGTCGCGCCGAAGAAGCCGACGACGGTGTGCTCCGACGAGAGCGCGCGGCGCTCGGCGGCGCTCGCGACGATGCGCCGCACCGCCTCGAGCTCGTCCTCCGGCACCCGGCCCGCGCCGAGCTCGGCCGCCTCGGAGAGCGCGCCGAGCAGCGCGTCGACGGTCGGCTCGCTCACCGGCCGGCCTCGTCGTCGTGGTCGGGGCGGGCGCGCGGCAGCACCGGCGGCGGCGCCCAGCGCGAGGGCCGCTCGAGCTCACGCACCTCGTCGGCCTCGCCCTCGAGCGGCGGCTCCCCGTCGTCGTCGAGCACCTCCGCCTCGACGAGGTCGCTGCGCTGCACCTCGCGCGAGGTCGGGCTCGCGGCGCCCACCGACCGCATCGCGGTCTCGAGCTCCGCCGCCCGGTCGCGCAGCGCATCCGCCGTCGTGCCCCGCTCGACCGGCTCGAGCAGCGCGTCCCAGCGGGCCGCCTCGGCGTCCATGAGCGCGCGCACGCGGGCGTCGAGGTCGTCGCGCGCCTGCGCGGCGAGGCGACGCACGGCGTCCTCGCCGAAGATCGTCTCGAGCAGCTTCTGCCCGACGACCGCCGAGCCGCCGGCGATCGCGAGCTCGGCGCCCGTGAGGCCGCCGGTCGAGCCGAACACGACGACCATGAGCGCGACCGTGATGACGTTGAGGCCGAGCGACATGACGCGCGCCTTCGTGCGCTTGCCCGCGGCCTGCTCGGTGATGAGCTCGATGAGGCCCTGCTGCCACTCGCGCACGAGCCGGCTCGCGCGCTCGGAGAGGTCGGGGGACGGATGCGCGAGGTCGATGCCGCTCGTCAGCTGCCGCCCGACCGCGCCCTGCCGCACGCGCGACCAGGCGTCGGATGCGGCGCGACCGGCCTCGTCGACCATGACGGCGAGCAGGCCGCTCTCGATCTCGTGCTCGACCTCGACGGCGGGCGCGGGCCTGCCCTGGAACCACGCGACGACGCGGTCGCGCGTGCGGGAGTACCAGGACTCGACGGTGCGGAAGACGTCGGAGGTGCCGACGAAGTCCTGCCAGCGCGCGAGCACCTCGCCGCGCAGCAGCACGCCGTCGCGCGTCGCCTCGTGCACGCGCTCGGCCGCGTCGTCGTGGGCCGTGCGCACCGTGGCGCGCAGATCGCGGACGACGACGAGCTGCTCGTCGCGCGCCTCGGCGACCGCGCGAGCGGTGACCGCGAGCCGCTCGACCGCCCCGGCGAGCGTGCGCCCGGCGACGCGGGCGCGCTCGGCGCGATCGCCGGCGATGCCCTGCAGCCACCCGCCGACCGCCGCGGCGGCGCTCGCGGGCAGCATCCCGCGCTCGTCGAGCGGCGACTCGGTGACGACGAAGACGGGCGCGGTGCCGAGGCCGCGCGCGGCGAGCATCTGCCGCAGGTCGGCCTCGACCTCGGCCTCGGCGCCCGGCGGCACGCGTCCCAGCACGACGCCGACCGTGATGTCGCGCGCGGCGGCGTCGTCGAGCAGCCGCCACGGCACCGCGTCGGCGTAGCGGTTCGCGGTCGTGCAGAAGAGCCACAGGTCGGCCGCGGCGAGCAGCTGCGCCGCGAGCTGCCGGTTCTCGTCGGCGATCGAGTCGACGTCGGGCGCGTCGAGGATCGCGAGCTCGCGCGGCACGCGGTCGTCGGCGACGAGCACGACCGAGCCGACGAGCGCGGCATCGGGGTCGTCGCCCGCCTCGTGCGACGGTGGCTCGCGCACGACGCCCGTGATGCGGGAGAGCCCCGGCAGGATGCGTGAGGAGGCGAACCACGCGGCATCGGCGGGGGAGTGGAGCAGGATCGGCTGCCGGGTCGTCGGGCGGATGACGCCCGTGCGGGTCACGGGGTGGCCGACGAGGGCGTTGACGAGCGTCGACTTGCCCGCACCGGTCGAGCCGCCGACCACCGCGAGCAGCGGCGCGTCGAGGTGCGCGAGCCGCGGCTGGATGTAGTCGTCGATCTGCCGCACCGCGGCCTTCCGGGCGTCGCGCGCGGCGTCGGCGCCCGCGACCGCGAGCGGGAGGGCGACGCCCTCGAGCGCTGCCCGCAGCGCGTCGAGGCGGTCGAGCGCCGCGATCGTGTCGGTCACGCCGCCAGTCTGCCCCATCGCGCGCTCGGGTCGGGTGCGGCGCGGCCGCTCAGCGGCGCCGGCCGCGGAGGCGCGCGACGATCGTCGCGATCGCGATGAGCGCGGCGGCGGCGATCGCCGCGATGCCGGTGGGCACCGACTCCGGCTCGCCGGTGAAGCGGCCGACGGCGATCCACGCGAGGCCCCACGTCATGGCGAGCGCCGGGGCGATGCGGCCGCGGCTCCAGAGCGCGAGCGCGACGCCGATGAGCGCGACGACCGCGAGCACGGCGATCGACCAGGGCTCGAACGGGGAGGGCTCGACGCCGAGGTCGGCGAGGAACGCGGCGGTGTTCGCGGCGGTCGCGACCGAGACCCAGCCGAGGTAGAGGCCGAACGTGCCGTCGACGACGAGGGCCTCGACCCACGAGTCGGGGCGGCCGCGGCGCAGCAGCACGAAGATCGCGATGAGCACCGCGAGCAGCGCGACGATGATGACCTCGGTGAGCCACAGCACGTCGGCCTGCGCGGCGAGGATCCACGCCGCGTTGAGCACGAGCGAGCCGATCGCGAGCCAGCCGGTCGCGCGCTGGCGGCGGTCGGCGTGCTGCTTGGGGAGCACTTGCCACACGGCGTAGGCGGCGAGGCCGAAGTAGATGACGCTCCAGATCGAGAACGCGGGGCCGTCGGGCGCGATCGGCGTCGCGGCGTCGGAGAGCGCGCCGCCCGCCGACGAGCCGATCTCCTGCCCGCCGAAGAGGCCGCCGCCGAGCGTCGCGGCGGCGATCGTGATCGGCAGCGCGAGCAGCGCCGCCCACGCGCGGACGCGGTCGGCAGTCGTGGGTGCGCCGTTCCTCGAGAGCGGGGCGCGGGTCTCGGATGCGGTAGCCATGGCGGCGACGATACGTTGCCAGGCTAACAATCTCCTGGGCCCGGACGACGGAGGGCCGGTCCCGAGCGGGACCGGCCCTCCGTGCAGGTGGCTCGGCTAGAGCTTGACGCCGGAGATGAGCGCCTGCTTGACCTCTGCGATCGCCTTGGTGACCTGGATGCCGCGAGGGCACGCATCCGTGCAGTTGAAGGTCGTGCGGCAGCGCCACACGCCCTCCTTGTCGTTGAGGATGTCGAGCCGCACCTGGCTCGCCTCGTCGCGCGAGTCGAAGATGAAGCGGTGCGCGTTCACGATCGCGGCCGGGCCGAAGTACTGGCCGTCGGTCCAGAACACGGGGCACGAGGTCGTGCACGCCGCGCACAGGATGCACTTCGTCGTGTCGTCGAAGCGCTCGCGCTGCGCGATCGTCTGGTGGCGCTCCTTCTCGGGCTTGCCCGAGGCCTGCAGGAACGGCTGGATCTCGCGGAAGGAGTCGAAGAACGGCTCCATGTTGACGATGAGGTCCTTCTCGAGCGGCAGGCCCTTGATCGCCTCGACATAGATGGGCTTCGAGATGTCGAAGTCCTTCACGAGCGCCTTGCACGCGAGGCGGTTCTTGCCGTTGATGCGCATCGCGTCGGAGCCGCAGATGCCGTGCGCGCACGAGCGGCGGAACGCGAGCGACGGGTCCTGCTCCCACTTGATGCGGTGCAGGGCGTCGAGGATGCGCTCGGTCGGGTACATCTGCACGTCGTAGTCGACCCAGCGCGGCTCGTCGTCGACCTCAGGGTCGAAGCGGCGCACGATGACCGTGACGTTGAACGACTGCGGCGCGTCGTGCGACGGGGCGGGCTGCGTCTCGCGGTCGGCGCCGTCGTACGCGTTCTCGACGGGCTTCGGCTCGGTCGACGACTGCGCGGCGGCCTCGGCGACCTGGTGCGCGCTCGACTGGTCGTCGGTCGAAGCGGTGTCGGGGCGGTCGGCCATCGGCGTCGGCGCGCCGGTGGGGCCGCTCTGCGCGGCGTGCACGCCCGAGTCCTGGCCCTTGGGGTCGCCCTGTGGCAGCTGGTTGTCGCTCATCAGTACTTCCGCTCCGTCGGCTGGTAGTGGGTCACGCGCACCGGCTTCCAGTCGAGGCGGATGCCCTGGCTGGCGCCCGTCTCGGCGGCCGTCCGATACGCCATCGTGTGCTGCATGTAGTTGACGTCGTCGCGCGTGGGGTAGTCGTCGCGCATGTGCGCGCCGCGGGACTCCTTGCGGTTGATCGCCGAGACGACGACGACCTCCGCGAGGTCGAGCAGGAAGCCGAGCTCGACCGCCTCGAGCAGGTCGGTGTTGAAGCGGCGGCCTCGGTCGTGGATGCGCACGTTCGGGTAGCGCGAGCGGAGCTTCGCGATGTCGGCGAGCGCCGTCTGCAGCGTCTCCTCGGTGCGGAACACCTGGGCGTTGCGGTCCATCGTCTCCTGCAGCGCCTTGCGGATCTCGGCGACCGACTCGGTGCCCGTGCCCTCGCGCATCTGCGCGAGCATCTTCACGACGCCGTCCGCCGCATCCGTCGGCAGGTCGACGAAGTCGGCCGTGCGAGCGTACTCGACCGCGTTGTTGCCGGCGCGCTTGCCGAACACGTTGATGTCGAGCAGCGAGTTCGTGCCGAGGCGGTTCGCGCCGTGCACCGAGACGCACGCGCACTCGCCGGCCGCGTAGAGGCCCGGGATGACGGTCTCGTTGTCGGAGAGCACCTCGGCGTCGTTGTTCGTCGGGATGCCGCCCATCGCGTAGTGCGCGGTCGGGTAGACGGGCACGCGCTCGACGACCGGGTCGACGCCGAGATAGGTGCGGGCGAACTCGGTGATGTCGGGCAGCTTCGTCTCGAGCACCTCGGCGCCCAGGTGGGTGCAGTCGAGGTAGACGTAGTCCTTGTTCGGGCCGGCGCCGCGACCGTCGAGCACCTCCTGCACCATCGAGCGGGCGACGATGTCGCGCGGCGCGAGGTCCTTGATGGTCGGTGCATAGCGCTCCATGAAGCGCTCACCCGAGGCGTTCCGCAGGATCGCGCCCTCGCCGCGGGCGCCCTCGGTGAGGAGGATGCCGAGGCCGGCGAGGCCCGTCGGGTGGAACTGGTAGAACTCCATGTCCTCGAGCGGCAGGCCCTTGCGCCAGATGATGCCGACGCCGTCGCCCGTGAGCGTGTGCGCGTTCGAGGTGGTCTTGTAGATCTTGCCGAAGCCGCCGGTCGCGAAGATGACGGCCTTGCCCTGGAAGACGTGGATCTCGCCGGTCGCGAGCTCGTAGGCGACGACGCCCGCGACGCGCTTGCCGAGCGGCGTCTCGGTCATGACGAGGTCGAGCGCGTAGAACTCGTTGAAGAACTCGACGCCGTGCTTGACGCAGTTCTGGTACAGCGTCTGCAGGATCATGTGGCCGGTGCGGTCGGCGGCGTAGCACGCGCGTCGCACGGGCGCCTTGCCGTGGTCGCGCGTGTGCCCGCCGAAGCGGCGCTGGTCGATCTTGCCGTCCGGCGTGCGGTTGAACGGCAGGCCCATGTTCTCGAGGTCGTAGACCGCGTCGATCGCCTCGCGCGTCAGGATCTCGGCCGAGTCCTGGTCGGTGAGGTAGTCACCGCCCTTGACCGTGTCGTACGTGTGCCACTCGTTGCTGTCCTCCTCGACGTTCGCGAGCGCAGCGGCCATGCCGCCCTGCGCCGCGCCCGTGTGGGAGCGGGTGGGGTAGAGCTTCGTGATGACGGCGGTCGACGCCTTCGGGGCGGCCTCGATCGCGGCGCGCATGCCCGCGCCGCCGCCGCCGATGATGAGCACGTCGTGCTGGTGGTAGTGGATGCCGTCGGTGACGGAACTCGTCTCAGCCATGTACCTGGTGGTCTCCGGATCTCGTGCTTAGAGGTCTGCGCAGAACGACGGCAGCAGCGAGGGGTCTGCGGTCGGCGGGCAGGGGTCGAACGTGAAGGTGATGAGCGTGCCCAGCAGGATGAGGATCGCTGCCGCGACCGCGATCGCGCCGAGCGCGATCTGGCGGATGCGCGGCTTGTGCACGTAGTCGTTCACGATCGTGCGCATGCCGTTCGAGCCGTGCAGGATCGCGAGCCACAGCATCGTCACGTCCCACCAGCGCCAGAACGGGTCGGCGAGCTTGCCGCCCACGAAGCCGAAGTCGATGGCGCTGATGCCGCCCGGCGTCCAGATGAGGTTGTAGGCGAGGTGGCCGAAGATGAGCACGACCAGCACGACGCCCGAGGCGCGCATGAAGATCCAGCCGGCCTTCTCGAAGCTCGGGCCGCGCTTCGAGCGCGCGGGGTAGGCGTAGTTCGGGTTCTCGATCGTGGTGCTCATCACTCGGCCCCCTCCATCGGCGAGAAGACGTTGATGAGGTGGTTCGGCACGAAGTAGGCCATCAGCACGACGACGACCCCCATCACGATCCAGAAGAGCGGGCGCTGGTTGCGCGTGGCCCACGGCCACACGTCGACGAGGATGATCCGCAGGCCGTTGAGCGCGTGCAGCACGACGGCGCCGACGAGCACGACCTCGCCGAGCCCCATGATGGGGTTCTTGTAGGTCGCCATGACGGCGTTGTACGCCTCGGGGCTCACCCGGATGAGTGCCGTGTCGAGCACGTGCACCAGCAGGAAGAAGTAGATCGCCACACCGGTGATGCGGTGCAGCACCCACGACCACATGCCCTCGTTGCCGCGATACAGCGTGCCGCTGAACGAGGTCTTCCGGGGCGAGGGGTCGGGGAGGGTGAGGCTGCTCGATGTCTCAGACACGCGCGTTCCCTCCAAGGATTGACCGGGCTAGTGCGTCCATCCTATGCCCGCGGCGCGAGCTGGTCGGGTCCGCTCGCGAACCGGGCCGTCGTCGCGCGCGCTCTGGGCGAACGGCGGCGGGGCGGCGCGGGCTACGCGTCCACGAGCCCGTCGGCGCCGCGCAGCGCGCGCTGCGCCGCCGCCTCGTAGTGGCGCTGCAGCTCGTCGCACACCGCGCCCCACGACCGGCCGAGCACGCGCCGCCGGCCGGCCTCGCCCATCCGCGACCGCATCGCCGGGTCGAGGGCGAGCGCCGAGACGGCGCGGCGGAGCTCGGATGCGTCGTCGGGCTCGAAGAGGAAGCCGGTCGTGCCGTGCTCCACGAGGTCGATCGGCCCGCCCGCGCGGGGCGCGACGACGGGCAGCCCGCTCGCGGCGGCCTCCTGCAGGGTCTGCCCGAACGTCTCCTCCGCGCCCGTGTGGACGAACGCATCCATCGCCGCGTACGCGGCCCGCAGCGACGTGCCCTGCAGCTGGCCGAGGAACACGGGCGCGAGGTCGGCGAGCTGCCGGCGGGTGTCGGCCATGCCGGGTCCGTCGCCGACGATCGCGAGCCGGATGCCGTCGAGGCCCTCGAGCGCTCGCAGCCGCTCGAGCCCCTTCTCGGGCGCGACGCGGCCGACGTAGCCGATGATCGCCTCGCCGTCGGGCGCGATCCGGCGGCGCAGCCGAGCCGCGGCGGGGCCCTGCCGGTTGTCGGGGTGGAAGCGCTCGAGGTCGACGCCGCGCGCCCAGGGGTGCACGCGCTTGACACCGGCTCCCTCGAGGTCGGCGATCGCGGCGCTCGAGGGCGCGAGCGTGCGGTCGGCGCCGTTGTGGATGAGGCGGATGACGTGCCACGCGAAGGCGGCGCCCGCGCCGAGCCGGTTGCGGCGCGCGAACCCCGCGACGTCGGTCTGGTAGATCGCGACGCTCGGCAGGCCGATGCGGGCTGCCTCGGCGATCGCCTGGCCGCCGAGCATGAAGGGGCTCGCGGCGTGCAGTACGTCGGGCTGGAAGCGCGCGAGCAGCGCCGCGACCTGCGGGCTCGGGAGCCCGACGGGGAACTGCCGGTACGCGACCGAGGGCACCTCGTGCACCGGCACGCCGCGGTAGTGGAGCGGCGCGCCGCAGCGCGGCGCGATGACGATCGCCTCGCGGCCGGTGTCGACGAGGTGGTCGAGCACCCGGCACACCGACGTCGTCACGCCGTTGACGGTGGGGAGGAAGCTCTCCGTCACGATGGCCACCCGCTCGATGCGCACGACGCCAACGGTAGGGCGGATGCGTGGCGGCGTCACGAGGGCTCGGTGAACGGCGGGTGAAATGCTCGCCCGGCGCGGAGCGGCCTAGAGTCGTCGGCATGCCCGCCCTCGACGACTTCTGCAGCATCATCCCCGCCGGCGGCGTCGGTTCGCGGCTGTGGCCGCTCTCCCGCGCGGACGCCCCGAAGTTCCTGCACGACCTCACCGGCAGCGGCAAGACGCTCCTGCGCGCGACCTTCGACCGGCTGCAGCCGCTCGCGGGCCCCGGCCGCACGATCGTCGTGACCGGGCGCGCGCACCGCGCGGCGGTCGAGGCGCAGATCCCCGAGCTCGACGACGCGAGCATCGTGCTCGAGGCCGAGCCGCGCGACTCGACCGTCGCGATCGCGCTCGCCGCGGCGATCCTGCGCCGCCGCGAGCCCGACGTCATCGTCGGCTCGTTCGCCGCCGACCACGTCATCGACGACGAGCGCTCGTTCCGGCGCGCGGTCGCCGAGGGCGTCGCGGCGGCCCGATCGGGCCGGATCGCGACGATCGGCATCACGCCGACGGAGCCGGCGATCGGCTTCGGCTACATCCGCACGAACGGCCCGGCCGAGATCGAGGGAGCCCCGAGCGCCGCGATCGTGCGCGAGTTCGTCGAGAAGCCCTCCGCCGAGCGCGCGCGGCGCTACGTCGAGAGCGGCGAGTACCTCTGGAACGCCGGTATGTTCATCGCGCGCGCCGACGTGCTGCTCGAGGAGCTCGCGCGCGAGGAGCCCGAGCTCGCGGCGCACATCGACGAGCTCGCCGAGGTGTGGGACGAGCCGGCGAAGCGCGGCCCCGCGGTCGACCGGCTGTGGCCGCAGCTCAAGAAGATCGCGATCGACTACTCGGTCGCCGAACCGGCCGCCGAGCGCGGCACCATGGTCGTCGTCCCCGGCCACTTCGACTGGGACGACGTCGGCGACTTCTCCGCCGTCGCGAAGCTCCACAACGGCGGTCGCCGCGGCCGGCTCGCGATCCTCGGCACCGCCGGCACCGTGCTCGCCGACTCGGCGAGCGGCATCGTCGTGTCGCAGTCGAACCGCATCGTGTCGGTCGTCGGCATCAAGGACGTCGTGGTCGTCGACACCCCCGACGCGCTGCTCGTCACGACGACGGCGAACGCGCAGCGCGTGAAGAAGGTCGTCGACGCCGTGCGCCTCTCGGGCAACACCGACGTGCTCTGAGCCGCCGCGGCGTCGTTCGCGCTCGACCGGGGCGGGGGCGCCCGATCGGGGCCGGCGCGCCCGGCCCGCTCGGGCGCATCCGCCCCGCTCGGCGCCGGCGAGCGAGCGCGCGCGACCGGGCGGCACCGCGCCGCCCGCGCGACGGTTACGATGGCGCCGACCCGCTCGAAGGAGACACCGTGGCCCGCTCGCTCGCCATCCCTGCGCTCGCCGCCCTGCTGCTGCTCGCCGGCTGCGCCGCGCCGCCGCCCGCCGAGACCGAGGGGCCGGGAGCCTCTGGCGACGCCGAGCAGTCGCTCGAGTGCGCGCAGATGGTCACGAACTCTGGCGGCCTCAACGACCGCTCCTTCAACGAGACGAGCTGGGCGGGCATGGAGCGCGCGGAGGCCGAGCTCGGCGTCGAGGCCAACGTGCTCGTCTCGACGACCGAGAGCGACCTCGCGCCCAACGTGCAGGCGGCGGTCGAGACCGGCTGCGGCTTCGTGCTCACCGTCGGCTTCGAGCTCGCGGCCGCGACCGCCGAGCAGGCCGAGACCAATCCCGACGTGCAGTTCGCGATCGTCGACGAGATCGTCGAGGCGCCCAACGTGCGCTCGATCGTCTTCGACACCGCGCAGGCCGCGTTCCTCGCGGGCTACGCCGCCGCCTCGGTGAGCGAGACGGGCACCGTCGCGACCTTCGGCGGCGGCAACCAGCCGCCTGTCACGCTCTTCATGGACGGCTTCGCGGCCGGCATCGACGCCTACAACGAGGCGAAGGGCACCCAGGTGCAGCTGCTCGGCTGGGACCCCGAGGCGCAGGACGGCACCTTCACGGGCGACTTCGAGAACGTCGCGAACGGCCGTTCGCTCTCGGAGGCCTTCATCGCGCAGGGCGCGGACGTCATCCTGCCCGTGGCTGGTCAGGTCGGCGAGGGCGCGCTCACCGCATCCATCGACGCGGGCGGCGCGGCGCTCGTCATCTGGGTCGACAACGACGGCTTCGAGACGCTGCCGGAGGAGTACCGCGGCATCCTGCTCACGAGCATCATGAAGAACACCGAGGATGCGGTGGTCACCGCGGTCGGGGACGCCGCCGACGGCACGATCTCCGACGAGCCCATCATCGGCACGCTCGAGAACGGCGGCGTCGACATCGCCCCGTTCCACGACCTCGACGCGCGCGTGAGCGACGAGACGAAGGCCGAGCTCGAGGCGCTCCGCGAGCAGATCATCGCTGGCGAGATCGTCGTCGAGTCGCCCTCGAGCCCCTGACGCACCCTCAGGGTTTGCAACGATTGCGTTTCGGTGGCCCGCGGCGGCGGTTGCGGGCGTCGTCGCGGCCCTATGCTCGACCATCATGCGCTCCGCCGCGTCGCGGCGAGCATCCTTTGCACTGGAGGATCCCTTGAAGTTCACCCGTTCCGCCGCGCGCGGCGGCGCCATCGCCCTCGGCGCGGCGCTCCTGCTCGCCGGCTGCGCCGCAGCACCTGACGCCCCGTCGAGCACGACGGACGCGTCGGCCGACCCCGCCGCCACCACCGACATCCAGCCCTGCATCATCTCGGACGCGGGCGGCTTCGACGACCGCTCCTTCAACCAGCTCGGCGCCGAGGGCCTCCGCGCCGCGTCGGAGACGATCGGCGTCGAGCCGATCGAGGTCGAGTCGCAGTCGGACGCCGACTACGCCGCCAACCTCACGAGCGTCATCGACGAGGGCTGCAACATGATCGTGTCGGTCGGCTTCGCGCTCTCCGAGGCGACCGCCGCGGCCGCCGAGGCGAACCCCGACCTCAGCTTCACGATCATCGACGACAACGCGATCGACCTGCCGAACGTCAAGCCGATCATCTACGACACGGCGCAGGCGGCGTTCCTCGCCGGCTACGCGGCCGCGTCGTACTCGGAGTCGGGCGTCGTCGCCACGTGGGGCGGCATGCAGTTCCCGACCGTGACGATCTTCATGGACGGCTTCGCGGCCGGCGTGGAGTACTACAACGAGCAGAAGGGCGAGGACGTCCAGGTGCTCGGCTGGGACGTCGAGGCGCAGACCGGCTCGTTCACGGGTGGCTTCGAGGCCGGCCCGACGGCGCAGCAGATGGCCGACACCTTCATCCAGCAGGGCGCCGACGTGCTCCTGCCGGTCGGTGGCCCGATCTTCCTCTCGGCCGCCGAGGCGATCCGCGACGCGGGCGCCGACTCGGGCATCGCGATGATCGGCGTCGACGCCGACCTCTACGAGACCTCGCCCGACTACGCCGACCTCTTCCTGACGTCGATCATGAAGGGCATGTCGGAGGGCGTCCAGACGGTGGTCGAGGAGGCCGCCGCGGGCAACTTCAGCAACGAGCCGTACGTCGGCACGCTCGAGAACGAGGGCGTGAGCATCGCTCCGTTCCACGACTTCGAGGGCTCGGTCGACCCCGAGCTGCAGGCAGAGCTCGACGAGATCGAGGCGGCGATCATCGCCGGCGAGATCGAGGTCGGCTCGCCCTCGAGCCCGGAGTAACCAGGCACAGCGCGCGTGGGGGTCGGCGCAAGCCGGCCCCCACGCGCGTGCGCGGCCCCGCGGACCGCGCGCCCCCGATACATTCATCAGTCGTCGCCGTCGTCGTCGAAGGAAGGCACATGACCGTCGAGCCAACTCCCCTCGGGGCACCCACCCTCGAGCTGCGCGGCATCACCAAGCGCTTCGGCGCGCTGACCGCGAACGACCACATCGACCTCGAGGTCCGGGCGGGCGAGATCCACTGCCTGCTCGGCGAGAACGGCGCCGGCAAGTCGACGCTCATGAACGTCCTCTACGGCCTCTACCGCGCCGAGGAGGGCGAGATCCTGCTCGACGGCGAGCCGCAGTCGTTCGCCGGCCCCGGCGACGCGATGCGCGCCGGCATCGGCATGGTGCACCAGCACTTCATGCTCATCCCCGTCTTCACCGTCGCCGAGAACGTGCTGCTCGGCCACGAGCGCGAGCTCGGCGGGCTGAGCGGCGCGCGCCAGAAGGTGCGCGAGATCTCGCAGCGCTTCGGCTTCCACGTCGACCCCGACGCGCGCATCGAGGACCTCCCCGTCGGCGTGCAGCAGCGGGTCGAGATCATCAAGGCGCTCTCGCAGGACGCGAAGGTGCTCGTGTTCGACGAGCCGACCGCCGTGCTGACGCCGCAGGAGACCGACGAGCTCATGGCGATCATGCAGCAGCTGCGCGACGAGGGCACCGCGATCGTCTTCATCACCCACAAGCTGCGCGAGGTGCGCGCGATCGCCGACCGCATCACCGTCATCCGGCTCGGCAAGGTCGTCGGCCAGGCGAGCCCCGAGTCGTCGACGACCGAGCTCGCGTCGATGATGGTCGGCCGCGCCGTCGAGCTGACGGTGCAGAAGAACCCGCCGGTGCTCACCGACAACGCGCTCGTCGTGTCGAACCTGACGGTGCTGGATGCGCTGGGCCAGAAGGTCGTCAACGACGTTTCGTTCACGGTACGCGGCGGCGAGGTGCTCTGCATCGCCGGCGTCCAGGGCAACGGCCAGACCGAGCTCACCGAGGCCATCCTCGGCCTGCAGCACCGCGTGACCGGCTCGATCGACCTCAACGGCAACGAGCTCATCGGCGACTCCGTGCGCGAGGTGCTCGACGCGGGCGTCGGCTTCGTGCCCGAGGACCGCAAGGTCGACGGGCTCGTCGGCGACTTCTCGATCGCCGAGAACCTCATGCTCGACCGCTACAGCGGCGCGCCGTTCGTGCGCGCCGGCACCGTCGACCGCGAGGAGCGCGACCGCTTCGCGGCCGAGAAGCTCGAGTCCTTCGACATCCGCGCGCAGGGCATCGAGACGCCCGTCGGCACGCTCTCGGGCGGCAACCAGCAGAAGGTCGTGCTCGCGCGCGAGCTCGGCCGCCCACTCGCCCTCTTCGTCGCCTCGCAGCCCACGCGCGGCCTCGACGTCGGCTCGATCGAGTTCGTGCACAGCCAGATCATCGCGACCCGCGACGCGGGCATCCCCGTCATCGTCGTCTCGACCGAGCTCGACGAGGTCGTCGGCCTCGCCGACCGCATCGCGGTCATGTACCGCGGCGGCATCGTCGGCATCGTGCCGGCCGACACGAGCCGCGACACGCTCGGCCTCATGATGGCCGGCGAGCGCGTCGCCGGCGCCCCGAACCCCGAGCCCTCGAAGGGAGCCGTAGCGTGAACGAGACGCCGCGCGACGCCGACGACCCGATCGAGCCCCACGCCCCGCAGCGACCGGGCGGCTCGCCCGACTCCGGCGCGGCCCCCACGGCCGTCCACGCGCCGGCCGAGGCGGAGGTGCAGGTCGCGGCACCCGTCGCCCCGACCGACGACCGCACCGCCGACGTCGACGACCCGTGGGGGAGCGCCTTCCGTCGCATCATGGGCGGCAACCTCGTGATGGCGGTGCTCGCGATCCTCACCTCGCTCGTCGTCGGCGGCATCCTCATCGCCGCGACCGACGAGCGCGTGCAGGAGACGGCCGGCTACTTCTTCGCCCGTCCCGGCGACATGCTCTCGGCGGTCTGGACCGCGGTCTCGGGCGCCTACCTCGCCCTCTTCCAGGGCGCGGTGCTCAACTTCGCAGCTGCCGATCGCGGCTTCATCTACCTCATCAAGCCGCTCACCGACACGCTGAACTTCGCCACCCCGCTCATCGCCGCGGGCCTCGGCGTCGCGCTCGCGTTCCGGGTCGGCCTGTTCAACATCGGCGGCCGCGGGCAGATGCTGTGGGCCGCCGCGGCCTCCGCGTG
This sequence comes from Agrococcus pavilionensis RW1, assembly GCF_000400485.1. GTDB lineage: Bacteria > Actinomycetota > Actinomycetes > Actinomycetales > Microbacteriaceae > Agrococcus > Agrococcus pavilionensis. The sequence goes on from NZ_ASHR01000014.1 coordinate 137,901, forward strand.
GGTCGGCTTCGCCTTCCAGATGCCGCCGATCCTGCACGTCATCGTCGCGATCCTCGTCGGCATCGCCGCCGGCGCGATCTGGGCGGGCATCGCCGGCGCGCTCAAGGCGTACACGGGCGCGCACGAGGTGATCTCGACGATCATGCTCAACTTCGTCGCGTTCTGGTTCATCACCTGGATGTTGCGCACGCCCGGCCTGCTGCAGAACCCCGGCGGCAACAACCCCATCTCGCCGCCCATGCCCGAGACGGCCATCCTGCCGTCGATCTTCGGCCCGCCGTTCGTGCTGCACTGGGGCTTCCTGCTCTCGGTGCTCGCGGTGATCGTCTGCGCGTGGCTCATCAACCGGTCGAACCTGGGCTTCCAGTTCCGCGCGGTCGGCTACAACGCATCCGCCGCCCTCAACGCCGGCATGAACGTCAAGCGCCTCACGGTCTACGCGATGCTCCTCTCGGGCGCCTTCATGGGCCTCGCGGGCGCGCAGCAGGTGACGGGCGCCGTGACGACCGGCTTCACCGCCGGCATCGACGCGGGCATCGGCTTCGACGCCATCACGGTCGCGCTGCTCGGCGGCTCGACGCCGTGGGGCACCTTCTTCGCCGGCCTGCTCTTCGGCGCCTTCAAGGCGGGCGGCTTCCGCATGCAGGCCGCCGAGGGCGTGCCCGTCGACATCATCCTCGTCGTCCAGTCCTTCATCGTGCTGTTCATCGCCGCGCCGCCGCTCGTGCGCGCGATGTTCGGCCTGCCGCAGCCCGGCAGGAAGTCGCGCCGCCAGCGCCGCGACGAGGCCGCGCTCGCCGCGATGACCCAGCAGAAGGGAGCGCAGTCGTGACGACGCAGCAGCCCACCGCCGCGCAGCCGCACGCCGAGACGACGCAGCAGCCCACCGCCGCGCAGCCGCACGCCGAGACGATCGAGCTCGAGCGCGCGGTCGTCAAGCACTGGAAGGCACCGGTCTCGTACGCGGTGCTCACGCTCGTCGCGCTCGTGCTGTTCGTCGTCGCCTCGCGCGACGGCTCGACGACGCTGCGGCTCGCCTCCGTCGGCGACTTCGTCGCCCTCCCGGATGCGGTGCTCCCGGTGCGCGCGACCGGCATCGTCGTCGTCGTGCTCCTCGCCGCCCTCACGGCGGTCTCGACCTGGCTCGTCGCGACGGTGCGGAAGCAGGGCTTCTGGCTGCCGCTCGCGTTCGGCGTGCTCTTCGTCGTCGCGTTCCTCGTCTGGGCCGGCGCCGACAAGATGATCCCGATCCCCGGCCTGCTGTTCGCGACCGTGGGCCTCTCGGTGCCGCTCATCTTCGGCGCGATGGGCGGCGTCATCTCCGAGCGCGCGGGCGTCGTGAACATCGCGATCGAGGCGCAGCTGCTCTCCGGCGCGTTCAGCGGCGCGGTGATCGCCTCGTCGACCGGCAGCGCCGTGCTCGGCATCCTCGGCGCGATGCTCGCGGGCGTGCTCGTCTCGATGGTGCTCGCGGTCTTCGCGATCCGCTACTTCGTCGAGCAGGTCATCGTCGGCGTCGTGCTCAACGTGCTCGTCGTGGGCCTGACGAACTTCCTCTACTCCTCGGTGCTCACCGCGAACCCCGCGCTCAACTCCCCCGACCGGCTCCCGCGCATCCCCATCCCCGGGATCGAGACGATCCCGATCATCGGCCCGGCGCTGTTCGAGCACACGGTCATCGTCTACGCGATGTTCATCATCGTGCCGGTCATCGCGTGGGGCCTGTTCAAGACCACGTGGGGCCTGCGGCTGCGCGCGATCGGCGAGCACCCGCTCGCCGCCGACACCGTCGGCATCAAGGTCAACCGGCTGCGCTTCTGGAACGTCGCGCTCGCCGGCGCCGTCGCGGGCCTCGGCGGCGCCTACTTCACGCTCGACACGACCGGCGCCTTCAACCGCGAGATGACGGCGGGCCTCGGCTACATCGCGCTCGCGGCCGTCATCTTCGGCCAGTGGCACCCGCTCAAGGCGACGGCGGCGGCGCTGCTGTTCGGCTTCGCCTCGGCGCTGCAGCAGACGCTCGGCGCGATCGGCTCGCCGGTGCCGAGCGAGTTCATGCTCATGCTCCCGTACGTCATCACGCTGCTCGCGGTCGCCGGCTTCATCGGCCAGTCGCGAGCGCCGGCGGCGAGCGGCAAGCCGTACATCAAGCAGTAGGCGGCCATGGCTGAGATCGACTGGCAAGCGCTGCACGACGCGGCGGTCGCGGCGACGGAGCGGGCCTACGTGCCCTACTCGAGGTTCCCGGTGGGCGCCGCGGCGCTCGTCGACGACGGCCGCATCGTCGCGGGCGCGAACATCGAGAACGCCGCCTACGGCGTCACGCTGTGCGCCGAGTGCTCGCTCGTGAGCGCGATGGTCATGGGCGGCGGCGGGCGCATCGTCGCGTTCGCGTGCGTCAACGGCGCAGGCGAGCGGCTCATGCCGTGCGGCCGCTGCCGCCAGCTGCTCTTCGAGCACGCGGCGCCGGGCATGCTGCTCGACACCGTGAGCGGCATCCGCACGATGGCCGAGGTGCTGCCGGATGCGTTCGGCCCGGCACAGCTCGACGAGTACGCAGAGCACGAGGAGAGGGAGCACCGTGGCTGAGGCCTTCGACGCCGTCGACATCATCCGCACGAAGCGCGACGGGGGAGCGCTCTCGACCGCGCAGATCGACTGGCTCATCGACGCCTACACGCGCGGCTACGTCGACGACCCGCAGATGGCGGCGCTCACGATGGCGATCCTGCTCAACGGCATGGAGCGCCGCGAGATCCACGACCTCACGACCGCGATGATCGCCTCCGGCGAGCGCATGGACTTCTCGGCGCTCGACAAGCCGACGGTCGACAAGCACTCCACGGGCGGCGTCGGCGACAAGATCACGCTCCCGCTCATGCCGCTCGTCGCCGCGTTCGGCGTCGCGGTGCCGCAGCTGTCGGGCCGCGGCCTCGGGCACACGGGCGGCACGCTCGACAAGCTCGAGTCGATCCCCGGCTGGCGCGCCGACCTGTCGAACGACGAGATGCTCGAGCAGCTCCGCACCGTCGGCGGCGTGATCTGCGCGGCCGGCTCGGGCCTCGCGCCCGCCGACAAGCGGCTCTACGCGCTCCGCGACATCACCGGCACCGTCGAGGCCATCCCGCTCATCGCATCCTCGATCATGTCGAAGAAGATCGCCGAGGGCACGGGCGCACTCGTGCTCGACGTGAAGTTCGGCTCCGGCGCGTTCATGCAGGAGTTCGAGCGCGCGAAGGAGCTCGCCGAGACGATGGTCGCGCTCGGCCGCGACGCGGGCGTCGAGACGCGCGCGCTGCTGACGACGATGGACGTGCCGCTCGGCCGCGCGATCGGCAACGCGAACGAGGTGCGCGAGTCGGTCGAGGTGCTCGCGGGCGGCGGGCCCGCCGACGTCGTCGAGCTCACGGTCGCGCTCGCGCGCGAGATGCTGGATGCGGTGGGGCAGCCCGACGCGGACGTCGAGGCCGCGCTCGCCGACGGCCGCGCGATGGACGTCTGGCGCCGCTTCGTGCTCGCGCAGGATGGCGACCCCGACGCGCCGCTCCCGGTCGCGAACGAGACGCACACGGTCGTCGCCGAGCGCGACGGCGTGCTCGCGCGGCAGGAGGCGCTGCCGTTCGGCATCGCCGCGTGGCGGCTCGGCGCGGGCCGCGCCCGCGCGAGCGACCCGGTCGTGCACGCCGCCGGCATCGACCTGCACGTCAAGCCGGGCGACGCGGTGCGCGCGGGCGACCCGCTCTGGACCATCTCCGCCGACGACGAGAGCCGCATCCCGCGTGCGCTCGAGGCGCTCGAGGGGGCGTGGGAGCTCGCGGCGCCCGGCACGGTCGTCGAGGTGCCCCCGATCGTGCGCGAGCGCATCGCCTGACGCGCGCGCTCTCGGGTCGCGGGTCTTGCGCAGCCTGGCGCGGGCGGCGAGACTGGCGCCGAGGCGGCACCCAGCCGCCGTCCAGGCTCGCGCCGTGCGTCCTGCTTGGCTCGACGCATCCGCACCAGTCAGCCACCCCTGAGGAGCCAGTCGTGACCGATCCCCAGCTCAACCGCCCGAGCAGCGCGTACGTCGGCGACACCACGCAGCCCGCGGGCAGCACCTACGGCGCGTCGGAGCCGAAGACGCTCAGCGTCGTCGCGCTCGTGCTCGGGCTCGCTTCGATCTTCATCGGCGGCTCGATCCTCGTGCCGATCGCGGGCATCGTCGTCGGCGTCATGGCCCGCAAGCGCGAGCCCGCGGGCCGCACGATGGCGCTGTGGGGCATCTGGCTGAGCGTCGCGATGCTCGCGCTGTGGGCGCTACTGTGGATCGTCGCGGGCGGGCTCATCCTCGCGGCGATCGGGCTCGCCGCGTCGGGCGCTTGACGCGACCGGTGCCTCGGTCCGCGGCGGCATGCCGCGGCGCGGCCCCGGCCGATACGATCGAGGCTCAATGCACCCCGATGACGGAGGCGGAATGAGCCGGTACGAGGTCGACGGCGTCGACATCCAGACGCTGCCCAAGGTCAGCCTGCACGACCACCTCGACGGCGGACTCCGGCCGCAGACGGTGCTCGAGCTCGCCGACGAGATCGGGCTCGAGCTGCCGGCGAGCGATGCCGACGCGCTCGGCGCGTGGTTCGCCGCGCAGTCGAACTCCGGCTCGCTGCCGGAGTACCTGAAGACCTTCGACATCACGACCGCGGTCATGCAGACCGAGCACGGGCTGCACCGGGTCGCGAAGGAGTTCGTGCTCGACCTCGCCGAGGACGGCGTCGTCTACGGCGAGATCCGCTGGGCACCCGAGCAGCACCTGCAGCGCGGACTCTCGCTCGACCAGGCGGTCGAGGCGGTGCAGGCCGGCATCGAGGAGGCGATCGACCTCGTCGAGTCGCACGGCCGCGGCATCCGCGTCGGCCAGCTCATCAGCGCGATGCGGCACCTCGACCGCGCCGACGAGATCGCCGAGCTCGCGCTGCGGCACCGCGACAAGGGCGCGGTCGGCTTCGACATCGCCGGTCCCGAGGCGGGCTTCCCGCCGTCGCGGCTCGCCTCGGCGTTCGACCGGCTCGCGAGGGCGCACTTCCCGGCGACCGTGCACGCGGGCGAGGGCGACGGCCTCGCGAGCATCGAGGATGCGCTCTTCGCCGGTCGCGCGCTGCGGCTGGGGCACGGCACGCGCATCGCGGAGGACATCGAGGTCGAGCAGGAGCGTGACGACGCGATCGTCGTGCGCCTCGGCGAGCTCGCCGAGTGGGTGAAGGACCGGCAGATCCCCCTCGAGCTGAGCCCGAGCTCCAACCTGCAGACCGGCACGATCGCGCAGTGGGGCGACTCGCTCGAGGACCACCCGATCGACCTGCTGCTGCAGCTCGGCTTCGCGGTGACCGTCAACCCCGACAACCGCCTGCAATCGGGCACGACGCTCACGCGCGAGCTGGGGCTCATGGTCGAGGCGTTCGAGTGGGACCTCGACGACCTCGAGGAGGTGACGCAGAACGCGGTCGCCGGCGCCTTCTGCTCGCTCGAGGAGCGGGAGGAGCTCGCGGACGAGATCGCCGACGGCTTCGACGACCTCCGATGACGCTGCCGCTCGACGAGGCGACGTTCGCGCCCGGGGTGCACGCCGCCGACTGGCGCGCCGCAGTGCGCGCCGCGGGGGTCGACCTCGTGACCGCGCGCGCGGTCGGCCGCGCGTACGTCGAGGAGCTCGTGCAGCAGATCGAGCAGGCCGGGCCCTACTGCGTCGTCGCACCCGGCGTCGCCGTGCCGCACGCGCGGCCGAGCGCGGTCGTGCGCCGCGACGCGCTCGCGATCGTCGTGCTCGACGAGCCCGTCGCCTTCGGCCACCCGCACCACGACCCCGTGCGGGTCGTCATCGGGATGGCCGCGACGAGCCCGAAGGGCCACTTGCGGATGCTCGCGGAGCTCGCGAACGCGCTCGACGGCGAGGGTGTCGCCGATGCCATCGCGGCCGCCTCGACGCGCGACGACGCGATCGCGGCGCTGCGCCGGTAGGGAACCCCGGCCCGGGACGGGCCGGGGTTCTGGCGTCGCGCCGGAGACCCGAACGGGTCTCCGGCTTCAGCTCTCGCGCGCCAGCAGCGGCCGCACCGCCTCGGCGATCGCCGCGACGCGCTCGCGCGCCGCGCGCACGCGCGCCGCGGGCGGCCCGTCGGTCGACGTCGCGTCGATGTAGACCTTGAGCTTCGGCTCGGTGCCGCTCGGCCGCACCATGACGCGCGAGCCGTCGTCGAGCGTGAAGCGCAGGATGTCGCCGATCTCGCCGTGCTCGGGCAGCGCGAGGTCGTCGGCGGCGACGACCGCCGCGCCCGCGAGCTCGGTCGGCGGCGCCTGCCGCAGCGCCCCCATGAGCGCGGGGATGCGCGCGAGGTCGGTGACGCGCACGCTCACCTGGCCCGACTCGAACGCGCCGAACTCGGCGGCGAGCGCGAGCAGCTCCTCGGCGAGCGACGAGCCGCGCTCGTGCAGCTCGCTCGCGAGCGTGAGGATGCGCACGAGCGCCGAGATGCCGTCCTTGTCGCGCACGGTGCCCGGGTTCACGAGGTAGCCGAGCGCCTCCTCGTAGCCGTAGACGAGGCCAGGCACGCGCGAGACCCACTTGAAGCCCGTGAGCGTCTGCACGAACTCGAGCCCGTGCGCCTCGGCGATGACGCCGAGGCCGGGGGAGGAGACGATCGAGGCGGCGAGCACGCCGTGCCCGCGCGCCGCGCGCGCGGCGTCCCAGCCGAGCAGCAGGCCGACCTCGTTGCCCGTGAGCATCCGCCAGCCGGCCGGCGCCGACGCATCCGGCACCGCGACCGCGAGCCGGTCGGCGTCGGGGTCGTTCGCGAGGATGAGCTCGGCGCCCTCCGCCGTGGCGAGCGCCATCGCGAGGTCGAGCGCGCCCGGCTCCTCCGGGTTCGGGAAGTCAACGGTCGGGAACGCGCCGTCGGGCTCGGCCTGCTCGGGCACGACCGTCACCGGCGGGAAGCCCGCGGCGTCGAGCACGGCGCGCACCGTCTCGAGGCCGACGCCGTGCAGCGGCGTGTAGACGACGCGCGGGCCGCCGGCGCCCGGCATGCCCTGGTCGGGCTGGCCGATCGCAGCGGTCGCCGCGACGTACGACTCCCAGACGCCCTCGCCCGCGACCTCCGGCTCGCCGCGCGGGTACTCGGTCACGGGCACGGCGGCCGCCTCGACGATGCGGGCGGCGATCTCGGCGTCGGCGGGCGGCACGATCTGGCTGCCCTCGTCGGCGCCGCCGAGGTACACCTTGTAGCCGTTGTCGGCGGGCGGGTTGTGGCTCGCGGTCACCATGACGCCCGCGCTCGCGCCGAGGTGGCGCACGGCGAAGGCGGTGACGGGGGTCGGCAGCAGCCGCGGCAGCAGGATCGCCCGCACGCCAGCGCCAGCGAAGACCTCGGCGGCGTCCCGCGCGAAGCGCTCCGAGCCGCGCCGCCCGTCCCAGCCGATCACGACCGAGGGGTAGGGCTCCCGGTCGACGAGGTAGCGCGCGAGCCCCGCGGAGGCCTGCTGCACGACGACGGTGTTCATGCGGTTCGGCCCCGGGGCGATGCGGCCCCGCAGCCCCGCCGTGCCGAACTGCAGGCGGCCGCGGAACGCATCCGTCACCTCGGCCATCGCGGCCTCGTCGCCCGCCTCGGCGGCCGCGATCGTCGCCTCGAGCTCCGCGCGGGTCTCGGGGTCGGGGTCGGCCGCGGCCCAGGCGCGGGCGGCGTCGAGGCTCATGCTCGGGCGCCGATCGCGGCGACGACGTCGGCGAGCAGGCGCGAGATGCGGCCCTCGGCCTCGCGGCCGGCCTCGATGACCTCCTCGTGCGAGAGGGGCGTGGTCTGGATGCCCGCGGCGAGGTTCGTGATGAGGCTCAGGCCGAGCACCTCCATGCCCGCCTCGCGCGCGGCGATCGCCTCGAGCGCCGTCGACATGCCGCAGATGTGGCCACCGATCGCCTTCGCCATCTGCACCTCGGCGGGCGTCTCGTAGTGGGGCCCGCGGAACTGCACGTAGACGCCCTCGTCGAGGCTGCCGTCGACCTCGCGCGCGATGTCGCGCAGCCGCGGCGAGTAGAGGTCGGTGAGGTCGACGAACGTCGCGCCCTCGAGCGGCGAGTCGGCGGTGAGGTTGATGTGGTCGCTGATGAGCACGGGCTGGCCGGGCGTCCAGTGCGGCTTGATGCCGCCCGCGCCGTTCGTGAGCACCATGACGGATGCGCCTGCCGCGGCCGCGGTGCGGACGGAGTGGACGACGCGGCGCACCCCGTGGCCCTCGTAGTAGTGGGTGCGGGCGCCGATGACGAGCGCGCGGCGACCGTCGTCGGTCAGCACCGAGCGGATGGTGCCGACGTGGCCCTCGAGCGCGGGCTTCGAGAAGCCCGTCACCTCGGTCGCGGCGATCTCGTGGGTCGTCTCGCCGATGAGGTCGGCGGCGCGCGCCCAGCCGGAGCCGAGCGTGAGGGCGATGTCGTGCGACTCCACGCCGGTGATGCGGCGGATGTCGTCGGCGGCCTGGCGCGCGACCTCGCGCGGGTCTGCGGGGGCATCGAGGGGGTGCGTCATGGCGCCCACTCTAAGGGCGCTGCGCCCGTAGGCTGGGTCACCATGGCCATCGGCGCGACCGTCCACACCTTCGAGGTGCAGCTCTCCGACGTCGACCGCGGGGTCTACGAGGAGCTCTCGCTCAAGGTCGCGCAGCACCCCTCCGAGACCGCGGCGTTCATGGTGACGCGCGTGCTCGCGCTGTGCCTCGAGCACGAGGAGGGCATCGCCTTCGGCGACGGGCTCTCGGGCGGCGACGAGCCCGCGGTGCTCGTGCGCGACCGCACGGGCGCGCTCGTCGCGTGGATCGAGATCGGCGCGCCCGAGGCCGAGCGCGTGCACCGCGGCAGCATGGCGGCCGATCGCTGCGCCGTCTACACGCACCGCGACCCCGAGAGGGTCGCCGCGCGCTGGGCAGGGAAGCGCATCCACCGCCCCGAGGACGTGCGGCTCGTCTCGTTCGACCCCGGTTTCGTCGACGCGGTCGCCGACGCCGTCGCGCGCCGCACGTCGATGACCGTCTCGGTGACCGAGGGCGTGCTCTACGCCGAGGTCAACGGCCGCGCGCTGTCGACGGCGATCCACGAGCGCCCGGCGGGCTGACGCGCGCTCAGCTCCATCGCGCGGATGCGGGATGATGGAGCACGTGAGTGCATTCGAGCGCAAGCAGCGCGTGGTGATCATCGGCGGCGGACCGGGCGGCTACGAGGCGGCGCTCGCGGGAGCCCAGCTCGGTGCGGAGGTGACGCTCATCGAGCGCGCCGGCGTGGGCGGCAGCGCCGTGCTCACCGACGTCGTGCCCTCCAAGACCCTCATCGCCTCCGCCGAGTCGGCCGCCGCGATCGAGCAGGCCGACGAGCTCGGCGTGCAGCTCTTCGCGCGCGGCGACCGCGACCGGCCGCTGCGCCCCGAGGTCGCGGTCAACTTCACGAAGCTCAACAAGCGCATCCGCCGGCTCGCGAACCGGCAGTCCGACGACATGCGGCAGACGCTCGAGAGCCTGGGCGTGCAGGTCGTCGAGGGCTACGGCCGCTTCACGAGCCCGACGACGGTGGCCGTCTCGACCGGCGGCGCGAACGCGAAGGACTTCGACTCGTTCGAGCTCGACACCGCGGTCGTCTCGGTCGGCGCGCGCCCGCGCGTGCTGCCGAGCGCGCAGCCCGACGGCGAGCGCATCCTCACCTGGACGCAGCTCTACGACCTCGAGGAGATGCCCTCGCACCTGATCGTGGTCGGCTCGGGCGTCACGGGCGCCGAGTTCGCCTCCGCCTACCGGCTGCTCGGCTCGGAGGTCACGCTCGTCTCGAGCCGCGAGCGCGTGCTGCCGGGCGAGGACACCGACGCGGCCGACGTGATCGAGGAGGTGTTCCGCCGCGGCGGGATGCACGTGCTCAACAAGCAGCGCGCGACGAGCGTCGTGCGCGACGGCGACGAGGTCGTCGTGACGCTCTCCGACGGCCGCGAGATCCGCGGGAGCCACTGCCTCATGGCGGTCGGCGCGGTGCCGAACACCGAGGGGATCGGCCTCGACGCCGCGGGCGTGCAGACCACCGACTCGGGCCACATCCGCGTCAACCGCGTCGCGCGCACCTCGGTGCCGCACATCTACGCCGCCGGCGACTGCACCGCGTTCTTCCCGCTCGCATCCGTCGCCTCGGTGCAGGGGCGCACGGCGATCTTCCACGCGCTCGGCGACGAGGTGCGCCCGATCACGCTCCGCAACGTCGCCTCCAACATCTTCACCTACCCCGAGATCGCGACGGTCGGCTGGCAGCAGGCGTCGATCGACGCCGGCGAGCGCGAGGCGCGCATCGTGAAGCTGCCGCTGCGGCACAACCCGCGCGCGAAGATGCAGGGAGTGCAGGACGGCTTCGTCAAGCTCATCGCGGGCACCGACCTCGGCACGATCGTGGGCGGCGTGGTCGTCGCACCACGCGCATCCGAGCTCATCCTGCCGCTCTCGCTCGCGATCGAGCAGCGCCTCACGGTCGACCAGTTCGCGCGCGCGTGGGCCGTCTACCCGTCGCTCTCGGGCTCGATCACCGACGTGGCCCGCTCGATGCACGTCGCGCAGGAGCAGCTCGAGCCCTGAGCCGAGCGCGCCGCCGGTCGCGGCGGGCGGCTCAGGCCTCGTCGGGCGTGATCGAGACGAGGCGGTGGCCCGACGGCACCGTCGCGCCCACCGGTGCGTCGACCGCCGTGACGACCCCGTCGACGGGGGAGGAGAGCGGCTGCTCCATCTTCATCGCCTCGAGCACGACGAGCAGGTCGCCCGCGACGACGCGGTCGCCCTCGGCGACGGCCGCCTTCACGACCGTCGCCTGCATGGGCGAGACGATCGTGCCGGAGCCCACGCCGCCCGCGAGCGCCGTGCGCATCCGCCGCGGAGCGGGCCCCTTGGCGTCCTTCGTGTCGGAGAACAGGCGCTTCGGCATCGACACCGCGATGCGCTTGCCGTCGGCCTCGACCACGACCGTGCGCCGCGGCTCGGGGCCCCCGAGCTCGGAGGGCTCGCCGCCCCACGCGGGGATGTCGTTCTCGAACTCCGACTCGATCCACGACGTGTAGATCGAGAAGGGCGCGTCGCCCTCGGGCGCGAACGCCGGGTGGTCGACGATGCGGCGGTGGAAGGGCAGCACGGTCGGGAGCCCCTCGACCTCGAACTCGGCGAGGGCGCGGCGCGCGCGGGCGAGGGCCTCGGCGCGGTCGCGACCGGTGACGATGAGCTTCGCGAGCATCGAGTCGAAGTTGCCGCCGATGACGTCGCCGGCGACGACGCCGGAGTCGACGCGGATGCCGGGGCCGCTCGGGGCGCGGAACACGCGCACCGGGCCGGGCTGGGGGATGAAGCCGCTGCCCGCGTCCTCGCCGTTGATGCGGAACTCGATCGAGTGGCCGCGCACCTCGGGGTCGTCGTAGCCGAGCGCCTCGCCCTCGGCGATGCGGAACTGCTCGCGCACGAGGTCGATGCCGGTGACCTCCTCCGAGACCGGGTGCTCGACCTGCAGGCGCGTGTTGACCTCGAGGAACGAGATCGTGCCGTCGGCGCCGATGAGGAACTCGCACGTGCCCGCTCCGACGTAGCCGGCGGCGCGCAGGATCGCCTTCGACGCGCGGCGCAGCTCGGCGTCCTGCTCCGCGGTGATGAAGGGCGCGGGCGCCTCCTCGACGAGCTTCTGGTGGCGGCGCTGCAGCGAGCAGTCGCGCGTCGAGACGACGACGACGTCGCCGTGCGCGTCGGCGAGGCACTGCGTCTCGACGTGGCGCGGCTTGTCGAGGTATCTCTCGACGAAGCACTCTCCGCGGCCGAACGCCGCGACCGCCTCGCGGGTCGCGGAGTCGAACTGCTCCTCGACCTCCTCGCGCGTGCGGGCGACCTTGAGGCCGCGGCCGCCGCCGCCGAAGGCGGCCTTGATCGCGACCGGCAGCCCGTGCTCGTCGACGAACTCGAGCACCTCGGCCGCGCCCGCGACGGGGTTGATCGTGCCGGGCGCGAGCGGCGCGCCGACCGACTCGGCGATGTGCCGGGCCGAGACCTTGTCGCCGAGCTGCTCGATCGCGTCGGGGCTCGGGCCGATCCAGATGAGGCCCGCGTCGATGACGGCGCGCGCGAAGTCGGCGTTCTCGGCCAGGAAGCCGTAGCCCGGGTGCACGGCGTCGGCGCCCGAGCGGCGGGCGACCGAGAGCAGCTTGTCGATCACGAGGTAGCTCTCGGCGCTCGTCGAGCCGTGCAGCGCGAAGGCCTCGTCGGCGAGCTGCGCGTGCTGCGCGTCGCGGTCGGGCTCGGCGTAGACGGCGACCGAGCCGATGCCGGCGTCGCGCGCCGCCCGGATGATGCGGACGGCGATCTCGCCGCGATTGGCGATGAGGACCTTGGTGATGCGGCGCATGGTTCTAGAGCCTAAGCGGCAGGACATGGCGGATGCGTGCGCACGCCACACAGGAATGCCCGGTTCGGTTGCGGATTCCCACAGTCGAGGACGCGCAGCGCCCTGTGCGGGGCGGCCCGGCGCGCCTAGCATGGACGCGTGGACCCCGTCGTGCTGGCGCTCGTGGCCGAGTGGTGGTGGATCGCCCCCGCCGGCGCGGGAGCGGGCGCCCTCGGTGTCATCGGCGCGCGACGCGGCCGCCCGGCCGGGCGGCGGCTCGAGCTCGACGCCGCGATGCACGACGTGCGGCGGGCGACGGATGCCGTGACGCGATCGCGCGCGGACCTCAAGGTCGCGCGCGCCGAGCTGCTGCGGACGGAGGCCGAGCAGTCCGCCGGCCGCGTGGGCCTCGGCGCGGTGCTCGAGTCGAAGCGCCGCGTGCAGGCGGCGGAGCGCGCGGTCAAGGTCGCGGTCGCCGACCTCAAGGCCCGGCGCGCGTCGGTGCAGGCGGCGCGCGCGACCCTGCCCGCGAGCCGCGCCCCGCTCGAGGCGATGCCGCTCGCGCGGCTGCGCGACGAGCACGACCGCCTCACAGCGCGTTGGATCGCCTACGAGACCGACGCGGCGAAGGCCATCGACTACCCGGCGATGAGCGACGCGTCGAGCCCCGCGCTGCAGGAGTTCCTGCGCGAGCAGCGGCTCGCGCTCGAGCTGCGCCCCGCGAGCCTCGACACCCGCATGGCGCCCGCCGACTTCGCCGCCTACCGCGACGCCGTGCGGCGCGCGACCCACGCGTTCGACGCCGCCGAGCACGACGCGCGCCGCGGCGCAGGGGAGCGGCCGCCGAGTGCGTCGACGACCACCGACTGGAGCGCGCTCGCCCAGGAGCTGCTCGAGACCGCGCAAGGCGCGATCGCCCGCTCCGCCGAGGCGTGGCAGCGCGACCGGAGGCGCCGCCCCGGCATCTGAGGACCGCGCTTGTGAGTGAGTGCTCACTCATCTACGCTGGGCGCCGTGCCCCCGCCCCGCTTGAGCGCCGACGACCGGCGCGCGCAGATCCTCGACGCCGTGACGCCGGCCGTGCTCGAGCACGGCGCCGCGGTCACCTCGCGCCAGCTCGCCGACGCGGCGGGCGTCGCGGAGGGCACGCTCTTCAAGGCGTTCGGCGACAAGGAGTCGCTGCTCGCCGCGCTCGTCGAGCGCCACATGACCGACGCCGAGCCCGATCTCGACCTGCGCGCCGACTCGGTCGCCGACGTCGTGGCGAGCCTCGTGCCCGTGGTCGTCGAGCGAATGCGGTTCATGTTCAGACTCGTGATGGCGCTCGGTCCCATCGCCCAGCGCGTCGCGGCCGAGCGCCGCGACGACTTCGAGCGCTCGAAGCGCTGCATCGCCGCGCGCTTCGAGCCGTTCGCGCACGACCTGCGCGTCACGCCGCTCGTCGCGGCCGACGTCCTGCGCACGCTCGCGTGGGCCGCCGCCGCGAGCTGGGGCGACGACGAGCCCGTGTCATCGGTCGACGACATCATGCAGGTGCTCCTGCACGGCATCGTCGCCGCCCCCGGTGACGAGCCCCGTGCCGGTGCCGACCCCGAGCGCCGACCCGACGCATCCGCCCTCGAGCCCGTGGAGGCCTGACCCATGCTGTGGAAGCTCATCGTCCGCTACGTGCGGCCGTCGATGCTGTCGCTCCTGCTCGTCGTGCTGTTCCAGTTCGTGCAGTCGGTGCTCACGCTCATGCTGCCGACGATCAACGCCGACATCATCGACGAGGGCGTGCTGCGCGGTGACACCGGCACCGTCTGGCGGCTCGGCGTGCTCATGCTCGCGCTGAGCCTCGGGCAGGTGGCCGCGAACGTGCTCGCCATCCTCTTCGGCGCGCGCCTCGCGATGCGCGCCGGCCGCGACCTGCGCGCCGACCTCTTCGGCAAGGTCGGCGACTTCAGCGAGCAGGACGTGCAGCGCTTCGGCGCCGCGAGCCTCATCACCCGCAACACGAACGACGTGCAGCAGGTGCAGATGCTCATCCTCATGTCGTGCACGATGCTGCTCTCGGCGCCGATGATGGCGATCGGCGGCGTCATCATGGCGATCCGGGCGGATGCGACCCTCTCGTGGCTCATCGCGGTCTCGGTGCCGCTCATGCTCGTCGTGCTCGGCTTCCTCGTCTCGCGCCTCGTGCCGATCTTCCGGCAGCTGCAGGAGCGCATCGACCGCATCAACAAGGTGCTGCGCGAGCAGCTCACGGGCATCCGCGTCATCCGCGCCTTCGTGCAGGAGCGGCGCGAGAAGGCGCGCTTCGCCGTCGCGAACGACGATGTCACCGACGCGATGATCCGCACGGGCAACCTCTTCGTGCTGATGTTCCCGGTCATCATGCTCATCGTCGAGGTCTCGAGCGTCGCGGTCATCTGGTTCGGCGCCGGACTCGTCGATCAGGGCGAGCTCGAGATCGGCACGATGATGGCCTTCCTGCAGTACCTGATGCAGATCCTCATGGGCGTGCTCATGGCCACCTTCATGACGATCATGATCCCGAGAGCGGCGGTCTCCGCCCGCCGCATCGGCGAGGTGCTCGAGACCGAGCCGACGATCGCGCGCGTCGTCGACGGCCGCGAGCAGGCCTCGCCCGGCACGGTCGAGCTGCGCGACGTCGTCTTCCGCTACCCGGGCGCCGAGCACCCCGTCATCGACGGCGTGAGCCTGCGCGCCGAGCGGGGCGAGACGCTCGCGATCATCGGCGCGACCGGGTCGGGCAAGACGACGCTCGTGAACCTCATCCCGCGGCTCTTCGACGCGACGGGCGGCGCGGTGCTCGTCGGCGGGGTCGACGTGCGCGAGCTCGACGCCGAGGCGCTCTGGCGCGGCATCGCGCTCGTGCCGCAGCGCCCCTACCTCTTCGCCGGCACGGTCGCCTCGAACCTCCGCTACGGCAACGAGGACGCGACCGACGAGCAGCTGTGGCGAGCGCTCGAGATCGCGCAAGCGGCGGGCTTCGTGCAGCAGATGCCCAAGCAGCTCGACTCCCGCATCGCGCAGGGCGGCACGAACGTCTCGGGCGGCCAGCGCCAGCGGCTCTCGATCGCCCGCGCCCTCGTCGCCGAGCCCGACGTGCTCGTCTTCGACGACTCGTTCTCGGCGCTCGACCTCACGACGGATGCGCGCCTGCGGTCGGCGCTGCGGGACGCGGTGGGCGAGACCACCCAGATCGTCGTCGCCCAGCGGGTCTCGACGATCGTCGATGCCGACCGGATCGTCGTGCTCGAGCGCGGCCGGGTCGTGGGCTCGGGCACGCACGAGGAGCTGCTCGCGGGCAACGACACGTACCGCGAGATCGTCGAGTCGCAGATGGCAGTGGAGGCCTGAGATGGCACGCGTGAAGAAGGAGCGACCGGCGAAGCCGGAGCCCGAGCTCACCGAGGAGGAGCGGCTCGAGGCCGAGCAGGCTGAGGCCGCGCGCATCGGCGCGGGTGACTGGGAGCCGCCGCCCGGCAAGGCGAAGTCGTTCGGCGCCTCGGCGCTGCGCCTGCTGCGCCTCATGCACCCCTACCGCTGGCTGCTCGCGCTCGTGTTCGCGCTCGGCTCGATCGGCGTCGTGCTCGTGGTGCTCGGCCCGCGCATCCTCGGCGAGGCGACGAACGTCATCGTGCAGGGGCTCGTGCAGCGGCAGATGCCGCCCGGCGCGACGCAGGCGCAGGTCGTCGAGGGGCTCCGCGCCAGCGGCCAGGACGACTTCGCCAACATGATCGAGCGCATGCCCGACCTCGTGCCCGGCGCGGGCATCGACTTCGAGCGGCTCGGCGGCATCCTGCTCGTCGTGCTGGCCGTCTACCTCGCCGGCAGCCTCTTCCAGTGGCTGCAGGGCTTCGTCGTCAACCGGGTCGTGCAGCGCACGGTGCAGGGGCTGCGGCGCGACGTCGAGGAGAAGGTGCACCGTCTCCCGCTCGCGTACTACGACCGCACGCAGCGCGGCGAGCTCCTCTCGCGCGTGACGAACGACCTCGACAACGTCTCGCAGACCGTCTCGCAGACGATGTCGCAGATCGTCACGGGGCTGCTGAGCGTCGTCGGCGTGCTCGTCATGATGCTGACGATCAACGTGTGGCTCGCGCTCATCGCGCTCATCGCGGTGCCGCTCACGGGCATCATCCTCGGCGCCGTGATGGGTCCGGCGCAGGGCCTGTTCAAGGAGCAGTGGCGCCGCACGGGCCGCATGAACGCGATCGTCGAGGAGGCCTTCACCGGCCACGCGCTCGTCAAGGTCTTCGGTCGCGAGCAGGCCGTGCGGGCACGCTTCAAGGAGGAGAACGACGGCGTCTTCGACGCGGCGTTCAAGGCGCAGTTCATCTCCGGGCTCGTCTTCCCGCTCATGACCTTCGTCGGCAACATCGGCTACGTGCTCGTCGCGGTCGCGGGCGGGCTCTTCGTCGCGGCAGGCCAGATCCTCGTCGGCGACGTGCAGGCCTTCATCCAGTACTCGCAGCAGTTCTCGCAGAACCTCGGCCAGATCGGCCAGACCGTCACGATGGTGCAGTCGGGCGTCGCGAGCGCCGAGCGCGTCTTCGAGCTGCTCGACGCCGAGGAGGAGGAGCCCGACGAGGGCGGCGCGACGCCCGCCCCCGGCTCGGGCCGCGTCTCGTTCGAGCGCGTGCGCTTCTCGTACTCGCCCGACAAGCCGCTCATCGACGACCTCTCGCTCGAGGTCGAGCCGGGCCAGACGGTCGCGATCGTCGGCCCGACCGGAGCGGGCAAGACGACCCTCGTCAACCTGCTCATGCGCTTCTACGAGGTCGACGGCGGCCGCATCCTGCTCGACGGCGTCGACACGCGCACGATGACGAGGGATGCGCTCCGCTCGCAGACGGGGATGGTGCTGCAGGACACGTGGCTCTTCGGCGGCACGATCCGCGACAACATCGCCTACGGTCGACCGGACGCGACGGAGGAGCAGATCCTCGAGGCCGCGCGCGCGACGTACGTCGACCGCTTCGTGCACGCGCTGCCCGAGGGCTACGACACCGTCATCGACGAGGACGCGACCAACCTCTCGGCGGGCGAGAAGCAGCTCGTCACGATCGCGCGCGCGTTCCTCGCGCAGCCGAGCGTGCTCATCCTCGACGAGGCCACGTCGTCGGTCGACACGCGCACCGAGCTGCTGCTGCAGCACGCGATGGCGGCGCTCCGCACCGATCGCACGTCGTTCGTCATCGCGCACCGGCTCTCGACCATCCGCGACGCCGACCTCATCCTCGTGATGGAGCAGGGCTCGATCGTCGAGCAGGGCACGCACGACGAGCTCGTCGCGGCGCGCGGCGCGTACTGGCGGCTGCTCAACGCGCAGTTCGAGCAAGCGGCGATCGATCTCGAGGCGGATGCCGGGCTCGCCGAGACGGGCGCGGTGCCGACCCAGCAGTCGACGTAGCCGGTCACGGCTGCAGCGCGCGCCAGGCCTCGAAGTCGTGGATCGCCACGCCCGCGAAGCGAGCATCGCCCGCGAGGCTCCCGGTCACGGCGGCGAGCTCGCGCTCGAGCACGGTGCGGCCGTCGTCGGCGAACGTCTGCCCCGCGCTCGGCTCCGGGTCGCCGACGGGACCCGTCTCGACGCCCACCCGGTAGGGCTTGCGGGCGCCGGCGATCGCACGCCGCGCGGCCGCGCTCGACGCGAGGATGTCGGCCGCGCGGTCGCGGTAGGCCATGAGCGTCACGGCGTCGGCGCGCGCGACGATGTCGCCGAACTGGCGCGGATGCGCTTCGGCGAGCCACGGCGAGAGGTCGACCTCGACCGGCAGGTCGGTGCGCGCCGCGACGTCCCGCACGGTGCGCGCGAGGCCGTCGAGCAGCTCGCGCTCGCGCCCGGCCCAATCGCGGCGGGTCCACGGCTCGACGTCGAGGTGCACGCCCTGGAAGAGGAACGCCGCGGTCGCCCGCTGCATCCACGTCACCGCGTCGGCGCCCGTGGTCCACGAGGGGTCGCCGCCGAGGGCCGAGACGCGCACGCCCGCGCCGCGCAGCGCCGCGACCTGGTCGTGCGTCGCGGGCGTCGGCCCGCCCCACGGCACGCTCACGAACGCCTCGGTCACGCGCTGCTGCACCGCGAGCGCCGCGACCGCGGCCGGGTCCGGCGGCGCGGCCTCGTGCATCCACACCCACATCGCTCGATCCACCACGCTCGTCCCTCCTCGATGCCGGATCCGCGACGCTAGGCGCTCAGCCTGCGAGATCGCAGAGTGCGGTCCGCGGATGCTCGCCGGCTCAGGCGGTGAGCGTCGGCCACGCGACGCCGAGCTCGCGCGCGAGGCGCCGGAGCGCCGGGATGCTCATGCCCACGACCGTCGACGGGTCGCCGTCGATGCGGTCGATGAACGCGGCCCCGCGGCCGTCGATCGTGAAGGCGCCGGCGACCTCGAGCGGCTCGCCGGTGGCGACGTAGGCGTCGATCTCGGCCTCGTCGATGTCGGCGGCGAAGTCGAGGCTCGTCGCCGTCGTGGCGCCGGCCGAGCCGACGACCTCGCCGAAGCGCACGCGCAGCAGCCAGTGCCCCGAGTGGAGCGTCGCCGTGCGGCCGCGCTGCGCGAGCCAGCGCTCCCTGGCGCGCTCGGGCGAGTGCGGCTTGCCGAGCATCGCGCCGTCGAGCTCGAGCGAGGAGTCGCCCGCGAGCACGAGCCCGTCGAAGTCGCTGAGCGGATCCTCGTCGAGGAGCGCCTCGGCCTTCGCGCGCGCGAGCACGAGCACGAACCGCTCGGGCGAGAGCGGCCCGTGCTCCGCCTCGTGCGCCGCGACGAGCAGCTCCTCGTCGAGGTCGGTCGGCCGCACGATCGGCTCGATGCCCGCTTGCCGCAAGAGCGCGAGCCGGGCGGGGGAGGCGGAGGCGAGGATGAGCTGCACGCCACGATCCTCGCATCGGCGGCTGAGCCTCGGCGCCGGGCGATCGGCGCTGCGGCAGTGGCGCGCGAGCGGGCGACTCCCCTAGCGTCGAGCCATGGAGCAGAGCCGACCGACGAAGCTGTCCATCATCGGCGCGGGCGGCGTGGGCGTCGCGATCGCCTACGCCGCGCTCATCCGCGGCTCGGCCGACGTCGTCGCGCTGCACGACCTCGCCGCGGCGAAGGTCGAGGCAGAGGTGCTCGACCTCGCCCACGCGATGCCGTTCCTCGCCGCGAAGAGCATCGAGGGCGGCAGCGACCTCCGCGTCATCGCCGGCAGCGACGTCGTCGTCATCACCGCGGGCGCCAAGCAGGAGCCCGGGGAGCCGAGGCTCGCGCTCGCCGCCCGCAACGCCGACATCGTGCGCGCGCTCGTGCCGGGCATCCGCGAGCACGCGCCCGACGCCATCCTGCTCATCGTGACGAACCCGTGCGACGTGCTCACCGTCGTCGCCCAGCGCGAGAGCGGCCTCGACAGCGCGCGGGTGCTCTCGTCGGGGACGGTCCTCGACACGTCGCGGCTGCGCTGGCGCCTCTCGGAGCTCGTCGGGGTGCACCCGCGCAGCGTGCACGCGCTCATCGTCGGCGAGCACGGCGACAGCGAGTTCCCGCTCTGGTCGCGCGCGAAGATCGGCCCGGTGCTCGTGCGCGAGTGGCGCGAGGACGGCGAGCTGCGCTTCCCGGAGCCCGAGCTCGACCGCATCGCCGACGAGGTCATGCACGCCGCCTACCGCATCATCGAGGGCAAGGGCGCGACCTCGAGCGCGATCGGCGTCTCGACCGCCCGCATCGTCGAGGCGATCCTGCGCGACGAGCGCGCGGTGCTGCCCGTCTCGAGCGTGCTGGGCGGCGAGCTCGGCCTCGAGGGCGTCGCGCTCTCGCTCCCGACCGTGCTCGGGCGCGGCGGTGTCGAGCGCGTGCTCGAGGTGCCGATGGAGCCCGCGGAGCGCGCGGCGCTCGAGCGCAGCGCCGAGGCGATCGCGAGCACGCTGCGCTCGCTCGACTGAGCCGTCCTGCCGCGAGGATGCGGGAGGATGGAGCCATGCCGCAGGACATCGCAGAGGGCCGGATCGTCGAGCTGACGATCGACAACGTCGCGCACGGAGGCCGATTCGTCGGCCGCCACCGCACTGACTCCGATGAGCGCGGGCGGGTCGTGTTCGTGCCCGACACGATGCCCGGTGAGACGGTGCGCGCGCAGGTCGTCGAGGTGAAGAAGTCGTTCGCGACCGCGGTGGCGCTCGAGGTCGTGTCGGCGTCGCCCGACCGCGTCCCGCACGTGTGGGACGAGGCATCCATCGACCGCGCTCCGCTCGAGCGGGCCGGCGGCGCCGAGTTCGGCCACATCGCGCTCCCGCGGCAGCGCGAGCTCAAGCAGCGCGTCATCGAGGACGCGCTCGAGCGCACCGGCGGCATGACGCGCGAGGTGCCGGTCGCGGCGGCGCCCGGCGACGACGAGCGCGGCGGCCTCGGCTGGCGCACGCGCGTGCGGCTCCACGTCGACGACCGCGGCCGCCAGGGCCCGTTCGCGCCCCGCAGCCACGAGGTCGTGCCGGTGGCCGACCTGCCGCTCGCGACCGAGGGCATCCGCCTCTCGGCCCAGCTCGACCAGCGACTGCCGGGCGTCACCGCCGTCGACTACGTGCAGTACGGCGACGAGGTCGACGTCATCGCGATGGAGGGCGCGCCCGAGCGAGGCCGCACCGACACGATCGTCGAGACGGTCGGCGGGCGCGAGTTCGAGCTCGACCGCTCGGGCTTCTGGCAGGTGCACCGCGAGGCGCCCGGCGTGCTGACGGATGCGGTGCGTCGCGCGATCGACGTCGACGCGGTCGACGCGGCGGGCTGGTCGCTCGACCTCTACGGGGGCGTCGGGCTGTTCGCGGCGACGATCGCCGAGGTGCTGGGGGAGCGGACGCGCGTCACGAGCATCGAGGCCGACGAGGTCGCGACCGACCACGCGAGCGAGAACCTCGCGGAGTGGCTCGGCGCGAGCGCCGAGACGGGCCGGGTCGACCGCTGGCTGCGCGAGCTCGCGAAGCGCGCGAGCAAGGCGGAGCGCGAGCGGCTCTCGCGCGGCGTCGTCGTGCTCGACCCGCCGCGCGCGGGCGCGGGCCGCGAGGTCGTCGAGCAGCTCGTCGGGCTCGAGCCGGCGCAGATCGTCTACGTCGCGTGCGACCCGGTCGCGCTCGCGCGCGATGCGAAGCTGTTTGCCGAGCGCGGCTGGAGCGTCGACTCGCTCGAGGCGTTCGACCTGTTCCCGCACACCCACCACGTCGAGGCAGTGGCGTCCTTCCGCCGCTGAGCGATTCCCGACGCCCGGGACGGGCGTCGGCGCTGGCGTCGCGGTGACGGCCCGAAGGGGCCGTCACCCTCAGCTCCAGCGCGCACACCCACCACGTCGAGGCGGTGGCGTCCTTCCGCCGGTAGCCCCATCGCCGAGTGCCGACACTCCGCGATTCGCGGGCCGGGGAGCAGCAGAGTGCCGACACTCTGCGATTCGCGGGCCGGGGAACAGCAGAGTGCCGACACTCTGCGCTGCCGGGCGCAGTAGCATCCGGCATGGCCTTCGACGACGTCCTCGCGAGCCGCTTCGAGCGCGCGAACCTGCTCTACCTCGAGCTCCTCGACGGGCTCTCGCCCGAGCAGCTCGGCTCTCGCCTCCCGGGACTGCCGTCGAGCACGATCGCGGGGCAGCTCTGGTGCGTGCTCGGGGCGCGCGAGAGCTACCCGCGCGCCGCCCGAGCCGGCTCGTGGCAGGGCTTCGGCGGCCCGCTCGAGGAGTGGGAGATGACGGATGCGCCGACGGTGCGCGCCGCCTTCGAGCAGACCGCCGCCGACGTCGCGGTCTGGCTGGGCGAGCTGCGCTCCGATGACGACCTGCGCCTCGCGCTCGCGCTGCTCGAGCACGAGACGCAGCACCACGGGCAGCTCATCCGCTACCTCTACGGGCTCGGCATCCCGCGGCCCGAGTCGTGGCAGCGGCAGTACGCGCTCGACCACGACGACGCGTAGTCAGCCGCCCTTCGCGACGCCGCCCGCTGCGCGCGCCACGACGTGCGCGACGCCGGGGATCGCCGTCGCGCGCCACATCGCGCGCTGCGCCTCGAGCTCGATGCGCGAGTGCGGGGCGAAGGCGCCGGCCAGCCGCCGGCCGCGCGCCTGCTCGCGCTCGAGGACCGGTCGCCACTCGCGCTCGAAGGCGGCGAGCCCGCGCGAGACGTCCGTCGTGTGGCGCGCGAACGCGAGCTCCTCCGCGAGCCGCTCGGCGCCCGCGATCGCCATCGAGGCGCCCTGGCCGGCGAGCAGCGAGACGGCGCCCGCCGCGTCGCCGAGCAGCACGATGCGGCCCCGCACCCACGGCTCGACGACCGTCTGCGCGACCCGGTCGAGGTAGGGCTCGGTCGCGCTGCGCACGGCGCGCCGGCCGAGCACGCCCATGTCGACGACGGCCGCGCGCGCGTCGCGCTCGGCCACGCCGCGCAGCACCGCGAAGCCGGTCACGCCCGTCGTGCCGAGCGGCGCGACGACGAGCTGCCGGTCGAGCTCGACCTGCATCGCGACGCGGCCGCCGAGGTCGGCCGCGAGCTCGGGGTCGTCGCCCGTCCACGCGGCGGCGATGAGGTCGCCCACCGGCCGCACGAAGCGCTCGTGCGGCCCCCACGCGAGCTGCCGCACGCGCGAGCGGACGCCGTCCGCGCCGACGAGCACGTCGCCCTCGAGCCGCTCGCCACTCGAGAGCAGCGCGCTCACGCGACCGCCCTCGTCGTGCACCGTCTCGATCTGCGCGCCCCAGCGCATCCGCACGCCGTCGGGGAGCGCGGCGAGGAGGGCCTCGATGATCTGCGGCCGCAGGATGGTCAGGTAGCGGCCGCCCGCCGCCTGCTCGACGACGGAGATCGGCAGCCGCGAGCGCACGCGCCCCGTGGCGTCGACCGCGCGCACCTCGGGGTAGGACTCGGCGCGCTCGCGCAGCGCCGGCAGCACGCCGAGGCGATCGGCGGCGTCGAAGCCGAGGCCGAAGAAGTCGATGAGGTAGCCGGCGCGGCGCGGCGCGGGAGCCCGCTCGAGCACGTCGACGCTCCAGCCGTCGAGCGCGAGCCGGCCCGCGAGGGCGAGCCCGGCGACGCCGGCTCCGGAGACGATCGCGTGCATCTGCAGACGGTACCGCCTGGAGCGGTGAGCGGGCTCAGCGCAGCAGGTCGAGCAGCGCCCGCTCGCGCGAGCCCTTCAGCCCCATCGTCGCGCCCTGCTCGAAGCGCGCGAAGACCTCCGGGTCGATGTAGCTCGACTTCGCGACCGAGGGGGTGTTGCCGAGCGCCTCCGAGACGGCCTTGATCGCCTCCCGGATGGCCCGGTCGCGCGCGGTCTTCGTGGCGACGTCGCGCGCCTGCGCGAGCGACTCGGCCGCGACGAGGGTGCCGTGCAGGGTGCGGAAGTCCTTCGCCGTGAACTCCCCGCCGGTCGCCTCCCGCACCGCCGCGTTGAGGTCGGCGTCGCGCAGCGCGTGCGCGCCCTCGTCGTCGCGCCACGCGAGCAGCCGCGAGCGGCCCGAGCGCCGCGTCAGCAGCTCCTCGACGCAGCGCGCGAGCGCCGGGTCCTCGATCGTCACGTCGAAGCGCTGGCCGGACTTCGCGGGGAAGCGCAGCCGCACCGCGTCGCCCGTCACCTTCGCGTGCCGGCACAGCAGGGTCATGAGCCCGCGCGTGCCGCGCTCCTCGGCGTACGCGTCGCCGCCCGCGCGGATCGCGACGGCGTCGAGCATGCGGAGCGCCGCCGCGAGCACGCGCTCGCGCGGCAGGCCCTCGAGCGCGAGGTCGCGCGTGACCCGGCGTCGCATCGCGGGCAGCGACTCGGCGAGGTCGAGCGCCCGCTCGTGCTTGACCCGGTCGCGGCGCTCGCGCCACTCGGGGTGGTAGCGGTACTGCGTGCGGCCCGCGTCGTCGACGCCGATCGCCTGGATGTGCGCGCGGGGGTCGGCGGCGATCCACACGTCGGTCCAGGCCGGCGGCACGGCGAGCGACTCCGCCCGCTCGCGGTCCTCCGCCGAGACCCTCCGGCCGTTGTCGTGCACGTACGCCCAGCCGCGCCCCGATCGACGGCGCCGGATGCCCGCATCCGTGCCGGGCTTCGCCCTGCGCAGCCTCGCCATAGCGGGATGCTAGCGACGCGCAACCTGGGAATCCGCCCGCTGCCCGGGACGCACGCGGGGCGCGACGCTACGATGGCCGGTCGGATGCCGGGCGAGTGCCGCGGCGGATCGGCCCACGATGACAGCACCCACGACGCCCCGGCGCCACGACCTGCAGGGTCTGCGCGCGCTCGCGTCGCTGCTCGTGGCGACCTCGCACATCTGGTTCGGCAACGTCTCGGGCGGCGTCGACGTCTTCTTCGCGATCGGCGGCTTCCTGCTCGCGTCGAGCCTCATCGGCGAGATCGAGCGCAGCGGCCGCGTCGGCATCATCGCGGCGCTCTGGCGGCAGGCGAAGCGGCTCTTCCCGATGGCGGGCATCGTGCTCGTCGTGGCGGGCTCGATCGCGCTCATCGCCTCGGGGCCGCTGCTGCTCAACCGCGTCGCGCACGACATCTCGGCGGCGGCGACGTACCGGATGAACGAGCGGCTCGCGTCGACGGCGACCGACTACCTCGGCGCGGGCCTCGCGAAGTCCGAGTTCCAGCACTTCTGGGCCATGAGCGTGCAGGGGCAGTGGACGGCGCTGTGCATCGTGCTCATCGGGCTCCTCGCCGTCGCGCTCGGCGACGGCGCTGCCCGGCGGGCGCGCTCGATCGCGGGCGCCCTGCTCGGCGTCGCCGCCGTCGCGTCGTTCGCCTACGCCAACCAGCAGATCGCGATCGATCCCGTGCCCGCCTACTACGACACGCTCGCGAGGTCGTGGGAGCTCGCGCTCGGCGGGTTCGCGGCTCTCGTGCTCACGCGCATCCCCCTCGCGCCCCTCGCGCGCGCGATCATGGCCGTCGTCGGCATCGCCCTCGTGCTCACCGCAGGCATGCTGCCGCAGCACTTCGCGCAGCCCGGTGCGGTGACGCTGTGGCCCGTGACCGGCGCGCTGCTCGTGCTGCTCGCCGGGCACGGCGCGGACTCGGTACCCGTGGGCCGCCTGCTCTCCTGGCGGCCGCTCGTGTGGCTCGGCGGCATCTCCTACGGGCTCTACCTCTGGCACTGGCCGGTGCTGAAGGGGCTCGTCGCGCTCGACCCGTCGCAGGGCGACGGCGTCGGGCTCCTGCCGGGCGCCCTCGTGCTCGCCCTCTCGATCGCGCTCGCGTGGGGCTCGACGAGGCTCATCGCGCTCGCGAGCCGGCCGCGTCCGCGCGAGTCGCGGTCGGTGCCGCGGCTCGTGCCGCTGCTGCCGGCGGTCGCGACCGCGGCGGCCGTGGCGATCGCGATCGCGCCGGGCATCCAGGAGCGGGCGATCGCGGCCCAGGCGGCTGCGGCGCCCCAGCCCGAGTCGCCCGCCCAGCTGCAGGAGTGGGTCGCGCAATCGGTGTCGAAGCCGACGGCACCGATGCGCGGGGCCGTCTCGGGGGAGGCGGGCCAGTCGTCGGAGTGGCTCGTCGACGAGTGCTCGACGGTCGACGAGCTCGAGCTCGACGCGTGCCGGTACCCCGCGCCGCCCGCGACGCACGGCCGGGAGGCGTGGCTCGTCGGCGACTCGCAAGCGGTCGCGCTCGCGCCCGGCGTGCGCGCGGCCCTCGCGGGCCACGCCGACGTGCAGCTGCTCGGCCGCGAGATGTGCCCGTTCTCGAGCGCGCCGGTCGTCGCGCGCGAGCTCGGCGACGAGGCCGCTGCGTGCGAGGCGCACATCGCGCTCGTGCTCGAGCTCGCCGCGGAGCGCAGGCCCGACCTCGTCGTGATCACCTACGGCGCGTGGTGGGTGGGCGACGGCTACCGCCACCTCGGCGTCGACGTCGGGCGGCGGCTCGCCGAGGGAACGCTCGACCTCATGCGGCAGCTCGACGCGCTCGGCGTGCGCTCCGTGTGGCTCGACAGCGCGCCGCCGTTCGCCGAGATGCAGGAGTGCCTCGACGCGGTCGCGACCGACGACGACCTCACGACGTGCATCGCGCCCCTCGGCGACGAGGAGCTGCGGCGCCACGAGCGCATGGTCGAGACGATCGCGGCCGGCGGCGGCGACCTCGTCGACACGCTCGGCTGGTACTGCGACGTCGAGCGCCTCGCGTGCCCGCTCATCGCGGGCGGCGTCTACACGTGGGCCGACCCGCACCACATCAGCGCGCCCGGCGCGGTGCAGCGCGTCGCGCTGCTCGAGGATGCGCTGCTGCCGCGCGTGCGCGCGACGCAGGAGGGAGCGACCGGCCTGCCCGAGTCGACGGTGCCGGGCAGCGCCTCGGGCGGCTGAGCGCCCGTCAGTCCTGCTGCCATCGCCGGCCGTCGGGGAGCCGGGACTTCGACTGCCACTCGCTCTCGCGGTCGAGCACCCGCCGGTGCTTCGTCTCGGCCCACTCCGCCGCCATCCCGGTGAGCGCCGCCTCGACGGCGGCCTGCTCCTCGGGCGTCGGCGAGCCCGCGACGACGACCATGACCGGCTCGGATGCGTCGTTCACAGCGGGATGTTCCCGTGCTTCTTCTCGGGCCGGTGCACGCGCTTCGTGCGCAGCGCGCGGAAGGCGCGCGTCACCATGACGCGGGTCTCGGCGGGCTCGATGATGCCGTCGAGCTCACCGCGCTCGGCTGCGAGGAACGGCGAGGCCACGTTGTAGGTGTACTCGCTCGCGAGCCGCGACCGCACCTCCGCCACGTCGTGCCCGTCGGCCTCCGCCTGCTTGATCTCGTTGCGGTAGAGGATGTTGACGGCGCCCTGCCCTCCCATCACCGCGATCTCGGCCGAGGGCCACGCGATGTTGACGTCGGCGCCGAGCTGCTTCGACCCCATGACGATGTACGCGCCGCCGTACGCCTTGCGCGTGATGACCGTCACCATCGGCACGGTCGCCTCGGCGTAGGCGTAGAGCAGCTTCGCGCCACGGCGGATGACGCCCGACCACTCCTGGTCGGTGCCGGGCAGGTAGCCGGGCACGTCGACGACCGTGAGGATCGGGATGGAGAACGAGTCGCAGAAGCGCACGAAGCGCGCGGCCTTCTCGCCCGCCTCGATGTTGAGGGTGCCGGCCATCTGGTTCGGCTGGTTCGCGATCACGCCGATCGTGCGGCCCTCGAGTCGGCCGAAGCCGATGACGATGTTGGGCGCGTAGAGCGGCTGCACCTCGAGGAACTCGCGGTCGTCCATGATCGTCTCGATGATCCCGAGCACGTCGTAGGGCTGGTTCGGGGAGTCCGGGATGATCGTGTCGAGGCGGCGGTCGGTGTCGTTGACGACCCGCTCGGCGGTGTGGTCGTAGGCGGGCACCTCCGACTGGTTGTTGTCGGGCAGGTAGGCGAGCAGCGCGCGCACGTAGTCGAGGGCGTCGTCCTCGTCGGCGGCGAGGTAGTGGCTCACGCCCGAGACGGTGTTGTGGGTGCGGCCGCCGCCGAGCTCCTCGAAGCCGACCTCCTCGCCCGTGACGGTCTTGATGACGTCGGGGCCCGTGACGAACATGTGGCTCGACTTGTCGACCATGACGACGAAGTCGGTGAGCGCGGGGGAGTAGACGGCGCCGCCGGCCGCGGGGCCCATCACGATCGAGATCTGCGGGATGACTCCGGATGCGGCGGTGTTGCGCTTGAAGATCTCGCCGTACTTGCCGAGGGCGACGACGCCCTCCTGGATGCGCGCGCCGCCCGAGTCGAGCATGCCGACGATCGGGACGCCCACCTTCATGGCGTAGTCCTGGATCTTGATGATCTTCTCGCCAGCGACCTCGCCGAGCGAGCCGCCGAAGGTCGTGAAGTCCTGCGAGTAGACCGCGACCCGGCGGCCGTGGACGGTGCCGATGCCGGTCACGACGGCATCGCCGTAGGGCCGGTTGCCGTCCATCCCGAACGCGGTCGTGCGGTGCCGCACGTAGGCGTCGAACTCGACGAACGAGCCCGGGTCGACGAACTGCTCGATGCGCTCGCGAGCGGTCTTCTTGCCCTTCGCGCCCTGGCGCTCCTTGGCCCTGGCCTCCTTGTCGACCACCGCCTCGCCGTGGCGGCGGCGGAGATCCTCGATCCGCGCGGCGGTCGTCGTGAGGTCGTTCGAAGCCGGCGTCTCGTGGGTCACGGATGCCACTCTAGACGGGCGCGCATGCCAGGCCTTTGTGGACTCCCACAGCGCTCCAGCGCACTTCGGTGGCGATCGTCTCCATGCGGAGCCGCTCGGCCGCATAGGCTGGGCCCATGCTCTTCCCCGGTGCAGCGCGGGCCGCGAGCGTGATCGAGCTCGGCACGGTCGGCTCGACGTTCGACGCGGTCGACGAGCGCGCCGAGCACCTCACGACGTGGGCGACGCTCGACCAGCGCGCCGGCCGCGGTCGGCTCGGACGCGAGTGGGTCTCGCCGGCAGGCAAGTGCCTCGCCGCGACCGTGCTCGTGCGCACGAAGCGCCTGCGCGAGCAGCAGATCGGGTGGCTGCCGCTCGCGGCCGGCCTCGCGCTCGCCGACGCGCTCGACACGCTCGTCGCCGACCGCGCGTCGATCAAGTGGCCGAACGACGTGCTCATCGAGGGGCGCAAGGTCGCTGGCATCCTGTGCGAGCGGCGGCGGACGGGCGTCGCGGTCGGCTTCGGCGTCAACCTCACGCTCTCGCGCGACGAGCTGCCCACCGAGCACGCGACGTCGCTGACCCTCGAGGGAGCCGAGGGGACCGCGCCGGTGCTCGCCGACGCCGTCCTGTGCCACGTGCTGCGCTCGCTCGACGGCCTGCTGCCGGCGCTCGGCACCGAGCGGCTGCGCGCCGCGATCGCGGCCGAGCTCGCGACGATCGGCCGCGACGTGCGCGTGGCGCTGCCCTCCGGCGAGCTGCGCGGCCGCGCCGTGGGCCTCGGCGCGGACGGCGAGCTGCAGGTCGACACCGGCGACGGGATCGTCGACGTGCGGGCCGGCGACGTCGTGCACGTGCGGTGATGGGGGAGAATCGTCGCGTGCAAGCCGGCGACGAGCGAGTGATCGCGCGCATGCGACCGCATGGTCGCGTGCTCGTCGTGCCCGTGCTCGTCCTGTGGGCGTGCGTCGGGCTCTCGACGCTGCTCGTCGACCGCGTCGACTGGCCGCTCTGGAACGTCGCGGTGCTCACCGTCGCGGGCATCGTGGTCGCGCTGCTCACGATCGTGCCGACCCTCGCGTGGCTCTCGCGCGGCTTCGTGTTCACGACCGAGCGCGTCATCATCCGCAGCGGCTTCGGCGGCACGCGCCGCGAGACGATGCTCTCGCGCGTGCACGACGTGACCGTGCGGCGGCGCGGGCTGCAGGCGCTCTTCGGCGCCGGCGACGTGCTGCTCTCGACCGGGGGCGACCGCGCGGTCGTGCTCGCCGACGTGCCGAGCGCGTCGCTCGTGCAGCGCACGCTGTCGGAGCTGCTGGGTGCGCGGGGCTTCGCGGAGCCCGACCGGGTCGACGCGGCGTGACCCGCCGCTGACGAGATGACGAGGAGCTCCATGAAGATCGCCGTGATCGGCTGCGGCTACCTGGGCGCGGTGCACGCCGCCGCGATGGCCTCGCTCGGCTTCGACACCGTGGGCGTCGACGTCGACGCGTCGAAGGTCGAGCGGCTCGGGCGCGGCGAGCCGCCGTTCTTCGAGCCGGGGCTCCCCGAGCTGCTGCGCGCGGGTGTCGGGGCCGGTCGCCTCCGCTTCACGACCGACGTCGCAGAGGCCGCCGGGAGCGACGTCGTCTTCATCGCCGTCGGCACGCCGCAGCTGCCCGGCTCCGACGCCGCCGACCTCGCCTTCGTCGACGCGGCGATCGCGTCGCTCGAGCCGCACCTCGGCGCCGGCATGCTCGTGGTCGGCAAGTCGACCGTGCCGGTCGGCACCGCGGCGCGGCTCGCCGAGGTCGTGCGGCCGACGGGGGCGCGCCTCGCCTGGAATCCCGAATTCCTGCGCGAGGGCTTCGCCGTCCAGGACACGCTCGCGCCGGACCGGCTCGTCTACGGCGTCGAGCCGGGCGACGACGCGGCGGTCGAGCGCCTCGACGCGGTGTACGCCTCCGTGCTCGAACGCGGCACCGAGCGGCTCGTGCTCGACTTCGCGACGGCCGAGCTCGTGAAGGTGAGCGCGAACGCGTTCCTCGCCACCAAGATCTCGTTCATCAACGCCATGGCCGAGCTCGCCGAGACGGTCGGCGCCGACGTGACGCTGCTCGCAGACGCGATCGGCCTCGACGCGCGCATCGGCCGACGCTTCCTCAACGCGGGCCTCGGCTTCGGCGGCGGCTGCCTGCCGAAGGACATCCGCGCGTTCCAGGCTCGCGCGAGCGAGCTCGGGCACGCCGACACGCTCGCGTTCCTCGGCGAGGTCGACCGCATCAACCTGCGCCGCCGCGACCGCATGGCAGCGCTCATCGAGCGCGAGCTCGACGCCGTCGGCGGCGACCGCGTCGCGATGCTCGGGCTCGCGTTCAAGCCCGACAGCGACGACGTCCGCGATTCTCCCGCGCTCGACGTCTGCCGCCACCTGCAGCGCGCGGGCCGATCCGTCGTCGGCTTCGACCCGCAGGCGCGCGAGACCGCCGGCCGCGTCCTGCCCTCGCTCGAGATCGCCGGCTCCGTCGCCGACGCGGTGCGGGGCGCCGACGTGCTCGCGCTCGGCACCGAGTGGAGAGACTTCCGCGAGCTCGACCCCGTCGAGGTCGCCCAGTGGACCCAAGCGCGCGTCGTCGTCGACGGGCGCAACACGCTCGACGCCGCCCGGTGGTCCGCCGCCGGCTTCCGCGTCGTCGGGCTCGGCAAGCCGGAGGTGCAGCCAGCATGATCGTGGGCGTGGTGGGCGGCGGGCAGCTGGCCCGCATGATGATCCCGGCGGCGGTGGAGCTCGGCATCGAGCTGCGCGTGCTCGCCGAGGCCGATGGCATGTCGGCCGCGCTCGCGGCGACCGCGGTCGGCGACTACCGCGAGGCCGAGACCGTGCTCGCCTTCGCGGAGGGCGTCGACGTCGTGACGTTCGACCACGAGCACGTGCCGCAGGACGTGCTGCGCGCGCTCGTCGACGCGGGGCATCGCGTGCACCCCGGGCCCGACGCGCTGCGCTTCGCGCAGGACAAGCGCGCCATGCGCGAGCGCATGGCCGAGCTCGGCGCGCCGCAGCCCGACTGGGCCCCCGTCGACTCCCGCGCCGACCTCGAGCGCTTCCTCGCCGACCACGGTGGCGTCGGCGTCGTGAAGACCGCGACGGGCGGCTACGACGGCAAGGGCGTGCGCGTCGTGCGCGCCGCGGCCGAGGCCCACGACTGGCTCGACGGCGCGGCGGCGGGAGGCCCGCGGCTGCTCGTCGAGGAGCTCGTGCCCTTCTCGCGCGAGCTCGCGCAGCTCGTCGCGCGCCGTCCCTCGGGCGAGACGCTCGTGTGGCCGCTCGTGCAGACCGTGCAGCGCGACTCGATCTGCGCCGAGGTGCTCGCTCCCGCCCGGCACGCCGAGCGCATCCAGCCGCTCGTCGACGACATCGCGCGCGGCATCGCCGACGGGCTCGGCGTCACGGGCGTGCTCGCGGTCGAGCTGTTCGAGACGAGCGACGGACGCGTGCTCGTCAACGAGCTCGCGATGCGGCCCCACAACTCGGGTCACTGGACGATCGACGGCTCGATCACGAGCCAGTTCGAGCAGCACCTCCGCGCGGTGCTCGACCTGCCGCTCGGCTCGACCGCCCTGCTCGCGCCGGCGAGCGTCATGATCAACGTCATCGGGGGGCCCGCGTCGGGCTCGATGACCGACCGCTACCGCGCGGCGCTCCACGCGCATCCGGACGTCAAGGTGCACTCCTACGCGAAGGCGACGAGGCCGGGCCGCAAGGTCGGCCACGTCACCGCGATCGGCGACGACCTCGACGAGGTCGCCTACCGGGCGCGCGCGGCCGCCGCGCACTTCGACGCCTGAGGCTCGGCACCCGGGTCTCCGGCGGCGGATGCGTCGGGGCGGCGAGGCGATAGGCCGTCCATGGCGAGCGTGCGTACCCTGGAGCCCATGCGTTCGCAGGTCAGCATCATCATGGGATCGGACTCCGACTGGCGGGTCATGGAGGCGGCGAAGGCCGTGCTCGACGAGCTCGGCGTCCCCTCCGAGGTCGATGTCGTCTCGGCGCACCGCACGCCCGACAAGATGGTCGAGTTCGCGCGCGGCGCCGCGGACCGCGGCGTGCGCGTCATCATCGCGGGCGCCGGCGGCGCGGCGCACCTGCCCGGCATGGTCGCGTCGATGACGCGCTTGCCCGTCATCGGCGTGCCGGTGCCGCTCGAGCGGCTCGACGGCCTCGACAGCCTGCTCTCGATCGTGCAGATGCCCGCCGGCATCCCCGTCGCGACCGTCTCGATCGGCGGCGCCCGCAACGCGGGCATCCTCGCGGCGCGCATCCTCGGCACCACCGACGCCGCGCTCGCCGAGCGCCTCGACGCCTTCGCCGCCGACCTCGAGCGACAGGTGGGCGAGAAGGCCGCGGCCCTCCGCGGCCGCGTGGACGCGAGCGCATGACGCTGCTGCAGGCAGCCACCTCGATCCGCGACCCCGACGCGCGTCGCCCGGAGGTCATGGAGCGGCGCGGCTGGTGGCTCGTGCTGCTCGGCTTCGTGCTCCCCGGCAGCGCCCAGGTGCTCGCCGGCAACCGGCGCCTCGGCCGCATCGGGATCGTCGCGACGCTCGCGCTCGTCGCCCTGCTCGCGCTCGGCGCGATCCTGTGGTTCGCGTGGCGCTCGGCGCTGCTGACGCTCATCGGCAACTCGATCGGCCTGCTCGTCGTCGAGGTGCTGCTCATCGCCTACGCGGTGCTCTGGCTCGTGCTCGGCTTCGACACGCTGCGACTCGCCCGGCTCCGCAAGGTGCGCGGGGGAGCGCGCGCCGCGATCGCGGCCGTCGCGGTGTTCGCGACCGTCGCGCCCGCGGCGCTCGCGGGCTACGGCGCGAGCGTCGTCGACGCATCCCGGGGCCTCGTCGCGAACCTCTTCGACTTCGCGCGCCCCGCGGTGGAGCCCGTCGACGGGCGATACACCTTCCTGCTGCTCGGCGGCGACGCGGGCGACGACCGCGAGGGCCGGCGCGCCGACTCGATGACGGTCGTGACCGTCAACGCCGAGACCGGCGCCGCGACGATGATCGGGGTGCCGCGCAACCTGCGGAACGCGCCGTTCTCGGAGGGCTCGCCCATGTGGGGCCCGTGGCCCGACGGCTTCGACTGCTCGTCGAGCGACTGCCTGCTCAACGGCACCTACACGTACGGCGAGGCGCATCCCGAGCTCTACCCCGACGCCGAGGCGCGCGGCTCGAGCCCCGGCATCGAGGCGACGCGCGACGCGGTCGAGGGCGTCACGGGCATCCCGATCCAGTTCTTCGTGCTCGTCGACATGTCGGGCTTCGAGCAGCTCGTCGACGCGCTCGGCGGCCTCGAGCTCGAGGTGACCGAGCGCGTGCCGATCGCGATCGAGGGCGGGCCCGTCGAGGAGTGGATCGAGCCGGGCACGCAGCGCATGGATGGCTACCACGCGCTCTGGTACGCCCGCAGCCGCGCCGGCTCCTCCGACTACGCGCGCATGGCGCGGCAGCGGCAGGTGCAGGAGGCGATCATCGCCCAGTTCACGCCGCAGACGCTGCTGACCAAGTACACCGAGCTCTCGGCCGCGGGCCAGGACATGGTGCAGACCGACATCCCGCAGGCCATGATCGGCGGGCTCTCCGAGCTCGCGCTCGAGACCCGGCGGCTGCCCATCACGAACCTCGAGCTCGTGCCGCCGCAGGTGAACACCGGCGACCCCGACTACGACGCGATCCACGCGATGGTGCAGGCGGCGCTCGCCGATGCCGACGCGCTCACGCCCCCGACGGGGGAGCCCGCCGAGTCGCCGCAGCCGTGAGTCGAGCCGCTGCGCGTCAGTGGCGCTCGAGCAGGTCGCGCGCGACGTCGTAGGCGCCGCGCGAGAAGCGCCGGTAGCGGCCGCGGGCGATGCCGCGCAGCACGCCCCCGATGCGCAGCGGGCGGGCGTCGGGCAGCGCCGCTCGCGAGCGCTCGTGGCGGGCCTTCTCGACGAGCCGCTCGAGCGCCGCGCCGCTCGCGAGGCCGCGCCGCGCCGCCTCCGCGGCGAGCTGCTCGGCCCGCGCGGCCTTCTGCGCGTGCTTGCCCGAGTCCGCCTCGAGCACGCGCCGCAGCTTGCCGCCGAGGCTGAGCCGCTGCACCCCGATCGCGTTGCCGCCGTGCTGGCGGTAGTCGATGGTCGTCTCCGGCACGTAGCGCACCCCGCCGCCGAGCGCCGCGCAGATCGCGAGCCACTCGTCGTGGATCCAGGCGGGCGGCACGGGCAGCGCCGCGACCGCCGCGTCGCGCCGCACGATCGCGGTCGCGCCCGTCACGAGGTTGCGCCGCAGGAGGGCGTCGAGCGCGCGCCCCTCCTCGAGCGCGGCGCGCTCCCACGCCGACATCTCGAGCGACTCCTCGAGCGTCGAGCCGAGCGGTGCGCCGTCGGCGCCGACGAGCCGCGCGTTCGAGTGCACGAGCGCGACCCCCTCGAGGTGCGGCAGCAGCCGCTCGAGCCGGTCGGGGTGCCACACGTCGTCCTGATCGCTCAGCGCGACGACGTCGCCGCTCGTCGCGGCGATCGCGTCGGCGAAGTTGGCGGCGACGCCGAGCGCCACGTCGTGCCGACGGATGCGGATGGGCACCTCGGTCTCGCTCGCCACGCGCCGCACGACGGCGAGGGTGCCGTCGGTCGAGGCGTCGTCGCCCACGACGATCTCGCTCACGGGCCGCGACTGGGCGAGGATGCTGCGCAGCTGCTCCTCGACCCACCGCTCGCCCTGGTGCGTGCACAGGGCGACGCTCACGCGCGCGCTCACAGCTCGGCGTGCAGCTGCCACACCTGCCGGGCAGCCGTCTCCCACGTGAAGGCCCGCGCGCGATCCTGCGCGAGCAGCCGCAGGCGGGCGCGCTCGTCGTCGTCGGCGAGCAGGTCGGCGAGCGCACCCGCGAGCTCGTGCGGGCCGCCGTCGACGGCGACGCTCGCGCCGCTCGCGATCTCGACGAGCGAGCGGGTCGCGGGGTGCACGGTGGGCGTGCCGAGCGCCGCGGCGTCGAGCAGCGACAGCCCGAGCGCATCCTGCTCGGCGACGTGGAGGTGCGCGAGCGCACGACGATGGGCGAGCGCGAGCTCGGCGTCGTCGAGCTGCCCGAGCATCACGAGCCGGCCGGCGGGGATGCCCGCCTCGACCGCGAGTCCCGCGAGCCGGGTCTCGCCCCACTGCACCGGACCGGCGACGACGACCCGGGCATCCGGCATCCTCGGGCTCGCGACCGTCTCGATGAGCCGACGCGCCTGGCCGAGCGCGCCCGGGCTCGTGATCGCGAGCACGAACTCCTCCGGCAGCGAGAGCGGCGCCTCCGACTCGGCCGCGCGCAGCAGCGCGGTCGAGGGAGCGGGGTGCACGACGCGCACGCGGTCGCCGGTGTCGTGCAGGAGGGAGAGGTCCTCGGCGATGGCCGTGGAGGGGACGACGATCCCGTCGGCGAGCTGGAGCGCGCGCCGCAGCGCCCGGTCGAACCACTGCTGCTTGCGCTTCGAGCGGTCCGAGAACGGCTGCAGGCCGTGCACCGTCACGGTGACCTGGTCGCCGTGCGACGGCTCGCGCCGCAGCGGCGCCATGAGGCTCGTCGCGTGCACGAGGCCGCGGACGGGGAGCGTCGTGAACGAGTGCAGCCAAGCCTCGCGCAGCTCGCGGGCCGGCACCGCCGTGCGACGGAGCTCGGCGAGGCCCGGCAGCTGCGCCTCGGCGCGCGCGGCGCGGCCGTCGCTCAGCTTCGCGGCGATCGCCCCGACCTCGACGCCATCCGGCGCCGTCCAGGCGAGCGCGCGCGCCATCTCGGTCGAGTAGCGGCCGACCATCGTCGGCGTGCGCTCCCCGACCTCGTCGAGCACGACCGTCAGCCTGGTCGCCATGGCGCCTCCCGCTCCGTCTCGAGTCGTGCCTCCGGCGGGCGGATGCTGCCCGCCGACGACGAGGACCGCTCGAGGCCGATGGCCCCCGGTCGGCTGCGTCGGAGCTCCGATCCTATCCGGGGGCCCTCCGGCTCAGCGGGTGCCGAAGTCGAGCACGTAGTACCAGGAGCCGTTCGAGCCGCGGTCGACGCCGATGCCGATGTGCGTGAAGCTCGACCGGAGGATGTTGTTGCGGTGCCCCTCCGAGGCCATCCAGGCGCTCATGATGCGAGCGGTGTCGGGGCTCGAGCCGCTCGTGCGGCCGACGTTCTCGCCCCAGCCGCGCAGCGAGCACGCGCGCGCCTCGGCCGTGAGCGAGGGGTTGTGCGCCGAGCCGGCGAGGTTGCCCTCGGCCATGGCGCCGGCCCAGCCGGCCGCCATGCGCGTGAGGCAGCCGTCGGCCGCGAGCGGACGGACGCCGGCGGCCGCGCGCTCGCGGTTGATGCGGTCGAGCAGGTCGGAGGCCGAGGCGTCGAGCGCTCCGCACGGCACGAGCGCGGCGGCGACGGGGGAGACGGTCGTCACACCCCCGAGCACGGTGATGCCGCGACTGCCGACGCGGTCGCGCTCCGCGGCGACGGAGCCGCTCGAGGCGCAGCCGGGTGTCGTGAGGTAGAGCGGCTCGCCGCGGAGGCCGGCGTAGACGGCGCCGACGAGGCCGTCGGGGAAGTCGGTGCCGCTCGCGAGCACGAGCTGACCGCCGCTGCGCGCGGGCGTGAAGCGCTGGTTGATCTGCACCGCGGTCTCGTAGCGGTCGGCGCCGGGGAACCGCGTCACGGTGCGGCCCGTGCTCGAGAGGAGCGACTGCACGTCGGCACCCACGCTCGCGACGCTGCCCGGGATGTGGAATCGCTCGACGCCGCCGATGCGCGCGCTGATCTGCTGGCGGAACGACGCGTCCGCCCCGGTCGTCAGCACGAGGCCGTGGCCGTCGCGCGCGGCGACCGCGCCCGCGGCGAGCGCGTCGGGGAAGTCGGCGCCGCTCGCGACCCAGACGTCGCGGACCGACGTGTGCTTCCGCATCCGGTCGAGCAGCAGCATCGAGGTCTCGACGCGGTCGGCGCCGCCGATGCGCGTCACCTCGGCCCGGGGCGCGGCCTGCGAGGCCTGCGCGGCGACCGCAGCGGAGAGCGTCGCCTCGGAGCCGAGCACGACGACCTCGCTCGGAGCGAGGCGGGCGATCTCCGCCCGCACCGACGTCGGGATGCCGTCGGGGCGCACGAGCAGCAGGTGGGCGCCCTCGGCGGCGGCGACGGGTGCGGCGGCGAGCGCGTCGGGGAAGGAGACGCCCGAGGCGAGGAAGACCGCGTCGCCGGCCGGCAGCTGCCGTGAGGCGAGCACGCTCGTCTCGAAGCGGTCCATGCCGGCGATCCGGCTGTCGGCGGCCTCTGCCGCGGGCGCCGGGCCGAGCACGGCGGCGCCGACCACGGCGGCGAGAGCGAGGGAGGTGAGCGCAAGACGGCGCATGGATCTCATTCCGAGAGGATGATGGGGTACAAGTCGGTTACCCTGCCAGCAAACTTCCGCCACTGTCAAGGGTTGGGCACGCGGCGACTATGGTGATCGCATGCCGGTTCCAGCCCTGCAGCGCTCGATGGCCCGCGCCCGGTCCACCGGTCGGAGGCTGCTGTCGAGGACCGTGGGGGTGCCGCTCCACGAGCAGGCGACCGCCGCTCAGGACGACCGCCCGTCGCCCCGGCTGCTGCGCGAGATCGCCGGCCTGCGCGCGCAGAACCTGCGCTCGCGCGCACCCGTCGTCGATCCGAGCGGCGACGCCGTCGTGACGATGACGACGCACGGAGAGCGCATCCGCCTCGTCTGGGTCGCGCTCGAGTCGATCGCGCGCGGCGACATCCTGCCGCGCCGGCTCATCCTCTTCCTCGATGAGCCCGATCTCGCTCGCCCGCTGCCGTCGCCCCTGCTGCGCCTGCAGCGGCGCGGGCTCGAGATCCTCCCGGCAGCGCCCGGCCTGCGAGTGCACGCGAAGTACTGGCCCTACGTGTCCGCGATCCTCCGCCACGAGCTGCCGCTCGTCGTGAGCGACGACGACATGGTCTATCCCGCCCGGTGGTTGCGGGTGCTGGTCGAGGCGCACCGCGCGCGGCCGGAGCTCGTGCACGCGTTCCGGGCGCACGAGATCCCGTGCCTCGACGGCGCGCTGCGACCGTATCGGGAGTGGCGCCCGGCCTCGGGGACGGCGCCGAGCTTCGCGCACTTCGGGACTGGCGTCTCGGGGCAGCTGCTGCCGGTGGCGCTGCTCGAGCGGCTGCGGGACGAGGGAGAGGGGTTCCTCGAGAGCGCGCCGACCGCTGACGACGTCTGGATCAACGCGGTCGCCGTCAGGAACGGCATCCAGACCGCGCAGGTCGAGGCGCAGAGCCGCAACTTCCCGTTCGTCCCCGCCACGCAGGCGACCGGGCTGTATCGGTCCAACGTCGCAGGCGGCCAGAACGACGTGCAGCTGGAGCGAACGCTCGCCCCCGAGGAGCGCGAGCGCATCTGCGCGGGATCGCGTCCCGCTGCTGTCCGCTCCCGTGCCGCGCCGACGTTCGTGACGTGGGGCCGCTTCACCGACAACCCCTGGCAGGACATCATCGAGACGGGGGTGCGGTCCGCCGGGATCTCGACGATCGACCTCGAGCACGGCGCCTCGCTCGAGAGCGTGCTCGACCGCGCAGCCGACGGGCTCGCGGTGCACCTCAACTGGACTGCTCCCATCACGCAGCGCGCCTCGACCGAGGAGGACGCGTGCGCGGCCGTCGATCGCGCCCTCGCTGAGGTGGACGCGCTCCAGCGCGCCGGCGGCGCGCTCATCTGGACGGTGCACAACGCGGCAGCGCACGAACCGATCAACCCATGCGCCGAGCGCCGCCTCCTGGAGGGGCTGGCCGAGCGGGCCGACATCGTGCACACCATGCACCCGCGCACCGCCGAGGCGATCGAGGAGGCCTGGGGCATCCGGCTCGAGCGGCAGGTCAACATCCCGCATCCCAGCTACCTCGGGGTCTACCCCGATGAGATGGACCGGTCGAGTGCCCGATCCGCGCTCGGCATCCCGGAGAGCAGGACCGCGGTGCTCCTGCACGGGACGCTGCGGGAGTACAAGGGGCTGGACGCGCTGGCCGATGGCTTCCTCGCGGCTCGGGAGCGCGGTGCTGACCTGCACCTGCTCGTCGCAGGACGCCCCGGAGCCGGCTTCGACGCCGCGGCGTTCGAGCAGCGGTTCGCGGACCGTGACGACGTGACGGTGCACGCAGACCACGTCCCCGTCGACGAGGTGCAGCTGTGGCACCGAGCGGCCGACGTCCTCGTGATGCCCTATCGCGAGGGGCTCAACTCGGGTGCGCTGCAGCTCGCGGCGACGTTCGACCTGCCGGTCGTGGCCTTCCCCTGCATGGCGGTCGAGCAGGCGCAGGACGAAGGATGGGCAGTCGTCGTCGACCCTGCTCGTCGCGAGTGGCTGCTCGATGGGCTCGCCGCGCTGCCATCGGCAGCTCGCCGCCGCGCATCCGAGGCGGCGAGGACGCGCGCGCCCGAAGCGACGGCTGAGGCCTTCGCGCGGATCGTCCTCGACGCGATCGCGACCCGCTCGCGCCCGATCGACCCCACGGCAGTCGCTGTGATCGTGAGCTTCGGCTCGGCGGCCCTCATCGAGCGCGGTCTGACGCCGCTCCTCAGCAGGATGCGCTCGGTCATCGTCGAGAATCCGACAGACACTGCCGAGCACGAGCGACTCATGGCCGTTGCCGATCGGCTCCGCGGCGATCTCATCGAGATGCCCCAGAACGTCGGCTTCGGTGCGGCAGTGCGCGCCGGCGTGCAGCGCGCGCTCGAGATGGGCGCTCGGCACGTGCTGCTGCTGAACCCCGACGTGCGCGCGGACGCCCCGACCATCGAGCGCATGCTCGAGCGCTCCCTGGCCGAGCCCGACGCCATGGTCGCCCCTCGCATCCTCACGCCGGACGGCCGCCTGTGGTTCGACGGTGGCGTCATCGACTGGGATCGCGGGATCGCGCGCCATCGTCGACGCGATGAAGCGGATCGGGCGCTCGACTGGTTGACCGGCGCGTGCCTGCTCGTCCCGGTGCACGCGTGGGACCGTCTCGGCGGACTCGACGATGACTACTTCCTCTACTGGGAGGACGTGGACTTCACGCACCGCTGGCTCGCTCACGGGCGGCTCGTCCTCGAGCCGGGCGCACACGTCGTGCACGAGGTCGGCGGGACGCAGGGGAGCGGGGGCAAGTCGTTGGGCTACACCTACTACAACGCTCGCAACCGGATGCTCTTCGCCGCGCGGCACCTGGGGCTTCGTGGGCTCCTCCGCTGGTCGCGCTCCGCGCCGGCGTACCACGACGAGCTCCTCGCCCGCTCCGGTGCGCCGGATGCGGCGGCTCGCGCCCGGCACCGCGCGACCGCTGCGCGAGGAAGCCGCAACGGTGCGCTCCGCGGCGTCGAGCGGCTCGTCCGCAAGCGGCCGGAGAGCAACGACTAGACTCACCGGGGGCCTCTGGCCCGACGACGAATGGAGGCGCGTTGCGCGGCATCATCCTGGCGGGCGGGTCCGGTACTCGGCTGTGGCCGATCACCAAGGGCATCTCGAAGCAGCTCATGCCCATCTACGACAAGCCGATGGTCTACTACCCGCTGTCGACCCTCATGATGGCCGACATCCGCGAAGTGCTCGTCATCACGACCCCCGAGTACAACGAGCAGTTCCGCGCGCTGCTCGGCGACGGCTCCGAGCTCGGCATGCAGATCGAGTACGCCGTGCAGCCGAGCCCCGACGGGCTCGCGCAGGCGTTCATCATCGGCGAGGAGTTCATCGGCGACGAGTCGGTCGCGCTCGTGCTCGGCGACAACATCTTCCACGGCACGGGCCTCGGTTCGAGCCTGCGGCGGCACGGCGACATCGAGGGCGGGCTCATCTTCGCGTACCAGGTCGCCGACCCGGCCGCCTACGGCGTCGTGGAGTTCGACGACGAGATGCGGGCGATCTCGATCGAGGAGAAGCCGAAGCAGCCCAAGAGCCACTACGCGGTGCCGGGCCTGTACTTCTACGACAACTCGGTCGTCGAGATCGCGAAGACCATCGAGCCGAGCGCGCGCGGCGAGCTCGAGATCTCGACGGTCAACGAGCGCTACCTCGAGCGCGGCGCGCTGAGCGTGCAGGTGCTCGACCGCGGCGTCGCGTGGCTCGACACCGGCACGTTCGAGTCGATGATGCAGGCGAGCGAGTACGTGCGCGTCATCGAGGACCGGCAGGGCTTCAAGATCGGCTGCATCGAGGAGATCGCCTGGCGCGCAGG
Organism: Agrococcus pavilionensis RW1; assembly: GCF_000400485.1. Lineage (GTDB taxonomy): Bacteria > Actinomycetota > Actinomycetes > Actinomycetales > Microbacteriaceae > Agrococcus > Agrococcus pavilionensis. Next base: position 179,595 of record NZ_ASHR01000014.1, read on the forward strand.
CTGGATCGACGACGAGCAGCTGCGCGCCCTCGCTGAGCCGCTCGTGAAGAGCGGCTACGGGCGCTACCTGCTGACGCTGCTCGAGCGCGCCGCGCGCGACTGAGCAGGCGTCACCAGAGGCCGAGCAGCAGCACCGCGGCGAGCGCGGCACGGTCCGCGCCGCGGCGGCGGAGGCTGCCGACGCCGCGCAGCAGCGCGAGCCGGGCGCCGAGGTCGTCGCGCTCGAGCAGCGCCGCGATCGAGGTGAGCCGCGAGCGCTCGGGCTCGTCGGCGAGCCGAGCCGCGATGCGTGCGATGACCGCGGCCTCGCGCCGGAACTCGCCGGTGCGCAGGCGGCGGAGCCGGCGGCCCGCCTGTCGCCAGCCGACGTTCGCCCCGGCGACGTTCGCGTCGTGCTGGCGGTAGTCGATGACGGGCGCGGGATCGATGTGCCAGCGCATGCCGGCGGCGCGCACGATCGCGTAGACGAGCCAGTCGTGGATGGGCGCGTCGGCGGCCTCGGGATCGTCGAGCACCGTGCGGCGGACGAGGTCGAATGCGCGCGCGGAGAGCACGAAGGTGCAGCCCGGGCCCGCGCTCTCGAGCACGAAGTCGAGCGACCGCTGCGCCTGGGCCTTGTCGATGAGCGTGCGCCGGTCGCCGTAGTCGGCGACGACGTTCGCGCTCACCGCCTCGGCGCCCCGGAGCTGCTCGAGCTGCGCCGCGAGGCGCTCGGCGTGCCAGACGTCGTCCTGGTCGGAGAACGCGACGGCGGCGGCGCCGTCCCACGGCGCTTCGGCGATGAGCCGGAGGAAGTTGGCATGCGCGGAGCCGAGGTCGACCGGCTCGAGCAGCACGATCCGCGGCTCGTCGGCGGCGAGCGACTGCAGCAGCCCTCGAGTGCCGTCGGTCGAGCCGTCGTCCGAGATGACGAGCCGCACGTCGACGCCGCGCTGGGCGAGGATCGATGCCACCTGCTCGCGCAGGAAGCGCGCGCCGTCGTGGGTGGCCATCAGCACGGTCACCGCGGGGAGCGCCGCGGCGGCCGCCGCCAGCTCGCTCACCGCGCCGGCTGCAGCGCTACCGACAGCGGCGTCGACGCGAGCCCCGTGCTGATGCCGTTGTCCGCCACGCGGAACGCGGTCGCCTCCTGGGCGCGTGCGAGCTCGGTGCCGTCGCGGTGCTCGAGCGCGGCCGACACGGTGTAGGCGCCGGGGCCGATCGAGAGCGACGGCATCGAGAACCGGAGGGTCGATCGGCCCGAGAGCTCCGTCATCGGGTCGAGCCCGAGCCGCTCGGTCGAGGAGTAGAGCGCGACCTGCCCGAAGGTGTTGGCGATCGCGATCCCCAGGCGCCAGTCCCGCACCGAGTCGATCGCGTCGACCTCGACCTCGAGCTGCACGTCCTGCCCGATCTCGACGCCCGTCGTCGGCGCTCCCTGCGCGTCGACGAGCCGCACGCTCGGGATCGCCACCCGTGCCCTCGCCGGGGCGCTGAGCGCGTTCTCCCGCTCGAGGCGCTGCGCCGCGTCGGCGTCGCGCTGCGACTGGAAGCCGCCGCGCAGCATCCCGACCGCGTCGATCGGCGCCCCGTCGAAGACGACGTTGCCGTGCGAGAGCACGATGCCCCGCGTGCACAGATCCGTGATCTGGCTCAGCGTGTGGGTGACGAGCACGATCGTGCGCCCCTCGAGCTGGAACGAGCGGATCTTGTCGAGGCACTTCTGCTGGAACGCCTCGTCGCCGACGGCGAGCACCTCGTCGACGAGCAGCAGGTCGGGGTCGACGTGCACGGCGACCGCGAACGCGAGCCGCACGTACATGCCCGAGGAGTAGAACTTCACCTGCGTGTCGATGAAGTCCTCGATGCCCGAGAAGTCGACGATCGCGTCGAAGTACCGGTCGATCTGGCGCTCGGTGAGCCCGAGGATCGAGGCGTTGAGGTAGACGTTCTCGCGACCGGAGAGGTCGGGGTGGAAGCCGGCGCCGAGCTCGAGCAGCGCCGCCATGCGGCCCCGGCGCACGACGCGGCCGCTGCTCGGATGGATGATGCCGCCGATGGTCTTCAGCAGCGTCGACTTGCCCGAGCCGTTCGGGCCGATGAGGCCGACGGTGTTGCCCGAGTGGATGTCGAGCGAGATGTCGTGCAGCGCCTCGAAGGTCTCGGCGTGCCTCCTGCCGAGCGCGGCGTTGACGACGCGCTCCTTGAGGCTCTTGTCCTTGCGCACGGTGAAGTGCTTCGAGACGTTCTCGACCTGGACGATGGGGACGGCTTCCATCACAGCTCCTGGGCGAAGTCGCCCTGCAGTCGGGCGAAGACGCGCTGCGCGACGATGACGAGCACCGCGCTCACGCCGGTCGCGATGAGCATGTTGACCCACAGGTGCGGCACGAAGTCGGCGCTCGCGCCCGCCTGCCAGAACGCCTCCTGGAATCCCAGCACGGCGAGCGTCAGCGGGTTGTTGATGTAGAGCTGCGTGAGCCACTCGAAGGCGCCCCCGGCGAGCCGGTCGCGCACCATGGCGATCGAGTACAGGATCGGCGAGCCCCACATGAGCAGCACGAGCACGACGTCGACGAGGTAGGAGACGTCGCGGAGGTAGACGTTCGTCGCCGCGAGCACGAGCGCGAGCGCCGCGCTCAGCACCACGATGAGCACGATCGACAGCAGCGCGTAGAGCAGGTGGGGACCCAGCGACAGGCTGCCCGTCACCGCCGAGGCGACGATGAGGATGACGAGCTGGATGCCGAGCGTGAACAGCGCAGGACCGATCGTCGCGAGCGGGAAGATCTCGCGCGGCAGGTACACCTTCTTGATGAGGCCCGAGTTCGTGACGATCGAGCTCGTGCCCGCGCCGACGGTCTCGGAGAAGAGCGTGTAGATCGCGAGGCCCGCGAAGATGTAGATGCCGAAGTTCGGGATGCTGCGCGCGGCTCCGAGGAACTCGCCCACCACGAGCGCGTACACGAAGAGCATCGTGAGCGGCCGCACGAGGCTCCACACGAAGCCGAGCCGGGAGTCCTTGTACCTCGCCTTGAGCTCGCGCTTCGTCAGCCGGCCGAAGAGCTCGCGGTAGCGCCAGAGCTCGCGGATGGTCGTGACGAAGCCCTGGAGGCCGCGCCCGGAGACGCCGGCGTCGATCCAGGGCTCAGCGGCCAGCCGTGCCGCGCGATCGCGCGCGATGTCGGTCATGGAGACCTTCCTGGGGAGCGGATCAGAACGACCCATCCTATCGCCGCCGTCCCTGCCGGCCCCGCCCGGTCGCCGACGCTCCGACGGGCCTCTCGGCTCCGGCATAGCGCGCTTGTAGACTTGCCCGCGGTGCTGTCACGGAACTGTTGAGGGGTTTGCGCGTGGAGAAGCGGTCTTGGAGCCGGGCCCTCGTGGCGTCCGTCGCCGTCCTGGGGGTGCTCGTGTCGGGCCTCGTGACGGCGCCGACGACCGCGGAGGCGGCGAGCGCATCGAGCTTCGACCCCGGCGAGCTCATCAGCGACGAGAACTTCTACGCGGGCGGCTCGATGGATGCCGGCGCCGTGCAGCGCTTCCTGGACGAGCGGCGTCCGCAGTGCGTCAGCGGCTACACGTGCCTCGTCGACTACAAGCAGGCGACGCCGTCGATGCCCGCCAACCGCTACTGCACCGCGATGAACGGCGTCGCGAACGAGTCGTCGGCGAGCATCATCGCCCGGGTCGGCGCGGCGTGCGGCATCAATCCGCGAGTGCTGCTCGTGCTGCTCGAGAAGGAGCAGTCGCTCGTCACCCACCGCTCCCCGAACGCGACGCGCTACGCGAAGGCGACGGGCTTCGCGTGCCCCGACACCGCGCCGTGCGACAGCAGCTTCGGCGGCTTCTTCTACCAGGTCTACTACGCGGCCCGGCAGTTCCAGGTCTACAAGACGTTCCCGCAGAACTACAACCACATCGCCGGCCGCGTCAACAACATCCTGTACCACCCCAACGCCGCGTGCGGCTCGAGCCCCGTGCTCATCCGCAACCAGGCCACCGCGGGGCTGTACAACTACACGCCCTACCAGCCGAACGCCGCGGCCCTCGCGAACCTCTACGGCACCGGCGACTCGTGCTCCGCATACGGCAACCGGAACTTCTGGCGCATCTGGACCGACTGGTTCGGCGACCCGCGCTCGAGCAACGGCGTCGACCCGTTCGGCTCGATCCAGTCCGTCTCGACGACGCCGGCGAGGGCGATCGCCACGGGCTTCGCGATCGACCCCTCCGCGCCCGCGCAGGCGATCTCCGTCAACCTGTACCTCGACGGCGTCTGGCAGCGCACGTACCGCGCGGACCAGTCGAACGCCGCGGCGGGCCAGGCGCTCACGGGAGCCGGGAACAACCACGGCTTCTCGATCGAGTTCGCCATGCGCGGCGTGCCCGTGGAGATGTGCATCGCGGCGCTCAACGTCGGCGCAGGCAAGGATCAGTGGATCGGCTGCCGCACCGTGCAGCCGCCCACCGGTCAGCCCGTCGGCCGCATCGACCACGCGTCCGCCTCCGGCCGGACGGCGAACATCAGCGGCTGGGCGCTCGACCCCGACACCGCCGCGTCGATCAACGTCCACGCCTACCTCGACGGCCGCTACGCCGGGGCCTTCACCGCGAACACCTCCCGGCCGGACGTCGGCCGCGTCTACCGCGACTACGGCGACAGGCACGGCTTCGCCTTCCAGCTGCCGATCCCGGTCGGCACGAGCGAGGTCTGCGTCTACGCGATCGCGGTGCCGATGGGCGACAACCCCCTGCTCGGGTGCCGAGAGGTCTCCAACGCATCCGGCCCGCCGCGCGGTCAGCTCGACGGCACGTCGGCCGGTCCCGGCTCGGTGAGCGTCTCGGGCTGGGCGCTCGACCCCGACACCGCGGCATCGATCGAGGTGCAGATGCTCGTCAACGGCCGGGTCGTCACGACCGGGCGCGCCGACCGGAGCCGACCCGACGTCGGCCGCGTGTTCCCCGGCTATGGCAACAACCACGGCTACGCGATGACCGCGAGCGTCGCGGGCGGCACGAACACCGTGTGCGTGCGAGCCCTGAACGTCCGCTCCGGCAGCGATGTGCAGCTCGGCTGCCGCGTCGTCGAGACGCCTTCGGGCTCGCCGTTCGGCAACATCGACTCGCTCGTCGTCGACAGCGCGACCGGGGCGCTCACCGTGAACGGCTGGGCGATCGACCCCGACTCGACGGCGCCGGTGACCGTGCGCGTCTACGTGAACGGCGCGGTGCGCGCTGAGTACGCGGCGAACGGCAGCCGTCCGGACGTCGCGCGCTACTACCCGGCCTACGGCGCGCAGCGCGGCATGCAGTCCGGTCAGCTCACGCTGTCGCCCGGCGTGAACAGCATCTGCATCTGGGCGCTCAACACCGGAGCGGGCGACCCGAAGCTGCTCGGCTGCAAGACCGCGAACATCACCGGCTCGCCGTTCGGGCGGATCGACTCCGCGAGCGTCGACCCTGCGACGGGAGCGCTCCGGCTGAACGGCTGGGCGATCGACCCCGACACGGCCGCGTCGCCGCTCATCAACCTCTACCTCGGCGGCGACCTCGTCGCCCAGGAGCGGGCGACGGCGTCCCGCCCTGACGTCGCGCGGGTCTACCCGCTCTACGGCGCGCAGCGCGGTCTCGGCTCGCTCACCACCACCGTGCCGCCCGGCTCGCACCGCGTGTGCGCCTGGGCGGTGAACGAGGGAGCGGGCTCGAGCGTCCTGCTCGGCTGCCCGGTCGTCACCCGATGACGGCGGAGGTCGCGGCGGACCCCGGCGAGCGGGTCCGCCGGGCCGTCCGCTGGGCGCTCGCGGGCATCGTCGTGCTCGCGATCGCGCTCGTGGCGACGTCCGTGCAGCGGCAGGCGCCGTTCAGCCCCTACGACGAGTACGTCTACTTCGACTACCTCACGAAGGTCTCCTCGCAGGGGTTCGTCCGCACCGGTGAGGAGGTGGGGGAGTTCGCCCGCGCCGAGCTCGAGTGCCGCGGCGTCGCGTCCTACGGCTCGTACGGCGACGGCTGCGGGATCGGCGACGTCGACGACGACGCCCTCTTCCCGTACCACGGGCTCACGGGCGCCGATCTCTACACCCCGGTCTACTTCGCGATCACGCGCGTGCTCGCGCAGCCGCTCACGTGGTTCGGCATGGGCCTGCTCGACGCGGGCCGGATGGTGGGCGGGCTCTGGCTCGCCGCGGCCGCATCGATGACGTTCCTCGCGCTCCGCCGCTTCCGCGTCGGCCTCGTCCCCGCCGTAGGGCTCGTGCTGCTCGGCATGGCGACGCCGGTCGCGCAGTCGTCGTTCGCCTACATCTCGACCGACGCCGCGGCGATCACGGCCGGTGCCGCCCTCGCCCTCCTCGCCGCGCGAGTGGTCACCGGCGCCTCGAGCGCGTGGTGGCTCGTGCCGGTCGGGCTCCTCGGCGTGCTCGCGAAGCCGCAGGCCATCGGGGCGCTCGGTGCCGCGCTCCTCATCGTCGTCGTCCACGCGCTCGTCACGCAGGGCCGATGGCGAGAGGCGAGCGCGTGGCGCGGGACCGTGCTGCCGGCAACGGTCGCGGGCGTCGTCGCGCTCGCATCGCAGCTCGTGTGGGGACGCATCCGCTCGGCGACGGCCGTCGGCCCCGGCGCGAACCTCGGCGTCGGCTCCGAGCACCTGCCGCCGGACGGCATCGTGCGCCTGCTCGACAACGTGCTGCTCAACGTCGGTGCGGTGCAGCCGGTCGAGGCGCAGGCCTCGATGGAGATCGCGGTCGCTGCCGCGACGGCGCTCGCGTGCGCGGGCATCGTCGCCGGCGTCGTCGGGCTCGCCCGCCAGTCGACGCCGACCGGGGCTGCCAGCGCGCGCAGCTGGGCGATCGGCACCGGAGCGCTCGCCGTGCTCATGATCCCGGTGCTCATGCTCATGACGTGGGTGCTCGACGGCAGCTACTTCGAGCCGCCGCTGCGCTACGGCGCCGCGCTGCTGCCGTTCCTGCTCGTGAGCGCCGGCATGCTGCTCGCTCGCAGCCGCGCGATCGGGTGGGCCGTCGTCGCGCTCTCGACGGTGCTGATCGGCCTCTCCTGGAGCTGATCCTCAGCCGCGGCGGCGCAGCCGCCTGACAGCCTTCGAGCCGGCGCGCATCGCGAGGTGCCGCGCCCGAGCGACCGGCCCGCCGGCGCCGAAGCGGCGCTCGACGAGCTCGAGGGCGGATGCGTCGACCGAGATCCGCTCGACCCGCTCGGCGCGGATGACGATCTCCCGACCGGCAGCCGGCCCGGAGACCAGGTAGGCGGGATCGTGGCTCGAGAAGAGGTCGACGCCGCGCGACCGGGTGCCGTTGAGCGGCACGATGCGCAGCTCGGCCGGTTCGATCAAGATGCCCTCCACGAGCGCGCCGGCGCCCTCCAGCGGGTCGAAGCGCACCCCGAGCGCGTCCTCCGGCACCCGGACGCGCACCTCGAGCGAGCCGCCCGCGCGCCGCTCGAACGACCTCGAGGTCGCGTGCGCGAAGCCCGGTCCGACGTCGAAGAACACCGTGGCGGTGATCGCGCGCTGATCGACGCGGGCGAGCGTGGCCTCGAGCCCCTCGCCGTCGACGGCGCCCGCGGCGCGGTTGATGCTCGCGTAGGCGGCGGAGGAGACCGCCGCGAGGGTCTCGGCGAGGTCGCGGGAGATGCCGCGGCGCACGCGCCAGCCGAGCCGCGGGAGCACGGCCGTCATGATGGCGAGCCAGTCGTGGGGCTGCAGGCGCCGCTCGGCGCGGTCGCGCTCGGCGGCGGGCATCGCGTCGACCGCGGCGCTCCACTGCGCAGCCGTCGCCCGCCGGATCCAGAGGCCCGCGCCCGGGGCCGCGTCCGCGAGCGCGCGAGCATCGACCCCGAGGGCGCCGCACGCCGCCTCGAGGGCCGCGAGGCGACGCTCGGGCCGCGCGCCGCCGATGCCGCCGTAGAAGTTGCGGGCGGGGGAGGGCGGCGCGAGCACCATGCCGAGGAGCGCCGACTCGCGGAACGCGCGAGCCACCCGGCCGAGCTCGTCGCGCTCCCAGCCGAGCGCCTGCCGCGCGTGCTCGAAGGCGATCCGGGCGTCGGCCTCGTGGCGCGCCGCATCGATCGACGGCAGCACGTACAGCAGCTCGGCGTCGACGCTCGCGAGGGCGAGGTGCGGCGGGCGAGTGCCCGTGCGGACCACCTCGGCGCCGTCGACCCGCGTCAGGGCGTCGCCGTCGCGCGCGAGCAGCACCGTGCGCATCCCCGCGGCGAGCATGCCCGACGCCTGCTGCGCCGCGAGCGGGCCGGGCAGCACCACGACCGCGACGGTCGAGGCGTCGTCGGCGGGACCGGTGTCGATCGAGACGAAGTCCTGCAGCGCGAGGTCGAGGTCGGCGGAGCGCATCGTGCGCGCGGCGTGGCGCTCGAGCGCATCGATGTCGACGCCGGGCGCGTCGCGGAGCCGCTGCCACAGCTGCCTCGAGACCGATCCGGCGGTGTGCGCGAGGAGCCCGCCGGCGCCGACGTAGAGGAGCCGCCGCTTGAAGACGGGGCAGCCGCGGTCGAGCAGCGCCGGGGCCATCGCGATGAGCGGGTTCTCGGCGAAGGGCTCGAGGTCGCTCGTGTTGACGAGCGTGTCCCACGAGAACCCTGCGTCCTCGAAGTAGCCGGTCATGACCATCTCGTGCGCCTGCACCGCGTCGGCGTAGTCGCGGATCGGCGGGAGGTCGCGCCAGTAGGCGCGGAACGCCTCGGAGCGCAGCACCGAGCTGCGGAAGGCGGTGAAGTACGACTGGATGTGCGCGCGCTCCGCGCGCGGGGCGCGGCCGCGGCCGCTCGCGGCGCCGCCGAGCGCCGCGTGCCGGGTCATCCCCCAGAAGTCGACGTCCCGCGCATCCATCGCCGCGAGCGCGTCCGCGAGCGACCCCACGGGCCCGAAGACGGAGGAGTTCGCGACGAGCAGCTCGTCCACCTCCGCGAGGTGCTCGCCGAGCGCGTCGAGGCCGGCCTTGAAGGCCCAGATGTCGTAGCCCTCGTTCGAGCGCTGCAGCACGGTCGCGCCGAGGGCCTCGAGCCGAGCGCGGCTCTCGGGCTCGAGCCCGCCGTTGACGACCACGATCGAGCGCTCGGCGAGCGCGACGAGCGCGCTGACGTAGGCGAGGTACGCGTCGTCGACGATGCCGTCGACGTCGTGGAACGCGAAGACGAGCGCGCGGCGGGGGCTGTCGAGGCGCACGTCAGCCTCCGTTCACCGACCGGATGGCGAGGAGGTAGCTGCGGCCGAACTGCTCGGTCGGCTCGAGCACGGCCGACTCCGCCCACTCGTTCCACGCGTTGACGAACACGAGCCGCTCGTCGGCCGGTCGATCGGCGACCGCGTCGACGCACGCCGCGAGCCAGCGCCGGAACGTGTAGGGGTTCGAGCCGGTGAAGACGTCGGGGTTCCACTGCCGCCGCGCGGTGTTGTCGAACGTGACCATCATGCCGGGGTGGTGCCCGGCGGGCGTGCGGGGCAGCGCCTCGATCGCCGCGTCGGCCATGCCCCGGTAGCTCATCATGTTGCCGGTGAAGCGATCGTCCTTCGGCGCGGCGGCGACCTCGGAGAGCATCCACGGGAAGTTGTGCGGGGCGAACCCGAGCGAGCCGTCGACGACGTCCGCGGCGCCGGCGCGCTCGAGCCCGCCCATCGCCTCGCCGACGTCGACCTGCAGCAGCAGCAGCTCGCCGACGCCCTCCTGGCGGCAGCGCTCGCGCCAGTGCCGCACGGTCGCGGCGGGGTCGGGCAGCTGCGCGAGCTTGTAGACGGCCAGCACGACCGCGCCGCCCGCGCGGAGGTAGCGCGGGTCGCGCAGCAGCGGCATGACGTCGTCGATGAACTGCTCGGCCGGCACGGAGTCGTACTCCTGCGCGATGAGCACGTCGGCGGTGCCGCCGTCCCACGTGCGCGTCCAGTTCTCGTTCGCCCACATGATGCAGAACGGCTGGTCGAGGTCGCTCGCGAGCAGCGCCTCGATCGGCCGCTCGAGCAGCTTGTGCCCCGCGAACCAGTAGTAGTAGTACATGAACGCCTCGATGCCGTGCGAGCGGGCGAGGTCGCGCTGCTCGGCGCGCACCGAGTCGAGCTCGAGCGAGTAGTAGCCGAGCTCGGTCGGCCGCAGCGGCACGACGTGGCCCGGGTAGATCGGCTCGGCCTTGACGACGTTGTACCACTCGGTGAAGCCCGTGCCCCACCAGCGGTCGTTCTCGGCGACGCGGTGGAACTGGGGCAGGTAGAAGGGCACGATCCGCGCGCCCGCGTCCTCGGCCGGCGTCGCGCCGCGGGGCACCTCGCGGCGCTCGAGCACCCGCATCCCCGCCTCGGTGCTCAGCAGTCCGATCATCCGCTCGATCGCGTGCGCGCACGTGCCGTCGATCTGGCCCGCCTCGGGCTCGAAGTCGTCGCGATCGAAGCGGAACGCGCGCAGGCCCTGCAGGACGAAGCCGCGGATCCAGTACATCGAGCCCGCGGGGAAGCGCAGCGATTCCGGGTCGAGCGGCATCGAGAGCCGCCGGTAGATGCCGCGGACGAGGTCGAGGTCGCCGCCCCAGTGCTCCGTCCCGACGACGCTGCCGTCGGCAGTGACCGCCGCGATGTCTCGGTCGGCGCGCATCGCGGCGACGATCTCGGCGACGTTGTCGGCGGAGCCGAGCAGCGCGCTCGTGAGGCTCGAGCGCCACGTCGCGCCGTCGCCCGCGAGCTCGGGGTGCTCCTCGCGCCACGCGCTCTTCTTCGTGTGCACCTTGAGCACGACGTCGTAGGGGTCGAGGATGCCGGCGTTGACCACCTGCACGAGCGGCCAGATGTCGCGGCCGTGGTTCTCGACCGTGAGCACCTCGACGTGCCGCGCGCCCTCGACGACGAGCCGGTCGGCGGCGATCGCCTCGCCCGACGAGTTGGTGACGTAGAGGTCGAAGGGCTCGCCGATCGCCGCGAGGCTCGCGACGAGGTCGTCGAGCAGGTCGATGAAGTGGCAGTGGAGCACGACCGCGATGGGCGCCGGCGTCGCCGGTCCGCGGCGCGAGTAGCGCCAGTACGACGGGAAGCCGACGAAGCGCGAGCCCTGCATGCGCCGCTGCCATGACTCGAACGACGACGGCGCGGCCGAGGGCGCTGCCTCCACGACCTTGGGCGACGCCTGCCGGCGGATCGTGCGCTCGGCGAACCGCCGGCCCATGCCGCCGATGCGCCTCGCGCGACCGACCCAGACCTTCGGGTCCCACGGGTCGGGCCGCGCGGCCAGCTGCTCGGCGGCCTGCAGCTCCCGGCGGGCGCGCGCGAGCTCCTGCTGCAGCTCCACGATCTGGTTGCGCTCGGACGAGGGCTCGTTCGTCGGTTCCGTCACCGTGCGAGTCTATCGAGCGGCCCCGAGGGCCGCCTCGGCGCGGCCGAGCCGCTCAGCGGCCGTCGCGCGAGCGGTAGAAGAGCACGCGGTAGGTGCGGCGGAGCGCCTGTCGGGGGAGGGCGCGGAACGCGGCGCGCGCGCCGAGGTTGAACCACGACCGGGGCCGCGAGACGAGCCCGTAGTCGACGAGGTTGCGCTGCATCGCGCGCTCCGCGGCGAGCATGCCGCGCGCGGCGCGGCGGTTGAACATCGCCTCGCCCGCGCGGAACAGCACGAGCGGCTCCGCGAGGTTGCGGAAGACCGAGCCGTGGGCGAGCAGCCGCGCGTAGACGTCGTAGTCCTCCATGAGCGGCACGTGGCGGTAGCCGCCCACCGCCTCGAGGTGCGCGCGCCGGATGACGGCGCTCGGGTTGTTGACGGGGCTGTTGATCCTCGCGTAGCGGGCGATCGCGTCGTGCTCGAGCGGCAGCGTGCGCGTGCCGACGAGCCGGCTCTCCTCGCCGTCGAACTCGCTCATCGCCGAGCCGATCACGTCGATGCCGCCGCGGCGCAGCTCGCCCATCTGGATCTCGAGGCGGTGCGGCAGCGAGACGTCGTCGGCGTCCATGCGCACGATCCACGGGTGGCGGGCGACCTCGAGCCCCGCTTGCGACGCGATCGCCGAGCCGCGGTTCTCAGGCAGCGCGACGCGCACGAGCGGGATGTCGCGGCCCTCGAACGAGGCGAGCACGTCGAGCAGCCCCGGGCCGAGCGGCCCGTCCTCGACGACGATGATCTCGTCGGGCGCGAGCGACTGCGAGAACATGCTCTCGAGCGCCCGCTCGAAGTGGTCGGGCTCCACGCGGTGGTAGACCGTCATGAGGACCGAAGTGCCCCAGTCGTCCATTCAGCGAGCCTTCCCCGTGCGCGCGATCGCCACGGCGTGCCAGCCTATCCCGATGAGCGGCCCGGCCAGCAGGGCGACGATCGTGCGCGTCGACAGGTCGAGCGGCAGCAGCAGCAGGGCGAGCGTCGCGATCGTCGCCGCCCACCAGCCGAGCACGTAGGCGCCGTGGCGCTCGTGCGCGAGGGCTGCCGCGCCCGAGAGGAAGAGGGCCGCGGTCGTGCCCGAGGCGACGGTGAGGCCCGCGAGATGCGCGCCGGGCACGTCGAAGCCCTCGCCCATGAACGCGAGGATCGGCGGGCCCACGAGCCACGCCGCGGCGGCGCCGAGCACCGCGACGCCGAGCACCGCGACGACCGGGAGCGCGAGGGCGCGCGCCCGGGCCTCCCGCCGGTCGGCGAAGTGGACGACGATCGCGTTCTGGAAGGACGTCAGCGGCACGAGCAGCGGCGCGCGGGTGAGCGTCACCGCGAGGATGAGCCCGCCGAGCACCTGCGGATCCTCGGCGCCCGCGGTGGCCTTGAGCAGCACGGGGAAGCCGACGACGAGCGCGGCGGTCGCCGATGCCGCGACCATCGCCTGCAGCACGCGCGAGAGGAAGGGGCGCAGCGCGACGTCGGCGCGCAGGCGCAGCGCGGCTCGGCACCCGGGCGAGAGCGCCACGAGCAGGAGCCAGGTGACCGAGCCGCAGACGGTCGCGACGAGCAGGCCGATCTCGGGCAGCCCCAGCAGCGCCGCGGCGAGCGCGACGACGAGCCGGAGCGCTGCGTCGATCGTGAGGAGCGCGCCGTAGAGGCCCCACCGCCCCGAGCCGGAGAGCGCGCCGCTCAGCGCGGCCTGCAGCGTGAAGCTCGCGATCGCGGCGGCGAGCAGCCCGACGCCGACGCCGGTGTGCTCCGGCACGAGCCGTTCGGCCCAGAGCGGAGCGGAGAGGAGCACGAGGAGGGCGACGACGGCGCCGACGACGGTCGCGACGATCGCAGGCCGGGCGCCGTCGCGGCGATCCGACTCGAGCGCGGCGTGCACCGCGCGGGTCGACTCGTGCATGAGCCCGTTCACGATGCCGGTGAGCGCGAAGAAGGCCGACCAGTAGACGGCGAAGACGTCGTACCGCTCCGCACCGAGGCTGCGGGCGGCGATGAACAGCACGAGGTAGCCGGAAGCGGCGGAGAAGACCGTCGCGCCCGCGACGCCCGTGAGCCCCGACCTCGCGGCGGTCGTCATGCGCCGTCGTCGCCGCGCGAGCGAGCGGAGGCGAGGCGCGGTCCCATGCCTGCCAGCCTACGTCTCGCGTGCCGCCCGGGACGGCGCGGGCGTCCTCGGGCGCCCGCCGGTAGACTGCCCGGGTGGCAGCAGGAGGCGACTTCGACGGTGCGCCGCTCGCGACCCCCGAGATCGCTCGCGGCACGTGGCTCGTCGTCCCGCTGTTCAACGAGGCGCCCGTCATCCGCGAGGTGATCGAGCACACGCGCCGCACCTTCCCCAACGTCGTGTGCGTCGACGACGGCTCGTCCGACGGCTCGGCCGACGAGGCGCGAGCCGGCGGCGCGCACGTCGTGCAGCACGCCGTCAACCTCGGGCAGGGGGCAGCGCTGCAGACCGGCATCCGCTACGCCCTCCAGGACCCGGGCGCGCGCTGGATCGTCACCTTCGACGCCGACGGGCAGCACCGGACCGAGGATGCGCTGCGCATGGTCGAGCGGCTGCGAGCGGAGCCGCTCGACATCGTGATCGGCTCGCGGTTCCTCGACGGCCGCACGAAGCCGGGCCTCGCCAAGCGGCTCGTCCTGCGCGCGGCCGTCATCTTCCAGCGCGTCACGAGCGGCGTGCGCCTCACGGACGCCCACAACGGCCTGCGCGCGATGACGCGCGAGGCCGCGGGACGCATCCGGATCACCCAGAACCGGATGGCGCACGCCTCCGAGATCGTCGACCAGCTCGGCGAGCTCGAGCTGCGCTACGCCGAGGAGCCCGTGCACGTCATCTACACCGACTACTCCCGCTCGAAGGGGCAGTCGCTCTGGAACTCGGTGAACATCCTCAGCGAGCTCATCTTCAAGTAGGGCGGGAGCATGGACACCGGCAAGATCGTCATCCAGATCATCCTCATCATCGGGCTCGCGGTGCCCGCGGTCATCCTGGTGCTGCCGACGAAGGGGGCGCGAGGGCTCGCGATCCGTCGGCTGACGATGCTCGCGGCGCTCGTCGTCGGCATCATCGCGGTGATCTTCCCGTCGCTCGCGAACGCGGTCGCGAACGCCGTCGGCGTCGGCCGCGGCGCCGACCTGCTGCTCTACGGGCTCATCATCGTCTTCATCGGCTACGGCCTGTCGACCTCGGCGCACCTGCGCAGGGTCGACCGGCAGATCTCGGAGCTCACGCGCGAGCTCGCGATCGCCGAGGCGAAGCCGCCGGCGCCCAGCTCGACGGGCGTCGAGGAGCGCTGAGCGCCGCGGCGCGGCCGGGCAGGAATCGCCCACCGACGCCCACTACGATCGGCATCCTGCCCCTGGACGGAGATCCATGCCGAGAACCATCGTGCTCATGCCGACGTACGACGAGCGCGAAGCGCTGCCGGTCACGGCCGACCGGCTGCTCGCGGCCGTCCCCGACGTCACGCTGCTCGTCATCGACGACGGCAGCCCCGACGGCACGGGCGACGTGGCGGACGCGATGGCCGCGGTCGACGCGCGCGTGCGCGTGCTGCACCGCTCGAGCAAGCAGGGCCTCGGAGCCGCGTACCTCGCGGGCATGCGGCTCGCGATCGACGAGGGCTTCGACCTCGTCGTCGAGATGGATGCGGACGGCTCGCACCCCGCGGATGCGCTGCCCGCGATGCTCGCGGCCGCCGAGCGCGCCGACCTCGTGATCGGCTCGCGCTGGGTGCCCGGTGGCGGGATCGTCGACTGGCCGGCGCACCGGCAGCTCATCAGCCGTGCGGGCACGCGCTACGCGCAGCTCGCGCTCGGCATCGACGTCGCCGACATGACCGCCGGCTACCGCGTCTACCGCGCCGAGCTGCTGCGCGAGATGCTCGCGTGCGAGATCTCGAGCCAGGGCTACTGCTTCCAGATCGACATGACGCGTCGCGCGGCCGACCTCGGCGCGCGCATCGAAGAGGTGCCGATCACCTTCCGCGAGCGCGAGCTCGGCCGCTCGAAGATGTCGAGCGGCATCATCGTCGAGGCGCTCGTGCGCACGACGGCGTGGGGCATCGGCCGGCGGTTCGGCCAGCTGCGCTCGAGCGCCGAGGCGGTCAGGCGAACGCCGACGCTCCGGTGATCGCCTTGCCGACGATGAGCGAGTTCATCTGGGCGGTGCCCTCGTAGGTGTAGAGCGCCTCGGCGTCGACGAAGAAGCGCGCGACGTCGAAGTCGGTCACGATGCCGTTGCCGCCGCACACCTCGCGGCACCACGCGACGACCTCGCGCATGCGCGCCGTCGTGTAGGCCTTCGCGAGCGCCGAGTGCGCGTCGCCCTGGCGGCCCTCGTCGAGCATGCGCGAGACCTGCACGCACAGCGCGATCGACGCGGTGATGTGCCCGAGCGACTTCGCGAGCAGGTCCTGCACGAGCTGGTGCGCCGCGATGGGCTTGCCGAACTGGGTGCGCTCGGTCGTGTAGCGCACCGCCGCCTCGTAGGCGCCGACCATGACGCCGACCGCGCTCCACGCGACCTCGGCGCGCGTGAGGCGCAGCACGCGCGCGGTGTCGCGGAAGCTCGAGGCGCCCTGCAGCCGCATCGACTCGGGCACGCGCACGCCGTCGAGCACGATGTGGCCGTTCTGCACCATCCGCAGCGAGATCTTGCGCTCGATCTTGGAGACCGAGTAGCCCTCGCTCGACGTGGGCACGATGAAGCCCTTCACCTCGCCGTCGGCGTCGTCGCGCGCCCACACGACGACGACGTCGGCGTGGGTCGCGTTGCCGATCCAGCGCTTCTCGCCGTCGAGCACCCACTCGTCGCCGTCCCGCCGCGCGGTCGTCGCGAGGCCCTTCGACGCATCCGAGCCTGAGCGCGGCTCGGTGAGCCCGAACGCGCCGATCACGGAGCAGTCGGCGAGCCGCGGGAGCCACTCGGCGCGCTGCTCGGGGGATCCCGCGACGCCGATCGAGCCGCATACGAGGCCGTTCTGCACGGCGGCGAAGGTCGAGACGGATGCGTCGACGCGGCTCATCTCGAGCGCGATCCAGCCGCGGTAGACGGCCGAGCTCTCGAATCGCGCCGACTCGGCCCACGCGGGGCCGATGACGCCGAGCGCGGCGATGCCGGGGATGAGGTGCATCGGGAACGCGTCGGCGTGCCAGTGCTCGTCGATCTCGGGCCGCACGCGCGTCTCCATGAACTCGCGGATCTCGGCGAGCGAGGCCTGCTCGGCGGCGGTGAGGTCGTGCGCGAAGCCGTAGAAGTCGCTCTCGAGCGGCGTGAAGTCCATGGTGCTCCCGTCAGGATCAGCGGTCGCTCCGCACGCTAGGCCAGCGGGGGCCGTCCGGCCGCCCGTTGGTAGCCTCGACCCAACTGTGCCCGAAGGAGCCGCCCCCGTGCTTGTGCGCATCACCAACGAGCCCCGCGACTACGCGTGGGGCAGCGCGTCGGCGATCCCCGACTACCTCGGCGTGCCGACGATCGGGCGACCGCAGGCCGAGCTGTGGCTCGGCGCCCACCCCGGGTGCCCGTCGCGCGTCGACGGCAGGCCGCTCGACGAGGTGCTCGACGACGCGGGCGTCGAGCAGCCCGGGATGCTGCTCAAGGTGCTCGCGGCCGCCGCGCCGCTCTCGCTCCAGGCGCACCCCGACGCGGCGCAGGCCGCCGAGGGCTTCGCGCGCGAGGACGCCGCGGGGCTGCCGCGCGATGCGCCGACGCGCACGTACCGCGACCCGCACGCGAAGCCCGAGCTGCTCGTGGCCGTCACGCGGTTCGAGGCACTGAGCGGCTTCCGCCCCCTCGACGCGTCGCTGCCGGTGCTCGACGCGCTCGCGGCGCTCGACGAGCGCGTGGCCCCGTTCGCCGAGCGCGTGCGGGCCTCCCTCGAGCGCGCGGTCGGGTGGATGCTCGCCGGCGGCGAGGAGGCGCGCTCGGTCGTGCGCGGCATCGTCGCGGCCGCCGAGCGGCTGCCCGCGGGGCTCGAGGCCGAGCGCGACACCGTGCGCCGGCTCGAGGCCGCATCCCCCGGCGATCCCGCCATCGCGATCGCGCTGCTGCTGCACCGCCTCTCGCTCGAGCCGGGGGAGGCGCTCTTCCTCGCGGCGGGCAACCTGCACGCCTACCTCGAGGGCCTCGGCATCGAGCTCATGGGGCCGAGCGACAACGTGCTCCGCGGCGGGCTCACCCCGAAGCACGTCGACCGCGACGAGCTGCTGCGCATCCTCGACTTCACGCCGCTCGACGACCCGAGGCTCGCTCCCGTCGAGCTGCCCGGCGCGACCGCCTGGCGTCCCGATGCACCGTTCGAGCTGCGGCGCGTGCGCGGCCGGCACCGCGCCTCGGCCGAGCAGGCGATCGTGCTCGCCGTCGCGCCGCTCTCGATCGTCGCGGGCGGCGAGCGGCTCGAGCTCGCGCGCGGCGAGGCCGCCTTCGTCGCGGGCGCGAGCGAGCTCGAGCTCGAGGGCGATGACGCGTGGGCGGCGCTCGCGGGCGCCGCGCCCGACCGTAGGATCGCCCCGTGACCCTCGTGCTGACGATGATGGTGCGCGACGAGGCCGACATCATCGCGGCGACGCTCGAGCACCACCTCGCGGAGGGGGTCGACCGCATCCTCGTCACCGACAACGCATCCGTCGACGGCACGCGCGAGCTCCTGCGCGAGTACGAGGCGGTCGCGCCCGTGACCGTCTTCGACGACCCGGAGCACCGCAAGCAGCAGGGCGAGGTCGTCACCCGGATGGCGAGGCTCGCGCACACCGAGTTCGGTGCCGACTGGGTCGTGAACGGCGACGCGGACGAGTTCGTCGTCGCGCGCGACGCGTCGCTCACGCTCCGCGAGGCCTTCGAGCGCATGCCGCGCGAGCTCGGCGCGTTCGACGTGCCGGTCGTCAACCTCGTGGGGCCGATGGCGCGCCGCGGCAGCGGCATCCGGCGGCTGCGCTACCGCGACGAGCGCTCCGACGAGCAGCTGCGCGCCGCGGGCGTGCTGTCGCACCCGACGCCGAACGCGATCCACGTCGGCTCGCCCGACGTCGAGGTCGCGCAGGGCAACCACTTCACCTCGATCGAGCAGCACGGCGAGGTGCCCGAGGCGCTCGCGCTCGAGGTGCTCCACCTGCCATGGCGGTCGATCGACCAGCTGTCGCGGAAGACCGAGAACATGGGGCGCGGGTACGAGGCGAGCCCGCACTTGCGCCCGTCGCCCCGGCACCACGGCATGCGCGACTGGCGCAGGCTCCAGGCCGGCGTGCTCGACGACTTCCTCGCCCTGCGGAGCCCGACGGGGGCCGAGCTCGAGGCCGGCGGCTTCGTGGCCGACGACGGCCTGCGCGAGCGGCTCGAGCGGCTCGTCGGCTCCGCGGTGCTGCCGGCGCTGCTGCGCGCGAGCCTCGACGACACGGACGACGACGTGCTCTCGGACGAGGACGTCGAGGCGAAGCGCGCGCTCGCCCGCGCGATCCGCGACGCGGAGGAGCCCCTCTACCGGGAGCTCACGGGCCTGCGGATGCACGCCGACGGCCTCGAGCGCGCGCGCGACGAGATCGCCGCCGAGCGCGACGAGCAGGCGCGTCGCCGCACGGAGGAGAGTGCCGCGGCGCAAGCGCTCGTCGCCGCCCAGGCGGCCGAGCTCGATCGGGTCCGCGCCGAGCTCGCCGCCGTGCGAGTGCGGCTCGACCGGTTCGAGCAGCACGCGCTCATGCGCGCCGCTCGACGGCTGCGCCGGGCGCTGCCGCGGCGCTCGTAGCACCGCGACACGCCGCGGCGCGACGGTCCCACGCGACACGCCACGCCTATGATCGCCGACTTGACGCGGCGCGAACTACACCGATGTAATTGTCCGCAGCGGGCCCGGCCGGGGGCCGCAGAACCGGGGGACGCCATGCGAGAGGGACAGCAGCGCAACGACGCGCCGACGCACCGACAGCACTCGATCACGAACGGCGGTCTGCACCGCCCGATCCCGGACGACTGGTTCGTCGACCCCGTCGAGCTCGGCGTGCCCGGCGCGCGTCGCGCGGCCGAGGTCGACAGCGCGCTGGCGTGGCAGGCCGACGCGCTGTGCGCCGAGACCGACCCGGAGGCGTTCTTCCCCGAGAAGGGCGGCTCGACGCGCGACGCGAAGCGCATCTGCGAGTCCTGCGAGGTGCGCGCGGAGTGCCTCGAGTACGCGCTCGAGAACGACGAGCGCTTCGGCATCTGGGGCGGCCTCTCCGAGCGGGAGCGCCGGAAGCTCCGCAAGCTCGCCTGATCGCCCCGCAGCTCGCGGTCGCCGCCGCACCCGCGAGCGCCGCATGGCACGATGGATCGGTGCACCATCAGCGCCGCCGCGCCGTCCTCGCCACCTGGGTGGTGGTCCACACGGCGGCAGGCGACGCGGTCCGGAACCTCATCGGCTACCCAGCGTGGGGGGCCCTCATCGTGGCGACGATCGTATGGGTCGTCATCGAGCTCGTGCTCCTGCGGGTGCGGCTCTCGCGGGTGCCGCGATCGATCGCGATGTTCACGGCGCTCGCCGTCGCCTCGGCCGCGTGGGCGATCTCCCCGGGCGCGAGCCTGCTCGGCTCGATCGGCCTCATGGGGATGGTCGCGAGCGCCATCTTCATCGCCGCGCTGCCGTACCGGCTCATCCTCGCGGTCTTCCACTGGAGCCTGCAGGGACTGCTGCTCGGATCGCTCGCGTTCGAGCTGCTCGTCGCGGTCGTGCTGCGGGGACCGCTCTTCCCGCTCTGGTCCGACTACCCGCCCGGCACGACGCTCGAGTTCGCGTGGTCCGGTGGACTGCTCCTGCGCGGCGAGCGCATCCAGGGCCTCATGGGCAACGCCAACCTGCTCGCGATGGTCGCGCTCGTCGCGCTCATCGTTGCGGTGTGCCGAGCCGTCGCGCGGCTCGATCGCCTCTGGCCGATCTGGGTGCTGCTGCCGGCGATCACGCTCGCGCTCGCGCGCAGCGCGACCGTCACGTTCGCGCTGCTCGCGGTCGCGATCATCGGCGGGCTCATCGTCGCGTGGGTGCGCTGGCGGGGCGCCGCGTTCTACCGGATCTTCGCGATCGTCATCGCCGCGGGGCTCGTCGCGATCGGCCTCATCATCGCGAACTGGCCGCACGTCGCCGAGTTCCTCAACCGCGATGCCGACCTCACGGGCCGCTTCGACATCTGGGGGCGCGTCGTCGACCTCGCGCTCTCGAGCCCCGTCGTCGGCGTCGGCTACCTCGGGTACTGGCAGCCGTGGGTGCCGCCGTTCGACGTGCTCGGCCGGGTGGGCGACGTCGCCTACCTGCAGGCGCACAACGTGTGGCTCGACGTCTTCATGCAGCTCGGCATCGTCGGGGTCATCCTGTGGGCGGCGATGCAGTGGCGCGCGATGGTCAACTGCCTCGGCGCGATGTACCGCTCGCGGCCCGAGGAGTACGCGATGAACGCGGCCCCGCTGCTGCTGTGGGTGGCGTTCTTCGTGCAGGGCCTCGCCGAGTCGCGCCCGTGGATCGAGTACGGCATGATCCTGCTGCTCATCCTCACGATCGGGCGCCGACGCAGGGAGATCGTGCCGCGCGCGCCCGAGACGGTCGCGATCAGCACCGTCGGCTGACCGATCGCGCGGCACACCGGCGCCAACCCGGAGGCACGGCGAGCCGCGCGCCTAGCCTTGCCGGGTGCATCCGAGGGTCTTCGCCGTGCTCGCGGCCAGTGATGGCGCCGAGTACCTGCCGGCGACCCTCGACGCGATCGCGGCGCAGCGCGTCGCGCCCGACGCGCTCGTCGCGGTCGACGGCGGGTCCAAGGACGCATCGCGCGGGCTGCTCGAGCGGTCGGGCGCGCGGAGCGTCGTCATCGCGCCGAGGCTGCCGTTCGGGCAGCTCGTCGCTCGCGGCGTGGCGGCGCTCCCGCCCGCCGAGGCGGGCGACTGGCTGTGGCTCCTCGCGCACGACGCGGCACCGCACCCCCGGGCGCTGCAGGCGCTCCTGAGCCACGTCGACGTGCACGAGAGCGTCGCGCTCGTGGGCCCGAAGGTCATGCGCGCCGACTCGCCGGATCGCTTCGCCGAGTTCGGCCAGTCGATGACGCGCTTCGGCCGCAGCCTGCTGCTGCGCGAGGGCGAGCTCGACCAGGGGCAGCGCGACGACGACTCCGACACGCTCGGCGTCGCCGAGACCGGCATGCTCGTGCGACGCGACGTCTTCGACGCGCTCGGCGGCTTCGACCCTGTGCTGCGCTCGATCGACGCGGGTCTCGACCTCGGGGTGCGAGCGCGCCTCGCGGGCCATCGAGTCGCGCTCGAGCCGCGCGCGCGAGCGCGGCGCGCCGGGGGTCCCGAGCACTTCGCGGCGCGCGCGGTGAGCGACGCGCAGCGCGTCGGCATCGCTCGCCGCGCGCAGCTGCACCGGCGGCTCGCCTACGCGAACCCTGTCGCGCTCGTGCTGCACTGGCTGCTGCTCCTGCCGCTCGCCGTGCTCCGCACCGTGGGCCACCTGCTCGCGAAGCGGCCCGCGGCTGTGCTCGCGGAGTGGCGCGCGACGCTCGCGGCGCTCGTCTCGATCGCGCCGGTCGCCCGGGCGAGGCGCCGCATCGCGCGCTCGCGCACCGAGCGCTGGAGCGCGCTGCGCGGCCTGCGCGTGCCGTGGCGCGCGATGCGGCTGCAGCGGAGGGCGGTCGGCGACCCGGCGCGGATGCGCGCGGTGCCGGTCGAGCGCGTCGGGTTCGTCGAGGGCGCGGGGCTCTGGGTCACGGCGCTCGCCGTCGTCGTCGGCCTCGTGCTCTCGCCCCAGCTCATCACGGCGGGCGCCGCGACGGGCGGAGCGCTCCTGCCGCTGCCCGGCTCGCTCGGCGACCTGTGGGCGAGCGTCCTCGGCGGCCAGCGGGACGCGCTCGGCGCGGTCCACGGCGCCGCCGACCCGTTCGCGCTCGTGCTCGCGGTCCTGGGCTCGCTCACGCCGTGGGGCCCGTCGACCGCGATCGTGCTCCTGCTGCTGCTCGCCCCCGCGATCGCCTCGGTCGTCGGCTTCTTCGCCGCCCGCCGCCTGACTGGCTCGCGCTGGGCGCCCGCGGTCGCCGCCGCGGTGTGGGCCCTCTCGCCGACGCTGCTGCTCGCCATCACCGAGGGCAGGCTCGGGGCCGTCGTCGCGCACCTCGCGCTGCCGCTCGCGCTCGTCGGGATGCTCCGCGCGCACCGCTCGTGGCGTGCCGCGGGAGCGGCCGCGATCCCGCTCGCGCTCGTCGTCGCGAGCGCCCCGGTGCTCGTGCCCGCGATGGCGCTGCTCGTCGTGCTCGCGGCCTCGATCGGCTGGCGCTCGCCGCTCCGGCCCCTCCTCGCGGCGCTGCCCGCGATCGCGCTCATGGCACCGATCGTCGTCGAGCGCTGGCGCGCCGGAGTCCCGCTCGCGGCGCTCGCCGACCCGGGCGTGCCGTTCGGGAGCGAGCCCCCGACGGCGCTCGACGCGGCGCTCGCCGCCCCCGACGGCACGCTCGCGGCGCTCGAGACGGCGCTCTCGGCGATGGCGCCCGGCGTCGCGGCGGGCTGGATCGCCCTCGGCCTGCTCGCGCCCCTCGCGCTCGCGGCGCTCGCGGGCGTCGTGCTGCGACCGGCGCGCGCGTGGCCGGCCGCGCTCCTGCTCGTCGCCGGCTACGGCACGGCCGTGCTCGCCTCGCGGCTCGCCGTCGCGACGCTCGAGGGCGAGAGCGTCGCCGTGTGGGCGGGGCCCGGCGCCTCGCTCATGCTGTTCGCCCTCGTCGTGCTCGCCGCGCTCGCGGTCGACGTCGACGACCGCATCGGTGCCGTGCCGGGCGGCATCGTGGCGCTCGCCGCCGTCGCGGCGGCGCTGCCGGTCGTCGCCACCTCGTTCCTCGCGCCCGCGACGGTCGTGCCGGCCCCCGAGCGCCGCATGCCCGCGTTCGTCGAGGCGGCGGCCGCCGAGGATCCGGGGGTCGGCACGCTCGTGCTGCGACCGCTCGCGGAGGACGTGCTGCGCGTCGAGGTGGAGCGCGGGCTCGGCGAGACGCTCGACCGGGCCTCGACGGCCCGGCACGCGCGCGAGTCGCCCGACGCCGTCGAGGAGGAGCTCGCGCAAGCGGCGGTCGACCTCGCGTCGGGCGCCGACGTCGACGTGTCCGCGCTGCTCGACAGGCTCGGCGTGCGCTTCGTGCTCGTCGAGCAGGAGCGCGAGGGCGCCGCGGGGCTGCACGACCGCGCGCAGCGCTCGCTCGACGCCCGCGGCGACCTGCAGGCGATCGGCCAGACGCAGGCCGGCCTGCTGTGGCAGCGCACGGCGGCAGCGGCATCGACGACACCGCCCGTGCCCGCGTGGGCGGGCTGGCTGCTCGCCGCGCAGCTCGCGGCGATCGCCGGCGCGATCGTCGCCGCGCTGCCGTCGCTGCGGCGCGGCGCGCGCGTGCGCACGAAGCGGCTCGAGGGAGCGGAGGCGTGGCAGTGACCGATCGAGACGGCCCCGGAGCGATCGACGATTCGCAGGAGTTCGACGACGACTCTCCCATCCGCGACGACGAGGGGCCCAGGCAGCGCACGCCGTCGGCCGAGGAGCTCGCGGTCGAGGCTGAGGCGCCCGTCGCGGACGGCGACATCGCGACGGACGTCGCGCTGACGGATCGGGAGGCCGCCGCGAACGACGCGGCCGACGGCGCCCGTCGCGTCGAGCGCCGCGACATGCTGCGCTGGGGCGGCAGGGCCGCGGCGGGGCTCGGCGCGGTGCTCCTCGTGACCGGTGCCGTGCTCGGGGCGGGCGCGCTGCCGGCCGAGCCGCTCGAGCGCGTCGAGGCGCCCACCTCGCAGGTGCTGCCCTCCTCGCCGCTCCAGTCGCGCGTGTGCGCCGGCCCGGCGCTGCGCGTAGGCACGAGCGACGGCAGCGACGCGCTCGCGCTCTCGACGGTCGCCGAGCCGCAGGTCGCGATCGGCAGCCTCGGCGGCGAGATCACCGAGCAGCGGCTGCCGGTGCCGACGCGCGACGACATCTCGGGCGGCGCCGCGATCGCCCAGCGCGGCGAGGCGACGACGCTCTCGGCCGCGCAGTCGCTCCCCGTCGACGTCGACGACGCGCGCGGGCTCGCGGTGAGCGAGTGCGGCGAGACGCGGCTCGACCAGTGGCTCGTCGGCGGCTCGACGCGCACCGGCCGCCAGTCGACGCTCACGATCGCCAACGCGTCCCAGGTGAGCGCGAGCGTCGACGTGACGGTCCACGGGCCCGAGGGCCCCGTCGAGACGGTCGGCTCGACCGGCATCAGCGTGCCGCCCGCCTCGCAGGCCGTGCTCGACCTCGCCGCGATCGCCCCGGGCGTCGACGACGTCGTGGTCCGCGTCGTCTCCACGGGCGCGCCCGTCTCGGCGCACCTCCAGCAGTCGACGACGCGCGGGCTCGAGCGGGGCGGCTTCGAGGTCGTCGACGCGGTCTCGGCGCTCACGACCGCGGTGCTCCCCGGGGTCGTCGTGACGGAGCCCACGGGCATCGAGACGCAGGAGGGCTTCGACGACGCCGCGCCGGCGCTGCGCCTCCTCTCGCTCGAGGGCGGACCCGTGCGGGTCGTGTTCGAGGCGGAGGACGGCTCCGTGATCGAGTCCGAGGGCGACCTCGAGGCCGGGCGCGTCACCGACTTCGAGCTCGAGGAGATCCCGGTCGGCGTCACCACGATCCGCATCTCCGCCGACTCGCCGATCGTGGCCGGCGCTCGCCAGGTCGCGATCGCCGCCGACGGCAACGACTTCGACTGGGTCGCGGGCGGTCAGCCCCGCTCGGGCAGCTCCGCGATCGCCGTGCCGCCGGGGCCGGGCGCGACGCTCCACGTCGTGAGCGCCTCGGAGGAGCCGCAGGAGATCACCGTCGACGGCCGAGCCGTCGAGCTCGGTGCGCTCGGTGTGCACCGGCAGCCGGTCGAGGCGGGCTCCGTCGTCGTGGCGGGGGAGGCGCTCGTCGTGGGCGTGGGGTATCGCGACGCGAGCCGCGTCGCCGGGTTCACGGCGAGCCCGCAGGGGCCGACGGCCGGCGGCGTCACGGTCGTGCACTGAGCCTGGTGGGGGTCTCGGTACGCCGGCCCCTGGTCGGCTACTCGACCTTGAGCCCTCCGCGCGCAACGCGGCCGCGCCGCATTGCGCGTTGCGGGCTCAATGCTGCCGCCAGCGGTCCGGCGCGACCTCCCACGGGTCACGGCCGATGAGCTCCGCCGCCGCGCGGAACACCGCGCCCTCGATCGCGATCTGCCGGTGCCACTCGTCCTCGATGTGCACGCGCGGCAGCCGCTGGAGCGGCAGCCGGTAGACCGTGATGGTCCGCCGCGACGGGTCGACCGCCCACTCGGGCACCTCGTCGACGCGCTCGGCGAGCGCTCGCGGCGGCATGTCGGCCCACTGGAAGCGCACGTCGCCGAGCTCGGCCGGCCACAGCGACTGCACGTAGTCGGCAGCGTCCGCCGCGATGTCCTCGAAGCGCGTCTCCCGCGACGACAGGAACGGCAGCACCGGCCCCGCGAGCGACGATCGCGCCTCACGACCGTGGCGGGATCCGCGAGAATGCTGGCGCGCGGGCATGCCGCCATCCTACGTCGCCGACCCGCGGCACTACGCTGAGGCGGATGGACGAACGGATGTGCTCCAGGCCCGGCTGCCGCCGGTACGCCGACCGCACCGTCACCGTCGACTACGGCGCGCAGCTGCTCGTCGTCGGCCCGCTCCAGCCCGCGAGCCGCCGCGGCGCGATCGAGGGCAGCTACGACCTGTGCGAGCCGCACGCAGAGCGCGCGACCGGCCCCGCCGGGTGGCAGGTCGCCCGACACGAGCCGGGCCGCGCGGCCTGGTGACCCCGCACCCAGAACGAAGGAGAACCATGGCGCTGTCCGAGATCGTCAAGGCGTACGACGTGCGCGGCCTCGTCGACGGCCAGCTCACCGAGGAGGTCGTGCGGGCCCTCGGCGCCGCGTTCGCCGACGAGGTGGGCACCGACGCGCCGATCGCGATCGGCCACGACATGCGCCCCTCCTCGCCCGCGCTCGCGGCGGCCGCCGCCGACGGCGCCATGGCGCGCGGCGCCGACGTCGTCTCCCTCGGGCTGTGCTCGACCGACGGCTCCTACTTCGCCTCCGGGAGCCTCGACGCGCCCGCGATGATGTTCACGGCATCCCACAACCCCGCCGCCTACAACGGCATCAAGTTCTCGCGCGCCGGGGCTCGCGGCGTGAGCCTCGACACCGGCCTCGCGGCCATCCGCGACCGCGCGCAGCACTACCTCGACCACGGCATCCCCGAGGCCTCGCGCCGCGGCTCGCGCAGCGAGCGCGACATCCTCGCCGACTACGCCGCGCACCTCCGCTCGCTCGTCGACCTCTCGCGCATCCGACCGCTCAAGGTCGTGGTGGATGCGGCCAACGGCATGGGCGGCCTCACCGTGCCTGCGGTGCTCGGCGATGCCGCCGGCCTCGGCGCCCTGCCGATCGAGGTCGTGCCGATGTACTTCGAGCTCGACGGCACCTTCCCCAACCACGAGGCCAACCCGCTCGACCCGAAGAACCTCGTCGACCTGCAGGCTGCGGTGCTCGAGCACGGCGCCGACCTCGGCCTCGCGTTCGACGGCGACGCCGACCGCTGCTTCGTCATCGACGAGCGCGGGGGAGCGGTCTCGCCGTCGGCGGTCGCCGCGATCGTGGCGGAGCGTGAGATCGCGCGCGTGCGGGCGGAGGGAGAGGAGGACGTCGTCGTCATCCACAACCTCATCACGAGCCGCGTCGTGCCCGAGGTGGTCGCGGCGGCGGGCGCGACGCCCGTGCGCACGCGCGTGGGCCACTCGCTCATCAAGGACCGCATGGCCGAGACGGGCGCGGTCTTCGGCGGCGAGCACTCCGCCCACTACTACTTCCGCGACTTCTGGAGCGCCGACAACGGCATGCTCGCCGCGATGCACGTGCTCGCGACGCTCGGGGCGCACGCCGAGCCGATGTCGGAGCTCGCGGCGCGCTACTCGCCCTACGCCGCCTCGGGCGAGATCAACTCGACCGTCGCCGACGTGCCCGCCGCGTACACCCGCATCGTCGAGGCCTTCGCCGGCCGCGGCGACGTCGACGAGCTCGACGGCCTCACCATCACGGCGCCCGACGGCGCGTGGTGGTTCTCGGTGCGCCCGTCGAACACCGAGCCGCTCCTGCGGCTCAACGCCGAGGCCGAGACCGAGGCCGACATGGTCGCGATCCGCGACGAGGTGCTCGCGCTCATCCGCGCCTGAGCCCCCGCGGGCCGGGCCGCCCGTCGGCGGACAGTACGCTGGAGCCCATGAGCAAGCTCCTCGTGACCGGCGGCGCCGGCTTCATCGGCTCGAACTTCGTGCACCACGTCATCGCCCACAGCGACCACGACGTCGTCGTGCTCGACAAGCTCACCTACGCGGGTGACCGAGCGACGCTCGAGGGGCTCCCGGAGGACCGCGTGCAGCTCGTCGTGGGCGACATCGCCGACCCCGAGGCCGTCGACCCGCTCGTCGCCGAGACCGACGCGGTCGTGCACTTCGCCGCCGAGTCGCACAACGACAACTCGCTCTCCGACCCGTCGCCGTTCGTGCAGACCAACCTCATCGGCACGTTCACGCTGCTCGAGGCCGCCCGCCGGCACGGCACGCGCTTCCACCACATCTCGACCGACGAGGTCTACGGCGACCTCGAGCTCGACGACCCCGCGAAGTTCACGCCCGAGACGCCCTACAACCCGTCGAGCCCCTACTCGTCGACGAAGGCCGGCTCCGACCTGCTCGTGCGCGCGTGGGTGCGCTCGTTCGGGCTCGAGGCGACCATCTCGAACTGCTCCAACAACTACGGCCCGCGCCAGCACGTCGAGAAGTTCATCCCGCGGCAGATCACGAACGTCATCGACGGCGTGCGGCCGCGCCTCTACGGCGCGGGCGAGAACGTGCGCGACTGGATCCACGCCGACGACCACTCGAGCGCGGTGCTGCGCATCCTCGAGCGCGGACGCATCGGCGAGACCTACCTCATCGGCGCCGACGGCGAGCGCAACAACCTCGAGGTCGTGCAGGCGATCCTCCGCCTCATGGGCCAGGAGGCGGATGCGTTCGACCACGTGAAGGACCGCGCGGGCCACGACCTGCGGTACGCGATCGATGCGACGAAGCTGCGCGAGGAGCTCGGCTGGGAGCCCGCGTACACCGACTTCGAGGCGGGCCTCGCCGCGACGATCGAGTGGTACCGCGAGCACGAGTCGTGGTGGCGCCCGCAGAAGGCCGCCGCGGAGGCGAAGTACGCCGCGGCAGGTCACTGACGATGGCCGACGTCGCGACCGGCAAGCCGCTGCGGATCCGCGAGACGCCCATCCCGGGCTTCCTCGTCGTCGACCTGCCCGTCCACGGCGACAACCGCGGCTGGTTCAAGGAGAACTGGCAGCGCGAGAAGATGCTCGCGCTCGGCCTGCCCGACTTCGGGCCCGTGCAGAACAACATCTCGTTCAACGCCGCGCCCGGGGTGACGCGAGGCATCCACGCCGAGCCGTGGGACAAGTACATCTCGGTCGCCTCCGGCCGGGTCTTCGGCGCGTGGGTCGACCTGCGCGAGGGCGACTCCTTCGGCGCGACCTTCACGATCGAGATCGATCCGTCGATCGCCGTCTTCGTGCCGCGCGGCGTCGGCAACGCGTTCCAGGCGCTCGAGGTCGACACGGCCTACAGCTACCTCGTGAACGATCACTGGTCGGCCGATGCGCAGGACGAGTACACGTTCCTCAACCTCGCGGACCCGACCGCGGCGATCGAGTGGCCGATCCCGCTCGCCGACGCCGAGCTGAGCGACAAGGACCGCGCCCACCCCATGCTCGGCGACGTCGAGCCGATGCGGCCGCGGCGGACCCTCGTGCTGGGCGCGAGCGGCCAGCTCGGCCGTGCGCTGCGGCAGCAGTGGGCCGGCCGAGCCGACGTCGACTACGTCGGCCGCGACACCGTCGACCTCGCCGACCCGTCGACGCTCGACGCCGTCCGCTGGTCGCACTACGACACGGTCGTGAACGCCGCCGCGCACACCGCGGTCGACGGCGCCGAGACCGCCGAGGGCCGCCGCGATGCGTGGGCGGCGAACGCGAGCGGTCCCGCGCGCCTCG
Organism: Agrococcus pavilionensis RW1; assembly: GCF_000400485.1. Taxonomy (GTDB): domain Bacteria; phylum Actinomycetota; class Actinomycetes; order Actinomycetales; family Microbacteriaceae; genus Agrococcus; species Agrococcus pavilionensis. The sequence goes on from NZ_ASHR01000014.1 coordinate 209,034, forward strand.
CCGCGATCGCCGCGGAGCACCGGCTCACGCTCGTGCACGTCTCGAGCGACTACGTCTTCGACGGCACGGTGCCCGAGCACGACGAGGCCGAGCGGTTCGCACCGCTCGGGGTCTACGGGCAGTCGAAGGCCGCGGGCGACCTCGCCGTCTCCGTCGCACCGCGCCACTACATCCTCCGCACCTCGTGGGTCGTCGGCGAGGGCAAGAACTTCATCGCCACGATGGCCTCGCTCGCGGAGCGCGGCATCGACCCCGCGGTCGTCGGCGACCAGGTGGGGCGGCTGACGTTCGCGAGCGAGCTCGCGCGCGCGATCGATCACCTGCTCGCGACCCGCGCGCCCTTCGGCACCTACAACGTCTCGAACGGCGGGGAGCCCGCATCCTGGGCCGACATCGCGGCGCGCGTGTTCGAGCGCACCGGCCACGACGCATCCCGGGTCACCCCGGTCACGACCGAGGAGTACTACGCCGGCAAGGAGGGCATCGCGCCCCGGCCGCTGCAGAGCACGCTGAGCCTCGCGCGGCTCGAGTCGACGGGCTTCGAGCCGCGCGATCAGCTCGAGATGCTCGACGCGTTCGTGCGCTCGCTCTGACGTCCGGCGAGGCGATCGCGCACGCGCCGCCGCTGCGAGCGGAAGCGCGGCATCTCGAACACGTGGCGCAGCCCGATCCTGCGCAGCGCCCGCTCGAGCCCGATCGACAGCACCACGATGAGCAGCAGCTCGACGATCGGCAGCAGGAACGCGAGCCACGGGCTGGCGGCGATCGTCTCGAGCACGTGCGGGGTGTCGCGCAGGAAGCGGTTTGCGGCGATGATGAGCAGCGGGTGGAGCGCGAAGATCACGAGCGTGTTGCGGCCCACGCGTCGGATGGGCCGGAGGGCGCGCCAGTGGGCGATCCGCGGCAGCAGCATGAGCACCGCGGCGACGCACACCGCGCTCATGACGAGGTGGCTGATCGCCGGCAGCGGCAGCTCCCGCCGGATCGCCACCAGGGCCACCGCGAGCGCGAGCAGCGCGAGGCCGTGCCGCCAGTCGGTGCGCTCGGTCAGCGCCCGGATCGCCTGCGGCGCGCGCACGCCGACCACGAACGGCAGGAAGCCGGCGACGATGCTCTTCCACGAGCCCACGTCGACGAGCTCGACGGAGATCGCGGCGAGCGCCGCGGCCCCGACGACGAGCCAGTCGGGCAGCCGCTGGGTGGCCTTCGCGACGAGGAAGAAGGCGGCGAGCGCCCAGATGTACCAGAGCACGCCGGTCGGCTGCCACAGCTCCGAGACGAAGTAGCCCCACGCGTCGTAGTCCTCGCCGTCCCAGGCCGCGAAGCCCCACAGGGTCGCGGCGGTGATGGCGAGCCAGACGACGTAGAGGTAGGCACGAGGCGCGATGCGGCCCGAGATGCCCGCGCGCCACGAGCGCTGCAGCATCCGCGCCGAGAGGTAGCCGGAGACGACGAAGAAGAGCGGCATCCGCAGCGGCGTCGTCCAGTCGACGATGGGCTTGTGCCACACCGTCGCGGCGGTGCCGTGCAGCAGCGGCACGAGCTGCAGGTACATGAGGTGCATCGCCACGACGAGCAGCACCGTCGCGCCGCGCGCGAGGTCCGGCCACAGCGCCCGAGCGGCGATCGGGGAGGTCGCGCGATGGGTCGCCGACGCGCCGACGGTGATCGGCTGACTGGGCATGGAGGATCGATCCTACCGCGAGGCGCTCGTGGGAGGATGGTCTCCATGACCGACACCGCCTCCCGCATCCTCGAGCACCAGGTGCGCGACCTCGGCCTCGCCGAGGCCGGCCGCCACCAGATCCGCCTCGCCGAGCACGAGATGCCCGGGCTCATGGAGCTGCGCCGCCGCTACGCCGACGCGCAGCCGCTCGCGGGCCAGCGCATCGCGGGCAGCCTCCACATGACGGTGCAGACGGCGGTGCTCATCGAGACGCTCGTCGCGCTCGGCGCCGACGTGCGCTGGGCGAGCTGCAACATCTTCTCGACGCAGGACGAGGCGGCCGCGGCCATCGTCGTCGGCACGGGCACGCCCGAGGCGCCCGCGGGCGTGCCGGTCTTCGCCTGGAAGGGCGAGACGCTCGAGGAGTACTGGGACTGCGCCAACCGCATCTTCGACTTCGAGGAGGGCCCCACGCTCATCCTCGACGACGGCGGCGACGCCACGATGCTCGTGCACCGGGGGCGGGATGCGGAGCTCGCCGGGGCCGCGCCGGTCACGCCCGAGGGCGCCTCTGACGAGCTGCGCGTCTTCGACGCGCTCATCGGTCGCACGCTCGCCGAGGACCCGCAGCGCTGGACGCGCATCGCCGAGCAGCTCCAGGGCGTCACGGAGGAGACGACGACGGGCGTGCACCGCCTCGAGCAGCTCTTCGCCGAGGGGCGGCTGCTGTTCCCGGCGATCAACGTGAACGACTCGGTGACGAAGTCGAAGTTCGACAACCGCTATGGCATCCGGCACTCGCTGCCCGACGGCCTCAACCGCGCGACCGACGTGCTCATCGGCGGCAAGACCGCCTTCGTGGTCGGCTACGGCGATGTCGGCAAGGGCGCTGCCGAGGCGCTCCGCGGCCAGGGCGCGCGCGTCATCGTGAGCGAGGTCGACCCGATCTGCGCGCTCCAGGCGGCGATGGACGGCTTCCGCGTCGCGCGCGTCGAGGACTGCCTCGACGAGGCCGACATCTGGATCACGACGACCGGCAACGAGCACGTCATCACGCTCGAGCACCTGCAGGGCATGAAGCACCTCGCGATCGTCGCGAACGTCGGGCACTTCGACAACGAGATCGACATCGCTTCCCTCGAGCGCTCCGGTGCCGAGCGCATCGAGATCAAGCCGCAGGTGCACGAGTGGCGCATGCCCTCGGGTCGATCGATCCTCGTGCTCTCCGAGGGGCGCCTCATGAACCTCGGCAACGCGACCGGCCACCCGTCGTTCGTGATGTCGAACTCGTTCTCGAACCAGGTGCTCGCGCAGATCGAGCTCGCGACGAAGCACTACGAGCTCGGCGTGCACCGCCTGCCGAAGGTGCTCGACGAGGAGGTCGCGCGCCTCCACCTCGAGGCGCTCGGCGCGAAGCTCACGACCCTCCGCCCCGAGCAGGCCGAGTACATCGGCGTGCCGATCGAGGGCCCCTTCAAGCCCGAGCACTACCGCTACTGACGCGGTGGCACGCCGCGGGATGCGCCTCGCTCGGCCCGACCTGGTCGTGCTCGCGGGGCTCCCGGGCGTCGGCAAGAGCGCGGTCGCGAACGCGACGGCCGGGCTGCTGGGCTGCACGCTCGTCTCGGTCGATCCGCTCGAGGCGGCGATGTGGCGAGCGGGCATCTCGCACGACGCGCCCACGGGTCTCGCCGCCTACGTGGTCGCTGAAGCGGTCGCCGAGGGACAGCTGCGCCTCGGTGCTCCGGTCGTCGTCGACGCGGTCAACGACCATCCGGCGGCACGGCAGCAATGGCAGGACCTCGCGACGCGGACGGGCGCGATGCTCACCTTCGTGGAGGTGCGGCTCGCGGACCGCTCGGAGCATCGCCGGCGGCTCGAGGGTCGCGTGCGCGACCTCGATGGATTCCCGGAGCCGAGGTGGTCGGAGGTCGAGTCGCGTCGGGCCGCCTTCGAGTCGTGGACCGAGGATCGTCTGCGCGTCGACGCCTCCGAGCCCGTCGGCCGCGTCGCGCGCCGCATCATCGACGCGCTCACGCCCAGGCAGCCCTAGACCATCGCGTCGCTGAGCACCCGCAGCAGCTCGGCGAGCCGCGCCTGGTCGTCGGCGGGGATCCCGCGCAGCAGCCGGCGCTCGGCGTCGAGCAGGGCGTCGAGGGCGACGTCGACCCGGTCGATGCCCTCGTCGGTGAGCGTCACGAGCCGCACGCGCCGGTCGCTCGCGCTCTCGACGCGCTCGACGAGACCGGATGCGATCAGGTTGTCGATGCGGTTCGTCATCGTGCCGCTCGTCACCATCGTCTGCGCGATGAGGTCCTTGGGGCTCAGCGGGCCGTCGGCGCGGCGGAGCGCCGCGAGCACGTCCCACTCCCACGGCTCGAGGCCCGCGAGCTGGAACGCCTCGGCGCGGATCCGCGCGAGCTGGCGCGAGATGCGCGTCATGCGGCTCAGCACGTCGAGCGGGGTGACGTCCGCATCGGGCCGCACGCGCATCCACTGCTCGATGATGCGATCGACGTCATCGCCGCGGAGCTCGGTCATGCGGTCAGTCTCGCACGGCGCTCACCACGGGTAGGGCGGCGCGGCGAGCACCGCGACCATCACCGCGATCGCGATGAGCACGGCGAGCACGAGCGTCGCGCCAGGGCGCCGCGCGTGGAGCGGCAGCCCCGAAGGGAGCTCGCCGCTGCGCCGGAGGATCGACAGCGGAGCGAAGGGCACGCCGAGCGCGGCACGGAAGGCGTCGACGTCGGCGGCGGCGAGTCCCTCGGTGCTCGCGCTCGCGAGCACGCGGTTGTCGCGGTCGACGAGCCACCAGCGCTCGTGCGCGCGAGTGATGGGGATGCCGCGCGACGAGGCGCCGCCCGCGTGCTGCACGACGACGCCGGCGATGTCGGCGATCGGGACGGCGCGCGATGCGCCCGCGCCGAAGCCGAACGCCGCGTCGGGACCGGGCGGATCGAGCGCCCACACCGAGCGCGCCACGCGGAGCTCGACGAGGACGAAGGCGGCGATCGAGACGACGCCGAGCAGCGTCCAGCCGATCCCGTAGAGCGCGAGGAGCGCGAACACCGCGATGCCGAGGAAGGTGAGCAGGCGTCCCCCGACGGATGCGTAGCGGCGGCTGACGCGCGCCTCGGCGCGCAGACGAGGGGCGAGGGTCACGGGAACACGGTGCCACGGATGGGGGTGGGCTCCGCCCTCGCTCGCTGACGCTCGCGACTGGTGGCGTCGCCGACGACCCACCAGGTCGTCGGCTCCGCCACCAGGATTCGAACCTGGACAAACGGCTCCAAAGGCCGCTGTGCTGCCGTTACACCATGGCGGAAGGCAGGTTCCAGGGTAGTCGCGGCCGATAGCCTGAGCGGACGACCACCGCCAACGATGGGAGAAGCTGTGCCCTCGATCGCCGTCATCGTGCTCGCCGCAGGCGCTGGCACGCGCATGAAGAGCCGCACGCCGAAGCCGCTCCACCCGCTCGCGGGCAAGCCGCTCATCGCCCACGTGCTGAGCGCGGCGGGAGAGCTGCACCCCGACCGCATCGTGGCGGTCGTGCGCCACGAGCGCGACCGGATGGCGGAGGCGGTGCTCGAGTTCGCGCCGCACGTCGTGATCGCCGACCAGGACGAGATCCCCGGCACCGGCCGCGCCGTCGAGCAGGGCCTCGAGGCGCTCGCCGACTTCGAGGGTCACGTCGTCGTGCTCTCGGGCGACGTGCCGCTCATCGACGCCGACACGCTCCGCGCGCTCATCGAGCGGCACGAGCGCGAGGGCAACCAGCTGACCCTGCTCTCGGCCCACTTGAGCGACCCGAGCGGCCTCGGCCGCATCGTGCGCGACGAGGCGGGCGCGTTCCTGCGCATCGTCGAGCAGAAGGACGCGAGCGACGCCGAGCGCGCCATCGACGAGGTGAACGGCGGCATCTACGTCTTCGACGCGACCGCGCTCCGGCAGGCGCTCGGCACGATCGATCGCGCCAACGCGCAGGGCGAGATGTACCTCACCGACGCGGCCGTGCGCATCCAGGCGACCGGCGGCCGCATCCAGGCGGTGCCCGCGCCCGACGAGTGGGCCATCTGGGGCATCAACGACCGCGTGCAGCTCGCCGCCGCCGCGCACGTGCTCAACGACCGCATCATCCGCCGCTGGCAGCGCGAGGGCGTCACGATCGTCGACCCCGCCTCGACCTGGATCGACGTCGACGTCACGCTCGCCGAGGACGTCACGATCCTCCCCGGCACGCAGCTGCACGGCGCGACCGCGATCGCGGCCGGCGCCACGATCGGCCCCGACACGACGCTCGTCGACACCGAGGTCGGCGAGGACGCGGTCGTGAAGCGCACCGACGCGACCCTCTCGGTGATCGGCGCCCGCGCATCCATCGGTCCCTGGGCCTACCTCCGCCCGAACTCGGTCGTGGGCGAAGACGGCAAGATCGGCACCTTCGTCGAGACGAAGAACACGCAGCTCGGCGCGGGCAGCAAGGTGCCGCACCTGTCGTACATCGGCGACGCGACGATCGGCGAGGGCTCGAACATCGGCGCCGGCACGATCACCGCGAACTACGACGGGGTCGAGAAGCACCGCACGACGGTCGGCTCGCACGTGCGCACCGGGAGCGACAACGTCTTCGTCGCCCCCGTGACGATCGGCGACGGCGCCTACACTGGAGCAGGCACGATCGTCCGGAAGGACGTCGAGCCGGGCGCGCTGGCGATCTCGGTCGCACCGCAGCGCACCATGTCGGGCTGGGTCGAGTCGAATCGGCCGGGTTCGAAGGCAGCCGACGCGGCAGCAGCGGCGGGCACGCAATCACCGAACGCCTAGGAGGCACCCGAGTGGGATCGATCGTCGCGAAGAACCGCAAGCACCTCGTGCTCGCGACCGGCAGGTCGCACCCCGAGCTCGCGCGAGCGGTGGCCGCGGAGATCGGCACCGACCTCATGGAGGTCGACTCCCGCACCTTCGCGAACGGCGAGATCTACGCCCGCTACACGGGCTCGGTGCGCGGCTCCGACGCGTTCATCCTGCAGTCGTACGGCCGCCCGGTGAACGAGTGGCTCATGGAGCAGCTCATCATGGTGGATGCGCTCAAGCGCGCGAGCGCGAAGCGCATCACCGTGGTCATGCCGTACTACCCCTACTCCCGGCAGGACAAGAAGGGCCGCGGCCGCGAGCCGATCTCCGCGCGGCTCATCGCCGACCTGTTCAAGACCGCGGGCGCCGATCGCATCATGTCGATCGACATCCACGCATCGCAGATCCAGGGCTTCTTCGACGGTCCCTTCGACCACCTGTTCGCGATGCCGGTGCTGCTCAAGCACTTCCAGGACACGATGCCGGCCGACAACCTCACGGTCGTCTCGCCCGACATGGGCCGCGTGCGCGTCGCCGACGTCTGGAGCGACAAGCTCGGCGCGCCGCTCGCGATCATCCACAAGCGCCGCGACCCGCTCGTGCCCAACCAGGTCTCGGTGCACGAGATCGTCGGCACGGTCGAGGGCCGCACGTGCCTGCTCGTCGACGACATGATCGACACCGGCCGCACGATCGTGAAGGCGGCGGAGGCGCTCAAGGCCAACGGGGCGACGAACGTCGTCGTCGCCGCGACGCACGCGATCTTCTCGGAGCCGGCCCCGAGCATCCTGAACTCCGACTTCATCGACGAGGTCGTCGTCACCGACACGCTGCCGCTGCGCGACGACCAGCGCTTCCACAAGCTGCGCGTGCTGTCGATCGCGCCGCTGCTCGCGCGCGCGATCACCGAGGTCTTCGAGGACGGCTCGGTCACGAGCCTGTTCGACGGCGCCGCCTGACGGAGCCGCGCGGGTGACGTGGCACCGCGCCGGAGGCGGCCAGCCGACCGACGACGGGCCCGGCGCCGCGCCGCGCGAGCCGGTCACCCCGAGCCCGATCGGCCCCGCGCGGGCGATCGTGGCCGGCGCCGCAGCCGTCACGCTCGCCGCCGGGGTCGCAGCGGCGATCCTGCTGATCATCACGATCGTGGTGGCGATCCTCGTCGAGGAGCTCGCGCCCGACCACGGCGTCGACCTCGTGGCCCGCGGCGCGCTCGCGAGCCTCGGCATCCTCGTGCTGATCGGGGTGATCGGCGAGCCGCTCCGACGGGGCGTCGCACGGATGATGCTCGCCCGCGACGTCGCACGCCTCCCGCGCGGGGCGACGCCGCCCACAGTCGAGCGCACGGGCCTGCACGCCGGTCCGCACGGCGCCTTCATGGGCGCCGGGACGGCCGCGATCATCGTCGGCGCCATCCTGTTCCCGATCGGGCTCCTGCTCACGACCGACGACCGCGAGGCGCTCGCGGCGCGCGTGCTCGTGCCGACCGTCGGAGCGGTGCTGCTCGCCGGCGGCATCGCGCTCGTCAACCTGCACCACCTCACGGGGCCCGCGCGACGGCGATGGTCGGCGCGCTACGAGGCGCTCTCGGCGCGGTGGGGACGCGCGACGCTGCCCGTGCCGCGCGCGCACGAGCAGCGCCGCCACCGCATCCTCAACGTCGCGAGCGGACTGACGGGCGTCGGCGGGATGATCTTCGTCGCTGGCATCCTCATGCGCCAGCCCGGCCGCTGGGCCGATCCGGTCTCGTGGGACGAGCGAGGGGAGCAGGCGATCGACGGGCTCCTGCTCACCGGCGCGACGGTCATGGGTGCCGCCCTTGCCGTCGTGCTGCTCATCCAGGCCGGGCTGCTCGTCTGCACAGGCGTGCGCGACGGCCGCACCGTGCGCGCGCTCGAGCGCGGCGATCGCGTGCGCCTCGAGCACGTCGACGCCGTGCTGCTCGACGCCGCCTCGCTCGAGCGCGTCGCGATGGTGCTCGGGGTCGTCGGCTGGCTCGTCGCTTCCTACGGTTGGGCGCCGACCTTCATCGGGGCGGTCGAGTCGGCCGAGGAGGTCGCTGACATCCAGCACGTCACCGCGCTCGCCCTCCCCGGGCTCGCGTCCGTCGCGGCCGGATGGCTGCTCGGCTCGATCGGCGCCGCGCGTCTGCGCACCCGTCGCGCGCGCATCCAGGCCGTGCTGCTGCGCGACCCGCGACCCGTGCCGCCGACGCCCTCCGAGCGCGCCGACCGACGCGCGGACGCCGTGCGCGACGTCGCGCTCAACGCCGGCGGCACGATCCTCTGAGGCGCGCCCGGTAGGGTCTGCCGCACGGAGGTCCAGATGGCGACATGGCTCGGTCCCGCGCTCAGGTTCATCGGCGGGAACGCGGTGCGGTACGGCCCGCTCGCGCTCGCGTGGCTGCAGCAGAACCCCGACGTCGCCGACCGCATCCAGGAGCAGGTCAGCAAGCTCCGACGCTCAGATGCCCAGAGCCCCGAGGCGATGCGGAAGACGCTCGAGTCGATGCGCGAGCAGGTCGAGTACTTGCGCGACAGCGCCGACGACGGGCCGGAGCGGATGCGCGCGAAGGCGTGGGCCGCGTCGCTGACGAAGCTCGAGCACGCGGTGAAGATGCTGAGCGGCGGAGCCTCGAAGGCCGACCTCAAGCGGCTGCGCGCGAGCATCGACCGGCTCCGCGGCGAGATCCTCGACGCCTTCCTCGCCGAGCAGATCGAAGACGCCGGGGGACCGGCGCCGCTCGAGCGGGGCGCTCAGCCCGAGCGCTGACGCGCTGACCCCGCGTAGGCTGGCGGGATGCAGCCGCGCACGTCGATCGCGCTCGAGTGCGCCTACTTCGACGCCGATCGCTGCCGCTCGTGCACGCTGCTGCCGACGCCCTACGAGCGGCAGCTCGCCGACAAGCAGCGCGCGGTCGAGGCGGCGCTCCCGGCGATGGCGTGGGATGCGCCGCACGCCAGTGCCGTCGGCGGGTTCCGGAACAAGGCCAAGATGGCGGTCGCCGGCACCGTCGACGCGCCCACGATCGGCATCCTCGCCGCCGACGGCTCGGGGATCGACCTGCAGGCGTGCCCGCTGCACGAGGCGCCGATCGTCGCCGCGATGCCGGTGCTCGAGCGGCTCGTGCGCGAGGCGCGGCTCACCCCCTACGACGTGCCGAGCCGGCGGGGCGAGCTCAAGCTGCTCATCGTCACCGCCTCGCCCGACGGCGAGCTCGCGGTGCGCCTCGTGCTGCGCTCGACGGAGTCGCTGTCGCGCATCCGGAAGCATCTCGGCGTGCTCGACGCGCTGCCGATCGCGTCGCTCTCGGCCAACCTGCAGCCCGAGCACAAGGCGGTGCTCGAGGGCGAGGAGGAGCTGCTGCTCGCGGGCGACGGCGTGCTCGTGATGCGCGTCAACGGCATCGGGCTGCGGCTTCGGCCGCGCAGCTTCTTCCAGACGAACACCGCCGTCGCGGCGGGGCTCTACCGGCAGGCGACCGCGTGGATCGACGAGGCGGCGCCCGCGAGCGTGCTCGACCTCTACTGCGGCGTGGGCGGCTTCGCGCTCCACGCCGCGCGCTCCGGCCGCCGCGTCGAGGGCGTCGAGGTGACCGCCGAGGCGATCGACGCGGCGCGCGAGAGCGCGGCGGAGCTCGGGGCGGATGCGTCGTTCTCGGTCGGCGACGCGACCGCGGTCGACCTCGAGGGCGCGCGTGCGCCGGAGCTCGTCGTCGTGAACCCGCCGCGCCGGGGCATCGGCGCGCTCGCGGCGCGACTCGACGCATCCGCCGTCGACCGCGTGCTCTACTCGAGCTGCAACCCGGATTCGCTCGCGCGCGACCTCGCGGCGATGCCGGGCTTCCGCCCCGTGCGGGGCCGCGTGTTCGACATGTTCCCGCACACGGGGCACGCCGAGGTGCTCGTGGAGCTCGAGCGCCGCTGAGCCGATCGCGGGCGGTCGGCCGTCGCTGTCGATTGGCCATGCTCCGCCATTGCTGACATGGTGGAAGCACTGGCCACGGGCCAGCACCGGCGCTCGAACGCCATGACCGGGTCGCATGCTCCGCATCGCTGATCCGAAGGCGGTGCCGGTGGCGCTCCGCGGGAGACGCTCGCGGGATCGAGCCGGGCTCGACGAGAGCCGTGCGCGCGGCATGCCCTCCGGCGTGCCCGCACGGCGGCCTCGAAGCGCTGAACGAGAGGAACCGGATGCCGCCTTCGCAGGAGATCGCCCAGCTGGGGATCGTCGTCGTCATCGTGCTGCTGATCGTCTTCTACGGCGGCACGATGCTCATGACCCTCGGGATCGGCCGGAAGCGCGAGAACGCCGACGGCTACATGACCGCGGGCAACCGGATCGGCTTCGGCATCTCCGCCGCGTCGATGACGGCCACCTGGATCTGGGCCTCGTCGATGTACGCGTCGGTGACCGCGGGCTACACCTACGGCGTCTCCGGCCCCATCCACTACGGGCTCTGGGGCGCGCTCATGATCCTGTTCATCTACCCGTTCGGCAAGCGCATCCGCGCCGTCGCGCCGCGAGCGCACACGCTCGCCGAGGTGATGTACGCGCGGCACGGCCGCTCCTCGCAGCTCATGCTCGCGGGCTCGAACGTGCTCGGCTCGCTCATCTCGCTCACCTCCAACTTCATCGCCGGCGGCGCCCTCATCGCGATGCTCTCGCCGCTGAGCTTCGGCACCGGCATCCTCATCGTCGCCGGGGGAGTGCTGCTCTACACGCTGTGGTCGGGATTCCGCGCTTCGGTGCTCACCGACTTCGCGCAGGTGCTGTGCATGCTGGGCGCCGCGGTCGTCGTCATCCCGGTCATCTTCTTCGCCGCCGGCGGTCCGGGGATGTTCGAGGCCGGCGTCGCCGCGGGCTCGGTGACGCCGCAGCAGCAGGACTTCCTGTCGTCGGAGGCCTTCCTCAACCAGGGCGCTCCCTACATCGCCGCGGTGCTCGCCTACGCCATCGGCAACCAGACGATCGCGCAGCGCCTCTTCGCGGTGCGCGAGGACCTCATCAAGCCCACCTTCATCACGGCGACCGTCGGCTACGGCGCCACCGTCATCGGTGTCGGGATGCTCGGCGTGATGGCGCTCTACCTCGGCATCACCCCGCTCGACGGCGACGTCAACAACCTGCTCCCGCAGATGGCGGCGACCTACTTGCCGTGGGCGCTGCTCGCGCTCGCATTCCTGATGATCATCGGCGCGCTCTCCTCGACCGCGGACTCCGACCTCTCGGCGCTCTCGTCGATCGTGATGGCCGACGTCTACGGGCAGTCGGTCGGCAAGGACAAGGCCAACCCGAGGACCATGCTGCTGATCGGCCGCATCACGATGATCGTCGCCACCGGCGCCGCGCTCTTCTTCGCGACGAGCCAGTTCAACATCCTCGACCTGCTCGTGTTCGTCGGCGCGCTCTGGGGCTGCCTCGTCTTCCCCGTCATCGCCTCCTTCTACTGGAAGAAGGTCACGAACATGGCCTTCACGGTGTCCGTCATCGCGGCGCTCGTGGTGTTCCTGCCGGTGCGCTTCGAGTGGGTGTCGCTCACCGGCGTCCTCGCGCTGCCGATCGAGGTGCTCGCGACCGTGGGCATCGGCGTGGTGCTCGGCATCATGGCGTTCGGCTTCTTCGGCCTGCGGGTCGGGGTGGGGGTCGGGATCGCCGCGACCCTCGCGGCCGCGCCCTTCACGCTCTTCTTCCTCCGCGACTACACGGTGCTCTCCGCGTCGCTCGTCGCCTACGCCGTGTCGTTCCTCGTCTGCTGGGCGCTGTCGGTGCGGTCGAAGCAGCGCTTCGACTTCGCCACGATCCGCCGCCTGACGGGCGACTTCGACACCGGGGAGACGCCGGTGACCGGGGCACCGGCGGACGACGACTCGAGCCGCCGGCCCGGCGACGGCACCCCCGCCCACGCCCGCGACTGATCGGAGCACCGCATGACCATCGCACTGACCGCATACGTCCTCGTCTGGCCCGTGATCGTCGCGGGCGTCCTCGCCGTCATCTCGCGAGGCTTCTTCCGCGAGCTGCGCGCCGCCAAGAAGGAGGGCCGCCCGATCATCTGAGCCCCGCCCGCTGCGCACGGGGAGGAGCGCGGCACCGGCCGTTCACCGCGCGGCGCTACGGTCGCGTCGTGAGCACCCTCGAGCGGCGGATCGGCGTCCCCGGCGCGATCGCGATCGGGCTCGGCTCGATGATCGGCGCCGGGCTCTTCTTCGTCTGGGTGCCCGCTTCGCAGCTCGCCGGACCGCTGCTGTGGCTCGCGCTGCTGCTCGCGGGGGCCGTCGCGACGCTCAACGCGATGTCGACGGCGCAGCTCGCGACGCGGCACCCCGTCTCCGGCGGCGCCTACGCCTACGGGCGCGCCGAGGTGTCGCCCGCGGTCGGCTTCGCCGCCGGCTGGATGTTCCTCACCGGCAAGACCGCCTCGGCGGGCGCGATCGCGCTCATCGCCGCGCGCCACGTCTGGCCCGAGCAGGCGCCGTGGATCGCGGCAGCGCTCATCGCGGCGCTCGCGATCGTGAACATGGCCGGCATCCGCTCGACCGTGCGCGTCACGACCGTCGTCGTCGCGATCGTGCTCGCGCTCGTGGCCGCCGCGCTCGCGTGGTCCGCGCTCGGGCTGCCGACCGCATCCGACGCCGGTCTCGAGACCCTCGCGCCCGTGGCCGCCAACCGCGTCGCGGGTGCGCCGGAGGGGCCGCTCGGCGTGCTGACCGCCGCGGGCGTGGTGTTCTTCGCGTTCGCGGGCTACGCGCGCATGGCGACGCTCGGCGAGGAGGTGCGCGACCCCGAGCGCACCCTGCCGCGGGCGATCGGCGCGGGGCTCGCGATCGTGCTCGTGCTCTACGGCCTCGTCGCGTGGGCGACGACGGCGACGCTCGGGGATGCGCTGCCGGCGTCGGCCGCGCCGGTGGCTGACCTCGTCGGCGCGGGATGGCTGCACGCCCTGCTGCTCGGGGCGGCGGCGCTCGCGAGCGTCGGCAGCCTCACCGGCATCCTCGCCGGGCTCTCGCGCACGGGCCTCGCGATGGCGCGCCACCGCGACCTGCCCGGACCGCTGTCGTTCGTGTCGGCGCGCTCGAAGGCGCCGGTCGTCGCCGAGGCGGCGACCGCCGCGGTCGCGATCGCGGGCGTGCTGCTGCTGCCCGTGGCGCAGCTCGTGGCGTTCTCGTCGACGTGCGTGCTGACCTACTACGCAGTGGCGCACCTCAGCGCGATCCGGGGCGCTCGACGGACGACGGATGCGTCGGGGCCGCGGGCGCGCTGGTGGCTGCCGCGCTGGGTGCCGGTCGCGGGCCTCGCGCTGTGCGCGCTGCTCGTGGGCACGCTGCCGTGGCCGGGCGTCGTCGCGGCCGCGGCGTGGCTCGCCCTCGGCCTCGCCGCCCGCGCCCTCCTGCGCCGCTGACTGCTCGCCCCGCCGCCCCGCAGTCGCAGAGTGTCGGGACTCTGCGCTTCCGAGGCTGCGAGCGGGCGTCAGTGCGTGTCGACCGCGGCGATCTCCGAGCGGTCGCCCGACCACTGCGTGTGGAACGTGCCCTCGCGGTCGACGCGGCGGTAGGTGTGCGCGCCGAAGAAGTCGCGCTGCCCCTGCACGAGCGCGGCGGGCAGCCGCTCGGCGCGCAGCCCGTCGTAGTAGGCGAGGCTCGACGAGAACGCGGGGGAGGGGATGCCGGCCCGCGCCGCCGCGACGACGACGCGGCGCCACGCCTCCTGCGTGCGCGCGATCGCGTCGCGGAAGTACGGCGCGACGACGAGCGCCGGCAGCGCCGGGTCGGCAGCGTACGCCTCGGTGATGTGGTTGAGGAACTGCGCCCGGATGATGCAGCCGGCGCGCCAGATGCGGGCGACCTCGCCCTTCTGGATGTCCCACCCGTACTGCTCGGCCGCCGCGACGATCTCGTCGAAGCCCTGCGAGTACGCGACGATCTTCGACGCGAACAGGGCCTGGCGCACGTCCTCGACGAACGCATCCGCGTCGTCCACGCGCCACGAGCCCGAGGGTCCCGGAAGGTCGCGCGCCGCCGCCCGCTGGTCGAGCCGCGACGAGAGCGAGCGCGCGAAGACCGCCTCGGCGATGCCCGAGACCGGCACGCCGAGGTCGAGCGCCGTCTGCACCGTCCACGCCCCGGTGCCCTTCGCGCCGGCCGCGTCGAGGATGACGTCGACGAGGGGCTGCCCCGTCGCGGCGTCGACCTGCCGCAGCACCTCGGCGGTGATCTCGATGAGGTACGACTCGAGCTCGCCCCGGTTCCACTCGTCGAAGACGTCGGCGATCTCGGCCGGGCTCTTGCCCGTGCCGCGGCGGATGAGGTCGTAGGCCTCGGCGATGAGCTGCATGTCGGCGTACTCGATGCCGTTGTGCACCATCTTGACGAAGTGGCCCGCGCCGTCGGCGCCGATGTGCGTCACGCACGGCTCGCCGTCGGCGACCGCCGCGATCGAGCGCAGGATCGGGCCGAGCGTCTCGTACGACTCGACCGTGCCGCCGGGCATGAGCGAGGGGCCGTTGAGGGCGCCCTCCTCGCCGCCCGAGATGCCGCAGCCGACGAAGTGGATGCCCGTCTCGCGCACCGCGGCCTCGCGCCGGATGGTGTCGGTGAACAGCGCGTTGCCGCCGTCGACGATGATGTCGCCCGGCTCGAAGACGCGCACGAGCTCGTCGATGACCGCGTCGGTCGGGCGGCCCGCCTTCACCATCACGATCGCGGTGCGCGGCCGCTGCAGCGAGGCGGCGAGCTCCTCCATCGTCGCCGCCTTCACGAAGCCCGCCTCGGGGTGCGCGGCGATGAGGTCGTCGGTCTTCGACGTCGTGCGGTTGTACACCGCGACGGTGTTGCCCTCGCGCGAGGCGAGGTTGCGGGCGAGGTTCGAGCCCATCACGGCGAGGCCGACGACGGCGATGTTGGCGGTGGTCACAGCGGGTCCTCCTGGAGGCTCGGGGATACCGCCAGGCTACCGAGAGGCGGATGCGCGGGGCACGCGAGCCGCGGAGCGCGCCCGGGCGGGCCGCGGCGAGCCCGGGCGGGCTCCCAGCAGGCGGGGCTACCGTGCCGCGCATGCAGATCGGGTACAAGCTCTTCGCCGAGGACGTCGCCCCGAAGGAGCTCATCCGCCGCGCGGTCGAGGCCGAGCGGGCGGGCTTCGACTTCGTCGAGATCAGCGACCACTTCCACCCCTGGCTCCCGGAGCACGAGCACTCGTCGTTCGCGTGGGCGATCCTCTCGGCGATCGCCGCGAAAACCGAGTCGCTGCGGCTCGCGACGGGCGTCACGTGCCCGTCGATCCGCTACCACCCGGCGATCATCGCGCAGGCGGCGGCGACGCTGCAGATCATCTCCGACGGCCGATTCACGCTCGGCATCGGCGCGGGCGAGCGGCTGAGCGAGCGCATCGTCGGCGAGGGCTGGCCCGAGGTCGGCGACCGCCACCGGCGGCTCCGCGAAGCGCTCGAGATCATCCGGATGCTGTGGTCGGGCGGGGTGCACTCGTACCGCGGCGAGTTCCTGCGGCTGACGGACGCGCGGGTCTACGACCTGCCCGAGGTGCTGCCCGAGATCGTCGTCGCGGCGGGCGGGCCGCAAGCGGCCGAGCTCGCGGCCGAGCTCGGCGACGGCATCTTCTCGACCGATCCGGATGCGTCCCTCGTCGAGGCGTGGACGGCCGCGGGCGGCGACGGCCCCCGGTACGCCGAGGCGCCGACCGCGTTCGCGCCCGACGTCCGCTCGGGCGCCGAGTCGGCGCACCGGGCCTTCCGCTTCGGCCCCCTCGGCTGGAAGGTGCTCGCTGAGCTGCCCGACCCGGCCGCCTTCGACGAGGCGACCGCGGCGATCGACGTCGACGCGATGGAGGAGGCCTTCGCGTGCGGGCCCGACGTCGAGCGGCACCTCGAGGTGATCGAGCCCTACCGCGAGGCGGGATTCGACCACATCGCCCTCATGGACGGCGGACCCGACCCCGACGCCTTCTTCGCGTTCTTCGCCGACGAGCTCGGGCCACGCCTGCGGGCGTGATCGGCGAGCGCGGCGACGCGCCTCAGCGCTCTGCGATCGCCCGGCGCGTGACCGACATGTCGCGGTCGCCGTACCCGCGCTCGACGATCTCGTCGAAGAAGGCGCGGAGCGTCGGCAGCAGCGCGGGGTCCGTGCCGGTCGCCTCGGCGACGTCGGCGGCGAAACCGAGGTCCTTCACGAGGTAGCGCGCGATGCCCGACGGCGAGTCGTCGCCGCGCACGAGCCGGTCGCGTCGGCTCTCGAGCAGGTTCGAGCCCGCGTAGCCGCCGCCGAGGAGCGTCCAGAGCGCCTCGAGGTCGAGGCCGGAGCGCTCGGCGAGCACGGTCGCCTCGCCGAGCGCGCTGATCGTCGCGGCGACGACGAGCTGGTTGCACGCCTTCGCCACCTCGCCTGCGCCGAGCGGGCCGAGGTGCACCGCGCGCCCGCACGGCGCGAGCATCGTCGCGGCGCGGGCTGCGTCGGCCGGGTCGCCGCCGAGCATGATCGAGAGGGAGCCGGCCTCCGCGCCGTCGACGCCGCCCGAGACGGGGGAATCGACGACCCGCGCCCTGCCGCCCGTGGCGTCGGCGAGCCGAGCCGCGAGCTCGCGCACGCCCGTGGGCGACGAGGTCGAGCCGATGAGCACGAGCAGCTCACGCTCGCCGCCGAGTCCCGCGAGCAGCCCGTCGGGCCCCTCGAGGGCCGCCTCGAGCTCGGGCAGGTCGGGCAGCATCGACAGCACGGTCGCGGCGCGCTCCGCGAGCTCGCGCGGCGTGCCGGCCCACGTGGCGCCCGCCTCGACGAGCGCGGGTCGCGCCGATCGGCTCGAGATGACCGTCGAGCGGCCGGCGGCGAGCAGTCGGCGCACCATGGGCTCGCCCATCGCGCCGGTGCCGATGACGCCGAGGGTCTCGTCGCGCGAGGAGCGGGTCGATGCCGTGTCCATGCGTCGAGGCTACGGCCGCCCTCCGCGTCGACCAGCATGCCGAACGATGTCCACTCCGCTGGCGTGGGCCGTAGGGTGGCGGCGACGACTCGACCGCGAAGGAGCGGAAGCCATGCCCCAGCCCGACGGCCCGACCGAGCGCGACCCGGCACCCGCGGTCTCGCGCGCCCTGCGCATCCTGACCGCCCTCGCCGATGCGGACGGCGCGCCCATGACGCTCAGCGACATCGCGCGCGCGCTCGGGCTCGCGAAGTCGTCGACCGCCAACCTGTGCGCGGCGCTCGAGGACGGGCGCATGCTCGAGCGCGAGGCCGGGGGCTACCGGCTCGGGCGCCGCACGGCGGAGCTCGGCGGCGCGTTCGCGCAGCAGTTCAACCAGGTGCGCGAGTTCTACCGCGTCGTGGCCGCCTCGCCCGTGCTGCAGCGCGAGGTCGTGCAGATCGCGATGCTCGACGGCACCGACGCGCTCTACCTCGCGCGCCACGAGGGCCGCTCGCCCTACCGGCTCGGCACCCCGCTCGGCTCGAAGCTGCCGGCGGCGCTCAGTGCGACCGGCGTGGCGCTCCTCGCCGAGCTCGACGACGACGCGGTGCGCGCGCTGCTCGCGCCGACGGAACCGTTCCCGCGGCTGACGCCCGGCAGCATCACGACGGTCGACGAGCTGCTGCCGCAGCTGCTCGAGGTGCGCGAGCGCGGCTACGCGGTCGACCGCGGCGGCTCCTTCGGCGGCATCACGGGCGTCGCCGTCGCGCTCGAGCCGTGGGCGCCGGCGGATCCGCCGCTCGCGATGGGCGCCGCGCTCCCGGCCGAGCTCGCCGACGAGCAGCGCATCGCCGAGGTCGGGGAGGGGCTCCTCGCCGCCGTCGCCGTGCTTACCAACCCGCTGCGCGGTCCGCGCTCCTGACACATCCTCGCTGCTGTTCACAGTATTGAACAGCGTTCACTCCGCTGGTACAGTCGCCGGCAGCAACGACGCGATTGCACGACTGTCGAAGGAGATGGACCGTGTCCGACACCACCGCGCAGCACCCCGCGCACACCGACGACCCCGAGTACGCGGCGAACCTCCGCCGCGCGACGCTCGCCTCGAGCGTCGGGAGCGCGCTCGAGTACTTCGACTTCGCGCTCTACGGCCTCTTCTCGGCCCTCATCTTCGGCCAGCTGTTCTTCTCGAACCTGCCGCCGGAGTTCGCGGTCGTCGCCTCGCTCGCCTCCTTCGGCGTCGGCTTCCTCGCCCGCCCGCTCGGCGGGCTCTTCTTCGGCACGCTCGGCGACCGGCTCGGGCGCAAGTGGGTCCTCGTCGTCACGATCGGGCTCATGGGCGGCGCGACGACGCTCATCGGCGCGCTCCCGACCTACGACCAGATCGGCATCTGGGCGCCCATCCTGCTGACCGTCCTGCGGCTCGCGCAGGGCTTCGGCGCGGGCGCCGAGCAAGCGGGCGCGACGGTGCTCATGGCCGAGTACGCGCCGGTCAAGCGGCGCGGCTTCTTCTCCGCCCTGCCGTTCATCGGCATCCAGCTCGGCACGCTCCTCGCGGGCCTCGTGTTCTCGCTCATGTCGCTCCTGCCGGATGAGGTCTTCTTCGGCTGGGCCTGGCGCATCCCGTTCCTCGCGTCGTTCCTGCTCATCCTCGTCGCGCTCTTCATCCGCCTGCGGCTGCGCGAGACGCCGACGTTCGTCGAGCTCGAGAAGCACGACCAGATCTCGCAGCGCCCGATCCGCGAGATCTTCACGAAGGGCCTCCCCGGGGTCACCGTCGGCGTCGGGCTGCGGATGGCCGAGAACGGCGGCTCCTACATGTTCCAGACGCTCGCGCTCGCGTTCGTCGCGGGCAACTTCCTCGCGAGCCCCGTCGACCGCGGCATCGCGGCGTGGGGCGTCACGATCGGAGCGCTCATCGCGATCTTCGTGCTCCCGCTCACCGGGCACCTCTCCGACCGCTTCGGCCGCCGCATCGTGTACCGCACCGGCGCCGTGCTCATGCTCGTCTACGCCTTCCCCGCGTGGTGGCTGCTCTCGCTCGGCGACCCGGTGACCGTCGTGGCCGTCATCGCGCTCGGCGTCGGCATCGCCGTCAACACGATGCTGGGGCCGCAGTGCGCGATGCTGCCCGAGCTGTTCGGCAACCGCCACCGCTACCTCGGCGTCGCGATGGCGCGCGAGATCTCGGCGGTGCTCGCCGGCGGCCTCGCGGGCGTGCTCGGCGCGTACCTGCTCGCGGTCTCCGACGGCGACTGGCTGCTGCCGGCCATCTACATGGCGACGCTCGCGCTCATCACGACCGCCTCGACGTTCCTCGTGCCCGAGACGCGCGCCCGCGACCTGCTGCGGCTCGACGACGCCGTGCGGGTCTCGCGCGACGAGTCCCGCAGCGACGCCGAGATCGAGGCAGAGCTGCAGCGGGCCTGATGCGCATCGCGAGGATCGCCGCCGGCGGCGCCGTGCTCCACGCGCGCGCCGTCGGCGGCGCCGCCGAGGTCGGCGCCTGGGTGCCGATCGAGGATCCCTACGCGGCGTTCGCCGATGGCCGGCCGGCGGCCGACATCGGCGAGCCGATCGCCGGCGCCGAGGCGCGGCTGCTGCCGCCCGCCGCGCCGACGGTGCTCGTCGGCATCGCGCAGAACCGCGGGGCGTCGGAGCGGCCGCTGCCCGTGCAGGCGTGGCTCAAGAGCCCGCGCTCCGTCGTCGCGCACGGCGAGCCCGTGCGCGCGCGGCGCGATGCGGGTCGGCTCGTCGTCGAGGCCGAGATCGCGATCGTCATCGGCCGCGACACGGGCGATCCCACCGCGCCCCTGCTCCACGAGCGGAACGCGCACGAGTTCGTGCTCGGGGTGACTGCCGTCGACGACATCTCGTACCCCGACCGCGCCGAGCTCGACGAGCGCAACTTCGAGTCGAAGGGCGGCGACGGGTCGACCCCGCTCGGTCCCTGGATCGACACCGACGCCTCCATCGACGACCTCGCGCTCGCCCTCGAGCTCGACGGCGAGCGCGTGCGCGACTCGAGCGCGAGCGCGATGCCCGTGCCGGTGCGCGAGTCGCTCGCCTACGTCGCGCGCTGGGTGCGGCTCGGAGCGGGCGACGTCGTGATGGCCGGCGCCCCGCTCTCCAACCACGAGGCCCGGCCCGGCCAGACCGCTGCCGTCGTCGTCGGCGACCTGCGGCTCGAGACGCCCCTGCGCTGAGCCCGCGCCATCAC
Source organism: Agrococcus pavilionensis RW1 (assembly GCF_000400485.1). GTDB lineage: Bacteria > Actinomycetota > Actinomycetes > Actinomycetales > Microbacteriaceae > Agrococcus > Agrococcus pavilionensis. The sequence goes on from NZ_ASHR01000014.1 coordinate 229,691, forward strand.
TAGCCTGAACCGAGAAGGAGTCGCCATGCCCGAGCCCACCCTGAAGGTCGCCGTCGCGGTCAGCCTCGACGACACATCCGCCGATCGCATCCGCGAGCTCGAGCCCCGCGTCGAGCTGCTGCGCGACGCAGCGCTCACGCGGCCGTGGCGCTGGCAGGGCGACTGGGAGGGCGACCCCGACTGGGAGCGCAGCCCCGAGCAGCAGTCGCGCTTCGAGGCGATGCTCGACGAGGCGGATGCGCTCTTCGGCATCCCGGACGTCTCGCCCGCCGCGCTCGCCCGCACCGTGCGCGCGAACGAGCGGCTGCGCTGGGTGCACACGACCGCCGCGGGCGGCGGCGGGCAGGTGCGGGCCGCGCAGCTCACGGAGGCGGAGCTCGAGCGCGTCGTCGTCACGACGAGCGCCGGCATGCACGCCTCGACGCTCGCCGAGTGGGCGCTCTTCGGCGTGCTCGCGGGCGCGAAGGGGCTGCGGCGGCTCGAGGCCGACCAGGCGTCGCGCACGTGGGGCGACGGCCGGCGCCTCATGCGGCACGTGAGCGAGATGACCGTGCTCGTCGTCGGCCTCGGCGGCATCGGCAAGGTCGTCGCGGAGCGCTTCGCCGCGCTCGGCGCGACCGTGTGGGGCACGACCCGCTCCGGCGAGCCCGTGCCGCACGTCGACCGGCTCGTGCCGATCGACGAGCTCGCCGACGCCGCCGCGCACGCCGACGCGATCGTGTCGACGCTGCCCGGCACCGAGCGCACGACGGGACTGCTCGGCGCCGACGTCTTCGGCGCCCTCCGCGACGACACCGTCTTCGTCAACGTCGGCCGCGGCACGGTCGTCGACGAGGACGCGCTGCTCGACGCCCTCGACGCCGGCCGCGTCGGCTTCGCGGCCCTCGACGTCACCGCCGTCGAGCCGCTCCCGGCCGAGTCGCGGCTGTGGGAGCACCCGGGCGTGCTGCTGAGCCCCCACACCGCGGCGCTCTCGGTGCAGGAGCCGCGCCGGATCGCCGAGCTCTTCGCCCGCAACGCGACGCGGCTGCTCGACGGCGAGCCGCTCGAGAACGTCATGAGCACGAAGGAGTTCTACTGATGGACGCGCCGCGCGGCACCGCGCTGTTCGACCTCTCGGGCCGCACCGCGCTCGTCACGGGCTCGAGCCAGGGGATCGGCCGAGCGCTCGCGCAGGGCCTCGCCGAGGCCGGCGCGACGGTCGTCGTGCACGGGCGCGATGCGGCGAAAGCCGAGCGAGCGGCTGCCGAGATCGCCGAGTCGACCGGGCGCGAGACGCACGTCGCGCTCTTCGACGTGACGGATGCGGCCGCGGTCGACGCCGGGATCGCCGACGTCGAGGCGCGGCTCGGCACCCCCGACATCCTCGTGAACAACGCCGGCATCCAGCGCCGCAACCCGATCGCCGACTTCACCGACGAGGACTGGCACGACCTCGTGGCGACGAACCTCACGAGCGCGTTCCTGCTCTCGCGACGCGTCGCGCGCGGCATGATCGCGCGCGGCTCGGGCCGCATCGTCTCGATCGGCAGCGTGCAGTCGCAGCTCGCGCGCCCGTCGATCGCGCCCTACAGCGCGACGAAGGGCGCGATCGTCATGCTGACGAAGGGGCTCTGCGCCGACCTCGCGCCGCACGGCATCAGCGTCAACGCGCTCGCTCCCGGCTACTTCGCGACCGAGCTCACGCAGCCGCTCGTCGACGACCCTGCGTTCTCCGCGTGGGTCGCTGGGCGCACGCCGGCAGGCCGCTGGGGCAGGGTCGACGACCTCGTCGGCACGCTCGTGTTCCTCTCGAGCGACGCGAGCGCCTTCGTGCACGGGCAGACGATCTTCGTCGACGGCGGCATGACCGCCGTCGTGTGACGACCGGGGGAGGAGCGGACGGATGAGCGACGACCGGATGGCGGACAACCTCGGCCTCGTGGCCCACGCGAAGGAGGACGTGCGCGTCGAGGCGCTGCCCGAGCCGGTGCCAGCGGCCGACGAGGCGGTCGTCGAGATCGCCTTCGGCGGCATCTGCGGCTCCGACCTCCACTACTGGCTGCACGGCGCCGCGGGGCAGTCGATCCTGCGCGAGCCGATGCTGCTCGGCCACGAGATCGTCGGCACGGTGCTCGAGCCGGCCGCCGACGGCACCGGCCCCGCGGCGGGCACGCGCGTGGCGGTGCACCCCGCGACGCCGATCGACGACGGCTCCGCGCCCTTCCCCGCCGATCGGCCCAACCTGAGCCCTGCGGGCACGTACCTCGGCTCGGCCGCGCGCATGCCCCACACCGCGGGCGCGTTCGCGCGCCGGGTCGCGCTGCCCGCGCGCATGCTCCGGCCGCTCCCGGCGGGCCTCGACCTCCGGCTCGCATCGCTCGCGGAGCCCGCGGCCGTCGCGTGGCACGGCGTCGGCCAGGCGGGCGACGTCGAGGGCCAGCGCGTGCTCGTGATCGGCACGGGCCCGATCGGCGCGCTCGCGATCGCGGTCGCGCGGCGCCACGGCGCGGCCGAGGTCGTCGCGACCGACCTGCACGAGCACCCGCGCGCCCTCGCCGAGCGGCTCGGCGCGCGCGCGATGGACGCGCGCGACGCCGAGGGCATCGCCGCGCTCCACGCCGACGTCGTGATCGAGTCGTCCGGCACCGTGCCGGGGCTCGCCGCCGCGATCAGCGGCGCCCGCCGCGGCGGCACGGTCGTCATGCTCGGGCTCCAGCGGGCCGGCGAGATCGCCGTGCCGATGGCGAGCGCCATCACGCGCGAGCTCACGCTCGTCGGCTCGTTCCGCTTCAACGACGAGATCGACGACGTGCTCGAGGCGCTCGCCGACGGCTCGCTCGACGCGGCGCCCGTCATCAGCCACGAGCTGCCGATCGAGCGCGGCCTCGACGCCCTCGAGCTCGCCCGCGACGCATCCGTATCCTCGAAGGTGCTGCTGACGTTCGGCGAGCACGAGGGAGTGGATGCATGAGCGAGACGCGATACCCGTCCATGATCATCATGGGCGTGCAGGGCTCCGGCAAGACGACGATCGGGCGGGCGCTCGCCGACCGGCTCAACATCCAGTTCATCGACGGCGACGACCTGCACCCCGCGGCCAACAAGCAGAAGATGGCCGGCGGCACGCCGCTCACCGACGAGGACCGCGTGCCGTGGCTCAAGGCGATCGGCCACGCGATCGCGACGGGCCGCGCCGAGGGGCGCATCACGATCGTCGCGTGCTCGGCGCTCAAGCGCTGGTACCGCGAGCTGCTGCGCGCGAGCGATCCGCAGCTCGTCTTCGTGCACCTCGTGGGCGAGAAGGGCCTGCTCGCCGACCGCATCGCGCACCGCGACCACGAGTACATGCCCTCGACGCTGCTCGACAGCCAGATCGAGACGCTCGAGCCGCTCGCCGAGTGGGAGCACGGCATCGCGATCTCCGTCGACCAGACCCCCGCGGCGATCGTCGAGGAGGTCACCCGCATCCTCATCGGCCGCGCGGCAGGCCGCACGGTCGAGCCCGGCCCAGAGACCACCATCACCGGCACGATCCCCCTGCCCGGGCGCTGACCGGCCCCGGCCCACCGCCCGCGCACCGCGGCAGCGAACGAAGGAGACGCACGATGGACGACCTCGTCCTCAACTGGGACCTCGGCACGGGAGGACTGCTGCTGCTCGCGGCCGGCTCCATCGCGCTGCTGCTCGTCCTGATCATGGCGTTCAAGATCCACGCCTTCCTCGCCCTCATGATCACGAGCCTGCTGACGGCGTTCGCGGCGGGCATCCCGTTCGACCAGCTGCTGCCCGCGCTGCGCTTCGGCTTCGATCCGACGCTCGGCAGCGTCATGCTGCTCGTCGCGCTCGGCGCGATGCTCGGCCGCATGATCGAGACGTCGGGCGGCGCGAGGGTGCTCACCGACAAGCTCATCGGCTGGTTCGGCGAGCAGCGCGCGGCGATGGCCGTCGGCGTCGCGAGCCTGCTGATGGGCTTCCCGATCTTCTTCGACGCGGGGCTCGTGGTGATGATGCCGATCATCTACGCCGTCGCGCGCCGCCTGGGCGGCTCGCTCCTGACCGTCGCGTTCCCCGCGGCGCTCGCCTTCAGCTCGATGCACATCTTCGTGCCGCCGCACCCGGGCCCCGTGTCGGCATCCGCGATCCTCGGCGCCGACGTCGGCCTCGTGCTCGTGCTCGGCCTCGTCGTCGCGATCCCCGTCTGGTACGTCGTCGGCGTGCTGTTCGGCGGCTGGGTCGGCCGCCGCTACGACATCGGCGTGCCCTCGATCCTCTCGGGCTCCGAGGAGGAGCACCGCGGGATGGAGTCGAACCCGGGGTTCGGCAAGATCGTCTTCCTGCTCGTGCTGCCGCTCGTGCTCATCCTGCTCAACACGGGCCTCAACATGTTCGCCGCGACGACGGACGACCCGGATGCGTTCCGGGCCGAGCCCGTCGTCGCGCTCCTGCGCACCCTCGGCGAGACGCCCGTCGCGCTGCTCATCACCGTGCTCGTCTCGATGTGGCTGCTCGGCTGGGGGATGGGCAAGGCCGGCTCGCTCATCGAGAAGGTCGCCGACAGCGCCCTCGGGCCGATCGCCTCGGTCGTGCTCGTCACGGGCGCGGGCGGCATGTTCGGCGGCGTGCTGCGCGTCACGGGCATCGGCGACGCGATCGCCGAGTCGCTCAACTCGATCGGCATGCCGGTCATCGTCGCGGCCTTCCTCATCTCGCTCATCGTGCGCATCGCGCAGGGCTCGGCGACCGTCGCCCTCACGACCGCGGCGTCGCTCATGGCGGGCGTCGTCGTCGACGGCGGCTTCAATCCCGTCGAGGTCGCGGCGATCGTGCTCGCGACCGCGGCCGGCTCGGTCGGCTTCAGCCACGTGAACGACTCGGGCTTCTGGCTCGTGAGCAAGTTCTTCGGCCTCGACGTCAAGACGACGCTGAAGACCTGGACCGTCGCCCAGGGCCTCATGGCGATCGTCGGCTTCGTGCTGAGCTACGCGATCTACCTCATCGCGGGCGCGTTCGGCTGATCCGCGAGCCCGGGTGCCGGCCCGCGCGGCCGGCACCCGGGCGATGCGGTAGGCTCGGGGGCTGAACTTCGGCGAGGGATGCGGACGCATCCGTGATCGACGCGGTGGCAGCAGCAGGCACAGTCCTCACGCTTGGCGCGTTCGAGTCGACCTACGACGGGCTGCGGCCCACCAAGGAGCACTTCCATGAGCGACGACAACAAGCTCGAGACCGAGCCCCGCACCTCCTTCGGCAAGGGCGCGGCGCGCAAGATCCGCGCCGCCGGCAAGGTGCCCGCGGTCCTCTACGGCCACGGCACCGAGCCCAAGCACCTCACGCTCGACGCGCACCAGGTCTTCCTGCTCGTGCGCCGCTCGAACGCCATCCTCGACCTGCAGATCGAGGGCCAGTCGCAGCTCGCGCTCGTGAAGGACGTGCAGCGCAACCCCGTCATGCAGGGCATCCAGTCGATCGAGCACCTCGACCTCCTCATCGTCCAGCGCGGCGAGAAGGTCATCGTCGACGTGCCTGTGCACCTCGAGGGCGAGTCGGCCCCCGGCACGATCAACAACCTCGAGGAGACCGCGATCTCGATCGAGGTCGACGCGCTCAGCATCCCCGACTCGATCGTCGTCTCGATCGAGGGCCTCGAGGAGGGCGCGCACGTGCTCGCCGGCGACATCCAGCTGCCCGCGGGCGCGACGCTCGTCAGCGAGCCCGACACGCTCGTCGTCGGCATCATGGTGCCGGCCGCCCCGGCGCTCGATGACGAGGCGCCCGAGGGCGACGTCGTGCCGAGCGGCGAGGCCTCGCAGCAGACCGACGCCGAGTAGTCCACCGAGGCTCCGCGCTCGATGGCGCAGTCGTGGCTCGTGGTCGGGCTCGGGAACCCCGGGCCCGACTACGCGCGCACGCGACACAACATCGGCCAGATGGCGCTCGCCGAGGTCGAGCGGCGAGCGGGCGCGACGCCCAAGCGGCACGGCCGCGCCGCCGCGCTCGTCGCCGAGTCGCGCATCGTGGGCGGGCCGAAGGTCGTCACGGCCTTCCCGACGACCTTCATGAACCGCTCGGGCGGCCCCGTCGCGCAGCTCATGGACTGGTACGGCATCGAGCCCGAGCACGTCATCGTGCTGCACGACGAGCTCGACCTCCCGCTCGGCGAGATCCGGCTCAAGCAGGGCGGCGGCCACGGCGGCCACAACGGCATGCGCGACATCATCGCCGCGCGCGGCGGCGACGTGCTGCGCGTGCGGCTCGGCATCGGCCGTCCTCCCGGGCGCCAGGATCCGGCCGACTTCGTGCTCAAGCCCTTCGCGAAGGCCGAGCAGGCCGAGGCCGAGCTGCTCGTCCAGCTCGGCGCCGACGCGGTCGAGCGCATCATCGCCGAGGGCTTCCTCGCGGCGCAGCAGCGCATCCACGCGCGCGGGAGCTGAGAGCGAAGGCCCTTTCGGGCCTTCGCCGCGACGCCAGCGCCGAGGCCCGTCTCGGGCCTCGGTCATCCGTCCCGACCCCGCAGGCACCGCCGCTAGCATGGGATGCCGATCGGAAGGAAACCCGCCAGTGCGCCGAACCGCCATGCTCGCGACCATCGTCGTCGCGGCGACCGTCGCGCTCGCCGGCTGCTCGAGCGGCGGCGGCGACGAGGAGCAGGTGCAGGGCCCGCACGGCTACACGCTCTCCGCCCGCAGCCCCGAGGGCTCGCTGCTGTGGTGGGACCGCTCGCCCGAGTCGGGGCTCACCGACCTCATCCTCGAGGACCCCGACGGCCGCTTCCTCGCCTCGTGCCTCGGCGCGGGGCCGCTGCTGTGCGTCGCGGGGCCGGACGCGGCGAAGGGCGCGCTCGTCATCGCCCCCGCGGGCGCGGAGCGCGCCGTCATGACCTGGTACGGCCAGGAGATCGAGCTCACGCGCGGCGAGAACGTGCCCGACGACGCGCCGCCCGTCTTCGTCGGCGTCATGCCGCCCGCGCAGGCCGAGGGCGGCTACTCCCTGCAGGTCCTCGACGGCGCGGGCACCGTCGTCATGAGCCAGTGACAGCGGGCCAGTGAGCCTCGAGCCCCTCCTCGAGCTGCTCGAGCGCGGCGCGCTCGCCCCGGTCGTCGAGGCTCGGCGCGGCGGCGCGCTCAGCGGCATCGAACCGATGCGCGCGCCGGTCGTCGCCTCGCTCGCGAGCGCCTCCTCCCGCCCGCTGCTCGTCATCACCGCGACCCGCCGCGAGGCCGACGCGGTGCGCGACGACCTCGAGGCCTGGCTGCCGAGCGCGCAGGTGCTGACGCTCCCGGCATGGGAGACGCTGCCCCACGAGCGCTTGAGCCCCTCGGCCGAGACGGTCGGCCAGCGCGGCGCAGCGCTCCGGGCGGTCGCCGAGCGCGACCCCGCGACGCCGACGGTCGTCATCGCCTCCGTGCGCGCGGCGCTGCAGCCGGTCGCCGACAACCTGCTCGACGTCGAGCCGGTCGAGCTCGTCGCGGGCGCTCGCGGCGTCGACCTCGCCGAGCTCTCGCGCCGGCTCGTCGACCTCGCCTACCTGCGCGTCGACATGGTCACCCGCCGCGGCGAGTTCGCGGTGCGCGGCGGCATCGTCGACGTCTTCAGCCCCGCCGCCGACCACCCGGTGCGCATCGAGCTCTTCGGCGACGAGGTCGAGCAGATGCGCTGGTTCCACGTCGCCGACCAGCGCAGCGACCCGACGCCGCTCGAGCGCGTCGTGCTGCCGCCGAGCCGCGAGCTGCTGCTGACGGATGCGGTGCGCGCGCGGGCGCGCGAGCTCGCGCCCGAGTTCCCCGGCATCGCGCAGATGCTCGAGAAGATCGCCGAGGGCATCCCCGTCGAGGGCATGGAGTCGCTCGCGCCCGCGCTCCTGCCCCGGCTCGTGCCCGTCACCCACTACCTGCCCGACGCTGGCGTCGTCGTGCTCGGGCCCGAGCGCATCCGGGACCGCGTCGCGAGCCTCAACGAGACCAACCAGGAGTTCCTGCAGGCCGCGTGGAGCGCGGCGACCGCCGGCGGCGACGCCCCGGTCGACCTCAGCAGCGGCTTCTTGAGCCTCGACGAGCTGCACGACGCGGTCGACGGCCCGTGGTGGACGCTCTCGACCCTGCAGGCCGACGAGTCGGTCGACGCGATCGACGCGCACGCCGTGCCGAGCTTCGCCGGGCGTGCCGACGGCGCCGTCGAGCACCTCCGGGAGCGCTCGCGCGAGGGCTGGCGCGTCGTCGTCACCGCGGCGGGCCACGGCATGGTCGAGCGCGCGGTGCAGGTGCTCGGCGAGCACGGCGTCGCCGCGCGCGAGGTCGAGGCGCTGCCCGCCGAGCTCGAGCCCGGCATCGTGCACGTCACGCGCGCCGCGATCGAGCACGGCTTCTCGCTGCCCGAGGAGCGCGTCGAGCTCGTGAGCGAGGCCGAGTTCTTCGGCCGCGCCGTCGGCGTCGACAGCCGCCAGCCGCACAAGCTCGCCGGCCGCCGGCGCTCGGTCGTCGACCCGCTGCAGCTCAAGGCGGGCGACTACGTCGTGCACGAGACGCACGGCGTCGGGCGCTTCGTCGAGCTCACCCAGCGCACGGTCTCGAGCGGCGGGCGGAACCCCGTGAAGACGACGCGCGAGTACCTCGTGATCGAGTACGCGCCCTCGAAGCGCGGCCAGCCGGGCGACCGGCTGTCGGTGCCGACCGACCAGCTCGACCAGCTCAACCGCTACGTGGGCGGCGAGGCGCCGCAGCTGTCGAAGATGGGCGGCAGCGACTGGCAGCAGGCGAAGTCGAAGGCGCGCCGGGCGGTGCGCGACATCGCGGTCGAGCTCGTGCAGCTCTACTCGAAGCGCATGGCGTCGAAGGGCCGCGCGTTCGGCCCCGACTCGCCGTGGCAGCGCGAGCTCGAGGACGCCTTCCCCTACGCCGAGACCCCCGATCAGCTCACGACGATCGAGGAGGTCAAGCGCGACATGGAGCGGCCGGTGCCGATGGACCGGCTGCTCTCGGGCGACGTCGGCTACGGCAAGACCGAGGTCGCCGTGCGTGCCGCCTTCAAAGCCGTGCAGGACGGCACGCAGGTCGCGGTGCTCGTGCCGACGACGCTGCTCGTGCGGCAGCACTTCGAGACCTTCGCGGCCCGCTTCGCCGGCTTCCCCGTGCAGGTGCGCGCGCTCAGCCGCTTCCAGACCGACAAGGAGGTGCGCGAGACGATGGCGGGGATCGCCGACGGCACCGTCGACGTCGTCATCGGCACCCACCGCATCCTGGGGGAGTCCGTCAGCTTCAAGGAGCTCGGACTCGTCATCATCGACGAGGAGCAGCGCTTCGGCGTCGAGCACAAGGAGAAGCTCAAGGCGCTCAAGGCCAACGTCGACGTGCTCGCGATGTCGGCGACGCCCATCCCGCGCACGCTCGAGATGGCCGTCACCGGCATCCGCGAGATGTCGACGCTCGCGACCCCGCCCGAGGCGCGCCACCCCGTGCTCACGTTCGTCGGCGCCTACAACGAGCAGCAGGTCGCCGCGGCGATCCGTCGCGAGCTGCTGCGCGAGGGCCAGGTCTTCTTCGTGCACAACCGCGTCTCGTCGATCAACCGCGTCGCGGCGCAGCTCGCCGAGCTCGTGCCCGAGGCGCGCATCGGCGTCGCGCACGGCAAGATGGCCGAGTCGCAGCTCGAGCGCGTCATCGTCGACTTCTGGGAGAAGGAGTACGACGTGCTCGTCTCGACCACGATCGTCGAGACGGGCCTCGACATCCCGAACGCCAACACGCTCATCGTCGACCGCGCCGAGCGCTACGGCCTCAGCCAGCTGCACCAGCTGCGCGGGCGCGTGGGCCGCGGCCGCGAGCGCGCCTACGCCTACTTCCTCTACGACGCCGACAAGCCGCTCTCTGAGACGGCGCACGATCGGCTCGAGACGATCGCGGTGCACAACGAGCTCGGCGCGGGCATGCAGGTCGCGATGAAGGACCTCGAGATCCGCGGCGCGGGCAACCTGCTCGGCGGCGAGCAGTCGGGGCACATCGCGGGCGTCGGCTTCGACCTCTACCTGCGGATGGTGGGGGAGGCGGTCGCGGTCTTCCGCGGCGAGGAGGACGAGGGGCCGCGCGAGCTGCGGCTCGAGCTGCCCGTCGACGCCGTGATCCCCGAGGACTACGTCGACTCGGAGCGGCTGCGGCTCGAGGCGTACCAGAAGATCTCCGCCGCGGCCTCGGCGCGCGACGACGGTGCGATCGACCAGGTGCTCGACGAGCTGCGCGACCGCTACGGCGAGCCGCCCGCGCAGGTGACGTCGCTCATCGCGATCGCGCGGCTGCGGCGCAAGGCGCAGCGCGCGAAGCTCTCGGAGGTCATCACCGTCGGCCCCAACCTGCGCGTCTCGCCCGCCGACCTCGCCGAGTCGACGCAGCTGCGGCTGCGGCGCATGTACCCGGGCGCGAAGCTCAACGCGCAGGCGGCCTCGCTCGTCGTGCCGATCCCGACCGCCGGCGGCGGCCGGCTCGCGGGCACGCAGGCCGAGCCGCTGCCCGACGCCGAGCTCATCGCGTGGGTCGACGGGCTGCTGACGGCGATCTTCCCGCCGCCGAAGGAGCCGGTCGACGCCGAGGCACGCGACGGGGAGCGGTCCGAGTGACCGCGCTCGACGAGCTCGTCGCCGTCATGGCGCGGCTGCGGGGCCCGGGCGGCTGCCCGTGGGACGGGGAGCAGACGCACGCGTCGCTCGCGCCCTATGTCATCGAGGAGGCGCACGAACTCGTCGAGGCGATCGAGGCCGGCGATGACGAGCACCTCCGCGAGGAGCTCGGCGACGTGCTGCTGCAGGTCGTGTTCCACGCCGACATCGCGCGCGCCGAGGGCCGATTCGACCTCGAGGGCGTCGCGCGGGCGCTCACCGAGAAGCTGCGCCGCCGCCACCCGCACGTCTTCGCGGACGTCGCCGTCGACGGCGTGGGCGACGTCGTCGCCAACTGGGACGCGATCAAGCGCGCCGAGAAGCCCGAGCGCGACAGCGCCCTCGACGGCATCCCCGCGAGCCTGCCGGCGCTCGCGCGCGCCGAGAAGGTCATCCGTCGCGCGGGCAGAGCCGGGCTCGCGCTGCCCGAGGAGACGGCGACGGATGCGTCGGCGCCCGAGACCGAGGACGAGCTCGGCCGGGCGCTCCTCGCGCTCGCGCGCGGCGCGGCCGAGCGCGGACTCGACGCCGAGCGGGCGCTGCGCACCGCGACGCGCGAGCTCGAGCAGCGGCTGCGCGACGCCGAGGCCGCAGCGAGCGGCCCGGACGGCGCCGCTGCGCGATGATGGAGGGGTGACTCCCGCCCCGCGAGACGAGCGCCTCGACCGGCGCCGTCGCGCGATCCTGGCCGCGCTCGTCGTCACGGTCGTCACGACCGCCCTCACGGGCAGCGCCCACGCGATCGGCGGCGGATCGCCCCCTGACGCGCTGCTGCTCGGGGCCGCCGCGGTGCTCACGCTCGTCGTGCTCGCGCCCGTGCTCGGCGCTCGCGGCCTGACGGCGGCGCTGCCCCGCCAGGCGCTCGCGGTCACCGCCGCGCAGCTGCTGCAGCACGCGCTCTACGCGGTGCCCGAGTCGAGCGCGCCGCTCGCCGCGGCCGCGGGCGGGCACGCTGCTCACGCGCACGGTGCGCACTCGGGCGCGAGCCTCGCGGGCGCGGTGCTGCACGCGCACGCCGCGATGCCGCTCGCGCACCTCGTCGCGGGCGCGCTCGCGCTCGGCCTGCTGCGGCTCGCGCCGCGGCTCGTCGACGCCCTGCTCGAGGCCGTCTCGCTCCGCGTCGCCCTCGCGGTGCTCGCGTGGCCGGGCCCGCGCCCGGCGGGCACCGCATCCGTCGCTGCCGAGCGCCGCGCGAGCCGTCGCGCGCTCGACGCGCTGCGCGGCTCGCTCGAGCGGCGCGGGCCGCCGCTCGCCATCGCCTGACGCGAGCCCGCCGCGCGCCCCTGGCGCGCCACCCCGCCGCGCGCCCCTGGCGCGCCATCCCGCCGCGCGCCCCACGGCGCGCGGCCCGGCGACCGCGACCGCGGTCGCCCGCAGTCGAGCGCGCCCCGAGCGCGCAGCAAGGAGCGCCCATGACCACGTCCACCGATCGAGCCCGCCGACGCATCCGGCCCTTCCGTCCCCTGCCAGTGCTCGCTGGCGCCGCCGCCGCGGCCGCCCTCGTGCTCGCCGCACCCGTCGCGGCGAGCGCCCACGTGCACGCCGAGCCGTCGAGCACCGAGCCGGGCGCGCGCGCCGACATCGCGTTCGCGATCGGCCACGGCTGCGACGGCTCGCCCACGACAGCCGTCGAGATCGAGGTGCCGGCCGAGATCGCGGCGGTCGGCCTCATCGCGAACCCCGGCTGGGACGTCGCGATCGACACCGCCGACGGCACCCGCACCGTCGTCTTCACGGCTGACGAGCCGCTGCCCGACGGCGTGCGCGACACGCTCGAGCTGAGCGCGACGCTGCCCGACGACGCCGCCGACGGCACGGTGCTCGCGTTCCCGACGCGCCAGGTGTGCGAGGTGGGCGAGTCGGCGTGGACCGACGCCGACCAGGCCTCCGACACCCCCGCGCCGATCGTGACGATCGGTGCGGCGGATGCGCACGGCCGCGGTGCGGACGCGGGCCACGACGCCGCTGCGGGCGCCAAGGGCGCCGACAGCGACGCCTCCGCGGCGACCGCCGGGGATGACGGGGCAGCCGCGATGCCGATCGCGATCGCCGCGCTCGTGGTCGCGCTCGCGGCCGCGGCGCTCGCGGCCGTCGCCGCCGTCCGCCGCCGCGCCTGACCCGAGCAGAGTCCCGGCACTCTGCGCTCTCGCGGGCCCCGTCTCGCAGAGTGCCGGAGCTCTGCGGGGGAGATCGGCTACGGAGCGGTGGACGCGGGGCCGGGCGGGTCGGCCGCGGCGGCGGCGCGAGACGACTCGCGATGCCGCAGCCGCCCGACGCCCGCGACGACGAAGATCCCGATCACGAACGCGATGAGCACCTGCCCCGTCGGCCACACGAGCCCGGCCCAGCCGCCGTGCACGGCCGGGTCGAGGAACGGGTAGGGGAACCAGCCGTCGACGAGCCCGCCGCGCAGCCACGCGGCGACGAGGTACCCCACGGGGTAGGCCATCCACCACGCCGCCGCGGCGAGCGAGATCCGCCGCGCGGTCGGCACGAGCAGCCAGTCGAGCCCCACCATCCACGGGATGAAGCGGTGCTGCGCCGCGTTCGTGAACTCGATCGACCACGCCCACACCTCGTCGGGCTCCGCGAGCAGCACCGCGTAGACGAGCCCGGTGAGCACGATGTACGCCGTGATCGCGCCGCGCACGTGGTCGAACCATCGCGGCCTGCGCCACTCCGGCACGAGCAGCATCCACACCATGAGCGCGATGACGAACAGGTTCGACTGCACGGTGAAGTAGGCGAAGTGCTCGGTGGGCGGCTCGCCCGACTGCAGCATGTTCTTGATGTTCCACGCCTCGGCGAAGACCGCCGTGAGCAGGATGAGGATGCGCCACGCCGCGACGGGCACGGCGCGATCGGTGAGGAGTCGGGGTCGTCGCACGCGGTCATCGTGCCATCGACGGATGCCCGGGCGGGCGAAGGGCGCGCCCGGGGTGCGGGAGAATGGTCGCCATGGCAACCCAGGTGCACCCGCCGCGCGGCATGCGCGACTTCCTGCCCGTCGAGAAGCGCCGCCGCGAGCGCGTGCTGCGCGTCATCCGGGACGCCTACGAGGACCACGGCTTCGAGGAGATCGAGACGCCCGTCGTCGAGGACGCCGAGCGGCTCCACGCGGGCCTCGGCGGCGACAACGAGAAGCTCGCCTTCGCCGTCATGCGCCGCGGCCTCGGCGTCGAGGACCTCCGCGGTGCGAGCGCGCCGCTCGAGCTCGCCGACCTCGGCCTGCGCTTCGACCTCACCGTGCCGCTCGCGCGCTTCATCGCGACGAACCGCGCGGCGCTCCCGCCCGTCTTCCGCGCGATCCAGATCGCGCCCGTGTGGCGCGCCGAGCGCCCCCAGCGCGGCCGGTACCGCCAGTTCATGCAGTGCGACATCGACATCGCCGGCGAGCCGGGCGTCACGGCCGAGCTCGAGCTGCTCTCGGCGACGGCGGATGCGCTCACCCGACTGGGCATCCCCGACGCGTTCGTGCGCGTCAACGACCGGCGCATCCTCGCCGCCGCGCTCGAGCACGCGGGCATCGAGGAGGCGCTCCGCGAGGGCGCGCTCATCACGGTCGACAAGCTCGACAAGATCGGCAGCGACGGCGTCGTCGCCGAGCTCGCCGAGCGCGGCATCGACGGCGCGCGGCTCATGGCGACGCTCGAGGCGATCCGCGGCGGCGACCTGCCGGAGGGCTTCGACGCCGCCGTGCTCGACGACGTGCGCTGCCTGCTCGACGCGAGCGTGGGCATCCGTCTGGAGTTCGACCCGACGCTCGTGCGCGGCATGGGCTACTACACCGGGCCGATCTTCGAGGTCGCGCACCCCGAGCTGCCCTTCTCGATCGGCGGCGGCGGGCGCTACGACGGCATGATCGGCCGCTTCCTCGGCCAGTCGATGCCGGCCGTCGGCATCTCGCTCGGCTTCGAGCGGCTCGTCGACCTCGTCGAGCTGCCCGGCGGGGCGGGCCGCGACGCGCTCGCGCTGCTCGTCGACAAGCAGGTCGAGCCGGCCGCCGCGATCGCGATCAAGCGCGACCTCGTCGCGGCGGGGGAGACGGTGCGCATGCAGCGGCGCCCCAAGAACGTGACGGGCCTGCTGACGCAGCTCGCCGCATCCGGTGCCGACCGCTTCGCCTTCGTGCGGCCGGGCGACTCGGCGGCGACCCTCGAGATCAAGCCCATCGGCCCCGCCGACCCCTCGGCTGAGTAGGCTCGGGGACGGCCGACCCGACGCGCCGACACCGACACCAAGGAGCACCCGTGGCACTCATCGACACCCTGCAGGCTCGCGAGATCCTCGACTCCCGCGGCAACCCGACCGTCGAGGTCGAGGTGCTGCTCTCGGACGGCACCGTCGGCCGCGCCGCCGTGCCGAGCGGCGCCTCCACCGGCGCGTTCGAGGCCTACGAGCTGCGCGACGGCGACGCGGGCCGCTACGCGGGCAAGGGCGTCGAGCAGGCGGTCGACGCCGTGAACGAGGAGATCGCCGACGCGATCGAGGGCCTCTCGGCCGACGACCAGCGCATCATCGACACGACGCTCATCGAGCTCGACGGCTCGGGCAACAAGAAGAACCTCGGCGCGAACGCGATCCTCGGCGTCTCGCTCGCGGTCGCGAAGGCCGCCGCCGACTCGGCCGGCCTGCCGCTGTTCCGCTACCTCGGCGGACCGAACGCCTTCCTGCTGCCGGTGCCGATGATGAACGTCATCAACGGCGGCGCGCACGCCGACACGGGCGTCGACATCCAGGAGTTCATGATCCTGCCGATCGGCGCGGAGACGTTCCGCGAGGGGCTGCGCTGGGGCACCGAGACGTACCACGTGCTCAAGGGCATCCTCAAGGAGCAGGGCCTCTCGACCGGCCTCGGCGACGAGGGCGGCTTCGCGCCGGACCTGCCGAGCAACCGCACGGCGCTCGACCTGCTCGTGCAGGCGATCGAGAAGGCCGGCTTCACCCCGGGCACCGACATCGCGCTCGGGCTCGACGTCGCCGCCTCCGAGTTCTTCGAGAACGGCGTCTACCGCTTCGAGGGCCAGGACCGCTCGTCGGCCGACATGGCCGACTACTTCGCGGAGCTCGTCGACGCCTACCCGCTCGTCACGATCGAGGACCCGATGAACGAGGAGGACTGGGAGGGCTGGACCGCCATCACCGAGCGCCTCGACGACCGGGTGCAGCTCGTCGGCGACGACCTCTTCGTCACGAACCCCGAGCGCCTCATCGACGGCATCGAGCGCGGTGCCGCCAACGCGCTGCTCGTGAAGGTCAACCAGATCGGCACGCTCTCCGAGACGCTCGACGCGATCCGCATCGCGACGCAGGCCGGCTACGGCTCGGTGCTCTCGCACCGCTCGGGCGAGACCGAGGACACGACGATCGCCGACATCGCGGTCGCCGTCAACGCCGGCCAGATCAAGACCGGCGCGCCCGCCCGCAGCGAGCGCGTCGCGAAGTACAACCAGCTGCTGCGCATCGAGGAGGAGCTCGGCGAGGCGGCGGAGTACGCCGGCGCCGGCGCCTACCCGCGCTTCGAGGGCTGACGCCGCTCGACCGGCCGCGGGCCTGACCGCAGCGGAGGGCACCCACCGATATCCTCGGCGGGTGCCCTCCGCTCGTCCCGCCCCGCAGCTGCGCGTCTCGTGGCTGCTGCTCGTGGTCGTCGGGCTCGTGGTCGCGGGCTTCGTCGTGCTCGCGCCCTCGGTCGGCCTGCTGATCGAGCAGCGCCGCGACATCGCCGCGCTCGAGGAGCAGGTGGCCGCGCAGCAGGCGAACGTCGAGTCGCTGCAGGAGCAGCAGGCGCGCTGGGACGACCCTGCCTACATCGAGGCGCAAGCGAGGGACCGGCTGTTCTTCGTCTATCCGGGCGAGACGAGCTTCGTCGTGCTCGACGACCGCACGACGCTCGAGACCGCGACCGCCGACGTGCCGTCCGCGACCCTCGAGGAGCCCGAGGATGACTGGGCGGCCGCCGCGGCCTCGTCCTTCCTCATCGCGGGCCTCACGACCGCCGGCCCGTCGAGCTTCGGCGAGCCCGCCGAGATCGGCGAGCCGCAGTGACCGGCCGGCCCGCCATCGACCCCGCGAGCGAGCGCGACCTCGAGATCATGGCGGCGCAGCTCGGCCGCTCGATGCGCGGCGTGCTCGGCATCGGCGCCCGCTGCGCGTGCGGCGCGCCGACGGTCGTCGTGACGAGCCCGCGCCTGCCCGACGGCTCGCCCTTCCCGACCTTCTACTACCTCACCCACCCCGCGGCGACCGCCGCCGCGTCGCGGCTCGAGGCCGACGGCACGATGGCGCAGCTGCAGGAGCGCCTCGCCGAGCCGGCGATCGCCGAGGGCTACGCCGCCGCGCATCGCGCCTACCTCGCCGACCGCGAGGCGCACGGAGCCGTCGACGAGATCGCGGGCGTGAGCGCGGGCGGGATGCCGACCCGCGTCAAGTGCCTGCACGCCGTGCTCGCGCACTCGCTCGCCGCCGGGCCCGGCGTCAACCCGATCGGCGACCTCACGCTCGAGCTCGCCGACTGGTCGCCCGCGGTGTGCGCGTGCGCGCCGGACGCTCGAGGCTCCGCAGAGGGATAGCGGATTCCTAGGGGCGTTAGAATGTCGTGACCCCTCATCTGATACCGGGAAGAAGTGTGTGTCCGTGAACAAGATCCTGATCGTCGGAGGCGGCTACGCCGGCCTGTACACCGCTCGGGGGCTCGAGCGACTGCTGGGCGAGTCCGAGGCTGAGATCACGATCGTCGACCCGCTGCCGTACATGCAGTACCTGCCGTTCCTGCCGGAGGTCGCCGCGGGCTCGATCGAGCCCCGCCACGCGATCGTGCCGCTGCGCCGGCACCTCAGCCGCACGCGCGTCGTGCAGGCGAAGGTCACGGGCGTCGACCACGCGAGCAAGGTCGCCACGATCCAGCCCGAGGTCGGCGAGGCCTCGACGATCGAGTACGACGTGCTCGTCATGACGGCCGGCTCGGTCTCCCGCACCTTCCCCATCCCGGGCGTCGCCGACGAGGCGATCGGCATGAAGACGATCGAGGAGGCCGTCGCGGTGCGCGACCGCCTGATCTCGAACTTCGCGAAGGCCGCGCAGCTGCCCGCCGGCCCCGAGCGCGACCGGCTGCTCACGACCGTCGTCGTCGGCGGCGGCTTCGCCGGCATCGAGACCATCGCCGAGCTCCGCGACCTCGCCACCCACCTCCTCTCGCGCTTCCCCGAGATCGCGTTCGACGACGTGAAGTTCCACCTCGTCGAGGCGATGGGCCGCATCATGCCCGAGGTGTCCGAGCAGACCGCGCTCTGGGTCGTCGACGACCTGCGCAAGCGCGGCGTCGACGTGCACCTCGAGACGCAGCTGCAGAGCGCGCTCGAGGGCGTCGTCGAGCTGTCGACCGGCGAGCGCTTCGGCTCCGACCTCATCATCTGGACGGCCGGCGTCATGGCGAACCCCGTCGTGCGCACGACCGACCTGCCGCTCGACGACCGCGGCCGCATCACGGCGCTCCCGACGCTGCAGGTCGCGCGCGACGGCGTCGTGGTGCCGGATGCGTGGACGGCCGGCGACGTCTCGGCGGTGCCCGACATCTCCAAGACCCCCGGCCCCGGCGGCTTCTGCGTGCCCAACGCGCAGCACGCGGTCCGCCAGGCGAAGCTGCTCGCGAAGAACATCGCCGCGGTCATCCGCGGCGACGCTCCGCGCGAGTACATCCACGACAACCAGGGCGCCGTCGCGGGCCTCGGCCTCTGGAACGGCGTGTTCCAGAAGGGCAAGATCGCCATCAAGGGCCCGCTCGCCTGGCTCGCGCACCGCGGCTACCACGGCCTCGCGATGCCGATGTGGGAGCGCAAGCTGCGCGTCTTCGGCGACTGGATCGGCGGCTTCTTCCTCGGTCGCGACATCGCCGAGATCTCGCAGCGCGAGCAGCCGCGCGAGGCCTTCGAGACCTTCGCCTCCCGGCCGAAGCCCAAGGTCGACGCCTGATCATCGACTGAACCTTCCTCAGCGCCGCGCCCCACGGGGCGCGGCGCTGTCGTACACTCCATCTCGGACGGCTGTCCCAGACGGCAGAGATCGGAGCCCGAGTGACCCGCAAGCCTGCGAGCGTGCGCCGCCAGGACCTCGTCGAGGCGGGGCTGCGCGTCATCGCGCGAGAGGGGATGCACGGCGCCACCGTGCGCGCGATCGTCGCCGAGGCGGGCGTGCCGCTCGCGACGTTCCACTACATCTTCGCCTCGCGCGACGAGATGATCGGCGCCGCGTACGCCTACATCTCGGAGGTGCCGGGGACGGGCGCCGCGCTCCCCGAGGACGCGTCGGTCGAGGACGTCGTGCGCGCGTCGTTCCTGCGCTGGTTCGAGCGCTTCCTCGAGCACCCCGAGTACGAGCTCGCGATCATGGAGATCATGGCGTACTGCAGCCGCACGCCGTCGCTCGCGCACCTCCCCGGCAAGGTGCAGGAGCACTACCTCGAGGCGCTCGGCGAGCTCCTCGACCACGTCCGGGAGCAGCTCGGCATCACAGCTCCCGCGATGCCGACGCGCGAGGTCGCGACCCTCGTGCTGCACGCGACGGATGGCCTCACCTACGCGTGGCTGCGCACGCGCGACAGCGAGGCGTCACGGCGCTGGATCGAGGCCGTCGTCCCCATGCTCGCCGCGGCGCTCGGGGACGAGCGGTGAGCGAGCTGCGGCTCGCCGCGGCCCGACCCTGGGCAGCAGAGGGCCACTGGTCGCGCATGGACGCCGCGACCGCCCACCTCGACGGCCCCTTCGCAGCCGTCTCGCTCGACGCCCTCGCGCGCAACGCGAGCGACATGGTGCGGCGAGCAGGCGGCACCCCGCTCCGCATCGCGACGAAGTCGGTGCGCAGCCGCGCTGTGATCGAGGCGGTGCTCGCGACCCCCGGCTGGCACGGCGTGCTGTCGGCGACGCTGCCGGAGGCGCTGTGGCTCGCCGGTTCGATCGACGACGTCGTGGTGGGCTACCCGACGACCGACCGCGACGGACTCCGGGCGCTCGCGCGCGACGAGCGGGCGCTCGAGCGCGTGACGCTCATGGTCGACAGCGTCGACCACCTCGACCTCATCGACCGCGTCGTCCCCGGCCACCCCGAGCTGCGCATCGCGATCGAGCTCGACGCGTCGCTGCGCCTCGGGCCCATCTACGCGGGCGTGCGACGATCCCCGCAGCGCACGCCCGCCCAGCTCCTCGACCTCGCGCGCGCCGTCGTCGACCGGCCGGGCTTCCGGCTCGTCGGGATCATGGCCTACGAGGCGCAGATCTCCGGCGTGCAGAACACCGTGCCGCGGGGGCTCGTGCCGCCCGCCGTCCTGCGGCTCATGCAGCGGCTCTCGGCGCGCGAGCTGCTCGAGCGACGCGGCGCGGCCGTCGCGGCCGTGCGCGAGATCGCCGAGCTCGAGTTCGTCAACGGCGGCGGCACGGGATCGATCGACACGACGGCGAAGGAGGCCGCGGTCACCGAGATCGCCGCGGGCAGCGGGCTGTTCGGCGCCCACCTCTTCGACGGCTACCGCGCGTTCACCGTCGCGCCCGCGCTCGCCTTCGCCCTGCCCGTCGTGCGACGGCCAGGGCCCGGCTGGGTGACGCTCCTCGGCGGCGGCTGGGTCGCCTCGGGGCCGGCCGGGCACGACAAGGAGCCCATCGCGGCCTGGCCGGAGGGGCTGCGCCTCGACCGCGAGGAGGGCGTCGGCGAGATCCACACGCCCGTCCACGGCCGCGCCGCCGACGCCCTCGCGATCGGCGACCGGGTCTGGATGCGGCACGCGAAGGCGGGCGAGCTGTGCGAGCGCACCGACGAGCTGCACGTCGTCGCCGGCGCTGAGGTCGTCGCCAGCGTGCCCACGTATCGTGGCGAGGGCAGGAAGCTGCTCTGAGCTGGGAGGCCGTGCGTGACGTGGAGGAACTGGGGCCGCTCGCAGCGGGCTGAGCCGAGCGAGGTGCACGTCGCGGAGGGGATCGACGACGTGCGCCGGGCGCTCGAGCGGGTCCGCGAGCGCGGGGGCACGGTCCGGCCCGTCGGGAGCTGCCACTCCTTCTCGGCCGTCGCTCGCCCCGACGACGCCCACGTGCGCATCGACGGGCTCCGCGGCCTCGAGTCGGTCGACGTCGAGGCTCGCCGGGCGACCGTGCTCGCCGGCACGACCGTGCGCGAGCTCTCGGCGCTGCTCGCCGAGCACGGCCTCGCGCTCGACTGCCTCGGCGACATCGACGCGCAGACGATCGCGGGCGCGATCTCGACCGGCACGCACGGCACCGGCCTCCGTCACCGCTCGATCGGCGCATCCGTGGTCGCCGCGACGCTCGTGACGGCCGACGGCGAGCTGCTGCGCGTGAGCGAGACGGAGCGCCCCGAGCTGCTGCCGGCCGTGCGGCTCGGCCTCGGCGTGCTCGGCGTGCTCGTCGACGTGACGGTGCAGGCTGTGCCGGCGTTCGCGCTCGAGGCGATCGAGTCGACCGTGCGGCTCGACGTCGTGCTCGACGAGTGGATGCACCTCAACGAGCGCACCGACCACTTCGAGCTCTACTGGTTCGCGGCGACGCGCCTCGCGGCGACGAAGTCGAACACGCGCGTCGCCGGCCCCCTCGCTCCGCGCCCGACGGTGGCGCGGTTCCTCGACGAGCGCGTGCTGACCGACTACGGGCACCGCGCGCTGCTCTCGATCGGCCACGCGGTGCCGCCGACCGCGCCGGCGCTCAACGAGCTCGCCGCGCGCCTCATGCCGCGCGGCCGCTTCGTCGAGCCGAGCCACGACGTCTTCACGTCGCCCCGCCGCGTGCGCTTCCGCGAGCTCGAGTACGGGGTGCCGGTCGAGGCGGTGCCCGAGGCGCTGCGCGAGATCGACCGGGCGCTGCGCCGCGTCGACCTCGTGCCGACGTTCCCGTTCGAGGTGCGTGCCATCGCCGCGGACGATGCCCACCTGTCGACCGCGAACGGCAGGGCGACGGGCTACATCGCGGCGCACCGCTGGTGGCGCGAGGACCCGCGCCCGCTCTTCGACCTCGTCGAGCCCATCCTGCTCGCGCACGACGGGCGCCCCCACTGGGGCAAGCTCCACTCGCTGCGGGCGCCGCAGCTCGCCGAGCGCGTGCCGGGCTTCGCGGCGTTCCTCGCCGCGCGCGACGAGCTCGACCCCGAGCGGCTCTTCTCGAGCGCCTGGACGCGCCGCGTCCTCGGCGACTGACGCGCTTAAGGTGGATCGCATGGATCCCCAGCTCATCACCTGGATCGTCATCGGCGCGCTCGCCGTCCTCGCCGTCATCGCGATCGCCTGGATCGTCTCGGCCTCGGTCTCGATGCGCCGGCTCGGCGCGAGCGTCGACGAGCGCTGGGCGGCGCTCGCCGAGACGCTCGAGCGACGCCGCTCGGTCGCCGCGCCACTGCTCGAGGTGGCGAGCGAGCCGCAGCGAGCACAGGTGACGGATGCCTTCGCGGCGCTCGAGCGCGCGAGCGGGCCGGGGGAGAAAGCGGCCGCCGAGGCGGAGCTGCAGCGGTCGCTGCGCCCGCTCGTGCAAGCGGCGGCATCGCAGCCGGTCGGTTCCACGGCCGCGGAGGCGCGCACGGCGCTCGCGGCGCTCGACGACGACGCGCAAGCGCGGCGGCGCGACTACAACACCGGTGCGCGCGAGCTCAACGCGAAGGCCCGTCGGTTCCCGACGTCGCTGTTCGCGGGCTCGGCGGGCGGCCGGCGCGACTTCTTCGAGGTCGACCAGTCCGGCGCGGTCGCCGAGCCGCCCCGCATCCAGTTCTGACGGCTCACACCGCCGCGGCCACCTCCCGAGCCCACGTCCCCGCGCCCGCGACCTCGACGCGCTCGAGCCCCTGCCACGCCGCCGCCTCCCGCAGCGACGGCGCGACGCGCTCCGCGAGCTCTCCCGCTCGCTCGGCGTGGGCCGGCTCGACGTGCGCGTGCTGCACGCGCAGCACGCCCGCCTTGCGGTCGCTCTTGAGGTCGACGCGGCCCACGAGGTGGTCGTCGACGAGCACGGGCAGCACGTAGTAGCCGTGCTCGCGCTGCGCCGCCGGGGTGTAGATCGAGATGCGGTAGGCGAAGCCGAAGAGCCGCTCCGCCCGCGGCCGGTGCCAGACGAGCGGGTCGAACGGCGACAGGAGCGCCGTCGACCGCACGGCGCGCGGGCTCCGAGCGCAGACGCTGCGGTAGGCGGGGCGGCCCCAGCCCTCGACCTCGACCGGCTCGAGCGCGCCCGCGTCGACGAGCGCCGCGATCGCGACCTTCGTGTCGGCGATCGGGAGCCGGTGGTAGTCGGCGAGGTCGTCGACGGTCGCGATGCCGAGCGCGATCGCCGCTCGGCCGACGAGCGTGCGGTGGGCGTCGACGGCGCCGAGCTCCGCGCGCGCAGCCTCCGGGAGCACCGCGTCGGCGACGGCGTACCGGCGCTCGAAGCGCGAGCGGCCGACGGTGACGAGCTCGCCCCGACGGAACAGGATCGCGGTCGCCCAGTACGCATCCGACTTGTTCCACCACCCGCCGGGCAGCCGCTCGTGCGCGGGGTGCTCCATCTCGCTCGGCCGCATCGGTCCGCGCTCGGCGAACTCGGCGCGGACGTCGTCGATGAGGGTCGCGTGCTCAGCGGCCCACGCGTCGGTGCTGCCGCGCATCGGCTCGCGCCGCTTCCACGCCCACAGCGGCCAGTCGGCGACCGGGATGACCGCCGCCTCGTGCGCGACGTACTCGGTGTAGGCGCCGAGCGAGCGCCCGTGGTCGTGGTGGAGGAGGCGGTCGAGCGCCGGTCGATCGTAGGGGCCGAGCCGGGCGAGCAGCGGCAGGTAGTGGCTGCGCTCGAAGACGTTGACGGAGTCGAGCTGCAGCAGGCCGAGCCGCCCGATCGCGCGCTCGAGCGTGCGAGGGCCGACGCGGCCCCGTTCGCCGGGCACCGCGCCGTCGAGCCCGCTCGCGGCGACCGCGATGCGCCGCGCCTGCGCGGCGGAGATCCTCGTCGAGCGCGTCATGCGAGGCAACCTAGCAAGGGCCGCCGACGCATGCCGGTCGCGTGAGGCTCCCCGACCGTAGGATCGACCAATGATCTTCGGACGCGCGCGCGAGGCGCAGCCCCAGCCGATCGTGACACCCGCGCCGCTGGGGGTGCCGAACGGGATGCGCATCGCGGGCAGCTGGGCGTGGCGCGTCGTCGCGATCGCCGCCGCGACGGCGATCGTGCTGTGGCTCGTCGTCGTGTTCCGCATCGTCGTCATCCCGCTCGTGATCGCGGCGCTCCTCACGACCGCGCTCATGCCGATCGTCGACCGGCTGCACCGCGCGCGCTGGCCGAGGGGGCTCGCGGTCGCGGTCACGATCGTGGCCCTGCTCGTCGCCGTGACGGGCCTCGGCTGGCTCGCGGTGTCGCAGATCCGCGGCGAGTACCCGGAGCTGCAGGAGAAGGCGGTCGACTTCTGGGCCGACACGCAGGACTGGCTGCTCTCGCTCCCGTTCGGCATCACGCAGCAGGACCTCGCCGAGTTCGGCACGAACATCCTCGGCACGCTGCGCGAGGACCTCTCGTCGATCCTCTCGCAAGCGGTCTCGGTCGGCTCGACGGTCGGGCAGGTGCTCGCGGGCGCCATCCTGACGATCTTCGCGCTCATCTTCACGCTCAAGGACGGCCGGCCGATCTGGCGCTGGATCATCGGCGTGCTGCCGCGCGCCGCGCGCCCCGCGACCGACGGCGCCGGCCACGCGGGCTGGGTCACGCTCGGCAACTTCGTGCGCGTGCAGGTGCTCGTCGCGTTCATCGACGCGGTCGGCATCGGCCTCGGCGCGTGGATCCTCGGGCTCTTCTTCGGCGGCATGCCGCTCGTCCTGCCGATCGCGATCCTCGTGTTCCTCGGCTCCTTCATCCCCATCATCGGCGCGGTCGTCACCGGCGCGATCGCCGTGCTCGTCGTGCTCATCTCCTTCGGCATCTGGCCGGCGGTCATCATGCTCGGCATCGTGCTGCTCGTGCAGCAGATCGAGGGCAACGTCCTGCAGCCGATCGTGATGGGCACGGCCGTCAAGGTGCACCCGCTCGCCGTCGTGCTCGCGGTCGCCGCCGGCTCGACGATCGCTGGCATCGCGGGCGCCTTCTTCGCGGTGCCGGTCGTCGCCTTCCTCAACGTCTTCATCGCCACGATCGCCTCCGGCTCGTGGCGCACGAACCCCCGCCCGAGCGTCGAGGACGTCGTCGATGAGCGGCGCTGAGCCGGCGCTCGCGCTCGCCGACTTCGAGGCGGCCCGCGAGCGGCTCGCCGGCATCGCGCAGGAGACGCCGATGGAGCGCTCCCGCTACCTGAGCGGCATGCACGGCGCCGAGGTCTTCCTCAAGTGCGAGAACCTGCAGCGCACGGGCGCGTACAAGATCCGCGGCGCCTACAACATGCTCGCGAAGCTGCCGCCCGAGGCGCGTGAGCCCGGCGTCGTCGCAGCCTCGGCCGGCAACCACGCGCAGGGCGTCGCCTTCGCCGCGACCGCGCTCGGCATGCCCGCGACGATCTTCATGCCGGTC
Source organism: Agrococcus pavilionensis RW1 (assembly GCF_000400485.1). Classification (GTDB taxonomy): domain Bacteria; phylum Actinomycetota; class Actinomycetes; order Actinomycetales; family Microbacteriaceae; genus Agrococcus; species Agrococcus pavilionensis. Next base: position 254,825 of record NZ_ASHR01000014.1, read on the forward strand.
GGGGTCGCGCTGCCGAAGCTGCAGGCGACGCGCGACTACGGCGCGGCCGTCGAGCTGCGCGGCCTCGACTTCCAGACCGCGCTCGCCGCGGCGCTCGAGCACGTCGAGCGCACGGGCGCGACCTTCGTGCCGCCCTACGACCACCGCGACGTCATCGAGGGGCAGGGCACGGTCGGTCTCGAGATCCTCGACCAGGTGCCGGATGCGTCCACGGTCGTCGTGCCGATCGGCGGCGGCGGGCTCGCGGCCGGGGTGGCGTCCGCCATCCGGCTGCGCGCGGCGGCCCAGGGCCGCGAGGTCCGCATCGTCGGCGTGCAGGCGGAGCGCGCGGCGAGCTACGTGCCGTCGCTCGCCGCGGGGGAGCCGACGACCATCGATGCGCTCCCGACGATCGCCGACGGCATCGCGGTCGCGCGGCCCGGCGCGCTGCCCTTCGCGATCATCCGCGATGCGGTCGACGAGGTCGTGACCGTGAGCGACGACGACATCGCCCGCGCGATGATCATGCTGCTCGAGCGGGCGAAGCTCGTCGTCGAGCCCTCCGGGGCGGTCGCGACGGCGGCGATCATGACGGGACTCGTCGCCTCCGACGGTCCCACGGTCGCGGTGCTCTCGGGCGGCAACATCGACCCGCTGTTCATGGAGCGGGTGATCTCGCGCGGCCTCGCCGCGTCGCAGCGCTACCTCAAGGTGCGCATCGCGCTGCCCGACCGACCCGGCCAGCTCGCGATCATCGCGCAGATCGTCTCGGACGAGCAGGCGAACGTCGTCGAGGTGCTGCACTCGCAGCACAACGCCTGGACCTCGATCAGCGACGTGTCGATCGACATCTCGGTCACGACGCGCGGACCGGAGCACGCCGATCGCGTGCTCGAGGCGCTCCGGCGCGCGGGCTACGAGCCGCAGGTGCTCTGAGGCCTCAGGCTCTCAGCTCCACCGCTCAGCCGCGGTACGTCTCGACGTTCTTGATCTCGACCTGGATCGTCGCGCCGGTGGGCGTCTCGTAGGTCGCGCTCTCGCCGATGCGCTTGCCGATGATCGCGCGGCCCAGGGGGCTCGCCTCGCTGTAGACGTCGAGGTCGTCGCCAGCCTCGGCGATCTCGCGGTTCCCGACGAGGAACGTCGCCTCGTCCCCCGCGATCGTCGCGGTCACGACGGTGCCGGGCTCGACGACCCCGTCGGCCTCGGGCGCCTCGCCGACCTTGGCGGTGCGGAGGAGCTGCACGACCTGCGCGATGCGGGCCTCGACCTGCGCCTGGTCGTCCTTGGCGGCGTGGTAGCCGCCGTTCTCCTTGAGGTCGCCCTCGTCGCGGGCCTCTTCGATGCGCTTGGCGATCTCGGCGCGCACGGGGCCCTGGAGGTGCTCGAGCTCTGCCTGCAGGCGGTCGTACGCCTCCTGCGAGAGCCAGGTCGCCGTGGTGCCGTTCATGTCGTCTCCTGATATGCACAGAACCGGCCCCGAGTGGGCCGGTCCGTCACCCAGTCTATGGCAGCCAGCACTCCGAGACCAATCCCGTGGTCGGGCGCTCGGTCGTGCGCACCTCGAGCACATGGGTCTCGGTGCGGCGTTCCGAGGCCGGCAGATCGGTCTCGCGCCAGCCCACGATCGTGTACGCGCTGTTGAGCGCCTCGACGGCGCAGCTGACCGGTGTGCCCGGTTCGACCGTCACCTCGAAGACGACCTCGATCGTCGAGTCGTCGACGATCTCGAAGCCGAGGTCGCGAGTCTGGAGCGTCGTGCGGGAGAGATCGGTGCCGAGCGACCACACCCACAGCGTCGCCGTGACGAGCACCGCGAGGCCCGCGACGATGCCGAGCGCCCGTTCGCGGCGCGACCACGCGCGCGTTCGCCCGTAGCGGGCTTCGAGATGGGTCATCGGGGCCTGTCGTGGGAGGATGGACGGTGGATCCAGCCTACTCGCCGCGCCGATCGGCGCTGTGGGGGCTGCGGGGGAGGGAGATGCCGTGCGACGGCTGCTCGCGGTGCACGCGCACCCGGACGACGAGTCGAGCAAGGGCGCGGCGACGCTCGCCCGGTACGCCGCGGAGGGCGCCGAGGTCACCGTCGTCTCCTGCACGGGCGGCGAGAGCGGGAGCGTGCTCAACGAGCGCTTCGAGGACCGCGCCCGAGCGGCGCGCGACATGGCGGGCCTGCGCAGGATCGAGATGCGCGCGGCCCAGCAGGCGCTCGGCATCGACCACGCGTGGCTCGGCTACCTCGACTCGGGGCTGCCCGACGAGGGGGAGCCGCTGCGCTCGCTCTCCTTCGCCACGATCCCGGTCGAGGTCTCCGGGCGCGCGCTCGTGCGACTCGTCCGTCGCCTCAAGCCGCAGGTCGTCATCACCTACGACGAGACGGGCGGCTACCCGCACCCCGACCACATCCGCTGCCACGAGGTGACGATGTGGGCGCTCGAGCACGCGGCGGAGGGGCTCCCGGAGCTCGGCGAGCCGTGGGAGGTGCAGAAGCTCTACTTCGACCGCTCGATGACGGGCGTGCGCCTGCAGGCGCTGCTCGCGGCGCTCGAGGCAGCGACGCCCGACGACGAGCGGCTGCCGATGGTGCGCGAGTGGGCGGCGCGGCTCGCGGAGCGCCCCGCGACGATGACGACGCGCGTGCACGTCGGCGATCACTTCGAGGCCCGCGACACGGCCCTTCGCGCCCACGCGAGCCAGGTCGATCCCGAGTCGCGCTTCTTCTTCTGGCCGAACGAGCTGCTGCGCTCGACGTGGCCGACCGACGACTACCAGCTGGTGCGATCGCGCATCGCCGCGGCGGACGATGAGGACGACCTGTTCGCGGGCGTCGAGGAGGACTGATGCTGCTGCGCACGCCCGACGAGCTCGGCTTCGACCCCAACCAGGTGACGCCGGGCTGGATCGGCTTCACCGCGACCGCCCTCGTCGGCGCCGTCATCATCCTGCTGCTGTTCGACTTCAACCGCCGCGTGCGCCGCATCAACAACCGCGCCGAGGCGAAGGAGCGCATCGAGGCGGAGCTCGCGGCCCGCGACGCCGCGCTCGAGGGCGCCGAGCCTCCGCTCGACGAGCGAGCGGGAGGCGACGCCGAGCAGGACCGCGCCGCCGACGTCGGCCCGCCGCAGGGGGACTCCGGCCGCACGGGCGCCTGACGCGCATCAGAGGACGTTCACGGACGTCGCGCGCCACTTGCCGTCGAGCCCCTCGAGCCGGATCGCGACGGCGCGCGTGCGCCCGGCCGAGCGCACCACCGCGGCGCCCTCGACCACGCCGTCGGCAGGATGGCACGCGCGCACGCTGCTGACCTCGAACCCCGGCACGGTGCGGGTGAGCTGTCGGCCGCGCCGACGGCGCGCGGCGAGCGCCCGCTCGGTGAGCTGGTCGTAGGTCGACTCGGTCACCCAGCGCGCGATCTGCTGCACGTCGCGCACCCCGAGCAGGATCTCGATCACGCGTGCGGTGAGGTTCTCGAGCAGCGGCACGGGGTCGGGCAGCTCTGCCGACGAGCAGGGCTGGAAGTCGAAGAACTCCTCCGCGTCGACCGATGTCATCCGTCGTCTGTGGGTCTCCACGCGCCGCCCCCTCGCATCCGCCGTGCCCCCGCGGCGGCCCGAGAAGGCACCGTCGTGGGGGCGAACATAGTCGTAACGGTGTTCTGCGCGTGATGGGCAGTTCTGCCCTGTGGAGAACGCGGTGGGCGCGAGAGGCCGCCGCGGTTAGATTCGCCCGCGTGCGGTTCGAGGACCTCTTCGACGATCTCGAGAGCCAGCTCGAGGCCGAGCTGGGCGCCGAGCGGCGCGATCTCGAGGCCGAGGAGGAGCGCTTCCGCATCGGCCGGCTCGAGCTGCGCGACCGCATCGCGGCGGCGCCGCGCACGCTCGACCTCGCCCTGCGCGCGGGCGGACGACTGCGGCTGCGGCGCATGGCGCTCGGCCGCGACTGGCTCAACGGCATCGTGCTCGAGGGCGCGCCGGCAGAGAGCGGCGCGATCGTGCCGCTGCACGCGATCGTCGGCGTCGAGCTCGATCACGACGGAGTGCTGGAGTCCGCGCGCGCGGTGCGAGAGCCCGGCGACCTGCAGGCGCGGCTGAGCTTCGGCTTCGCGCTGCGCGACCTCGCCCGCCGTCGCGCGACCGTCATCCTCGAGGGCCGAGCGCCGATCGCGGGGACGATCGACCGCGTCGGTCGCGACCACCTCGACCTCGCGGTGCACGAGCCGGGGGAGCGCCCGCGCCGCTCGAGCGTGCGCGCGTGGCGGCTCGTGCCCTTCTCGGCCTTCGACTGGGTGCGGCTGCCCTGACCCCGCCTAGTGCTGGCCGAAGAGGTCGGCGACGCTCGCCGACTGCGCCTGCCGCCACAGGCCTCGGCGGCGCTCGAGCTCGAGCTCCCGGTCGATCCACGCCTGCACCTCGTCGTCGGCGATGCGCCACGCGCCGCGCACGCGCACCCCGACGAGGTCGCCGGCCTCGAGCAGCTCGACGACCGCGGTCGGCGAGGTGCCGAGCACCTCGGCGACATCGGCGAGGGCGAGGAATCGCCGCGGTGGCATCGACATGGCCCCATTGTGGGCCAGTCCCGGTGGGAGTGCCCCGAGCCTGTGGAGAACTTCAGCGAAGCCGTGCGCGGCTCTGCGACGCTCGAGCGATCCGGGAGGGGAGGACGCCGTGGCCGCTCGCCGCACGTGGATGGACCCGAGGCTCGTGATCGGCGTCGCCCTCGTGCTCGCCTCGCTCGCGGGCGTCTGGCTCGTGGTGCAGCAGTCGTCGAGCAGCGATCGCGCGTGGGCGGCGACGCGCACGCTCCTGCCGGGCGACACCATCGCGGCGGGCGACGTCGCGCCGGTCGACGTGCGGCTGCCGCAGTCGCAGGAGCGCTACCTCGACGCGAGCGCCTCGCCGATCGGGATGGTGGTCGCCTCGACGATCGGCGAGGGCGAGGTGCTCCCGGTGCGCGCCGTCGGCGGGGCGGCGTCCGCGTCGCGCTCGGCCGTCGTGATCGAGCTCGACGGCGCGCTCCCGACCGCCGTGCGCGCCGGTGCGCTCGTCGACGTGTGGACGGCCGCGCCGAGCGACGACGGCTTCGAGGCGCCCGGGGTGCTCGTCGACGAGGCGATCGTCGTCGGGCTCGTCGAGGACGACGGCATCCTGGCATCGGCGGCGGCGCAGCTCGAGCTGCTCGTGCCGACCGATGCCACGGCCGCGCTGCTCGAGGCGATCGCCGACGAGCACGCGCTCAGCGTCGTGCCGCTCGCGCAGCCGGTCGAGGCGGCGCCGTGAGCGTGCTCGCCGTCTCCGCGCCGCTCGAGCGGGAGGATGCGATCGTGCGCGAGGCCGCGCGGCACGGGCACCGCGTCGCGATCCGCGCCGCGACGGCCGCCGATCTCATCGACCGGCTCGCCGCGAGGTCGAGCGACGCCGCGCCGGCGCTCGACCTCGTGCTCGTCGTCGCCGACGAGCACCACGCGAGTCGGGCGCTCGTCGACGCGTGCGACGCCCGCGGCCTCCGACTCGTGGCGCTCGCCGACGATGCCGCCGAGCGCGCGAGGGCGCGCACGCTCGGGCTCGAGGCCGTCGCGTGGGCCGACGGGTTCGCGGCGATCGAGGCCGCGGCGGCACCCGCGGCCGCGGGGCTGCCCTCGCGCTCGCGCCCCCGCGGGAGGGTCATCACCGTGTGGGGGCCTGCGGGAGCACCGGGTCGCACGACGACGGCGATCGCGCTCGCCGCGGAGCTCGCGCTGCTCGGCGGCTCGACCGCGCTCGTCGACGCCGACACGACGAGCGCCTCGATCGCGCCCGCGCTCGGCCTGCTCGACGAGTCGCCCGGCTTCGCGGCGGCCGCGAGGCTCGCCCGCGCGGGGAGCCTGACGGTCGACGAGCTCGACCGCATCGCGCAGCAGGTGCCCACGATGGGCGGCGTGCTGCGCGTGCTCACCGGCATCGGCCGCGCGAGCCGCTGGCCCGAGCTCGGCGCCGACCGCGTCGCTGAGGTGCTCGAGCGCTGCCGTGACTGGGCCGACGCGACGGTCGTCGACGTCGCCTCGAGCCTCGAGCAGGACGAGGAGATCTCGAGCGACATGTTCGCGCCGCGCCGGCACGCCGCGACGCTCGCGGCGCTCGAGGCGGCCGACGAGGTCGTGGTCGTCGCGAGTGGCGACGCCGTGGGCGTCGCGCGGCTCGTGCGGGCCCTGCCGGAGCTGCGGGCGATCGCTCCGAGCGCGCGCACGCGCGTCGTCGTCAACAAGCTGCGCCCGTCGGCGGTCGGCGTCGCGCCCGAGCGCGCCGTGCAGGAGACGCTGCGGCGGCTCGCGCAGGTGAGCCCCGCCGCGTGCTGGCCGTTCGATGGCCGGGCGGCCGACGCGGCGCTGCTCGAGGGACGACCGCTCGTCGACGTCGCGGGCCGCTCGCGGCTCCGGCGGCGCGTGCAGGAGCTCGCGCTCGCGCTCCAGCCGCGGGAGGCGCAGCCGAGCCGAGCGTCGCTGCGCGCGGCCGAGCGGCCGCGGCGCGCGTGGAGGGCCGCGGTACGCTGATCGGGTGACGAGCCTCACGTCGATCGCCCAGCGCTACGGGACCGTCGATGACGACGATCTGCGCTGGCTGCACCGGCTCGTCTCCGACTTCCAGCTGCTCGCCGACCTCGCCATCGGCGACATCGTGCTGTGGCTGCCGACCGGCGACGACGACGGCTTCATCGCCGCGCAGCACGCCCGCCCCGCAGGTGCCGCGACGCTCTTCTACCGCGACATCGTCGGTCAGCCGGTGCGGAACGCCTGGCGCGAGCAGGTCTCGCGCGCGTTCGCCGAGGGCGTCGCGCTCACGGGCGACTCGCCCGTGTGGGGGGCGGAGGGCGACGCGAAGGTGCGTGCGATCCCGGTGCGACGGCGCGAGGCGGAGCCCTCGACCCGAGTGGTCGAGCGGCCGATCGCCGTCATCACGCGGCACTCGAACTACGCCGACACGCGCAGCGCCGGTCGGCTCGAGCGCACCTTCAAGGAGTGCGCCGACGAGCTCTTCCGCATGATCGCGGGCGCCGACTTCCCCGACCAGGCCGCGCCCACCGAGCCCAGGCGCGGTGCCGTGCGCGCATCCGACGGGCTCATGCGGCTCGATCAGGCGGGCGTCGTGACGTTCGCGAGCCCGAATGCCCTCTCGGCGTTCACGCGGCTCGGCTTCGACGGCGAGCTCGAGGGCGAGTCGCTCGCGGAGATCACGACCGAGCTGCTCGACGACTCGCACGAGGTCGACGAGGCGCTGCCGCTCGTGGTCACCGGCCGCGCGCCGTGGCGCACCGACATCGAGACGCGACACGTGACGCTCTCGCTGCGCGCCGTGCCGCTGCGCGCGGGCGCCGAGCGGCTCGGGGCGATCGTGCTCGTGCGCGACGTGACCGACCTCCGGGTGCAGGAGCAGACGCTCATCACCAAGGACGCGACGATCCGCGAGATCCACCACCGGGTGAAGAACAACCTGCAGACCGTCGCCGCGCTGCTGCGCATCCAGTCGCGCCGCACGAAGAGCGACGAGGCGCGCACGTCGCTGCAGGATGCCGAGCGACGCGTCTCGTCGATCGCGGTCGTGCACGACACCCTCTCGGAGGGGCTGAGCCAATCGGTCGACTTCGACGCCGTCTTCGATCGCGCGATGAAGCTCACGAGCGAGCTCGCGTCGCTGCACGCGGCCCGGGTGCGCACCGAGCGCATCGGCTCGTTCGGCGTGCTGCCGAGCGGCTACGCGACGCCGCTCGCGCTCGCGCTCACGGAGCTCGTGACGAACGCCGTCGAGCACGGCCTCTCCGGCAAGCAGGACGGCCTCGTGCGGATCACCGCGCGGCGCGAGGCTGGCTGGCTCACGGTGCAGGTGTGTGACAACGGCGTGGGGCTGCCCGCCGGCCGCGTCGGCTCCGGGCTCGGCACGCAGATCGTGAAGACGCTCGTCACGGGCGAGCTCTCCGGCACGATCGACTGGGGAGCCCGCGCGGTCGAGGGCACCGAGGTGACGGTGCGGGTGCCGCTCGCCTACATCCGCGAGCCCGACGAGGACTGAGCCCGACGCATCCGCCCACGAAGAAGCGGGGCCGCCCTCAGGCGACCCCGCTCTCGATGCTGCTGCTGAGCGTCAGCCGGCGCGACGGGCGCGCGCGGCGCGGCGCTTGAGCGCGCGGCGCTCGTCCTCGGAGAGGCCGCCCCACACGCCGGAGTCCTGGCTCGTCTCGAGCGCGTACTGCAGGCACATCTCGGTGACCGGGCACGTCGCGCACACGGCCTTCGCCTTCTCGATCTGCTCGAGCGCGGGGCCGGTGTTGCCCACCGGGAAGAACAGCTCGGGGTCTACCGTCAGGCAGGCAGCGTCATCACGCCAGTCCATACATGTGCTCCTTGTACATTGGAGGGGGAGAGCGCGCTCGCGGAACAGCCGCAGCGCAGAAGTCTTTGGGCGCTGCAGCACTGCCGCCCGACGTTCCATGCTTCCACAGGCACTCCGGAGAGGCAAGGGTTTTCTGCTGTGAGCGATGACGCGAGGGTGCGCCCGAGCACCGCGACGACGGTCGGGATCCTGCTGCTCCTGGAGGGCCTCGGCATGATCGCGGTGGCCGTGTGGCTCACGTTCGGAGCGCTCGGGAGCGCGGCCGAGCACATCGCCGGCGGCCTGTTCCTCGCGGTGCTCGCGGCGGGCGCCGCGCTCTTCCTCGCGCTCGCCGGCAAGGCGATGCTCGACGGCCGCGCGTGGTCGCGAGCGGCCGCCGTCGTGTGGTCGGTGCTGCAGCTCGGCGTCGCCCTCGGCACGTTCGACGGCGGCGAGGGTCCCGTGTGGCTCGCGCTCATCCTCGCGGGCCTCTCGGCCGCGATCTTCATCCCCGTGCTGCGGCGCAGCGTGACGGAGTGGCTGCGCCGCGAGGAGTGAGCCGGCGGCTCAGCCGCGGAAGGCGAGCCGCTTGTCGAGCATGTCGAGGTGGCCCTTCGCCTTGGTGTTGTAGAAGGCGTGCGTGATGACGCCCTCCTCGTCGAGCACGAAGGTCGAGCGGCGCACGCCCTCGACGATGCGGCCGTAGCTGTTCTTCTCGCCGAACGTGCCCCACGCGCGGTGCACCTCGAGGCTCTCGTCGCTCAGCAGCGGGAACGTGATGCCGTCCTTGTCGCGCGCCCGCGCGAGCTTCTCGACCGGGTCCTTCGAGATGCCGACGACCGCGTAGCCCTGCTCGCCGAGGTCGGGGAGCGCGTCGCGGAAGTCGCACGCCTGCTGCTTGCACGCGACGGTGAGCGCCTCGGGGTAGAAGTAGACGATCACCTTCTGGCCGCGGAGGTCGGCGAGCGAGACGCTCGAGCCGTCCTGGTCGGGGAGGGTGAAGTCGGGTGCGGGCATGCCGGGAGCGAGGTGGGTCATCCACTCCATCCAAGCAGAGCGGATGCGTCGGCCCGGCCCGAGCGAGACGGCTCGGTCGAGGTGCGCCCGCCGACTGTGCTATCGTTGTTCCTCGGTCGAGAGACCATGCACCTCTAGCTCAATTGGCAGAGCAGTTGACTCTTAATCAATTGGTTCCGGGTTCGAGTCCCGGGGGGTGTACAGCGAGAGGGCCCGGCGTGATGCCGGGCCCTTCGTCATGCGGCGAGCGCTACTGCCGGTACGACGCGAGGAAGTTGCCGATCCGCTCGACCGCGGTCTCGAGGTCGCGCTTCCACGGGAGCGTGACGATCCGGAAGTGGTCGGGCGCGGGCCAGTTGAAGCCCGTGCCGTGCGTCACGAGGATCTTCTCCTGCCGCAGCAGGTCGAGCGCGAGGCGCGCGTCGTCGTGGATCTCGTGCACCTCGGGGTCGAGCCGCGGGAACGCGTAGAGCGCGCCCTTCGGGTTCACGACGCTCACGCCGGGGATCGCGTTCAGGCCCTGCACCGCGGCGTCGCGCTGCTCGAGCAGGCGCCCGCCCGGCAGGATGAGGTCCTCGATCGACTGGTGGCCGCCGAGCGCCACCTGGATGCCGTACTGCGCCGGCACGTTGGGGCACAGCCGCGTCGAGGCGAGCAGCGTGAGCCCCTCGAGGAAGCCCCGCGCGTGGTCCTTCGGGCCCGTGATCGCGAGCCACGCGGCGCGGAAGCCCGCCGCGCGGTAGGTCTTCGACAAGCCGTTGTAGGTGAGCGTCAGCAGGTCGGGCGCGAGCGTCGCGATCGAGACGTGCTCGGCGTCGTCGTAGAGGATCCGGTCGTAGATCTCGTCGGCGAGGATGAGCAGCGAGTGGCGCCGCGCGAGGTCGACGATGCCCTGCAGCACCTCGCGCGAGTAGACCGCGCCCGTCGGGTTGTTGGGGTTGATGACGACGATCGCCTTCGTGCGCGGCGTGATCTTGGCCTCGACGTCCTCGAGGTCCGGCGCCCAGCCCGCCGACTCATCCGTCAGGTAGTGGATGGGCGTGCCGCCGCCGAGCGACGTCATCGCCGTCCAGAGCGGATAGTCGGGCGCCGGGATGAGCACCTCGTCGCCCGCGTCGAGCAGCGCCTGCATCGTCATCGTGATGAGCTCCGAGACGCCGTTGCCGAGGTAGACGTCGTCGACCGTGAGCTGCGGGAAGCCCGGCACGTCCTCGTAGCGCGCGACGACCGCACGGCGTGCGGGCAGCACGCCCTTCGAGTCGGAGTAGCCCTGCGCGGCGTGCAGGTTGGCGATCATGTCCTGCACGATCGTGTCGGGGGTCTCGAAGCCGAACGGCGCGGGGTTGCCGATGTTGAGCTTCAGGATGCGGTGGCCCTCCGCCTCGAGCCGCGCCGCCTCGGCGGCCACCGGGCCGCGGATCTCGTAGAGCACGTGCTTGAGCTTCGACGACTGGTCGAGCGACTTGAGAGCCATTGCCCCATGCTAGGCGCGCGCCCGTGCCGCAACCGTCAGCCCGGCAGCTGCAGCAGCCCTCCCGGCGAGCGGGTCGTCGCGGCCGCGACCGCCATCGCGCGCTCGAGCGGACCGACCCAGCCGCCCTCGTGCTCGCGGGCGATGACGGATGCGGTGAGGGACGCGAGCACGCTGTCACCGGCCCCGATCGTGTCGACGATGGGCGCCGCGAGCGCGGGCACCGCCGCGTCGACCGCGCCGTCGCCGGTCACGATCGTGGCTCCGCCCGGACCGCGCGTGACGGCGACCGCCCGGGCGCCCGCCGCGATGAGCCGCGCGGCCGTGTCGTCGGCGTCCTCGCCGTAGACGAGCTCGGCGTCCTCGTCGGAGAGCTTCACGAGCAGCGCGCGGGCCGCGAGCGCGTCGAGGCCCGCGGCGAAGCGCTCGACGGCACCAGCCGCGCGCAAGTAGGCCGGTCGCGCGTTCGGGTCGATCAGCAGCCGCTCGCGGGAGCGGTCGAGCTCGAGGAGCGGCGCGATCTGCCGCTCGTGCTCGAGCGCGAGGCACGAGACGACCACGAGCGGCGCCTCCTCGAGCACGTGCTCGAGCCCGCCGAGCTCGACGAAGCGTCCGACGCCCGCGGCGTTGAACTCGTAGCGCATCGTGTCGCCCTCGCGCACGGCGGTCGCGACCGCGGTGCCGAGCGGCGCGGCGGTCGCGACGAGCTCGAGGCCGTGGCGCTCGCAGTGCTCGCGCAGCACGCGGCCCGGCTCGTCGTCGCCGACCATCGCGACGAGGCGCGCCGGCACGCCGAGCCGGGTCAGGCCGACCGCGACGTTGAGCGCGGCGCCGCCGGGATGGGCTGCGCCGTCGATCGCGTCGACGAGCGCATCGCCGATGACGACGACCGGCGCGGTCATCGGTGCTCCGGGCATCCGCTCAGCGGCGCTTCTTGGCGGCCTTCTCGAGCTCGCGCTCGAGCTCCTGCTGGCGCGTGCCCTCGTCGCGCTGGTTCACCGCGCCGATCGCGAGCGCGACGCCGATGCCCCAGCTGACCCACAGCAGGGCGAGTCGCCAGTCGCGCGGCCCCTTCTGGGTCGCCTTCGCGACACCGATGCCGCTTGCCACCGACGACAGCACGCCGGCGTTGAACAGGTACTTGCGCATCCCGCCTCCTCGTCGGGCCAAACCTAGCGCGCGTGCGTGCACGGATGCCTGGAGCACCCTCGCGAGCGCTCTCCACAGGTGCTCCTCGCGCCCGCTCGCGTGTGGGTGGTGCCGAGGAGAATCGGGGCATGACGACGAGGCCGGGCGAGGGGGCGGAGGCGCTGGAGGCGCCCCCGCTCGAGCCGCGCTCGGCTGCCGAGATCGCGGCGGATGCGGAGCTCGATGCATTCTGGCTCGAGCTGTCGGCGCAGGTCGCGGCGATGTCGGCGGAGCAGGTGACGGCTGCGGCCGAGCACGGCGCGCCGATCCCGCCGCTGCCGCGCCCGCCGGAGTCGGCGGCCGAGCGGCGCTCGCGGCTCGACGCGGAGTTCGTGGAGCGGTTCGCGGCGCTCGAGGCCGAGACGTCGCGCATCGAGGGCGAGCGGCGGGCGCTCATGGCCGAGCACCTGCAGCGGATGATCGACCAGCCTGGCGACACCGGCGCGATGCTGCGCGAGCTCGCGTCGTTCGCGGCGGTCGAGGTCGGGCTCGCGTCGACGACGGTCGAGCGGCGCATGAGCGACGCGTGGGCGATCGTCACGACGCTGCCGGCCGCGCACGAGGCGGCGGCCGAGGGCAGGATCACCGTCAGCCACCTGCGCGTGATCGAGGCGGAGACGCGGCCGCTGCGCGAGGACGAGCAGCTTGACGCCGCTGATCGTGAGCGCGTCGTGGCGGCGCTCGTCGATGCGGCGGAGTGCTCGAGCGTGAGCCGGCTGCGATCGCGCGCGAAGCAGGTCGTGAACGACGTGCTCTCGACGCCGTTGCAGGTCCGGCACGATGCGGCGCGGCAGCGGCGGCGGGTGGAGGTGTCGGATGCGGGGGATGGGATGGCGCACCTGTACGCGTTCCTGCCGGCGCTGGAGGCGTACGCGGTGCACGATCGGCTGACGCAGGCGGCGCGCGGGAAGCCGAAGGAGGATCTTCGCTCGTTCGACCAGTTCCGGGCGGATGCGTTCCAGGAGCTGCTGCTGTCGGGTGTGGTGCCGGAGGACCTGCACGGCACGTCCGGCATCCGGGTGAAGCCGATGATCGCGATCCCTGCGGGCGGGCTGTGCTTCGACGGCACGGCGGCGGAGGCCGAGGCTGCTGGTCACCGGTTCCCGGCGATGCTCGACGGGAAGGTGATCGTCGATCTCGACACGGCGCGCCGGCTGGCGGGGGAGGCGTCCACGTGGCTGCGGCTGTTCACGCATCCGGTGACCGGTGTCGCGGTCACGGTCGACTCGTACACGCCGACCGCGGCGCAGCGGCACGTCCTGCTCGGCCGCGACGTGCGCTGCCGAGCACCCGGCTGCGACCGGCCGGCCCGCCGCGCCGATCTCGACCACACGATCGCGTGGTCACAGGGTGGCGAGACGAGCCTGTCGAACCTCGCCCACATCTGCCGCCGTGACCACTGCCTCAAGCACGACTCGCGCTGGGCCGTCGAGCAGCTGCCCGGTGCCGTGCTGCGCTGGACCTCACCGCTCGGACAGGTGATCGACGACGTCCCGGAGCCGGCCGGGCCGGTCTTCACCGACATGCCCCGCACGAGGCCGAGGCCGCCGAAGCGCACGGCTGCGCAGCGGCGCGCCGACCAGCGCGCAGCGCTCGATCGACTCGGCCGCTGGGACGATCCGACGACCTGGACCGAACCCGATCCCGCGGTGCTGCGCGAGTGGCACGGGGCCCCGCTCGAACCAGCCGCGCATGGCGATCCGAACGCTCCTCCGCCGCCGTTCTGACCGGCCCCGCGACACGCGCCGCACCGTGCGACTGACCGATCGGTCGAACTCTGACCGATCGGTCAGTACGATGGTCGATCGTGACCACTCGCGACACGATCCTGCAGGCGGCGCTCGAGCGCTTCGCCCGCACCGGGTACCTCGGCAGCTCGATCCAGCAGATCGCCGACGACGTCGGCACCTCGAAGTCGTCGGTGCTGTACCACTTCGAGTCGAAGGAAGCACTCCTCGAGGCGGCGATGCAGCCGGCGATCGACGCGATGTCGGCGCTCGTCGCGGCGCTCCCGCACGCGGGCCCCGACAAGCTCGAGGCGGTGCCGGCGCTCGCGACCGGCTTCGTCGACGTCCTCATGGCGCACAGCGCCGCCGTCTCCGTCTTCGTCACCCAGCGCGGCGCGCTCCGAGACGTGCCGGTCATCGGCCGCGCGAACGCCCTCGTCGACGCGATCGCGAGCACCCTCGTGCAGGAGGCGCCGAGCGCCCGCGTGCTCACGCGCGTCTCGATCGGGCTCGCGGGCGTCGCCTTCATCCTCGGCGACGCGCTCGACGACGACCGCGAGCACGTCCACCCCGCCGAGATGCGCGAGATCTTCATCGACACGCTCCTCGAGCTGTGCCTGGCGCAGCCCGAGTCCCTCGAGAGCGCCCGCTGATGGCGACGTGGCTCTCCCGCATCGGCGCCGGATCGATGCGCCGCGCCCGCCTCGTCATCGTCGCGTGGCTCCTCGCCGTCGCCGCGGTGCTCGGTGGCGCCTTCGCACTCGGGCCCGACATGCAGGAGTCGTTCGACATCCCGGGCACCGAGTCGCAAGAGGCCCTCGACCGCCTCGGCAGCGTCTTCCCGCAAGTCGCGGGCGCCGCGGTGCAGGTCGTCTACGAGGCGCCCGAGGGCGACTCGATCGAGCAGCACCGCGACGCGATCGAGCGGCAGGTCGACGAGATCACCGCGATCGACGGCATCGCGACCGCCGTCGCGCCGTGGGACGAGTTCGCCGCCGACCAGATCTCCGACGACGGCCGCATCGCCTACGCACAGGTGCAGTTCGAGCCGCGCGAGACGGGCGGCACGCCCGCGGGCCTCGACGAGCTCGTGGCGACGGCGGATGCGCCGCGCGAGACGGGCCTCGCCGTCGAGTTCGGCGGACAGGTCTTCCAGGCCTCGAGCGTGCCGATCTCCTGGGTCGAGGGCGTCGGCGTGCTCTTCGCCGGGATCGTGCTGTTCGTCACCTTCTGGTCGCTGCTGACCGCTGGGCTGCCGCTCATCACCGCGCTCGTCGGCGTCGGCATCACGATGGGCGGGGTGCTGGGCGCCTCGGCGCTCGTGACGGTCTCGAACTCCGCGCCGCTCATGGCGCTCATGATCGGTCTCGCCGTCGGCATCGACTACGCGCTCTTCATCCTTTCGAAGCACCGCTCGCAGCTCGCGCGCGGCATGGGCGTGATCGAGTCGGGCTCGCTCGCGGTCGGCACCGCCGGCACCGCCGTGCTCTTCGCGGGCCTCACGGTCGTCGTCGCCCTCGCGGGCCTCCTGATCGTCGGCATCCCCTTCCTCTCGATCATGGGCATCGGCGCCGCGATCTCGGTCATGATCGCCGTCGCGGCCGCCGTGACGCTCCTGCCGGCGATCATGGCGCTCCTCGGCGAGCGGCTGCGGCCGAAGCCCGGCAGCCGCGCCGCGCGGCTCGCCGAGCGCGACGTCGACGAGCGGCCGACGCTCGGCATGCGGTGGGTCACGGGCATCACGAAGCGCCCGTGGCTCGCCGTCGTCGGCGTGCTCGCCGTCATGGGCGTCGCCGCCATCCCCGCCGCGAGCCTCGAGCTCGCGCTCCCCGACAACGGCCGCGAGGCGCAGGGATCGACCCAGCGCATCGCCTACGACACCCTCCAGGAGGGCTTCGGCGAGGGCGTGACCGGCCCGCTCGTGGTGATGGCCGACATCACCCAGGTCACCGACGTGCTGCCCGTGCTCGAGGCGCTCGCCGACGACCTCGCAGAGATCCCGGGTGTCGAGCGCATCGGCAGCGCCTTCCCCGACGAGACCGTCGACACGGCGATCGTGCAGGTGATCGCCGAGACCGGCCCCGCCGACCCGGCGACCGCCGACGTCGTGCGCGCGATCCGCGACGCCGCGCCGGCGCTCGAGGAGGAGCACGGCACCGCCATCGCCGTCACGGGCGCGACGGCCGTGCAGATCGACGTCTCGCAGCGCCTGCAGGAGGCGCTCCTGCCGTTCGGCATCGTCGTCGTCTCGCTCGCGATCGTGCTGCTCATGCTCGTGTTCCGCTCGATCCTCGTGCCCGTCACCGCCGCGCTCGGCTTCATCGGCTCGGTGCTCGCGGCCTTCGGCGTCGTGGTCGCGGTCATGCAGTGGGGCTGGGGCATCGAGCTCCTGCACGCCGAGCCCGGGCCGATCCTCTCGTTCATGCCCGTGCTGCTCATGGCGGTGCTCTTCGGGCTCGCGATGGACTACCAGATGTTCCTCGTCTCCGGCATGCGCGAGGCGCACGCGCACGGCCACGACGCGGTGAGCGCCGTCCGCCACGGCTTCGCGGCGAACGCGCGCGTCGTCACCGCCGCCGCGCTCATCATGTTCTTCGTCTTCTTCGCCTTCGTCCCCGAGGGCATGGCGATGATCAAGGCGATCGCGCTCGGCCTCGCGGTCGGCGTCGCCGTCGACGCCTTCCTCGTGCGCATGACGCTCATCCCTGCGCTCATGACGCTCATGGGGGAGCGGGCGTGGTGGCTGCCGCGCTGGCTCGACCGCGCGATGCCCGAGATGGACGTCGAGGGCGAGACCCTCGGTCGGCACCGCGACGCGCTCTCGTGGGCGGCGGATGCGGGTGGCCACCTCGCGCTCGAGCACTTCCGTCCCGAGGTGGACTGGCAGCAGCCGGGCGACGCGTCGTGGACGCTCACCGCGCCGCGCGGCGCGGTCGTGCGCCTCGGCGGCGGCTTCGCCGACCGCCAGCGGCTCGCGCACGCCCTGGTCGGCGACGTCGACGCAGCGGGTCGTGCGCAGCTCGGCGGCGCCGCGCTGCCCGGCGACGTCGCGACCCTCCGGAGCCGCGTCGCGATCGTCGACCTCGACGGCCACGTCGAGTCGGCGCACCAGGCGGCGCGTGCCGCGCTCGCGCTGCGGAGCCCCTTCGCGCCCGGCCCCGTGCTCGACCGCCGCGCGGACGCGCTCGTCGCCCGCGCCGGCGAGGCGCTCGGCGCGCCCATCGACGCGGCCGCGCCGCTCTCGCGCCTCGCGCCGCTCGAGCGGGCCGCCGTGCTCATCGCGATCGCGGTGCTGCGCGCACCGAGCCTCGTCTGGATCGACGCCGCCGCGGGCGCCCCGACCGGCGCCGCTCGGCTCGCGGCGCGGCTCGCGGGCCCGGACGCCACGATCGTCACGAGCGAGGCTGCGCCCGAGGCGCACGGTCGCGCCGCGATCGACGTCGAGCCCGCCGACGCGGCCGAGGAGGACCGCCTCGCCGCCGAAGCCGCATCCGCCGCCGACGCCCAGCAGACCGACCCGCCCGCCGAGGCGCTCGCGACCACGGGAGCAGACCGATGACCAGCTCGCTCAAGAAGGCCGTCGCGCTCACGACGGCGGCCGTCACGCCCTTCGCCGTCGCCGCGCTCGCGGCGTGGTCGATCGGCCCCGCGCTCGACGGCGACCGCGACGTGCCCGCCGCCGTCGTCAACAGCGACCGCATGCTCACGACGACCGCGGAGGACGGCACCGAGTCGGTCATGTTCGCCGGCCGGCAGGTCGTCACCGACCTCGTGGGCGACGAGGACGACGGCTTCGAGTTCCGCATCCTGAACGCGGACGACGCTGCGGCCGCGCTCGCGGAGGGCGAGGTGCGCGCCGTCGTCACGATCCCCGCCGACTTCTCGGAGCGCGTGCTGAGCCTCCAGGGCGACGACCCGCAACAGGCCGGCATCGAGATCGTCACCGACGCCGCCTCGAGCGGGCTCGCGTCGAGCCTCGCGACCGAGACGGGGGAGTCGATCGTCGCCTCCTTCGGCGACGTCGTCACGACCGGCTTCATCTCGGGGCTCTACGGCGGCCTCGGCACGCTCGGCGAGCAGCTCGGCACCGCGGCCGACGGGGCGGATGCGCTCGGCGCGGGCGGCACGCAGCTCGAGTCGGGGCTCGGCGACCTCGCCGACGGCCTCGACCAGCTCGGCGCCGGGGCGGGCTTCGCCCAGGACGGCGCGGACCAGCTCGCCGACGGCGCGGGGCAGCTCGCGACCGGGCTCGGGGGCGCCGACGCCGGCATCGGCCAGCTCTCGAGCGGGGCGGCACAGCTGCGCGACGGCCTCGACGCCTACACCGGCGGCGTCGACGCGCTCGCCGGCGGCGCTCGCTCGCTGAGCGACGGCGTCGACGCCTACACCGACGGCGCCGAGGCCTTCGCGCGAGGCGTGCAGCAAGCGGGGGACGAGCTGCGCACTGGCCTCGGCGGCGCCGCGGAAGCGGGTGGCATCGGCCAGCTCGAGGACGCGCTCGACGGCCAGGCGGCGCTCGCGGCATCGCTGCTCGCGGCGCTGGAGGCCGACCCCGCCACCGACCCCGCTGCGATCGTGCAGGCGCAGCAGCTCGCGGGCGCGCTCGCGCAGCTCTCGCAGCAGGACATCAGCGGTGCGCTCACCGCGGGCCTGCTCGCGGCGACCGCCGACCTCTCGGCGCTCGACACCGCAGCCG
Source organism: Agrococcus pavilionensis RW1 (assembly GCF_000400485.1). Classification (GTDB taxonomy): domain Bacteria; phylum Actinomycetota; class Actinomycetes; order Actinomycetales; family Microbacteriaceae; genus Agrococcus; species Agrococcus pavilionensis. Next base: position 273,242 of record NZ_ASHR01000014.1, read on the forward strand.
AGCAGCTCGTCGGGGGCGGTGCGCCGCTCCGCGACGGCGCCGCGCAGCTCGCCGACGGCGCGGCCCAAGCCTCGGCGGGGTCGCCCGCGCTCCGATCGGGCGCCTCGCAGCTCGCGAGCGGGCTCGCGCAGCTCGACGGCGGCTTCGGCGCATCGGTCTCGGGCGCCTCGCAGCTCGCCGGCGGCGCCGACGAGCTCGCGGCCGGGCTCGGCGACCTCGGCTCGGGCGTCGGCCAGCTCGCCGCGGGTGCGCGCTCCGCGCAGTCCGGTGCCGGTGACCTCGGCGATGGCGCGCGCGAGCTCGGCGACGGGCTCCGCCAGGGCGTCGACGCCCTGCCGCAGCTGAGCGAGGGCGAGCTCGACGACCTCGCCGACGTGGCGACGAACCCCGTCGGCTTCGACCTCGAGGAGCGCCGCGCGCTCCCGAGCGGCGAGGCGCGCATCGGCGCGCTCGCCGTGCCCGTGGGCCTGTGGCTCGGCGCCCTCGCGCTCGTGCTCGTGCTCGCCCGCTCCGCTCGCCGGGTCGCGGCATCCGCCGAGACCGACGGCCGCGTGCTCGCCGCGCTGCTCGTGCGCTCCGCGTGGATCGTCGCCCTGCAAGCGGTGCTCGCGGCGCTCGTCGTGCACGCGATCGGCGGCGTCGCGTGGTCGGCGCTGCCCATCACGCTCACCGTCTCGCTGCTCTTCGGCGCGGTCGCGACGCTCGCGAACCTCGCGCTCACCGCGTGGCTCGGACCGGTCGGCGCGGTCGTCTCGCTCGTGCTGCTCGTGCTCCAGGCCGTCGCCGCGGGCGGCGTGCTGCCGCGCGACGTGCTCGGCTCGTCGTTCGCGTCGATCGCGCCGGTGCTGCCGATGACGCACGCCGTCGACGCGCTCGTCGCGGCCGCGGCCGGCGCCGGGTGGTCGGGCGGATCGATCGGGATGCTCGTGCTCTTCGCCGCGATCGGGCTGCTCGCATCCCTGCTCGCCGTGCGGTCGATGCGCAGACGGGAGACCGCGGCGCGCATCCGGGCGCTCGATAGCCTGGCGCCCGCGACGGCATGAGGGAGGACGACGTGGATCGAGAGGGCGTCAGCGCGCGGCCGTGGCTGCGGCACTACGGCGAGGGCGTGCCGGCCGAGATCGAGGTGCCCGACGGCTCGCTCATCGACCTGCTCGGCGACGCGGTGCAGCGCTTCGGCGACCGCGTCGCGCTCGAGTTCTTCGGCGCCGAGACGACCTACGCCGAGCTCGGCCGCCGCGTCGCGCGGGCCGCGGAGGGCCTGCGGCGGCTCGGCGTGGGAGCGGGCGACCGCGTCGCGATCGTGCTGCCCAACTGCCCCGAGCACATCGTCGCCTTCTACGCCGTGCTCCGCCTCGGCGCGGTCGTCGTCGAGCACAACCCGCTCTACACGCGCGGCGAGCTCGAGCACCAGTTCCGCGACCACGGCGCGACCGTCGCGATCGCGTGGGACAAGGTGGCTCCGCTCGTGCGTGAGATGCCGGGCGTGCGGCACGTCGTCGCCGTCGACATGACCGCGAGCATGCCGCTCGGCAAGCGCCTCGCCCTGCGACTGCCGATCGCCAAGGCGCGCGCCGCGCGTGCCCAGCTGACGGCGCGCGCGCCGGGCGCGACGCCATGGCCGCGGCTGCTCGACCAGGGTGCGGTCTTCGAGTCGCACGCGCGCCCCACCGCCGACGACCTCGCCGTCATCCAGTACACGAGCGGCACGACCGGCTCGCCGAAGGGGGCGATGCTCACGCACCGGAACCTGGGCGCGAACGCCGCCCAGGGCCGGGCGTGGGTGCCGGGCCTCGTCGCCGGGCGCGAGGTCGTGTACGCGGTGCTGCCGATGTTCCACGCCTACGGGCTCACGCTGTGCCTCACCTTCGCGATGAGCATCGGCGCGCGGCTCGTGCTCTTCCCGAAGCCCGACGTCGAGCTCGTGCTCGCGGCCGCCAGGAAGCATCCGCCCACCTTCCTGCCGGCGGTGCCGCCGATCTACGACCGGCTGGCGCGCGCCGCGGTCGAGCGCGGCATCGACCTCTCCTCGGCACGCTTCGCGATCTCGGGCGCGATGCCGCTCACGACCGAGATCCTCGAGCGGTGGGAGGCCGCGACGGGCGGCCTGCTCGTCGAGGGCTACGGCATGACCGAGGCATCGCCCGTCGTGCTCGGCAACCCCGTCGGCCGCTCGCGTCGGCCCGGCGCGGTCGGCGTGCCCTTCCCGAGCACCGAGATCCGCGTCGTCGACCCCGAGGAGCCGAGCCGCGACCGCGCGCCCGGCGAGGCCGGCGAGCTGCTCGTGCGCGGGCCGCAGGTGTTCGGCGGCTACTGGGGCAAGCCCGACGAGACCGCGGCGACGCTGCTGCCGGGCGGCTGGCTCCGCACGGGCGACATCGTCGAGGTCGACGCCGACGGCTTCGTGACGATCGTCGACCGCATCAAGGAGATCATCATCTCCGGCGGCTTCAACGTCATGCCCTCGGAGGTCGAGGCGACGCTCGTGCGGTTCGAGGGGGTGACGGATGCGGCGGTCGTCGGCCTGCCGCGCGACGACGGCTCCGAGCAGGTCGTCGCGGCGGTGACGGTCGACGGCGACGTCGACCTCGAGGCCCTCCGCGAGCACTGCCGCGGATCGCTCGCCGCCTACAAGGTGCCGCGGCGCATCGAGGTCGTCGACGAGCTGCCGCGCTCGCAGATCGGCAAGGTGCTGCGGCGCGAGGTGCGGGAGCGGCTGCTCGCGGACTGACGCGCGCGCTACGGCTGGGCGGGATCCGCGGCGGACCTGGCGTCGTCGGCGGCGTCCGCCGACGCATCGACCGCGAGGTGCTCGCGCGCGAACTCGAGCGTCTCGGTGAGCATCCGGAGCCGCTCGCGCTCGTTGCGGGCGTAGCGGGTCTTGATCTCGGCGACGACCTGCCCCGTCCATCGCCGCTCGGCGAGCATGCGCAGCACCTCCGCGACGGGCTCGTTGCCGCGGCCCGGCAGGAGGTGCTCGTCGAAGATGCGCCCGCCCTCGGCCGCGACCCCGTCGGTGAGGTGGAGGTGCCGCAAGCGGTCGCCGAGGTCGAGCGCGAGCTCCATCGAGTCGCGCTTCGCGAGCGCGCAGTGCGAGAAGTCGAGGGTCGCGTGCTCGACGTCCATCTCGCTCGGGTCGATGCCAGGCAGGTACGCCTGCCGGTCGATGCCGCCCGCGGCCCACGGGAACATGTTCTCGACCGCGACCTCGACGCCGTGCTTCCGCTCGGTCTGCCGCACCGCATCCTCGAACGTGCGCGCGTACTTGCCCTGCCAGCGGAACGGCGGATGCACGACGACCGTCGGCGCGCCGACGGCGACGGCGAGCTCGGCCGAGCGGTCGAGCTTCACGAACGGGTCGCGGCCCCACACGAACGTCGTCAGCAGCACGACGGGCGCGTGGATCGCCATGATCGGCTGCTCGTACTGCGCCGAGAGCTCGAGCAGCCGCTCGGGGCTGCGCGTCTTCGCGTCGGTCGTGACCATCACCTCGACGCCGTCGTAGCCGGCCTCGGCCGACAGGCGGAAGCCGTCCTCGACGCCCTTGGGGAAGACGGAGATCGTGCTCAGCCCCACCGTGATCATGGTCACGACGGTAGACCCTCCGGGTGAGTGCCGCGTTCCAGGCAGCGGCCGCGGCGCTGATCTGACATCCCTCGCGGCGTAGGATCGGGCCATGCCTGAGATCGACATCAAGCCGCGCTCGCGCGCCGTCACGGACGGCGTCGAGGCCACGACGAGCCGAGGGATGCTGCGGGCCGTCGGCATGGGCGACGGCGACTGGGAGAAGCCCCAGATCGGCATCGCGAGCTCGTGGAACGAGATCACGCCGTGCAACCTCTCGCTCGACCGCCTCGCGCGCTCGTCGAAGGAGGGCGTGCACGCGGGCGGGGGCTACCCGCTGCAGTTCGGCACCGTCTCGGTCTCGGACGGCATCTCGATGGGCCACGAGGGCATGCACTTCTCGCTCGTGAGCCGCGAGGTCATCGCCGACTCCGTCGAGGTCGTCGTGAACGCCGAGCGCCTCGACGGCACCGTGCTGCTCGCGGGCTGCGACAAGTCGCTCCCCGGCATGCTCATGGCCGCCGCGCGGCTCGACCTCGCGAGCGTCTTCGTCTACGCCGGCTCGATCGCGCCGGGCTTCGCGAAGCTCAGCGACGGCACCATCCCGCAGTCGATGACGATCATCGACTCCTTCGAGGCCGTCGGCGCATACAAGGCCGGCAAGATCTCGGCCGAGGACCTGCACCGCATCGAGTGCGGATTCGCGCCCGGCGAGGGCGCGTGCGGCGGCATGTACACGGCCAACACGATGGCGTGCATCGCCGAAGCGCTCGGCATGAGCCTCCCCGGCTCGTCGACGCCGCTGTCGGCCGACCGCCGCCGCGACTACTACGCCCGCCGCTCGGGCGAGGCGGTCGTCGAGCTCCTCCGCCGCGGCATCACCGCCCGCGACATCCTCACGAAGGAGGCGTTCGAGAACGCCATCACCGTCGCCATGGTGCTCGGCGGCTCGACGAACGCGGTGCTCCACCTGCTCGCGATCGCGCACGAGGCGCAGGTCGAGCTCGACCTCGAGGACTTCCGCCGCATCGGCGCGCGCTCGCCGCACCTCGCCGACGTCAAGCCCTTCGGCGCCTACGTCGCGCAGGACTTCGACCGCGTCGGCGGCATGCCGGTCGTGATGAAGGCGCTCCTCGACGCGGGCCTGCTGCACGGCGACGCGCTGACCGTCACGGGCCGCACGCTCGCCGAGAACCTCGCCGAGCTCGACCCGGCGCCGATCGACGGCACCGTCGTGCGCGCGCTCGACGACCCCATTCACGCGACCGGCGGCCTCACGATCCTCGACGGCTCGCTCGCGCCCGAGGGCGCCGTCGTCAAGACGGCCGGCTTCGACGCCGAGGTCTTCGAGGGCCCCGCGCGCGTGTTCGACCGCGAGCGCGCCGCGATGGACGCGCTCACGAACGGCGAGATCCGCGCGGGAGACGTCGTCGTCATCCGCTACGAGGGCCCGAAGGGCGGCCCCGGCATGCGCGAGATGCTCGCGATCACCGCCGCCATCAAGGGCGCTGGGCTCGGCCGCGATGTACTACTGTTGACGGACGGCAGATTCTCAGGCGGCACAACCGGCCTGTGCATCGGCCACATCGCCCCTGAGGCGGTCGACTCCGGTCCGATCGCCTTCGTGCGCGACGGAGACCGCATCAGGGTCGACATCGCCGCTCGCTCGCTTGACCTGATCGTCGACGAGGCAGAGCTCGCCTCCCGGCGTGAGGGCTGGGAGCCGCTGCCCCCGCGCTACTCGCGCGGAGTCCTCGCCAAGTACGCCCGTCTCGTGCAGTCCGCCGCTCGCGGAGCCGTCACGGGCTGACGACACGTCCGTCAGCAGCCAGGAGAGCCATGCCCATCACCGCCAGGCCTGCGCCGCCGCGCAGCGCCGAGCCCCCGACCCTCACCGGCTCGGGAGCCGTCCTCAAGTCGCTCGAGCTGCTCGGCGTCACCGACGTCTTCGGCATCCCCGGCGGCGCGATCATCCCCTTCTACGACGAGCTCATGCAGCAGTCGGCCATCCGTCACATCCTCGTGCGCCACGAGCAGGGCGGCGGCCACGCCGCCGAGGGCTACGCGGCCGCGACCGGCCGGGTCGGCGTGTGCCTCGCGACGAGCGGTCCGGGCGCGACGAACCTCGTCACCGCGCTCGCCGACGCCTACATGGACTCGGTCCCGATGGTCGCGATCACCGGCCAGGTGTTCAGCCACCTCATCGGCACGGATGCGTTCCAGGAGGCCGACATCACCGGCATCGTGATGCCCATCACGAAGCACACCTTCCAGGTCACGCGCCCCGAGGACGTGCCGGGCGCGCTGCGCGCGGCGTTCCACATCGCATCCACGGGTCGTCCCGGCCCCGTGCTCGTCGACATCACGAAGGACGCGCAGCAGGACTCCGCGCCGTTCGTGTGGCCCGATCGCGTCGACCTGCCCGGCTACCGGCCGGTCGTCAAGGCGCACGGCAAGCAGATCACCGCCGCGGCGCAGCTGCTCGCGAGCTCCGAGCGCCCGCTGCTCTACGTCGGCGGCGGCGCCATCCGCGCGAAGGCGTCGGCGGAGCTGCTCGAGTTCGCCGAGTCGACCGGGGCGCCGGTCGTGACGACGCTCATGGCGCGCGGCGCCTTCCCCGACTCGCACCCGCAGCAGCTCGGCATGCCCGGGATGCACGGCACGGTCCCCGCGGTGCTCGCGTTCCAGGAGTGCGACCTCATCGTCGCGCTCGGCGCTCGCTTCGACGACCGGGTGACCGGCAAGGTCGCCGAGTTCGCGCCGAACGCGAAGGTCATCCACGTCGACGTCGACCCCGCCGAGATCTCGAAGATCCGCACCGCCGACGTGCCGATCGTGGGCGACGTGCGCGAGGTGCTGAGCGACCTCTCGATCGCGTTCCAGGAGCTCGCGGCGAACGAGCGCCCCGACCTCACCGACTGGTGGGAGCGGCTGCACGGACTGCAGGAGCGCTTCCCGCTCGGCTTCCCCGAGCCGAGCGACGGCAAGCTCTCGCCGCAGCACGTCATCCAGCGCATCGGCGAGCTCACCGGCCCCGAGGCGATCTACGCGTCGGGCGTCGGCCAGCACCAGATGTGGGCGGCGCAGTTCATCCAGTACGAGCGCCCGAACGCGTGGCTCAACTCCGGCGGCGCCGGCACGATGGGCTACGCCGTGCCGGCCGCGATGGGCGCGAAGGTCGCCGAGCCCGAGCGCGTCGTGTGGGCGATCGACGGCGACGGCTGCTTCCAGATGACCAACCAGGAGCTCGCGACCTGCACGCTCAACGACATCCCGATCAAGGTCGCGGTCATCAACAACTCGTCGCTCGGCATGGTGCGGCAGTGGCAGAGCCTCTTCTACGAGGGCCGGCACTCGTTCACCGACCTCGAGACCGGCGACGACGCGAAGATGATCCCCGACTTCGTCAAGCTCGGCGAGGCCTACGGCTGCCTCGCGATCCGCGTGACGAAGCCGGAGGAGATCGACCCGGCCATCAAGCTCGCGCTCGAGACGAACGACCGACCGGTCGTGATCGACTTCATCGTCTCGAAGGACGCGATGGTGTGGCCCATGGTGCCGCAGGGCGTCTCGAACTCCTTCGTGCAGTACGCCAAGGAGCACAGCCCGGTGTGGGAGGAGGAGTGATGAGCACGCACGTCCTGTCGCTCCTCGTCGAGGACAAGCCGGGCCTCCTGACCCGTGTGGCGGGCCTGTTCGCCCGCCGCGGCTTCAACATCGAGTCGCTCGCGGTCGGCAAGACCGAGGTGCCGGGCCTGTCCCGCATCACCGCCGTCGTCGACGTCGAGGACCTGCCGCTCGAGCAGGTCACGAAGCAGCTCAACAAGCTCATCAACGTCGTGAAGATCGTCGAGCTCGAGCCGGCCCAGTCGGTGCAGCGCGAGCACATGCTCATCAAGGTGCGCGTCGACAACTCGACGAGGTCGCAGATCCTCGAGGCCGCGACGCTCTTCCGCGCGCGCGTCGTCGACGTCACGACCGATGCGCTCGTGATCGAGGTCACGGGCGACTCCCCGAAGTGCCAGGCGCTGCTGCGGCTCCTCGAGCCGTACGGCATCAAGGAGATCGCGCAGTCGGGCCTGCTGGCCATCGGCCGCGGCGGCAAGTCCATCAGCGAGCGCGCGCTCAAGCAGAGCTCCTGATCCACAGAACCAGACGAAGGAGACAGCATGACTGAGGTCATCTATGACGACGGTGCCGACCTCGGCATCATCCAGGGCAAGAAGGTCGCCATCATCGGCTACGGCTCGCAGGGCCACGCGCACGCGCAGAACCTGCGCGACTCGGGCGTCGAGGTCCGCGTCGGGCTCCAGCCCGAGTCGAAGAGCCGCCAGAAGGCGACCGAGCAGGGCTTCGAGGTCGGCACGCCGGCCGAGGTCGCCGAGTGGGCCGACGTCGTCGTGCTGCTCGCCCCGGACCAGCACCAGCGCCACATCTACAGCGGCGAGGTCGCCCAGCACATGGGCGAGGGCAAGACGCTCCTGTTCAGCCACGGCTTCAACATCCGCTACGGCTACATCGAGGCGCCCGAGGGCGTCGACGTCGTGCTCGTCGCACCGAAGGGCCCGGGCCACACGGTGCGCCGCGAGTTCCAGGCCGGCCGCGGCGTGCCCGTGATCGTCGCCGTCGAGAAGGATGCGTCGGGCTCGGCGTGGCAGACGGCGTGGTCGTACGCGAAGGCCATCGGCGGCCTCCGCGCGGGCGGCATCACGACGACCTTCACCGAGGAGACCGAGACCGACCTGTTCGGCGAGCAGGCCGTGCTGTGCGGCGGCACGTCGCAGCTCGTGCAGTACGGCTTCGAGACCCTCATCGAGGCCGGCTACCAGCCCGAGATCGCCTACTTCGAGGTGCTCCACGAGCTCAAGCTCATCGTCGACCTCATGTGGGAGGGCGGCATCGCGAAGCAGCGCTGGTCGATCTCCGACACCGCCGAGTACGGCGACTACGTCTCGGGCCCGCGCGTCATCAGCCCCGACGTGAAGCAGAACATGCAGGCCGTGCTCGCCGACATCCAGTCGGGTGCGTTCGCGAAGCGCTTCATCGAAGACCAGGACGCCGGCGCGCCGGAGTTCACGAAGCTCCGCGAGCAGCAGCAGGGCCACCCGATCGAGGAGACCGGCAAGAAGCTGCGCGCGCTCTTCGCCTGGGAGCAGCCCGACGCCGACTACACGGACGGCTCGGCCGCCCGCTGACGACCGGCTCTTGACGAGGAGGGGACCCCGAGCGGGGTCCCCTCCTCGCATCCGCACTCACGGTGACCACCGGCCTCCCGCGAGATGCACGCTCTTGCGGTCCGGCGCGCGCAGAGGCCGCAGGAGCGTGCACATGATCGGGCGATGGCGCTCGGTGCGGCTCGCTCACAGCCAAGCGCGCTTGGGTGGGCCGCATGGCTTCGCTCTGGCTCGACACCGCGCCCCCGATCGGCTTCGACGAGGCGGGCCGGCGCGACGCCGACGTCGCCGTCGTGGGCGCCGGCATCACCGGCCTCATGACCGCGGCGCTGCTCGCCGGACGCGGCGCTCGCGTCGTCGTGCTCGAGGCGCGCGACCACGTCGGCGCCGTCGCGACCGGCAACACGACCGCGAAGGTGAGCCTCCTGCAGGGCGATCGGCTGCACCGCGCGCTCGGGCTCGCGCGGCGCGACGCGGTCGAGGCCTTCGTCGAGGGGTCGATCGCGGGCCAGTCGCGGCTCCGCAGCCTGCTCGCCGCTCGCGGCGCGCCCGCCGAGGAGCGCACGGCGATCTCGTTCGCGTTCACCCCCGCGGGCGTCGCGGCGCTCGAGCGCGAGGTGGAAGCCGCGCGCGGGCTCGGCATCCCGGTCGAGTCGAGCGGCGCGGAGGCGCTGCCGTTCCGCGTCGCCGGCGCGATCCAGCTCATCGAGCAGGCGCAGGTGCAGCCGGTCGCGATGCTCGCCGCGCTCGCCGCCGAGCTGCGCGAGCACGGCGGGCGCATCGTGCGCGCGGCGGTGCGCTCGGTGCGCACGGTCGGGCGCGGCGTCGAGCTCGAGACCGGCAGCGGCGTCTGGCGCGCGGGCACGGCGGTGCTCGCGACCGGCTCGCCGGTGCCGGCGCGCGCGACATCGGCGCTGCTGACCGCGAGCCGCTCCTACGCCGCCGCGTACCGCACGAGCGCCCCGCTGCCCGAGCCGATGGCCATCAGCGTCGACTCGCCGAGCCGCTCGATCCGCAGCGCCGCCGGCCCGGGCGGTGCGGTGCTCGTCGCCGGCGGCCCCGGCCACGCCGTCGGCCGGCACGCCGACCCACGGCGGCTCGTCGACGAGCTCGACCGCTGGGTGCGGTCGTACTGGCCCGACGCCGAGCGCACGCACGTGTGGAGCGCGCAGGACTACGCGACGCCCGACCTGCTGCCGTGGATCGGTGCGCGACCGGGCTCGCGCGGGCGCGTGCTGCTCGCGACCGGCTTCGACAAGTGGGGCATGTCGAGCGGCGCGATGAGCGCGCTCGCGCTCGCGGGCCGCATCGCGGGGGAGGAGCCCGAGTGGGCGCGCACCCTGCGCCGGCGCGGCACGACGATCGCGGCGCTCGGCCAGGCCGCGGGCGCGTTCGGCGCCGTCGTCGCGGCCGATGCGCGCGCGACCGCGTCGGCGCTCAAGCCCGCGAGCACGCCCGCGGAGGGCGAGGGCGAGCTCGGCCGCGAGGGCCTCCGGCTCGTCGCGACCTCGACGGTCGACGGCGAGACCCGGCGGGTCTCCGCCCACTGCCCGCACGTCGGGGCGCTCGTCGCCTGGAACACGCAGGACCGCAGCTGGGACTGCGTCGCGCACGGCTCGCGCTTCGCGCCCGACGGGTCGCGCCTCGAGGGGCCCGCCGACTGCCCGCTGCGCGCGCTCCGCCGCGCGCCGCGCGAGCCCGTCGCGGGCTGAGGGCCGACCTCCGAGGACCGTGGCAGGGTGGTCGCCGTGGACGACGTCACCCAGCCGGGATCCGTGGCCGCCTCGTACCGCCGCTGGGCGGAGGTCGAGGCGGAGGGGCGCTCGCCGCTCTACGCCGAGTGGGCGCGCGGCGTCGCCGACGACGAGCCGCTCTGCGCCGCGCTCGCACAGCTCGAGCCCATCAAGCGGCAGCCCAACCTGCTCTTCGCGGCCGCGCGCTTCGAGGGCGTCCCGCTCGTGCCGTGGAGCGACGCGCGCGACCTGCTCGCCCGCGGGTGGGAGCGCATCCGCTCGACGATGCTCGCCCGCATGACGCAGACGAACGAGGCGAGGCGCATGGCGACCCTGCTGCCGGCGATCGCGCACCTCGAGGGGCCGATCGCCCTCGTCGAGGTCGGCGCCTCGGCTGGGCTGTGCCTCTACCCGGACCGCTGGCGCTACCGATTCGGGGCGGGCCGGTACGTCGGCGACGCCGGCCTGCCGCTGCTCGAGACCGACGCCTCGCCGTCGACCCCGCTGCCCGCGAGACCGCCCGTCGTGGCATGGCGCGGCGGCATCGACCTGCAGCCGCTCGATCCCGCCGACCCGGCGACGAGGGCGTGGCTCGAGGCGCTCGTGTGGCCGGATGCGTCGGGCGGGCTCGACGGCGCGCGCGTCGACCGGCTGCGCACCGCGCTCGCGATCGCCCGGCGAGAGCCGGCCCACGTGCGGCGCGGCGACCTGACGGTCGATGCGCGCGCGATCGTCGAGGAGGCCGCCCGGCACGCGCCGACGGTCGTCGTCTGGCACTCGGCGGTGCTCGCGTACGTCTCCGCGCTCGAGCGCGCGACGTTCGCGGATCTCATGGGCGAGCTGCCCGTCACGTGGGTCGCGAACGAGGGAGCGTCGCTCGAGATCGGTCCGCCCGCTCCGTGGGCCGACGCCGGCGACTTCGTGCTCCGGCGCGACGCCGAGCCGATCGCGGTCACCGATCCGCACGGCGCCTCGATCACCTGGCTCGCCGACCTCGCGACGTGAGCCGGCGGCTAGGCTGGATCGAGTGAGCCGCGACGACGACGCCCTCCGCTGGGAGGGGGATGAAGACCTCGACCTCGAGCCCTCCGCCGACGACGGCGATCGCGCGCGATCCGGGGCGGCGGCCCCCGCCGCGCGCGAGGCCCGGCCCCGGGGCCCGCTCGGCTGGCTCGCGCTCGTGCTCGCGCTCGCAGCCACCGTGGGCTGGATCGTCGTGATGTTCGCGAACCCCGTGCAGCAGCCGAGCCTGCTCGGCCTCGTGATGTACCAGCTCGGCGAGCTGCTCGCCGTGATCGCACCGCTGCTGTGGTGGTGGTGCGTCGACCGGCTCGCACCGCTCGAGCGCCGCGCGCCGTGGTGGATCGCCGGCCTCGTCGTGACCGCACCGTGGCCGCTCGTCGCGGGGGTGCTCGCGTGAGCGCGCGGCAGCCGCACGAGGAGCGCCCCGGCGACGCGTGGATCGTCGCGCTGCTGTTCGCGCTCGCATTCGGCTACGACACCGTCGAGGCGGTCACGAACCTGCAGCAGCTGCCGCTGCTCTACGCGAGCGCGGGCATCGAGGCGTCGACGCCGTGGTGGCTGCTCATCGCGAGCGTCGCGCTGCCCGCCGTGCTCTTCGCGCTGTCGCTCTGGATCGGGCGGCGGATGCGGCTGGTCGGCAAGGCGGGCGTCATGCTCGTCGCGCTCGCGGTGAGCGCGCAGGCGAGCCTGCTCGCCGAGCAGCTCGCGCGCCAGATCGCGGTCGCGGCGCTCGGCGGCTGAGCCGGCGCGGCCTCCGGCTCAGATCACCGAGACGAGCACGAGCGCGCCGAGCACGACCTGCCCGACGGCGCGCGGTGCGATCGGCACCGCGGCGGCGCCGAAGCGCTCGGGCTCGCGCGCGGCCTGCACGTTCGCGGGGAAGACGGCGATGAGCAGCGCGATGAGCGCGATGCCGGCCGCGAAGCGCACACCCCACCACGGCGCGAGGAGCGCAGCTCCGGCGACGATCTCGACGACGCCGGAGATCGCGACGAGCGCGGGCGCCCAGCGCCGCTCGGGGCCGGCGAACGCTGCCGGGATCATCGCCTGCATCGCCCGGCGCACGCGCGGCACGAAGTGGGTGATGCCCATGCCGACGAAGACGAGGGCGAGGATGATGCGCAGCACGAGCTGCGCGAGAGCGAAGGCGTCCATCGCCTCCATTCTCCCGCACCCGCAGGCCCGCCCGGTCCGCCACGGCCACCACGCGCGCGGTGCGGCACGCGACGCTCAGTAGGCTGTGCTCAGCACGACGAGGTGCTGCCCGCGATCGCGATCCCTCCACCCGTGCAAGGAGCCCCGCATGACCAAGCCCGTCGTCCTGATCGCCGAGGAGCTCTCGGCCGCCACCGTCGACGCCCTCGGGCCCGACTTCGACGTGCGCCACGTCGACGGCACCGACCGCGAGGCGCTCTTCGCCGCCCTCGCCGACGCATCCGCCGTGCTCGTGCGCAGCGCGACGCGCATCGACGCCGAAGCGCTCTCGCACGCGCCGCGCCTCAAGGTCGTCGCGCGCGCGGGCGTCGGCCTCGACAACGTCGAGATCCCCGCCGCGACGAAGGCGGGCGTCATGGTCGTCAACGCGCCGACCTCCAACATCGTCTCGGCCGCCGAGCTCGCGATCGCGCACCTGCTGGGGCTCGCGCGCCACATCCCCGCGGCGGATGCGTCCCTCAAGCGAGGCGAGTGGAAGCGGTCGGCGTTCACGGGCGTCGAGCTCTACGAGAAGACCGTCGGCATCGTCGGCCTCGGCCGCATCGGCGTGCTCGTCGCCGAGCGGCTCGCGGCCTTCGGCACGAAGCTCGTCGCCTTCGACCCCTTCGTGAGCCCGGCCCGTGCCGCGCAGCTCGGCGTCGAGCTGCGCTCGCTCGAGGAGCTCATGGCCGAGAGCGACTTCATCACGATCCACATCCCGCGCACGCCCGAGACCGTCGGCCTCATCGGCGCCGCGGAGCTCGCGCTCGCGAAGCCGACGCTCCGCATCGTGAACGCCTCGCGCGGCGGCATCATCGACGAGGCGGCGCTCGCCGAGGCGCTCCGCAGCGGCACGATCGCCGGAGCGGGCATCGACGTCTTCGTCACCGAGCCGCCGACCGACGACGCCCTGACGAGCGCGCCGAACATCCAGGTCACGCCGCACCTCGGCGCCTCGACCGACGAGGCGCAGGAGAAGGCCGGCATCGCGGTCGCGCGCTCGGTGCGGCTCGCGCTCTCGGGCGACCTCGTGCCGGATGCGGTGAACGTCGCCGGCGGCGTCATCGACGAGTACGTGCGACCCGGCATCGCGCTCGCCGAGCGGCTCGGGCAGTTCGCGGCCGGCCTCGCCGCCGGTCCCGTCGAGGCGGTCGACGTCGCGGTGCACGGCGAGCTCGCCGCCTACGACGTCAAGGTGCTGCGGCTCGCGGCGCTCAAGGGCTTCTTCTCGTCGATCGTGAGCGAGCAGGTGACGTTCGTCAACGCGCCCGTCATCGCCGAGTCGCGCGGCGTGACGAGCGAGCTCACGGCCGACGAGCGCAGCGACGAGTACCGCAACGTCGTCGAGGTGATCGTCGCGCGCAGCGACGGCCGCCGGGTGAGCGTCGAGGGCACCCTCACGGGCCCGAAGCAGGTCGAGAAGATCGTCGGCGTCAACGGCCAGTCGGTCGAGGTGCCGATGGCCGACCACTTCGTCGTGATGGAGTACGAGGACCGGCCCGGCATCGTCGCGGCCTACGGCTCGGCGTTCGGCGAGGCGAGCATCAACATCGCCGGCATGCAGATCGCCCGCACGCGCGCGGGCGGCGAGGCGCTCTCGATCATCACGATCGACCAGGCCGCGCCCGACGCGCTCGTCGAGCAGCTCGGCGCGACGATCCAGGCGAAGACGATCCGGCAGATCTCGATCCGCGAGCTCTGAGCGGCCGCTCCGGCTCGCTCAAGCGCCGCGGATGAGGCCGTCGAGCCGCGCGATCACGCGGTCGACGGAGTCGGCGGGGATCGACTCGCTCCCGCCGAGCGCCGACCGCAAGTAGATGCCGTCGCTCAAGCGCACGATCACGAGCGCGAGGTCGCGGTCGCCGATGCTCGACTCGAGCGCCGCGAGGTAGTGGTCGTCGAGCCGCGTGAGGGCGTCGCGCGCGGCCCCGTGCTCCTCGAGCTGGCCGAGCTGCAGGAGCGCGAGCAGCGTGCGGTCCACGGGCTGGTCGGCGATGACCGACTCGCGGAGGAAGACCGCGACGGCGTCCTCGGTGCCGCGCAGCCGCGCCTCCTCCGCCTCGCCGAAGCGATCGAGGCGCTCGGCGAGCCCGGCCACGAGCGCGGCCTTCGAGCCGAAGTGGTAGAGCAGCCCGCCCTTCGAGACGCCGGCGGCCTCGGCCGTCGCGGCGAGCGTGCCGGCGCGCTCGCCGCGCTCGATCACGAGCGCCTCGAACGCGTCGAGGATGCGGTCGCGGGTATCGGCTGCCTTGCTCACGCCCTCACCATACCTTGCCATCAAACCGTCCGGACGGTACAGTAATCGGGTGACTCGATCGAACCCCTCCGCCATCGCCGCGCCCGCTCGAGCGGGAGCGCGCGAGTGGGGCGCGCTCGCGGTGCTCATGCTCCCCGTGCTGCTCATCTCGATCGACACGACCGCGCTCTCGTTCGCGCTGCCCGAGATCGCGGTCGCGCTGCAGCCGACGGCCGCCCAGCAGCTGTGGATCGTCGACGCCTACTCGCTCGTGCTCGCGACCCTGCTCGTCGCGATGGGCAACCTCGGCGACCGCGTCGGCCGCCGCCGGCTGCTCCTCATCGGCGCGACCGGCTTCGCGATCGTCTCGGTGCTCGCCGCCTTCGCGCCGACGCCCGAGCTCCTCGTCGCGGCGCGCGCCGCGATGGGACTCTTCGGCGCGACGCTCATGCCCGCGACGCTCGCGCTGCTGCGCACGACGTTCCTCGACCGCGGCCAGCGGCGGCTCGCGGTCGCGATCTGGGCGACCGCGTTCTCGGTCGGCGCCGCGGCCGGCCCCGTCGTCGGCGGCCTGCTGCTCGCGCACTTCCCGTGGGGCTCGATCTTCCTCATCGCCGTGCCGTTCCTCGTGCCGCTCCTCGTGCTCGCGCCGCTGCTCATCACCGAGTCGCGCGACCCCGCGCCCGGCCCCATCGACCCGATCGGCATCGTCCTCTCGATGCTCGCGCTCGGCGGCCTCGCGGCGGGCGTCAAGGAGCTCGCGGTCGCGGGCCTCGACCCGATCGGCGTCGCGCTCGTCGCCGTCGCCGCGCTCGCGGGCTGGCTCTTCGTGCGCCGCATGCGCCGCCGGGCGAACCCGATGCTCGACGTCGCGCTCTTCCGCGTGCCGCAGTTCTCCGGCGCGCTCGTCGTCAACCTCCTGAGCGTCGTCGCGCTCACGGGCTTCCTCTTCTTCGTCACCCAGCACCTGCAGCTCGTCGAGGGGCTCCCGGTGCTCGACGCCGCGCTCGTGCTCGTCCCGGGCGTCGTCGCGATGATCGTCTCGGGCCTCGCGGTCGTGCGCGTCGTCCGCGCCGTCGACCCCGGCATCGCGGTCGTCGTCGCGCTCGGCGGCTCGGCGGCGGCCTACGGCATCCTCGCGGTGCTCGGCGAGGACGTGAGCATCGCCGGCATCGTCGGCGCCTTCGCGCTGCTCGGCATCGGCATCGGCGCCGCCGAGACCGTCTCGAACGACCTCGTGCTCAGCGCCGTCCCGCCCGCGAAGGCGGGCGCCGCATCCGCCCTCTCCGAGACGGCGTACGAGTTCGGCGCCGTGCTCGGCACGACGCTGCTCGGCGGCCTCGTCACGGCGGTGTACCGCTCGACGCTCGCGCTGCCGGCCGGCATCGACGCCGACGTCGCGGCGGCCGCGCGCGAGACGCTCGGCGGTGCGATCGCGGCCGCGCCCGGGGCGGGCGGGGCGGCGGATGCGGTGGTGGAGGCCGCGCGGACGGCGTTCGACCACGGCGTGGTCGCCACGAGCGCGCTCGGTGCCGGCCTCATGCTCGTCGCGATGCTCGTCGCGTTCCGCACCCTGCGGCACCCAGCGCACTGAGCCGCCTGCCCGGGGCGCCTGGCGCACGTGGGCGGCGCGGGCTAGCGTCTCGCCATGGACACCGCCGGAGGCGCCGTGCGCGCCCGAATCGTGCTCGTCCCCGGCTTCTGGCTGGGCGCCTGGGCGTGGGATGAGGTCGCGGCGCTGCTGCGCGAGCGCGGCCACGACGTCACCGCGCTGACGCTGCCGGGGCTCGAGCCCGATCACGCCGACCGCGGAAGCGTGCGGCTCGACGACCACGTCGCCGCGATCGAGGCGGCGCTCGAGGGGGAGGGGCCGGTCGTGCTCGTCGCCCACAGCGGCGCCGCCTCGCCCGCGACCGTCGCGATCGACCGCCACGTCGACCGCGTCTCGCGCTCGGTGTGGGTCGACACCGCGCCGGTCGTCGACGGCCACGCGATGGACGCCACGTTCGAGGGCGACGAGATGCCGCTCGAGGCCGCGTGGGAGGACGAGCTCGAGCAGGGCTCGATGCAGGGGCTGACGGACGAGCAGCTCGACGAGTTCCGCGAGCGAGCCGTGCCCGAGCCCGCGGGAGCCGTGCGCGACGCCGTCGCGCTGCGCGACGACCGCCGGCTCGACGTGCCGGCGACCATCATCTGCACGGCGTTCTCGGCGGCCGACTACCGCGCCTACGCCGAGCAGGGCGTGCCGTTCCTCGCGGGCGTGCTCGAGCACCGCGCGCTCGAGCTCGTCGACCTGCCGACGGGCCACTGGCCGATGTGGTCGAAGCCGCGCGAGCTCGCGGAGCGCATCGCCGAGGTCGCCGAACGCGCCTGACCGGCCACGACGGTCGCGGGCTCAGTCCCCTGCGGGCAGCAGCACCCAGACGCTCGCGCCGCCGAGCGCCGAGTCGTCGATGCCGATCCGGCCGCCGTGCGCCTGCGCGATGCGACGGCACGTCGAGAGCCCGATGCCGAGCCCCTCGACGCCCGCCTCGACCTCGGCGCGGTCGCCGCGCTGCATGAGTCCGAACACGCGCTCGCGCTCCTCGGCCGGCACGCCAGGGCCGTCGTCGTCGACCGTCAGGCGCCACCCGCCCGAGAGGCGCTCCGCGCGCACCTCGACGCGCGGCCGGGCGCCGTCGGCCGACGCGAACTTCACCGCGTTCGCGAGCAGGTTCTGCGCGAGCGCGCCCAGGAGCGTCGCGTCGCCCTGCACGACCGGCAGCTCCCCGACGTCGACGGTCGCGCCCGCCGCGTCGATCTGCGCATCGAGATCGGCGATCGCGGCACGCACGACGTCGCCGAGCGCCACGGGCCGCCGGCGGGCGCTGCCGCCGATGCGGGCGAAGTCGAGCAGGTCCTCGACGAGCGCGGCCATGCGCTCGGCCGCCGACTCCGCGCGCGAGAGCGCCTTCGTCGCATCCGGCGCGCCCGCGAGCTCGGGGCTGTCGGCCGCGAGCTCCAGGTAGCCCGTGAGCGCCGCGAGCGGATTGCGCAGGTCGTGGCTCACCTGGCCCGCGAACTGCGCGAGCTGCTCGTTGGAGCGGCGCAGCTCGCGCGTGAGGCGGCGCAGCTCGAGCACGTCGACGACCTGCTCGGCGAGCAGGCCGAGGCTGCGAGCGCCGTGCTCGTCGAGCTCGCGCACCTCGTCGTCGAAGACGCACAGGCTCCCGATCGGCAGGCCGCCGGGCGTTCGGAGTGGACTGGATGCGTAGAAGCGCACGTCGGCGATCTCACCCGTCACGAAGGGGTTCTGCGCGAACCGCGCGTCCGCGCGCGCATCGGCGACGATCGTCTGGTCGGGGCCCTCGAAGACGCGGCTGCACATCGAGTCCTCGCGCGAGCACACCGACGCCTCGAAGCCGACCGCGGCGATCTGGTGCTGCTGCCGCTCGTCGATGATGTTGATGACCGCGTTCGGCACGCCCGCGACCGCGGCGGCGAGCTCGGTGAGCCCCCGCAGGTCGGCACCTCCCGCGTCGGCGGCAGGCGCTTCGGCGAGCACGCCGTAGTCGGCGATCGCCGCCGCGCGGACGACATCCTGGGCGTTCGGCACGCGGGCTCCCTCCGTCCGAGCCTCCGCTCGGTCGGCTCCATCCTGGCCGATGCCGGGGCGCGGGCGCGCCCGGGACGCGGCCGGAGCCGGTCCCGGGTCGCCGTCGCGCGTCAGATGACGTCGTCGCGGCGCTCCGTGCGCTCGACCCGCATGCCCGTGTCCGGGTCGACGCGCGAGCGCGAGACCTGGCTCGAGCGGCCCGAGCGCGCCGCCATGATGATGCCGAAGAGGGTCACGAGGGCGCCCGCGCCCAGCAGGATGTAGCCGATGAGGGTCCAGTTGGCGCCCTCGACCTGCCACAGACCCGGCAGCGCCCACGCGACGATCGCGCCGACGGCCATGAGGAAGATGCCGAAGCCGATGCTCAAGGTGCTCTCCATTCGTCCGGGCGCCCCGGGACCAGCGCGCCTGCCGCGGAACATACCGACCGAACCTGCGAGCGTCGTGGGGGATCCGAGGCCGCCAGTAGGCTGGGGAGCACGGCTCCGCGCGGGTGCGGCGCCGGTCGACGCGCACCTCGCGTGCGCCTGGGAGGAACTGTGCAGCAGCTGCGGCTCGCGGTGATCGGTGGGGACGGCATCGGGCAGGAGGTCACGCTCGAGGCCCGGAAGGCGATGCGCGCCGCGCTCGACGGCGTCGAGCTCGTCGAGACCGAGTACGACCTCGGGGCGGCGCACTACCTCGAAACGGGCGAGATCCTCGACGACGCGACCCTCGCGTCGCTCGCCGAGCACGACGCGATCCTCCTCGGCGCCGTCGGCGGCGACCCGGCCGACCCGAGGCTCGCGGGCGGCATCATCGAGCGCGGTCTGCTGCTGCGGCTGCGCTTCGCCTTCGACCACCACGTCAACCTCCGCCCGACGCGCCTGCACCCCAAGATCGGCAGCCCGCTCCGCGAGCCGGGCGACATCGACTTCGTCGTCGTGCGCGAGGGCACCGAGGGCCCCTACGTCGGCAACGGCGGCGCCCTGCGGGTCGGCACCGAGCACGAGATCGCGAACGAGACGAGCGTCAACACCGCCTTCGGCGTCGAGCGGGTCGTGCGCTTCGCGTTCGAGCTCGCCGAGCAGCGCCGCCGCCGCCTCACGCTCGTGCACAAGAAGAACGTGCTCGTGCACGCCGGCGCGCTCTGGCAGCGGATCGTCGACGAGGTCGCGGTCGACCACCCGGAGGTGTCGGTCGACTACCTCCACGTCGACGCCGCGACGATCTTCCTCGTCGACGACCCCAGCCGCTTCGACGTCATCGTGACCGACAACCTCTTCGGCGACATCCTCACCGACCTCGCGGGCGCCGTCGGCGGCGGCATCGGGCTCGCGGCCTCCGGCAACCTCAACCCGTCCGGCGCCTTCCCGAGCATGTTCGAGCCCGTGCACGGCTCCGCGCCCGACATCGCCGGGCGCGGCATCGCCGATCCCACCGCGGCGATCCTCTCGGCCGGCCTGCTGCTCGAGCACTCGGGCCTGCGCGACGCGGCCCAGCGCATCCGCGACGCCGTCGACGCCGACATCGACGCGCGCGACGGGAGCCGCCGCACCACGAGCGAGGTCGGCGACGCCATCGCCGACCGCATCCGCGCCACCGCGAAGGAGCACGCATGACCCTCGAGTTCACCCTCACGCGCAACCCGAGCCCCGCCTCCGCCGAGGCGCGCGCGGCGGTGGTCGCCGAGCCCGGCTTCGGCCGCCACTTCACCGACCACATGGTCTCGATCGACTGGACGCTCGAGGGCGGCTGGAGCGACGCGCGCGTCGAGCCGTACGGCCCCCTGCAGCTCGACCCCGCCTCGGCGGTGCTGCACTACGGCCAGGAGATCTTCGAGGGGATGAAGGCCTACCGCCGCGCCGACGGCTCGGTGTGGGCGTTCCGGCCGGAGGAGAACGCGAAGCGCATGCAGCGCTCGGCGGCGCGGCTCGCGCTGCCGCAGCTGCCGGTCGAGCTCTTCGTCGAGGCGGTCCGCCAGCTCGTCGAGGTCGACGAGGCGTGGGTGCCCGCGGGCGGCGAGGACTCGCTCTACCTGCGGCCATTCATGATCGCGAACGAGGTGTTCCTCGGCGTCCGCGCCGCGCAGACCGTGCGGTTCATGGTCATCGCGAGCCCCGCGGGCCCCTACTTCGCGAGCGGCGTCAAGCCGGTCTCGATCTGGCTCTCGACCGAGTACAACCGCGCCGGCAAGGGCGGCACGGGGGCCGCGAAGTGCGGCGGCAACTACGCCGCGAGCCTGCTGCCGACGCAGCAGGCGGCCGAGCACGGCTGCGCCCAGGTGCTGTTCCTCGACGAGTCGGGCAGCGACCTCGAGGAGCTCGGCGGCATGAACGTCGTGCTCGTGAAGGCCGACGGCACGCTCGTGACGCCGGAGTCGGACTCGATCCTCGACGGCATCACGCGCAACTCGCTGCTGCAGCTCGCCGCCGACGCGGGGCACGCCGTCGAGCGCCGCGCCGTGACGCTCGCGGAGTGGCGCGAGGGCATCGCCGACGGTTCGATCACCGAGGCGTTCGCGTGCGGCACCGCCGCGGTGCTCACGCCGATCGCCGCGCTCAAGAGCCCGACCGAGACGATCGGCGACCCGGACGCGCCCGCGGGGCCCGTCGCGCTCGCGCTCCGCAAGCAGCTCACCGACATCCAGTACGGCCGCGCCGAGGACCCGCACGGCTGGATGGTGCAGATGGTGGAGGCCCGCTGATGCGCGTCGCCCGCTTCGCCCACGGGGAGCGCATCGGCTACGGCGTCGTCGACGACGACGCGCTCGTCGTGCTCGTCGGCGACCCGATCGTCGCCGGCTTCGACACGACCGGCGAGCGCGTGCCGCTCGCCGAGGCGCGGCTGCTCGCGCCGGTCATCCCGCGCTCGAAGGTCGTCGCCGTCGGCCGCAACTACGCGAAGCACGCCGCCGAGCTCGGCAACGAGGTGCCGAGCGAGCCGCTCGTCTTCCTCAAGCCCAACACCTCCGTCATCGGGCCGAACGACGCGATCGTGCTGCCGCCCGAGTCGACCGACGTGCACTTCGAGGGCGAGATCGCGCTCGTGATCGGCCGGGTCGCGCGCCGCCTCACGCGCGCGAACGCGATGCACGCCGTCTTCGGCGTCACGGTCGCGAACGACGTCACCGCGCGCGACCTCCAGCAGCGCGAGCCGCAGTGGGCGCGCGCGAAGGGCTTCGACACCTTCTGCCCGCTCGGCCCGGCGATCGAGACGGAGCCCGACTACGACGCGCTGCGGCTCATCACGCGCGTCGACGGCGACGTGAAGCAGGACGGCGTCTCGAGCGACTGGATCTTCGACGCGCCGACGGTGCTCGAGTGGATCACCGCGTCGATGACGCTGCTGCCCGGCGACGTCGTGCTCATGGGCACGCCCGAGGGCGTCGGGCCGCTCCGCGCCGGCGAGACCGTCGAGGTCGAGGTGCCGGGCGTCGGCACGCTGCGGAACCCCGTCGTCGCGCAGGCCGTCGCGGGCTGATGCCTGCGTGCAGGCTGTCTCCATATGGAGGCAGCCCACGGCTAGACTGCCCGCATGGCTTCCCCTGATGCCCTCCGCGGCCACGTCGACGCGATGCTGCTGTCGGTGCTCGCCGACGGGCCCGTGCACGGCTACGGTGCGATCGAGCGCATCCGCGAGCGCTCCGACGGCGCGCTCGACTTCCCGAGCGGCACGGTCTACCCCGCGCTCAAGCGGCTCGAGGGCCGCGGGCTCATCGAGGGGGAGTGGGCCTCGAGCGGCCGCTCGAAGCGCGTCTACCGGCTGACGCCGGCGGGCACGCGCGCCCTCGCCGACGAGCGCAGCGACTGGGCCGCGACGTCGACGGTGATCAGCCGAGTGCTCGGCGCGGCGCGAGCCTGACGGCGCCCCACCGCACGAGCAGCGCCGCCGCGGCGGCCGCGAGCGCGCCGCCGAGCGTCAGCGTGAGCGCCACGAGCGCGACGAGCAGGCCGACCCCAGCGGGCGGTACCGCGACGGCGCCGACCATCGCGATCGCGCCCGCGACGAGCGCGACCGCGAAGGCGAGCTGGAGCGCCGCGACCGCGACGAGCGCCGCGAGCGAATCGGCGCGGCGCAGCGCGACCCAGCCGGCGAGCGCGGCAGCCGCCACGAACGGCCCCGCGACGTCGAGCGCGCGCGAGACCCGCAGCATCCATCCCGCCTCGACGGGCACGCCGAAGCCCGGCACCGCGGCGAGCGACGTCATGCCCGCGAACCACGCGGCGAGCAGCGCGACCGCAGCGAGGGCGGCGAGCGGGGCGAAGCGGCGGCCGTGCGCCGCGAGCAGCGCCCGCGAGAGCTCCGCGGCGATCGCGCGCGGGTCGCCGAACTCCGCGACGACGGCGGCGGCTGCCGCTGGCTCCGCCGCGCCGGCGACGACGCGATCGGCGACGGCCTCGCGCAGGTCGCCCTCGATCTCTCGAGCGAGCTCGGCGCGCCGGCGCGGCGACGCGACGACGGCGCGCTCGAGGCGGTCGACGAGCTCGCCGACGGGGTCGGCCGCGGCGCGGGAGACCGGGCGGGAGCGGGGCACCGATCGATCCTCCCACGCCTAGGATGGGAGGCATCATGAGCGTCCCCTTCTCGACCGCCACGGGCGGCGACGTCGTCGTCCGCTTCTGCCCCTCGCCCACCGGCACACCGCACGTCGGACTCATCCGCACGGCGCTGTTCAACTGGGCGTACGCGCGCCACCACGGCGGGAAGATGGTCTTCCGCATCGAGGACACCGACACGGCGCGCGACAGCCAGGAGTCGTACGAGCAGCTGCTCGAGGCGATGCGCTGGCTCGGCATCGACTGGGACGAGGGCGTCGAGACGGGCGGCCCGCACGAGCCCTACCGGCAGTCGCAGCGCGGCGAGATCTACGCCGAGCTCATCGAGCGGCTGCAGGCCGCCGGTCACCTCTACGAGTCGTTCGCGACCGCGGAGGAGATCGAGGCGCGCAACGTCGAGCGCGGCCGCGACCCGCGCCAGGGCTACGACAACTTCGAGCGCGACCTCTCCGACGCCGAGCGCGCCGCGCTCCGCGCCGAGGGGCGCCAGCCGAGCCTGCGCCTGCGGGTGCCCGACGAGGACCTCTCGTTCGACGACCTCGTGCGCGGCGAGATCACCTTCCCGGCGGGCTCGTTCTCCGACTTCGTCGTCGTGCGGCCGAACGGCGCGCCGCTCTACACGTTCGTGAACCCCGTCGACGACGCGCTCATGGGAGTCACGCACGTGCTGCGCGGCGAGGACCTCCTCTCGTCGACGCCGCGCCAGATCGCGCTCTACCGCGCGCTCGCCGACATCGGCGTCGCGACCGCGATCCCGCGCTTCGGCCACCTGCCGTACGTCATGGGGGAGGGCAACAAGAAGCTCTCGAAGCGCGACCCGCAGTCGAACCTCTTCCTGCTGCGCGAGGCGGGCTTCATCCCCGAGGGGCTGCTGAACTACCTCGCGCTGCTCGGCTGGTCGATCGCGCCAGACCGCGACGTCTTCTCGCGCGACGAGCTCATCGCCGCCTTCGACGTCGTCGACGTCAACCCCAACCCCTCGCGCTTCGACCCGAAGAAGGCCGAGTCGATCAACGGCGACCACGTGCGCATGCTCGCGCCCGACGACTTCGCCGCCCGCCTCGAGCCCTACCTCGGCCGCGTCTTCGACGGCGCACCGAGCGACGAGCAGCGCGCCCTGCTCGCGAAGGCCGCGCCGCTCGTGCAGGAGCGCATGCAGCTCATCGGCCAGGCCGAGGACATGCTCGGCTTCCTCTTCCTCGACGACGAGGACATCCGCCACGACGCCGACGCGGTCGCGAGCCTCGGCGACGACGCGCTCGCGGTGCTCGAGGCGTCGCGCCGCGCGCTCGCGGAGCTCGAGTCGTTCGACACCGCGTCGATCGAGGCGATCCTCCGCGAGATGCTCATCGACGGCCTCGGCATCAAGCCCCGCTTCGCCTTCACGCCGCTGCGCGTCGCGGTCACCGGCCGGCGCATCTCGCCGCCGCTGTTCGAGTCGATCGAGCTGCTCGGCCGCGAGTCGACGCTGCGCCGCATCGAGCGGCTGGCCGCGAGCGCCTGATGCGGCCCGACGTCGACGTCGTCGTCATCGGCGCGGGGCCCGCGGGCCTCGCCGCGACGCTCAACCTCGCGCGCGCGCAGCGCTCGGTGGCGCTGCTCGACTCGAACCGGCCGCGGCACGCGGCGACGCTCCAGTCGCACGGCTTCATCACGCGCGACGGCATCTCGCCGCTCGAGCTGCGCGGCATGGGCCGCGAGGAGGTGCTGCGCTACCCGACCGTGTCGTTCGAGCGCACGACGGTGCGCCAGGTCGTGCGCGTCGACGGCGGCTTCGCCGTGCAGGCCGAGCAGCGCGGCGCGAGCGCCGAGAGCGAGACCCGGGCGTCGGCCGTGCTCATCGCGACGGGGCTGTCGGAGACGCTGCCCGCGTCGCAGCACGTGCGCCCCTGGTACGGCACGAGCCTGCACTCGTGCATGGACTGCGACGCGTACGACAAGCGCGGCCAGGCGCTCGCGCTCATCGGCGAGACGCCCGACCTCGTCGACCGCGCCATGGTCATCCGCCGCCACACCGACGACCTCGCGGTGTTCACGAACGGGTCGGATGCGGTGAGCGAGGCGGGCGCGGAGCGGCTCGCCGCGCACGGGGTCGCGCTCGAGCGCACGCCCATCGCCGCGATCGAGGGCGACCGCGACGGCATGCGCGCGATCGTGCTCGAGGACGGCCGGCGGAGCGAGCGCACCGGCGGCTTCGTGCGCCCGTGGTGGCACCCGCAGCTCGAGTTCGCCGAGCCGCTCGGCCTCGACACCGACGACGACGGGCTCGTCGTCGTCGACCGGGCCCAGCGGGCCTCCGTCGAGGGCATCTACGCGGCCGGCGACATCACGCCGGGCTTCCGGCAGCTCTCGGTCGCCGCGGGCGCGGGCACGATCGCCGCGTCGGTCATCAACCGCGACCTCATCGCGCGCGAGCTCTAGCCTCCTCGCTCCTCCTCCGCTCATCGAGTAGGCCCGAAGGGCCGTATCGAGATGACGGGCCCCGGTTGTACCCTGGTGAGCGCGCGGCCACCGCCGCTGAGGAGGCCACCGATGACGATCACCGAGGAGCGACCCTCGTCGGCGACGAAGCTCTCGCCGCCCGAGCGGAAGGCGCGCCGCAAGCGCATCCTGTCGTGGGTGCTGCCAGCGATCGGCGTCGCCCTCATCGCCGGCCTCTTCCTCCTCACGCAGCACCTGCTCGCGAACGGCCTCGGCCAGCCCCGCGAGGCGCTGCCCGAGGAGGTCTCGGCGAACAACACGACCCAGTTCGGCGAGGCGGGAACCTCGTACGCCGTGCAGTACCAGGTCGTGACCCTCAACCTGAGCGAGCGGCCGATCGCCGCCGCCGACCTCTCGATGGCCGACGACGCCCAAGCGGTCATCGCGCCGGGCTACGGCTTCCTCGACACGACGATGTACGTCGGCGAGGGCGGCGGCATCAACGGCCAGGGCTACTTCTCGGAGATGATGTCGTCGGTCGCGGCGACCACCGAGCGCGGCACCGTGACCCGCATCGACATGCAGCGAGCGCCCGTGGGCTGGGCGGAGTTCCCGAACGCGATGAACGCCGTCGAGCTCGGCGCAGTCGCCTTCGGCTGGGACGTGGACCAGGTCGACATCGACGCCTTCACGACGCGCACCGCGGAGTCGGTGCGGCGGGGCGAGCCCATCTCGTGGGAGATCGGCGCGGCCGGCGCCATGGGCGTCCCCGTCAGCGGCGCGGTCAGCTGCTCGGGCGAGGGGCTGTGCGTCGTGAGCTACTCGGTCGACGTCTCGGGGCAGTCCGTCGGCGACTGACGCCGGCGCGCCGACCGCGGTCGCGGCCGACCGGGATTCGCGCTCGGCGGCGGGAGTTGCTATGCTCGACTCTTGGTTCGCAGTGCCTCGGCGCGCGAGCATTGGGGTATGGTGTAATTGGCAACACGGAGGTTTCTGGTACCTTTGTTCTTGGTTCGAGTCCAGGTACCCCAGCGTTCGGAGCCCCGCGGAAGCGGGGCTTCTTCCGTTTTCGCGGCACGGTTCCTCAGGCGCGGTAGAGGTCCCCGGCGAGGTACTTCAGCCCCGAGTCGGTCGCGACCGTCACGACGGTGCCGCCCTCACCGATCCGCTCGGCGAGGCGCAGCGCTCCCGCCACGTTGACCGCGCTCGACGTGCCGGCGAAGACGCCCTCCTCGCGCGCGAGCCGACGCGCGAGCCCGCGCGCCTCGGCCTCGTCGACCGTCGCCGCCTCGTCATGGGTACCGGGCGCGAGCAGCGGCGGGACGATGCCCGTCGCGATGCCCTCGACGCGGTGCGGCCCCGCTCTGCCCTCGGTGAGCATCGGCGAGGTCGTCGGTTCGAGCGCGACGACCCGCACGGGCGCGGACTGCCGCCGCAGCGCGCCGGCGGCGCCGACGAGCATGCCCGCGGTGCCGACGCCCGCGCAGAACGCGTCGACGCGACCGCCGCTCGCGCCCACCGCCTCGAGGATCTCCCGGCCGAGCGCCGCGTAGCCCGTGAGCGCATCCGCGTTGTGGAACTGGTCGACCCACCACGCGTCCTCGCCCTCGACGATGCGCTCGACCTCCTCGCGCATCCGCACGAACAGGTCGGGCGTGATGCGCCCGCCGTCGCTGGCGACGAGGGTGACCTCGGCGCCGAGCGCGCGCATGGTGTCGAGCTTCTCCTTCGCGAAGGCGTCGGACGAGACGATCGAGAGCGCGTAGCCCTTGACCGCGCACACGAAGGCGAGCGACGAACCGGTGCTGCCGCCCGAGTACTCGACGACTCGCCTGCCCGGCCGCAGGTCGCCGCGCCCCTCGGCCGCCTCGACGATCGCCCTCGCCATCCGGTCCTTGTAGCTGCCGGTCGGGTTGCCGCCCTCGAGCTTCACGAGCACGCGCGCCGCCCGCGGCGGCACGAGGCGGCGCAGCTGCACGAGCGGCGTGCCGCCGATCGCATCGAGCGGCGAGGAGAGGATGCCGTGCTCGCCCATGCGCCCTGCTTCCCGCGAGTGTGCGCCACTCGAGCGCGGCGCTCGCTCCAGTCATGCCACACGAGCGCGTCCGCGGCAAGCCCGCGCTTCGCTCGGCCACGATCCGAGCCCGACTGCCTAGACTGCGGCGCATGGACCTCGCCGTCATCGCGTGCATCGCGGCCGCGCTCGCCGCAGCCGTGCACGGCTACATCTTCGTGCTCGAGACGCTCCGCTGGGAGGAGCCGGGCACGCGCCGCGTCTTCGGCACGACGCCCGAGCAGGCGGCGCTCTCGAAGCAGCTCGCCGCCAACCAGGGCGTCTACAACCTGCTGCTCGGCATCGCCGCGGTCGCGAGCGTCATCCTCATCGTCACGGGCCTCCGCGGCCCGGGCATCGCGCTGCTGCTGACGATCACGGGCATCATGCTCGCCGCGGCGCTCTACCTCGTCGTGAGCGATCGCTCGAAGGGGAGGGCCGCCGTCGTGCAGGGATTCTTCCCGCTCGTCGCGGTCGTCACCGGCCTCGTCGCCCTCGGCCAGAGCGTCTGATGGCCGGCATCCGCACCGCCGCTCGCGTGCTGCTCGGCGCCTCGCTCGTCTTCGCCGGCGTCAGCCACCTCACGTTCGCGCGAGACGAGTTCCGCGCCCAGGTGCCAGAGCTCGTCACCGAGCTCGCGCCCGTGAGCGAGGACGCGGTCGTGCTCGGCTCCGGCGTCGCCGAGGTCGCGCTCGGCGGCGCGCTGCTGCTCGCCCCGCACGGGCGGCGCCGCGCCGTCGGCCGCGTCGCGGCGGCGTTCTTCGCCGCCGTCTTCCCCGGCAACATCTCCCAGTGGCTGCACCGGCGGGATGCGTTCGGGCTCGACACCGACGACAAGCGCTTCACGCGACTGCTCTTCCAGCCCGTGCTCATCGCGTGGGCGCTGTGGTCGACGCGGCCTCCGCGCCGCTGACCGGTCAGTCCTTCCGGGGGAAGATCCCGAGGAACTTGCGCTTGGCGGGACGCGCCTCGCTCGAGGCGCGGACGCCGGCGCGATCGCCGCGACCGCCGTCGTCGTCGCGACCCCGCGCATCCGCCCGATCGTCGTCCTCGGTGTCGTCGCTGTGCTCCTCGCGGATCTCGCGGCCCTCGGCCTCGAGCTTGTCGCGCGCCTCGGCCTTCTTCTCGACCTTCTTCGTCGAGCGGGGCGGCAGCTGGATGGTCGCCTCCGCCTCGATGCCGGTCTGCAGCTGCCGCGCGCGCTCGGTCTCGGCGTCGACCTCGGCGCCGAGGATCAGCACGATGTTGAAGATCCAGAGCGCGAACAGCAGCGCCATGACCGTGCCGATCGTGCCGTAGGCGCTGTAGCCGGTGAGGAGCGTGAAGTAGAGGTAGAGGCCCACTGCAGCGATCGCGATGCCGACGATCGCGAAGATCGAGCCGAGGCTCACCCACGTGAACTTCGGCTGCTGCACGTTCGGAGCGAGGTAGTAGAGCAGCGCGATCATCGCGATCACGATCGCGAGCATCACGGGCCACTTCACCCACGCCCAGATCGGCAGGAAGGTCTGCAGCATGAAGGCGAGCAGCCCGCCGAGGCCGAGCGGCTCGGCGATCGGCCCGAGCACGCCCTCGACGAGCGACTCGTTGAGGGCGAGCGAGACGAGCAGCAGCACGACGCCCACGAGCAGCGCGATCGTGATGAGGAGCATCGTCGCGGTCTGCTTGATGAGGCCGCGACCCTCCTCCATGCCGTAGATGATGTTCATCGAGCGCGAGAACGCCTTGACGTAGGCGGAGGCCGACCACACGGCCGTCGCGATGCCGATGATGAGCGCGATCACGCCGCCGGTGGCCGAGCTCGTCATCGTCTCGACGAGGTCGACGACGAGCGATCGGTAGTCCTCCGGCACGCGCTGGGCGAGGTCGTCGACGAGGCTCGTGACGGTGCTCGCGTTGTTGGCGAGCACGAGCGCGATGATCGAGAAGACGGCGAGCAGTCCAGGCGCGAGCGAGAGCACCATGTAGTAGGTGAGCATCGCGGCGAGGTCGGTGCCGCCGTCGGTGCCGAACTCCTTGATGGCCCGCTTGAGCGCGTACTTCCAGCTCGCGCCCTCGAGCTTGGGCGGGGAGTCGGGCTTCGCGTCGTGATCCGGCGCCGGCGCGTCTGCGGCATCGAGTGTCGCGTCGAGGCGGTCGCTGCTGTCCGACATGCGGTTCTCCCATCGTCCTCCGGGAGCCCCCGGTGCGGGCGACTGTACCCCAGCGAACCGGCCCGAACTTGGGAGTCGACAGGACGTCGGGCGAGAGGCGTCAGGGCGCCACGAGGCGGTCGACGAGGCGGTCGAAGGATGCGTCGACGTCGGTCGCGAGACCGAAGCCGCCCGCGGCCTCGAGCGTCGCGAAGCCGTGCGCGGCCGCGCGGAGCGCCCGGAGCGCGTGGATCGCGTCGTCGCCCGAGAGGCCGTCGACGGCGCGCGCGGCGATCCCGAGCACGCGCTCGCCCGCCGCCTCGAGCAGCGGATGGCCGAGGGGATGCACCGGGAGGGCCCGGTAGCGCTCCGGGTGCCGCACGGCGAAGGCGCGGTACGCGTGCAGGAACGCCCGCGCGGCATCCGCCCGCTCGAGCCCTGCCGTCGCCGCCTCGAGCTCGTGGCCGAGGTCGTCGTAGATGCGCGCGCCGACGAGCGCCTCGAGCTCGGCGAGGCCCGCGACGTGCTTGTAGATCGAGGGCGGCTTGACCCCCGCGCGCGCGGCGATCGCGCTGATCGACAGCGGACCGCCGCCCGCGTCGAGCTCCTCGAGCGCGACGTCGACGAGCGCGGCGGGGGAGAGGCCCGCCCTAGGCACGCGCCGAGCCCACGGCCCACCCGACGCGGCGCGCGAGGGCGAGCACCGCATCCGCCGTCTCGACCGGTCGCTCCGCGTGCGGGTAGTGCCCCGCGCCGGCGACCGTGCGCACCTCGGCGACGCCCGCGGGCATGGCCTCGGCGTAGGCGCGGGCTTCAGCCACGGGGTCGCGGAAGTCGGGGTCGCGCTCGCCCATCACGACCGCGACGGGGGCGGTCTGCGTCGCTCGGGCGCCGATCGCGTCCTTCCCGCTGCCCTCGCCCATCGCCCGGAGCGCGGCGGTGCCGTGGGGACGCCGCATCGATGCGACGATGTGGCGGCGGTGGTCGCCGAGGTCGACGGGCGGCGTGCGGTGCAGCGAGCGGTAGAAGAGCGACCACAGCAGGGCGCTGCTCGTCACGGCGCGCGTCGCGACGCGCATGGCGGGCGAGGGCGGCGCGGTGCTCGCCCAGGGGGCGATCGCGACGGCGCCGACGATCGCGTCGGGCGCGAGCTGCGTCGCGAGCAGCGCGCTGTCGGGCGTGTAGGAGTGCCCGACGACGATCGCGGGGCCGCCGAGGTGCCGGGCGAGCGCGACGGCCGCGCGAGCGATGTCGCGCTGGCCGACGAGCGGCTCGGCCGTCGCGTCGGAGTCGCCGTGCCCGGGCAGGTCGAGCGTCGCGACGCGCATGCCGTGCGCCACGAGCTCGGGCATGAGGTGGCGGTAGGCGCTGCGGAGGTCGCCCATGCCGGGGAGGCACACGACGAGCGGGCCGGCGCCCGCGACGTCGAAGGCGAGCGAGCGGCCGTCGAGGGCAAGCCGGGCGGTCGTGGCAGTGGTCATGGCGCAAGGCTAATCCAATTAGCCAACCCCGCGCAAGGCGCACCAAGCACGCGCGAGGCCCGCACCGAGTCGATCATGACTGCGGCGCGGGCCCCCGGCACTGCTCGTCAGGCTTCGGCCGACACCTTCGCGCGCGCTTGCTGCAGCGCGCCGGGGCGCGGCTCGATCTCGACGGCCGGGTCGTGCTGCGGGTCGGCCGGCAGCAGCACGCCGTCGAAGAACTCGGCCAGCAGCTCCGGGCGGTCGAGCGGCAGCACGGTCGCGACGAACATGTCGGGCCGGACGACCACGACGCATCCGTCGCGGCTCACGCCCCGGCGCTCGAAGATGTCGTCCTTCGGGTCGGCCGCGTACACGAGCTCGTCGTCGCGCAGCTGGAACGGGCCGAAGCGCGGCCGGAAGACGTCGTCGACGTCGTGCGGCTCGATCGCGTCGTGGTCCTGCTGCCAGACGACCTTGACGTCGAAGACGCTGCCGGCGTCGTCGCCCTCGCGGCGCGTCCGCACGTACGGCGACTCGGGCGAGGTGCGCACCCACTGCGCCCACGCCTCGATCGCGCCCCCCTGCCCGGGCGCCTCGCGGCCCGCGAAGGCGTAGAGGCGCCAGCGGCCGTCGGCGCGCATGTGGTGGCCGAGCTCCATCGGCACCGCATCGCACACGCGCACGACGGGCGCCGACCAGAAGCGCTTGCCGATCGGGTAGCCGCTCGCGAGGTGCTGGTGCTCGCCCGATTCGGTGATCATCGAGGGCTCGTAGTGGGTGCCGAAGCCCGAGGCCTGCACCTCGCTCTTGAGGTAGTGCGCCGTGACCTCCTTGGGGTCGACGCCGCCGAGCTCGGGGTGCTCGGGGTCGAGCACCTTCGCGCCCATGAGCGTCGACCACTCGCGGTCGAAGTCGATGAGCTTCTGCGCGACGACCTGGCGCTCGACCGAGTAGGTGTCGAGCAGCGACTCGGGCGAGCGCCCCGTGAGCACCGAGCCGAGCTTCCAGCCGAGGTTGAAGGTGTCCTGCATCGAGACGTTCATGCCCTGCCCGGCCTTCGCCGAGTGCGTGTGGCACGCGTCGCCCGCGATGAACACCCGCGGCTCGACCGTGCCGCGCTCCTCGGGCTTCACGTCGTCGAAGGTGTCGGTCAGGCGCTGGCCCACCTCGTAGATGCTCCACCACGCGACGTCGCGCACCTCGAGCCGGTAGGGGTGGAAGATCGACTGCGCGATCTCGACGATGCGCTCGAGCGGCGTCTCGCGCACCTTGCCGTGGTCCTCGGGCGAGATGTCGCCCATGTCGACGTAGATGCGGCACAGCGCGTTGCCCTCCCGGGGGATGAGCAGGATGCTGCCGGCCTCCGACTGGATCGCGCACTTCGTGCGGATGTCGGGGAAGTCGGTGTCGACGAGCACATCCATGACGCCCCACGCGTGGTTGCGCGAGTCGCCGAGCAGCTGCCCGCCGATCGACTTGCGCACGACCGAGCGGGCCCCGTCGCAGCCGACGGCGTACTTCGCGCGCACGACGCGCTCGGTGCCCGCGTCGGGGCCGGCCGTGCGGCGGAGCGTCGCCTTCACGGGGTGGGTCTCGCCGTCCTCGACCTCGAGCCCGAGCAGCTCCCAGCCGAAGTCGGGGCTCATGCGGCTCGGCGAGTTGGCCATGTACTCGCAGAAGTAGTCCTGCACGCGCGCCTGGTTGCAGATGACGTGCGGGAACTCGCTGAGCGTCGAGCCCTCGACGCCCGCGGAGTCGAGCGTCGCCTCCGCGCGGTAGATGCGCGAGCGGTCGGCGGGGTCGGGGCGCCAGAACTGCATCTCGGTGATGCGGTAGGCCTCCTGCAGCAGCCGCTCGGCGAAGCCGAACGCCTGGAAGGTCTCGATCGAGCGCGCCTGCAGGCCGTCGGCCTGGCCGAGCTCGAGGCGGCCCTCGCGGCGCTCGATGATGCGCGTGTGCACCTCCGGGTACATCGACAGCTGCGCGCCGAGCAGCACGCCCGCCGGACCGGTGCCGACGATGAGCACGTCCATCTCGGCGGGGAGCTCCGCGGGCCGGTCGAGGCCGATGCCCGCGGCGGGCAGGATGCGCGGGTCGCCCTTGACGTAGCCGTGGTGGTGGAACTGCATGGCTTCTCCTTCGA
The DNA here is from genome assembly GCF_000400485.1 of Agrococcus pavilionensis RW1. Lineage (GTDB taxonomy): Bacteria > Actinomycetota > Actinomycetes > Actinomycetales > Microbacteriaceae > Agrococcus > Agrococcus pavilionensis. Next base: position 306,511 of record NZ_ASHR01000014.1, read on the forward strand.
AGGCTCTCTAGTAGCTGTCTGCGGCGGCGCGCGTGTCGCGGATGCGGGCGACGGCCGCCTCCGAGCCGCGCGCCATGAGCGTGACGTCGGCCGAGACGAAGACGAACGCGGCGCCGCGCGCGAGCACGCGGTCCTGGTCGGCCTCCGCGAACGCGTTGACGCCGACCGGCTTGCCCGCGCCGCGCACGGCGTCGATCGCCGCGTCGACCGCGGCGACGACCTCGGGCGCTCCGGGCGAGCCGGGGAAGCCCATCGAGCCGGCGAGGTCGGCGGGGCCGATGAAGACGGCGTCGACGCCGTCGACCGCCGCGATCTCGGCGGCGTTCGCCACCGCATCCGCCGTCTCGATCTGCACGACGACCGACACGTGCCGGTCGGCGTCGCCGACGTAGCCGGCCGCGCGGCCCCAGCGGGCCGAGCGGGCGAGTGCGGAGCCGATGCCGCGCGCGCCGGCGCGCTCGCCTGCCGCGCCCGGGTAGCGGGCCGCGCGCACGGCGGCCTCGGCGTCGGCGGCGCTCGAGACCATCGGCACGACGATGTTCTGCGCGCCGAGGTCGAGCACCTGCTTGATGCGCACGGGGTCGTTCCAGGGGATGCGCACGATCGTCGTGACCGGGTAGGCCTCGGCCGCCTGCAGGATCTGCAGGATGTCGCGCAGCTCGATCGGCCCGTGCTCGCCGTCGACGAGCAGCAGGTCGGCGCCCGAGCCCGCCATGAGCTCGGCGGCGATCGGGCTCCCGGATGCGTTCCACAGGCCCACGAGGGCGCGGTCGGCTCCCGCGAGCACGTCGCGCAGTGTCGGCTTGAGCGCCGTCATCGGAACGCCACCTCGACCATCCCCGCGTCCTGGAACTCGACCCGCACGCGGTCGCCCGGGTGCACCCACACGGGGCGCGTGAACGAGCCGGCGAGGATGAGCTCGCCCGCCTCGAGCCGGTCGCCGTGCTGCGCGAGCTTGCCCGCGAGCCACGCGACGCCGTGCGCGGGGTGGCCGAGCACGCCGCCGGAGACGCCCGTCTCGATCACCTCGTCGTTGACGAAGCACTGCGCGCCGATCCAGGCGAGGTTGCGGTCGCGCGGGCCGAGCTCGACGTCGCCGACGACGACGGCGCCGAGCGCCGCGTTGTCGCTGATGGTGTCGACGATCGTGCGGCCCGCGAGCTCGATGTGCGAGTCGAGGATCTCGAGCGCCGGCACGACGACCTCGGTCGCGTCGAGCACCTGCTCGATCGTGAGCCCCTCGCCCTCGAGCGGCGAGCGCAGCACGAAGGCGAGCTCGACCTCGACGCGCACGTTCGACCACTGCGCGTGCTCGACCGTGTCGCCCGAGCGGTAGGCCTGGTCGGCGAAGATCACGCCGTAGTCGGGCTCCGTGATGCCCGTCGCATCCTGCATCGCCTTGCTCGTGAGGCCGATCTTGCGGCCCACGAGCCGCGCCCCGGCCTCCTCGCGGCGAGCGCGCCAGATGCGCTGCACCGCGTAGGAGTCCTCGATCGTCGCCTCGGGGTAGCGCGTCGAGATGCGCTCGATCGTGCCGCGCGAGCGCGTGGCCTCGGCGAGCTCGTCGGCGATCGCGGTGACCGTCGCGTCGTCGAGGCCCCGGCCAGGGCGCAGGTGGTCCGTCGTCACAGCTGGTTGCCGATCTTGAAGCCCTTCGCGGCCTCGCCCTTGTAGGTGCCGTCCTCGTCGCCCTTGCGCGTGTACGAGAAGCCGTCGGCGCCGACGGTCACCTCCATCTCGCTCGAGTCGGTGCGCTCGACGATCTCGACGACGTTGCCGTCGAGGTCGAGCACCGGCGAGGCCTCGGTGTACCAGGAGGGCACGACCGGGTTGCCCCACCAGTCGCGGCGCTGGTTGTCGTGCACGTCCCACGTGATGACGGGGTTGTCGGGGTCGCCGGTCCAGTAGTCCTGCGTGTA
>NZ_ASHR01000015.1 GCF_000400485.1 Agrococcus pavilionensis RW1
GCATCCTGCATCGCCTTGCTCGTGAGGCCGATCTTGCGGCCCACGAGCCGCGCCCCGGCCTCCTCGCGGCGAGCGCGCCAGATGCGCTGCACCGCGTAGGAGTCCTCGATCGTCGCCTCGGGGTAGCGCGTCGAGATGCGCTCGATCGTGCCGCGCGAGCGCGTGGCCTCGGCGAGCTCGTCGGCGATCGCGGTGACCGTCGCGTCGTCGAGGCCCCGGCCAGGGCGCAGGTGGTCCGTCGTCACAGCTGGTTGCCGATCTTGAAGCCCTTCGCGGCCTCGCCCTTGTAGGTGCCGTCCTCGTCGCCCTTGCGCGTGTACGAGAAGCCGTCGGCGCCGACGGTCACCTCCATCTCGCTCGAGTCGGTGCGCTCGACGATCTCGACGACGTTGCCGTCGAGGTCGAGCACCGGCGAGGCCTCGGTGTACCAGGAGGGCACGACCGGGTTGCCCCACCAGTCGCGGCGCTGGTTGTCGTGCACGTCCCACGTGATGACGGGGTTGTCGGGGTCGCCGGTCCAGTAGTCCTGCGTGTAGATCTCGACGCGGTGGCCGTCGGGGTCGGTGATGTAGAGGTAGAACGCGTTCGAGACGCCGTGTCGGCCGGGGCCGCGCTCGATGTGGTCCGACATCCGCAGCGCGCCGAGCTTGTCGCAGATCTGGATGATGTTGTGCTTCTCGTGGGTCGAGAACGCGATGTGGTGCATGCGCGGGCCGTTCCCGCCCGTGAGCGCGGTGTCGTGCACGGTGCCCTTGCGGTGCATCCACGCGGCGTAGGTGACGCCCTGGTCGTCCTGGATGTCCTCCGTGACGCGGAAGCCGAGGTCCTCGAGGTACTTGCGACCGCGCGGCACGTCGGGCGTGACCTGGTTGAAGTGGTCGAGGCGCACGAGCTCGCCCGCCGAGTAGAGGTCGTAGCGCTGGTGCAGCCGCTCGGCGTGCTCGGTCGCGTAGAAGAACTCGTAGGGGAAGCCCAGCGGGTCCTCGACGCGCACGCTGTCGCCGAAGCCCTTCTGGAAGCCGTCCGCGCGACGCTCCGTGCGGCATCCGAGCTCGCGGTAGTAGGCCTCGGCGCGGTCGACGTCCTCGGGCGTGCGCACGCGGTACGCGAACGCGGCGACCGCGGCGACGGGGCCCTTGCGGAGGACGAGGTTGTGGTGGATGAACTCCTCGAACGACCGCAGG
>NZ_ASHR01000016.1 GCF_000400485.1 Agrococcus pavilionensis RW1
ATGTAGAGGTAGAACGCGTTCGAGACGCCGTGTCGGCCGGGGCCGCGCTCGATGTGGTCCGACATCCGCAGCGCGCCGAGCTTGTCGCAGATCTGGATGATGTTGTGCTTCTCGTGGGTCGAGAACGCGATGTGGTGCATGCGCGGGCCGTTCCCGCCCGTGAGCGCGGTGTCGTGCACGGTGCCCTTGCGGTGCATCCACGCGGCGTAGGTGACGCCCTGGTCGTCCTGGATGTCCTCCGTGACGCGGAAGCCGAGGTCCTCGAGGTACTTGCGACCGCGCGGCACGTCGGGCGTGACCTGGTTGAAGTGGTCGAGGCGCACGAGCTCGCCCGCCGAGTAGAGGTCGTAGCGCTGGTGCAGCCGCTCGGCGTGCTCGGTCGCGTAGAAGAACTCGTAGGGGAAGCCCAGCGGGTCCTCGACGCGCACGCTGTCGCCGAAGCCCTTCTGGAAGCCGTCCGCGCGACGCTCCGTGCGGCATCCGAGCTCGCGGTAGTAGGCCTCGGCGCGGTCGACGTCCTCGGGCGTGCGCACGCGGTACGCGAACGCGGCGACCGCGGCGACGGGGCCCTTGCGGAGGACGAGGTTGTGGTGGATGAACTCCTCGAACGACCGCAGGTAGATCGCCTCGTCGTCCTCCTCGGTCACGTGCAGGCCGAGGATGTCGACGTAGAACTCGCGGCTCTTGGCCAGGTCGGTGACCACGAGGTCCATCGCGGCGCAGCGGATGATGTCGGGCGCGGGGACGGAGGGCTTGGGGATCTCGTTCATGGTGCTGCTCCTTGGCAGGGGTCAGGCGGATGCGCCGAAGCGGGTGGTGTGGACGTCGCCGAGCGTGATGTGCACGGCCTGCTGGTCGCTGTAGAAGTCGAGCGAGCGGTAGCCGCCCTCGTGGCCGAGGCCCGAGGCCTTGACGCCGCCGAAGGGGCTGCGGAGGTCGCGCACGTTGTGGCTGTTGAGCCACACCATGCCGGCCTCGACGTCCTGCGCGAACAGGTGCGCGCGCTTGAGGTCGTTCGTCCAGATGTAGGCGGCGAGCCCGTACTTCGTGTTGTTGGCGAGCGCGAGCGCCTCCTCGTCGGAGTCGAACGGCGTGATGCACACGACCGGCCCGAAGATCTCCTCCTGGAAGATGCGTGCCTCGGGGGCGACGTCGACGAACACGGTCGGGGCGACGAAGTTGCCCTCGGGGAACGCCTCGGGGCGGCCGCCGCCGGCGACGAGGCGGCCCTCCTCCTTGCCGATCTCGACGTACGACATGACCTTGTCGAAGTGCTCGGGGTGCACGAGCGCGCCGACCTCGGTCTTCGGGTCGCCGGGGTCGCCCACGACGATGCTCTTCGCTCGCGCCGCGTAGCGCTCGACGAACTCGTCGTAGACGCTGCGCTCGACGAGGATGCGGCTGCCGGCCGTGCAGCGCTCGCCGTTGAGCGAGAAGACGCCGAAGAGCGTCGAGTCGATCGCGGCATCGAGGTCGGCGTCGGCGAAGACGACGGCGGGGCTCTTGCCGCCGAGCTCCATCGAGAGCGCCTTGAGGTGCGGCGCCGAGTTGCCGAAGATGAGCTGTCCCGTGCGGCTCTCGCCCGTGAACGAGATGAGCGGCACGTCGGGGTGCTTCACGAGCGCGTCGCCCGCGGTCTCGCCGAAGCCGTTGACGAGGTTGAAGACGCCGCGCGGCAGCTCGGCCTCCTCGAAGATGCCCGCCCACAGCGACGCCGAGAGCGGCGTGAACTCGGCGGGCTTCAGCACGACGGTGCAGCCGGAGGCGAGCGCGGGTCCGAGCTTCCACGACTCGAGCATGAAGGGGGTGTTCCACGGCGTGATGAGGCCCGCGACGCCCTTGGGCTTGCGGTTGACGTAGTTCACCTGCGTGCCGGGCACCTTGTAGGTGTCGTCGCGGCCGGCGACGATGAGGTCGGCGAAGAAGCGGAAGTTCTCGGCGGCGCGCTGCGCCTGGCCCTTGGCCTGCGTGATCGGCAGGCCCGAGTCCCACGACTCGAACTGCGCGAGCTCCTGGTCGCGCGACTCGACGATGTCGGCGATGCGGGAGAGGATGCGCGCGCGCTCGCGGTTCTTCATGCGCGGCCACGGGCCCTCGTGGAAGGCGCGGCTCGCGGCGGCGACGGCGAGGTCGATGTCGGCCTGCTTGCCGGAGGCGGCGACGGTGTAGTCCTCGTTCGTGACCGGGTTGAGCACGCCGAACGTGTCGCCGTCGACCGACGCGACGCGCTCGCCGTCGATGTAGTGAGGGATGAGGTCGGGGATGCCTGCGGGCTGGTCGGCCATGGTGGCTCCTTGTCTGTTCGGGTCGTCGTCGCCGGTGTCGGCGGTTCAGGGCTGTCGGCAGCTCAGGGCTGCGTGGGGCTCAGGGCTTGGGCTGCGCGCGGTGCAGGTAGGCATCGGGCGTCGCGAGCCGGTGCGCGCGCACGGCGAGCTCGATGCGGCGCGGGTCGGCGCCCTCCTCGATGAGCGCGAGGATCCCGTCGTGCTCGTCGACCGATGGCACGGCGCGGCTCGGCACGAACGAGAAGGTCGATTGGCGCAGCCGCGCGAGGCGCTTCCAGCACGTGTCGATGACGTCGCCGAGCACGCCGTTGGGGCAGACGTCGGTGAGCTGCCGGTGGAACGCCTCGTTGAGGGCGGTGAACCGCACGGGGTCGAAGTCGGCGAGCGACTGCCGCATCTCGTCGTTGATCGCGCGCGCGGCGGCGACGTCCGACGCCGAGTAGAGGCCGGCGGCGAGCGAGATCGCGGCGCCCTCGACGTACGAGAGCGTCTCCATCGTGTCGTGGTACTCGAGCTCGTCGATCTCGGCGACGCGCGCGCCGATGTTGCGCTCGAACGTGACGAGGCCCTCGGCCTCGAGCCGGCGGATCGCCTCCCGCACCGGCACGACGCTCATGTCGAGCTCGCGGCCGATCGCGTCGAGCACGAGCCGGAAGCCGGGGGAGTAGGTGCCGTCGACGATGCGGTCGTGCAGCAGCCGGTAGGCGCGCTGCGACTTCGAGGGTGCGATCGTGCCGCCCGACTCGGCGACGGCGGCCGTGCGCTGCCGCCGGCCGCTCACGACCCCTCCGTCGCGGCGGTCTCGGCCTCGTACTTCGCGCGCCACTCGGCGTTCATCGGGAACAGCCCGTCGACGGGGTGGCCCGCCTCGACCTGCGCGGCGATCCACTCCTCCTCGGCCTCCTGCTGCAGGCTCTCCTCGACGAGCTCGCGCGCGAGCGCCGGCGGGATGACGAGCACGCCGTCGTTGTCGCCGACGATGATGTCGCCGGGCTGCACGGTCGCGCCGCCGCACGCGATCGTCTCGTCGAACGACCACGGCACGTGCAGCCGGCCGAGCACGGCGGGGTGGCCGCCGCCGTGGTAGGTCGGCACGCCGATCTCGGTCACGACGTCGAGGTCGCGCACGCCGCCGTCGGTGACGAGGCCCGCGGCGCCGAGGTGGCGGGCGCGGAGCGCGAGGATGTCTCCGAGCGTGCCCGAGCGGTTGTCGCCGCGCGCCTCGATCACGACGACCTCGCCGGGCTGCAGCGAGTCGAACAGCCGCTTCTGCGCGTTGTAGCCGCCGCCGTGGCTCTTGAAGAGGTCCTCGCGATTGGGCACGTAGCGCAGCGTGCGCGCGGTGCCGACCATGCGCTTGCCGGGCTGCGTCGAGCGCAGGCCGTCGATCGAGACGTTGTTGAGGCCGCGCTTCCGCAGTCCCGACGAGAGCGTCGCGAGCGCGACGCGCGAGAGCTTGTCGCGCAGCTCGTCGTCGAGCACGGGCGCGGCCTGCGGCTCGAACTCGGCGATCGGGCGGCCGGATGCGTCGGCCCACTGGTCGGGCGTCGGCTTCGGCTGGGCGGAGTAGGCGGGCAGCCGCTGCTCGCCGACCCGCACGGTCGACGCGAGCCGCCCGGTCGAGAGGCGCTCGCCGTCGAGCGCGGTCGCCGTCACCTCGACCTCGACCGACTGGCCGGGGGAGAGGGTGGATGCGTTCGCGGGCGTGCCCGTGAGGATCACGTCGCCGGGCTCGAGCGTGATGAGCTGCGAGAGGTCGCTCACGATCTGCGGGAGCGAGAAGAGGAGCGTCGAGGTCGAGTCCTCCTGCACGAGCTCGCCGTCGAGCCACGTCCGCACCTCGATCGCGTGCGGGTCGAGCCGCGTCGCGTCGAGCAGCGCCGGGCCGATCGGCGTCATGCCGTCGCCGCCCTTCGAGCGGATGTTGGCGCCCTTGTCGACCCAGCGGAGGTCGAAGACGCCGAGGTCGTTCGACGCGGTGACCGACGCGACGTGCGCCCACGCATCCGCCTCGTCCACCGCTCGCGCGTGCGAGCCGATGACGATCGCGATCTCGCCCTCGAAGCCGAAGATCTCGGTGCCCGCCGGCATGACGACCTCGCCGCCGGTCGAGAGCGAGGTCGCGGGCTTGAGGAAGAAGCCCGGCGCCTCGGGCGTGCGGCCCTTCTGCGCGGCGCGGCCGCGGTAGCCGATGTGCATCGCGAAGACCTTGCCGGGGCGGGAGCCGAGCAGGCCCCAAGCCGCTTCGGCGGAGGCGAGGGAGTCGGTTGGGAGCTGCGACGATGCATGCATGTCGGCATCGTATACGATTCCGAATCTGGTGTGCAAGGCCGTCGTGCGCTGGCCGATCGGGGCAGCCTCAGGGTCCGCCCAAGGCGCTTGTCGTCGTGCACGAAATCGTATATCTTCCACTCAGTCCCGGCACCGAGCCCTCGGCGCCCTTCCCCTGACAAAGGAGTCAGCGTGTCTCACAGCACGACGCCTCACACCTCCGCGCGAGAGCGCAACAAGGTCCTCGCCGCCGTCGTCGTCGGCACCACGATCGAGTGGTACGACTTCTTCATCTACGCCTTCATGGCGAACCTGGTCTTCGCGCAGCTCTTCTTCGAGCCGGCCGGACCGGGCGTCGGCCAGATCATCTCGCTCGTGACGATCGGCATCTCGTTCCTGTTCCGCCCGCTCGGCGCGTTCCTCGCCGGCCACTTCGGCGACCGGATCGGCCGTCGCCCGATGCTCGTCCTCACGCTCCTCCTGATGGGCGTCGCGACCACGCTCGTCGGCGCGCTGCCCACCTACGAGCAGGTCGGCATCCTCGCGCCGATCATGCTCATGGTGCTGCGCATCCTGCAGGGCCTCTCGGCCGGCGGCGAGTGGGGCGGCGCCGTGCTCATGGCCATCGAGCACGCGCCGGCGAACCGCCGCGGGCTCTACGGCTCGTTCGTGCAGGCCGGCGTGCCGATCGGCATGCTGCTCGCGACCGGCATCCTCGCGGCCATCCGTGCCATGTTCCCGGGCGACGCGTTCCTCGAGGTCGGCTGGCGCATCCCGTTCTTCATCTCGATCATCCTCGTGCTCGTGGGCTACCTCGTGCGCCGCTCGGTCGACGAGTCGCCGGTGTTCCAGGAGATCAAGGAGACGGCGCAGGAGCAGTCGGCGCCCATCGTGCAGGTCTTCAAGAAGTACGGCCTCGTCGTGCTCTTCGCCGCGCTCGTCTTCATGGCGAACAACGCCACGGGCTACATGACGACCGGCGGCTACGTGCAGGGCCTCGCGTCCCGACCCGTCGACGCGCCGGTGCCGGGCCTCGGCTTCGACCCCGTCGGCGTGCAGCTGGCGACCTTCGCGGGCTCGCTCTCGTGGCTCGTGTTCACGTTCGTCGCCGGCTGGGCCTCCGACCGCATCGGCCGCAAGCCGCTCTACCTCATCGGCTGGACGGCCCTCGCCGCGGGCATCGTGCCGCTGTTCCTGCTCGTCGAGACGGGCGTCGCGGGCGTCGCGTGGGCGACGATCCTGCTCGGCGTGGGCCTGGGCCTCACCTACGGCGCGCAGGCGGCGTGGTACGCGGAGTCGTTCCCCGCCTCGGTGCGCTTCTCGGGCGTCTCGATCGCCTACGCGATCGGCGCGGTGATCGGCGGTGCGTTCGCGCCGACGATCGCGCAGGCGCTGCTGCAGGCGACCGGCTCGACGTGGGCGATCGTCGGCTACCTGCTCGCGACCGTGGTGCTCTCGCTGATCGGCACGCTGCTGCTGAAGGACCGCACGGGCATCCCGCTCTCGATCGAGTTCGAGAAGTCGGGCAAGTGGGACGGCTGGAAGAAGGGCGACGAGTTCGTCGCGCTCTCCGAGGTCGACCGCGAGGCAGCCGTCGAGCGCTGACCCTCGAAGACCGGAACGGCCCCGCCACTGTGGCGGGGCCGTTCCGCGTCTGCGTCGGATCAGGGCTCGACGCGCGGGTCGTCGAGCGGAGTACCCGCCTCGTAGGGCCCGAAGAAGAGGTCGGCGCCGTCCTGCGTGAGCGCGGTGCCCGAGGCGCGCTCGCCGTCGAACGCCGCGATGGTCGCGAAGGCGAGGCGCTCGCCCGGCTCGTGCGGGTCGGCGATCTCGAGCAGCCAGCCCTCGGGCGAGCGTACGATCGCGGGATCGGCGATGACGAGGCGCAGCATGCCGCTGTGCGCGGTGAGCGTCACGGAGCCGAGGAACGCGCCCTCGCCGGCCGCGGGGAAGCGGAAGCGGTCGCCCTCGGCCGTCGCCCCGCCGCCGGCCTCGACCGTGCCCGCCCCGCGGCCGCGCACGTAGTCGAGCAGCGACGCCTTGATGCCCCAGTCGAGCGCGGTCACGGGCGGCCGGGCCAGGGGAGTGAGCGCGCGAACTCGATGAGCGCGCGCGTGCGAGCGGTCGGCTCGGGCGACGCGGGCCAGATCACGTCGATGCCGACCGGCGGCACGCGCGGCGCGATCTCGAGCATGGCGACAGGGTAGCCCTCGTAGCTCGCGGGGTTCGCGGGCCGCTGCACGAGGATGCCGTAGCCCAGGCCGCGGCCGACGAGCGCGCGCACGGCCTCGGAGCTCTGCACCCGGTGGCGCACGCGCGGCGTGACGCCCGCCGCCGCGAAGAGCGAGAGGGTGTGCTCGCTCGAGGGCGGCGCGTCGAGCAGGATGAGGTCGCGCTCGGCGAGCTCGGCGAGGCGCACCGAGCCGCGCGCGGCGAGCGGGTCGTCGCCCGCGACGACGACGTGCGCGGGCAGGGCGAAGAGCTTGGCCCGGCGCGGCTCGCCCGGCACGAGCGTGTCGTAGACGAAGGCGACGTCGATGCGGCCCGACTCGAGCCGGCCCTCGAGCCGGTCGTGCGTCGCCTCGACGATGTCGAGCTCGACCCGCGGATGCGCGCGGCCGAACCCGGCGAGGAGGGGAGGGAGGATCGTCGGCGCGAGGGTCGGGTAGCAGCCGATCGTGACCGGCCCGACGAGCTCGCCGGGGGCTCCCCGCAGCGAGGTCTCGAGCTCGCGCGACGACGCGAGCAGGTCGCGGGCGCGAGCGACGACATCCGCACCCGTGCTCGTGAGCGTCAGGCCGCGCGCTCGCCGGCGCACCGTCAGCTGCGAGCCGAGCTCGCGCTCGAGCTCGCTGATCGCCTCCGAGATCGCCGACGCCGACACGTGCAATCGCGCGGCGGCAGCGGCGATCGTGCCTTCGTCGGCGGCGCATACGAGGTAGGAGAGCTGCCGCAGGGTGAAGCCAGGGGCGTCGAGGGCATCCATTCTTCGGCTCCTCCGAGGTAGAACGTGCGATGCATCCGCTTTCGCCAACGTAGCGGGTGGCGGATGATCGAGGCAGGACCGATCACGAGGATGTGCTCCATGCCCGAAGCTCCCGTCGCCGACTGGGTGACGATCCCAGACCTCCACCGCGACCCGTTCCCGATCTACGAGCGCCTGCGCGCCGAGGGCGGCGTGCACTGGGTGCCCGCCGTCGGGCGCTACCTCGTCACCTCCTACGAGGCGGTGCACGAGACCGAGCTCGACCAGGAGGTGTTCTCGGCGAACGAGCGCGGCTCGCTGCAGATCCGCGCGATGGGCCACTCGATGCTGCGCCGCGACGACCCCGAGCACTACCTCGAGCGCAAGGCGTGGCAGCCCGCGCTGCGGCCCGGCGTCGTGCAGCGCGTCTGGCGCTCGACGTTCGAGCGGAACGCCGAGCGCTACCTCGACGAGCTCGTCGAGAAGGGGCCGGGCGCCGACCTCATCTGGGACTTCGCCGCCCCCTACGCCGCCGAGAGCCTGCGCGAGATCATCGGCCTCCACAGCGCTCGGCAGGAGGACCTGCAGCGCTGGTCGCAGACGCTCATCGACGCGACCGGCAACTACGCCGATGACCCCGAGGTGTGGGCAAAGGGGCTGCGCTCGTTCGACGAGGTCGACGCGGCGCTCGACGAGGTGCTGCCGTGGCACGCGGCCAACCCGAACGAGTCGCTGCTGTCGCAGCTCCTGCGCATCCCCGACTACGAGATGCCGATCGAGCGCATCCGCGCCAACGTGAAGATGACGATCGGGGGCGGCCTCAACGAGCCGCGCGACGCGCTCGGGGTCGCCGCGTGGGCGCTCCTGACGCATCCTGAGCAGCGGCGCGCCGTCGAGGCCGACCCGTCGCTCTGGAACGCGGCGTTCGACGAGACGCTCCGCTGGGTCGCGCCGATCGGCCTCTACTCGCGGCAGGTCACGCGCGACACCGAGCTCGCGGGCGTGCGGCTGCCGGCCGGCGCGCGCTTGGGCATCTGCATCCTCTCCGCCAACCGCGACGAGCGCGTGTGGGAGGACGCCGCGCGCTTCGACGTGCGCCGCGAGGTCAAGCCGCACCTCGCCTTCGGGAAGGGCGTGCACGTGTGCCTCGGCGCGTGGGTCGCGCGCTCGGAGGTCGCCGATGTCGCGCTGCCCATGCTCTTCGAGCGGCTGCGCGGGCTCGACGTCGTGCCCGACGCGCCCCCGACGATCGCCGGCTGGGTCTTCCGCGGCATGACGAGCCTCCCCGTGCGGTGGCGCTCGGTCGCCGAGCCCGCGACGGTCGTCGCCGCGCCGGCAGCCGCCGAGCAGGCCGCGCCGCGCATCGCGATCGTCGGCGCCGGGCCCGCAGGCTGCTTCACCGCTCAGGCGCTCCGCCGCCGCTTCCCGGCGGCGGAGCTCGAGGTGCTCGACGGGCTGCCGGTGCCGTACGGGCTCGTGCGCTCCGGCGTCGCCGCCGACCACCCCGGCACGAAGTCGGTCGCGCGGCAGTTCGACCGGCTCTTCCAGCACGAGCGCGTGCGGTTCCGCGGCAACGTGCGCGTCGGCGTCGACGTGCCGCTCGACGCGCTCCGAGGCGCCTACGACGCCGTCGTGCTCGCGACCGGCATGCGCGCCGATCGGCCGCTCGACGTGCCGGGCGACGCGCTCGAGGGCGTCCACGGCGCCGGCCGCATCACGCGGCTGCTCAACGCGCACGCCGACGAGGGCGAGGCGCCGTCACTCGGCGAGCGCGTCGTGGTCGTCGGCCACGGCAACGTCGCGATGGACGTCGTGCGCCTGCTCGCGCGCGACGCCGAGGGACTCGGCGGCACCGACGTCGACGACGAGGCGCACGAGCGGCTCGCCGGTGCCGTGCGCACGATCCACGTCGTCGGCCGCAGCGCCCCGAGCGCCGCGCGCTTCGACCCGGTCATGGTGCGCGAGCTCGCGGGCCTGCCGGGCGTTGCGCATCGCGTGCACGGCGCCGGGCTCGAGGGCATCGAGCCGGGCAAGGACGCGCGGGCGGATGCGGTGCGGGGTCTGGTCGCGGAGCCCTCCTCCCAGCCGCGCGTCGAGGTGCACTGGTGGTTCGGGCTCTCGCCCGCGCGCATCGAGGGCGACGGCCGGGTCGAGCGGGCCGTCTTCCGCGGTGCCGACGGCGAGGTCGAGCTCGGGGCCGACGCGATCGTGACGGCCGTCGGCTTCGCCGCCGACGACGAGTGCCTCGTCGAACCGGGCGCGCACGCGAGCGGCCGGGTCGAGCCGGGCCTCTACACCGCCGGCTGGCTGCGGCGCGGGCCGCGCGGCACGATCCCCGACCAGCGCACCGACGCGCGAGAGCTCGCGCGCCTCATCGCCGACGACCTCGAGGCCGGCGCCATCGGGGCGGGCCGCGACGGGCTGCCGCCGGTCGAGGGGGAGACCGACTTCGAGGGCTGGCGGCGCATCGACGTGCGCGAGCAGCTCGGCGCGGCGCCCGGGCGCTCGCGGTCGAAGCTGCGCTCGCGCGCCGCGCTGCTCGAGGCTGCGCGCGACGCGACGATCCCGCTGCCGGAGGTCGAGCGCCTCGAGACCGCGACCGAGGGGGCGGGGCTGCCGGTGACGGTGCTGTTCGGCACCGAGTCGGGCGGCGCCGAGCTCGTCGCCGACGAGCTGCGGCGCGGCCTCGCGGGCCGGGCGGCGGTCGAGGTCGTCGACATCGCCGACGCCGCGCCGGGCGACCTCGATGCGAGCCGCCTCCACCTGCTCGTCTGCTCGACGTACGGCGACGGCGAGGTGCCGACGAGCGCCCGGCCGTTCCTCCGCGCGCTCGTCGAGGAGCGCCCCGATCTCCGCGGCGTGCGCTTCGCGGCCTTCGGGATGGGCGACCGCAGCTACGCGAAGACGTACTCGCGCGGCAGCGAGCTCGTCGCCGAGGCGCTCGCGGCGTGCGGCGCCGAGCGCGTCGGCGAGTACGGGCGGCACGATGCCGGCGGGCCCGTGCCCGCGACCGAGGCTGCGCTCGAGTGGGCCGAGGGGGTGCTCGCCGAGGCGGCCGCGCCGGTCGCCTGACGCGCCGGCCGAGCCGTCGTCAGTCCTCCTGCGGCGGCAGCGGCACCTTCGGCAGCTTCTTGACCCGCGCCCGGCGCTTCGGCCGCGCCGGGATCATCGAGCGCATCTCCTCGAGCCGGCCGAAGCACAGCAGCCGGTCCTCGGCGTGCAGCACCTCGGTGCCCTTCGGGTTCGGGATGACGGTCGTGCCGCGGTGCAGCGTCAGCACCGTGATGTCGCGCTCGCGGAGCCCCGACGCGTCGAGCGGCTTGCCGACGAGGTCGGCGTCGCCGTGCACCACGAGCTCGGCGACGCCGAAGCCCGTCGAGACGGCGAGCCGCTCGCGCACGTCGATCTGCGGGAACGCGACCTGGTTGTCGATGTAGTCGATGATCGCGCCCGCGACGTCGAGCCGCGTCGCGCGCTCGATGCCCTCGAGCCCGGGGGAGGAGTTGACCTCCATCACCTGCGGGCCGTCGTTGCCCTCGAGCATGTCGACGCCCGCGACCTTGAGGCCCATGATCTGCGCGGCGCGCACCGCGACGCGCTCGAAGTCGGGGTCGAGCGTCACCGGCTCGACGCTGCCGCCGCGGTGCACGTTCGAGCGGAACTCGTCGCCCTGGGCGCTGCGCCGCATCGCGGCGACGACGCGGTCGCCGACGACGAGCGCGCGGATGTCGCGGCCCTTGCTCTCGGCGACGAAGCGCTGGATGAGCACTTGCTGCTTGGTGCTCTGCAGCGTCTCGATGATCGCCTCGGCGACCTTGATCGTGGGCGCGAGGATGACGCCGATGCCCTGCGTGCCCTCGAGGAGCTTCAGCACGACCGGTGCGCCGCCGACGCGCTCGATCGCGGGGATCACGTCGGCGCGGTCGCGCACGAACGTCGTGGGAGGCATCCCGATGTCGTGCCTCGCGAGGATCTGCGTCGCCCGCAGCTTGTCGCGCGAGTTGGCGATGCCGTTCGCGGTGTTGGGTGTGTAGACGTCCATCTGCTCGAACTGCCGCACCACCGCGGTGCCGAAGTAGGTGATCGAGTTGCCGATGCGCGGCAGGATCGCGTCGTAGTCGGTGAGCTGCCGGCCGCGGAACTGCAGGTCGGGCGCCTCGCCCGAGAGGTCGATCGCGAAGCGCAGGGTGTTGAGCACCTTGACGTCGTGGCCGCGCTCGGCGGCCGCGGCGCGGAGCCTGCGGGTGCTGTAGGCGCGCGGAGCGCGCGAGAGGATGGCGAGCCTCATGCGAGGTCGACCTGCCTTCCTGCTTGGATGGGGGCCTATGGGCGATGACCATCCTCGCAGGCCTGCGATCGCCGGTTGGCGCGAATGGGTCGGCCTGCCGCACCTCGGCGTGCCGCACGTGAAGGCCAAGCTCGACACCGGCGCGCGCACGAGCGCCCTGCACGCGTTCGACATCGTCGAGTCGACGCGCGACGGCGCCGACTGGGTGCGCTTCTCGGTGCACCCGTGGCAGCGCTCGGCTGCCGATGCCGTCGTCGTCGAGGTGCCCGTGCACGACCGCCGGCTCGTCCGCTCCTCGACGGGTCACGAGCAGGAGCGCATCGTCATCCGCACGGCGCTCGCGCTGCTCGGGCGCGAGGTGCTCACCGAGGTGACGCTCGCGCGCCGCGACGAGATGGGCTTCCGGCTGCTCGTCGGGCGCGAGGCGCTCCGCCAGGGGTTCGCGGTCGACTCGGCGCGCTCGTACCTCGGCGGCCGTCCCGCGCGCACCGTGCGGCTCAAGAACCGGGGCCGCGCCGGTGCGTGAGTCGTTCGCGATCGGCGGCGTGCGCGTGCGCGCCGGCCAGGCGAAGGGCGTCGAGCTGCCGATCGCCCGGCTCGTGACGGGCGGCGACGTCTCGCTCCCCGTGCGCGTGCTGCACGGCCGCGAGGAGGGGCCGGTCGTCTGGATCGACGCCGCCATCCACGGCGACGAGGTCGTGGGCGTCGAGGTCATCCGGCAGGTGCTCGCGCAGGTGTCGCCCGAGCGGCTCCGCGGCACCCTCATCGCCGTGCCGGTCGTCAACGTGCTCGGGTTCCTGAACGGCGACCGCTACCTGCCCGATCGCCGCGACCTCAACCGCTCGTTCCCCGGCTCGGCGCGCGGCTCGCTCGCGAGCCGCATCGCCCACCTGCTCATGACCGAGGTCGTCGCGCGCTGCGACGTCGGCATCGACCTCCACACGGGCTCCGACCGGCGCGACAACCTGCCGCAGATCCGCGCCGACCTCGACGACCCCGAGACGCGCCGGCTCGCTGCCGCGTTCGGTGCTCCCGTCATGCTGCACGCGAAGCTGCGCGACGGCTCGCTCCGCCAGGCCGCGCGCGAGGCGGGCGCGATCGCGCTGCTCTACGAGGCGGGCGAGGCGCTGCGGCTCGAGCAGGAGCCGATCGAGGTGGGCGTCGCGGGCGTGCTGCGCGTGCTCGCCGCGCTCGGGATGCTCGACGACGACGAGGCGGCGGATGCGTCGATCGAGTGCCGCGCGAGCGGCTGGGTGCGCGCTCGCGGCACCGGGATCCTGCACCTCGACGTCGAGCTCGGCGACCGGGTCGAGTCGGGCGCGCGGCTCGGCCGGGTGGCGGATGCGCTCGGCACGGGCGGCCGGATCGTGCGCGCCGACCGCGCCGGCATCGTCATCGGCCTCACCCGCGCGCCGATCGTGCACGCGGGCGACGCGGTCGCGCACCTCGCGGAGCCTGAAGGATCTTCAACCGGATAGTCGGGCGGGCGAGCCGAATGCTGTCGCGCCCTGTCGGCTGTCCGGTTGAGCCGGGCTCAGCTGGTGGCGCAGCGCCGGCGGTCGGCGCGAACGGCAGCGCGGCGCCGGTCGAGCGGCGCTAGGCCAGCAGTGCGGTCGTGCCCGTCACGATGAGCGCGAGGCCGCCCGCGAGCGAGAGGGCGATGATCGACCACTTGACGACGGTGCGGTTCACGAGGTGCGCGAGCCGGTTGCCGAGCAGCACGCCCGCGACGACCGGGACCACGATGAGCGCCCATCCCCACCAGGGCCACTCGGGAGCGCCCTCGGGGGCGACGACCGGGCGGATCGCGACGATCACGCCGCTCACGATCACCCAGAACGGCTGCATCGTCGCGACGAACGTGCGGTCCTGCCAGCCCGAGAGCAGCGTGTAGATGCCGAGCGCGGGCGCGCCCATGCCGACGCTCGCGTTGAGCACGCCGATCGTCGCCCCCGCGGCGACGCGCAGCGGCGGGCCGTCGAGCGCCCGCGCGCTGCTCGTGAAGGCGACCGAGACGACCACCCCGACGACCGCGATGACGCCGACGACGATGCGCAGCGCATCCGTGTCCGCACCCCTCGCGAGCAGCAGCCCCGGCACCATCATCGCGACCGCGGGGACGGCGAGCCACGCGAGCCGCCGCCAGTCGATGTCGCGCCAGACGCTCGGGAGGATCACGAGGCACGCGAGCGCGCCGTAGAGGTTGACGACGAGCACCGCCGCGAGCGGGCCCGCCACGAGCGCGACCGCCGGCGTGACGACGAGCCCCCAGCCCATCCCGATCATGCGCTGCCCCGCCGCGCCGATGAAGACGGCGACGGCCGCGACGGCGAGGGAGAGGAGGTCCACGGCCGTCAGCGTAGGTGCTCAGGGGGATGCGCGACGGTGCAGGCGCGCCGAGTGCGCGATCGGCTGCGGCTCGGCGGTGATGAGGTCGCGGAAGCCCGGGCACCGGGCGAAGTCGCTGTGGGTGCACGACTGGAGGTGGCGGATGACGGCGAGCGCGGCCTCGAGCTCCGCCTGCTGGCGCTCGAGCCGGGTGACGTGGTCGGCGAGCAGCGCGTGCCGCTCGGCGGCGCTCTCGGTCGCGAGCACGGAGCGGATGGTGGCGAGCGACATGCCCGCGTCCTGTGCGCGCAGGATCGTGCCGATGCGCGTGCGCGCGCTCTCGTCGTAGCGGCGCTTGCCGCCCACGCGCGTCGTGGGCTCGAGCACGCCCTCGGCCTCCCAGTGGCGCAGCACGTGCGGGGCGAGGGAGAACTCGGCGGCGAGCTCGCCGATCGACAGCAGACTTGACCTCATGTCGACATGAAGTCACATGCTGGTGCGCATGGCAACGCTCGACCTCGTCCAGGACCCTTCGCGAGCCGGCTCCGAGCCGCTCGACTGCATCGTCGTCGGCGGCGGCCCCGCGGGGCTGCAGGCCGCGCTCACGCTCGCGCGGGTGCACCGCTCCGTCGCGCTCGTCGACGCCGGTCCGGGTCGCAACGCATCCGCCGCACACATGCACAACGTCGTCTCGCGCGACGGGACGCCGCCCGCGGAGTTCCGCGCCGTCGCGCGCGAGCAGCTCGCCGGCTACGCGACCGTGCGGCTCGTCGACGGCCGGGTCGCCGCCGCCGAGGTCGGGGACGGCGCCGTTGCGGTCGAGCTCGCCAGCGGGGAGCGGCTCGAGGCGCGCTTCCTGCTGCTCGCGACGGGCGTCGCCGACGTGCCGCTGCCGCTCGGTCTCGCGCGGCACTGGGGCGGCCAGGTCGCCCACTGCCCGTTCTGCCATGGCCACGAGCTCGGTGCCCGCGTGGTCGTGCTCGGCGGCGAGCCGCAGCGCGAGCACGTCGCGCGCATCATGGCGGGCGTCGCCGAGCGCGTGACGTGGCTCACCGACGGGCTGCCCGTCGACCCGGAGGCGCGAGCGGCGCTCGCGGCCCGCGGCATCGAGGTCGACGAGCGGCGCGCGACCGGTGTCGTCGAGGACGGCGGCCGGCTGACGGCGATCGACCTCGAGGACGGCACGGCGCTGCCGTGCACCGGTGTGCTCGCGGGCGGCGACTTCCGGCAGGGCTCGGCCCTGCCCGAGGCGCTCGGCTGCGCCATGCGGCCCGACGGCACGATCGAGGTCGACATGCTCGGCCGCACGAGCGTGCCGCGCGTGCTCGCCGCGGGTGACGCGGCGCTCTCCGGCGGGCACTCCGTCATCGCGGCCGCGGCGGCCGGCCAGCTCGCGGCCGCGGGGATCGTGCGGGAGCTCATCGCGTGAGCCCCGCGACGGCGAGGCCGCGGGGTTCACGCCGTCGCGAGGAGCCCCGCGATGCCGGTGGCGATGACGGCGACGCCACCGACGATGGAGAGCACGATGACTGCCGCGCGCGCGACGCCCGCGGGCACCCGGTGGGCGATGCGGTGGGCGAGCAGCGTGCCGAGCGCAGCGGCGGCCGAGGCGCCGACCCACGCCCACCAGGGCCATTGCGGGAAGCCCTCGGGCACGAGCACCGCCCGCTCGCCGAGCGTCACGAGGTTGAGCACGACCCAGAAGGGCTGCATCGTCGCGGCGAGCACGATCGGATCCCAGCGGCTCACGAGCGCGTAGATGCCGACGAGCGGCGCGCCGACGCCCACCGCGGCGTTGAAGCCGCCGATCGCGAGGCCGGAGCCGATGCGCGTGCCCGGGCCGTCGAGCGTGTGGCGCGAGCGCGTGAAGACGACCGAGATCAGCACGCCCGCGATCGCGAGGATCCCGACCGCGATGCGGAGCGCATCCGCCGACACGACGCGCGCCAGGAGGAGCCCCGCGACGCTCGCGGGCACCGCGGGCAGCAGCAGCCATGTCAGCCGTCGCCAGTCGACCTCGCGCCACACGCCCGGCAGCATGAGCGAGCACGCGACGACGGCGAAGATGCAGTTGAGCGGCACCGCCGCGATCGGGCCGGCGACGATCGTCGACACCGGGCCCATCACGAGCCCGAAGCCGAGCCCGACGACGCGCTGGGCGACCGTCGCGACGAAGATCGCCGCCGCGTAGAGCAGCAGCGTGAGCGGATCGATCACGACGGCGCGCCCGGGCGGCGCGCGATCATCAGTGCTCGCCGATGCGGAGCGAGTCGCCGTTCTCGAGCCGGTGATGCGTGCCGCCGTGCTCGGCGGCCGCCGCCTCGATGCGCGCGTGCGCCATGCCGAGGCCCATGGGCGAGAGGGGCGCGTCGTGCACCGCGAAGGTCGCGCGCGGCGCGACCGCGGCCACGAAGTCCATCACGTCGCCGATCTTGAGCCACGGAGCGCCGGCGGGCGCGGCGAGCACCTCGACCTTGACGTCGGGCGTCGCGTAGGAGTCGCCCGGGTAGTAGAAGCGCTCGTTCACGAGCACGCCGAGGTTGTCGACGAGCGGGATCGAGCGGTGGATCTCGGCGTGCGTGCCGCCGAAGAAGCGGAGCCGGAAGGGGCCGGCGGTCACGCGCTCGCCCGCCTCCACGACCGTGACGTCGAACTCCTCCGCGGCGGCCGCGACGCCCGCCGGCGCGTAGATGGGCGTGCCGGGATTGGCCGCGAGCAGCTCGCGCAGCCGGCCGGCGTCCCAGTGGTCGGCGTGCTCGTGCGTGATGACGATCGCGACGAGGTCGGGGGCCGAGACGGGGCCGGTCTGGTTGCCCGGGTCGATGACGAGCTGGCGTCCGTCCTCATCGAGGATCATGCAGGCGTGCTCTCGCTTGGTCACTCGCATGGCATCCACGATAGGCGGTGCGGCGGGCCGGTGCAGGTGCACCGGTCGCGCCTGCGGCTCGCCTAGGCTCGCTCCCGTGCGCATCGTCGTGGCGTCGAAGCCGACCAGCGCCGGCCGCGCGGGCGCTGTCGGCGAGCGCGTCGCTGCGCGCCTCGCCGCGCTCGGGCACGACGTGCGGCACATCGCGGCCGCCGACTACCGCGGCCAGCTCGAGCAGTCGCGCTTCGCGATGACGACGGCGGATGCGCTCGTCGTCGTGGGCGGGGACGGCATGGTGCACCTCGGCGTCAACATCGTCGGCGGCACCTCGAAGCGGCTCGTGATCGTGCCGGCAGGCAGCGGCAACGACTTCGCGGCCTCGCTCGGGATCCGCATCGGGGAGCAGGCGATGGATGGGCTCGAAGCGGCGCTCGCGGCCTCGCCCGAGCGCTTCGACCTCGTGCGCATCGAGCACCCCGACGGGGTCGAGCTCGCGGCGGGCGTCGTCTCGGTCGGCTTCGACGCCGACGTCACGGTGCGCTCGAACCGGTTCACGCGCGTGCCGCGCGCGTTGCGCTACCGCGCCGCGATCGCCGCGACGCTCCTGCGGCCGCGGCACCGCACGTTCCGGATGCGCTTCGACGGCGGCGAGGAGCGGTCGTGGCGCACGCTCATCGCGGCGATCGCCAACAACGGCACGTTCGGCGGCGGGGTGCCGATCGCGCCGAGCGCGTCGCTGCACGACGGCCGGCTCACGGCGGTGCTCGCCGACGAGGTGTCGTACCCGCGGTTCCTGCTCACGCTCGCGAAGGTGCTGCGCGGTCGCCACGAGGCCGATCGCCGCCTGCACGTCCGCGACTGCGAGTCGGTCGAGATCGCGAGCGACGACCCGGTGACGGTGTGCGCAGACGGGGAGATGGTGGGGAGGCTGCCGGTGCGCTGCACCGCGATGCCGGGCGCGCTGCAGGTGCTCCGAGCTCCGTGACGGGCCGCCGCCGGCGCCGATTTGGCGCACGCCCGATTCGTGTGGCACACTATCCAGGTTGCTTTCGCGAGCGAGAGCAGCACGGCCCCATCGTATAGCGGCCTAGTACGCCGCCCTCTCACGGCGGTAACGCGGGTTCGAATCCCGCTGGGGTCACACCAGGAGCGCCCCGGTCTCACGACCGGGGCGCTTCGCCGTTCCCGGCCCGACCTCGCAGCCCGCTCACCCCGCGAGCCGGACGGGCGCCGGTCGTCCCTGCGCCATCACGAGCTCGATGACCGACATCGTGCGCGGCCGCTCGTGCATGACATCGGCGTAGCCGAAGCGCAGCCAGCGGCCGCCGGCTGCCGTGATCGCGGTGCCCCGTCTCCGGTCCTTCGCCGCCTGCTTCTCGTTGTCGTGCCACTCGTCGCCGTCGGTCTCCACCCACAGCCAGCCATCGATCAGCAGGTCACCGCGACCGCCGCCCGGTGCGGGCATCTGCGTCTCGACGCGCCATCCGCGGTCGCGGCACGGCACGCGCAGCAGCGACTCGAGCCCCGACTCCGCGCTCGCGTCGAGCTCGCGCCGCCATGGCCGGCACCGGAGCGGCAGCATCCCGAAGAGCCGGTCGAGCCCATCCTCACCGAGGAGCCCCTTGTGCAGCGCGCTGTCGATCGAGGCGATCGCGTCGTCCCGCTCCACCCGCCGGGCATGCTGCGCGAGCGCATCGACGAGGCTCACGCGCCACAGCTTGTCGTCGACCGTGAAGTCGCTCCAGATGCGTTCGCCTTCGAGCACGTTCGGCGGACTGGAGTGCGGGCGGGTGGCGATCTGCACCACGCGCAGCTCCGTCACCCAGACGCCGTAGGAGCGCAGAGCGCTGGCTCCGCCGAGGACCCCGCCGCTCCGAAGCGCTGCTCCGATCGCCGGATTCGCGTCAGGCGTGACGACCCACCACCTGCCGATGGCGACGAGCCGTCCGCTCGCGACCTCAGCTCGGATCGACCGGTACGGATGGCCGAGGGCGTGCAGCGCGGCGCGCGTCGTCGCGCCCTGCGCCGCGAGGACGTCGGCCATGATGCTGCGCATCGACGAAGCGTGCCTGCTCCGACGCCACGGCATGCCGACGCGGCGTCGCGCTGTGGAGAGCGGCGGACGCCGCGGTCGATCCGATGCGACAGTGCATCACGCAGGGAGTCGATGTCACGGAGGGAGTCGACGATCGACTCCCTCCGTGACGGATCTCGAATCGCGACTCCCTGCGTGACGCCTCGCCCGCCTCAGCCCAGGTAGCCGAGCGCCCGCACCTGCTCGCGCTCCTGCTCGAGCTCGGCGACCGAGGCGCGCAGCTGCTCCGCGACCTCCGGCTCGAGCTCGAGGTCGTCGACGATCGACCACTCGCCCTCGGCGGTCGTCACCGGGAACGACGAGACGAGCCCCTCGGGCACGTCGTACTCGCCGCGCGAGATGACCGACATCGACGTCCAGTCATCGGGCGCCGTGCCGAGCATCCACGACCGCACGTGGTCGATCGTCGCCGACGCGGCCGACGCGGCCGACGAGGCGCCGCGCGCCGCGATGACCGCCGCGCCGCGGTTCGCGACCGTCGGCGCGAACTCGTCGCGCACCCACTCGCGCTCGACGAGGTCGGTCGCGAGCGACTCGCCCACGATCGCGTGCGTGAGGTCGGGCACTTGCGTCGTCGAGTGGTTGCCCCACACGATCATGCGCCGGATGCCGGCGACCGGCTCGCCCGTCCGCGCAGCGAGCTGCGCGATCGCGCGGTTGTGGTCGAGCCGCGTGAGCGCCGAGAAGCGCTCGCGCGGGATGTCGGGCGCGGCGGCGGCCGCGATGAGCGCGTTCGTGTTCGCCGGGTTCCCCGTCACGGTGATGCGGATGTCCTGGCTCGCGTGCTCCTGGATCGCGCGTCCCTGCGCGCTGAAGATCGCGCCGTTCGCGGCGAGCAGGTCGGAGCGCTCCATGCCCGGCCCGCGCGGCCGCGCGCCCACGAGCAGCGCGTGGCCGGCGCCCTCGAAGGCGACCGACGCATCCGCCGTCGTGTCGACCGAGTGCAGCAGCGGGAAGGCCGAGTCGTGCAGCTCCATGACGACGCCCTCGAGCGCCGGCAGCGCATCCGGGATCTCGAGGATCCGCAGCCGCACGGGCTGGTCTGGCCCGAGCATGTCGCCCGCGGCGATGCGGAACAGCAGCTGGTAGCCGATCTGGCCTGCGCCGCCCGTGACGGCGACGGTGATGGGAGCGCGCATGCGCCCATCGTGCCGTGCGCTCCCTGGACGTCGCTAGAGCCAGCCCCGCCGCCGGAACGCGAGGTAGAGGCCGCCCGCGAGCAGCACCATGAGCAGCAGCGCGAAGGGGTAGCCGAGACCCCAGTGCAGCTCGGGCAGCGTGCGGAAGTTCATGCCGTAGATGCCGGCGATGAGGGTCGGGGCGAAGAGGATCGCGGCCCACGACGTGACCTTCTTCGTCTGCTCGTTCTGCTCGACCTGCAGCGCCGTGAGCGCGCGCATCTCGTCGTTCTGCCGCTCGGCGACGCGAGCGGACGCGAGCTGCAGCAGCGAGGTGAGCAGCCGTTGCGCGGCCTCGAGCCTGGCAGCCGTCTGCTGCGCGTGGTCGTCGACGTCGCGGAGGTGCCTGCGCAGCTCGTCGGCCTCGCGCTCGGGCTCTCGCGCGAGGCGCGCCGCGAACCGCTCGACGATGCCGCTCACCGGCTCCGCGGCGCGCTCGATCGCCACCACCCGGCGGAGCGCGCGGTACACGTCGACGGTGCCCGGATCGCCCTCCCCGAAGAAGGACTCCTCGATCTCGGCGATGCGCTCCCGCATCGCGTCGGCGAGAGCCGCGTGCTGGTCCGCCGTCTCGTCGAGCAGCGCGTAGAGCACCGTCGCCGGCGAGACCTCGAGCCCGTCGCGGCCCGACCCGAGCCGCTCGCGCACATCGGCGAGCCCCTCGCGGCGATCCCACGAGATCGTCACGACGCAGCGCGGCGCGACGATCGCGTGCACCTCGTGGGCGACGAGCCGCTCGCCGAGCTGCTCGAGCCGATGCAGCACGCAGTAGCTCACGCCGTCGTAGGGCTCGAGCTTCGGGCGCTGCCCGCGCTGCAGCACGTCCTCGATGACGAGCCGGTGCAGCTCGAGCTCCGCCGTCACGGCGAGCAGCTCGGGCTCGTCGGGGTCGACGAGGTCGACCCACGCGAAGCCTCCGCGCTCGGCGGCCGTCTCGAGCACTCGATCGAACGGCACCGCGCCGTCGACGCGCGTGCCCTCGGCCCAGACGGATGCGTCGGCGATGGCCATGCGAGCAATGTACGGCCGCGGCGTGTTCGCCGACAGAGGAGCGGCACCGGCCCCCGCGTAGACTGATCGGATGGCCGATCGCGGTCGCGCAAGTGCTGGGAGGGCAGATGGGCAAGACGCTCGCTGAGAAGGTGTGGGACGACCACGTCGTGGTGAAGGGCGAGGACGGCGCCCCCGACCTCATCTACATCGACCTCCACCTCGTGCACGAGGTGACGAGCCCGCAGGCCTTCGACGGCCTCCGCCAGGCCGGCCGCGGCCTCCGTCGCACCGACCTCACGGTCGCGACCGAGGACCACAACACGCCGACGCTCGACATCGACAAGCCCATCCAGGACCCGACGAGCCGCAAGCAGATCGAGACCCTGCGGCAGAACGCGGCCGAGTTCGGCGTGCGCATCCACTCGCTCGGCGACAAGGAGCAGGGCATCGTGCACCTCGTCGGCCCGCAGCTCGGCCTCACACTCCCGGGCGTGACCGTCGTCTGCGGCGACTCGCACACCTCGACGCACGGCGCGTTCGGCGCGATGGCCTTCGGCATCGGCACGAGCGAGGTCGAGCACGTCATGGCGACGCAGACGCTCCCGCTCAAGCCCTTCAAGACCATGGCGATCAACGTCGAGGGCGAGCTGCGCCCCGGCGTGACGGCGAAGGACATCATCCTCGCGGTCATCGCCAAGATCGGCACCGGCGGCGGCGCCGGCTACGTCTTCGAGTACCGCGGCAGCGCGATCCGCTCGCTCTCGATCGAGGGCCGCATGACGATCTGCAACATGTCGATCGAGGCCGGCGCCCGCGCGGGCATGGTCGCGCCCGACGAGACGACCTTCGCCTACGTGAAGGACAAGCCGCACGCGCCCAAGGGCGCCGACTGGGATGCGGCACTCGAGTACTGGAAGACGCTCCCGACCGACGACGACGCCGTCTTCGACGCCGAGATCTTCATCGACGCATCCGAGCTCGAGCCCTTCGTCACGTGGGGCACGAACCCCGGCCAGGGCGTCTCGCTCTCGGGCGAGGTGCCGGCGCCCGAGTCGTTCGACGACCCGACCGACCGCGCGGCCGCCGAGCGGGCGCTCGAGTACATGGACCTCAAGCCCGGGACGCGGCTCAAGGACATCGCGGTCGACACCGTCTTCATCGGCTCGTGCACGAACTCGCGCATGGAGGACCTCACGGCGGCGGCCGAGATCATCCGCGGTCGGAAGAAGGCGGATGGGGTGCGCGTGCTGGTCGTGCCGGGCTCGGCTCGAGTGCGGCTCGAGGCCGAGGCCGCGGGGCTCGACAAGGTATTCACGGACTTCGGCGCCGAGTGGCGCTTCGCCGGCTGCTCGATGTGCCTCGGCATGAATCCTGACCAGCTCGCACCGGGGGAGCGCTGCGCGTCGACCTCGAACCGCAACTTCGAGGGCCGGCAGGGCAAGGGCGGTCGCACGCACCTCGTCTCGCCGCTCGTCGCCGCGGCGACCGCGATCCGCGGCACGCTCTCGAGCCCGTGGGACCTGGAGGCCGCTGAGGCCGAGCTCGTGAAGGACGGAGTCGCCTGATGGAGAAGATCAGCACGCTGACGGGCCCGATCGTGCCGCTCGAGCGCTCGAACGTCGACACCGACCAGATCATCCCCGCCGTGTTCCTCAAGCGGGTCACGAAGACCGGCTACGACGACGCGCTCTTCCACTCGTGGCGGCAGGATCCCGCGTTCGTGCTCAACCAGGAGCCGTACCGGCACGGCGGCATCCTCGTCGTCGGCAACGACTTCGGCACCGGCTCGAGCCGCGAGCACGCCGTGTGGGCGCTCCGCGACTTCGGCATCACCGCCGTGCTCGGGCCGCGCTTCGGCGAGATCTTCCGCGGCAACGCCGGCAAGCAGGGCCTGCTCGTCGGCAAGATCACGGAGGAGGCGACGGAGGCCCTGTGGGCCGTCGCGCGCGCGAACCCGGGCGAGCCCGTGACGGTCGACCTCGAGGCTCGCACCGCGACCGCAGCCGGTGTCAGCCATCCCTTCGAGATCGATGACTACACTCGCTGGCGCCTGCTCGAGGGCCTCGACGACATCGCGCTCACCCTGCGCGACGAAGCCGCGATCTCCGCGTTCGAGGCCAAGCGTCCGTCGTGGATGCCCACGACGCAGGATCGGACGCCCCAGGCACGAACGCAAGGAGCCTCGTGAACCTCACCGAGTTCAGCAAGAGCGCCGGAGCCGCCGTCGGCATGAACGTCGACCGCATCACCGTGCGGGGCGGCAAGCCGCTCCAGGGCCGCATCCAGATGAAGGGCGCGAAGAACCTCGTCACGAAGGCGATGGTCGCGGCGCTGCTCGGCGAGTCGCCGAGCGAGCTGCGCAGCGTGCCCGAGATCAGCGACGTGCGCGTCGTGCAGGGCCTGCTCGAGCTCCACGGCGTGACGGTCGAGCGCGACGGTGACACGCTGCGGCTCGACCCGGCGAACGTGCGCACGGCGCACGAGACGTCGATCAACGCGCACGCGGGCTCCTCGCGCATCCCGATCCTGTTCTGCGGCCCGCTGCTGCACCAGCTCGGCGAGGCGTTCATCCCCGACCTCGGCGGCTGCCACATCGGCGACCGGCCGATCGACTACCACCTCGAGGTGCTCCGCAACTTCGGCGCCGTCGTCGAGAAGCTGCCGAGCGGCATCCGCATGTCGGCCCCCAACGGGCTGCACGGCGCGAAGATCCACCTGCCCTACCCCTCGGTCGGCGCGACCGAGCAGGTGCTGCTCGGCGCCGTGCGCGCGAAGGGCCGCACCGAGCTCACGGGCGCCGCGGTCGAGCCCGAGATCATGGACCTCATCGCGATCCTGCAGAAGATGGGCGCCGAGATCCAGGTCGACACCGACCGCACGATCCGCATCGAGGGCGTCGACAAGCTCGTCGGCTACCGCCACACGGCGCTCTTCGACCGCAACGAGGCAGCCTCGTGGGCGTGCGCGGCGCTCGCGACCGGCGGCGACGTCTTCCTCGAGGGCGCGCGCCAGCCCGAGATGACGACCTTCCTCAACGTCTTCCGCAAGGCGGGCGGCGCCTTCGAGATCGAGGACGACGGCATCCGCTTCTGGCACCCTGGCGGCGACCTCAAGCCCGTCGTCGTCGAGACCGACGTGCACCCCGGCTTCATGACCGATTGGCAGCAGCCGCTCGTCGTGGCGCTCGCGAAGGCCAACGGTATCTCGATCGTGCACGAGACCGTCTACGAGCAGCGCTTCGGCTTCACCGAGGCGCTCGTCGAGATGGGTGCGCGCATCCAGATCCACACCGATTGCCTCGGCAGCCACGCGTGCCGCTTCGGGCAGCGCAACTACGAGCACTCCGCCGTCATCGCGGGCCCCGTCGAGCTGCACGGCGCGGATGTCGTGGTGCCCGACCTGCGCGGCGGCTTCAGCCACCTCGTGGCGGCGCTGACCGCCGAGGGCACGAGCCGCATCTCGAACGTCGGGATCATCGCCCGGGGCTACGAGCGCTTCATCGAGAAGCTCGAGACCCTCGGCGCGGACTTCGACGTGGAGGGCTGATGGCGCTGCCCGGCCGCCCGCCGAAGCCGGAGCGCACATCCGTCTACGTCGGGATCGCCGCCGCGGTCATCCCGGCGATGACCGCGATGGCGAAGCTCCGCATCCGCGGGCACGAGCACCTGCCCGCGCGCGGCGCGTTCGTGCTCTCGCCCAACCACTACAGCGAGATCGACCCGATCGTCATGGCGATGGCGGTGTGGAAGGCCGGCCGCGTGCCGCGCTTCATGGCGAAGGCGAGCCTGTTCAGGATCCCCGTCGTCGGCGCGATCCTGCGCGCCGCGGGCCAGATCCCGGTCGAGCGCGCGGGCCGATCGGCCCAGTCGGCGCCGATGGAGGCCGCCCGCACGCTCGTGCGCGACGAGCTCGGCGTCATCATCTACCCCGAGGGCTCGCTCACGCGCGAGCCCGACCTGTGGCCCATGCGCGGCAAGACCGGCGCCGTGCGCATGGCGCTCGAGGCGGGCGTGCCGCTCATCCCCGCCGCGCACTGGGGCACGCAGCACCTCATGCCGCGCTACGGCAAGGCGATCCGCCCGTTCCCGCGGAAGACGATCGACATCCTCTTCGGCCCGCCCGTCGACCTCTCCGACTTCGAGGGCAAGACCGACCAGGCCTCGATGACCGCCGCGACCGACCGCGTCATGGGCGCGATCGCCGGTCTGCTCGGCGAGCTGCGCGGCGAGGAGCCGCCCGCCGTGCGCTACGACCCCGCCCACTACGGGCAGGCCGAGACGGGCCGCTTCGAGCCGGGCACGCAGGGGCCGGATGCGTCGGCCGGCGACGCGCGGGACGAGGACGGGCGCGCGGATGGCTGACGTCGCGGTCCTCGGCGCGGGGAGCTGGGGCACGACGTTCGCGAAGGCGCTCGCCGACGGCGGCACCGACACGGTGCTGTGGGCGAGGCGGCCCGAGGCGGCGCGCGAGATCGACGAGTCGCGCCGCAACACGCGCTACCTGCCGGGCATCACGCTCCCGGCGACCCTGCACGCGACGAGCGACATCCGCGCGGCACTCGAGGGCGCATCCCAGGTCTACCTCGCCGTGCCGAGCCAGCAGCTGCGCGAGCTGCTGCGCGAGCACGGCGGCGCGATCGGGCCCGACGCGCCCATCGTGAGCCTCATCAAGGGGGTCGAGGCGGGCTCGCGGCTGCGCATGAGCGAGGTGATCGCCGAGGAGCTCGCGATCGACGCCGGCCGCATCGCGGTCGTGTCGGGCCCGAACCTCGCGCTCGAGATCGCCCAGGAGCACCCGACTGCCGCGGTCGTCTCGTCGTCGAGCCCCGAGACGGCGCGCGAGGTCGCCAAGCGCGCCCGCAACGACTACTTCCACTCCTTCATCAACACCGACGTCGTCGGCACCGAGTTCGGCGGCGTGCTGAAGAACCTCGTCGCGCTCGCGATCGGCATCGTCGACGGCGTCGGCTACGGCGAGAACACGAAGGCGTCGATCATCACGCGCGGCCTCGCCGAGGTGACCGACTTCGCGGTCGCCCACGGCGCCGAGCGCGAGACGATGAGCGGGCTCGCGGGCCTCGGCGACCTCATCGCGACGTGCGGGTCGCCGCTCTCGCGCAACTTCACGGCCGGCCGGCTGCTCGGCATGGGCTACTCGCGCACCGACGTCGTCGCCCGCATGGAGCAGGTCGCCGAGGGCCTCGCCTCGGTCGAGCCGGTCGCGCAGCTCGCGGCCGCGGCGGGCGTGCGCATGCCGATCCTCGAGCAGGTGCGGCTCGTGCTCGACGGCGAGATGGATCCGCGCGACATCGCACCGCATCTGACGACCGACGACGAGCCGATCCAGGAGTGACCGTGGCCGAGGGGAAGACGCGCGTCGCGCTGCTGTTCGGAGGTCGCTCGAGCGAGCACCTCATCTCGTGCGCGACCGCCGGGAGCGTGCTCGCGCACATCGACCGCGATCGCTACGACGTCGTGCCGATCGGCATCGCGCGCGACGGCCGCTTCGTGCTGCAGGCCGACGACCCGGCGCCGCTCGCGCTCGAGCGCTCGCCCGAGGTCGTCGGCGGCGACGCCGTGCTCATGCCGACCACGAGCGACTCGCGCACGCTCACCGCGGTCGACGCGGCGGGCGCGATCCGCGAGCTCGGCGACGTCGACGTCGTCTTCCCCATCCTGCACGGGCGCTTCGGCGAGGACGGCACCGTGCAGGGCATGCTCGACCTCATCGACATCCCCTACGTGGGCAACGGGGTGCTCTCGAGCGCCGTCGCGATGGACAAGCACTTCGCCAAGACGGTGCTCGAGCACGTCGGCATCGCCGTCGCGCCGTGGATGACCGTCTCGCGCGGCGAGTGGCGACGCGACGCGGAGGGCGTGCGCGCGCGCCTCGCCGACTTCCCGCTCCCGGTGTTCGTCAAGCCGGCCCGCGCCGGCTCGTCGGTCGGCGTCACACGCGTCGACGCGCCCGCCGATCTCGACCGCGCGATGGAGCTCGCGCTCGCCGAGGACTCGCGCGCGCTCGTCGAGGTGGGGATCGCTGGCCGCGAGATCGAGGTCGGCGTGCTCGGCGGCCGCGACGGCGCGCGGCCGCGCGCCTCGCTGCCCGGCGAGATCGTGCTCGACGAGGGCACGTACTACGACTTCGACGCGAAGTACCGCGGCACCCCGACCGCGCGCACCGAGTGCCCGGCCGACCTCGATGACGCGACGGTGCGCGAGCTGCAGGAGACGGCCGTCCGCGCCTTCGAGGCGATCAAGGGCGCGGGCCTCGCGCGCGTCGACTTCTTCCTCTCGCCCGAGCACGGCATCGTCGTGAACGAGATCAACACGATGCCCGGCTTCACCTCCATCTCGATGTTCCCCGTCGTGTGGCAGGCGAGCGGCATCGCCTACACCGACCTCATCACCGAGCTCATCGAGCTCGGGCTCGGGGAGGAGCGGTAGCCGGCCCGCTGCTCACGGTCGGCCACGGCCGGCTCGACGGCGACGGCCTGCGCTCGCTCCTGACGGGCGCGGGCGTCGAGCTCGTCGTCGACATCCGGCGCTTCCCCGGCAGCCGCACGAACCCCGCCGCCGCTCGCGACGCCATCGAGGGCGAGCTCGCGGCGGGCGGCATCGCATGGCGCTGGGAGGAGCGGCTGGGCGGCCGGCGCCGGCTGACGGCCGAGCAGGACGCCGCCTCACCCGACGGCTGGTGGCGCGTCGACGCGTTCCGCGCCTACGCCGCCTGGACGCGGACGCCCGAGTTCGAGGCCGGCATGGCGTCGGTGCTCGAGGATGCGTCGGCGCGGCGCACGGCGGTCATGTGCTCGGAGGCGGTGTGGTGGCGATGCCATCGGCGGGTGGTCGCCGACGTCGCAGCGCGGCTGCACGGCGTGCCCGTCGAGCACCTCATGCACGACGGCTCGCTGCGGCCGCACGAGCCGAGCGAGACGGCGACCGTCAGCGGCGGGGCGCTGCAGTGGCCGCCGGTGCCGGGCGCCGGCTGAGCGCGCGATCGGGCAGCCGCGTGAGCGCGACGCCGACGAGGCACACGAGCCCGCCGATGAGCGCGAGCGGCGGCGGCACCTCGCCCAGCAGCGGCCACGCCGCGGCGGTCGCGAGCACGGGCACGAGGTAGGTCGTCGTGATGAGCCTGCCCGCGGGCATCCGGCTCAGCGCGTATGCCCACGCGAGGAACGCGATCGCGGTCGGCACGACGCCGAGGTAGGCGACGCCCGCGATCTCGGCCGCCGTCGCGGCGCCGACCTGGGCGACGAGCGGCCCGGCCCACGGCAGGCTGCCGACCGTGCCGATCGCCACGCCGATGAACGTCATCTGCAGGCCCGGCAGGCGGCGCAGCAGCGGCTTCTGCAGCAGCACCGCGATCGCGTAGGTCACGGCGGCGAGCAGCGCGAGCAGCACGCCGGTGACGCTCAGCGCACCGGTCGCGGTCGCGGCGCCGATGAGCGCGACGCCGCCGAACGCGACGAGCGCGCCGACCATGAGCCAGCGCGGGAAGCCCTCGCCGAGCAGCCCGCCCGCGACGAGCGCGACGATGAGCGGTGCGACGTTCACGAGCAGCGCCGCGGTGCCGGCGTCGAGCTCGTGCTCCGCGGCGTTGAGGGCGAGGTTGTAAATGAGGAACCACGAGAGGCCGAAGGCGCCCAGCAGCAGCCACTCGCGCCGCGTGGGGCGCACCCAGCCGCCGCGCGCGAGCTGCACGCCGCCGAGCACGACCGCGGCGACCGCGAGCCGTCCGAGCGTGAGCGAGCCCGGGTCGAAGGCGCCCGCGAGCGCGCGGATGACGAGGAACGCGGAGGCCCACGCGAGGAGCGGCACGACGACCGCGCCGATGACGAGCAGTCGGTCGCGCGCCGGGAGGGTCATGCGGCGAGCCTAGGCGCGGCCGCCCGCACCGACGAGCGGCGACCCTGCCGAGCTCCGTCGAGATCCCGCCAGCGCTTCAGAGCAGCACGTGCGTCGGCTCGAGCAGCCAGTGGTCGACCCCGCCGCGCAGCCAGTCGCGCAGCATCGCGTTGAAGCGCTTCGCGTGGTCGAGGTTCCAGATGTGGCGCATGCCCGGCGCGGTGCGCGTCTCGGCGTGCGGCGCGACCTCGAGCAGGGCGTCGAGCGACTGGGCCATCACGGGAGGGTCGAACTCTCCCGCGACCAGCAGCATCCGACCCCGGTAGCGCTCGAGCCCCTCCGGCATCGCGCCGGCCCAGATCTCGTCGAGCATCGCGCGCGCGGTCGCGCGGCGCACCGAGAGCCCGTGCTCGACGAAGCGGCCGACGCCCTCGGGCGAGAGGCCGAGGCTGCTCGCCTGCGCGCGCCAGAGCGCGCGGCGGTTCCACAGCAGCAGCTGCAGCGCCGAAGCCGTGCGCGCGACGCCGATCACCGGCAGCACCGCGGTGCCGCTCGTGAGCACCGACGCGGCGAGCTGCGGGTGCCGCGCCGCGAGGTGCAGCGCGAGCACGCCCCCGAGCGAGACGCCGACGACGTCGACCGCGCCCTCCGCGCCGAGATCGCGGATGCGTCGGGCGACGTCGTCCGCCGCGGCCGCGAGCCCCGGCCACTCCTCGTCGACGCGCGGCCCGAACCCGGGGAGGTGCGGCGTGAGGGCGAGGCGATCGCGCACCGCCGGCAGCTGCGGCTCCCACATCCAGTTCCCGGCGCTCCCGGCGTGCAGGAGCACGACCGGCCGGTGGGTGCTCGCGACCGACGGCCGGTGGGCTTCGGGGAAGGCGGTCATTGCCAGGGTGCTCCGGGGGCCGAGCCGGCGGCGCCCGGTGGGGCGGAGCGGATCGGGGTTCGCGCGCCGAGACGTCGCGCGGATCGGGGGACAGGGTGGGTCGAGTCGACCATCCCGGCCCCCGCGATGTCAACTCGGGCGCCCCGCCGCACCGCGAGCGCGAGCGGATCGACCCCCGGTCAGGTGCCGCTGGGCGCGTCGGGGTCGAAGCCCTCCGCCGGGCTCTCTTCGATGCTCTCGCCGATCGCCGGGTCGGGCTCGCTCGTGTGCGTCTGCCCTGTGTCGATGCCCTCGTCGACGACCGCCTCGTCGGGCGAGTGGCTCGAGCGCTGCGCCGGGTCGACCTGCTCGCCGGGGGCGTCGGACCGCTGCTCGTCGTGCATGGTGCTCTCCTCATCCGCGGCGTCGCTGGCCGCTCGAGGTCGACGCTACGCGCCGAGGCTGGGGGAGCGCCGAGCCGGGCGGGTGGGCACCGCCCGGCTCAGCGAGCCCTCAGACCGCGACGGCGGTGCGGGCCGTCGCGGCGCGCGAGCCGCGGGCGGCCTCGATGCGCGCCGCGGCGAGGGCCTCGGCGGCGGCGAGCGGCGTGGTGCCGCGCTCGCGCGCGCTCGCCATGACGCCGCGCACCGTGTCGGCGATGCCCGTCAGCCGCTCGGCGATCGTGGGCCACTCCTGGCCGTGGGCCATGCCCTCGAGGTGGATGACACCGCCCGCGTTCACGACGAAGTCGGGCGCGTAGACGATGCCGCGCTCCTGCAGCCGCTCGGCGCCCGAGCGGTCGGCGAGCGGGTTGTTGGCGGGGCCGACGACCGCCCGCACGGGCAGCGCGTCGATCGCCTCGTCGGTGAGGATGCCCCCGAGGCCCGCGGGCACGAGCACGTCGGCGGGGGTGGAGAGCGCCATCTCCGGCGCGATCCAGCGGGCGCCGAGCTCGTCGGCGAGCTGGCGCTTGCGCTCGTCGATGTCGGTGACGATGAGCTCCGCGCCGTGGCCCGCGAGCATGCGCGCGAGGCGGCCGCCGACCTGGCCGAGGCCCGAGATGACGAACGAGCGGCCCTCGATCTGCTCCGAGCCGAACGCCTCGCCGAGCGTGGGCGCGATCGCCGAGAAGACGCCGAGCGCGGTCGCCCCGGCGGGCTCGCCGGCGCCACCGCTCTCCGCGGGCAGGCCGACGACGTGCTCCGTGCGCTCGCGGACGACGAGCATGTCGTGCTCGGTCGTGCCGACGTCCTCGGCGGTGCGGTAGCGGCCCTCGAGCGCCTCCACGAGGTCGCCGAGGTCGAGCAGCGCGGCGCGGCGGCGGTCGGGGTCGAGCGCCTCGCCCATCGGCAGGGCGATGACCGACTTGCCGCCGCCCGCGTCGAGGCCGGCTGCGGCGTTCTTGAGCGTCATCGCCGCCGAGAGTCGGAGGGCGTCGGCCTGGCCGTCGGCCCAGGTCGGGTAGCTCCACATGCGGCACCCGCCGAGGGCGGGTCCGAGTGCGCTCGAGTGGAGTGCGACGGTGATGACGAGTCCGCTGCGGGCGCCCATGGAGGTCAGGACACGCTCGTGCGAGAACTCAGGGATTGCGCTCATGGCGGCTCTCCTCATTGAGTGCCGGCGCCGGCTTCGGCGCCGTGGGTCGGGGCCGCGGATCGCGCGGCTTGCCACCATGGTGGTGCGGATGCGCGGTGCGCGCAAGCGCGTCGGTCGCGGTTGCGCGCCATGCGCAGCGGGGCACCCCGGGAGGCGTCTGGACTGCGCAGCCTGCCCTCAGCGGCGGTCGTCGCCGTCCGGCTCGATGCCGTCCCCCTCGACGACGATCTCCTCGCGCTGCACCGGCACCTGGATCGTCTGCATCTCGGTCACGATGCGGCGCCGCAAGCGCGGCCCGCCGGCCGAGGGCTGCGCGTCGTCGGAGCCGCGGCCGCGCACGCCGCGCTCGTCGTCGGAGCCGCTGCCGCTCGAGTCGGCGCTCCCGGCGTCGTGCCCGCCGCCGTAGGGCGTGCGATCCGCGTGCGCCGTCGAGGGTCCGGAGTCGTCGGCGTCGCCGGAGTGGCGCTCATCCGTGCGCTGCAAGTGGCCGCCGACACCGCGATCGCGGTCCTCGTCGTGGCGGTCCCGCGCGTCGCGCTCGTGCTCGCCGATGACGGCCCGCTGCTGCATCGGCGGCTCGACCCCGTAGTAGCGGTAGAGCTCGGCCTCCTGCTCGACGGAGAGCTCGCTCGCGTCGTCGATGCGCGGCGCATCCTTCACGAACGACTTCTCGAAGGGCACGACGAGCCCGTCGCCGCGCTCGGTCGCGCCGGCGACCGGGATGAACGACTCGTGCATGCCGAACAGCCCGGTCCTGACGGTGATCCAGGTCGGCTCGTCCGTGCCCTCGAGCACGAAGACCTGCCCCACGTCGCCGATGCGCTCGCCGTCGCTGCCGACCACCTCGCGGCCGACCAGCCGGTCGATGTTGCCCTGGAATGTCACGATGCCTCCAACGGTTCGGGTCCGCGCCGAGCTGCGCCGGCGAGGGCGGCTGTCGCCTGGCCGCGACGCTACGCGCGCATCCTGAGCAGCCCGTGACAGCCGGCTCCCGATCCGCGCCGCCCGTCAGCGCACGGCGAAGCCCGCTTCGCCGCGCGCCTCGATCGAGGTGGCGTCGACGCGATCGACGCGCGCCGTGTCGGGCCCGTGCGCGAGCCACGCGCCGAACGCCGCCACCGCATCCGTCGCACCCTCGGCCTCCGCCTCGACGGTGCCGTCGAAGCGGTTGCGCACCGAGCCCGCGAGCCCGAGCCGCTCCGCCTCGCGGCGCGCGGCCATGCGGAAGCCGACGCCCTGCACGGTGCCGTGCACGACGAAGCGGCGTCGGATGCGCTCGGTCAGCGCCCGTCGCCCTCGAGGCTCGGGGCGTCCTGGTCGCGCGCGGCGTCCTCGAGGTGCCGCTGGTCGCCGCCGTCGAGCTCCTCGGGCTGCGCGGCGTCGCGCCCGGCCGAGAAGTCGTCGTTCGGCGCCTCCTTGGCCTCGCCGTCGCCGTGGACCGTCTCGCCCGTGCGAGCGTCGACGCCGGCGCCGGACTGGCCCTCCTCGGGCACGAACTCGTTGTGCCGGGCGTCGAAGGAGCTCGCCGAGCCGCTGTCCGCCGGCGGTGCCTCGTGGTAGACCGGGTCGCCCTCGCGCGAGTCGTACGTCGGATCGTTCCAGTTCGCCATGATCGCTCTCCTCCGCGGTCCTGCGGCAGCCGTCGGCTGCGCTGTGGACACGACGCTACGCGCGCAGCCTGGGAAAGGGGAGGGCCGCGTCGCGCTCACGCGGAGCGTCGCGAGCGCCCGCGCGCATCCTCGATCACCGGCACGCTCGCGAAGGCGAGCAGCAGCACGGCGGTAGGCACGACGGTGAGGAAGCCGATCGCCTGGTAGGCGAGCGCGCCGGTCACGCCGCCGACGAAGAAGGCGCTCACGAGCAGCACGTGCAGGCCGAGCCGCCCGAGCCGCGGTCGCACGGGATCGGGGTCGCCGGCGCGCTTCGGATAGACGAGCTTGCCGAGCTCGATGCCGATGTCGGTGACCATGCCGGTCACGTGCGTCGTGCGGATCTGCGCATCCGAGATCTTCGTGATCACGGCGTTCTGCAGGCCCATCGTGAAGCCGAGCAGGGCGATGAGCACCCACTCGCGCCCGGCGTCGGCGGTGAGCTCGTGCGCGACGAGGCCGATGAAGAGCGCGAGCGCCGCCTCGAGCAGCAGCACGATCGCGAAGCGGCTCTGCAGCTCGCGACGCCGCGCCCAGTTGAAGAGCAGCGCGCACACCGCCGCGCCGACGACGAACGAGGTGAGACCGGTCAAGCACAGCAGCGCGATGTCGAGCGAGCCGAGCACGAGGCTGTCGGCGAGCATCGCGGTGAGGCCCGTCATGTGCGAGGTGTAGAGCGCGATCGCCATGAAGCCGACGGAGTTGAGGATGCCCGCCGTGAGCGCGAGCAGCACCGCGAGGTCGCGGTTCCAGCGCGGCGAGCGGTCCGGGCCGGCGATGCCCCGGAGGTACGCGACGAGGGGCGCGGCCCGCCCGCCCGGCCCCGGTGACGCATCCATGATCCCGAGGCTAGTGCGGCCGCCCGTCGGGCCCGGGCGGCGGATGCGCGCCGGTAGGCTGGTCTGTCGTGGCACTCACGATCGGCATCGTCGGACTCCCCAACGTGGGCAAGTCGACCCTCTTCAACGCTCTCACCAAGAACACCGTGCTCGCGGCGAACTACCCGTTCGCGACGATCGAGCCGAACATCGGGGTGGTCGAGCTGCCGGACGAGCGCCTCACGCGCCTCGCCGAGATCTTCGGCTCGGCCAAGATCCTGCCCGCGACCGTCTCGTTCGTCGACATCGCCGGCATCGTGAAGGGCGCGAGCGAGGGCGAGGGGCTCGGCAACCAGTTCCTCGCGAACATCCGCGAGGCCGACGCGATCGCGCAGGTCGTGCGCGGCTTCAGCGACTCGGATGTCGTGCACGTCGACGGCAAGGTCGACCCGGCCTCCGACATGGAGACGATCAACACCGAGCTCATCCTCGCCGACCTGCAGACGCTCGAGAAGGCGGTGCCGCGCCTCGAGAAGGAAGTGCGGGGCAAGAAGGCCGACCCGGCCGTGCTCGCCGCCGCGGTCGAGGCGCAGTCGATCCTGAACGCCGGCACGACGCTGTCGCAGGCGGGCTTCGACGTCGCGCCCATCAAGGAGCTCGGCCTGCTGACCGCGAAGCCGCAGCTCTTCGTCTTCAACGTCGACGAGGCGGTGCTCTCGGACGAGGTGAAGAAGGCCGAGCTCGCGGCGCTCGTCGCGCCCGCGAAGGCCGTCTTCCTCGACGCGCAGGTCGAGTCGGAGCTCATCGACCTCGACCAGGACGAGGCGCTCGAGCTGCTGCAGTCGCTCGGCCAGGAGGAGTCGGGCCTCGACCAGCTCGCGCGCATCGGCTTCGACACCCTCGGCCTGCAGACCTACCTCACGGCGGGCCCGAAGGAGTCGCGCGCCTGGACCATCCGCAAGGGCTGGACCGCGCCGCAAGCGGCGGGCGTCATCCACACCGACTTCGAGCGCGGCTTCATCAAGGCGGAGGTCGTCTCGTTCGCCGACCTCGACCAGTACGGCTCGATGGCCGAGGCGAAGGCCGCTGGCCGCGTGCGCATCGAGGGCAAGGACTACGTGATGGCCGACGGCGACGTGGTGGAGTTCCGCTTCAACGTGTAGCTCCGGCCTCGGCTCAGCTTAATACCGCGGAAACTGCCGCCACGCGGGCGTCGAATCAGCAGTGAGTCCGCGGGTACTTCTGCTCCCGGTTTCGCCCGTCCTTGAAGTGGCCAAACAGCAGGCCCTACTCGCGAACGCCCAAGCGCGCCGCGCATTCGGCGCACGATGCCCACGACACCGCACGATTGACATCGTCGATGGTCGCTACTGACTATCCAAGGGCCGATCATTTCGCACACGGGGAGAGAAACCTCGCCGTGCCGCCCGAGCGAGCGAGAACGGGGGACCGGGGTCTGCGCTCCGTTCAGACGGTGTCGGCGGTGGCTTCGAAGGCGGTCGCGGCTTCCTCGTTCATGAAGGAGCGGAGCATCTTTCGAAGGTTTTCCTTCTCGTTGTCCTCGATCTGCTGCACGAACCAGCGGTCGGTCTCGTTGGCGATGGGCTCGAGTAGTTCCGCTACGGCGTAGAACGCCGCGGTGAACATGACGTGCATGGTGAGAGCGATCGGGAGCATTGTGCCGTTGTCCAGGCTCATCACCTCGTAGTACTCGACATCAAGGTGGGTGTCGAGCGTTCCGCTGTGCTGCGGACGAAGGAACTTCACGGTGGCGAGAGTCAGTCCCTCGCGCATCGGCTCGTTCGCGTACTTCTCGAAGACGACCTCCATGGGTGGGCTGACGTGAACGACAACATCTGGCCGGCTCATGGTGTGCGTGAGGATGCGGCGGTGCTTGTCCACGTTCGAGAGGCGGTTCAGCAGCGCCAATGCCCTCTCCTCGCCCGACCCATCGTCAATCGGTTGCACGGCCTCGAGAGCATCCAGCGTCGGCTCATCGAGCTGATACTCGTTCCTTTGCCTCCATTGCTCCCACTTCGCGCCGTCTGTGAAGATCGGATACTGCACGCGGCGCTCATCCTTGGAGCTGAGGGTGCGGAAGCGGGCCGCCGTCAGGAGCATGGCGTGGTCGAGCGCCGAGCGCATGTTGTTGATCGCGTCGCCCGACACATAGCTCCACGTGTCCTCGAGCGGTTCAAACTTTCGGACCCTCCACTGCGTTGCAAGGATGGGCGACCGTCCATAGTCGGTGTTGTGAAAGTGGCTGTACTCGATGGGGTTGCTTTCTCGGTACTCACGCTGCATGTCCCCGAGCCGTTGCATATGACGCATGGCGTGAGCGAGCTTCCCAAACGGCGACGACAGATCCATCACGCCACCTTAAAGGCACTCAGGCTCGAGACGAGTGTCTGTGAACCGTCCCCGGTTTGATGCCGGTTCCTTTCGAGTCTGGAAGGAAGATAGTCATCATGCCGAAGCAGATCCCGGAGGAGACGAAGCAGCGAGCGATCCGGCTCGTGCTCGACCATCTCGATGAGTACCCGAACCTGACGACCGCGTGCGAGACGGTCTCGAAACGGCTCGGCTTCGGGGCCGAGTCGCTGCGCCGATGGGTGCGGCAGGCTCAGATCGACGCCGGCGAACGGCAGGGCGCCTCGACGAGCGAGTCGGAGCGGGTGCGGCGGCTTGAGCGGGAGAACCGTGAGCTGCGTGAGGCGAACGCGATCCTGCGCGACGCGGCGGTTTTCTTCGCCGGGGAACTCGACCCCCGACGCCGCTGATCGTCGGCTTCATCGACGAGCAGCGGGCCAAGGGCCGCGCGGTCGAGTCGGTCTGCCAGGTCCTGCGGGAGCAGGGCGTGGAGGTCGCCGCGCGAACCTACCGGGCGTGGAAGCGCGCCCAGCCCAGCAACCGCGCTGTGGATGACGCGGTGATCATCGACGCGCTG
>NZ_ASHR01000017.1 GCF_000400485.1 Agrococcus pavilionensis RW1
AACCAGCGCTGGGTGGCGGACTTCACCTACGTGCGCACCTGGGCCGGGTTCGCGTACGTGTCGTTCGTGATCGACTGCTTCTCACGCGCGATCGTCGGCTGGCAGGCCGCGACCACGAAGACGACGCCGTTGGTGACCACGGCGCTGCGGATGGGCCTGTGGCGGCGCGACCGAGCCGGCCGCCCGGCGCTCGACGGACTGGTCCATCACAGCGATGCCGGGTCTCAATTCACGTCCGTGAGCTTCGCCGAGACGCTCGCCCTGGAGGGCATCGCTGCGTCGATCGGCTCGATCGGCGACGCGTATGACAATGCCCTCGCCGAGTCGACGATCGGGCTGTTCAAGACCGAAGCGATTCGCGACGACTCGCCCTTCCGGACCGGTCCGCTCAAGCAGCTGGAGGACGTCGAATGGGTCACCGCTGAATGGGTCGACTGGTACAACGCCAGGCGCCTGCATTCCACCCTCGGCGACGTCCCTCCCGAGGAGTTCGAGGCCGCGTACTACGCTGACCTCGAAACGCCATCACACCCGGTGCTGGCACCCGCATAGGAGCGGCAGAGAACCGGGGACGGTTCACTTTGCGAACCTTCTGCTTAGAACAAGAGGCAATTGTGGTGCCGAACATCTCCGGGTTCTGAAGTGGTGGACGTCCGAGTTTGATTGACCCGGAACTAGACGGGTGAGGCAGCCCGACACCGTTCTACTGCACCTCGCCGCGAGACGGAACGAGCGGTCTCGCTAGCCGGGCGGTGCGCGACCTGGCGTGCGTCACGGCCCGCCGCTCACAGAACGCGGATGCAACCCGCGAGACATGCTATAATGTAGGTCTAACTACATAGTGTGCACGGTCGCTCGCCGGTTCGAATCCGGCGGCTGCTTATTGGCACGGCAGTGCTGCTTGTCCTCCTCGTCACAGCAATATCCGTTGTTTCGGCTTCAAGCCCCGATCTGGGAGGGGGGAGTCATATGACTGGTTCGGTTGTAGCGGTTCTTACCATTGCGTCGACATTTGTATCTGACATCTTCACGGGACTGGCAGTGGCGCAGGCGACCGTTGCTTTAAGGGGCAGTGCCCTGGGCGCCTCAGTTGATTGCTGAGGCGCCCTTTCTCTTGGCGGTCACGTTGTTCACGCTGTCCGCCGCTTCGCCGAAGAGGGCAGAGCGACAGGCGAGTTGAGGCGCTCGCCGGTCTCGCGCAGGTCGATGCGGCACGCTGGAGCCATGACGAACCCGACTGCCGCGATGCTCGTGATCGGCGACGAGATCCTCTCCGGGCGCACGCGCGAGGCGAACGCCTACCACCTGGCCGGTCGGCTCGGGAAGGCCGGGATCGACCTGCGCGAGATCAGGGTCATCCCCGACGACCATGCTGTCATCGTCGACGCGGTGCGCGCCCTCAGCGCTGCGCACACCCACGTCTTCACCTCCGGCGGCATCGGGCCGACGCACGATGACATCACGGCCGACGCCGTGGCGGATGCGTTCGGCGTCGGCGTCGAGGTGCGCGACGATGCGCGCGCCGCGCTGCAGGCGGCCGTCGGGCCGGGGCGCACGCTCACCGACGCGCACCTGCGGATGGCGCGCATCCCGCACGGCGCGGCGCTCATCGACAACCGCATCAGCGGAGCGCCCGGCTTCCGCATCGGCAACGTGCACGTCATGGCCGGCGTGCCCGCGATCTTCGTCGCGATGCTCGACGCGGTCCTGCCTGGGCTCGAGTCGGGGCTGCCGGTCGTCTCCGACGAGCTGCGCTTCGAGGTGGGGGAGGGCCGCATCGCCGAGCCGCTGCGCGACCTCGCCGCCGTGATGCCCGAGCTCAGCATCGGCTCCTACCCGTTCCACGACGCCGGCGTCTACGGCACCAACATCGTCGTGCGCGGCACCGACCCGGCGCGCGTGCGCGTCGCGATCGAGCGTCTCCGCGCGATCCGCGACGCCGATGGCTGAGCAAATGTGTCGATTCTTGGCTGTACTGAGCCTGGGGCGGTCGTTTGGGCGCTTGGTCGCGATCACCAAGAGATGCTGGCTCCGCTGCTGCAGCTGGTTTCGCAGGTTGACCACGCGAACTGCGGCGCCTAGTTGACACGATCACCGACTAGCTCCACGGCGG
The DNA here is from genome assembly GCF_000400485.1 of Agrococcus pavilionensis RW1. GTDB lineage: Bacteria > Actinomycetota > Actinomycetes > Actinomycetales > Microbacteriaceae > Agrococcus > Agrococcus pavilionensis. The sequence continues at coordinate 2,114 of NZ_ASHR01000017.1, forward strand.
AGATGGCCATCGACGACGCCCCGCCTATGACTGATTGCCTCGGTCGGCAGACCTCGAACTGAACTCTCGATACTGTCTATGCCATGAGTGATCTGGTGCGAGCGTTGCCGATGGCTGAGTTGGGGAAACTCGAGCAGGTCCCGCTTCGAGAGGTCTGGAAGCACGAGGCCTCCGACTTCACCCAGTGGCTTGCCATGCCCGATAACATCGATCAGCTCGCGGAGGTGATCCTCGGCGGTGGCTCACTCACGGTGACCGACACAGAGGTCAACGTGGGCACCTACAGGGCCGACATCCTTGCCGTCGACTCCGAAGATCGCGTGGTCGTCATCGAGAACCAGCTCGAGCAGACTGACCATGATCATTTGGGAAAGATCCTTACGTACGGCGCGGGCAAGCAGGCTGAAGTGCTGGTATGGATCGTCAAGGATGCTCGCGAAGAGCACGAGAACGCGGTGAACTGGCTGAACGAACACACCGACGACTCGGTTCACTTGTTCCTGATTCAGATCGAGGCATGGCGTATCGGTGACTCCAGGCCCGCCCCACGCTTCAATGTCATTGCCAAGCCCAATGACTGGCTGAAAGTCGTCAGGCAAAGCACCTCTGCTGGTTCGGTCAGCGATCTGAAGCTCCAACAGCAGGCGTTCTTCGAGGAAGTTCGTGCAGCGGGCCTGGACGGAGCTCGCCACGTGAAGAGCTGGGCTAGACCGACCCCGCAACACTGGTATGACGTGCGCGTTGGATCCGGTAAGGGGCAGATCTCGATCACCTTGAACTCACAGAAGACGTATGTCGGCGTCGAGTTTTATGCGAATGCGAAGGAGACGTACTATTCACTTGAGACCCATAAGGGTGCCATCGAGGCGCAACTCGGAATGAAGTGTGAGTGGCAGGAACTCCCGACGAAGGCTGCAAGCAGAATCCTCGTGAAGAGGCACGGCGACTTCCGAGACGAGCTGGTGCGGGCAGAGCTTCGCGAGTGGGCGGTCGCGACCGTTGATAGGTTCGCGGACGTCTTCCCGCGGTACCTCTAGCGTCGGGTCCGAGGACCGGACGCGTCCGCGAGCAGGCTGGCTGCGTCTTGGTCGCTCACGGCAGAGACCCGGCACGTTTGGGCCGGGATCGAGACCGTCCGGGTGATCCGCGACGCGGTCGCCTGAGCGCCGCGTCGCCCTCAGGGTGCTTGCACCGGCTTCGCGAGAGGCTGGCGTGATGGATGCACAGGGGAGCGCGACGCAGGACGGCTTGGATCGGGTGCGGGTCCGCGGCGCTCGCGAGCACAACCTGCGCGGCGTCGACCTCGACATCCCGCGCGATGCGCTCGTGGCGTTCACCGGGATCTCGGGCTCCGGCAAGAGCTCGCTCGCCTTCGGCACGATCTACGCCGAGTCGCAGCGCCGCTACTTCGAGTCGGTCGCGCCCTACGCGCGCCGGCTCATGAGCCAGGTCGGGGTGCCCGACGTCGACGCGATCGACGGCTTGCCGCCGGCCGTCGCGCTGCCGCAGCAGCGCTCCGGCGGCTCGGCGCGCTCGACCGTCGGCAGCGCCACCTCCATCTCGAACGTCGTGCGCATGCTCTACTCGCGCGTCGGCACGTACCCGCCCGGCGCGCCGATGCTCTACGCGGAGGACTTCTCGACCAACACCGTGCAGGGCGCGTGCCCCACGTGCCACGGACTCGGCCAGGTGCACGACGTGCCGGAGTCGCTCATGGTGCCCGACGCATCCCTCACGATCCGCGAGGGCGCGCTCGCCGCCTGGCCGACCGCGTGGCACGGCAAGCAGCTGCGCGACAGCCTCATCTCGCTCGGCTACGACATCGACGTGCCGTGGCGCGAGCTGCCGCGCGAGCAGCGCGACTGGGCGCTCTACACCGACGAGTCGCCACAGGTGCCGATCTACACCGACCGCGGCCCCGCCGAGGTGCGGCAGGCGATCGCCGACGGCACCCCGCCGCGCTACATGAGCACCTTCCAGGGCGTGCGCCGCTACGTGCTGGGCACGTTCGCGGGCTCGAAGAGCGCCCGGATGCGCGAGCGGGCCGCGTCGTTCATCGTGAGCGTCGCGTGCCCCGAGTGCGGGGGTCGCCGGCTGAAGGGCGAGGCGCTCGCGGTCACGTTCGAGGGGCTCGCGATCACCGAGCTCGCGGCGATGCCGCTCGACGACGTCGCGGCGCTGCTGCGGGGCGTGCTCGAGCCCGACTGGCGGCCGAGCGGCGGCGACGGCCACCCCGAGCAGCTGCTCGCCGCCCGGCGCCTCGTGACCGACCTGCTCGCCCGCCTCTCGCCCATCATCGACCTCGGGCTCGGCTCGCTCTCGCTCGACCGCACCACCGCATCGCTCTCGTCGGGGGAGCTGCAGCGCATGCGTCTCGCGACGCAAGTGCTCTCGCAACTCTTCGGTGTCGTCTTCGTGCTCGACGAGCCCTCCGCGGGCCTGCACCCCGCCGACACCGAGTCGCTGCTGGGCATCCTGCGGCGGCTGCGCGACTCGGGCAACTCGGTCTTCTTCGTCGAGCACTCGCTCGACGTCATCCGCGAGGCCGACTGGATCGTCGACATCGGCCCGGGCGCGGGCTCCGAGGGCGGCACCGTCGTCCACTCGGGGCCGCTCGAGGGCCTCCGCGACGCGGAGGAGTCGGTCACCCGCCGCTACCTCTTCGACGCGCCGCAGCCTAGCCGCGAGCGCCGAGCCCGGCGTGAGGGCGACGGGGCGCTCGAGCTGAGCGGCGTCTCGCGGCACAACGTGCGCGACCTCTCGGTCGCGTTCCCGCTCGGCGCGCTCACCGCGGTGACCGGCGTCTCGGGCTCCGGCAAGTCGACGCTCGTCGTGCAGGCCCTCCCGGAGCTGCTGCGGGCGAGCCTCGCGAGCGAGGTCGACGACGCCTCCGCGGCCGACGACGGCGCGGCGCCCGCCGACCCGCTGACGCAGCGCGTCGAGGCCGAGACCGCCGGTCGCGCCCACGGGCCGGCGGGGCGGCTGCGCCGCGTCGTGCAGGTGAGCCAGCGGCCTATCGGCCGCACGTCCCGCTCGAACGTCGCGACCTACACCGGCCTCTTCGACCGCGTGCGGGCGCTGTTCGCCGCGACGCCGGAGGCGAGGCGGCGCCGCTACGCCGCGAGCCGCTTCTCGTTCAACCTGCCCGCCGGCCGCTGCCCGACGTGCAAGGGCGAGGGCACGATGGAGGTCGAGCTGCTCTTCCTCCCGACCGTGCACGCGCCGTGCACGACGTGCGGCGGCACCCGCTACAACGCCGAGACGCTCGAGATCGAGCTCGACGGCCGCTCGATCGCCGACGTGCTCGCCATGAGCGTGCGCGACGCCCGCGCATCCCTCACCGACGACGCCGAGGTCAACCGGCACCTCGACGCGCTCCTCGACGTCGGGCTCGGCTACGTCGCGCTCGGCCAGCCGGCGACCGAGCTCTCGGGCGGGGAGGCGCAGCGCGTCAAGCTCGCCGCCGAGCTACAGCGGGGCCAGCGCGGCGACACCCTCTACCTGCTCGACGAGCCGACCTCGGGGCTCCACGCCGCCGACGCCGACCGCCTGCTCGCGCACCTCCACCGCCTCGTCGACGGCGGCAGCACCGTCATCATGGTCGAGCACGACATGCGCATCGTCGCAGAGGCCGACTGGGTCATCGACCTCGGCCCGGGGTCGGGGGATGCGGGCGGCCAGGTGGTCGCGGAGGGCACGCCCGAGCAGGTGGCGACGAGCGCCGCGAGCCGCACCGCCCCCTACCTCGCGGCGGCGCTCGCCCGCTGATCACCGCGACCCGAGCGCCCGCGCACGGCACCGCATCCGTACGCTGTGCGCATGGAAGAGCGTGAGCAGCGCCGGAACCTCGGCGACAGCGACTTCGACATCGAGGACGCGCTGCTCGACGAAGCCGTCACGACCGTCGTCAAGGGCGCGGAGCGGCTGAACCGCAAGTGGCCCGAGCTCATCATCACGGGCATCTTCGGCGGCTTCGACGTGGGCCTCGGCATCCTCGCGATGGTGCTCGTCAAGCAGGCGACGGGCTCTGACATCCTCGCCGGCATGGCCTTCGGCGTGGGGCTGCTCGCGCTCAAGCTCGCGCACTCGGAGCTCTTCACCGAGGAGTTCCTGCTCCCGCTGAACGCCGTGATCGCCGGGCAGGGCACGTGGCTCCAGATGCTGCGCCTCTGGGCGGTGACGCTCGTCACCAACCTGCTCGGCGGGCTCGCGTTCATGGCGATCGTGGTCGTCGCCCTGCCGGACTACCACCAGACCATGATCGACTCGGCCGTCGGCTACATCGATCAGCCCTCGCTGCCCGTGATGATCGCGCTCGCGCTCCTCGCGGGCGCGACGATCACGCTGTCGACGCGGATGCAGCAGGGCTCGTCGGACGACGTCGTCGCGGTGGTCACGTGCACGATCTCCGGCCTGCTGGTGATCGGCTTCGGCATGCTGCACGGGGCGCTCAACGCCATCATCATCTTCGGCGCGATGCTCGCGGGCGCAGACATCTCGATCGGCGACTTCGCGCAGTGGTTCGCGATCGTCATCCCGTGCAACATGCTCGGCGGGCTGCTCATCATCTCGCTGCCGCGCGTCGCGCGGACGCTCCGGGTGCTGCGCGGCATCCGCGCAGCCTCGATCCCGCTCGAGAAGGCGGAGGAGCAGGCGAGCTGACGACGGGCGGCGGTAGCCCATCCGTCCGAGCAGCGGTCTCAGGCGCCACTCGGTTCACTCCCAGCGTGGAGCGACATCATCGATCCTGGAACTCCTGGGGCGCTCGATGCCTTGGACGAAGGCCACGCGAATGCCCCTCCGCAGCGACTGCGAGAGGGGCTCTCGCTGTTCGGGGCGGCGTCAGCCGACGCCCGCGCCAGCGCCGAACGGCGGGTGCAGCGCCACGGCGATCGCGAGGGCGACGACCGCCGCGCCGATCACGAGCAGGCTCGGAGCCAGCGGCGGGTTCGTCGTGCGCGGAGAGCGCCAGGCCAGCAGCAGAGCGGCCGAGATCGCGAAGATCGACCACGAGAGCAGCACCCACCCGAGCAGCCACGCCAGCTCGACCGGTGCCTCCGGCAGGACGTTCAGCGCCGCCGCGACCTGCAGCGAGACCGCGCCGAGCGCCGCGAGCACCGCGGCGACCATCGCCGGCACCCACGCGTCGTGGGTCGCGCCCGCCTTCAGCATGACGGGAGCGTAACCGCGTCTGCGACTGCTCCGCTAGGGGTCCGGAGCCGGCGTCACGCCTCGGCGCGCGTCTCGCCCTCCGGAGTCGGGTCGGCGACGGGCGTGACGAAGAGCTCGGCGATGCGATGCCGGTCGAGCGCCGTGACCTTCAGCAGCGCGCCGTCGATCCCCACGACGTCACCGACCTTCGCCAGGCGCCCGAGTCGCTCGAGGACGAAGCCGGCGACGGTGTCGGCGGAGCTGCTCGGCAGCCGCACGCCCGTCGCCTCCTCGAAGTCCTGGAAGTTGAGTCGGCCGTCGACCGTGCCGCCCTCCGTCGAGAGCTCGCTCGGCCCGGTCTCGGTGTCATACTCGTCGAAGATCTCGCCGACGACCTCCTCGAGCAGGTCCTCGAGCGTGACGATGCCGTCGGTGCCGCCGTACTCGTCGATGATGACCGCGATGTGGTGGCCCTCCGCCCGCATGGTCGCAAGCGTCGGCAGCACGCGCGCCGTCGCGGGGAAGTAGGGGATGGGACGGCCGATCTCGTCGAGGGTCGCGGCCGAGCGATCCTGCACCGCGTCGAAGAGGTCGCGCACGTGCACGAAGGCGGTGATGTCGTCGATGCCGCGATCGATGAGCGGGTAGCGCGAGTAGGGCTGCTCGCGCACGATCGCCGCCGCCTGCTCGACCGTCGCGGTGCCGTCGAGCGCCGCGACCTCGGGCCGAGGCCGCATGACCTCGCTCAGCTGGCGATCGCGGAGCGAGAGCACGTCGTCGAGGATGCGCCGCTCCTCGTCGGGGAAGCCCGCGTGGCTCGAGACCATGTCGCGCAGCTCCTCCTCCGTCATCTCCTCGCCCGTCTTGTGGGGATCGCCGCCCAGGAGTCGCACGACGAGGTTCGTCGAGACCGACAGGAACCAGATGACGGGCTTCATCACGATCGCGAAGCCGTTCAGGATCGGCGCGACGGCGTAGGCGAAGGCCGTGTTGCGCTGGATCGCGAGCCGCTTGGGCGCGAGCTCGCCGAGCACGAGCGAGAGGTACGCGATCGCGAGCGTCAGCACGACGGTCGCGACGGTGCCGGCGACCTGCTCGCTCAAGCCCAGCTGCCTCAGCAGCGGCGTCACGTACGGCGCGATCGAGGAGGCGCCGAACGCCGCAGAGGCGAAGCCGGCGACGGTGACGCCGATCTGCACGGCGGAGAGGAAGGTGTTGGGATTCCGGGCGAGCCCCGCCACCTTCTCGCCGCGCTTGCCTCGCGCGGCGAGCGCGTTGATCTGGCCCTCGCGGAGAGTGACGAGCGCCATCTCCGTCGCGGCGAACACGCCGCCGATCAGGACGAACGCCACGACGAGGGCGATGTTCGTCGCGAGATCCGCGCTCATCGGCGGAACTCCGCGTGCTGGGGCGCGCCCAGGGTCACCTGGGCGTTCGGACTATGACCGTCGGGGGCTTCCCGGCTCGCGTTGCGTCGCATGGAGGCAGGCTACAGCCGCATGCTATGCGGAGAACCGGCGGAGCGTCGGTCGCGCGCTCAGCTCTCGAGGCGGCGAGCGCAGTCGATGCAGGTCGTGGCCTGGGGCCGCGCCTCGAGCCGCTCGGGAGCGATCGGCTGACCGCACACGCTGCAGAGCGAGTCCTCGCCTCGCTCGTGCCGGGCGCTCGCCTCGTCGATCGCGGCCAGCGCCTCGAGCTGCGTCTGCCGGAGCCCTTCGAGTCGCGACCACTCGGAGGAGAGGGAGACGCCGTCGGGATCGTGCTCGTCGTCGTCGTTGAGGCCCTCGCGCATCCGTCGCAGCTCGACGAGCTCTCGCTCGACCTCGTCGAGGCGAGCGAGCACCTCGCGGCGGCGCTCCGCGATGCTGTCGGCGCGCGATGGCATGGGGCCAGGCTAGCCGTGGCCGCTGACGCCGCGGCTCGTCACTCGGGGCGCGGAGGCCGGCGGTTCTGCTTGGTCGCGGAGCGCCGGAGCTTCGCCTCGACCCGCCGACGCTGCGAGCCGCGCGTCGGGCGGGTCGCGCGGCGCGTCAGCCGCGGCACGACGGCCTCGCGGAGCAGGGCCGCGAGCCGGCGCCGCGCGGCGACGCGGTTGTCGAGCTGCGAGCGATGCTCGGAGGCGCTGATGGTGAGCACCGTGCCGGCGAGGCGCGGCGCGAGTCGGTCGAGCGCGCGCCGCCGCTGCTCGTCGTCGAGCGCCGTCGTCGAGCCGAGGTCGAGGCTCAGCTGCACACGGGAGTCGGCGGTGTTGACGCCCTGACCGCCGGGGCCGGACGACCGGGAGAACTGCTCGACGAGCTCGGTCGCCGGCACGCGCAGGCCACGCGGCGCCCCGGGGCCGGGCGGCACGAGCAGATCGTCCATGCCTCGAGTGTGCCCGTTCGCTCGCCGTAGTGGCTGCGCGACTACTGTCGCGAGCGACGATCGAGCCCGGCACGGATCATCGGGTGCGCCGACGGGCTCGCGACGACGATGGAGTGCGGAAGGAGGACCATGATCGGCACGCTGAACGCCCTCGTCGAGCTCGTCGAGCGCGACCCGGCCGCGCCGATCGACGCCGCTCGCTTCGCTCGAGAGCACGCGACGACCGAGTACCACGTGCGCCGCATGTTCTCGGCGCTCGCTGGCATGCCGCTGTCGGAGTACGTGCGACGGCGGCGGATGACGCTCGCAGCCGCGGACCTCGTGCGCGGCGCTCCGAGCCTGCTCGACGTCGCCGTGCGCTACGGGTACGGCTCGGTCGAGGCGTTCGGTCGCGCGTTCCGCGCCGTGCACGGCACCGGGCCGGCGGAAGCGCGCCGCAGCGGTGGTCCGCTCAGCACACAACCCATGCTCCGGTTCCGCCTGAGCGTCGAAGGAGGCACCCCCATGGATGTCACGATCACCGATCGACCCGCGCTCGCCCTCGTCGGCCACGCCGCCGAGGTGCCGCTCATCCACCGCGGCGTCAACCCGCACATCCAGGCGCACATCGCCTCGCTCCCGTCCGAGGAGCACGCGCGACTCAAGGGCCTGAACGACACCGACCCCGCCGGCATCCTCGCGGTGATGGCCGACATCCAGCCGGATGCGCCGGAGGGCTCGCCGCTGACCTACCTGCACGGTGTCGCGATGCACGCCGGCTCCGCGGTGCCCGACGATCTCGATGTCGTGCGCGCGGAGGCCGGCACGTGGGCGGTCTTCCGATCGAGCGGGCCGTTCCCCGAGGCGCTCCAGCAAATGATGGCGGCGACGGCGACCGACTGGTTCCCGTCGAACCCCTGGCGACTGCGGCCCGGGCCGTCGATCCTCCGCTACCTTGAGCTCACCGAGTCGCACGCGACGTGCCAGTACTGGCTGCCGATCGAGGCGGCGTGAGGGCTTCCGCGGTGTTGACGACACCGACCGAGATCGCAGCGCCGGAAGTGCGCAGAACTCCTATCGACATCAGCGATCGCGCCGTAGCGGCTCATCGATCACGACAATCCCGAAGTGAACCTCGACGATCAGACCGCTCTCTCGAACAAGGGAGTCCACGCTGAGCCGGCGACGCTGCCCCCACGCCAAAAGATCGGTGCAACGTTATTCGGACAGTTGAACTCGAAGAGGGTTAGCAGAGCGCGGCCCCCGTATCCGAGCGGGTTGTTCGGCAATAGCGAACTCCCGATGGAGCGCGTCATTTCCTCTGCGCGCGCACGCTCGTCATCCGAATCGAAGATGCCCGATGATGCCGAAAACGGCCGGAAACGGTCCCCGAGATAGGTGCCGCCGACCGTCTCGACACTGAGCACCCCCGAGCCTAAAGGCAAGTCCCGCTCGTCCGCGACGACGCTGGCGCCAACAACGACGTGCACCTTCTCAACCCAGTCCTCGCCCATGCTCGACACGTTCTCACTAATCCGATCGAGCTCCCGACCGAGGTGTGTTCCCGTGCCGCAGTAGTCATCGAGCAGGAAGAGGACGACGGTTCCCGAGTATGAACGGATACGATCCGTAAGGTCATCGGTCTTGACGATATTTGCTTTCTTGATGCCGAGAGACTTCGCCAACGCGCTTAGTGTGCCCTGAGTGCTGTCGCCAGGGACGCCGTGGTTAACCAGAATCGCGTTCTTGTAATACTGGTTGTTTGCTTCGCGAACAAGCAGTCGCGCGGCCTCTAACTTGGAAGCCGCTTGCGCCAGTCGAGGTAGTGCGGTGTTCTGCAGTCGAGTTGACGGGAAGTATCCATCCATGATCATTCGGCGCAGCATCTTGTACGCTAGGTACTGGCGGTCATGGCCGCCGAACTGTTCTAGCCAAGCCTTGATTCGAATCTCGGATATCGCCTCGCCGCGATAACGAAGATTCTTCGAGAGAGACACAAGATCCGAGTCAGTTATCATTCGTACTGTGGCAGTAGCGTGCTTAGAGTCTGCGTATACGCTGTCGAGAGCCCGCGCCCCTGCCGACTGAAGCCAGATTCCAACCAAAGGGATGCTGATAAGGAGGCGGTCCTCGGCCGGACTGCTGACAACTTCTCGAGATTTCAAGGTCGCGATGGACTGATTCAACTCCTCCGTGGTCGCGGTCTGGATCCACCGCTGCGCCAAGCCAGTAACTTCTTCAGCGCTCGCCGGTACTAGCGCCTCACCGCCGCATCGCGCGATCGACCTCAGTACGGCGCTGGCGACGATCGCCCGACGTGCATTGTGGTCGAGGCCGCTGGTGCTATCCGCCCATAGATGAATGAAGTGGGAGTCCGGAGCCTCGTTCGCCACGCTGACAGCCGCCTCGTTGACATCGGCCGAGGTCACCACGGACCGGGACATCTCCCGCATCATGAGCCAGATGCGTTGAGCCAAGAGCGTCTCGTAATAGGGGTTCCCGGAGCACAGGTAGTGGACGCGGTCTACGGATTCGACATCCCACTCGAGTTTCGTCGCTGTAGGCGTCTCGAGAAGCTCCGCAGTGGATGTCGGCGACGCGAAGTTCGTGACCGAGACGGGCACGACCTGGTTCAGCTTATGGGCTTGCGCCTGAATGATGGACGGCAGAACTTCGCTGCCAACGACGATCAGATTCAACCAAGGCTCGTCGACCAACGAACGCAAGAAGAGGAATAGAGTGTCTGCCTGCGGACCCTCCACGAGGTGACGCGGAAGTTCGTCGAAGTCGTCGATCGCAATCAGCACCCGTGCCTCCGCAGGCAACTTGCGGGACGCGGAGCGAAGCCATCGGTTGGCAACGCGCGCGAAGTTGCCCCCGTCTGGCGGTGCCAGCAGTGTCGGGTCGTCCAGCACGATCCCATACGCTTGCGAAACTGCGTCTTGGATTTCATCGAGTAGCGAGATGACGAGGTCTCCGGCCGATTGTCCGGGCCCGAGGGCACGGCCAAGAGCCAAGAGACTGCCCGCCCATCCGCGCGACTGCGACACCTCCCGGAGCAGGACGCGCGTCAGTGAGGTCTTGCCCACCCTCTTGTGGCCGGTGATGTACGCGGAAGCGTTTCCCGCGAGCAGCGCGTCGAGCGACTTCAGGTCATCCGCGCGACCGACGAGCCTCTCCGGCTCCGAGATTGTTCCAAGGTTGAACGGGTTCACATCCATCTGAGACCAAGTCACAGGCATCTGATCTTCGGCAGCAAGGGAAGTGCTCATCGTGAAGCTCTGCAGGAGCTGATCTGTCCAGTCCATAACGCATTCTAGACTGATGGCCCGTCGCGCAATTCCGGACGCCACAATCCTGGCGACGATCTCATTCGATGCTCCAGGCCCGAGCGTCTCGAGGGTCCCGCTTCCCGCCAGGCCGATTTCCGGAGCGGAGACCCGGAGTGTAATTTTCTCCGCGGTGGCGTTTCCCGTGTTGACGACTATGAATCGGATGTCGTACGCCGAGCCCTCCGCGGCACTGAACGGCAACTTCGACGACGCGAGCCGGACCGTGATGCTCGGGCGAGATATTTCGCCCAACCTCGCGATCGCCCCATCAGCACGCTCGCAAGCGATTGTGACTAGGGGTGCTATGAGGTCCTGTAGGAGTGCGCTACCGGAGTCGATGATGCGGCTTGACAGGAGATTCAAGTCCCGGCGAGCCTCGGATAGGTCGTGATGAGTTGTCGTTTCTAGTTCCGTGAGTCGCTCCGCCTCGGAGAACATCTCCTGCGCATCACGTACTATGGCGAGCTCCACTTCGTCCAGCCAGCCCGTGCGCAACGCGACTCCGTCTCGAACGACCAGACTGGGCGTCTGCGCTTGCCGAGCCCCCACGTAGAAGGTCTGAAAGACGCGTTGGTAGAGAGGCACTAGCTTCGCCGTCGCAGCAGCGGTGTTCTTCGCTTCCAGCGCATCGAGATCAAAATGTTCTTGCCAGGCCTGTCGAAGAGTCGCCTTTTCGGAGTTCGAGTACGCAGACAGGGCCACCTCGTGACCCACGGCGGCGACCAGCCGCAGCGTGTAGGCACACCATGCCCGTTGCGATGCAGGGTCGTTCGCGACGAAATCACCCAGAGCGTTGATCAACCAAGAATCCAGGCGGTGATCGTCGGGAACGCATCGGAGGGCCAGCTCACAGACAGAGGTCCAGGAACGACGCGCATCGCTGGCTTGGCCGCGTTCGATGCGGGCGAGTTCGACGACCAGGCGTAGCCAGTTCCACGTCCGGAGGGCATCCACGCCGGATGAAGGTCCCCAGGCCTCGCCCAGTTGCGCAAGCACGCCTTCGACCGCGCTTCTCGCGCTCTCAAAGTTGCCTCTCACGAACTCGGTCCACGCCAGTTCCGGATCCGAGTGGCGGTCGGTGCGGTACAGGGCTGGATCCCAGTTCGCGCCCGCCGCCACCAGTGAGTCGACGTGGCCGACGGCTTCGACAGACAACCAATGGGGAAGGTCGCTAACGCCGCTGCCTCTCCGAGGGGAACCGAAACGTTCCTGCGGCTGTACCTGATTGCGCAGCGGCCGCTCGCCGTCGCGCGGACGGAGCTCCCTACTGAACTGTCGCATGATCGAATCGAACTGCTCACGGGACAGTCCCAGTACCGAGAGCCAGTCGCTGTCGTGCAGATCGGGGCCGCTCAGCCGAACACGCACGGCGGCGGCCTCGGCGCGCTGAGGCCCGCTCGACGTGGGGAGTGTGTGGAACAAGTTCTCTGCTGCGGTGGCCAATGCCAACCGCTGCGAGGGTGTCAGACCCGGTGCGCTTAAGCTCGCTCTCAAGTGTGCGCCGAACCTGAATAGGAAGTCGCTGAACTGCTCCCGAGACCTTGCGCTTACCGCCTCTTCGAGCGCGACCTTCGCGAGCAATAGCCCTAGTCCGGGCTTGTCCGGCTTTTCGGTAGCTGCCAGCTCCTGCGCAAGTTCGGATGCGGTGCGACCCTTGTAGCGGCTAGCGAGCGTTGTCAGGCTTTCCCCAGCGGCGCGCGCTCTGCTTTGAATGAGGATGCGAGCAGACTCGTCCAGGTCATCAATCAGCATGGCGCTAACTGTAGGGCGCCCTCACGCTCAAGCGCTTGCTGCTGGTCGTTTTCGGACCTGGGAGGATGGCGGGATGACCGCAACCCTCGTCGCGCAGGGGCTCGCGGGTGGCCACGGCCACCGCACGCTCTTCGACTCCCTCGACCTCACCGTCGCGCCCGGCGACGTCGTCGGCGTCGTCGGGGCGAACGGCGCGGGCAAGTCGACGCTGCTCCGCATCCTCGCCGGCGTCGACGAGCCGCAGGCCGGGACGGTGTCGCTCGCCCCGGCCGACGCGTTCGTCGGCTGGCTGCCGCAGGAGCACGAGCGCGTCGCGGGCGAGACCGTCGTCGACTACATCGCGCGCCGCACGGGCTGCGCGGCCGCGACCCGTGAGATGGACGCCGCCGCGGCGGCGCTCGGCGACCCCGCGCTCGCACCGGCCGGCACCGATCCCGCCGACACCTACGCATCCGCACTCGAACGCTGGCTCGCGAGCGGCGCCGCCGATCTGGAGGAGCGCACGCCGATCGTGCTCGCCGAGCTCGGGCTCGAGCTCGACGGCGAGCCGATCGAGCAGGCCCTCATGACGTCGCTCTCGGGCGGGCAGGCGGCGCGCGTCGGGCTCGCGGCGCTGCTGCTGAGCCGCTTCGACATCGTGCTGCTCGACGAGCCGACGAACGACCTCGACCTCGACGGGCTCGAGCGGCTCGAGGCCTTCGTGCAAGGGCTGCGCGGCGGCGTCGTGCTCGTGAGCCACGACCGCGAGTTCCTCGCCCGCTGCGTCACGCGCGTGCTCGAGCTCGACCTCGCGCAGTCGTCGAACCGCGTCTACGGCGGCGGCTACGACTCGTACCTCGAGGAGCGCGCGACGCTCCGCCGGCACGCCCGCGAGCAGTACGAGGAGTTCGCCGAGCAGAAGGCCGACCTCGTCGCGCGCGCCCGCCGCACACGAGAGTGGTCGAGCCAGGGCGTGCGCAACGCGATGAAGAAGGCGCCCGACAACGACAAGAACCGCCGCCGCGCGATGACCGAGTCGAGCGAGAAGCAAGCGCAGAAGGTGCGGCAGATGGAGAGCCGCATCGCCCGGCTCGAGGAGGTCGAGGAGCCGCGCAAGGAATGGCAGCTGCAGTTCGAGATCGGCGCGGCGCCGCGCTCGAGCACGGTCGTCGCGACGCTCAACGGCGCGGTCGTGCGGCAGGGCGCGTTCACGCTCGGGCCGGTCTCGCTGCAGGTGAACGCGGGGGAGCGGATCGGCATCACCGGGCCCAACGGCGCCGGCAAGTCGACGCTGCTGCGCGCGCTGCTCGGTCGCCGGGAGCCAGACGAGGGGTCTGCGAGCCTCGGCTCGAGCGTGCAGGTGGGCGAGATCGACCAGGCGCGCTCACTGCTGACCGGCGATCGTGCGCTCGCGGATGCGTTCGAGGCGCTCGTCCCGGAGCTCGCGTCGGGCGAGGTGCGCACCCTGCTCGCGAAGTTCGGGCTGCGCGCCGACCACGTCGGCCGACCCGTCGACGAGCTCTCGCCCGGCGAGCGCACGCGCGCGGCGATGGCGCTGCTCCAGTCGCGCGGCGTCAACCTGCTCGTGCTCGATGAGCCGACGAACCACCTCGACCTGCCCGCGATCGAGCAGCTCGAGCAGGCGCTCGAGAGCTACCGCGGCACCCTCTTGCTCGTGACGCACGACCGGCGGATGCTGGAGTCGGTCTCGCTCGACCGGCACTGGACCGTCGAGGCGGGCGTCGTCTCCGAGCATTGAGCCGGTGGCGGAATCCCGGGCCGATCGGATCGGGAAGGCGTAGGCTCGAAGGAGCATTTGGTTCAGATTCGAAGGAGTAGAGCATGCGCGCATGGCAGTTCGTCGGCACCCACAAGGACTTCGAGCGAGTCGACATCGAAGAGCCCACCGCCGGCCCCGGCAAGGTCGTCATCGACGTCAAGGCGGCGGGCCTGTGCCACTCCGACGTCGGCATCCTCGAGGACGAGAAGTGGCTCGAGAACATGAAGGAGCTCCCCGTCGTCCCCGGCCACGAGACCGCGGGCGTCATCAGCGAGGTCGGCGAGGGCGTCACCGACTGGAAGGTCGGCGACCGCGTGGCAGTCTGGCCGATGGCCGAGTTCATGGGCTACATGGTCAACGGCGCGTGGGAGGACCGCGCGGAGGTCTCGACCGACGCGCTCATCGCGATCCCCGACGACGTCACCTTCCAGCAGGCGGCCGCCGCCACCGACGCCGGCATGACCTCCGTCGGCGCGCTCTCGACCGCGGGCGTCGAGGCGGGCATGAAGGTCGGCGTCATCGGCTTCGGCGGGCTCGGCCAGATCGGCGCTCGCGTCGCGAAGCTCCGCGGCGCCGAGGTCTACGTCGCCGAGATCAACGAGGCGGTCTGGGACCGCGCTCGCGAGGCCGGCGCGACGCAGGTCGCGAAGTCGATCAGCGAGTTCGCCGACGCCGAGCTCGACGTCATCATCGACTACGCCGGCTTCGGCGTGACGACGGCGGATGCGCTCAAGGCCGTCAAGGCCGGAGGCCGCGTCGTGCAGGTGGGCATGGGCAAGCTCGAGGCGACGATCGACACGTACTCGCTCATCCTCGGCAAGAAGCAGCTACACGGCTCGGTCGGCGGCAGCAAGGAGGACATCGTCGAGACGATGCGCCACATCGCCTCGGGCGACCTCAAGCCCGCGATCACCGAGATCGACTTCGAGGAGATCCCGGCCGGCGTCCAGCAGCTCGCCGACGGCAGCGTCGTCGGCCGCCTGGTGGCGAAGGTCGCCGACTGACCCTCGCGAGCGGGCTCCGGCGCACGGAGCCCGCTCTCGGGCGGGCGGCATAGAGTGCCGCGCACGGCGCGCCGAGCGGCGGGTCGGCACAAAGGAGGACACCGATGAGCGACGCGATGATGCCCGAGCAGGGAGCGACCGGCGAGGGGCGCGAGACGATCGGGGCCACGGGCGACGCGCAGGGCGGCAACCTGCAGAAGGACCCCTCCGACTGGGTCAGCGGCGACGACCCGATGACCGAGGCGCAGCGCTCCTACCTCGACACGCTCGCGCGGCAAGCGGGGGAGGAGCTGCCCGCCGATCTCACGAAGGCCGAGGCATCCGAGCACATCGAGCGCCTTCGCGACCAGCAGAGCGGCACCGGCTCAGCCTGAGCGAGGCGCGTCGCGCACGACGCGGTAGGTGACGTGCGCGACGAGCGGGTTCGCGCGCGCCGAGACGGTCTCGAGCCGCACATCGCCCGACCGGACGAACAGTCGCTCGCCCGCCCCGAGCACGATCGGCGCGATGTGCAGCCGCAGCTCGTCGATGAGCCCAGCGGCGAGGAACTGATCGGCGGTGCTCGCGCCGCCCGCGACCGAGATCGAGCGATCACCGGCGGCCTCGCGGGCCCGCGCGAACGCCGCCTCCACGCCGTCGGTGACGAAGTGGAAGACGGTGCCGCCCGCCATCCCGATCGGCTCGCGCGGGTGGTGCGTCAGCACGAAGACCGGCGCGCGGTAGGGCGGTTCGCGCCCCCACCAGCCGTCCCACGGCTCGTCCCACGGCCCGCGGACCGGCCCGAACATGTTGCGGCCCATGATGTAGGCGCCGTGCCCGAGGATCGCGTCGATCTCCTCGCGATTCTCCTCCGGCGCCTCGAACATCCAGCGGTGCAGCCGCTCGCCGCCGACGCCGAGCGGTTCCTCGCGGCTCTGCGATGGCCCCGCGGCGAAGCCGTCGACCGAGACGCCGATGTCGCACGTGACGATCCCCATGCCGCCGCATCCTGCCGCGCGCGGGAGCCGTGCGCCACCCCCAGGCTCGGCCGACGCATCCGGTATCCTTGACCCGCCTAGAAGATCCTGGCCGGTGTGGTTATTCCGGCCCTCGGCTCCCCGAGATGCAGTCGCGCGAGACGCGCGAACCCATGGCGCTGATCACTCGATGATGCGGACGGCGCCGACTCCGCGAGCATCGTCGATGGGCGTCGTCGTCCGGGAACAGGAACAGACGATGGACAAGAAGATCGCCCTCCTCGCGCAGGTGTTCATGACCTGCATCATGGCCGCGACGATGTCGGGCATCATGAGCCTCATCGCGCTCGGCCCCTCGGAGGAGTGGCTCGCCGGCTGGCCGCTGCAGTTCGCGATCGCGTGGCCGATCGCGTTCGCGCTCACGATGGTCGCGTGGCCGGCCTCGATGAAGCTCGCGTTCGCGGTGCGGCGCACGGGGCCGGATGCGTCGGGCGGCGAGGGCGCACGCGGCACTGCCTGAACGGGGCTGGGCGGAGTAGCGTCGCGGCATGAGCGAGCATCGTCCGATCGTGCGGGTCTGGAGCGGTGTCGTGCGCACCCAGGACCGCGAGGAGTACGTCGACTACGTCGAGCGGACCGGCATGGAGGCGTACCGCTCGACGCCCGGCAACGTCGATGCCTGGGTGCTCACGCGCGACCTCGGCGACGGCCACAGCGAGATCACGACGGTCTCGCGATGGGAGTCGATGGCCGCGGTGATCGCGTTCGCGGGCGACGACCCAGAGCGCGCCGTCTACTACCCCGAGGACGATCGCTACCTCGTGGAGCGCGAGGCGCGCGTGCGGCACTACGTGCAGCGCGCCTAGCGCACGCCCCACGCGTAGGTCTGCTGCTGCAGCTTCAAGTACATGAGCGTGTCGGTCTCGCGCACGCCGTCGATCTGGCGGATGCGGCCAGAGACGAGCTCGAGCAAGTGGGCGTCGCTCTCGCACACGACCTCGGCGAGCACGTCGTAGCTGCCCGCCGTGATGACGACGTAGTCGACCTCCGGCAGCGCCGCGAGCGCCTCGGCAACGGGCTCGAGCGCTCCGGACGCGCGGATGCCGATCATCGCCTGGCGCGCGAAGCCGAGCTGCGTCGGGTCGGTGACGGCCACGATCTGCATGACCCCCGCATCCGTCAGCCGCCTCACGCGGTTGCGCACCGCGGTCTCGCTGAGCCCGACGGCGTGCCCGATCGCCGCGTAGGAGGCGCGGCCGTCGCGCTGCAGCTCGGCGATGATCGCCTTGTCGTGGCTGTCGGGCAGGCTCACAGGTGCGACCACGCCTCGGAGAGCACGCCGCGCAGGATCTGCCCCATCTCGTCGAAGTGCGACTGGTCGCAGATGAGCGGAGGAGAGAGCTGGATGACGGGGTCGCCGCGATCGTCGGCGCGGCAGTAGAGGCCGGCGTCGAACAGCGCCGTCGAGAGGAAGCCGCGCAGCAGCCGCTCGCTCTCCGCCTCGTCGAAGGTCTCGCGCGACTCCTTGTCCTTCACGAGCTCGATGCCAAAGAAGTAGCCGTCGCCGCGCACGTCGCCGACGATCGGCAGATCGGTGAGGCCCTCGAGCGTCGCGCGGAACGCGCCCTCGTACGCCCGCACGTGCTCGAGCACGCCCTCGCGCTCGAAGGCCTCGAGGTTCGCGAGGCCGACCGCGGTCGCGACCGGGTGGCCGCCGAACGTGTAGCCGTGCGCGAACATCGCGCCGGGCTCGGTGAAGGGCTCGAAGAGCCGGTCGCTCGCGATCATCGCGCCGAGCGGCGCGTAGCCAGACGTGAGGCCCTTCGCGCACGTGATGATGTCGGGCTGGTAGCCGTAGCGCTCCGCACCGAACATCGTGCCGAGCCGGCCGAACGCGCAGATCACCTCGTCCGAGACGAGCAGCACGTCGTACTCGTCGCAGATCTCGCGCACGCGCTGGAAGTACCCAGGCGGCGGCGGGAAGCAGCCGCCCGAGTTCTGCACCGGCTCGAGGAAGACGGCCGCGACCGTCTCGGGCCCCTCCTGCTCGATCGCGACCGCGATCTGGTCGGCGGCCCAGCGGCCGAACGCCTCGGGGTCGTCGCGGTGCACGGGCGCGCGGTAGAGGTTCGTGCTCGGCACCCGGAAGGTCGAGGGCACGAGCGGCTCGAACATCTGCTTGAGACCCGGGAGCCCCGTGATCGACAGCGCCCCGTGCGTCGTGCCGTGGTAGGCGATCGCGCGGCTGATGACCTTGTGCTTCTGCGGCTTGCCCGTGAGGCGGAAGTAGTTCTTCGCGAGCTTCCACGCGCTCTCGACCGCCTCGCCGCCGCCCGAGGTGAAGAAGATGCGGTTGAGGTCGCCGGGGGTGAGCGAGGCCAGCTTGTCGGCGAGCTCGATCGCGCTCGGGTGGGCGTACGACCAGACGGGGAAGAAGGCGAGCGTCTCCGCCTGCTTCGCCGCGACCGCCGCGAGGTCGGCGCGGCCGTGCCCGAGCTGGTTGACGAACAGACCGGCGAGCCCGTCGAGGTAGCGCTTGCCGCGGTCGTCCCAGATGTACGCGCCCTCGCCGCGCACGATGACGGGCGCCCGGTCGGCGTCCGCCATCCGGGTGAAGTGCATCCACAGGTGGTCGGCGGGCGTGCTCATGCGTGTCGGTCCTTCGTCGGTGTCGAGTCGGTGTCGGTCGGTTCGGTGTCAGTCCGTGTTGGCGGATGCGTCGGGAATGAGCGGGCGGACGGACTCGGTCAGTCGAGCGCGGGCACGCACAGCACCGGGCGGGTGCTGAGGTGCAGCAGCTTGTGCGGCGTCGAGCCGAGGATCGCGCCGCGCATGGGGCTCTCGCCCCACGTGCCGACGACGATGAGCCGGGCGCCGTGCCGGTCGGCTGCGTCGAGGAGGGCGGGGGCCGGGCGCTCCGAGACCAGCTCGACCACCGCATCCACCCCCGCCGCCTGCGCCTCGGCGAGCGCGTGGCCCGCGGCCTCGTCGCCCGCCTGACGCAGCGCGGCCTCGTGGCTGCGCGCCTCCTCGCCGAGCGATCCGGGCGGCGCGGTGCCGTAGACGATCACGAGCCGCTCGCCGAAGCGGCGCGCGATGTCGATCGCGACGGGGAGCGCGGCGCGCGCCCCGGGCGACTCGTCGTAGCCGAGCGCGATCGTCATGCGTCCGTTCCCTCCCTGCGGCCCGTGGTCGCGTCGATGCGGACGATGGGCTGCTCGGCGGTGCTCGGCCGCTCGGCCCAGAAGCGGCGGTCGCGGAAGTACCAGACGATCATGAGCACGATGCCGGTGAGGAAGATGCCGACGCCGATCACGAGCGGCGGGCCGACGCCGAACCACGGCGTCTCGGTGTAGGAGTTCTCGGGGTTGCCGTAGTCGATGATCGCCGCGACGAGCAGCCAGAGGAGCATGAGCGAGCCGAGCACGGGCCCGACGCCGATGAGCAGGAAGCTCTTGACGCTGCGCGTGAGCCGCTTGCGGAAGTAGACGGCGCACGCGATGCCGGTGAGCGCGTAGTAGAAGGCGATGAGCAGGCCGAGCGCGGTGAGCGTGTCCCACAGCGCGGTCTCGCTCAGCAGGCCGACGACGAGGTAGTAGGCGATCGCGATGCCGGCGACCCACCACGTCGAGACGTCGGGGGTGCGGAAGCGCGGGTGGATGTGCCCGAAGGTCTTCGGCAGGGCGCCGCGGCGGGCCATGCTGAGGCCCGTGCGCGACGCGGGGATGATCGTGGTCTGCGTCGAGGCGATCGCCGAGGTCGCGACCGAGAGCATGACGACCCACGCCCAGGGGCCCATGGTCTCGCTCGCGAGGATCTGGAAGATCGCGTCCTCCTCGTCGGCGTTCTCGGCGAGGAACGACTCGCCGGCGAGCGCGACGACCGCGATCGTCACCGAGAGGTACGTCGCGAGCAGCACGATCGTCGACCAGATCGCCGCCTTGCCGGGCGCTTGCGTCGAGTTCGTCGTCTCCTCGGTGAGGTTGACGGCCGATTCCCAGCCCCAGTAGGCGAAGACGCCGAGCAGCAGGCCGGCGGTCACGCCCTCCCAGCCGCCGCCGAAGGGGTTGAGCCACTCCCACGAGGGGGTGAGCGAGTCGAAGGGCGAGTCGCCCGAGAAGACGAGCACGAGGGCGAACACCGCGAAGGCGAGCAGCGAGAGCACCTGGAAGACGATGAGCACGTTCTGCAGCCGTGCCGAGATCTCGGTGCCCCAGACGCAGATCGCGGTCATCACGAGGATGAGCACGACCGTCAGCACGCGGATGAGCACCGGGTCGTAGGCGGCGTCCTCGAGGCCGAAGGTCAGCAGCGAGTAGCGCACGCCCACCTCGGCGAGCGAGCCGACGATGAGCACGCCCGTCATCGCGATCGCCCAGCCGCCGATCCAGCCGAGCCACGGCCCCATCGCGCGCGTGACCCACGAGAAGGTCGTGCCGCAGTCCTGGTCGACGGTGTTCAAGTAGTAGAAGGCGGATGCGATGAGCAGCATCGGGATGAAGCTCGCGAGCATGATGCCCGGGGCGTGCACGCCGCTGAAGGCCACGAGCCCGCCGATGATCGCCGCGATCGTGTAGGCGGGGGAGGTCGAGGCGAGGCCGATGACCATGGCGTCGAGGAAGCCGATGGCGTTCGGCTTCAGCCCGGTCTGCCCGGCGGGCGGTCGCGCCGCGATGGTGTCTTCGCTCACTGGGGCTCCTCGTCGCGCTTCGGCGGATACCGTGCTCGCCGCCCGCGTTGGGTGACGCATCCGCACCTTCTGCTCGCAGACCATACTGATTCCGTCGCGCTTGCGCTACAGTCTGGCGCAGCCGGGATCCGCGGGCGATGCCGGCGGAGAGGTGAGTCCATGCGGATCCTGCTGATCGGAGCCGGAGGGGTCGGTGGCGCGTTCGCCGCGATCGCGGCTCGGCGCGACTTCTTCGAGGCGATCGTGATCGCCGACTACGACGCCGCGCGCGCGGAGCGCGCCGCCGCGGTCGACGCGCGCTTCACGGCCGCGCGAGTGGACGCATCCGACCCCGAGTCGGTCGCCGCGCTCTGCCGGGAGCACCGCATCACCCACGTGATGAACGCGGTCGACCCCCGCTTCGTCATGCCGATCTTCGACGGCGCGCTCGCGGCCGGCGCCGACTACCTCGACATGGCGATGAGCCTGTCGAAGCGCCACCCCGAGGACCCCTACCGCAAGGTCGGGCTCAAGCTCGGCGACGAGCAGTTCGCGAAGTCGGGGGAGTGGGAGGCGGCCGGGCGGCTCGCGCTCGTCGGGATCGGCGTGGAGCCGGGGCTCTCGAACGTGCTCGCGCGCTACGCCGCCGACGAGCTCTTCGACCACATCGACGAGCTCGGCACGCGCGACGGCGCGAACCTCGCGGTGCACGACGAGCACGGGAACGAGATCTTCGCGCCCTCGTTCTCGATCTGGACGACGATCGAGGAGTGCCTCAACCCGCCGGTCATCTGGGAACGCTCGCGGCAGGACGTCGACGGCGGCTGGTACACGACCGAGCCGTTCAGCGAGCCCGAGGTGTTCGACTTCCCCGAGGGCATCGGGCCGGTCGAGTGCGTCAACGTCGAGCACGAGGAGGTGCTCATGATGCCGCGCTGGCTCGAGGCCGATCGAGTCACCTTCAAGTACGGGCTCGGCGAGGAGTTCATCGGCGTGCTGCGCACGCTCAACACGCTCGGGCTCGACCGCACCGACAAGGTGAGGGTCGGCGGCGTCGAGGTCGCCCCGCGCGACGTCGTCGCGGCGGTGCTGCCCGACCCCGCGACGATCGGGCCGATCATGACGGGCAAGACATGCGCGGGCGTGTGGGTGCGCGGCACCGGCAAGGACGGGCAGCCGCGCTCGACGTACCTCTACCACGTGGTCGACAACGAGTGGTCGATGGCCGAGTACGGCCACCAGTGCGTCGTGTGGCAGACGGCGATCAACCCGGTGATCGCGCTCGAGCTGCTCGCGCGCGGCGACTGGTCGGGCGCTGGCGTGCTCGGCCCCGAGACCATGCCGCCCAAGCCGTTCCTCGACCTGCTCGGCGAGTACGGCTCGCCGTGGGGGCAGATGGAGGTCGCGGCGAAGGAGTGACGCTCAGCCGCCGAGCGGCAGCCGCGCGACGGTCTCGTGCAGCGGCCGCCGGCCGTGGCCGAGCAGCTGCGAGTCGATCAGCTCGACCTCGTCGACGGTCCAGGGGCGGGAGCGGTAGGTGTCGAGCACGCGCAGCCAGCGCAGGGCACTGCGGTCGCGCGGCGGCCGCGCGAGCGTGAGGTGGGGCGTGAAGCGCTTGCCGTCGGGCGGCGCGCCAGCGGCGTTCGCGCCGTCGTGCACCCGGCGGGCGAGCCGCTCGAGCTCGTCGCCGCCCTCGCCGACGCCGAGCCACAGCACGGCCGGCCGGTCGGGGTGCGGGAACGCGCCGGCGCCCGCGAGCGAGCACGCGAACGGCTCGACGCCCGCGGCGGCGCTCGCGAGCCGCTCCTCGAGCGGCTCCAGGATGCGCTCCGGGACGTCGGCGAGGAAGGCGAGCGTCAGGTGCATCCGGTCGGGCTGCGTCCAGCGCAGCCCCTCGCGCACGTCGAGGAACTCGGCGAGCTCCTCCCGCACGTCCTCGGGCGGCACGACCGCCGCGAACATCCGCCGACCCATCCGCCCACGGTAGAGCGCGAGGCCGAGCGCGCGGTGTGCGCAGCGCGCTCAGCGCGTCGCGAGCTGCTTGCGCATCACGACGCGCGGGAAGCCGCCCGAGACCGCGTCCGTCGGCGCCGCGAGCTCGAAGCCCGCGCGCTCGAAGAGCGCTCGCGTGCCCACGTAGGCCATCGTGAGGTCGACGCGCTCGCCGCCGTTGTCGACGGGGTACCCCTCGACGGCCGGCGCCCCGTGCGCCGCGGCGAAGTCGACCGCGCCCGCGAGCATCGCGTGCGAGATGCCGCGGCCGCGCCGGCCCGGCCGCACGCGGATGCACCAGATCGACCACACCGGCTGGTCGTCGACGTGCGGGATCTTCCGCGAGCGCTCGAACGGCAGCTGCGCGCGCGGCGCGACCGCGGCCCACCCGACGACCTCGTCGCCGTCGTAGCCGAGCACGCCCGGCGCGACCGGCTCGCGCGTGAGCCGCTCGACGAAGGCGCCGCGCTCGACGCCGCGCAGCGCCGTGTTCGTCTTCGCGTCGATGCGGTGGCTGAGGCACCAGCAGACGGATGCGTCGGGCCGCTTCGGACCGATGACGGCGGCGAGGTCGTCGAAGCGGTCGTGCGTCGCCGGGTGCACGACGATCCCGCTCGTGGCCGTGTCGCCCGTGCTCGCGCGCGCCATGCCGTCAGCGCTCCGGCGGGGCGAGCTCGTCGAGGCTCGAGAGCCGCTCCGCCGCGCGCTCGGCCCGCTCGGCCTCCGTGAGCTCCCACCACGCGGTGCCGCGCTCGCCGAGGCCCTCCTTCGCGAGCTGCACGCGATCGCGCACGCGCCGCCGGCTCGCGTCGTCCGGCGCGCTCCGCACGGCCGAGCGCGCGCGGCCGAGGTGCGAGCGCAGCCGCCGCGCGACGTCGGGGTCGAGCGACGGGTCCTCCGCGCGCCACCGCCGGCCGTCGACGACGATCCAGCGGCCGTCGTCCGTGCGCTCCGGTGCTGTCACCGGCGCCCGCGCCGCGCGCTCGACCGATGCTCGATCGGGATGTGCCGCGCCTTCGTCGGCACCGGATCGAGCCCGACGCGCACGGTGAGCACGCCGTCCTCGTAGGCGGCGGTGATGTCGTCGTCCTTCGCGCCCTGCGGCAGTCGCACGGCACGGGCGAGCGCGCCGTAGCGGAACTCCGAGCGCTGCTTCTCGCGCTTGTCGGGGTGCCGCTCGGCGTGGATCGTGAGCGTGCCGTGCTCGACGGTCACGTCGATGTCGCGCTCCGGGTCGAGGCCGGGGAGCTCGGCGTGCACGATGAACTCGTCGTCGTGCACGAGCTCCTCGACGCGGATGCCGGGGAGGGGCCCTCGGCCATCCCACCCGCCCAGCAGGGCGAACGCATCCACCCACTCCGTGAACGGCGGGAAGACCGGGTACTTGCGGGCGGCGTCCGTGCTCATGGCTGCTCCCTCCGTCGCGTCGGTCGCGTGCCTCGTGTCTACTCCGCTTCCGCTGCGGTCTCAATGGGGGCGGATGCGTCGGGTCGCGCACCGGTGGCGGCGCGAGGCGCGCGCGTGGTTCGATCGAGCCATGAGCGAGAGCGAATCCCGAGTGGTGCGCGCGAGCCGCGTGATCGCCGCCCCCGCGGACGTCATCTTCGAGGAGATCGCCGATCCCTCGCGCCAGCCGGCGTGGGACGGCAACGACAACCTCGGCTCGGCGCCCGAGGGGCAGCGCGTGCGTGCCACCGGCGAGGTGTTCTCGATGACGCTCGGCAGCGGCGCGGTGCGCGAGAACCACGTCGTGGAGTTCGAGGAGGGCCGCCGCATCGCGTGGAAGCCCGCCGAGGAGGGCAAGCCGCCGATCGGGCACCTCTGGCGGTGGGAGCTCGAGCCGGCGGACGGCGGCACGCTCGTCACCCAGACCTACGACTGGACGCAGCTGTGCGACAAGTCGCGCCTCGACCGCGCGCGCCGAACGCAGGAGCCGCAGCTGCTCGCCTCGATCGACCGGCTGAAGGCGCTGCTCGAGGGCTGAGCCCCCACCGCGGCATCCTGCGCTGCCCCGCCTGCCATCGCGAAGTCCACAGCGGCCGCTTCCGCATCGACAGGATCGGCACCCGCTGGCGCGTCACCCGCACGCTCCTGCCACCCATCCGGAGGCCCAGGCGGCGCGAGCGCGCGCCCGTCGCGAGACGGATCGGGGCGCCCGTCGCACGCGCCGGCGGGGCGACCGAGCGGATCCGGGGCTCGACCTAGTAGCATTGGCGTGGCGACAGCGCCGGTCACCGCCGGAGCCGCGAAGCGGCCCCGCCCGTGCACCGCAGCCGCAGCCGCCGGCTCGATGAGTCACGCACCGATCTGTCGGTGCTCGTCGAAGCCCGTCAATCCGGGGCCCGCACCGCCGGCCCCGCCTCGAATGGAGGACACGTGGCAGACGCCGCAACCATCGATGCGACCGACACGGACGCATCCCAAGACCTCGACGCGATCGTCGTCGACGAGGCGGCCGCCGAGCGGCCCGCCACCCGGGAGCGCGACGCGCTCATCCCGCAGCTCGCCCGCGCCGTGCGCCAGGTCGAGGCGGCCGTCAAGCGCGGCGCCGCCTCCCGCTCGACGCGCGTGAAGCTGCAGGTCGTCGCGATGCTCGCGCGCGAGGAGCGCGCCCGAGTGCGCGCCGACAAGACGCTCACCGACGCCCAGCGCGCCGAGGACCTCAAGCGACTCGACGGCATCGCCGTCATCCTCGCGAAGGCCGCGAGCCGCGAGCCCACGCTGCTGCCGCTGCTCGGCGACGGCGCGCCGATCACCGACGCCGTGCGCGAGCGCAAGCGCGAGATGCTGCAGGCCGCGGGCATCGAGGAGGCGCCCGAGCCGCAGTCGGCTCCCGAGCCCGAGGTGACCGAGCCGCAGGCGCCGCAGGTCGTGCCGCCGTCGGTGCGCCGGGTCGCGCTCGCGAACCCCTTCCTCGAGCCCGACCTCACGCACGTGCGCCGCAAGCCCGAGCGCGACCGCCTCGCGGGCTTCGACCTGCTCTCGCCGCTCTACCTCTCGTTCGAGGTCGCGGCCGACGGCCGTCCCGCGTGCATGCCGCTGCCCGAGCCGAAGCGGCACATCGCGCCGGGCGGCAAGGAGCTCATGCACCACCAGGCCGAGCTCGTGCAGGCCGCCCGCGACGGGCACCGCACGTTCCTGCTCGCCGACGAGCCGGGTCTCGGCAAGACCGCGCAAGCGCTGCTCGCCGCGCAGGCGGCCGATGCGTTCCCGCTGCTCGTGGTCGCGCCGAGCGTCGTGAAGATCAACTGGGCGCGCGAGACCGAGCGCTGGCTGCCCGGGCGCCGCGCCGCGGTGCTGCAGGGCGACGGCGACACGCTCGACGCCTTCGCCGACGTCGTGGTCGTGAACTACGAGGTGCTCGACCGCCACATCGGGTGGCTCGAGCGGTTCGGGTTCCGCGGCATGGTCGTCGACGAGGCGCACTTCATCAAGAACACGCGCTCGAAGCGCTCGCGGCACGTGCTGCAGATCTCGGCGGCGATGCGCGAGCGCATCGGCAACCCGCTGCTCATGGCCCTCACCGGCACGCCGCTCATCAACGACATCGAGGACTTCGGGGCGATCTGGCGCTTCCTCGGCTGGATCGACCACAAGGAGCCGAACGCCGAGCTCACCGACCACCTCGAGGAGATCGGCCTCACGCCGATGGACCGGGCGTTCTACCCGGCAGCCAGGCGCGCCGTGATCGACATGGGCATCGTCCGGCGCCGCAAGATCGACGTCGCCTCCGACATCCCGGCCCGCCGCATCGCCGACATCCCCGTCGAGCTCGACGAGGCATCCGTGCGGTCGATCCGCGCCGCCGAGCGCGAGCTCGTCGAGCGCATGCTGCGCCGCTACGACGCCGCGATCGAGCAGCGCTCCGCCGACGCGCGCGACGACAGCCGCGTCGACGACGAGCTCGTGCGCCGCATCGCGCGCAGCGAGGTCGAGGCGCAGGAGGGCGGCACGGGTGAGAACGTCTTCGCGCTCGCGCGCCGCATCGGCCGCGCGAAGGCCGAGCTCGCCGCCGACTACGCCGCGCAGCTCGCGCACTCGGTCGGCAAGGTCGTCTTCTTCGCCAAGCACATCGACGTCCTCGACGCCGCCGAGCAGACGCTCGCGAAGGCCGGCATCAAGACGGTCTCGATCCGCGGCGACCAGTCGCCGACGCAGCGCCAGGCCGCGATCGACGCGTTCACGAACGACGAGTCGGTGCGGGTCATCGTCTGCTCGCTCATGGCCGCGGGCGTCGGCGTCAACCTGCAGGCGGCGGCCGACATGGTGCTCGCCGAGCTCTCGTGGACCGACGCCGAGCAGACCCAGGCGATCGACCGCATCCACCGCATCGGCCAGTCGATGCCCGTCACCGTGTGGCGCATCCTCGCCGCGCAGACGATCGACACGCGCATCGCCGAGCTGCTCGACACGAAGGCGGGCATGGTCGGTCGCGCGATCGACGGCGCCGTCGGCGACGAGCCCACGAGCACCGACCCGCGGCTCGAGGCGGTCGCGGGCATGCTGCACGACGCGGTGGCCGCGCGCATCGCACGCTGACCGGCGGTGGTCGACGCGATCTTCGGCGAGCCGCGCCTCGCGGCCGTCTACGACGCGCTCGACCCCGACCGCTCGGATCTCGAGGTCTACGCGCGGATCGTCGTCGACGAGCTCGGCGCCCGGTCGGTGCTCGACATCGGCTGCGGCACCGGCACGTTCGCGCTCATGCTCGCCGCGCGCGGGCTCTCGGTCACGGGCGTCGACCCCGCGAGCGCGTCGATCGGGGTCGCGCGGGCGAAGCCGGGGGCGGATGCGGTGCGCTGGCTCGAGGGGACGCTCGACGCCGTCGAGGCGGATGCGTCGATCGGCTCGGGCTTCGACGTCGCGACCATGACGGCGAACGTCGCGCAGGTCTTCGTCGAGGAGCACGACTGGGCCACGACGCTCGGCGCCGCGCGGCGGCTGCTGCGGCCGGGTGGGACGCTCGTGCTCGAGTCGCGGCGGCCCGAGCGCCGCGCGTGGCTGCAGTGGACGCCGGAGGTGTCGCGGCAGGTCGTCGACGTCGCGCACGAAGGGCCGGTCGAGGACTGGGTCGAGCTCATCGCGGTCGACGAGGAGGCGCCCGGCGGCGCGCTCGTCACGTTCCGGTCGCCGACCGTGTTCCACCGCGACGGCGCGCGCATCGACTCGGAGTCGACGCTGCGGTTCCGCTCGCGCGAGCAGATCGAGGCATCGCTCGAGCGCGCGGGCTTCGCGGTGGTCGACGTGCGCGATGCGCCCGACCGCCCCGGCCGCGAGTGGGTCTTCCTCGCTCGCCGCGCCGACTGACGCCGTCGGCGGCTCAGCGGGCGGGGGAGTCCTCGAGGCTCAGCTCTCGCGCGCGCTCGAGCGCCTGCACGAAGACCTCCGGCGGCTGCGCGCCCGAGAGCGCGAGGCGCATGTCGAAGACGAAGAACGGCACGCCGTTCACGCCGATCTCGCGCGCCTGCTGGATGTCGGCGCGCACGGCGGGGAGGTGGCGCTCGTCGGCGAGCGACGCCCGGATCTCGTCGGCGTCGAGCCCCGCGGCGGTGCCGATCTCGACGAGCGCCTCGACGTCGCCGATGTCGACGCCGCGCTCGAAGTGGGCCGACAGGAGCCCGTCCTTCACCGCATCCGCCGTCTTCGCGTCCGTCGACCTCGCGAGGTGCAGCAGCTGGTGGGCGCGCAGGCTGTTGGCGACGACGAGCGCGTCGAAGTCGTACCGCAGGCCCTCGCCCGCGGCCTGCTCGGCGACGTGGCCGATCATCTGCCGCACCTGCTCGACCGGCATGCCCTTCACGCGCGAGAGGTACTCGACCTCGCCGCCGTCGTAGCGCTCGGGGAGCGTGGGGTCGAGCTGGTACGAGTGCCACGTGACCTCGACCTCGTCGCCGTGCTCCCAGGCGCCCAGCGCCCGCTCGAACCGCCGCTTGCCGATGAAGCACCACGGGCACGCCACGTCTGACCAGATGTCTACCTGCATGCTGGGGTCAACGCGCGCCCCGCGCCGCTATTCCGCGCGACTGCTCCCCGCGGCGCGCTACGCCGGCAGCTCGTCGATGAGGGCGTCGGCCTCCGGGTCGTCCCAGTCGTCGAGGTCGAAGTCGTCCTCGTCGTCGTCGTCCTCAGCGGCGGCGGTCGTCGCGACGGGGTCGTCCTCCACGGCGGCGTCGTCGCCGAGCCACGCGTCGGCGGCGGCCTCGAGGTCGTCGTCCTCGTCGTCGTCGAGGTCGTCGTCGTCGCGCTCGTCGTCCTCGGCGAGCTCATCGCGCAACCACTGCGCGAGCTCGCCGTCGGCCTCGGCGTCGACCATCTCCTCGACGCTCTCCTCATCGAGGGGCAGGATCGCCGCCACCCGGTCGCCGTCGCGCGCGACGATCGTGTCGGGCTCGCCGTCCTCGCCGGGCACACGCTCGACCGACTCGTGCCAGCCCGCGAGGATGTCCTCGACGTGCGCCGCGAGCCGTTCGCGGTCCTCGTGCCACTCGTTCATCGCGCCTCCTCCGCCTGCCGACTCGTAGGCCTCCCAGTCTGCACCCGGCGCAGGCGACGCGCCTGCAGGAAGTAGTCGATCCCCGCGATCACGTGCAGGCCGACGCCGACGAGCATGAGCGTCATGCCGAGCGCCGTCGCCTCCGGCAGCACGGTGTGGCCGAGCAGCACGACCACGATCGCCGTCAGCAGCACCGCCGTGCGCACCTTGCCGAGCCACGAGACGTGGATGCTGCCGTCGCGGGCCGCCTTGCCCGCCGAGATGACCGAGAGCACGTCGACGGCGAAGATGACCGCGAGGATCCACCAGTCGACCGCGCCGCCGATCGCGAGCGCGAGCGTGACGCCGACGATGCCGATGCGGTCGGCGATCGGATCCATGACCTCGCCGAGCCGCGAGGTCTGGTCGAGCGCGCGCGCGAGCACGCCGTCGATCCAGTCGGTCGCCGCCCACACCGCGAGCAGCACGACCGGGGTCCACGAGCCCGGAGCGCCGTCGATGATGAGCCAGCAGACGGGCACGAGGAGCAGCAGCCGGGCGATGGTGAAGGCGTTCGGCACCGTGAGCACGCGCGTGAAGTAGGGGTCGGCCGGATCGCGGTCGCGAGCCGAGATGAGGCGCATGCCCTCTTGGATAGCACAGGGCGAGCGACGGGTCAGGCCCGGCGGCCGTCCCACCGGCGGGTCGCGAAGCCGACCGCGATGCCCACGAGCGCGCCCACGATCGACTCGACGAGCCGGTCGACGAGCAGCCGGTCGACCGGCACGGGGCTCGAGAGGTGCACCGCGAGCAGCGCGAGCGGCGTGACGAAGACCATCGCGACGCCGTAGTTGCGGCCCACGAGCAGCTCGGTGCCGAAGGCGACGGCCGCGATGAGCAGCACGACCACGACGTCGCTCGGCCGCAGCGCGAGGAGGGCGGCGGCGAGCACCACGCCGAGGCTCGTGCCCAGGATGCGGTGGGTGCCGCGCGCGAGGCCGGCCGCGAACGTGCCGGTCGAGACGGGCACGACCGCCGAGACCATCGCCCAGTAGGGGTGGCCGATGCCGAGCGCCGTCGCGATCGAGCCCGCGAGCGCGACGCTGAGCGCGTAGCGGGCGACGCGCCGCAGCTGCACCCGGCGGCCGGGGGAGAGGCGGTAGCTGCGCGCGACGGGCAGCGACTCGAGCGCCGGCAGCCGCCGCGCCCGCCGCCACGCGGTGCCGATCGAGCCGATGAGCACGGAGAAGGCGGCGGATGCGGTGGCCACGGCGGTCGCGATCCCCGCGTCGGCGAGCGAGACGTCCGGCAGCGATGCGGAGCCGCTGAAGGCGAAGAGCGCGAAGAGCGGACCCGGCGGGTGCCAGTCCTCGGCGTCGGAGACGATCGAGACGAGGCCCGCGAAGACGGCGCCGAGCGCGATCATCGGCCACGCGGGCGCGGGCAGCGTCGCGACGAGCGAGCCGAGCCCCACCGCCGCGACCATGACGACCGCGGCCGTCGACTGCATGACGAGCCGCGGCAGCTGCACGCGATTGCGGCCGTAGAGCGAGGTGAAGGCGCCGAAGGCGGCCCACGCGCCCCACTCCGCGTGGCCGATCGCGACGAGCACGAGGAGCGGCACGGCGGTGCTGACGCTCGCCCGGATCGCGACGCGGTGCGCGCCGTCGTGGGGCCCGAAGGCGAGGAACGCGCGCCGGAACTCGGCGCTCGCGCGAGTCGAGCGGGATGAGCGGAGCGGTCATGGCAGTGCAGATGGTCTTCCCGAACTACGCCGTCGCCGACGTCGGCGTCGCGACCGCCTTCTACGAGGCGCTCGGCTTCACGCGCAACCCGGCTTTCAGCGACGAGACGACGAGCTGCATGGCCGTGAACGAGCAGGTCTCGATCATGCTGCTCGAGCACGAGCGGTTCGATGAGTTCCTCGTCGGCGAGCAGCGGCGCGCCGAGCGCGGTTCGCTCGAGAACCTGCTCGCGCTGCTGCTCGGCAGCCGCGAGGAGGTCGACGCCTTCGGTGCCGCGGGCACGGCGGCGGGCGGTAGGCTCTCCAAGCCCATCGAGGAGAGCGAGTGGGGCATGTACGGCGGTCAGCTCACCGACCCCGACGGCCACATCATCGACTTCTTCCACATGGAGGCGCCCGCGGCCTGATCCGCCGCGGCAGCCGCCCACCCTTCTGATCGCAGCGACGCGGATCCGCCGATCGGCGGGTCCGCGCGGTGCCGCCCGAGAGAGCACATGCCGACCGACACCCAGTCCACCCCCGCCCGGGCCGACGCATCCACTCGACTGCCTGCCGGCGGCGCGATCGTCATCGCGACGCTGCTCGTCTCGGCCTTCGTCGTCATCCTCAACGAGACCGCGATGAACGTCGCCATCTCGACGCTCGTCGCCGACCCCGTGCTCGGCATCGACGAGCGCGCCGCGCAGTGGCTCACGACCGCCTTCCTGCTCACGATGGCGATCGTCATCCCGACGACCGGCTGGCTCATGGCGCGCTTCAGCACGCGCTCGCTCTACCTCGTCGCGATGGGCGCGTTCGTCGCCGGCACGCTCCTCGCGGGCGTCGCGCCGTCGTTCCCGCTGCTGCTGCTCGGCCGCGTCGTGCAGGCATCCGGCACCGCCGTGGTGTTCCCGCTGCTCATGACGACGGTCATGCGCCTCGTGCCGCCCGCGCGCCGAGGCGCCTTCATGGGCACGATCTCCCTCGTCATGTCGGTCGCACCCGCGCTCGGCCCGACCGTCTCGGGCGCGATCCTGCAGTTCGCGTCGTGGCGCTGGA
The DNA here is from genome assembly GCF_000400485.1 of Agrococcus pavilionensis RW1. Taxonomy (GTDB): domain Bacteria; phylum Actinomycetota; class Actinomycetes; order Actinomycetales; family Microbacteriaceae; genus Agrococcus; species Agrococcus pavilionensis. The sequence goes on from NZ_ASHR01000017.1 coordinate 34,326, forward strand.
TCTTCCTCGGCGTCGCGCCGCTCGCGATCGCGATGCTCCTCACGGGCGCCCGCACGCTCCGCGGGGGCGACGTGCAGCAGCCACCGCGGCTCGACGTCGTCTCGATCCCGCTCGCGGGGCTCGGGTTCGGCGGCCTCGTCTACGGGCTCTCGCTCATCGGCGCGGAGGGGCTGCCCGCGTGGCAGCTGCCCACGGCGCTCGCGATCGGCGTGCTCGGCCTCGTCGCGTTCGTGCTGCGGCAGGTGCGGCTCCAGCGCACCGACGACGCGCTGCTCGACCTGCGCACGTTCCGGCACCCGCTGTTCACGGCCGCCGTGACCGTCATGATGATCGCGATGGCGGCGATGTTCGGCACGCTCATCCTGCTGCCGCTCATCCTGCAGGACTCGCTCGGCCTCGAGCCGCTGCAGGTCGGGCTCATCACGCTCCCGGGTGCGCTCCTCACGGGTCTGCTCGGACCGGTCGTCGGTCGGCTCTACGACCGGTGGGGACCGCGCCCGCTCGTGATCCCCGGCGCGCTCGTCGTGCTCGCGGCGCTCGTGCTCTACACGCAGCTCGCCACGACGACGCCGTGGTGGATGGTGCTCCTCATGCAGATGGTGCTGAGCCTCGGCTTCGCGCTCACCTTCCCGCCGCTGTTCACGGTGTCGCTCGGCGCGCTCCCGAAGCACCTGTACGGCCACGGCTCGGCGGTGCTGAGCACGGTGCAGCAAGTGGCCGGCGCCGCGGGCACGGCTGCGTTCGTCACCATCATGGCGACGCGGCAGGGGCAGCTCGTCGACACGGGCGTTCCCTCGGGCGACGCGCTGCTCGAGGGCGCGCGCCTCGCGTTCATGGGCGCGGCGGCGCTGTGGGTGCTCGGCGTCATCGCGACGCTCCGGCTGCGGAAGCCCGCCGACGACGTGCCCGACGAGCCGGAGCACCGCGACGCGGCCGCGGCGCCCGCGGCGGCTGCGGACGGGGCTACGCCTGCGCCCGCGGCGCCTGCCCCATGAGGCGCACGGCCTCGGCCGCGTGCTCGTTCGTGACCTGCACGCCGTAGCGCGCGGCCTGCAGGGCGCGGATCGAGGAGAAGTCGCGCTTCCCGCCCGTCATCGCGTGCTGGACGACGCCGGCGATCATGCCGAACGCGGCGCCCATGAGCACGGCCCAGATGACCCATGCCCACGAGTTCACGATGATGAGCCCGAAGAGCAGACCGACGAAGAGGCCGAACCACGCGCCGCCGAGCGCGCCGGAGAGGGCGGCCCGGCCGTAGGTCATGCGGCCGAGCACCTGCTCGACCGTCGTGAGCCCCGTGCCGATGATGCGCACGTGCTCGACGGGGAACCTCGCGTCGCTCAGCCGGTCGACGAGCGCTTGCGCCTCCTCGTACGTGTCGAACTCGGCGATCGTCGTCGACGGCGGCGTCGGCTCCGTGCGGTTCGGCATCGGGTTCTGGATGTTCGACATGGTGCCTCCTCCGGCCCGGGGACGGGCCTCGCGCGCATCATCGCATCCGATCCCGAGCGATCGCAGAGCGGCAGGTAGGTTCTCCTCGTGGACGACATCCTGCAGTTCGCCGGCAGCTACTGGTGGCTCATGTTCATCGTCGGCCCGATCGTCGGCGGCTGGATCGGCGGCGCCGCGAAGTACAGCGAGCGCCGCCGCCGCGACCGCATCGAGCTCGAGCGCATCCGCCGCGCTCCCGTGCAGGCCGTGCCGCCCGCGCCCGAGCAGCGCACGGGGAAGGGGAAGGGCAAGGGCGCGACCGACGACCGGCTGGAGCGGGAGGACCGCGACCGGCAGATCCAGCGGATCATCGCCGACCACGCCGAGGCCGATCGGCGCTGGCTCGACTTCGAGCTCGACGTCGCGAAGCTCATCGACTACCCGCTCATGACCGACATGCGCGAGCCGCTCACGCAGACCTTCCACCGCGCCAAGCGCGTCGCGGACGGGCTGAAGCCGAGCGAGCCGGAGGAGCTGCGCCCGCCGGGCGCGCTCGAGCGCTACCGCGAAGCGGTGCGCGACTTCGAGGTCGCCTTCGAGGCGGCGCTGCGCGAGGCGAAGCGGCGCGCGCAGTCGGGCTTCACCGACGCCGAGCGCGGCCGCTTGCAGTCGGCGCAGCGGCTCATGGCGCTCGCTGAGAACGAGGCGTCGACGGCCGCGGAGCGCCAGTCGGCCTATCGGCAGGCGCGGCGCGAGCTCGACGGGCTCATCGCGCTGCCGGAGGCGACGACGCACGACATCGAGCGCAGGATCGCGGGGGAGCTGCTGCCGTAGGGCGCACGGCCCTCGTCAGCGCCGATCCTCCGGCGCCGGCGCGTGCAGCGCCGACCCGCCCGGTGCCGGCTCGAACGCCGAGATCGCCGCCACCGCATCCGCCACCGAGTCGACGAGCGCGATGCCCGCCTCGCCGGGCTTGCCGCGCATGACCGCCTGCAGGAGCGGCCACGCGGGCATCGTCTCGGTCCAGTAGCGCTCGCCGAGCAGCACGAGCGGCGCCCACGCGCCGTCCTCGGCGTAGGAGTTCTCGCACGCGTCCTGGAAGATCTCCTGGACCGTGCCGCCCGCGCCGGGCAGCACGACGATGCCGGCGCTCGCGACGCGCAGCAGGATCGACTCGCGCACCGAGTTCTGGAAGTACTTCGCGATCGCGGTCGCGAACGAGTTGGGCGGCTCGTGGCCGTAGTGCCACGTCGGGATGCCGAGCGAGACGCCGTCGCCGACGCGTGCCGCGACTCGCCGCGCGGACGAGATCCAGGCGGGGATCGCGCCGTGGAACGCCGGCTCGGCCGCGAGCTCGTCGATCGCCGCGTCGAGCTGCTCGGTCGAGAGCGCGACGGCTCGCGCCCCGAGGTTCGCCGCCTCCATCGCGCCCGGCCCGCCGCCCGTCGCGACGACCCGGCCGGCGCGCGCGAGCCCGTGGCCGAGGTGCGCGGCCTGCCGGTACGCATCCGAGTCGCGCGTGAGCGCGTGGCCGCCCATGACGCCGACGATCTGCTTGCCCCGCACCCAGTCGGCGAGCGCGTCGTCGATCGAGTGGTCGTGCAGGGCGGCGGCGAGCGTGTCGGCGACGTCGTGCTGCCGGGTGCGCGACCACGCGTAGACGCGCGCGTCGAAGGTCGCCGGGTAGCCCTCGTCGAAGCCCTGCACGAGGTCGTCGGGCGAGTAGAGCGTCGAGCGGTAGGCGTTGAAGGGCGTGTCGGGCACGTCGTCGAAGACGATCGCGCCCTGCGCGACGAGCCGCTCCCTCGCGCCGGGCGGCAGGTCGCAGCCGAGCAGCAGCGCACCGCCGCCGTCGAGCCGCTCGAGCGCGCCGGCGCGGTCCGTGAGGTCGACGTCCTGCAGGCGCCAGTCCGCCATGCTCGACGCGCGGCGCGCGAAGAAGTCGAACGCGGCGAGCGACGAGATGTCGATGCGCCGCCCGTGCTGCGGGCGCTCGTCGAAGTCGGGCACGCCCGAGAGCCTACCCAGCGCGGAGCGCGGTCTCCTGGGCACGACCGGGGGAGTCGCTCGCCGCCACCTCGATGCGGCTGCCCCCGCCGGGCACGGGCACGACGCGGATGCGCCACGGGATGCGCTCCTGCATCTGCTGCACGTGGCTGATGACGCCGACGCTGCGGCCGCCGGCCCGCAGCGCGTCGAGGGTCGCGAGCGCAGCCTCGAGCGAGTCCTGGTCGAGCGATCCGAAGCCCTCGTCGACGAAGAGGGTCTCGAGCGAGATGCCGCCCGCCTCGGCCTGCACGACGTCGGCGAGCCCGAGCGCGAGCGCGAGCGACGCGAGGAACGTCTCGCCGCCCGAGAGCGACTTCGTCGTGCGCGCCCGACCGGTGTGCGCGTCGAGCACCTGGATGCCGAGCCCGCTCGCCTTGCCGCGATAGGCGGTGCCCTCGTCGTGCAGGAGCGCGAAGCGCCCATCGGTCATCGCGCCGAGCCGCAGGTTCGCCGCCTCGATGATCGTGCCGAGCCGGGCGGCGAGCACGTAGGTCTCGATGTCCTGCCGCAGCTCGTTGCGGCCGTCGAGCGCGTCGGCGAGGGCGCGCACGGTCGCGGCGTGCTCGGCGCCGTCGGCGAGCGAGCGGATGGCCTGCCTCGCGTCGTCGAGGTCGGCGGCGGCGTGGTCGAGCCTGGTCTGGGCAGTCGCCTCGGCGCGAGCCGCGAGGGCGGATGCCGCCTCGGCCTCGACGAGCGCGGCCTCGAGCGGCGCGACGTCGGGCGCGGTCTCGGGCAGGCCCTGCAGCTCGGGCTGCGCGAGCACGCCGCGCGCGCTCGCGAGCTCGTCGTCGTGGGCTCGGATGCGCTCGCGGAGCGCGAGCCGCTCGGCGGGCTCGAGCCGCATGGCCGCGAGGGCTTCGCGGTCCGCGATGCCGAGGCGCTCGAGCGCCGCGCGTCCGTCGGCCGCGGCCTCCTCCTGCTCGGCCGCGGCGCGCGCCCGCTCGGCGTCGGCCTCGAGCCACTGCTCGAGCGCATCGCGGCGCGTCGAGGCCGCGTGCAGCATCGACCGCGCGTCGGGGTGCTCGCCGAGCGCCTCGCGCACCCGCGCTCGCGCGTCGGCGAGCCGGGTCGCGGCCGAGGCGGCGGCGGAGCGGCGCTCGCCGACGACGCGCTCGAGCTCGGCGATGCGGCCGTCGAGCTCGCGCGAGCGCTCGTCGTGCTGCTCGAGCTCGCGGCCGAGCCGCTCACGCTCGGCGGCGGCGTCGATGCATGCGCGCTGCGCGGCCCGAGCGGCGTCGAGCGCGGCGGCGAGCGCGTCGCGATCCGCGGCGCCGGCGATCGCCTCGAGCGATGCGCGCTCCCGCTCGAGCGCGGCGAGGGTCTCGTTCGCGGCGGTCGCGGCGGCGAGCGCGGCCTCGCTCGCGGCGATCGCGTCGGCGACGTCGTCGGCCGTGACGATGTCGCCGCCCGGCGCGTGCGGACTCGGGTGCTCGAGCGCGCCGCACACCGGGCACGGCTCGCCGGCCACGAGCGCGCTCGCGAGCTCGCCCGCCATGCCCGCGACGCGCGCGGCCTGGAGGCGCTGGAGCGCGTCGGCTGCGGCGTGCTGGGCGGCCGCGGTGCGGCCGGCCTCGGCGGAGGCCTCGCGCTCGTGCTCGACGAGGCGGTCGGCGCGCTCGCGCGCCTCGAGCCGTGCCTCGGCCGCCTCGAGCGCGGCGCGAGCGGGCTCGGTGCCCGCGGCGCGCGTCGCGGCGTCCTCCCTCGCTCGCACGAGCGCGTCGCGCGCCTCCGGGTGCTCCGCTCGCTCGCGCCTCGCCGCATCCACCGCCTCCTCGGCGGCGCGCGCGTCGCGCTCGGCCTCGTCGGCGGCGTGCTCGAGCTGCGGGAGCTCGCGCTCGAAGCGCGTCGTCTCGCTCGCGCGGGCGACGTCGTCGAGCGCGGCCTCGCGCTCGCGCTCGACGGCCGCGCGCTCGGGCTCGAGGCTCTCGGGCAGCACGGCGGTCGCGGCCTCGAGCGCCGTCGCGGCGCGCTGCGCGCGGCGGTCGGCACGCGTCCAGCGGTCGACCTCGGCCGCGGCCTCCGCGACGCGGTCGGCGTCGGCGAGCCGCTCGCGATCCGCCGCGATCGCGTCGCTCGCCGCCTCGAGCGCGGCGACCGCTGCGACTGCGCCGTCGCGGCGCGCGATCCGCTCGGCGAGCGCACGCGCCGCGTCGCGCGCCTCGCGCGCCTCGCGCTCGGCCGCCGTCGCGGCGACCGCGGCGGCTGACGCGGCCTCGAGCCGCTCGGTCAGGATGCCCTCGAGCGCCGCGAGCGACCGCTCGTCGGCGGCGCCGTCGTCGGCGGGCGCCTCCTCGTCGTCGTCGCCGGGGCCGATGAGCGAGCGCACGCGCGCGACCCGGTCGTCGCGCCGCTGCTCGAGCTCTGCCCGCTGGGCGCCGAGGGCCTTCCCGTCGGCGAGCGCGAGCTCGCGCAGCCGCCGCATGCTGCCGGTGCCGAAGAGCCGCTCGAGCAGGGCCTTCCGCTCGTCGCTCGACGCGCCGAGGAACTCGGCGAAGCCGCCCTGGGCGAGGAGCGTGACCTGCAGGAACTCGTCCTTCGTGAGCCCGACGAGGCGCGCGACCTCGTGCCCGACCTCCTTCGCGGTCGTCGCGACCGCCTCCCAGCCCGACGGCGTGCGCTCGAGCAGCGTCGCCTGCGCCTTCTCGCGCGTCGTGCCGCTGCCGCGCTGCTTCGGGCGCTCGTACTCGGGCGAGCGGCGCACGCGCAGCACCCGGTCGCCGAGCTGCACGTCGAGCTCGACCCACGTCGCCTCGTCGGGGCCCGCGAGGTCGCTCCGCAGGTGCGCCCGCTCGTCGTAGCGGGGAGCGGAGCCGTAGAGCGCGAAGCACACGGCGTCGAGGATCGTCGACTTGCCGGCGCCCGTCGGCCCGGCGATAAGGTAGACGCCGTCGGCCTCGAAGGCGGCGAAGTCGATCTCGAAGCGCCCGCGGTAGGGGCCGAATCCCGCGAGCTCGAGCCGCAGGAGCCTCACGCGGCCGACTCCTCGGCCGACGCGCGCGCGAGCAGCTCGCGCACGAGCGCCGCCTCCGCGTCGGTGGCCGACGCGCCCGCGCGGACGTGGGCGAGGAAGTCGTCGACGACCTCGGCCTCGCTCCGCCGCGCGAGCCGCTCACGCAGCTGCCGCTGGGGCGCGCTCGCGCCGCCGATCCACGAGACCTCGGCCGCGTGCGGCCAGCGCTCCTGCAGCCGGCGCATCGCGTCGAGCGGCCGCACCCGGTCGGTGAGCCGCACGCGCAGCCAGTCGTGCTCCGTGCCGTCGAGCGACGCGTCCGCGAGCAGCGCCGCGAGCTCGCCCTCGACGGTCGTGAGCGCGCGAAGCACCGGCAGCCCGATCCACTCGACGGCGGCGAGTCCCTCGGCGTCGAGCTCGACGAGCCAGCCGCCGCGCTCGGGCGAGCGCTCGCGGAACGAGTAGTGCAGCGGCGCGCCCGAGTAGCGCACGGAGGGCGAGAGCTCCTGCCGCGAGTGCAGGTGACCGAGCGCGACGTAGTCGACGCCGTCGAAGACGGACGCGGGCACGACGTCGAGGCCGCCGGCCGTGATGTCGCGCGGCGCGTCGTCGAGCCGCACTGCCTCGTCGACTCGCACCGCGTCGTCGGCGACGCCGGCCGCGAAGCAGTGCGCGAGCACGACCGAGCGCGCCGGGACGTCGACGAGCGACGCGCGCACCGCATCCATCGCCCATCGCATCGCGTCGGCCTGCGTCGCGATGCCCGCCTCCGGCAGCGCGGCCCGGAGCGCGACCGGCTCGAGGTAGGGCACGGCGAAGACGGCCACCGGCCCGTGCTCGTCGGCGAGCTCGATGCGCCACGACGCGGGGTCGAGCGCCGCGGTGCTGAGGTGCAGCCCACCCGCTCGCGCGAACGCGGCGTTCGCGCCGAGCCGCGCGGGGGAGTCGTGGTTGCCGCTCGAGAGCACGATCTCGGCACCCGCCTCCCGGATCGCGGCGAGCGACCGCGAGAGCGCCTCGACGTGCCGGCCGGCGGGCATCGCCGAGTCGAAGACGTCGCCCGCGACGAGCACGACGTCGACCGCGCGCTCCCGCACGACCCTCGCGAGCGCGCCGAGCGCATCCTCGAGCGCCTCGAGCGTGTCGGCGCCGTGGAACGTGCGGCCGACGTGCCAATCGGAGGTGTGCAGGAGGCGCATCCTCCCACGGTAGATCGAGCGACCCACGCGCGTCGGAGGCCCGCCGCGCCGGTAGGGTTGACACAGCCCCTGCCCGAGCTCGAGAGGGACTCCACCACGTGCTGCTGACTGTGACGACGCTCGCCGTCCTCGGCGTCGTCTCCAGCGCGCTCAGCGGCCGCTTGGGGCGGTTCGTCTTCCTGCTGCCCGCCGCGGCGAGCCTCGCGGCCGCCGTGTGGTTCGGCCTGCAGGCGCCGCTCGTCGCTGCCGGGCAGGTGCTGCAGGAGCGGATCGAGTGGATGCCGTCCCTCGGCATCGCGATCGACCTGCGGCTCGGCGCGCTCCAGTGGCTGCTCTCGATGGTCGTGCTCGGCGTGGGCGGCCTCATCTTCGTCTATTGCGCGTGGTACTTCGACTCCGAGACGCTCGCGGCCCGCACCGTGGGACTCCTCACGGGGTTCGCCGCCTCGATGCTCCTGCTCGTGCTCTCGGACGACCTCATCGTGCTCACGGTCGGCTGGGAGCTCACGACGCTGTTCAGCTACCTGCTCGTCGGCCTCAACCACCGCTCGGCGAGCAACCGCCGAGCGGCGCAGACGGCGCTCGTCGTCACGACGATCGGCGGGCTCACGATGCTCGTCGGCATCCTGCTGCTCGAGGCGGAGACCGGCACGTACTCGCTCAGCGCGATCGTCGCCGACCCGCCCCGCTCGGCCGCCGCCGCGTGGGCCGCCGGCTGCCTCGTCGTCGGCGCGCTCTCGAAGTCGGCGATCGTGCCCTTCCAGTACTGGCTGCCGGGCGCGATGGCGGCGCCGACGCCCGTCTCGGCGTTCCTGCACGCCGCCGCGATGGTGAAGGCCGGCATCTTCCTCATGGCCGCGTTCACGCCGGCGTTCGTCGACCTGCCGTGGTGGCGCTGGACGCTCGTCGGGCTCGGCATCGTGACGATGCTGCTCGGCGCGGTGCGCGCGATGCGGCAGCTCGACATCAAGGTGCTGCTCGCGCACGGCACCGTGAGCCAGCTCGGCCTGCTGATGACGGTCATCGGGATCGGCACCCAGGGCGCGATGCAAGCGGGCCTCACGCTGCTCGTCGCGCACGCGATCTTCAAAGCGGGGCTCTTCATGGTCGTCGGCGCGGTCGACCGCGCGACGGGCACGAGGGACCTGCGCGAGCTCGGCGGCCTCGCGCGGCGGATGCCGATCGTCACCGGGGCCGCGATCCTCGCCGCCGCGTCGATGGCGGGGCTCCCGCCCGCGCTCGGCTTCCTGGCGAAGGAGGCGGCGATCGCCGCGGCGATCGCCGGCGCGAGCGAGGAGCTCGTCGCGCTCGGCTGGCTTGCGTTCATCGCGATCGCGCTCGGCGCCGCCATCACCGTGACGTACTCCCTGCGCCTCATCATGGGCACGTTCTTCGGTCCTCAGACGGTCGAGGTCAAGCGGCGCACGGGCGCGCTCGCCGTCGCACCCGTCATCCTCGCCGCCGCCGGTCTGCTGCTCGGCTTCGCCGGAAACCTCATCACAGAGCTGCTGCGGCCGCACGTATCGACGGTCCCCGCCGGCGAGTCCGCGCCGCTCCTCGCCTTGTGGCACGGCTTCACGCCCGCGCTCGCCGCGTCGATGATCGCGTGGGCGGTCGGCACGGTCATCCATCTGCGGGTCGGCAGCGCCAGGCGCGCTCCGCACGGGCAGGACGTGTTCGAGCGCGGCTACCACGCGGGCATGCGCGCCCTCGACCGCCTCGCGGTCGAGGTGACCGGCCGCATCCAGACCGGTTCGCTCCCGCTGCACCTCACGACGATCCTGCTCGTCGTGGTGGTGCTCCCGGGCGGCGCGCTCGTCATGGCGGGCGCCGTCTCCGGCGACATCCGGCTCTTCGACTCCGTCGGCCAGGTCGGCGCGGCCGCGCTCATCTCGATCGCGGCGCTGCTCGTCACGACCGCGCGCGGTCGGCTCAAGGCCTTCATGCTCGTCTCGGTCGTCGGCTACGGCGTCGGCCTGCTCTTCCTGCTGCACGGCGCGCCCGACCTCGCGCTCACGCAGGTGCTGACCGAGACGGTCTTCCTCATCGTGCTCGTGCTCGTGCTGCGCCGGCTGCCGAAGTACTTCACCGATCGGCCGCTGCGGGCCGCTCGCTACCCGCGAGCCCTGCTCGCGATCCTGGTCGGCGCGTTCGCGACGCTCGCGTCGCTCGCCGCGCTCCAGGCGCGCACGGCGGAGCCGATCTCGGAGGGCTTCTACCGCTGGGCCTACGAGTTCGGCAACGGCGAGAACATCGTCAACGTGACGCTCGTCGACATCCGCGCGTGGGACACGCTCGGCGAGGTGTCGGTGCTGCTCGCCGCCGCGACGGGCGTCGCGAGCCTCATCTTCGTGCGCCGCCCGGTCGCGGGCCTCGGCGTGCTGCGGCAGAACGATCCCGCGACGCGGCGCGGCAACTGGCTGCGCGGCGCGTTCACCGACGAGCACATGGCCTCGCCCGTGCTCGAGATGATGACGCGCCTGCTGTTCCCGATCATGATGCTCGTCTCGATCTACCTGCTCGCGGTCGGGCACAACGAGCCGGGTGGCGGCTTCGCCGGTGGCCTCGTCGCGGGCATCGCGCTCGCGGTGCGCTACCTCGCGGGTGGCCGCGACGAGCTCACGGAGGCCGCCCCGTTCGACGCGGGCAAGCTGCTCGGCGCGGGCATCGTCGTCGCGGTGCTCGGCGTCGTCTGGCCTGTCCTCGTCGGCGGCCGCATCGGCGAGTCGTACGCGATCGAGTGGGTCATGCCGCTGCTCGGCGAGCAGAAGCTCGTCACGACCCTGTTCTTCGACATCGGCGTCTGGCTCATCGTCATCGGCGCGATGCTCGACTTCGTCCGCTCGCTCGGCGCCGGCATCGACCTGCACGCCGAGCAGAACGCGGCGCCCCGACCCGCGTGGCGCTCCGACCGCTCGCTGCCCGGCAAGGAGGTGCGCCGGTGACCCCGTCCCTCGCCCTCGCCGTGGCCGGCGGCGTGCTCATCGCCGCCGGCACCTACCTGCTGCTCGAGCGCAGCCTCATGCGCATCCTCGCGGGCGTCATGCTCGCGGGCAACGGCGTCAACCTGCTCTTCCTCGTCGCGGCGGGACCGGCGGGCCTCGGCCCCATCGTCGGCACGCCCGAGGACGAGATCTCCGATCCCCTCCCGCAGGCCATGGTGCTCACCGCGATCGTCATCTCGCTCGCGACGAGCGCGTTCCTGCTGGCCATGTCGTACCGCTCCTTCCAGCTCGAGGGCCATGACGAGGTCGCCGACGACGTCGAGGACGCCATCGTTCGGCGTCGCGCCGAGGCCGACCTCTCGAGCGAGGCATACGTCGAGCTCACGCCCGAGGAGCAGCCCGACACCGAGTCCGGCGGCCGCTCCGGGAGGGCCGACGACTGATGGACCTCGCGAACCTCGTCCCCGTCCCCGTGCTCCTGCCGCTCCTCGCGGCCGGCGTCACGCTCGCGCTCGCGCGCCACCCCGCGTGGCAGCGCATCGTCTCGGGCACGACGCTCGGCATCGTCGCGGTGCTCGCGCTCGTCCTGTGCCTCGCGGCCGACGCCCAGGGCCCGATCGTGCTGTGGGTCGGCGCGTGGCCGGAGGGGCTCGGCATCGTGCTCGTCGCCGACCGGCTCTCGGCGCTCCTCGTGCTCGTCTCGAGCATCGTCACGGCGATCGTCGTGATCTTCCCCTCGCGACGCGACATCGCCGACAGCGCCGACGGGGCGCCGGTGTCGGTCTTCCACCCGACGTTCCTCGTGCTGACGGCCGGCGTCGCGAACGCGTTCCTCGCGGGCGACCTCTTCAACCTCTTCGTCGGCTTCGAGATGCTGCTGTTCTCGTCGTACGTGCTCATCATGCTCGGCGCGACGAAGGAGCGCGTGCGCGCGGGCAGCACGTACGTCGTCGTGAGCGTCGCGTCGTCGACGCTGTTCCTCCTCGCGCTCGCGCTCGTCTACGGCGCGACCGGCACGGTGAGCTTCGCGCAGCTGCCCGAGCGCTTCGCGGCCCTCGACCCCGCGCTGCAGCTCACGATCCAGCTGCTGCTGCTCGTGGTCTTCGGCATCAAGGCGGCGGTCTTCCCGCTCCAGGCGTGGCTGCCCGACTCGTACCCGACCGCGCCCGCGAGCGTCACGGCGGTCTTCGCGGGCCTCCTCACGAAGGTCGGCGTCTACGCGATCATCCGGCTGCAGACGCTGCTCTTCCCCGACAGCCCGCTCACCGACCTGCTGCTCGTCGTCGCGATCCTGACGCTCGTGCTCGGCATCCTCGGCGCGCTCGCGCAGGGCGAGATCAAGCGACTCCTGTCGTTCACGCTCGTGAGCCACATCGGCTACATGCTGCTCGGCGTCGCGCTGGGCACCGAGCAGGGCATCGCCGGCTCGATCTTCTACATCGTCCACCACATCCTCGTGCAGACGGCGCTGTTCATCGTCGTCGGCCTCATCGAGCGCATCGGAGGGTCGACGAGCCTGTCGAGGCTCGGCGGCCTCGCATCGGTGCCGCTGCTCGCGGCGCTCTACCTGCTGCCGGCCCTCAACCTCGGCGGCATCCCGCCCTTCTCCGGCTTCCTCGGCAAGGTGGCGCTGCTCGACGCGGCGCTCGACGCGCCGTCGCCGCTCGCGATCGCCGCCGTCGTCGCGGGCATCGCGACGAGCCTCCTGACGCTCATCGCCGTGATCCGGGTGTGGCAGCGGGCGTTCTGGCAGGACCGCGGCGAGGACGACGACCGCGTGCACTCGCTGCGCGTGCTGCCGCGCATCTGGATCTTCGCGGCATCGACGCTCGTCGGCATCACCGTCGCGCTCACCGCGCTCGCCGGACCGCTCTCGGCCTACGCCGAGCGCGCATCCATCGACATCGAGGGCGGCGCCTACCACGACGCGGTCGAGGAGGCGATGCCGTGAACCGCCCGGCCCTGCGCTACCGCTTCTCGCTGCCGACGACGATCGGCCTCGCCGTCATCTGGATGCTCCTCTGGGGCCAGCCCACGATCGGCGCAGCCGTCTGGGGCCTGCTCATCGCGCTCGCGATCCAGCTGATCTTCCCGCTGCCGGACGTGCCAGAGCTCGACTCGTTCCGGCCGCTCGGCTTCCTCCGGCTCGTGCTCGTGACGCTCCGCGGCCTCATCGTCTCGTCGTTCCAGGTCGCGGTGAAGGTGCTCGCGTTCTGGCGCCCCACGCGGAACGCGATCATCCGCGTGCCGCTGCGGAGCGACTCGATCTTCATCACCGTCATCACCGCCGAGCTCGTCACCCTCGTGCCCGGCTCGGTCGCGATCGACGCGGGGGAGGGCTGGCTGCTCGTGCACGTCTTCGACGCGCAGGACGAACCCGCGATCGACCGGGCGCGCGCGAGCGTGCTCGCGACCGAGGCGACCGTGCTGCGGGCGTTCGGCACCCCCGAGGACCGCGCGCTGCTGGAGGAGGACTGATGGAGATCGTGCTCGTCATCGCCGGCGTCATGCTCGTCGTCTCGGCGGCGCTCGCGCTCATCCGCATCGTGCGCGGACCGGGTCCGAGCGACCGCGTCGTCGCGACCGACGTGCTCATCACGACCGTCGCGGGCGGCCTCGCCGTCGAGGCGGCGATCAACCACCAGCCCTTCACGATCCCCGTGATCCTCGTCCTGTCGATGCTCGCGTTCGCCGGCACCGTGTCGATGGCGCGCTTCGTCGCAGGTCGTGAGAACGTCGTCGGCCCCGCGCCCGCGCGCGAGCCGGGCACCGGCATCGAGGGCGACGGGCCCGTCGGCGGGGAGGACCGCGAGTGACCCTGGAATCCGTGCTCGACGTCGTCGGGGCCGCACTCATCCTCGTCGGCGCGTTCTTCACGCTCACCGCGGCCATCGGCATCCTGCGGCTGCCGGACGTGCTCAACCGCATGCACGCCGCGTCGAAGCCGCAGACGCTCGGCTTCCTGCTGCTGTGCGTCGGGCTCTCGCTCGTGCTGCGGAACGGCAGCGCGACCGCGATGCTCGCGGTCGCCGCGTGCCTCCAGCTCGTCACCTCGCCCGTCGCGACGCAGATGATGGCGAAGGCGGCGCACCGCTCGCGGCAGTACCGCGCCGACCTCGTCGTCGACGACCGCGAGCGCGAGCGGATCGACGACGACGGCGATCGCGCGGGGCTCGACCCCGATGAGACCGATCCCGACATCGGCCGCGCGAGCAGGTAGGATCGCAGGCAGAACGCACAGCCGGCCGCTGCACACCCGTGCGGGAGAGCCCCTCCGGGGGCACCGAAGGAGCAAGCCTCCCCGCCAAACTCTCAGGTCCTCGAACCGCACGGGCAGGCCGCTCTGGAGCGATCGGCGACGATCGCGACAGTGGGGGAGTCCAGACACAGGAGGACTCATGACCGCAGACGCTCCGCAGCCGGCCTCGCCGCTCCTGCACGTGCACGGGGAGGCGGGGGCCCAGCTCATCGACTTCGCCGGCTGGCAGATGCCCGTTCGCTACGGTTCCGACCTCGCCGAGCACCAGGCGGTGCGCGAGCGCGCGGGCCTCTTCGACCTCAGCCACATGGCCGAGCTGCGCGTGAGCGGGCCGGACGCCGGCGCGTTCCTCGACCACGCGCTTGCCGGCCGCATCTCCGCGATCGAGCCGTGGCAGGCGAAGTACTCGCTCCTGCTCGCCGAGCACGGCGGCATCGTCGACGACCTCATCGTCTACCGGGTCGACGAGTCGGGCGCAGCGCCCGAGTACCTCGTGGTCGCGAACGCCTCGAACCGGCACGCCGCTCTCGACGCCCTCTCCGCTCGGGTCGCGGGCTTCGACGCGAGCGTCGTCGACGAGACCGAGCAGACGGGCCTCGTCGCGGTGCAGGGCCCCGTTGCCGCCGCGATCGTCGGCGCGATCGGGCTCGAGTCGGAGCCGCTCGAGGGCCTGCGCTACTACCGCGCGCTCCCCGCGGTGTTCGAGGGGGAGGACGTGCTCGTCGCCCGCACGGGCTACACCGGCGAGGACGGCTTCGAGCTCTACATCGCCGCGCACGCGACGGAGTCGCTGTGGCGCGCGATCGTGCTCGCGGGCGAGGAGCACGGCCTCGCGCTGTGCGGGCTCGCCGCGCGCGACACGCTGCGCCTCGAGGCGGGCATGCCGCTCTACGGCAACGAGCTCTCGCTCGACGTGCTGCCTGCGCAAGTGGGGCTCGGCCGGGTCGTGGCGCTCAAGACCAAGGGCGACTTCGTCGGCCGGGCGGCTGTCGAGGCGGGCCCTGCGGACGACGCGCCCGTGCTCGTCGCGCTCACCGCCGAGGGCCGCCGCGCGCCGCGCGCCGGCTACCCCGTGCTCGACGACGGACGGCCGGTCGGCCGCGTCACGAGCGGCGCCCTGTCGCCGACCCTCGGTCATCCGATCGCGATGGCCCTCGTCGAGCCGGCGTCCGCCGGTTCCGACGCCCTCACCGTCGACGTCCGCGGCACGCAGCTGCCCGCGACCGTCGCCCAGCTGCCGTTCTACAAGCGAGAGGCCTGAACCATGAGCGAGACCAAGTACACCGCCGACCACGAGTGGATCCGCATCGAGGGCGACGTCGCCACGATCGGCATCACCGACTACGCGCAGTCGGCGCTCGGCGACGTCGTGTTCGTCGACCTGCCCGGCGTCGGCCGCTCCTTCGCGGCCGGCGAGGCGATCGGCGAGATCGAGTCGACGAAGTCGGTGGGCGAGCTCATCGTGCCTGCCGCCGGCGAGGTCGTCGAGGTCAACGACGAGGTCGCGGGCGACCCGACCCTCGTGAACTCCGCCGCCGAGGGCGCGGGCTGGCTCGTCAAGGTGCGCTTCACGGAGGAGCCGGAGCTGCTCGACGAGGCCGCCTACCGAGAGCTCACCGCCTGATGCGCCCCTTCGTCGACCGCCACATCGGCACCGATGCGGCGGCGCAGGAGCGCATGCTCAGCGCCGTCGGCTTCGACTCGCTCGAGGCGCTCATGGACGCCGCGGTGCCCGCGGGCATCCGCTCGGCCGGCACCGGGATCGGCGAGGCGGCGACCGAGACGCAAGCGCTCGCCGAGCTGCGCGCGCTCGCGTCGCGCAACCGCGTGCGGCACTCCGCGATCGGCCTCGGCTACGCCGGCACCGTCACGCCCGCGCCGATCAAGCGCCTCATCCTCGAGAACCCCTCGTGGTACACGGCCTACACGCCCTACCAGCCCGAGATCAGCCAGGGCCGGCTCGAGGCGCTCATCAACTTCCAGACGATGGTCGCCGACCTCGCGGGCCTCGACATCGCGAACGCCTCGATGCTCGACGAGGGCACCGCGGTCGTCGAGGCGATGCTGCTCGCGCGCCGCGCCTCGAAGTCGGCCTCGTCCGTCTTCGTCGTCGACACCGACCTCCTGCCGCAGTCGCGGGCGCTCCTCCGCCACCGCGCGCACCGCACGGGCATCGAGCTCGTCGAGCTGCCGCTCGCGACGACCGACCCCGCCGACCTCCCCGACTCGTTCGGCGTCGTCGCGCAGCTGCCCGGCGCATCCGGCCTCGTGTGGGACGCGCGCGGCATCTTCGCCGCCTCGGCCGCGATGGGCGGCGTGCCGGTCGCCGCCGCCGACCTCCTCGCGCTCGCGCTCATCGAGGCGCCCGGCCACCAGGGCGCGCGCATCGTCGTCGGCTCGTCGCAGCGCTTCGGCGTGCCGATGGGCTTCGGCGGGCCGCACGCGGGCTTCATGGCCGTCGCCGAGCAGCTCACGCGCCAGATGCCGGGCCGCCTCGTCGGCGTCTCGGTCGACGCCGAGGGCTATCCCGCCTACCGCCTGACGCTCCAGACCCGCGAGCAGCACATCCGCCGCGAGAAGGCGACGAGCAACATCTGCACCGCACAGGTCCTGCTCGCCGTCATGGCGTCGATGTACGGCGTCTACCACGGGCCCGACGGCATCACCGCGATCGCCGAGGGCGTCCACGCGGTCGCGACGCGCTTCGCCCGCGCGGCGCGAGAGGCGGGCATCGAGCTCGTCCACGAGCGCTTCTTCGACACCGTGCGGATGCGCGTGCCCGGCCGGGCGCGCGAGCTGCAGTCGAGCGCGGCCGACGCGGGCATCCTCGTGCACGTCGTCGACGACGACACCCTGCACGTCGCGTTCGACGAGACGTGGGCCGAGCTCGGCACGGGGGTGCGCCTCGACGCGCTGCTGCCCGCGCTCGGGCTCGCCGACGCGGGCCCCGCCGATGCAGGCACCGGGGATCGGGCGATCCCGGCGACGCTCGCGCGCGAGAGCGAGTTCATGACGCACGAGGTCTTCCACGCGCACCGCTCCGAGACGCGGCTCATGCGCTACGCGAAGCGGCTCTCCGACCGCGACTACGCGCTCGACCGGGGCATGATCCCGCTCGGCTCGTGCACGATGAAGCTCAACGCCGCCGCCGAGATGGAGGCCATCACGTGGCCCGAGTTCTCGCAGCCGCACCCGTACGGCCCGCTCGAGGACGCCGAGGGCTCGCTCGCCCTCATCGACCAGCTCGGCGAGTGGCTCGCGCGCATCACCGGCTACGACACCGTCTCGCTGCAGCCCAATTCGGGCGCGCAGGGCGAGCTCGCGGGCCTCATGGCCATCCGCGGCTGGCACGACTCGCGCGACGACGGCCACCGCGACGTCGTGCTCATCCCCGCTTCGGCGCATGGCACGAACGCGGCGAGCGCCGTGCTCGCCGGCATGCGCGTCGTCGTTGTCGCGACGCGCGGGAACGGCGATGTCGACGTCGACGACCTCGAGGCCAAGATCGGCACGCACGCGGGGCAGCTCGCGGCGCTCATGATCACCTACCCGTCGACGCACGGCGTCTACGAGTCCGAGATCCGCCGCATCACCGACCTCGTGCACGAGGCCGGCGGCCAGGTCTACATCGACGGCGCGAACCTCAACGCGCTCCTCGGCCACGCGACCTTCGGCGACATGGGCGGCGACGTCTCGCACCTCAACCTGCACAAGACGTTCTGCATCCCGCACGGCGGCGGCGGCCCCGGCGTCGGTCCCGTCGCGGCGAAGGCGCACCTCGCGCCGTTCCTGCCGCGCGACCCGCGCGAGGAGTGGCAGGAGATCGACGGCGTGCGCATCGGCGCGAACCCGATCTCGGCCGCGCCGTGGGGCTCGGCGTCGATCCTGCCGATCTCGTGGGCGTACGTGCGCATGATGGGGCTCGAGGGCCTCACGAAGGCGACCGCGAGCGCCGTGCTCGCCGCGAACTACATCGCGACGCGCCTGCGCGAGCACTACCCGGTGCTCTACACGGGCGAGCACGGCCTCGTCGCGCACGAGTGCATCCTCGACCTCCGCCCGCTCAAGGAGGCGACGGGCGTCACGAACGACGACGTCGCGAAGCGGCTCGTCGACTTCGGCTTCCACGCGCCGACGATGTCGTTCCCCGTCGCGGGCACGCTCATGGTCGAGCCGACCGAGTCGGAGGACCTCGCCGAGCTCGACCGCTTCGTCGACGCCATGATCGCGATCAAGGCGGAGGCCGACGCGATCGGCCGCGGCGAGGTGCCGCTCGACGAGAGCGCCCTGCGCCGCGCCCCGCACACGCCCGGCTCGATCGTGCACGGCGAGTGGGACCGCCCCTACTCCCGCGAGCAGGCGGTGTTCCCCGTGCCCGGCATCGAGCGGGCGAAGTACTGGCCGCCGGTCGCGCGCGTCGACCAGGCGTACGGCGATCGCAACATCGTCTGCAGCTGCCCGCCGGTGGAGGCCTTCGCCTGATGCCGGCCCGCGGTCGCCGCCCGATCGCCGCCCGGACCGTCGTCGCGACGGCCGTGGCGGCGATCGCCGCGCTCGCGCTCAGCGCGTGCGGCCCCGATGTCACGCCGCGCGTGCAGCCCGGCACGAGCGTCGAGGTCGCGTGGAGCGGCGAGCTCACCGATGCGAACGCCTCGAGCACGCGCGGCGCGACCGAGGGCAACCGCGACGTCGCGGCGATGACGCGCGGCGCGTTCTTCGTGGTGGATGCCGAAGGCGAGCACCGCGCCGACCCCTCGTTCGGCACCGCGACCGTCGTCGATGGCGCGGGCTTCGCCGTGCGCTACGACGTCGCCGACGGCGTGCGCTGGTCGGACGGCGTGCCGCTCGACGCGGCCGACCTCATGCTCGCGTGGGCGGCGACGTCCAACGCGCTCTCGACCGACGGCCTCGAGGTCGAGGAGCGCCGCGCGCCGGACGGCTCGATCGAGCTCGGCGCGAGCGAGGTGTGGTTCGACGTCGCCGATTCCGGGGGCATGGCGCTCGCGAGCGAGCGGCCCGCGCGCGACGACTGGGCGCGCTCGATCGACGTCGCCTTCGAGCAGCCCGTGCCCGACTGGCGCACGGCGCTGCCGGTCGCGGTGCCCGCGCACGTGCTCGGGCAGCGCGTGTTCGGCGTGCGCGACCCGATGGAGGCGAAGCAGCGCGTGCTCGACGCGATCGACCGCGCCGACCCGCTCGCGCTCGCGCCGCTCGCGGCAGCGTGGAGCACGGCGCTCGCGATCGACCCGGCCGCCTCCGATCCCGACGTGCTCGTCTCGTCGGGCCCGTACCGCGTCGAGGAGGTGAGGGACGGCCGGGTCGAGCTCGTCGCGAACGACCGCTACGTCGGCGCGCAGGGCGCCGCGATCGAGCGCATCGCGCTGCGGTCGGTCGCCGACGACGCGGCCGCGCTCGCCGCGCTCTCGGCCGGCGAGGTCGACATCGCGACCGTCGTGCCGACCGAGGCCGACCGCACCGCGGTGCGCGACCTCGACCGCGACGGCGCGACCCTCGCCGAGCACGGCGACGGGAGCCGTTGGGAGCTCACGCTCCGCACGGATCGCGCGCCGCTGCAGTCGACCGAGGCGCGCGCGTCCCTCCTCCACTCGATCGACCGCCGCGGCCTCGCCGAGGCCGCGCTCGGCGAGCGCGCCGCCGAGGCGAGCGGCGTCGATGCGCTGCTGTTCCTCCCGGGCACGCGCCTCTACGACTACGCGCTCGAGGACGCTGGCTTCCCGCAGGCCTTCGGCGGGCGCGACGTCGACCTCGCGATCGCGGAGCGCGACTCGATGGGCATCGCGGCAGGCACGTCGATCTGCGTGCGGTACGACAGCGCGGACGCCTTCGCCGCGGCGGCGCTGCCCGCGCTCGCGGCCCAAGCGGCCGAGGCGGGCTGGGCCGTCGTCGACTGCGGCGTCGACGACCTCGCCGCCGGGCTGGAGGAGCAGGACTGGCACGCGGTGCTCCACCGCGTCGACGCGCCCGCCGACGCCGCGGCCGTCGTCGAGCGGTGGCGCGACGGCGGGCTCACGGCGCTCGCCGACCCCGAGCGCGAGCTCCTGCTCGACGAGGCGCTCGCGACCGGCGACCCCGAGGCGCTCGAGGAGACGCTGCTCGCGATCGAGGCCTCGCTCGTCGCCGACGCGCTCGCGCTGCCGCTCATCGAGCCGACCCGGCTCACCGTGAGCGCCGCCGAGGTGCAGGGCGTCTCGCCCAGGCCCGGTCACGCATCCCTCACCTGGAACGCGTGGGAGTGGGGCATCGACGGGGGAGCGGCGACGCCGTGACCGGTCAGCTCGCGAACAGGCCCGGGAACGTCGCGTAGGCCCACGGGTAGCCGACGAAGACGGCGACGTCGATGAGCGTGTGCGCGACGATGAGCGGCACGAGCCTGCCCGTGCGCGCGTAGAGCCAGCCGAACACGAGCCCCATCGCGATGTTGCCGACCATCCCGGGCACGCCCTGGTAGAGGTGGTAGACGCCGCGCAGCAGCGCCGCGGCGACGATGATCGGCCACGTGCCCCAGCCGAGCCGCCGCAGCCGCTCGAAGAGGTAGCCGACGACGATGACCTCCTCGGTGAGCCCGGCGCGCAGCGCCGACAGCAGCAGCACCGGCACGGTGAACCAGTGCGCGTCGAGCGGCGAGGGCACGACGTTCACCGTCATGCCGAGCGAGCGCCCCGCGAGGTAGAGCGCGAGCCCCGGCACGCCGATGACGGCGACGAGCGCGAGCCCCGAGAGCGCGTCGCGGGCAGGGCGGGTGCCGTCGATGCCGAGCGCGCCGAGCCGCGGCGGCCGGGCGCGCCACAGCAGCCAGCACACGAGCGCGACCGGCACGAGGTCGAGCGCGATGCCGGTCAGCTGGTAGGCGAGGTCGAGCCACGCACGATCCGAGCGGGCGGGGTTGAGCGCGACCGACTGCTCGCCGATCGGCGCCTCGCGCGTCGAGACGTCGGCGAACTGCAGCACCGACCACAGCGCGCTGCCGCCGAGCGAGAGCAGCAGCACGATCGCGAGCTCCCACTGCAGCCGGCGTCGCGAAGGCTCGCCTGGGCGGATGGGGTCGGTCACCTCCTCAGCGTACGGTCGGCACGATCCGGGCGTGCGCGCGCCGCTCGCGCACGATGCGAGCGCCGCGGGCGGGGCTCGCGCGAGGATCACGATTCTGCGTCGAGTTGGTAACGATCCGAGGTTCGGCGCCGATGAGCGCTTGAGCGGGGCCTAAGGTGGCACTCATCCAGAGCACTGCGGCTTCCTGGCCGCGCGCTCACCTTGCACAGGAGGAACATTGAGGATCAAGCGATTCGCTGCGGGCGGCGTGCTGCTCGCAACGGGAGCACTCGTCCTCTCCGCTTGCACGCCTGCACAGGCGCCGGGAGCGGAGATCGTCGAGGGCACCTCGATCACCGTCGCGTGGAACCAGCCGTTCTACTCGGCCAACGGCAACACGTCGTTCGGCAACGCGACGGCGAACAACAACATCAACTACATGACCTACTCGGGGTTCAACTACTACGACAACACCCCGGAGCTGCAGCGCGACGAGTCGTTCGGCACCTACGAGCTGGTCTCCGAGGACCCGCTGCAGGTGCAGTACACGATCAACGAGGACGTGCAGTGGAGCGACGAGGTCCCGGTCGACGCCGCGGACATGATGCTCAACTGGGCCGCCCTCTCGGGCGCGTTCAACACGGCCGACTTCGACCCGGCCGAGTTCCAGGACCCGGAGACCGGCGAGTTCACGACCGAGTTCCCCGAGGGCACGGTCTTCTTCGACTCGGGCGCCACGCCTGACTCGGGCGTCGGCCTCGTCCGCGAGGCGCCGGAGGTCAACGAGGACGGCCGCGGCATCCTCATGACGTACTCCGACTTCTACGTCGACTGGGAGCTCGCGTTCCAGGCGGGCCTGCCGGCTCACGTCATCGCGCAGCGCGCCCTCGGCATCGAGGACGCCATGGAGGCCAAGCAGGCCGTCCTCGACGCGATCGCGAACGAGGACACCGAGGTCATCGGCCAGCTCGCCGCAGAGTGGAACACCGGCTTCAACTTCACGGAGATGCCGTCCGACACGTCGGTGCTCACCGCCAACGGCCCGTACCAGATCACCGACTTCGTCGCCGACCAGTACATCACCCTGCAGGCGAACGAGAACTACGTCGGCGACCACCAGCCGCAGGTCGAGACCATCACGGTCCGCTTCATCACCGACGCCATGGCGGCGGTGACGGCGCTCCAGAACGGCGACGTCGACGTCATCCAGCCGCAGGCGACGCCTGACGTCCGCGCTGCCCTCGAGGGCACCGATGGCATCACGGTCAACTACGGCGAGGGCGCGACGTACGAGCACGTCGACCTCCAGTTCGACCAGTCGAAGAACCCGGGCGTCTTCTCGACGCTCGAAGCTCGCCAGTCGTTCCTCATGACGATCCCGCGCCAGGAGATCGTCGACCGCCTCATCAAGCCCCTCAACCCCGAGGCCACGGTCCGCAACTCCGCGGTCTTCGTCCCGGGCGCGAACGGCTACGACGAGTCGGTCGAGGAGTCGGGCATCCTCGACATGTACGCCGAGGTCGACATCGAGCAGGCCACGGCGCTGCGCGAGCAGGCCGGTCTCGCCGAGGGCACGGAGGTCTGCCTCCTGTTCGCCTCGACGAACCCGCGCCGCGTGTCGGAGTTCGAGCTCATCCGCGAGTCGGCCGCTCAGGCCGGCTGGTCGGTCACCGACTGCTCGTCGCCCGAGTGGGGCGGCCTCCTCGGTGCTCCGGGCGTCTACGACGCCTCGCTGTTCGGCTGGCAGTCGACGTCGCTCGGCGTCGCCTCGGTCGGCCCGAACTTCGAGACGGGCGGCATCAACAACCTGTCGTTCTACTCGAACCCCGAGATGGACGCGGTCGTGCAGGAGCTCAACGTGACCGTCGACGAGGAGCGCCAGCTGGAGCTGCTCAAGGAGATCGACCGCATCCTCGTCGAGGACGCGTTCGGCATCACCATCTTCCAGTTCCCCGAGGTCACCGCGTTCTCCGACCGCGTCTCGGGCATCGACTCGTCGCCGCTCGCGCCGACGGTGTTCTGGAACGTGTGGGACTGGACCCCGACCGAGACGAACGTCTCGGAGGGCTGATCCCCCCGACCGCCGGGGGTCGCATCCACTGCTAGTGTGATGTGGCCTTCAGGCAGAGAGGCGCCGGGCCGCCTGGCCCGGCGCCTCTCGCATGAAGTCTTCCGACGCGCTCGATCAGCGTGAGCGGACCCATCCCGAACCGGAAACCAAGGAGGCGAACCGGTGGCGACATTCATCGTCAGGCGCCTGATCGCAGCGGTGCTCATCCTGCTCGCCGCGACCTTCCTCATGTACAACATGGTCGCCCTCTCGGGAGACCCGCTCGAGGATCTGCGCGGAGTCCAGACGCCCAACACGGCGCAGCTCATCGAAGCCCGCATCCGCTTGCTGCACCTCGACGTGCCGCCGCCGCTGCGCTACTTCATCTGGCTCGGCGGCATCGCCGGCTGCTTCATCGGCCAGTGCGACTTCGGCATGACCATCCAGCAGCAGCCCGTGCTCGACGTGCTCCTCAACTCGATGGACCAGACGCTCCGCCTCGTCACGGTCGCGACGCTCGTCGCCATCATCCTCGGCATCATCATCGGCATCACGACGGCGCTGCGCCAGTACTCGGCCTACGACTACGGCGTGACGTTCGTCTCCTTCCTCTTCTACTCGCTGCCGATCTTCTGGTTCGCGGTGCTGCTCAAGCAGTTCCTCGCCATCGGCGCGAACGACTGGCTGCAGCGGGGCGGGCAGATCCACTGGTGGGTCATCGCACTCGTGGCGCTCGCATCCGGACTGTTCTGGATGTCGGTGCTCGGGGGAGACGTGAAGCGCAAGCTCATCACGTTCGGGCTCGCCGCCGCGTCCGGCGGCCTGCTGCTCTGGTACATGAGCGTCTCGGGCTGGTTCCTCAACCCCCGCTTCATCGTCTTCGGCCTCGACTTCTCGCTGCTCGCGATCGCGGTGCTCTTCCTCACGGTCGCGCTGCTCGTCACGGCGATCCTCACCGGCCTCAAGAACCGCCGCTCGCTCTTCATCGCGCTCGGCATGGCGGTGCTCGGCATCGCGCTCTACTACCCGGTGAACTTCTACCTGTTCAACCCGCAGGTCGTGCCGATGAACGCGTGGATCATGATCGCGAGCTTCCTCGTGGTGATCCTCTTCGGCGTCGCGGTCGGCCACCTCTTCGGCGGCGACAACAAGGCGGCGAACCGCAAGATCGCGGCGTGGACCGGGTTCCTCGTCTTCGCGATCATGGTGGTCGACCGCCACATGCAGCTGTGGCAGGCCTACTCGCAGTCGGGCTTCATCCGCGGCCGGCCGATCGCGACGATCGGTGCGTCGAACCCCGGGTTCGCGCAGTCGTCGTTCTTCGTGCAGGGCGTCGACGCGTTCACGCACCTGCTGCTGCCGTCGATCGCGCTCATGGTCATCTCGTTCGCCGGCTACACGCGCTACACCCGCGCGAGCCTGCTCGAGGTCATGAACCAGGACTACATCCGCACGGCTCGCGCGAAGGGCCTCACCGAGCGCACGGTCATCGTGCGGCACGCGTTCCGGAACGCGCTCATCCCCATCACGACGATCGTCGCGTTCGACATCGCCGGCATCATCGGCGGCGCGGTCATCACCGAGCGCGTGTTCGGCTGGACCGGCATGGGATCGATGTTCCAGAACGGCCTCGACCGCGTCGATCCGAACCCCGTCATGGCGTTCTTCCTCGTCACCGGCGCGCTCGCGCTCCTGTTCAACCTGCTGGCCGACATCGCCTATGCGGCCCTCGACCCCCGGATCCGGGTGAGCTGATGACCACGAACATCCCGCAGACCAACGAGCCCCACATCACCGATGCCGAGGCGAACCTCGAGCTCAAGGAGGTGGAGGGCCTCAGCCAGGGCCAGATCGTCCGGAAGCGGTTCTTCCGCCACGTCGGCGCCGTCGTGTCGATGGTCGTGCTCGCCCTCATCGTCCTCCTCGCCTTCACCTCGGTGGGCCTGTCGTTCGGCGGCGTCCGGGTGCCCGGCTGGTGGCAGTGGGACTGGACCCAGAATCCGCGCCCCATCAACGGCGGCGTGCCGTCGTGGGAGCACCCGTTCGGGCAGGACTCGATCGGCAAGGACCTGTTCGCGCTCGTCATGCGCGGCACGCAGCAGTCGCTCATGATCATGGTGCTCGTCGGCCTCATCGGCGCGACGATCGGCATCGTGATCGGCGCGCTCTCGGGCTTCTTCCGCGGCTGGGTCGACGCCGTGCTCATGCGCTTCACCGACGTCATCATCACGATCCCGTTCATCGTGATCGGCGCCGTCATCGGCTCGACCTTCGGGAAGCTCGGCGCCTTCATCCTCGCGATCGTGCTCGGCCTGTTCTCGTGGACGGGCCTCGCGCGACTCGTGCGCGGCGAGTTCCTCACGCTCCGCGAGCGCGAGTTCGTCGACGCGGCGCGCGTCGCGGGCGCCTCGAACGGCCGCATCATCTTCAAGCACATCCTGCCGAACGCGATGGGCGTCATCATCGTCAACACGACGCTGCTCATGGCGGGCGCGATCCTCGCCGAGACGGCGCTCTCGTACCTCGGCTACGGCGTGCAGGCGCCCGACACGTCGCTCGGGCTCATCATCAGCCAGAACCAGGAGGCGTTCCAGACGCGGCCGTGGCTGTTCTGGTGGCCGGGCATCTTCATCATCACGATCGCGCTGTGCATCAACTTCATCGGCGACGGCCTGCGCGACGCGTTCGACCCGCGCCAGAAGCGCATGCCGTCGGAGCGCGCGATGCGCAAGTCCGACACGGCCGCGGCCGACGCGGCGGCGCTGCGCGGTGCCGAGGTCGAGGACGCGATGAGCGCCACGGCGAGCGTCGGCCAAGCGCAGGCGCCGGGGCCCGACGCCCGCGCGCCGCGCGTCGAGGGCGACACGGCGGGCGACAACCCCGACCGCGATCGGGACTGACGTGCGGTCAGCGCAGCAGCAGCCCCGCGGCCGCGAGGAGGGCCGGCACCGCGACGACCGCGATCGCCGGCGCGCTCCACGCGCGCGTCGCGCGGGCCGCGTCGTCGAGCAGGCCCTCGTCGCGCAGCTCCTCCCAGTGCGCGCGGGTGACGTGCGCGGCGGCGCCCGAGACGCTGTGCACGGAGTCGCCGGGGCGGATGCCGCCGCCGACCGTGCTCGACTCGCGCGCGAGGCGGATGTCCTCGCGCGTGATGCGGGCGATGCCGTAGCGGCTCGGCGCCGGCGCGGCCCACGCGGTCACGGTGCCGCGCTCGAGCGTGAGCTCAAGGGCCCACTTCGTGTCGATGCGCTTGATGGCGCCCCACGGCACGTGCCAGTCGGCGAAGGGGTTGCGGATCGCGACGCCCTCGCCGTCGACCACGACGCGCGGGCGCCACATGAAGGCCCACGTGACGGCGGCGCCGAGCAGCGGCCACGGCAGCACCCAGAGGCTCGCCGCCGGGTCGTCGGCGAGCAGGACGCTCACGAGCGCGAGCGCCATGAGGATCCCGATCACCACCGTGATCACCCTGCCGAAGGACGATCGGAACACCGCTCGCTGATAGGCCATCCACTCAGTTTCGCAGACCACCACTGCTTCCCTGACTACGCAGGAGAGGAGCTCCCGTGACCGATACGGCAGCCGCCCCCATCGCCGAGCGCGAGGTCATCCTCGAGGCCAGCGGCCTCAACGTCGACTTCTGGGTCGACGGCACGTTCTACCCGGCCGTGAAGGACGCCGAGTTCCAGGTGCGCGCGGGCGAGGTGCTCGCGATCGTCGGCGAGTCCGGCTCGGGCAAGTCGACGACCGCGATGGCGCTCATCAGCCTGCTGCCGCCGAACGCGCGCGTGCGCGGCTCGGTCAAGCTCAAGGGCCGCGAGATCCTCGGCATCCCGGTGCGCGAGATGCGCCACATCCGCGGCAACGAGATCGCGGTGATCTTCCAGGAGCCGATGACGGCGCTCAACCCCGTCTACACGATCGGCTTCCAGATCGTCGAGGCGCTGCGCAGCCACTTCGACCTCACGCCCGACGCGGCGAAGGAGCGCGCGATCGAGCTCATCGCGAAGGTCGAGATCCCCGACCCGCCGACGGCGTTCAACAAGTACCCGCACCAGCTCTCGGGCGGCCAGCGCCAGCGCGCGATGATCGCGCAGTCGCTCGCGTGCGACCCGTCGCTGCTCATCGCCGACGAGCCGACGACCGCGCTCGACGTCACGGTGCAGGCCGAGGTGCTCGACCTCATGCGCAAGCTGAAGGACGAGCTGAGCTCCGCCGTCATCCTCATCACCCACGACATGGGCGTGGTCGCCGACCTCTCCGACCGCATCATCGTCATGCGCAACGGCGAGATGGTCGACCGCGGCACGTCGCTCGACGTCTTCCAGCGCCCGTCGCACGAGTACACGAAGGAGCTGCTCGCCGCGGTCCCGTACCTCGGCGTGCACGAGGACCAGACGGGTCGCGCGTTCGAGGCGTCGAAGGTCTCCGACTCGGTCGAGCCGATCCTCAAGTTCACGGATGTCGTGATCGAGTACCCGAAGCGCGGTCGCGTGCCCGCGTTCCGCGCGGCGGAGGACATCAACCTCGCCGTCTACCCGGGCGAGATCCTCGGCCTCGTCGGGGAGTCCGGCTCGGGCAAGACGACCCTCGGC
Organism: Agrococcus pavilionensis RW1; assembly: GCF_000400485.1. Taxonomy (GTDB): domain Bacteria; phylum Actinomycetota; class Actinomycetes; order Actinomycetales; family Microbacteriaceae; genus Agrococcus; species Agrococcus pavilionensis. The sequence continues at coordinate 61,854 of NZ_ASHR01000017.1, forward strand.
CGTGCCGCGATCGGCCTGCTGCCCATCACGTCGGGCACGCTGAGCGTCGCGGGCTACGACATCTCGGCGGCGTCGATGAAGGACCTGCGGCCGCTGCGCGAGAAGACCGGCATCGTGTTCCAGGATCCGTCGTCGTCGCTCAACCCGCGCATGCCGATCGGCGAGTCGATCGGCGAGCCGATCCTGCTCTCGCGCCGGGCGGCGAAGGACCCGATCGACGCGAAGGCGCTCGACAAGCGCGTGCAGGAGCTGCTCGAGTCGGTCGAGCTGCCCGCCTCGTACCGCAACCGCTACCCGCACGAGCTCTCGGGCGGCCAGAAGCAGCGCGTCGGCATCGCGCGCGCGCTCGCGCTCGCGCCGGAGGTGCTCATCGCCGACGAGCCGACGAGCGCGCTCGACGTGTCGGTGCAGGCGCGCTTCCTCGAGCTGCTCACGCACATCCAGCAGCAGCTGCAGTTCGCGTGCCTCTTCATCAGCCATGACCTCGCGGTCGTCGACTCGCTCGCCCACCGCATCGCGGTCATGCGGAAGGGCCGCATCGTCGAGGAGGGCACGCGCGACGAGATCCTGCGCGCGCCGAAGGAGGCCTACACGCAGCGCCTCATCTCGGCCGTGCCGCTGCCCGACCCGATCGCTCAGCGCGAGCGCCGGGAGGCGCGCCGGGCGAGCTGAGCGCCGCCCTCGACGAACGGCCGCGACCGCCCGCTAGACTGGGGGGTCGCGGCCGTTCGTCGCACACTCCCGACACCGGAAGGCACCTGCATGCCGATCGCCGCGCGATCAGACCTCCGCAACGTGGCGATCGTCGCCCACGTCGACCACGGAAAGACCACCCTCGTCGACGCGATGCTCACGCAGACCGGCTCCTTCGGCGCCCACGACACGCATGACGAGCGTGCGATGGACTCGAACGAGCTCGAGCGCGAGAAGGGCATCACGATCCTCGCGAAGAACACCGCGATCCGCTACGCCGGCGCCCACGCCGCCGACGGGCCTGTGATCATCAACGTCATCGACACCCCCGGCCACGCCGACTTCGGCGGCGAGGTCGAGCGCGGCCTCTCGATGGTCGACGGCGTCGTGCTGCTCGTCGACGCCTCGGAGGGCCCGCTGCCGCAGACGCGCTTCGTGCTGCGCAAGGCGCTCGAGGCGAAGCTGCCCGTCATCCTGCTCGTCAACAAGACCGACCGCGGCGACGCGCGCATCGACGCGGTCGTGGCCGAGAGCCAGGACCTGCTGCTCGGCCTCGCGTCCGACCTCGCCGACGACGTGCCCGACCTCGACCTCGACGCCGTGCTCGACGTGCCGGTCGTCTACGCCTCCGGCAAGGCGGGCCGCGCCTCGACGGTCAAGCCCGCGAACGGCGAGCTGCCGGGCAGCGAGGACCTCGAGCCGCTCTTCGAGGCGATCCTGCAGCACATCCCGGCGCCGACGTACGACGACGAGGCGCCGCTGCAGGCGCACGTGACGAACCTCGACGCATCCCCCTTCCTCGGCCGCATCGCTCTGCTGCGCATCAAGGCGGGCACGATCCGCAAGGGCCAGACGGTCGCGTGGGTGCGCCACGACGGCGAGGTCTCGAACGTGCGCATCACCGAGCTGCTCGAGACGAAGGCGCTCGACCGCGTGCCGACCGAGAGCGCGGGCCCCGGCGACATCGTCGCGGTCGCGGGCATCCCCGACATCACGATCGGCGAGACGCTCGCCGACCCCGACGACGTGCGGCCGCTCCCGGCGATCACGGTCGACGAGCCGGCGATCTCGATGACGATCGGCACGAACACGTCGCCGCTCGCGGGCAAGGTCAAGGGCGCGAAGCTCACCGCGCGCATGGTGAAGGACCGCCTCGATCGCGAGCTCATCGGCAACGTGTCGCTGCGCGTGGTCGACATCGGCCGCCCCGACGCGTGGGAGGTGCAGGGCCGCGGCGAGCTCGCGCTCGCCATCCTCGTCGAGCAGATGCGCCGCGAGGGCTACGAGCTCACCGTCGGCAAGCCGCAGGTCGTCACGAAGAAGATCGACGGCGTGCTGCACGAGCCCTTCGAGCACCTCACGGTCGACGTGCCCGAGGAGCACCTCGGGGCCGTGACCCAGCTGCTCGCGAGCCGCAAGGGCATCATGGACGGCATGACGAACCACGGCACCGGCTGGGTGCGCATGGAGTTCGTCGTGCCGAGCCGCGGCCTCATCGGCTTCCGCACCGAGTTCATGACGATCACGCGCGGCACGGGCATCGCGAACGCGATCTCGCACGGCTGGCAGCCGTGGGCGGGCGCGATCACGACCCGCAACAACGGCGCGCTCGTCGCCGACCGCTCGGGCTCGGCGACGCCCAACGCGATCATGGCGCTCCAGGAGCGCGGGACGTTCTTCATCAAGCCGGGCGACGACGTCTACGAGGGCATGGTCGTGGGCGAGAACGCGCGCGCCGACGACATGGACGTCAACATCACCAAGGAGAAGAAGCTCAACAACATCCGGTCGTCGACCGGTGAGGAGCTCGAGCGCCTGACGCCGCCGCGGCAGCTCTCGCTCGAGGAGAGCCTCGAGTGGGCGCGCGACGACGAGTGCGTCGAGGTGACGCCGCAGCACGTGCGCATCCGCAAGGTGACGCTCGACGCGACGACGCGCGCTCGCGAGGCCTCGCGCCTCAAGAAGCAGGGCTGACGCAGCCTCGAGCGGACCCCTTCCACCAGCGGGGACCCGGTGCACCGGGTCCCGCTCGGCGGGAGGGGTCCCGTCGTGCCGCGATGCGGCGGGTTCCGCCGTGCACGTCACCGAGCGTCACACTCGAGCGTCGCGCGGGCCCGCGCACCTAGCGTTGCCGCATGACGCATCCCGATCGACTCCGCATCGTCGCCGTGAGCGGCAGCCTGCACCGGCCCTCGTCGACGACCGCGCTCGTCGCGGCGCTCGCCGAGGCGGTCGCGCGGCGGGAGGCCGCCGAGATCGCGGTCATCGAGCTCGCCGAGGTCGGGCCGTCGCTCGCGGGCGCGCTCGACCGCGCCGAGCTGCCGGAGCGGGCCGAGCGGGCGATCCGGGCGATCGAGTCGGCCGACCTGCTCATCGCCGGGAGTCCCGTCTACCGCGCGAGCTTCACGGGGCTCTTCAAGCACCTCTTCGACTTCGTCGACCAGCGGGCGCTCACCGACGTGCCGGTGCTGCTCGCCGCGACCGGCGGCTCGCACCGGCACGCGCTCACGATCGAGCACCAGCTGCGGCCCCTCTTCGCGTTCTTCCAGGCGCTCACGCTGCCCGTCGGCGTCTACGCGGCGAGCGAGGACTTCGCGCACGGGCGCGTGCGGTGCCCTGCGGTGCTCGACCGCATCGAGGCGGCCGCCGACCGGGCGCTCCCATACCTCGGCAGGGTGCCGGCGCCCGTGCGGCCCGCGGTCTTCTAGCCCCGGCTCGCTGGCCGGGAGCGCGCTGGCCGGGAGCGCGCCGGCGAAGTGCTTGGATGGAGGGGATGGATCCCCGCCTCGAGCGCGTGCTCTTCGTGCACGCGCACCCCGATGACGAGACGCTCTCGACCGGCGCCGCGATCGCGACCGTCGCCGCCGGCGGCGGCACCGCGGTCGTCGCGACCTTCACGCTCGGCGAGCGCGGCGAGTCGCGCCCCGACAGCCGCGCGGAGGTCGAGGAGGTCGGCGTCGGCGAGGTGCGCCGGCGCGAGCTCGAGCAGGCGCTGCGCGCCCTCGGCGCGCGCGGTCGCCGCATCCACGGCTGGGACGACTCCGGCATGTCGTGGCTCGCGACCGGCCGGGCCTCGGCCGCGCCCGACGCGCCCGAGACGGCGATGAGCCGCGCCGACCTCGACGACCTCGCGGATGCGCTCGGCGCCGTCATCGAGGAGGTCGACCCGACCGCGATCGTCACGTACGACGCCGACGGCGGCTACGGCCACCCCGACCACGTCGCCGCGCACCGCGCATCCGTCATCGCCGCCCGGCGCTACGACCTGCCGCTGTACGTGCGCACCGACCGCCCCGCCGACGTCGCGTTCGAGCTCGCGCCGGTGCGGGATCGCGTCGAGGGCGCGCTCGCGGCGCACCGCTCGCAGCTCGTGCTCGTCGGCGACGAGGTCGAGCACGTCGGCGGGCAGCGCCGGCCGCTCGACGCGATCGAGCACTACCGGCTCATCGAGACGCGCCCCGAGCGCCGCACCCGCTGGAGCCTCCGCGTCGGCGGCCTCCTCGCGGGCGTCGTCGTCGGCGTCGTCGGCACCTTCTCGCACCAGCAGGTGCCGTTCGGCATCGCGCTCTCGCTCCTCGCCGCCGTCGGCCTCATCGCGGGGGTGCGCGCGGCCTCGGGCTCGCGGCAGCTCACGATCGCGACCGTCATCGGGCTCGTCGGCGTCGTCGCGCTCGTCGCGATCGACCCGCTCGGCCGCGGCGCGTGGGGCACGGAGCGCGCGCTCATCCCGGCGAACCTGGCGGGCTGGCTCTGGACGCTCGTGCCGGCGGCCGCGTCGTTCGTCGCGCTCGCGTGGCCCGACGCGGAGGCGCTGCGGCGGATTAGGATGGCTGGACGGGCGCAGCCCGATCGGTCGTCGACGGAAGGGGAACAGCCATGACCTACGTGATCGCGCTCCCGTGCGTCGACGTGAAGGACCGCGCGTGCGTCGACGAGTGCCCCGTCGACTGCATCTACGAGGGCGAGCGGATGCTCTACATCCACCCCGACGAGTGCGTCGACTGCGGCGCGTGCGAGCCCGTGTGCCCCGTCGAGGCGATCTTCTACGAGGACGACACGCCGGAGGAGTGGGCCGAGTACTACGAGGCCAACGTGCACTTCTTCGACGAGATCGGCTCGCCCGGCGGCGCCGCGAAGGTCGGCGTCATCAAGCACGACCACCCGATCGTCGCCGCCCTGCCGCCCCAGAGCGTCTGACGCCGGATGCGGCTGCCCGACTTCCCCTGGGACACGCTCGCCGGCGCGAAGGCGATCGCCGCCGCGCACCCGCGCGGCCTCGTCGACCTGAGCGTCGGCTCGCCCGTCGACCCCACGCCCGAGCTGCTGCAGCGGGCGCTGCGCGAGGCGACCGACGCGCACGGCTACCCGACGAACTGGGGCACGCCCGAGGTGCGCCGCGCGATCGTCGCGTGGTTCGAGCGCGTCCGCGGCGTGCCGGGCCTCGCCGAGGAGGGCGTGCTCGTCACCGTCGGCTCGAAGGAGCTCGTCGCGGGCCTGCCGCAGCAGCTCGGCCTCGGCGTCGGCGACGCGGTCGTGCACCCGCGCGTCGCCTACCCGACGTACGACATCGGCGCGCGCATGGCCGGTGCGACGCCCGTGCCCGCCGACGACCCCGACGACTGGCCCGCAGCGACGCGGCTCGTGTGGGTCAACTCGCCGTCGAACCCGACGGGCGCCGTGCTCGGCACGGATGCGCTGCGGCGCATCGTGACCGCCGCGCGCGAGCGGGGGATCGTGGTCGCGAGCGACGAGTGCTACGCGCGGCTGCCGTGGGAGGTCGACGAGGCGCCCTCGATCCTCGACCCGCGCGTCACGGACGGCGACCTGACGGGCCTGCTCGCCGTGTACTCGCTCAGCAAGCAGTCGAACCTCGCGGGCTACCGCGCCGCGTTCGTCGCGGGCGACGCGCCGCTCGTGCAGCGCGTGCTCGCGGTGCGGAAGCACCTCGGGCTCATGGCGCCGACGCCGGTGCAGCACGCGCTCGCCGTCGCGCTCGGCGACGAGGCCCACGTCGACGAGCAGCGCGAGCGCTACCGCGCCCGCCGCGAGCAGCTGCTGCCCTCGCTCGAGGCGCGCGGCTTCGACGTCGCCTCCGAGGCGGGCCTCTACCTCTGGGCGAGCGATGGCACGGATGCGCTCGCGCAGGTCGACGCGCTCGCGCGGCTCGGGATCCTGGTGGCGCCCGGCACCTTCTACGGCGATCCGAGCCACGTGCGGGTCGCGCTCACCGCGCCCGACGAGCGCATCGCCGAGGCCGCGGCACGGCTGCGCGGCTGAGGCGCGGGCCGAGGAGGGGCACGGCTCCGCGCCGGGTAGGCTGTCATGGTGACTGAGAACGCCGCGCTCGATCCTGCCCGCTCCGCGGACGCATCCGCACCGCGCACCGTGACGCTGCAGCACGCCGGCGGCACGACGCCGCTCGAGGTGCTCGAGGCCTCCGACGGCCGCTCGGCGATCGACGTCGCGAAGCTCACGAAGGAGACGGGCCTCACCGCGCTCGACTACGGCTTCGTCAACACCGCCGCGACCCGCTCGTCGATCACCTACATCGACGGCGACGCGGGCATCCTGCGCTACCGCGGCTACCCGATCGAGGAGCTCGCCGAGCAGAAGACGTTCCTCGACGTCGCGCACCTGCTCATCTACGGCGAGCTGCCGACGGAGGACGAGCTCGCGAGCTTCGACCACCGCGTGCGCCGCCACACGCTCCTGCACGAGGACCTCCGCCGCTTCTTCGACGCGCTGCCGCGCGACGCGCACCCGATGAGCGCGCTCTCGAGCGCCGTCTCCGCCCTCTCGACCTACTACGAGGCCGACCACGACCCGCGCGACCCCGACAAGGTCGACAAGCAGACCATCCGGTTGCTCGCGAAGATGCCCGTCATCGCCGCCTACGCACACAAGAAGTCGATCGGGCAGGCGTTCCTCTACCCCGACAACTCGATGAGCTTCGTCGAGAACTACCTCAAGCTGAACTTCGGCATCCAGGCCGAGCCGTACGTGCAGAACCCCGTGATGGTGCGCGCGCTCGAGCGGCTCCTCATCCTGCACGCCGACCACGAGCAGAACGCGTCGACCTCGACCGTGCGGCTCGTGGGATCGACCGAGGCGAACCTGTTCGCGTCCGTCTCGGCGGGCATCCACGCCCTCTCCGGGCCGCTCCACGGCGGCGCGAACGAGGCCGTGCTGCAGATGCTGCGCGGCATCCGCGACTCGGGCGAGAGCGTCGAGCGCTTCGTCGAGCGCGTCAAGCGCAAGGAGCAGGGCGTCAAGCTCATGGGCTTCGGGCACCGCGTCTACAAGAACTACGACCCGCGCGCGAAGCTCGTGAAGCAGTCGGCCGAGGAGGTGCTCGCGCAGCTCGGCGTGCGCGACCCGCTGCTCGACATCGCGCAGGAGCTCGAGCAGGTCGCCCTCGCCGACGACTACTTCAAGGAGCGCAAGCTCTACCCGAACGTCGACTTCTACACCGGCGTCATCTACAAGGCGATGGGCTTCCCCGAGCGCATGTTCACCGTGCTGTTCGCGATCGGCCGGCTGCCCGGCTGGATCGCCCACTGGCGCGAGATGATGCTCGACCCGCAGACGAAGATCGGCCGCCCGCAGCAGCTCTACGTCGGCCCCGTCGAGCGCCACATCTAGACCCTCATCCCGCCGCCTGCGCGGCACGAGCACGGAGCTCCCATGACCAGCACCACGCAGGCGTCGCCCAAGGGCGCGCTCGACCGATTCTTCAAGATCTCCGAGCGCGGCTCGAGCGTCGCGCAAGAGCTGCGCGGCGGCCTCGTGACGTTCTTCGCGATGGCCTACATCATCGTGCTCAACCCGCTCATCATCGGCGGCTTCGCGCCGGAGCAGGCCGCGACCGACGTCGAGGGCGGATGGCTCCCCAACGGCCAGGTCGCGGCCGTCACCGCGCTCGTGGGCGGCATCATGACGCTCGCGATGGGGCTCATCGCCAACGTACCGTTCGGCCTCGCGGCGGGTCTCGGCATCAACTCGTTCCTCGCGTTCGGCCTCGTCGGCGAGCTCACGTGGCCCGAGGCCATGGGCCTCGTGCTCATCAACGGCCTCATCATCGTCGTGCTCGCCGCGACGGGGCTGCGGCGGATGATCTTCGACGCCGTGCCTGCGCCGCTCAAGAGCGCGATCGCGGTCGGCATCGGCCTGTTCATCGCCTTCATCGGCTTCGTCGACTCGGGCTTCGTGCGCTCGACCGGCGCGGCGTCGCCGCCCGTCGAGCTCGGCGACGGCGGCTCGGTCACGTCGCTGCCGACCGCGACCTTCGTGATCGGCGTCGTGCTCATGGGCATCCTGCTCGCCCGGCGCGTCAAGGGCGCGCTGCTCATCGGGATCGTCGCGACGACCGCGGTCGCGATCGTGCTCGAGTCGATCTTCCGCGTCGGCCCCTCGCTCGGCGCGAACCCGGACGCGTGGAACCTCAACGCGCCCGCGCTGCCGACGAGCATCGTCGCGCTGCCCGACCTCTCGCTCATCGGCCAGGTCTCGTTCGGCTCGTTCGAGCGCATCGGGCTGCTCGCGACGACGATGTTCATCTTCACGCTCGTGTTCATGAACTTCTTCGATGCGATGGGCACCATGACGGGGCTCGCGCGCCAAGCGGGCATCGCGACGCCCGACGGCCAGTTCCCGGGCCTCAAGCGCGCGCTCATCGTCGAGGGCTTCGGCGCCGTCGCGGGCGGCGGGGCGAGCGCCTCCTCCAACACCGTCTTCGTCGACTCCGCCGCCGGCGTCGGCGAGGGCGCCCGCACTGGGCTCGCGTCGGTCGTCACGGGGCTGCTCTTCCTCGCCGCGATGTTCCTCACACCGCTCACGCAGATCGTGCCGCTCGAAGTCGCAGCGGCGACGCTCGTCGTCGTCGGCGCGATGATGATGAGCCAGATCACCGACATCGACTTCACCGACTTCCGAGTGGCGCTCCCGGCGTTCCTGACGATCGTCGTGATGCCGCTCACCTACAACATCGCGAACGGCATCGGCGTCGGCTTCATCGCCTGGGTGGTCATCAACGCCGTCTCGGGCCGCGTGAAGCAGATCTCGCCGCTGCTGTGGATCGTCGCGGCGCTCTTCGTCGTCTTCTTCGTGCGCGGCCCGCTCCAGGCGCTCATCGGCTGACCAGCCGGGAGCGCGCTCAGCGCTCCTTCGCCACGTGCGCGAGCACCTCGGGGCCGCGTCGGTCGAGCGTCGCGCCGCCGACCCGGATGCCGAACCACGCGCCGAGGGCGCCGACGACGAGCCCCGCGGCGAGGCTGAGCCAGCCGAGCCACGGGATCCAGACGGACGCGATCGCGAGGCCGATCGCCGGCGCGCCGATCGTGCCGAGCACCGGCAGCGTGAGCGCGAGGCCCGCGAGCGACTGCACGCCGCCGGAGGAGCCCCGCCCGAGCGGGTTCGCACCGGGCGCCGGCGCATCGCCCGGCAGCAGCGCGCCGAGCCACAGGAGCACGCCGGCGACGAGCAGGAAGGTGCCGACGCTCGCGCCGACGCTCCCGGGCAGCAGCGCCCAGCGCCCGCTCGCCCACGTCGCGAGCACGGCGGTGACGACGAGCGCGGGCAGGTAGACGATCGAGATGCCGAGCAGCCGCCCCGCCCGATCGGCGGTGCCGCGCACACCGGTGAGCACGTGCCACGCGAAGGCGCTGTTGTCGTAGGCGACGTCGATCTGCACGATCGCGGCCGCGACGATCGCCATGAGCAGCGGCAGGAAGGCGAGCCCTTCGGCCGGGATGCGATCGCCATCGACCTCGACCCGCACGATGCCGGCGAGGTGCACGCCGCCGATGATGACGGGGATCATGAGCGTCGCGATGACGTTCATGAGGTGGCGCACGTCGCGGCGGCGGTAGCGGATGCTGCGCGCCGCGATCGCGCCCGTCGGGGTCGCCGGCAGCAGCCGGTCGAGCGCGCGCCCCTCGCGCACCCGCCCGCCGCCGCGCAGCACGATCGGGTTCGTGAGGCGCTCGTCGAGCAGCCGACCCCAGCCCCACCACGCGATCGCGATCGTCGCGACCGCGATCGCGAGCTTCGCGGCCGCCTCGAGCCACGCGCCGTCCGCCGCGACGCGCGGGAGGTCGAACGCGGCGCCGAGCGGCGTCCACGCGAGCACCGAGACGGCCGTGCCGATGGCGCCGCCGAGGTCGGCGAGCCCGCTGAGCCCGTTCGCGAGCAGCTGGATGCCGAACGCGGCGAAGAGGATGACGAGCAGCAGCAGGATCGCCATCGCGTCGCGGGCGCGCTTGCTCGCGAGCTGGCGCGCGAGCAGGTCGGACCCGGCGCGCGCGAGCAGGAGCACCGTCGCGACCCCGATCGGGAGCGCGAGCACGGCAGCGACGAGCGCGACGGGGGAGGTCGACCAGACGATGAGCCACAGCGCGAGCGCGAGCGCGGCGACGACGCTCCACGGCTCGAGCACCTGCGCGGCGAGCAGGCCCGCGCGCAGCTGCCTAGCGCGCAGCGGCAGGAGGCTGAAGCGCTCGGGCGCGAGCGGGTCGCTCGTGCCGACGAGCACGGCGATCGCCGTGAGCACGACGACGAGCGCCGCGCCGCCGAGCACGGCGAGCGAGGCGCCGAGCTCCGGCGCGAGCGCGCGCACGGCGATCGCGGCGAGCGCGGTGCCGCCGAGCAGCGACAGCCCGCCGAGCACGCTCATGACGAGCGCGACGATCGCCCACGGGCTCTGCTTGAGGGTGCCGAGCAGCAGCCGGAACCGCAGCGCTACGAAGTGCGCAGCCATGCGAGCGACTCGCCTCCCTGCGCCTGCTGGCCGACCATCTGCACGAAGCGCTCCTGCAGGCTCGCGCCCGCGCGCACCTCGTCGAGCGTCCCGGCGGCGATGAGCCGGCCGTCGGCGACGACGGCGACCCGGTCGCACAGCGACTCGACGAGCTCCATCACGTGGCTCGAGAGCACGACGGTGCCGCCTGAGGCGACGAAGTCGCGCAGGATCGCGCGGATCGCCTCGCCCGAGACGGGGTCGACGGCCTCGAACGGCTCGTCGAGCACGAGCAGCCGAGGAGCGTGGATGAGCGCGCTCGCGAGCGCGATCTTCTTGCGCATGCCGGCGGAGTAGTCGGCGACGAGCGTGCCGCCCGTGCCGGCGAGGCCGAGCGCCTCGAGCAGCGACGCAGAGCGGCGCGCGACCTCCTCCTCGGGCAGCGAGCGGAGCAGGCCGTTGTAGCGCAGCAGCTCTGCGCCCGTGAGCCGATCGAAGAGGTGCACGCCGTCGGGCAGCACGCCCATGCGCGCCTTCGCCGCGGCGGGATCGCGCCACACGTCGTGCCCGAGCACGGCCGCCGCGCCGTGGTCGGGGCGCAGCAGTCCGGTCGCCATCGAGAGCGTCGTGGTCTTGCCCGCGCCGTTGGGCCCGACGAGGCCGAGCATCGAGCCCTGCGGCACCGTGAGCGTGAGCCCGTCGACGGCGACCTTCGGCCCGAAGCGCTTCGCGAGCCGCTCGAGGTGCAGGGCGGGCGGCGGGGCGTCGACGGGCGTCGGTTGCGTCATGGTCGCAAGCCTCTCAGGTGCAGCCCGTCGCGCGCGTCCCTCGAGCGGCGGATCCTGCGGGTTCCCTCAGCCGGGGGAGCGGCGCTCGAGCGGCCGGCTCAGTGCAGGGCGGCGTTGAGCTCGATGCCGCGGCCGTCGCGCGCGACCGCCTCGACCGCGCCCGTGAGCGAGTTGCGGCGGAACAGCAGGTTCGGCCGCCCCGAGAGCTCGGCGGCCTTGACCGTCTCGCCACCCGGCACGAGCGTCACCTTCGTGCCGGCCGTGACGTAGAGCCCGGCCTCGACGACCGAGTCGTCGCCGACCGAGATGCCGACGCCCGAGTTCGCGCCGAGCAGCACGCGCTCACCGATGACGATCCGCTCGGTGCCGCCGCCCGAGAGCGTGCCCATGATCGATGCGCCGCCGCCGAGGTCGGTGCCGTCGCCGACGATCACGCCCTGCGAGACGCGGCCCTCGACCATCGAGGCGCCGAGGGTGCCGGCGTTGAAGTTCACGAAGCCCTCGTGCATCACGACGGTGCCGGGCGCGAGGTGCGCCCCGAGGCGGATGCGGGCGGCGTCGCCGATGCGGACGCCCGAGGGGATGACGTAGTCGGTCATGCGCGGGAAGCGGTCGACGAGCTGCACCTGGATGCCGGCGCGCTGCAGCTCGACGCGGTGGCTCGCGGCCCACGCCGGGTCGACGGGGCCGGCGCTCGTCCACGCGACGATCGGCAGCGTGCCGAAGAGGCCGTCGAGGTCGATCGAGTTGGGCTGCACGAGCCGGTGGCTCAGCAGGTGCAGGCGCAGGTAGGCGTCCTCGACGGACGACGGCGACGCATCCAGGTCGATCTCGACGAGCCGCGGCTCGAGCTCGACGCCGCGCTCCGGGACGGGTCCCGCGTGCCGCGCGAGCCCGTCGGGCGCGGCGCTCCCGTCCGCCGCGCCGAGGGCCGGTGCGGGGAACCACGCATCGAGCGGCCTCCCCTCGAAGAGCGTGACGAGCGCGTGTCCGTGTGCGAGGCGGGCCATGCTCCAAGTCTAGGCTTGCGCCATGGCCGCCCCCTCCCTCGACCTGACCGCGACGAGCCTCGACCTCACGCGCGCGCTGTGCGACATCGACTCCGTCTCGGGCAACGAGACCCCGCTCGCCGACGCGATCGAGGCCGCCGTGCGCGCCCACCCGCACCTCGAGGTCACGCGGCTCGGCGACACGGTCGTCGCGCGCACCGACCTCGGGCGCGAGCGCCGCGTCGTGATGGCCGGCCACATCGACACCGTGCCGATCAACGACAACCTCCCGACGCGCGACGCGGTCGTCGACGGCGAGCCGCACCTGTGGGGCCGCGGCACGGTCGACATGAAGGCGGGCGTCGCGGTGCAGCTCAAGCTCGCCGCCGAGCTCTCCGACCCCGCCGTCGACCTCACCTGGATCTGGTACGACCACGAGGAGGTCAGCGCCGAGCTCAACGGCCTCCGGCTGCTCGCGGCCGCGCGGCCCGAGCTCATGCAGGGCGACTTCGCGATCCTCGGGGAGCCCTCGAACGGCACGATCGAGGGCGGCTGCAACGGCACGCTGCGCGTCGAGGTGCGCACGCGCGGCGTGCGCGCGCACTCGGCGCGCGCGTGGGCGGGCCACAACGCCATCCACGACGCGGCAGAGGTGCTGCAGCGGCTGCGCGACAACCAGCCCGGCGAGGTCGAGGTCGACGGGCTCGCCTACCGCGAGGGGCTCAACGCCGTCATGATCGCGGGCGGCGTCGCCGGCAACGTCATCCCCGACGAGTGCGTCGTGGCCGTGAACTACCGCTTCGCGCCCTCGCGCTCGCTCGAGGAGGCGACGGCGCGGATGACCGAGCTCTTCGCGGGCTTCGAGGTCGAGGTCGTCGACGCGGCCGCGGGCGCGCGGCCGGGCCTCGACGCGCCGCTCGCGCAGGAGTTCATCGCCGCCGTCGGCGTCGAGCCGACCCCGAAGTACGGCTGGACGGACGTCGCGCGCTTCTCGAGCCTCGGCATCCCCGCCGTCAACTTCGGTCCCGGCGACCCGACGAAGGCGCACGCCGACGACGAGTCGGTGCCGGTCGCGCAGATCGAGCACGTCGAGCAGAGCCTGCGGGCGTGGCTCTCGCGCCGCTGACCGATCGGGCGCGCGTCGCCGAGCGCTGGTGGCTGTGGCCGCTCGCGCTCTGGGCCGTGTCGCGGCTCGTGTCGACGGCGTTCCTCGGCGCCTTCGCCGGCGTCCAGGAGCGCAGCCACTGGACCCCGGCGCAGCCCGACCTGCTCGACTACTCGACGATGTGGGACGCCCACTGGTACTACATCGTCGCGGTCTCCGGCTACCCGGTCGAGCTCCCGCGGGGCGACGACGGCCACGTCGGCGAGAACGCGTGGGCCTTCATGCCCGTCTACCCCATGCTCGCCCGCCTGCTCATGCTCTCGGGGCTGCCGTGGGAGGGGGCCGCGGTGCTGCTCTCGGTCGGCGCATCCGCCGCCTTCTCCCTCGTCGCCTACCGCCTCTTCCAGGACCTCGCGCCGGGCCGGGAGCGGTTCGCGCTCGCGCTCGTGCTGCTCTCGCCCGTCGCGCCCGTGCTGCAGCTCGGCTACGCCGAGTCGCTCTTCCTGCTGCTGCTCGCGGGCACCCTGCTCGCGTGGCGGCGCCGCGCGTGGGAGTGGCTGTGGGTGCTCATCCCGATCATGTCGCTCACGCGCCCTGGCGGGCTCGCCCTCGCGCTCGCGCTCGGCCTGTGGTTCCTCGTGCGCTGGTGGCGGGAGCGCGACGGCTTCCCGGTCGGGGAGCGGTGGATGCTCGTGGGGCTCGGGGCGTGGAGCGCGCTGTGGGGCTTCGGCTGGCTCATCGCGTGCACGATCGTGACGGGGAGTCCGGGCTCCTACCTCGAGACCGAGCTCTCGTGGCGCTCCGCGTACATCGGCAGGCAGGAGCTCGTGCCGTTCACGCCGTGGCCCATCGGGCTCGAGTGGTGGTTCGGCGGGTGGTGGCCCGTGTGGCTCGTCGGCATCGTCGGCGCCGCGGTCGCGCTGCTCGCGGGGCCGTGGGCGAGGGGCGTGGCGCTCGAGGGGCGCCTCTGGACGATCGCGTACTTCGCCTACCTCGCGGCGGTCTGGTTCCCGCAGTCGTCGACGTGGCGGCTGCTCATGCCGGCGTTCCCGGCTGCGCTCATCCTCGCCGCCGTCCGGCCCGCGTGGGCGCGCGGCATCCTGCTCGCTGCCTCGATCGCGCTGCAGCCGGTGTGGATCTGGTTCTGCTGGCACCACAACGCACCCGACTGGACCGTGCCCTAGCACATCTCGCGAAGCGATGCTTGAGCGCGGCGAGAGTGAAACCTGTCACCTGGCCGTGAGAAGATGGGGGTACGAGAACCGAAGGGGGAGCCGTATGGCCGCCATGAAACCACGCACCGGAGATGGACCGCTCGAGGCCGTCAAGGAGGGCAGGCTCATCGTCGTCCGCGTGCCGCTCGAGGGCGGGGGGCGCCTCGTCGTGTCCGTGAACGACGAAGAGGCCGCCGCGCTGCACAAGGCGCTGGGCGAGGTCGTCGTCACGGCGTGACGGCTGCGCGCTGCTGAAAGCACTCAGCGAGAGGGTCGATCCATAGGCGGGTCGGCCCTCTTCGCATCTCCTCAGGCGGCGGCCGGCTCCGGCAGCCGCACGATCTGCAGCAGTCCGTCGCCCACGGGCGACACCGCGGCGCGCACCGCGTCGCTCGACGAGAGCGCCTTGAGCAGCGCGCGCAGGTCGGCGACCGCCTCGTCGCGCTGCGCGGGATCGGCGACCTTGCCGCCGAGGAGCGCGTGGGCGACGAGCACCGAGCCGCCGACGCGCACGAGCGAGAGCGCGTGCTCGACGTACTCCATGAGCCCCGCGGGGTCGGCGTCGATGAGCACGATGTCGTAGCTCGCCTCGTTCATGCGGGGGAGCACGTCGCGCGCGCGGCCGGTGATGAGGCGCGCGCGAGTGACGGGGATGCCGGCCTGCGTGAACGCCGAGCGCGCGTGCTGCTGGTGGTCGAGCTCGGTGTCGATCGAGGTGAGCGTCGCACCGGGTGCGCCGCGCAGCAGCCACAGGCCGCTCACGCCCGCGCCGGTGCCGACCTCGAGGATCGCGCTCGCCTGCGTCGACGCGGCGATCGCGGCGAGCTGCGCGCCGACGGCGGGCGCGATGGGCGCGACGCCGAGCTCGACCGAGGCGTCGCGCGCCGCGGTGAGCACCTCGTCCTCGCTCGCGAGGTCGTCGAGGTACTTGGCGATGAGCGATGAAGTCTGCACGGTTCCTCCGCCCGCGAGCCTACCGACCGGGACGCATCCGCCCGCCGCAGGCTCGCCGATGCGGCTCGACTACCCTGGAGAGGTGTCCCTCGCAGGCATCACGCTCGACAAGCTGGTGATCATCGCCCTGCTCGCGGCCTTCCTCATCGGCCCCGAGCGGCTGCCCGTGCTCGCCGAGAAGCTCGGCGCGCTCGTGCGGGGCCTGCGCGACCTCGCGGGCGGCGCGAAGGAGCGGATGCGCGAGGAGATCGGGCCCGAGTTCGACGAGGTCGACTGGCAGAAGCTCGACCCCCGGCAGTACGACCCGCGGCGCATCGTGATGGACGCGCTCAAGGAGCCGCCGGCGCCGCCGGAGGACTTCGCGAGCGCGGCGGCGAAGGCCTCGGTCGCGACCGTCTCGGGCCTCCCGCAGCGCCAGCGCGGCCCGATGCGCTTCGACGACGAGGCCACCTGACCCGAGCCGCCTGCTCGCAGCGTGCCGGCACTCTGCGATCCTCGCGCTCCTGGATCGCAGAGTGCCGGAACTCTGAGATCCTCGCGCTCCTGGATCGCAGAGTGCCGGAACTCTGCTGCTCCGTCGCCGCGGGATCGCCGCGTGGCGGAGCTCTGCGCGGTGCAGCGCAGGGCGGGGCAGGCGGATGCGTCAGGCGGGGGAGACGGGCAGGCCGCGGCCCGCGATCGAGCGCGTGCCGCGCAGCGCCTCCGCGAGCGCGATGATCGCGGCCGCCGCCGGGTCGGTCGGCTCCGCCGCGACGACGGGCGCGCCGGCGTCGCCGCCCTCGCGGAGCGCGACCGAGAGCGGCACGCGCGCGAGCACGGGCACGCCGAGCCGGCGCGCGGCCTCGTCGCCGCCCCCGGCGCCGAAGAGCTCGAGGATCGAGCCGTCGCGCTGCGCGAGCCCCGCCATGTTCTCGACCACGCCGAGCACGCGCTGCCCCGTCTGCCGCGCGACCTCGCCCGCGCGCTCGGCGACCTCCGCCGCCGCCCGCTGCGGCGTCGTCACGACGAGCACCTCCGCGTGCGGCAGCAGCTGCCCGAGCGAGATCGCGACGTCGCCCGTGCCGGGCGGCATGTCGATGAGCAGCACGTCGAGGTCGCCCCACCACACGTCGCTCAGGAACTGCGCGAGCGTGCGGTGCAGCATCGGCCCGCGCCACGAGACCGAGCGGTTGCCCTCCACGAACATGCCGATCGAGACGAGCCGCACGCCGTGCGCCTCCGGCGGCATCATCATGTCGCCCACGCGCGTCGGGCGATCCGCCGAGCCGAGCAGCGCCGGGATCGAGTAGCCGTGCACGTCGGCGTCGATGACACCGACCGCGAGCCCGCGAGCGGCGAGCGCGACCGCGAGGTTCGCGGTCACGGTCGACTTGCCGACCCCGCCCTTGCCGCTCGCGACCGCGACGATGCGCGTGAGCGTGTCGGGCCCGAACTGCTGCGGGCGCGATCCGCGCAGCCGCTCGACGAGGGCCTGCCGCGTCGCGGGCGCCATGACGCCGACCTCGATCTCCACGCGCTCGACGCCCGTGACCGAAACGGCCGCCTGGCGCACATCCGCCTGGATGCGGTCGGCGGCGGGGCACGCGGCCACCGTGAGCTCGAGGCGGATGCGCGCGGTGCCGTCGTCGAGGGACGCGGCGGTGATCATGTCGAGCTCGACGAGCGGTCGCCGGATCTCGGGATCGACGACCGTGCCGAGCGCGCGCTCGAGCCGGGGGTCGATCACTGCGCTCGGCGCTCGGCGCCGCCCTGGCGCTCGTCGAGCTCGTCGACGAACGACTTGAGCTCCGCGCGGATGAACTCGCGCGTGGCCATGTCGCGCATCGCCATGCGGAGCGCCACGACCTCGCGCGCGAGGTACTCGGTGTCGTTGAGGTTGCGCTCGGCGCGGATGCGGTCCTGCTCGATCTGCACGCGGTCGCGGTCGTCCTGCCGGTTCTGGGCGAGCAGCAGGAGGGGAGCTGCGTAGGAGGCCTGGAGGCTCAGCACGAGGGTCAGGAGCGGGAAGCCCTGATCCTGCGGGTCGAACTGCGCCTCGGGCGGCATGATCGAGTTGTAGCCGAGCCAGAACGTGACGAAGATCGTCATCCCGATGAGGAACGCGGGCGTGCCCATCGCGCGCGCGAACGACTCGGTGAAGCGGCCGAAGCGGTCCTTCGACTCCGGCATCCGCAGCCAGCGGCGGCGCGACTTCGGGCGCGCGAACTCGTCGTCCCGCTCAGCCACGCGACGCCTCCTCCTGCGCGCGCCAGTCCTCGGGCAGCAGGTGGTCGAGCACGTCGTCGATCGTGACGACGCCGACGAGTCGGCCCGCGGCGTCGACGACCGGCACGGAGACGAGGTTGTAGGCGGCGAGCTCGCGCGTCACCTCGGCGGCGGAGGCGGACGCGAGCACGGGCTCGATCTGGTCGTCGAGCAGCGTGCCGACGCGCTCGTTCGGCGGGTAGCGCAGCAGCCGCTGGAAGTGCACGATGCCGAGGAAGCGGCCGGTGGGGGCCTCGTACGGGGGGAGCGTGACGCAGATCGCGGCGGCGAGCGCGGGCGCGACCTCGTGGCGGCGGATGAGCGCGAGCGCTTCGGCGACCGTCGCGTCGCTCGCGACGATGATCGGCTCGGTCGTCATGAGGCCGCCGGCGGTGTCGGCGCCGAACGCGAGCAGCATGCGCACGTCGTCGGCCTCGTCGGGGTCCATGAGCTCGAGCAGCGTCTCGCCGCGCTCGGGGGTCATGTGCGCGATGAGGTCGGCGGCGTCGTCGGGCTCCATCTGGTCGAGCACGTCGGCGACGCGGTCGTCCTCGAGCGCGGCGAGGATCTCGACCTGCCGGTCCTCGTGCATCTCCTCGAGGATGTCGGCGAGCCGGTCGTCGGAGAGGTCCTCGGCGACCTCGATCATGCGCTGCTGCGGCAGGTCGAGCATCGCCGATGCGGCGTCGGCGGCGGGCAGGTCGTCGAGCGACGCGACGAGGTGCTCCGTGTCGTGCTCCGCGTCGACGGCGGCCTGCACGTCGCCCCAGCGGGCGAGCAGCGACGGGCCCTTGCCGAACGGCGAGGTCTTGGGCTTGCGGAGGAAGAGCTCGTCGACCTCCCACTCGCCGGGGCCGCGCTCCGAGATCGAGAGGTCCTCGAGCACCGCGGTCGTGCCGTCGCGGAGCGTCACCTGGCGGCCGAGCACGTCGGCGAGCAGCAGCCGCTCGCTGCCGCGCTGGCTGAAGCGGCGATCGCTGATCGCGCTCGCGATGAGCTGCCCGCCGCCGATCGAGAGCACGCGCCCGATCGAGAGGAACACGCGCTGCCGTCCGCGGTCCTCGACCACGAGCCCGACGACGCGCGGAGGCGCGTCCCGGCGCGGCACGGTGACGACGTCGCGCACCTTGCCCATGCGCTCGCCGGCAGCGTCGAACACGCCCGCGCCCGCGAGGCGGGCGACGAAGACGGTGGCTGCGCTCATGGCTCCCAACGTACCGCGCAGCCTCTCCGCGGCGGGTGTGCCGCCCTCAGCGAACCGACCCCGGCCGGCTCGGGCGCGCGTGGGAGACTGAGGTCATGAGCATGTTCCAGGGCGCGGCGCGCGGCGACCAGCACTTGCCTTCCGGCGTGGTGGTCGCCTCGTTCGAGACGTACGACCAGGCGCAGGCCGCGATCGCGAAGGTCTCGGGCGCGGAGGGCGAGCTCAAGGGGCTCGCGATCGTCGGCAACGACCTCAAGCTCGTCGAGCGCATCACCGGCAGGCTCACGTGGGGCAAGGTCGCGCTCGCGGGCGCGATGCGCGGTCTCGGCTTCGGCGCGTTCATCGGCCTCGTCTACATGCTGCTCGTGCCCGAGGCGATCGCCTCGGTGCTGCTGTTCCCGCTGCTCGGCCTCGCGTTCGGCATCCTGCTCGGCGTCGTCACGCACTCGATGACGCGGCGGAAGCGCGACTACGCGTCGGTGCAGCAGGTGCTCGCCGCGCGCTACGACGTCGTCGCGCCGCAGCAGTCGGCGGGCAGGGCGATGCACATCATCGGCCAGCGCGGCGGCGCGGCCGAGCCGGTCGCGGCCGAGCAGCCGCCAGTGCAGCAGCCGCCCTCGCCGCCGGTCGCGTAGTCACACGAGCGCGCGCGAGGAGCGCGCGGCCTCGGTCACCGCATCCGTCACCGTGTCGAGCAGCGCCGAGGCGAGGTTCCAGCGCTGCCACCACAGCGGCACCTCGATCGCGTCGGGCGCGAGCTGCACGAGCGAGCCGTCGGCCACGCCGTCCTCGAACTGGCCGGGCAGCAGCATGCCCCAGCCGAGGCCCATCCGCACCGCTTCGGCGTACTCGGCGGATGCGCTGATGACGTGCCGGGGAGCGCTCCGCTCGGCGCCGTGGCGCCGCGCGAACCGCGACTGGAGCGAGTCGTGCGGGTCGAAGTCGACGAGCGGCGCCCGCTCGAGCGCTCGCGGCCCGATGCCGCGCGGGAACCACCGCTCGGCGAAGCCGCGCTCGGCGATCGCGACGTAGCGCATGCGCCCGAGCGGGGAGGCGACGCAGCCCGGCACGGGCTCCCGCTGCGCCGTCACGGCGCCCATCACGGTGCCGTCGGCGAGCAGCTGCGCCGTGCGTTCCTGGTCCTCGCGGTGCAGCTCGAACGACACGGGGCGCTCGCGCGCGACCGCGAGCAGCACGGGCATGAACCACGTGATGAGCGAGTCGGCGTTGACGGCGAGCGGCACGCGCGGCGCGGGGGAGGCGTCGCCGAGCGCCTCGAGCGCGTCGCGCTCGAGCAGGTCGAGCTGGCGCGCGAGCCGCACGAGCGCCTCGCCCGCCTCGGTCGCGCGCGCGGGCTTCGTGCGCTGCAGCACGACGCGGCCGACGCGCTGCTCGATCGCGCGGATGCGCTGGCTCACGGCGCTCGGCGTGACCCCGAGCCGGGCGGCGGCCCGCTCGAGGGTGCCCGCGTCGACGACAGCGGCGAGGGTGCGCAGGCTCTCGAGGGGCAGCTCCATGGCGTCAGCCTAGGTGAAGCGCTGCTTCATGACCTGCAGGATCCTTCGCTGGACTGCATCTCGCGGCTGCCCGTAGCGTCGTCCTCATGAACCCCGAGCTCGTCGCGCTGCTCTCGGGCCTCGGCGTCTGCCTCGGCCTCATCATCTCGATCGGCGCCCAGAACGCGATCGTGCTGCGCCAGGGCCTCCGGCGCGAGCACGTCGGGCTCGTCGTCGCCGTGTGCATCGCGAGCGACGTCGTGCTGCAGACGATCGGCGTCGCCGGTGTCGCGACCGTCGTCGCCGCCCACCCGTGGCTCGAGACCGCGGGCCGCTGGGCCGGCGCGATCTTCCTCGTCGGCTTCGCCGCCGTGAGCGCCCGCCGCGCATGGCGGGGCGGCGGCTCGCTCGAGGCCGCGCCCGAGCGCGACGCGTCGGAGGCGACGGCCGGCGGCGCCGTCGCGACCCGCACGCGCTCGAGCCGGCTCTCGACCTTGGCGACCATCCTCGCGGTGACGTGGCTCAACCCCCAGGCGCTCGTCGAGACGACCGTCGTGCTCGGCTCGATCGCGGCGCCCTTCGGCGACGCGCGCTGGTGGTTCCTCGCGGGCGGCATCGCCGCGGCGAGCATCTGGTTCGTGGGCTTCGGCTACGGCGCCCGCTACCTCGCGCCGCTCATGCGCACCGAGCGCGCGTGGCGGATCCTCGACGGCGGCATCGCGATCGTCATGCTCGTGATCGCCGTGAGCCTCGTCGCCGGCTGACGCGCCTCAGCGCGAGCGGATCTCGCGCATCCACGCCTCGACCTCGTCGGCCGTGCGGGGGATCGCGCCCGAGAGGTTCACGGCGCCGTCGGCGGTCACGAGGATGTCGTCCTCGATGCGCACGCCGATGCCGCGCAGCTCCGCCGGCACCGTGAGGTCGTCGGCCTGGAAGTAGAGGCCGGGCTCGATCGTGAAGACCATCCCCTCGCGCACGATGCCGTCGTGGTAGAAGTCGCGGCGGGCCGCGGCGCAGTCGTGCACGTCGAGTCCTAGGTGGTGGCTCGTGCCGTGCACCATCCAGCGGCGGTGCAGCTGCTGGTCGGGCTCGAGCGACTGCTCGGCCGAGATCGGCAGCAGGCCCCACTCGGCGGTCTTCGCGGCGATGACCTCCATCGCGGCCGCGTGCACCTCCTTGAAGACGATGCCGGGCCGCACGATCGCGAAGGCCGCGTCGGCCGCTTCGCGCACCGCTTCGTAGACGCGCCGCTGCAGCTCGGTGAACTCGCCCGAGATCGGCAGCGTGCGGGTGATGTCGGCGGTGTAGAGGCTGTCGACCTCGACGCCCGCGTCGAGCAGGATGAGGTCGCCCTCGCGCACCTCGCCGTCGTTGCGGGTCCAGTGCAGGTAGCACGCGTGGTGGCCCGAGGCCGCGATCGTGTCGTAGCCGACCGTGTTGCCGTCGAGCCGCGCTCGGCGGTGGAAGGCGCCCTCGACGACGCGCTCGCCGCGCGCGTGCCGGGTCGCCTCGGCGAGGTCGGCGATGACGTCGTCGAAGCCGCGCGCGGTCGCGTCGACCGCGGCCTGCACCTCGGCGATCTCGAACGCGTCCTTCACGAGCCGCAGCTCCGAGAGGTCGCGCGCGAGCATGTCGCCGTCGGGGTTCGCGCCCGCGACCATCGCCTCGACCGCGGCGTCCGCGCCCGTGACGACCAGTGCATCCGCCTCGCTCGAGAGCGCCGCCTCGAGCTCGCCGAGGTCGGCAGTCGCGAGGCCGAGGTCGGCCGCGACGTGCGCGAGCGAGGGGCGCGGGCCCACCCAGAACTCGCCGATCGCCGGGTTGGCGTAGAACTCGGTCGTGCCGCGGCCCGCGGGGCCGCGGAAGTAGAGCGTCGCGCGGTGGCCGTCGCCCTCTCCCTCACGCTCCGGCTCGAGCACGAGCACCGAGTCGGGCTCGGCGTCGGAGCCCCAGCCCGTGAGGTAGGTGAAGTCGGGGTGCGGGCGGAACGGGTAGTCGGTGTCGTTCGAGCGCACCTTGAGCGAGCCGGCGGGCACGACGAGCCGGACGCCGGGGTGCATCGCCGAGATGCGTGCGCGCCGCTCGGCCGCGAACGCGGCGGCCTCGCGCGGCTCGGGCGGCGATTCCGGCCGCTCGGCCCAGCCCCGCTGGATCTGCTCGGTGAACGCCGATCCCGTCGGGGTCGTGGAGCGGTTGGTCGTGGCCTGCGTCGTCGACTCGGTCATGGCGACCATCATCCCACTCGCCGCGCGCTCCCGGGCACGCGTCGTGCCGGCGAGCGGATGCGTCAGCGCTCGCCCGCGGGCGGGTTGCGGTCGGGGTGCAGGGCCGTGAAGAGCGAGTAGGGCCGGCCGTCGGGATCCGGCTCGCGCTCCTTGAACTCGGTCACGAGCTCGAAGAGCCGGCGCTCGAGCTCCTCCTTGCGCTCGTCGCTCAGCTTGAGGCCGAGCCAGGTCGTCTGGAGCTCGTCGGGGTCGAGCCCGTCGATCTGCTCGAGGAAGACGTCGACGAGCACGCGAGAGCCGCCGGGGAACTCCGTGCGCCACGAGAGGCCCGTCGCGCGGTAGGGGATCTCCCGCGCCCCCGTCGCGCCCGCGCGCTCGGGCTCGGCCGCGAGGAAGCCCGTCTGCACGAGCGTGCGCACGTGGTGGAGCATCGTGCCGGGGTTGACCTCGAGCAGCTCCGCGAGCTCCTTGTTCGTGCGCGCCTCGAACGCGCACAGCCGCAGCACGCGCAGCCGCAGCGGAGAGCTCAGCGCCCGGCCGCGCGCGAGCAGCTCGGCGTCGGCGTCGGTCGCGTCCATGCGTCGAACCTACCTGATTGACAGACCTCAATCGATGGCGGACACTGATCGACATGTCTCGATCAGAAGGCGGCGACGCCGCCCCGGGCGTCGTCGACGGCACGGGCTCCGACGGCGCGCAGCGCGACGGCGCGAGCCGCTCGCTGTGGCGCGACGGCAACTTCCTCACGATGTGGAGCGGGCAGGCGCTCGCGCAGCTCGGCTCGCAGGTGACGGAGCTCGCGATCCCGGTGCTCGCGGTGCTGCTGCTGCAGGCGAGCGAGCTCGAGCTCGGCTTCCTGAACGCCGCGGGCGTCGCGGCGTTCCTCGTCGTCGGCCTCCCGGCCGGCGCGTGGATCGATCGCATGCGCAAGCGCCACGTGATGATCTGGGCGGATGCCGTGCGCGCGCTCGCGCTCGCGGCGCTGCCGCTGCTGTGGTGGCTCGGCGCGCTCGAGATGTGGCACCTCTACGCCGTCGCGCTCGTCGTCGGGGTCGCGACCGTCTTCTTCGACGTCTCGTACCAGAGCATCATCCCCTCGCTCGTGCGGTCCGAGCAGATCGCCGAGGCGAACGGCAAGCTCGAGGCGACGCGCGAGCTCGCGAACATCGCGGGCCCCGCCGCGGGCGGCTGGCTCGTCGCGGCGCTCAGCGCGCCGTTCGCGATCCTCGCGACGGTCGGCACCTACGTCGCCTCGTTCGTCGCGCTGCTGCTGACGCGCGATGACGAGGAGCCGCGCACGGCCGACGACCGCGGGCCGATCCTGCGCGAGATCGGCGAGGGGCTGCGGTGGGTGTTCGGCAACCCGCTGCTGCTGCGCATCGTCGGCACGACCGCCTCGTCCAACCTCTTCGCCACCGTCTCCTTCACGCTCCTCCCGCTGTTCCTCCTGCGCGAGCTGGGCCTGAGTCCCGAGGCGATGGGCATCATCTTCTCCCTCGGCGCGATCGGCGGGCTCGCGGGCGCGATCGCGACGCCGCACGTCGTGCGCCGCATCGGCGAGGCGCGCGCGATCCCGGCGAGCGCGATCGCGTTCAGCGCCATCGCGTGCCTGCTGCCGCTCGCCGCGACCGTGCCGCCGATCGCGTTCGGGCTGCTCGTCGTGCAGGGCTTCGTCTCGAGCTTCACCGTGCTCGTCTACAACATCACGCAGGTCACGTTCCGCCAGCGCATCACGCCCCGCCGCCTGCTCGGCCGCATGAACGCATCCGTGCGCTTCTGCGTCTGGGGCGTCATGCCGATCGGTGCGCTGCTCGCCGGCGCGCTCGGCACGTGGCTCGGCGTCGTGCCGACGATGTGGATCGGCGCCGCCGGGCAGCTGCTCGCGGCCGCCTTCGTCGTGATCGGCCCCTTCTGGCGCATGCGGCAGCTGCCCGACGCCGAGCCCGCGAGCGGCGCCGGCTCGTAGGATCGGGGCGTGCGCGAGCCCCTCTCCGAGCGCGTCTACCGCCGCGCCGTGCGGCGCGACGAGGCCGCCGAGCGAGCGCTCCCGGCGGCGGTGCGCGAGCGCGTGCCCGCGAACGGCGTGCGGCAGGTCGCCGCGCAAGCGCTCCAGAGCGCGGGCGACCACTCGGTGCACGCCTCGACCGTGCTGCCGTGGCTGCTGCACGCGCTCGGCGCGCCCGGAGCGCTCGTCGGGCTGCTCGTGCCGGTGCGCGAGTCGCTCTCGATGCTGCCGCAGGCGATGCTCACGCCGCTCGTGCTGCGCGTGCGGCACCGGAAGGCGATCTTCGTCGCGGGCGCCCTCGTGCAAGCGGGGGCGGCGGGGGCGATCGCGCTCGTCGCCGCGCTCGGCGCGGGGGTCGCGGCGGGCGTCCTCATCGTGGCGGCGCTCGCGGTCTTCGCGCTCGGCCGCTGCCTGTGCTCGATCGCGTCGAAGGACGTCCAGGGCCGCACGATCCCGAAGGGCGAGCGCGGCCAGATCACGGGCCTCGCGACCACGGCGGGAGGGCTCGCCGCGATCACGCTCGGCGTCGCGATCCGGGTGGTCGGCGGCGAGGACGCCTCCGCGGGCCTCCTCGCGTGGGTCATCGCGGGCGGGGCGGCGCTCTGGGTGCTCGCGGCGCTGCTGTACTCGGGCATCCGGGAGCCCGACGGCGACCCGTGGGAGGACGACGCGGATGCGTCGGCCGGTGCCGCGGAGCGTCCCGGCTGGGCGCGCGACGCGTGGGCGCTGCTGCGCGAGGACGCGCAGCTGCGGCGCTTCGTCGGCGTGCGGAGCCTCCTGCTCGTCTCGGCGCTCAGCCCGCCCTTCCTCGTCTCGCTCGCCGCCGCGACCGGCTCCGGCTCGCTCGTCGGGCTCGGCGGCTTCGTGCTCTCGGCGGGCCTCGCGGCGCTGCTCGGCGGTCGCGTCGCCGGGCGGCTCGCCGACCGCTCGAGCCGCACGCTCATGTCGGTCGGCGCGGCGCTGGCCTCGGCGATCGTGCTCGCGGTCGTCGCGATCGCGGCGCTGCCCGGCTTCGACGGCGGCAGCCTCTGGGGGAGCGCCGTGCTCGTCGCCGCCTACTTCCTGCTCGCCCTCACCCACACGGCAGTGCGCGTCGCGCGGAAGACCTACGTCGTCGACATGGCCGACGGCGACCGGCGCACGCGCGCGGTCGCGGTGGCGAACTCGGCGATGGGCGTCGTGCTGCTCGTCGTGGGCGCGGCGAGCGCGGCGCTCGCGACGCTCGGGCCGACGTGGGCGCTGCTCCTCCTCGCCGCGTTGGGCGCGATCGGCGTCGTCGCCACGCGCAGGCTCCCCGAAGCCGGCCGCGACTAGCCTGTGGCGATGCGCATCCCGCTGCGTTCGCTCATCCCGCCCCGCTTCCGCGACGTCGACCCGATCGACCCCGCGGAGGTGGCGGTGTGGGCTCGCGACTACGCCTTCGCGGCGCGCATGCACCTGCGCTCGACGCTCGACCCGACGGCGCCGAAGGCGCTCGGCATCCCCGGCTCGCGCGTGCACGTCGTCTGCATCCCGGGCGTCATCGAGGGCTGGCACTTCATGGAGCCGCTCGCGAAGCGGCTCGTGCGGGCCGGCTTCGCCGTGCACTTCGTGCCGGAGCTCGGTCGCAACGTCGCGCCCGTGCTCGAGTCGGCCCCGATCGTCGGCGCCGTCGTCGACCGGGTCGCCGCAGCGCATCCGCACGCGAGCATCGTGCTCGTCGGCCACTCGAAGGGCGGGCTCATCGGCAAGCGGCTGCTCGTCGACCGCGCGCTCGAGCCGTCGAGGCCGCAGCCCGCGGGACTCGTGACGCTCGCGACGCCGTTCGCGGGATCGAGCCGCGCGGCGCTGCTGCCGGGGGAGTACATCCGCGAGTTCGACCCCTCGAACGCGATGCTCACCGCGCTCGCGGCGGAGCGGTCGGCGGATGCGCGCATCCGCGTCGTGCTGCCGCAGATCGACCCGCACGTGCCGAAGAACCGCGTGCCCGAGGGGATGCGCGGCGTGCGGCTGCGCGAGAGCGGGCACTTCCGGCCGCTCGCGACCGCGGAGGCGGCGCGCGCGATCGTCGCGGCGATCGACGAGCTCGCGGGGGCGCCCGCGTCGCGCGCCGAGCCGCCGGCCTGACCGCGCCCCCGGCTCGGCCGCGCGGGCCTCAGCCCGTCTGGCGCAGCTGCACGACGACCGGCCGGTGATCGGTGCCGGCGTCGTCGAGGCCCGTGAGCACGCGCGCGGCGACCGGCTCCCAATCGGGAGTCGCGACGACGTGGTCGATCTGCGCCCCGAGCCACGGGGGCGCCCACGTCGGCCAGCTGCCGACCGCGCCCGCGCCGACGGCGCTCGCCGCGTCGCGGCAGGTGCCGAGGTCGCCGCCCTCGGCGCGCAGCCCCCACCAGTGGTCGAGCGTCGAGTTGAAGTCGCCGCCCATGACGACCGACTCGGAGCCGTCGCACAGCGACGCGACGAACTCGAGGTCGGCGCGCCAGTTGCGCATCTGCTGCGGCACCGGCGCGACCGGGTGGGTCGCGACGAACACCGGGCCGTCGCCGTCGTCCGGCCGGGCGACGACCGTCGGCAGCGTGCGGGTGTCGCCGACCGAGCGATCGGTCGTGTACTCACCGAGCGCGGCGGAGATGAGCAGCGTCGTGTTGAGCGCGCCGTACGCGGGATCGACCCAGCTCGTGTGCACCCAGAACGGGTTGTCGCGCTCGCGCAGCAGCTCGGCCACCCCGACGCCGAGCTGGAGCGTCGTCTCGGGCAGCATCACGGCATCCGCCCCCGTCTCGTCGATCACGCGCGCGATCTCCTCGACGCCGGGCTCGTCGCCGAGGGTGTTCCAGGTGAGCACGACGAGGTCGCCCGAGTCGCGGTCGATCGACTGGCCGTCGTCGAGTCCGCGCGAGGCGTGGATGCCGCCAGAGACGAGCGAGAAGACGACGAGCAGCGAGACGATGCTGAGCACGAACGGCCGCACGCGGCGCCAGCCGACGAAGCACAGCGCGAGGAGCGCGAGCACGAGTGCGATGCCGATGACGCCCACCCGCATCGAGACGACCTGCGCGACGATCGGCGCCTGCTCGAGCGCGAGCGCTTGCGGCCACGCGGCGACCGCGAGGCACACCGCGACGACGAGGGCGGCGAGAACGCCGAGGATCGCGAGCATCGGGGCCCAGCGTAGTCTGGCGAGGTGACCACGGACTGGGCCGCGCTGGGGCCGATCGACCTCCACGCGCACTCCCGCGAGTCGGACGGGACGGATGCACCGGGCGACGTCGTGCGCGCCGCCGCGGCCGCGGGGCTCGGCGCGGTCGCGCTCACCGACCACGACACCGTGAGCGGCTGGGCGGAGGCGAGCGAGGCCGCGCGCGAGGCGGGCGTCGCGCTCATCCCCGGCGTCGAGTTCTCGGCGCAGCTGGGGCCCGCGAGCGTGCACGTGCTCGGCTACCTGCTCGATCCGGAGTCGGCGGCGTTCGTGGGGGAGCGGGAGCGGATCCGGCTCGAGCGGCTCGAGCGCGCCGAGCGCATGGTGCACGCGATCGGCCGCGACTACCCGCTCACGTGGGAGCATGTCGAGGAGCACTCCGCGCCCGGTGCGACGATCGGCCGCCCGCACATCGCCGACGCGCTCGTCACGCTCGGGATCGTGCCCGACCGCTCGGCGGCGTTCGAGGGCATCCTGCACTGGCAGGGCGGCTACTACCAGCCGCACCACGCGCCCGACCCCGTCGACGCGATCGGCATCATCAAGCAGGCCGGCGGCGTCGCGGTGCTCGCGCACCCGGCCGCGCGGGGCCGACCGGTGATGCGGATGCGCGCCCTCGGCCAGCTCGTCGATGCCGGCCTCGACGGCGTCGAGGTGTGGCACCGCGACAACGACGAGGCGTCGCGCCGCGTGCTGCTCGCCGACGCGGAGCGGTACGGGCTGCTCGTGACCGGCTCGAGCGACTACCACGGCTTCGGGAAGCCGAACCGGCTCGGCGAGCACACGACCGAGCCCGAGGTGCTCGCCGAGATCGTGCGCCGCGCGACCGGCTGGGCCCCTGTCCTCCCCGCCTGACCCGCCCCTCCCTCGCCCCACTCGACCGCCGAGTGTCGGCACTCTGCGATTCCCGGGGCCGCTGGGCGCAGAGTGCCGGCACTCTGCGATTCCCGCGGCCGCTGGGCGCAGAATGTCGGAACTCTGCCGCCGCAGCACGCGAACGGCCGCCCCGCGCGGTGCGGGGCGGCCGTTCGATCAGGAGGGCGTCAGGCCTGCGGGGCCTGCGGTGCGCCCGCGCCGCCGCCCGTGCGGCGACGACGGCGCCGGCGTTGCGTCGGCGCGGCGTTGCCGTCGCGGTGCTCGGTGCCGCCGCCGTCGTGCGTGCCGCGTCCCTCGGGCGTGCCCGACGCATCCGCCTGCTGTCCCTCGCCGCCGGAGCGTCCGCTGCCGCCGCGTCGACGGCGCTGCCCGCCGCCCTGCTCGCCGCGACCCCGATCGCCGCCGCGGCCGCGATCGCCGCCGCGCCCGCGGCCGCCCGCAGCCGAGCCGTCGCCCGCCGCGTACTCGGCGATGTGCTCGCGCTTCGCGTCCTTGTTGGGCGGCGTCGTCGTCAGCCGGCCCTTCGAGCCGACCGGGATGCCCAGGTCGCTGTAGAGGTGCGGGCTCGACGAGTAGGTCTCGAGCGGCTCGGGGCGGCCGAACTCGAGCGCGCGGTCGATGAGCGACCACTTGTGCAGGTCCTCCCAGTCGACGAACGTGACCGCGATGCCGGTGCGGCCGGCGCGGCCCGTGCGGCCCACGCGGTGCAGGTAGGCCTTCTCGTCCTCGGGGATCGTGTGGTTGATGACGTGCGTGACGTCGTCGACGTCGATGCCGCGCGCGGCGACATCGGTCGCGATGAGCACGTCCTTCTTGCCGGCCTTGAACTGCGCCATCGCGCGCTCGCGCGCCTCCTGGCTCATGTCGCCGTGCACCGCCGCGGCCGCGAAGCCGCGGTCGATGAGCTCCTCGGTGAGCCGCGAGGCGGCGCGCTTCGTGCGCGTGAAGATGACGGTCTTGCCGCGGCCCTCGGCCTGCAGGATGCGCGAGACGACCTCGTCCTTGTCGAGCGCGTGCGCGCGGTAGACGACGTGCTCGATGTTGGCCTGCGCGACGGTCTCGTCGACGCCCGCGGCGCGGATGTGCAGCGGCCGCGACATGAAGCGGCGCGCGAGCGCGACGACCGCGCCGGGCATGGTCGCCGAGAAGAGCATCGTGTGCCGCACCGCGGGCACCTTCGAGAAGATCTTCTCGACGTCGGGCAGGAAGCCGAGGTCGAGCATCTTGTCGGCCTCGTCGAGCACGATCTCCTTCACGTTGGAGAGGTCGAGGATGCGCTGCTGCGAGAGGTCGAGGAGGCGCCCGGGGGTGCCCACCACGATCTGCGCGCCGGCCTTGAGCTGCTCGACCTGGCCCTCGTAGGCCTTGCCGCCGTAGATGGAGACGATCGTCGTCGGCCGGTTGGAGGTGATGAGCTCCATGTCCTCGGTCACCTGCACGGCGAGCTCGCGCGTGGGCACGACGATGAGCGCCTGCACGCCGCTCTCGGGCTCGGGGCCGAGGCGCTGCGCGAGCGGCAGGCCGAACGCGAAGGTCTTGCCGGTGCCGGTCTTCGCCTGGCCGATGATGTCCTGTCCGGAGAGCGCGAGCGGGATCGTCTGCGCCTGGATGGGGAAGGGCTCGAGGATGCCGCGGTCGGCGAGCGCCTGGACCATGTCGGCATCGATGTTGAGGTCTTGGAAGGTCAAGAGGGGGTTCCGCCTGTTCGTTATCTGCCTCCAGCGTACAAGGGGCATGCGAGGCAGGCTCCCTGCACGCCCATAGACTGCACGACTGTGGTGAAGTGGTTCGACCGGACGCCGCGCGACGTCACGCGCCAGCTCCTCAGGCACCATCGGGTGCCGGTCGTCGGCGACCGCGTGCTGCTGCAGGACGTGCGGCCCGCGCTCGTGCCCTTCGTGGGCCAGGCGCTCGGCCTCGAGCTCGACCTCGTCGCGAAGGCCGGCCGCGTGCTGCAGGCGGCGCCCTCGGCCGAGGCGCAGGTCGCGCTCTCGGAGGTCGTCCGCATCCTCGCCACGCGCGCGACCGCGTTCGCGCGCATCCTCGAGGGGGAGGGCGTCGAGGCGCAGGACGCCATGCGCCCGTTCGCCGACTCGACGCGCGAGTTCTCGAAGCTCATCGCCGGCTCCGACTGGTACGAGGAGCTGCTCGCCGTGCACGTCGTGAGCGGGCTGCTCGAGGACTTCTTCGTCGCGGTCGTGCCGGGCCTGCCCGAGGACGATCAGGACGCGATGCTGCGCGCCCTGCGCGGCGAGAGCGCCCACCCGCAGCTCGTGAAGCTGCTGCTCGCGGCGATCGAGCAGACGCCGCGCCTCTCGGACCGGCTCGCGGTGTGGGGCCGGCGGCTCGTCGGCGACGCGCTGCTGCAGATGTACCTCGCGGTCAACGGCCCCGACGACGCGGGCCGCGCGGTGCCGAGCCAGCAGCGGCTCGAGCCGGCGTTCAACGACATCGTCGCCTCGCACACGCGCCGCATGGACGAGCTCGGCCTCACGGCCTGAGCACCCTGCGATCCCCGGTTGTCGAGCAGGCCCGCAGGGCCGCGTCGAGACCTACGCCCGCTTCGCGGCCGTGAGCGCCGCGAGGTACTCCCGGTCGGCCTGCTCGCGCCGCCTCGGCAGCAGCCGCGGCAGCACGAGGGCGACCGCGGTCGCGGCCGCGAGGCACACGAGCCACAGCCACAGGGCATCCGCCCCGACGCCCGCGAGCATGCCGATGATCCAGACGATGCCCGCGGCGGCGGCAGACGCGCCCGGGCTCAGGAAGAGCCCCATCCACTCGCGACCCGGCAGCGCGTAGCGCGCGAAGAGGCCGATCGCCGCGCCGAGCACCATCGGCACCAGGATGAGGATGGGCATCAGGCCACGAAGCCGATCTTGCGCGCCGTCTCGCTGCCGATCTCGACGTAGGCGATGTTCGCGCTCGGGACGATGTAGCGGTGGCCCTTCGCGTCGTCGATCGCCAGGTGGCCCGCGTCGAGCGCGTCGAGCACGAGCGCCTGCACCTCCTCGGCCGTCTGCGACGAGTCGAACGAGATCTCGCGGGGCGAGTCCTTGATGCCGATGCGGATGTCCATGCCTTGAGGATAGGCGATGGGATGCGGGCGCCCGCGCCGTTCCGCCGTGGGCGATCAGCGGGGCGAGCGGCGGTGTCGGCGGCCGTCGATACCGTGGGCGCGTGCCAGAGCGAAGCCTCACCCTCGACGCCCCCGAGCGGGCGCTCGCCGCGCAGCTCGACGCGTCGCAGCGCGCCGTGCTCGAGCGGCCCGACGACGCATCCGCGATCGTGCTCGGCGTCGCCGGCTCCGGCAAGACGACGACGCTCGTCGAGCTCGCGGCCGACCGCCTCGCGCGCGGCCTCGACCCCGCGCGGCTGCTCGTCATCGCCGGCTCGCGGCAAGCCGCGACGGCGCTCCGCGACCGGCTCGCGCACCGCACCGCGATCGTCACCCCGGGCCCGCTCGCGCGCTCGATGCCGTCGTTCGCGCACGCGCTCCTCACGGCCGCGGCGCTCGCCGACGAGCGGCCCGTGCCGCAGCTGCTCTCGGGTGCCGAGCAGGACCGCATCATCGCCGCGATGCTCGCCGGCCACGTCGACGACGCGGCGGCGGGCGCGCCGAGCGGCCCCGAGTGGCCCGAGCACCTGCACGCCGAGGTGCGCGAGCAGGCGGGGTTCCGGGCCGAGCTGCGCGAGCTGCTCGCCGCGGTGCAGGAGCGGGGGTGGGATGCGTCGACGCTCTCCGCGCTCGCGGCCGAGCGCGCGGTGCCCGAGTGGGCCGCCGCTGCGCAGTTCCTCGACGAGTTCGAGCGGCTCCAGCGGCTCGAGCGGCGCGGCGCCGAGGCGATGACGGCCGCGTCGCTCCTGCGGCGCGCGGCGAGCGCGATCGCCGAGACCGAGGTGCCGCTGCCGAGCCTCGTGCTCGTCGACGACGCGCAGGAGCTCACCGAGGGCGCGGTCGTCGTGCTCGAGGCGCTCCGCGCGCGCGGCGCGACGGTCGTGGCGTTCGGCGACCCCGACACGACGACGGGCGGCTTCCGCGGCGCCGACCCCGCGCTGCTCGCGGCGCTGCCGACGAGGCTCCGCTTCGCGAGCGAGCCCGGCCACCGGCTCGAGCTCGCGGTCGACCACCGCCACGGCGCGCGCGTGCGCGCGTTCCTCGCGAAGGCCGCCGAGGGCATCGGCACGGCGGGCGCGGGCGCGCACCGGCGCGCGGCCGCGGGCGGATCGAGCGCGGAGGACGTGCTCGAGCTGCACCTCGCGCAATCGCTCGACGAGCAGGCCCGTCGGATCGCGCGGCTCATCCACGAGCGCCGCGCCCGCGGCGTCGCGTTCGACGACATCGCCATCATCGCCCGCACCGGGCGCTCGGCCGCCGAGCTCGGCTCGCTGCTCTCGGCGCTCGAGGTGCCGGTCGCCTCGGGTGGGCCGACGCGGCTGCGCGAGACCGAGGTCGTCGACGCGCTCGTGAGCGTGCTCGCGGTCGCGACCGGGCGCCGCGAGCTCGACGCCCAGCTCGCCGAGGATCTGCTGCGCAGCGACCTGCTCGGCCTCGACGCGCTCGCGGTGCGGCGGCTCAAGCGCGCGCTCCGGCACCGCATCGTCGCCGAGGGCGGCTCCGTGCACGTCGCGGGCGCCGAGCTCGTGCGCGCCGCGATCGCCGATCCCGAGCAGCTCGAGGGCCTCGCGGGCGCGCGGCAGGGCGCCGCCGCCGCGCGCCGCCTCGTGCGCATGCTCGCCGACGCTCGCGCGCTCCTGACCGCCGACGACCCGGCCGGCGCCGACCGGGTGCTGTGGGCCGTCTGGAGCGCCGCGGGCGTCGCCGAGGGCTGGCGGCGCACGGCGCTCGGCGGCGCGGGCGTCGAGCGCGCGCTCGCCAACCGGCGGCTCGACGCGGTCGTCGCGCTCTTCGACCAGGTCGCGCGACTCATCGAGCGCCGGCCCGACGCCGACACCGGCGCGTTCGTCGACGCGTGGCTCGCCTCGAGCGTCGACGACGACTCGCTCGCCGCGCGCGCCGAGGGCGCCCGCGTCGCGATCGGCACGCCGGGCCAGTTCGTCGGGCGCGAGCTCGACACCGTCATCGTCGCGGGCCTGCAGGACGGCGTGTGGCCGAACCTGCGGCCGCGCGGATCGCTGCTCGGCGCGAACCGGCTCGACGGGGAGCCGACGGAGGACGCGCGCGCCGGCGTGCTGCACGACGAGCTGCGCACCTTCGTCAAGACCGTCTCGACCGCGCGCTCGGCCGTGCTCCTCACCGCGGTCGCGAGCGACGACGAGCAGCCCTCGCCCTTCGTGCTGACGGTCGACCCGGAGCCGACGCCCGGCGCCGACGACAGCTGGCACTCGCTGCGCTCGCTCGTCGCGAGCCTCCGCCGGCGGGTCGTCGACCAGCGGCACGATGCCGATGCGGCCGCGAGCGCGCTGCGCCGGCTCGCCGATGCGGGCGTGCCGGGCGCCGACCCGCGCGAGTGGGCGGGGCTCGCGCCCGTCACGACGACCGAGCGGCTCGACGCGAGCGAGCAGGTGCGCGTGAGCCCCTCGGCGCTCCAAGGGCTCGTCGAGTGCGAGCTCTCGTGGGTCATCGGCCGGCTCGCCGGCGGCACGTCGAACCGCGCCGCCGCGCTCGGCACGATCGTGCACGACGCGGTCGAGCACGTCGACGCGACCGACGCCGCGGCGATCGAGGCGGCCGTCGACGCGCGCTTCGCCGAGCTCGACCACCCCTCCGCGTGGGAGGCCGCGCAGCAGCGCGCCGAGGTCGTGCCGATGGCTTCGGCCCTCGCGGGCTACTTCCAGGTGCTGCGCGGCTCGGGCTGGCGGATCGAGCGCGACGAGCGCGAGGCGCGCTTCGAGGTCGAGGTCGGCGGCGCCGTGCTCTCGGGCGCGATCGACTGGCTCGAGCACGGGCCGAGCGGCGAGGTGCGCATCGTCGACCTCAAGACCGGCAAGCGCGTGCCGAAGGCTGTCGAGGGCCTCGGCAACCTGCAGCTGCGCGCCTACCAGCTCGCGGTCGCGCTCGGCGGCGTCGAGGGCATCGAGGCGGGCGCGCAGACCTCTGCGCGGCTCGTGATGCCCAAGCTCGCCCGCAAGGACAAGACGATCGACTCCGAGCCCTTCGACGAGGTGGCGGATGCGTTCCACGAGCACTTGCGGACAGCGATCGAGACCATGGGCGGCGCGGTCTTCACCGCCCGGCCCGAGCTGCACTGCAACGACGACTACAGCTTCGGCCAGTGCGCCATCCACGTCATCCCGGAGGTGACCGAGTGACCCGCGAGATCACCCCAGAGGAGCTCTCCGACGCGCTCGCCGCGGCGAGCGGGAAGCCCGGGCAGCGACCGACGCCCGAGCAGTCGGCCGTCATCGCTGCGCCCGAAGCGCCGACGCTCGTCGTCGCGGGCGCGGGCAGCGGCAAGACGCACACGATGGCGCAGCGCGTGCTGTGGCTCGTCGCGAACGGCCGCGTCGCGCCCGACGAGGTGCTCGGCCTCACGTTCACGCGGAAGGCGGCGCGCGAGCTCGCCGAGCGGCTGACGAAGGAGCTCGCGCTGCTCGCCAGGGCGGGCCTCGTCGACCCCGAGGTCGCCGCGACCCGCCGCCCCGTGGTGCAGACCTACAACTCGTTCGCGAGCTCGCTCTTCCGCGAGTGGGCGCTGCTCATCGGCCGCGACCCCGAGTCGGAGGTGCTCACCGACCCGGCCGCGTTCCTGCTCGCGCTCCGCGTCGCGCGCGCCTCCGACGACCTGCGGCTCGCCTCGCTCGGCCGCGCCGAGACCGTCGCCGAGCGCGTCGTGCAGCTCGCGGGCACGCTCGGCGACCACCGCGTCTCGACCGAGCGGCTGCGCCGCGGCCGCTACCCCGAGCGGTTCCGCGCCCTGCAGGCGCTCCCGACCGCCGACGAGCCGAAGCTGTTCAAGGCGGCGCACGCGAAGGCGATCGCGCAGGACGTCGAGCGCGTCGGAAGCCTCGACCCGCTCGCCGACCTCGTCGACGCGTTCGACGAGGCGAAGCGCCGGCGCAGCGCCGTGCAGTTCAGCGACCAGGTGCGGCTCGCGATCGACGCGATCGACGCGCACGAGGGCGCGGTGACCGAGCTGCGCGCCCGGCACCGCGCGGTGCTGCTCGACGAGTTCCAGGACACCTCGGTGCTGCAGCTCCAGCTCATCCACGCGCTCTTCGACGGCTCGCCCGTCATGGCCGTCGGCGACCCGAACCAGGCCATCTACGGCTTCCGCGGCGCGAGCGCCGGCACGCTCGCGCTCTTCGCGCAGCGCTTCCGGGTCGAGCGCACGCTCACGCTCTCGACGAGCTGGCGCAACGACGCCGAGGTGCTCTCGCTCGCGCACGCCGTCGCGAGCCGGCTGCCCGAGCAGCCCGGCGTGCCCGTCAAGCGGCTCGAGCCGCGGGAGGGCGCGGGCCCGGGCGACGTCGCGGTGCGGCACCTGCCGACGATCGAGGACGAGTCGCGCGAGCTCGCCGCGTGGCTGCGCTCGCACGGTGCGGGCGTCGCGGGCTCCGAGACGACCGCCGCCGTGCTCGTGCGCTCGCACTCGCAAGGCGTCGAGCTCACGCGCGCCCTGCGGGCGGAGGGCATCCGCGTCTTCCGCTCCGGCGGCGGCGGACTGCTCGACGAGCCCGAGGTCGTCGACCTCGTCGCGGCGCTGCGCGTGCTCGGCCGGCCCGAGGAGGGCTCGAGCCTCGTGCGGCTGCTCGCCGGCAGCCGCTGGCGCATCGGCGTCGCCGACCTCGCCGCGCTCCAGCGGCACGCGTCGATGCTCGCGAAGGCGGGGCTGAGTCCCGAGCAGCGCAGCGCCGACCGCGGCGCGATCGCGGTCGAGGCGAGCGTCTCGATCGTCGACGCGCTCGACGCGCTCGTCGACTCGCCGCGGCTCGAGGGCGCGACGGCGGAGGGGCTCGCGCGCATGCGCGACGCCGGCGCGCTGCTGCGCGAGCTGCGCCGCCGCGCCGGCATGCCGCTGCCCGAGCTCGTGCGCAGCGTCGAGCACGCCCTCCGGCTCGACATCGAGGTCGCCGCGAAGCGCCACCACGCGCACGGCGCGCTCGACGCCTTCGCGCGCGAGGTGCAGGCGTTCGCCGCGGCCGACGAGCGCGGCTCGCTCGAGGCCTTCCTCGCGTACCTCGACGTGCTCGAGGCGGGCCGCGGCCCCGACGTGCCCGAGCCCGAGGCCGAGCCCGGCTGGGTGCAGGTGCTCACGATGCACGCGTCGAAGGGCCTCGAGTGGGACGTCGTCGCGCTCCCGCGGCTCGCGGCCGCGAAGGGCGACGACCGGCCGCTCGGCTGGCTCACGCACGCGACGCTGCCCTACCCGCTGCGCGGCGACGCGTCGCTGCTGCCGCGGCTCGAGTGGGAGGGGCACGCGACGCAGCACGAGTACGCGCTCGCGCGCGAGCGCTTCCTCGAGGAGCTGTGGGACCACTACCAGTCGGAGGAGGACCGCCTCGCCTACGTCGGCGTCACGCGCGCGCGGCGCGCGCTGTGGCTCTCGGGCGCGCAGTGGTACGGCATGGCGAAGACGCCCGCGGCGCCCAAGCGGCTGCTCGAGATCGCCGCGGGCGCGATGGGCGCCGAGCTGCTCGAGGCGCCGGAGCGCGGTGCCGAGAACCCGCTCGGCGACCGCAGCCCCTCGCTCGCGTGGCCCGTCGACCCGCTCGGTCGCCGTCGCGAGGCGGTCGAGGCGGCCGCGGCGCGCGTCGAGGCGGCGGATGCGTCGGCCGAGACCCCCTGGGACGACGCGATCGAGCTCCTGCTCGCCGACCGCGGCCAGGCCGGGCTCTCGCTCCCGAGCCGCATCGCCGCATCCGGGTTCAAGGACTGGGCGGCCGACCCGGTCGCCGTCGCGCGGGCGATCGCGCGGCCCATGCCGCAGGAGCCGTTCGCGGCGACGCGGCTCGGCACGCTCTTCCACGGCTGGGTCGAGCGCCGCGGCAGCGCCGTGAGCCTCGGCGACGCGGTCGACGACGCGCCGCTCGACGACGAGCTCGTCGGCATCGACGCCGAGCGGCTCGAGCGGCTCAAGCAGACGTTCCTCCGCTCGCCCTACGGCGACCGCGGCCCCGCCGAGACCGAGCTCGAGATCCACTTGCCGCTCGCGGGCACGACCGTCGTCTGCAAGATCGACGCCGTCTACCGCGACGGCGAGCGCGCGACGGTCGTCGACTGGAAGACCGGCCGCCTGCCGTCGGGCGAGGCCGACCTCGAGGCCCGGCAGCTGCAGCTCGCGCTCTACCGCGCCGCGTACGCGGCGCACGCGGGGCTCGATCCTGACCTCGTGGATGCGGAGCTGTACTTCGTCGAGCACGACCGGATCGTGCGCCCCGAGCGCATCGAGTCGCTCGCCGAGCTCGAGGCGCGCTGGCTGCGGGCGCAGCAGGCGGTCGCCGAGGCGTCAGCGCTCGGCTGAACCGCCGGGCTCGGTCGCCTCGGGCTGGGCCTGCTCGCCGAGGTACTCCTGCACGCCCGTGAGGTCCATCGTCTCGAGCCGCTCGGGCGCGATCGCCGCGGTGGGATCGCGGTCGACGCGCGCGAGCAGCCCGGCGAGCATGCGCTTCGCGTCGTCGACGATCGACTGATCGCCGCGCTCGACGCCGTGCAGCAGCCAGCGGGCGATGTCGAGCTCCGCGTGCAGCATCGCGCGCTGCCGCACGTGCCGGTCGCCGGCGCCGCGCGCGGCGGCGTGCGCCTCGAAGGCGTCGTCGACGCTGCCGAACTCGCTCGAGCCCAGCAGGAAGGCGAGGTCGCGCGCCGGGTCGCCGACCGAGAGCGCGTGCCAGCCGTCGATGCCGACGACCCGCGCGCCCTCGATGCGGAACGCGGGCGCCTGCAGGTCGCCGTGCACGAGCGTGGGCTTGAACTGCCACAGCCGGTCGTCGCCGAGCGCGCCCTCCCAGCGCTCGAGCAGCGGCGCCGGCACCGATCCCGTCGCGGCCGCGCGGTCGAAGGTCGCGAGCAGGTGCTGGCGGAGCGTCATCGCGCTCTCGTGCGGGAGCCCCGCGTCGGCGGCGACCGAGGTGGGCAGCTCGTGGATCGCGGCGATCGCCTCGCCGACGCTCGTCGACAGCCCCGGCCGCGCGGGGGAGACGTCGGCGAGCCGCATGGGCTCGCCCCCGAGGCGAGAGAGCACGAAGAGGGTCGACTTGCCCGCGGCCGTCGTGCCGAGCACCGTCGGCACGACGAACGGCAGCCGCGAGCGCGTCGCGAGCGTGAGCGCGGCGAGCCCGGCGGCGTGCGCCTCCGCCGCCGTCAGCGCCGCGACGGATCGGGGCAGCACGACCTGCACCGTCTCGCCGTCGGCGAGGCGGGCGGCGACCACCGAGCGGTGCTCGTCGGAGCCGTCCTCCGTCGCCCCCACGATGTCGAGCCCGGGCACGGCCGTCGTGGCGAGCGCGGATAGGGTGAAGGGGTTCGTGCTCATGGATGCCAGGCTAGGCCGACCTCGACCGGGGGAGACCGCGCCACGCGACGGAGGTGACGTGCAGGTTCCCCCGCTCGCCCGCTCGGCGCTCGACCGAGACCACGCCGGGCGGCTCGGCGCCGATGCCGTCGCGCGCGCGCTCGAGCAGCCCTCGACGCGCGTCATCGCGGTCGCCGGCGACCGCGCACCCGTGCGCGACGGCGCGCTCGTGCGGCTGCGCCCGGACGAGCTGCCCGCGGCCGCGCGGCACGTCGAGCCGCGCGTGCCGCTCAGCTGGCTCGGCCGCGCTCCCGCTCGTGACGGCGCCCCCGGCGGCGTCGTGCTGAGCATGCTCGTCGCGGAGCCGTTCGAGGTCGAGGGAGCGCAGTGGCGGTCGCTCCGCGAGGTGGGCGCCGAGCTCGACGACGCCGATGCCGGAGCGTTCGTGCAGGCGGTCGCGCTCGGCGTCTGGCAGCGCGAGAGCCACCACAGCCCGGTCGACGGCTCGGCGGCGAGCTTCGAGGAGTCGGGCTGGGTGCGGCGCGACGCGAGCGGCGGCGCGCACTTCCCCCGCACCGACCCGGCGGTCATCGTCGCCATCCACGACGCATCCGACGAGCGCATCCTGCTCGGCCACAACGCCGCGTGGCCCGAGGGCCGCTACTCGCTCATCGCCGGCTTCGTCGACCCGGGCGAGTCGCTCGAGGCGGCGGTCGTCCGCGAGGTCCGCGAGGAGACGGGCCTCGCCGTCGCCGGCGTGCGCTACCTCGGCTCGCAGCCGTGGCCGTTCCCGCGGAGCCTCATGATCGGCTTCGAGTGCGTCGCGGCCGAGGCCGACGCGATCGTGCCCGACGGCGTCGAGATCCTCGACGTGCGCTGGTTCACGCGCGAGGAGCTGCGCTCGGGCGTCGTGCAGCTGCCTGGCCCGAAGTCGATCGCGGCCTGGATCATCGACGCGTGGCTCGGGCGATGAGCGCGCCGAAGCCCGACGCCGACCGGATCCTCGCCGGGCTCGACGAGCAGCAGCGGCTCGCCGCGACGACGCTCGGCGGCCCGGTCGCGATCCTCGCCGGCGCCGGCACCGGCAAGACGCGCGCGATCACGCACCGCATCGCCTACGGCGTCGCGACCGGGGAGCAGGTCGAGCACGCGTCGCTCGCGCTCACCTTCACGAGCCGGGCGGCGGGGGAGATGCGCACGCGGCTCGCGCGGCTCGGGGCGGGCGGCGTGCAGGCACGCACCTTCCACGCCGCGGCGCTCGCGCAGCTGTCGCACTTCTGGCCGCGCGTGACGGGCTCGCGCATGCCGCAGCTGCTGCCGCAGAAGGCGTCGACGCTCGCCGACGCGGCCGCGCAGCTGCGGCTGCGGCTGCCGACCGCGCAGCTGCGCGACGCGGCGGGCGAGATCGAGTGGCGCAAGTCGCAGGCGATGACCATGGAGGACTACGGCGTCCAGGCGCGCGTGCGCCCGCTGCCGACGGGCCTGACCCCCGAGGCGATGATCGACCTCCACATGGCGTACGAGCGGGTGAAGGACGAACGCCGCCAGATCGACTTCGAGGACGTGCTGCTCGCCACGACCGGCATGCTCGAGCGCGAGCCCGTCGTCGCCGACGAGGTGCGCTCGCGCTACCGCCACTTCACGGTCGACGAGTACCAGGACGTCTCGCCGATGCAGCAGCAGCTGCTCGCCGCCTGGCTCGGCGACCGCCGCGACGTGTGCGTCGTCGGCGACCCGAGCCAGACGATCTACTCGTTCGCGGGCGCCGACCCCGCGGGGCTGCAGCGCTTCCTGCACGAGCACCCCGACGCCGAGCTCGTGCGGCTCGAGCGCTCCTACCGCTCGACGGGAGCGATCGTCGGGCTCGCGAACCGGCTCATGCGCGGCCGCGACGCGCTCACGCTCGAGGCCGCCTCGGGCGAGCACGGGCTCGAGCCGAGCGTCACCGAGCACGCGAGCGACTCCGCGGAGGCCGCAGCGATCGCCGCGGCCGTGCGCGCGCAGGTCGCCGCGGGCGCCGACCCCGGCCAGATCGCGGTGCTCACGCGCTTCCACGCCCAGTCCGGGCTCATCGAGCAGGCGCTCGCCGCAGCCGGCATCTCGTCGACCGTGCGCGGCTCGGTGCGCTTCTTCGAGCTCCCCGTGGTCAAGCGCGCGCTCCTGATGCTGCGCAGTGCCCCCGCCGACGGGCGGCCGCTCTTCCAGGCGGTGACCGACATCGTCATGGGGCTCGGGTACCGAGCCGAGCCGCCGTCGAGCCACGGCGAGGAGCGGGCGCAGTGGGATGCGCTGCACGCGCTCGTGACGCTCGCGGAGGAGACGGGCGGCACCGACCTGCCGGGCTTCGCGCTCGACCTCCAGCGGCGTGCGGCGACCG
This sequence comes from Agrococcus pavilionensis RW1, assembly GCF_000400485.1. Lineage (GTDB taxonomy): Bacteria > Actinomycetota > Actinomycetes > Actinomycetales > Microbacteriaceae > Agrococcus > Agrococcus pavilionensis. The sequence continues at coordinate 103,350 of NZ_ASHR01000017.1, forward strand.
AGCACGAGCCGGCCGTCGCGGCCGTCACGATCGCGACGATCCACGCCGCGAAGGGCCTCGAGTGGCAGCACGTGCACGTGTGCGGGCTCGCCGAGGGGCTGCTGCCCATCTCGCACGCGACCTCGCTCGCCGAGATCGACGAGGAGCGGCGGCTGCTCTACGTCGCCATCACGCGCGCGCAGCGCTCGCTCTCGCTCACGTGGGCGCGCAGCTCGGGTCACGCGGTCAGGCAGCCGTCGCGATTCCTCGCGGAGATCGGTGCCGGCAGGCCCGCCGCGCGCGCCGGAGCGCGCTGACCGCGCCGTCGCGCTGGCGCACCCGCGCGCCCCAGCCCGCGGGGAGCTCGTCGTCACCGAGGCGGCGGAGCGCGCCGAGCACCGTCGCGACCGCTTGCGCCGCGGCGATCGCGCTCGGCACCGGCGCGAGGTGCGCCGGCACGAGCACCGCGTCATCGACCGCGCACTCGACGCAGCCCGCGCCCGCGGGCACGAACGGGCCGATCTGCACCCACGCGTCGCCGACGGTGACCGGCAGGTGCGCGGTGCCCGACTCCACGAGCCTGTCGCGCTCGCGGTGGGGCAGCCGCCACGGCGAGACCGGCAGCACGAGCGGGTCGTCGCCGGCCGAGTGCCCGGCGCGGTGCCCCGCGCGATCGAGCGCGCGATGCAGCTCGAGGGCGAAGGGGATGCGTCCGCGCACGAGCGTCGGGACGGCGGGCGGCAGCGGGTCGAGCGCGGGTGCGAGCGCCTCGAGCAGCGCCGCGGCCGGCTCGTCGCCGAGCACGTGCTCGAGCTCGCGGCGCACGACCCCGCGCGTGAGGAGCGCGAGGCCGCGGAGCGTCGCGTCGTCGGCCGGCAGCTCGGCGACGGGCTGCTGCCCGCCGACCGTCACGCGGTCGGGGGCGCTGCGGAAGACGGCGAGGTGCGGGTCGAGGCGGAGCATGGCGGCATGGTGCGCCAGCGCGGCCGAGCGCGTCGGCGGCTGTCCACAGCCGGCCCGGCGCGGGCGCCCGTCTCGGGCCCCGCTTCAGCGCTGCTCCGCGCCGCCTGCCTCGTCGTCGCCGGTGCCCCGCTCCGCGTCGTCGAGCAGCTCCTGCAGCGCGAGGTCCATCTCGTCGAGCTCGCCGACGCCGCGGAGCCGCGCGATGACGCGGGAGGGGTCGTCGATGTCGGCCGAGCCCGGCATGAGGTCGGGCTGGTCCCACAGGGAGTCGCGCACCTCGGGGCCCACCGCATCCGTCACGGCGTGCCAGAAGGCGGCCGCCTCGCGCAGGCGCCGCGGGCGGATCTCGAGGCCGACGAGCGTGCCGAAGGCCTTCTCGGCCGGCCCGCCCGTCGCGCGCCGGCGGCGCACGGTCTCGGCGATCGCGTCGCGCTTGGGCAGGCGCGCGGTGGCCGCCTCGGTCACGGCGTCGACCCAGCCGTCGATGAGCGCGATCGTCGTCTCGAGCCGCGCGAGCGCCTCGACCTGCTCGGGCGTCTTCGGCGGGATGAGCGCGCCGCTGCCGAGCGCCTCGCGCAGCTGCTCGGGACTCGAGGGGTCGAACGACTCGGCGAGCTCCTCGAGCCGCTCGACGTCGATGCGGATGCCCTCGGCGTACTCCCGCACGGAGGAGAGCACGTGCAGGCGCAGCCAGCGGGCGTGGTGGAACAGGCGCGCGTGCGCGAGCTCGCGCGCAGCCATCCAGATGCGCACCTGATCCTCGGGGATCTCGAGGCCCTCGGCGGCCGAGCGCAGGTTGACGGGCAGGAGCGCCGCGGTGTCCTCGAGCAGCGGGAACCCGAAGTCGCCGCCCGCGATCGTCTCGCTCGCGAGCTGCCCGACGACGTTGCCGAGCTGCATCGCGAACATCGTGCCGCCGACGTTGCGGAGGATGCGCTCGGCGCCCGCGAGCATCTCCTGCGCCTCCTCGGGCGCGTGCTCCTGCATCGCGCTCGTGAGCGCGTTCGCGATGCTGTTCGCGACCGGCTCGCTCATCTCCTGCCACACAGGGATCGTCGCGTCGACCCACTGCTGGCGCGAGAGGAGCGTGAGCGAGCCGGCGGCGGCGCCGATCTCGGTCGTCTCGCTCAGCCAGAGCGCCGCGAGGTCGGCGGCCTGCCGCACGGCGTCGCGCTCGGCGGTCGTCACCGAGCCGGGGTCGCGCTGCACGACCGCGGCGGCCTGCCGCTGCGCGGCCGACCAGTCGATGCCGTCGTCGGTGCGGGCGAGCGCGGCCTGCAGCTGCGCCATGAGCGCGTGCAGCTGCGCCGGGTCGCTCGGCATGCCGGCGGCGCCGGCGAGGCGCGACGGATCGATGGGCCCCTGGCCGGAGAGGAACTGCTGGAGCATCTCCCGCAGCTCGTCCTCGGGGCGGCGGTCCTCGGGCTCCTCAGGCATGCGACTACGCTAGCCCCAGCATGTCCGAGCCCGCCGGGTATCCGCCCATCCAGCCATCCGCCGTCCGCGAACACCGGGCTCAGCCCCGCTTCCCGGACGTGCGCCCGCGCCGCGTGCGCCGCGCCGGCTGGGTCGCGCTCGGCGTGACGGGCCTCGCGTCGCTCTCGCTCGCGTTCGTGCCCTCGCCCTACGTCGTCGAGGTGCCCGGCCCCACGTTCGACACGCTCGGTGCGACCGACGCCGGCGAGCTCATCGAGATCGAGGGCGCCGAGACGTTCCCGACCGAGGGCGAGCTGCGGCTGCTCACGGTCTCGCTGCTCGGCAACCCCGAGCGGCCGCTCACGTGGGTCGACGTCGCGCGCGCGTACGTCGACCCGTCGCGCGCCATCATCCCGATGGAGGCCGCGTTCCCGCCGTCCGTCTCGGTGGAGGACCAGAACGAGGCCGGCCGGATCGAGATGCGCAACTCGCAATCGGCCGCGGTCGCCGCCGCGCTCCTGCACCTCGGCGAGCCGGTCGAGAGCGACGTGCGCGTCGCGGGCGTCATCGAGGGCTCGCCCGCGGAGGGGATCCTCGAGGAGGACGACCGGATCCTGCGCGTCAACGGCGACACCGCCTACGACGTCTACTCCATCCGCGCATCCATCGCCGCCGCCGAGGGCGCGTCGACGTTCGAGATCGAGCGCGACGGCGAGCCGCGCACGGTCGAAGTGATGCCCGCGATGGAGGGGGAGCAGCGCATCGTCGGGATCTACCCCGCGAACGAGTTCGCGTTCCCCTTCGAGGTCGACATCGAGCTGCCGAACGTCGGCGGGCCGAGCGCGGGCATGATGTTCGCGCTCGGGATCATCGACGAGCTCACCCCCGGCGCGATGACCGCCGGCACGAGCTGGGCGGGCACCGGCACGATCGCCGCGCTCGGCGAGGTCGGCGCGATCGGCGGCATCGTGCAGAAGATGCACGGCGCGGTCGACGCGGGCGCGACGCACTTCCTCGCCCCGGCCGCGAACTGCGCGGAGGTCGTGGGCCACGTGCCGGAGGGGCTCACGGTCTTCGCCGTCTCGACGCTCGACGAGGCCGTCACCGCGATCGAGACCGTCGCCGAGCAGGGCGACGCGGGCGCGCTCCCGACGTGCGAGGCCGTGCCCGGCTCATAGGCGCGGCCGATAGCATGGCGGCACCGCCCGCCGAGCCCCCTCTTTGGAGCATCCCGACGTGTCTGCCAACGCCGATCGACCCATGCCGACGACCGCGCCGAGCGGCAGGCGGCCATCGCCGCTGCTGATCACGGTGATCGTGGTCGCCGCGATCCTCGGAGCGTTCGTGCTCTTCTCCGGCTTCTACGCCGACATCCTGTGGTTCGACCAGCTCGGCTTCCTGCAGGTGCTGCAGACGCGCTGGCTCTCGATGCTCGTGATGTTCCTCATCGGCTTCCTCGGCATGGCGGTGCCGCTCGCGCTCAGCGTGCAGATCGCCTTCCGCTCGCGGCCCGTCTACGCGCAGCTGAGCTCGCAGCTCGACCGCTACCAGGAGCTCGTCGAGCCGCTGCGCCGCGTGGGCATGTGGGCCGCGCCCGCGGTGCTCGGCCTCTTCGCGGGCATCGCCTCCGCGTCGCAGTGGGAGACGGCCCAGCTGTGGCTGCACCGCAAGCCCTTCGGTGAGGCCGACCCGCAGTTCGGCTTCGACATCGGCTTCTACGTCTTCGAGCTGCCCTTCTACCAGTCGATCGTCGGCTTCGCGCTCGCGGTGCTGTTCATCTGCCTCGTCGCGGCGCTCGCGACCTCCTACCTCTACGGCGCGATCCGCGTCACGGGCCGCGAGTTCCGCATCTCGCGCTCCGCGCGCATCCAGCTCGCGGTCACGGGCGCGCTCTACATGCTCGCGCTCGGCGTCTCGATCTGGCTCGGCCAGTACGCCTCGCTCTCGATGCCCGCGCAGGGCTTCCTCGAGGCGGGCGCCGGCTACACCGAGGTCAACGCGTCGATCCCCGGCGCGCAGATCATGGCCGGCATCGCCGGGCTCGTCGCGGTGTTCTTCATCGTCACCGCGATCATCGGCCGCTGGCGCATCGCGATCGTCGGCACGGCGCTGCTCATCGCGTCGTCGCTCGTCGTCGGGGTCGCCTACCCCGCGATCGTGCAGCGCTTCCAGGTCGACCCGAGCGCGCGGACGCTCGAGGCCGAGTACATCCAGCGCAACATCGACGCGACGCGCGCCGCGTGGGGCGTCGACGAGATGGTCGAGGCGCCCTCCGACGCGCGCACCGACGCCGAGCCCGGCGCGCTGCGCGAGGACGCGGAGACGACCGCGAACATCCGCATCATCGACCCCGCGCTCGTCACCGACGCGTTCGCGAACCTGCAGGAGTACCGCCAGTACTACGGCTTCCCCGAGCAGCTCGACGTCGACCGCTACGAGATCGACGGGCAGACGACCGACACCGTCATCGCGGTGCGCGAGCTCGACCTCTCGGGCCTCGACGAGGACAGCTGGTACAACCGCCACATCGTCTACACCCACGGCTACGGCGTCGTCGCCGCGTACGGCAACCAGCGCGGGCCCGAGGGCCAGCCCGTGTTCCTGCAGGCGGGCATCCCGACCGACGGCGCGCTCGGCGACTACGAGCCGCGGGTCTACTTCGGCGAGTCGACGCCCGACTACTCGATCGTCGGCGGCCCCGAGGGCTCCCCGAACCTCGAGCTCGACTACCCGCGCTCGACCGAGGAGGGCAGCGGCAACGCGAACACGACGTTCGCGGGCGACGGCGGCCCGAAGCTCGACAGCTTCCTCAACCGGCTCGTCTACGCGCTCAAGTTCCAGTCGGAGCAGATCATCCTCTCCGACGCGGTCAACGAGGAGTCGCAGATCCTCTACGACCGCGACCCGCGCCAGCGGGTCGGCGAGGTCGCGCCGTACCTGACGCTCGACAGCGACACCTACCCGGCGGTCGTCGACGAGCGACTCGTCTGGATCGTCGACGGCATGACGACCTCGTCGTCGTTCCCCTACGCATCCCACCGCTCGATCGCGCAGACGATCGCCGACAGCACGAACCCCAACCCCGGCTTCACGCCCGGCGACGTCGTGAACTACATGCGCAACTCGGTCAAGGGCGTGGTGGATGCGTACGACGGCTCGGTCACGCTGTACGCGTGGGACACGGAGGACCCGATCCTGCAGGCGTGGCAGGAGATCTACCCCGGCACCATCCGCCCCATGAGCGAGATGTCGGGCGAGCTCATGAGCCACGTGCGCTACCCGGCCGACATGTTCAAGCTGCAGCGCAACATCCTCGGCGACTACCACGTCACCGACCCGGCGACCTTCTTCTCGGGCGACGACCAGTGGGCGACGCCGGCCGACCCGACGTGGTCGAGCGCGCAGACGCAGGCGCCGCCGCAGCCCCCGTACTACCTGACGATGTCGGTCGACGGGCAGGACCCCGCGTTCACGCTCTACTCGACGTTCATCCCGCGCGACGGCCGCGAGGTGCTCTACGGCTACCTGTCGGTCAACGCCGACGCGGGAGGCACCGCGGGCGAGCGGCTCGACACCTACGGGCAGCTGACGCTGCAGATGCTGCCGAAGGACCGCTCGATCCCGGGCCCCGGCCAGGTGCAGAACACCTTCGACACCGACGACCAGGTCTCCCGCGAGCTCAACCTGCTGCGCCAGGGCGCGTCCGACGTGATCAACGGCAACCTGCTGACCCTCCCGGTCGGCGGCGGCCTGCTCTACGTGCAGCCGGTGTACCTGCGCTCGACGGGTGCGACGTCGTTCCCGGTGCTGCGGAAGATCCTCGTGGCGTTCGGCGACGACATCGCCTTCGAGGACACGCTCGACGAGGCGCTCGACGCGCTCTTCGGCGGCGACTCGGGCGCCCAGGCGGGCGACTCCGACGTCGAGCCCGGCACCGAGGAGCCGGCGGAGCCCGGCGCCGAGGCACCCGACGCCGACCTGCAGGCGCAGCTCGACGCGGCGCTGCAGGAGGCCGTCGCGGCGATCCAGGCGCGCCAGGCCGCCTACGCGGAGGGTGACGTCGTCGCCGCCGCCGAGGCGGAGGTGCGGCTCAACGAGGCGGTGCAGCGCGCGGTCGACCTCTCGGCCGAGATCGAGGGCACCGAGGCGCCCGAGATCGCGCCCGAGGAGTCGGCGCCTGCCGAGGAGCCGGCGACGGAGGAGACGGCCGCGCCCTAGCCGGTTTGCCCTCCCGCCCCGCGGCTGATAGAGTCTCTTCTTGTGCCGCGGGGTGGAGCAGCTCGGTAGCTCGCCGGGCTCATAACCCGGAGGTCGCAGGTTCAAATCCTGTCCCCGCAACGAAGTCCGCGAACTGCGGCACGAGAAGAGGCGCCCGAGAGGGCGCCTCTTCTGCATCTCCGGCCGGCGGCGTAGCGTCCCGCCATGGGCTTCGCCGTCTCGGCCGACGCGTACGACCGCTTCATGGGCCGCTACTCGCGACCGCTCGCGCGCGCCTTCGCCGACTTCGCCGGCGCCGGGCCGGGGGAGGCCCTCGACGTCGGCAGCGGCCCCGGCGCGCTCACCGAGGAGCTGCTCGCGCGCGGCGCGACCGTCACGGCCCTCGACCCCTCGCCCTCGTTCGTCGCCGCGGTGCGCGAGCGCCACCCGGGCGCCCGAGCGCTCGAGGGCGCCGCCGAGGCGCTGCCGTTCGCCGACGCGGCGTTCGACGCCGCGCTCGCGCAGCTCGTCGTGCACTTCATGGCGGATGCGTCGGCGGGCGTCGCCGAGATGGCTCGGGTCGTGCGCCCCGGCGGCGCGGTGGCCGCGTGCGTCTGGGACCACGAGCGCGGGCCGCTCGGGCCGTTCTGGACGGCGGCCGCCGAGACGGCGGGCCTCGCGCCGCCGCCGCCGCGCGTCGGCACGCGGCGCGGCGACCTCGCGCGGCTGCTCGAGGCCGCGGGGCTCCGCGACGTCGTGGAGGCGCCGATCGAGGCGACCGCGCGCATCGGCTCGATCGACGAGTGGTGGGAGCCCTTCGAGCTCGGCGTCGGGCCGGTCGGGGAGCTCGTCGCCCGGCTCGGCGCGGCCGATCGCGCGCGCGTGCGCGATCGCTGCCGCGAGCTGCTGCCGGCGCCGCCGTTCGACGTGCGGGCGCTCGCGTGGGCGGCTCGCGGCACGCGAGCCTGAGCGTCACTCGAAGAGGCTGCCGAGCCCTCCGCCGGAGGAGGCGCCGCCGTTCGAGCCCGAGAGCTGCTGGCGGCCCTCGCTCGGCTGCACGACGACGAAGCCCGGCCCGTGGAAGGCGAGCTGGAACGCCTCGCCCGTGCCGCCGCGCAGCATCGAGCGCATGTTCATGCTGTTCACGACGCTCGGCTGCAGGTTCGCCGACCAGCAGACCGCCGCGTTCGGGTCGACGAAGGTGGGCTGCCGCGAGCAGTCGAGCAGCATCGGCTGGCCCTCGCACGAGATGCCGATCGTGCCGCGCCCGCCGATCTCGACGTTGAAGAGCCCACCGGCCATGATGTTGCCGCTGCGCAGCATCCTGATGTCCCACTGCAGGTCGGGGTCGAAGGCGAGCAGGTTCTTCCCGCTCACCGAGAGCCCCTCGCCCTCGAGCAGCACGGTGAAGACGTTCGCGGCGTCGCGCGCGAGGAACACCTCGCCCTCGCCGCGGATGCGCATGAGCGGCGCGCCCTCGCCCGTCACGAGCTTCTTGAGCATGCGGGCCGCGCCGGCGCCCTCGTGCTGGAACTCCATGCGCCCCTGGTAGGCGACCATCGCGCCCTTCGCGGCGAGCACGTCGCCGCCGTTCGAGATGCTGATGCGCAGCATCTTGCTCGACTGCTTGACCCAGCGCTCGGTCGATTGGGCCTCCTGGTTCGCCTCGGCGAACAGCTCTGATCTCATGCGTCCTCCTCGAGGGCTCGCTCGAGCCGGTCGATCTTGCCGTCGAGCTCGCCCGTCCACCCGGGTCGGATGTCGGCCTTCAGGACGAGGGATGCGCGGGGCGAGAGCGCGAGCACGGCGTCGGTCGCGCGCTTGACGACCGCCATCACCTCGTCCCACTCGCCCTCGAGCGTCGTGAACATCGCGTCGGTGCGGTGCGGCAGCCCGCTGGCGCGCACGACGCGCACGGCGGCCGCGACCGCGTCGTGCACCGAGCCGTCCGGTCCGGCCGTGCCGGGTGCGATCGAGAATGCGACGAGCATCCTGCTCCCTTCGTCGGTCGCATCCTCGCACCCGCCGCCGTCGACCGCCAGCAGCGCCGCGCGGGCCCGCCGTAGGCTGTCGGCATGGCGGATGCGACCGGGGTGCTGATGGCGGCGGCGGTGCAGCTCGCCGCGACGGAGGACGTCGATGCGAACCGCGCGGCGGCGGCCGCGTGGATCGACGGCGCGGCCGATCGCGGCGCGGAGCTCATCGTGCTGCCCGAGTACGCGCAGCACTGCTCCGCGACGCTCGCCGAGACCGCGCCCGACGCCGCCGAGCCGCTCGACGGGCCCTTCGTCTCGATGCTCGCCGAGCGCGCCGCGGCGCACGACGCGCTCGTCGTGGCCGGCCTCGTGGAGCGCACCGACGCCGGCCCGAGCAACACGGTCGTCGCCGTCGACGCGACGGGCCTGAGGGTCGCGTACCGCAAGGTGCACCTCTACGACGCCTTCGGCTCGAGCGAGTCGGACTGGCTGACGCCCGGCGATCCCGCGCAGGTGCCGGTCGTCGACTTCCGCGGCACGCGCATCGGCATCCAGACGTGCTACGACCTGCGCTTCCCGGAGTCGACGAGGCGGCTCGTGGATGCGGGGGCCGACGTCGTCCTCGTGCCCGCGGAGTGGGTGCGCGGCCCGCAGAAGGAGCGGCACTGGACGACGCTCGTCACCGCGCGCGCGATCGAGTCGACCGTGCACGTCGTCGCGGCGGGGCAAGCGCCCCCGCTCGGCGTCGGCTGCTCGCTCATCGCCGACCCGATGGGCATCCCGCTCGCGGCGCTCGGCGACGGGGAGGGGATCGCGATCGCTCCGATCGACCCGGCCGTGACGGCAGCGACGCGGCGGCGCAACCCCTCGCTCGCGAACCGGCGCTACCGGATCGCCTGAGCCGCGGCCGCTCGGGCGGTCAGCGCGCAGGCTCGAGCTCGACGCCGCGGAGCGCCGCGAGCTGCTCGGCCGCCCGGTGGAGCGTGTCGTCGGACTTGCAGAAGGCGAAGCGCATCGTCGAGCGCAGGTCGCGCCGCGAGGGCCGCGCGAAGGCCGAGAGCGGCACGCCCACGACGCCCGCGAGCTCCGGCAGCCGCCGCGCGAGGGCGCTCGCGTCGTCGATGCCGAGCGGGGCGGCGTCGGCGAGCACGAAGTAGCCCGCCATCGCGTCGTTGACCTTGAAGCCCGCCTTCCGCAGGCCCCTCGTGAGGATGTCGCGCTTGCGGCAGAAGGAGTCGCGGATCGTCTGGAAGTGCTCGTCCGGGAGGCGCAGGCCGACCGCGACCGCGGGCTGGAAGGGCGCGCCGTTGACGAACGTGAGGTACTGCTTGACCGCGGTGATGTGCGCGATCCGCTCGGGCGTCGACATGATCCAGCCGACCTTCCAGCCGGTGATCGAGAACGTCTTGCCCGCGGAGGAGATCGAGACGAGCCGCTCGCGCGCGGCCTGGAACGCCGCGACCGGCACGTGCTGCTCGTCGTAGACGAGGTGCTCGTAGACCTCGTCGGTGACGATGAGCGCGTCGCGCCGCTCGGCGATCCGCACGATGTGCCGCACGGTCTCCTCGCTGAAGACCGAGCCGGTGGGGTTGTGCGGCGAGTTCACGAGGATCATGCGCGTGCGCGGGCTCGTCGCCCGCAGCAGCCGATCGGGGTCGGGCTGGAAGTCGGGGGCCGTGAGCGGCACGGGCACGAGCACGGCGCCCGCGAGCGCGGCGACCGCCGCGTAGGCGTCGTAGTAGGGCTCGAAGACGACGACCTCGTCGCCCGGCTCGAGGTAGGCGAGCATCGTCGCGGCGAGGCCCTCGGTCGCGCCCGCGGTGATGAGCACGTCGCCGCGGCCGAGGCCGATGCCGTAGAAGCGGCGCTGGTGCTCGATGATCGCGTCGATGAGCTCGGGGGCGCCGCGACCCGGCCCGTACTGGTTGCGGCCGTGGTCGATCGCGTGCTTCGCGGCGTCGAGCACCGCGCGCGGGCCGTCCTCGTCGGGGAAGCCCTGGCCGAGGTTGAGCGCTCCCGTGCGGGTCGCGAGCGCCGTCATCTCGGCGAAGATCGTCGGCGCGAGGCGCCCGTCGGCTCCCAGCAGGCCCGCCCCCGCCGCCGTGCGCTGCCAGGGTGCTCGGTGCGAGCGATCGACCTCCATGCCTCGACGCTACTCGCTTCGCACCGCGAACGGTCGACATTGCGAGTGCTTAGCAACCGCATGGATTGGCGTGGCATCGTCGAGGTCATGACGAACCCGTACGAGCCGCCGCATCCCGCGAGCCACCAGGGCCACGTGCCGAACCCCTGGTCGCGACCCGCGGACGAGACCCGGTGGCAGAGCCCCGCCGCGGGCCAGCCGAGCGGGCAGGCCGCGCCCGCGTCGGCGCCGTACGGATCGACGCCCGACGTCGCGCCGCCCTTCGGCTCCGCTCCCTACGCGTCCTCGGTGCCCGCACCCTCGGCCTTCGGTCGCTCGAGCGACCCCCAGCCCCACTACGGGCAGCCTGCGGGCGCGAGCCCCCAGGCGTCCGCGCGTCGCCGCAGCACGGGGCTCGTCGTCGGCGCGATCGTCGGCGCCGCGCTCATCGGCGGTGCGACGGGCTTCGGCGGGGGCGCGCTCGCGGCGCAGCAGACCTCCCCGCAGACGCAATCGGCGCCGAGCGGCGGCGTCGCCGCCGAGCCGGTCTCCGATCCCGGCACGATCGCCGACGTCGCCGCGGCCGCGGGCCCCTCCGTCGTGACGGTGCAGGCAGCCTCGCGCGCCGGCGCGGGCGAGGGCTCCGGCGTCGTGATCGCGCCCGGCGGCTACATCGTCACCAACAACCACGTCGTGACGCTCGACGGCCAGTCGGCCGACGCATCCATCACGGTCGAGACGAGCGACGGCCGGCTGCTCGCCGCCGAGATCGTCGGCACCGACCCCGTCGTCGACCTCGCGGTGCTGCGGGTCGACGCCGAGCTGCCGGTCGTGACGTTCGCGTCGAGCGACGACGTGCGCGTGGGCGACACCGCGATCGCGATCGGGGCGCCGCTCGGCCTCTCGAACTCGGTCACCGACGGCATCGTCTCGGCCGTCGATCGCGGGCTGCGGATCGCCTCGAGCGCCGCGCCCGACGACTCGCAGGACTCGCAGCAGTCGCCGTTCGGCTTCTGGCAGGAGAACGGCGCGCAGGCCGCGCAGGAGGACATCTCGATCCCCGTCGTGCAGACGGATGCGTCGATCAACCCGGGCAACTCGGGCGGCGCGCTGCTCAACGCCTCCGGCCAGCTCATCGGCGTCAACGTCGCGATCGCGAGCATGGGGCAGGGCGAGTCGTCGGGCTCGATCGGCATCGGCTTCGCGATCGAGTCGAGCCTCGTGCAGCGCGTCGTCGAGGAGATCATCGACCGTGGCGAGGCGACGCACGGGCTGCTCGGCGCGACGGTGAGCGACGTGCGCGACGCCTCGATCGGCTCGGTCGGCGGGCAGCTGCGGGAGCTCACCGACGGCGGCGCGGCCGCTGCCGCGGGCCTGCAGCCCGGCGACGTCATCACCGCGATCGAGGGAGCGCCCGTGACGAACGCCGTCGACGCGACCGCCCAGGTCCGCGCGCACGCGGCGGGCGCGACGGTGACGATCGAGTACCTCCGGGGCGGCGAGCGCGCCGAGGTCGAGGTCACCCTCGGCGAGCTGCCCTAGCCGGCGGGCCTCAGCGCTCGTCGGCGCTCGCGCCCCCGTCGCCGTCGGTGCCGGGGGCGTCGCCGCCCGGGCCGATACCCGGAGCGTCGGTGCCGCCAGCCGCGCGGCGCTCGCGCAGCCGGCGCAGCCCGCCGCCGAGCCCCTCGCGCTCGATCTCGCGCGCCTCGCGGATGCGCCGGCCGAGGCTCACGCGCTCCTCGCGCTCGGCGGGGGAGAGGAAGCCGTGGTGCCGGACGGGTGGCGGGCCGAAGGCCTCGCGCGAGGCCTTGACGACCTGGCGGCCGAGCATGTTGTTGCCGACGCCGCCGATGACGGCGCCGATGCCGAACGGCATCGCGCGACCGACCATGCTCGCGCCCGTGTTGCGCGCCATGCGGCGCAGGAACGCGCGGCGCATGAGGTCGATGACCTGCCCCATCGCGCCGCTCGGGAGCGAGGACGTGATCATCTGGCCCCAGAACGCCGAGCCGCCGCCGCGGCGGCCGAGCGCCTGGTCGGCGACGCGCTTGACGAGCGCCTTGCCGCCCGAGCCGAGCATGAGCCCCATCACGAGCGCCTTCGCCCGCTGCTCGTCCTCGACCGCGATGCCGTGCACCTCGGCGACGGCCTGCGCGAAGAACGCGCTCGCCTCGAGGAAGACGACCGTCTCCGCTGCGGTGAGGCCGATCGCCGCGACGGTGCCGATGCCGGGCGCGACGGCGCTCGCGCCGACGGCCGCGCCGCCGCTCGTGACGGCCGCGAGGTACTGCTTCTCGAGCCGGGCGATCATCTGCTCGGGCGTCATGTCGGGGTGCCGTCGGCGCAGGTTGCGCAAGTGGCCGACGACGAGCGGGCGCTGCACGCCCAGGATGTTCTCGAGCGTCGTGATGAGCCAGCCCATCTCCTCGTCGCGATCGAGCTCGTCCATGGCATCCCCTCGTCGTCCTCGTCGCGTGCCGCGACGCATCCATCATCCTGCCCGGCATCATCGTGTCCCGACCGTGCCGGGAGGAGGCTGAGCGTGGGATCATGGCTCGCATGACCCTCACCCCTGGACCGGACACCGTCGGCACGGGCGGCAGCACCGACGTGCTCGACCGCGAGCTCGAGAAGCTGCTCAACGAGGAGTCGGTCGAGGACGGCGACCACGACCGCTTCTCGCACTACGTCAAGAAGGAGAAGATCCTGCAGTCGGCGCTCTCGGGCAAGCCCGTGCGCGCGCTGTGCGGGAAGAAGTGGACGCCCGGGCGCGACCCGGAGAAGTTCCCGATCTGCCCCTCGTGCAAGGAGATCTACGAGAAGCTGCGCGCGGAGTGACGCCTGACGGCGGTCGGATGCGTCAGCGGAAGACCGTCGGGATCGCGGGCTCGCCCCGCGCGAGGCGGTGCGCCTCCGCCGGGAGCTCGTCGATCGAGGCGGTGTGCCGCTCGCGCGCGAGCTCGACGCCCGCAGGGCCGAGCCACCGCTCCTGGATCTCGCCGCGCTCGACGAGCGGCACCTGGAGTGCGCGGCCGCGCGTCGCGGCCTGCTCGAGCACGTGCGGGTCGTCGGTGACGAGCACGGTCTCCTCGACCGCGATCCCGCCCTCGAGGGTGCGCACCGCGACCTTCTCGCCCGGGCGCGAGGCCTTGTCCTCGCTGCGCTTGCCGACGCCGACCCACTCGCCGTCGTCGCCCTGCCGCGCGACGAGCTTGTAGACCATGCCCGCCGCGGGCGCGCCCGAGCCGGTGACGACGCTCGTGCCGACGCCGTACGCATCCACCGGGCTCGCCTGCAGGGCCGCGATCGCGTACTCGTCGAGGTCGCTCGTGACGGTGATGCGCGTCTCGGTCGCGCCGAGCGAGTCGAGCAGCGCCCTCGCCTCGGCGGCGACCTCGTCGAGGTCGCCCGAGTCGAGCCGGATGCCGCCGAGCTTCGGGCCCGCGACCTCGATCGCGGTGCGGATGCCCTGCTCGATGTCGTAGGTGTCGACGAGCAGCGTCGTGCCGACGCCGAGGGTGTCGATCTGCGCCTGGAAGGCCTCTGCCTCGGAATCGTGGAGGAGCGTGAAGGAGTGGGCGGCGGTGCCCATCGTCGGGATGCCCCAGCGGGCGCCCGCGGCGAGGTTGCTCGTCGCGCGGAAACCGGCGATGTAGGCGGCGCGGGCGGCGGCGATCGCCGACTCCTCGCTCGCGCGGCGCGAGCCCATCTCGGCGACCGGTCGGCCCTTCGCGGCGCGCGCCATGCGGGTCGCGGCGTTCGCGACCGCGGAGTCGTAGTTGAGCACCGAGAGCGCGACCGTCTCGAGCACGACCGCCTCGGCGAAGGAGCCCTCGACGACGAGGATCGGGGAGCCGGGGAAGTAGGCCTCGCCCTCGGCGTAGCCGCGGATGTCGCCCGCGAAGCGGTAGCCGGCGAGCCAGTCGAGCAGCTCGGGCGAGACGACCTCGTGCTCGCGCAGGAACGCGAGCTCTGCGTCGCCGAAGCGGAACTCGGCGAGCCGCTCGAGGAAGCGACCGGTGCCGGCGACGACGCCGTAGCGGCGCGCGCCCGGGAGGCGCCGCGCGAAGACCTCGAACGCCGAGGGGCGGAAGGCCGTCCCGGAGCGCATCGCGGCGTCGATCATGGTCAGCTCGTAGCGGTCGGTCATGAGCGCGGTGTCGGTCACGGCGCCAGCCTATGCCGACCGCCGAGCGAGCGACCGGGAGCCGGTAGCGTGGGCCGGTGCGCGACGAGACCCGACCCACCCGGACGAGCGAGCGACAACTGCCCGGGGGCGTCGAGCTGCGGGCCCCCCGGCCGGAGGACGCCGAGGCGTGGGCCCGCTTCCTCGTCGCCGAGCAGCAGCGCACCTACGCGGGGCAGCTGCCCGACGACTTCGGCTCCCGCGGCCTCGAGCAGGCGAACGTCGCGGGACTCGCGCACGTCTTCGGCCAGCCGGGCGAGGCCGTGCGCCGCATCGCGTGGCGCGGCGGCCGCATCGTCGGCATCGCCGCCGCCGGACCCGCGCCGGCGCGCTGGGAGCGCGAGCTCGGCCTCGTGCCGCCGCCGGCCGATCGCGAGCTCGACCGGCTCTACGTCGCGGCCGAGATGCACGGCTCCGGGCTCGGCGCGGCCCTGTTCGACGCGGTCGTCGACGAGCGGCCCCACTACTTGTGGCTCATCGACGGCAACGCCCGCGCCGCTCGCTTCTACGAGCGGCGGGGCTTCGAGCACCTCGACGAGCGGGTGTCGACCGGGCCGACGTGGGGCGGCATCCCGATGCACCGCATGCTGCGGCGCTAGCCGACGAGCCCCTCCTCCTCGAGCCAGGCGCGCGCGATGTCGGCTGCCGGGGACTGCTGCTCGACGCTGCGTCGGTTGAGCTCGATGAGCGCGTCGGACGACAGCGCAGCGGTGACGCCGTTCACGACCTCCTGCGCGGCCTCGTCGACGCGGTCGCTCGCGACCGGGACGACGTGCGAGGCGAGGAACAGTCCCTCCGTGTCCTCGAGCACGACGAGGTCGTTCTGCGCGATCGTCGGGTCGGCGGTGTAGACGATCGCGAGCTGGATGTCGCCGTCCTGCAGCGCGCGGATCGTGAGCGGGCCGCCGCCGTCCTCGATCGGGGTGAAGCCGACCTCGATGCCGTAGACGCTCGCGAGCCCCTGGGGGCCGTTCGGGCGGCTCTCGGCCTCGGAGTTCGCGCCCATCGTGAGCGGCACGTCGACGCTCGCGAGATCGGCGACCGTCTCGAGCCCGTACTGGTCGGCGAACGCTCGCGTGACGACGTACGAGTCCTGGTCGGTCGCCTCGGCCTGGTCGAGGATCGTGATGCCCTCGGGCGCCGCCTCGACGAGCGCGTCGTACACCTCGTCGGTCAGCCGCTCCTCGGGGTCGGGGCTCCAGTACTGCAGCAGCGGCCCCGTGTACTCGGGGAAGAGGTCGATCGCCCCCGACTCGATCTCGGGCACGTAGACCTCGCGCTGCCCGATGCGCAGCTGCCGGTCGATCGTGTAGCCGGCGTCCTCGAGCGCCTGAGCGTACAGCTCGGCGATGATCTCGCTCGAGTAGTAGTCCTGGGAGCCGACGACGAGGGTCGTGCCGTCGCCGCCGCTCGAGGGCGCGGTGCTCTCGTCCGCGGCGAGGGGGTCGGCGCTCGCGCAGCCGACGAGCACAGCGCTCGCGGTGCCGACGGCGGCGAGGGCGATCGCCGCCCGGCGGGTGGTGGTCCTGATCATGCGGAGATCCTCTCTCTCGCGCCGGACGGCGCGCGGTGGGGTTCGGCGCGGCGGGCCGCGGCGGATTGGACGAGCTGGAAGCCGAGCTCGACGACGAGCGCGAGGAGCGCGACGAGGAGGGAGGCGCCGAGCATCATGTCGTAGCGCTGCGTCTTGAGGCCCTCGAACAGCGGGCGCCCGAGGCCGGTGTCGGCGACGTACGCGGCGAGCGTCGCGGTCGAGATGACCTGCAGGGCGGCGGAGCGGACGCCGCCGAGCAGCACGGGCGCGGCGAGCGGCAGCTCGACGCCGCGCACGAGCTGCCACTCGGTCATGCCGATCGCGCGCGAGGCGCCGACGGTCTCGCGCGCGACCGACTCGACGCCCGCGTACGCGCCCGCGAGCACGGGCGGCAGCGCGAGCACGAGGAGCGCGAGGAACGGCGCGTCGAGCCCGATGCCGAGCGCGAGGCCGAGGATGGTCAGGAGGCCGAGCGTCGGCAGCGCGCGCGCACCGCTCGTGAGCACGATCACGAGCGAGCGGCCCCGGCCCGAGTGGCCGATCGCGACGCCCGCGGGGATCCCGATCGCGCACGCTGCCGCCACGACCGCGGCCGAGAACCCGAGGTGCTCGAGGATGCGCGCGCCGATCCCGCCGCGCCCGTCCCAGTTCGCGGAGTCGAGCAGCCACGCGAGCGCGTCGAGCACCAGGTTCACGCCGACACCGTCCGCCGCCAGGGCATCGCCGCGCGCCCCGCGAGCACGCACAGCGCGTCGAGCACGACCGCGACCACGACGGTGAGCACGATGCCGGTGAGGATCGAGGCCTCGATGCCGCGCTGGAACCCGTCGGTGAAGAGCGTGCCGAGGCTCGCGGTGCCGATGACCGCGCCGACCGTCACGAGGCTGACGGTCGAGACGACCACGACCCGCAGCGACGACAGCAGCACGGGGCCGGCGAGCGGCAGCTCGACCCGCCAGAAGCTCGCCCAGCGGGAGTGCCCGGTCGCCTCAGCCGCGAGCCGGACGTCCTCGGGGACGGACGCGAACGCATCCGCCGCCCCGCGCACGAGGAGCGCGCAGCCGTAGAGCGTGAGCGCGGTGATGATCGTCGCGGGCGAGCGGAGCGCGAAGCCCGTGATCGCGGGGATGATGATGAACAGCGGCAGCGACGGGATCGCGTAGAGGAGGCCCGTGCCGGTCAGCAGCGGCGTGCGCCAGCGGCGGCTCCCGGCCGCGAGCCGCCCGAGCGGCACCGAGATGACGAGGCTCAGCAGGATCGGCGGCACCGAGAGCAGCAGGTGATCGGCCAGCAGCCCCCAGACGATGTGGAGGTTCTGGCTCAGCCACGTCACGGCGCGCCCTCGCGGGCGTCGGCCTCGAGCACGCCCGTCGGGCGGTCGTCGCCGTCGACGACGACGCGACGCCCGTCGAGCTCGCGGATGCGCAGGGTGCGGCGCGCGGTGCCCGCGCCCACGAAGGCGGCGACGAAGTCGTCGGCGGGGGCGGCGAGGATCTCGGTCGGCGTGCCGCGCTGCGCGATCTCGGCGCCCGCGCGCAGCACGACCACTTCGTCGGCGAGCGCGAAGGCCTCGTCGACGTCGTGGGTGACGAACAGGATCGTCTTGCCGAGCTCGGCCTGCAGGGCGCGCAGCTCGGCTTGCAGCTGCTCGCGCACGATCGGGTCGACCGCGCCGAACGGCTCGTCCATGAGCAGGATGTCCGGGTCGGCGGCGAGCGCCCGCGCGACGCCGACGCGCTGCTGCTGGCCGCCGGAGAGCTGTGCGGGGTAGCGGTCGGCGAGGGCTGGGTCGAGGCCGACGCGCTCGAGGAGGCCGAGCGCATCCGCCCTCGCCTCGCGGCGCGAGCGCCCCGCGAGCACGGGCACGGTCGCGACGTTGTCGGCGACCGTGCGATGGGGGAGCAGGCCGCCCGCCTGCAGCACGTAGCCGATCGAGCGGCGCAGGCCCACCGGGTCGAGCGAGCGGACGTCGACGTCGTCGATGCGGACCGCGCCCGACGTGGGCTCGACCATGCGGTTCACCATGCGCAGGAGCGTCGTCTTGCCGCTGCCCGAGGAGCCGACGAGGGCGACGACCGAATGCGACGGCACGCGCAGGCTGAAGCCGGCGACCGCGACGGTGCCGCCCGGGTACTCCTTGCGCACCGCGTCGAACTCGATCACGCAGGTTCTCCTCACCTTCGCGGAGGGATGACGATACCGCCCGCCCGCGACATCCTCTCCGGTCGCGCCTGCGAGCGGCCCGTGAACGCGCCACGACTAGGCTTGCCGTCGTGCAGCGCCCGATCGGAGTCTTCGACAGCGGCGTCGGCGGGCTCACCGTGGCGAGGGCGCTCATCGACCAGCTGCCCGCCGAGTCGATCACCTACATCGGCGACACCGCGAACGGCCCGTATGGTCCGCGCGAGCAGGCCGAGGTGCGGGCGCTCGCGCTCGACGTGCTCGACACGCTCGTCGCGCAAGGCGTGAAGATGCTCGTCATCGCCTGCAACACCGCCTCCGCCGCGACCCTCGACGTCGCGCGCGAGCGCTACGAGGAGGGGATGGGCATCCCCGTCGTCGAGGTCATCGACCCGGCCGTGCGCGCCGCCGTGGCGCAGAGCCGCTCGGGCCGCATCGGCGTGATCGGCACCGCAGGCACGATCGGCTCGGGCGCCTACCAGCGCGCGTTCGCCGCCGCAGGGGTGCCGCACGTCGCCGCCGGCGCCGCGCCGCGCTTCGTCGAGTTCGTCGAGGCTGGCGTGACGACGGGCGACGAGGTGCTCGAGGCCGCGCGCGAGTACCTCGAGCCGCTGCTCGCCGAGGGCCTCGACACCCTCGTGCTCGGCTGCACCCACTACCCGCTGCTCGCCGGCGCGATCGGCTACGTCGCCGGTCCCGACGTGCGGCTCGTCTCGAGCGCCGAGGAGACGGCGGGCGACGTCTACCGCATGCTGAGCGACCGGCGCATGCTCGCGCCCGTCGACGCGACGCCCACCTACGAGTTCGAGGCGACGACCGAGGCGCAGGAGCCGTTCCTGCGGCTCGCGCGCCGCTTCCTCGGGCCGGAGGTCACGCACGTCGAGTTCCACCAGACCGGGGTCATCCAGCTGCCCGGCCGCACCGACTGAAGGAGAGACCATGGCACGCAAGGACGGCAGGCAGCTCGATCAGCTGCGCGAGGTCACGATCGAGCGGGGCTGGAGCGCGCAGGCCGAGGGGAGCGCCCTCATCTCGTTCGGCGGCACGCGCGTGCTGTGCACCGCATCCGTCATGCCGACCGTGCCGCGCTGGATGGCCGGCAAGGGCAAGGGCTGGGTGACGGCGGAGTACGCGATGCTGCCGCGCTCGACGAACGAGCGGATGGATCGCGAGAGCGTGAAGGGGCGCGTCGGCGGCCGCACCCACGAGATCTCGCGCCTCATCGGCCGCTCGCTGCGCGCGGGCGTCGACATGAAGGCGCTCGGCGAGCTCTCGATCACCGTCGACTGCGACGTGCTGCAGGCCGACGGCGGCACGCGCACCGCCGCGATCACGGGCGCCTACGTCGCGCTCGCCGACGCGGTTGCGTGGGCGCAGGCGCAAGGGCGGGTGCCGAAGAGCGCGAAGCCGCTCGTCGACTCGGTCGCGGCCGTCTCGGTCGGCATCGTCGACGGCGAGCCGACGCTCGACTTGAACTACCTCGAGGACGTGCGCGCCGGCACCGACATGAACGTCGTCGCGACCGGGCGCGGGCTGCTCGTCGAGGTGCAGGGCACGGCCGAGGGCGCACCCTTCGACCGCTCGGAGCTCGACGCGCTGCTCGACCTCGCGCTCGCCGGCACCGCCCGGCTGACGGAGCTCCAGCGCGAGGCGCTCGCGTGAGCCCCGTCGACACGGGCTTCGGCTCGACGGGCATCGACCCGCGCGGCGGCGGCCTGCAGGTCGTCGTCGCGACCCGCAACCCGCACAAGGTCGAGGAGCTGCAGCGCATCCTCGCGCCGCTCCTGCCCGGCATCGAGCTGCTGCCCGACGACGGCCCGGAGCCGATCGAGGACGGCGACACCTTCGAGGCGAACGCCCTGATCAAGGCGCGCGCCGCGCACGAGCGCACGGGGCTGCCGGCGATCGCCGACGACTCGGGCATCGAGGTCGACGCGCTCGACGGTGCCCCCGGCATCCACTCGGCTCGCTACGCGGGCACGCGCGACGATCGCGACAACCTCGAGCTGCTGCTCGCGAACCTCGCCGAGCACGCCGATCGCGGCGCGCGTTTCGTGTGCGCGGCCGCGTGGGTCGACGCCGAGGGCGAGTTCGCGGTGCGCGGGGAGTGGGCCGGCGAGGTCGCGGATGCGCCGCGCGGCGACGGCGGGTTCGGGTACGACCCGATCTTCGTACCCCACGACGGCGGCGGCCGCTCGTCGGCCGAGCTGAGCGCCGACGAGAAGGATGCGCTCAGCCACCGCCGGATCGCGTTCGCGGCGCTCGCGGAGTGTATCCGCGGCGGTGCCTGAATTAGAAGTCTGATCTCCTAGGTCGCTACCGGTTCATCGAGCCTCATCTGTACCGCTCGCTCGATCAGCGCTCGGTTTGTTTCCGAAATCGATTCAAGGAACACGCGCCGTCGGAACGGCAGTTCACCGAGCTCCAGCGCAAGCTTGCCGAAGACCTCGTCTGCAAAGCTCGACGAGACGACGCCTCGGAAGCCGGTGAAATCGACGACCAAGGACGGGGCGCCAGCCTTCAGATAATTGAGCAGGCGGTTTCGCACTGCCGTCCCTGCATTCCTGGAGCCCACCGCCTTGTTGATCTCGTTGAGCATCACGCGGTGGAACCCTGTCGCGACCTCAATACTCTCGAGAACATCGCTGCGAGTCGTCTTCGACGGGAGCACGTCCCGGAGCAAGACCGGTGTCGAGCAGTCAACCTCCCAGTCGACCCAGGTGCCTTGGTGACGCTCCATATCGATCAGCGGGCGCTGTCGATCTGTTTGCTCTGTCACTTCACCTTCTACAAGCGCCCAGTACCCCCAGCCGGAACGCACAGCCAGTTTGCCTTGATTCAGTTCCGCTGCACGACGCAAGCCGAAGAGGCCGTTCCCCTGGTTGTAGTTGGGTCGCCGCGTCGCTCCCTGGCGAAGTGCAAACTGAACGGCCTGGTGTGGCTCTCGAACGTCCGCCAGCGCATACTTCGCTGTGCCCGCACCTATGCCTGTCCACAGCGACCGCTGAATCCCGATGCCCGTATCAGCGACGCTGATCGCACAAAGCCGCCGCTGCCAGTGCAACTGCATCATTGCGTAACCGCTCGCGGCCTCACTGTGCTGAAAGACGTTGTCTAGTGCCTCATACAGGCACCACTGCAAGGTGTCGAGCACGCCCTCCTCGCATACGACCTGGTTCTGAAGCACCTCGACGAAGAGATTGGCCAGCCGTCGCGCCTCTGCTTCGGAACTGTACTTCCACACCGTGTTGGTCGCCGGGGTGAATCGACGTGAGAACTCGCTGACCGGAAGCGGCTCGAGAAGGTGAGTCTTCGCGATCTCATTCGGCACCTGGTCGCAAGTAACAGCCATCCCGCGAGCCCGCAGCAAATCGAGCGTAGCGGCCAGAGGAACCGCGCCGTTCGGGTAGGTTTTCGACCCGCCGAAGCGCAGCTTCACAGTGTCTTCCTCGGGCGACTCCTTCAGTCGGCGAACCAACGAATCCGCAGCCTTGTGGCTGTTCAGTTCCCGAACCTCATGTTTCACGGACTACTCCCATGTATTTCGTTTGATGCTAACGCCACGACATCGCCGGAGCGAGCGTTTCGTCGCTGGTCGAGGATCGCGACTCGACCGATCTGGCCTGCCGTAGCGCGAATGTGGCATGATTTCGGCATGCCGAAAAAACTGCATGCGGTGTTGCGAACGCTGGCCGCGACAGCGGCGGCCGCACTCGCCGTCGCGGGGCTCGTCGGCTGCCCGGCACCATCGCGCCCTTCAACCACCGACGACGAGCGCCCGGTCGTGCTCGCGACCTTCACGGTGATCGCCGACATCGCGCGCGAGGTCGCGGGCGACGCCGCGCGCGTCGAATCGCTCACGCGGCCGGGCGTCGAGGTGCACGACTACGAGCCGACGCCCGGCGACCTCGTCCGCACCGAGGGCGCCGACCTCGTCGTGACGAACGGCTGGGGCATCGACGACTGGCTGCTCACGCTCGTCGAGCGGCAGGACGCACCGCACGTCGTGCTGAGCGATGCGGTCGATCCGATCGCGATCGAGACCGGCCACTACGCCGGCAACCCGAACGCGCACGCGTGGGTCGCGCCCGGCGAGGGCGCCCGCTACGTCGAGGCGCTCCGTGTCGCGATCGGCGACCTCGTCCCCGCCGAGCGCGCCGCGATCGACGAGCGCGCCCGGGCGCTGACCGCTCGCCTCGAGTCCCTCGGCGAGCGCCTCCGCGAGGGCGTCGCGCGCGTGCCCGCGCGGCAGCGCGTGCTCGTCACGTGCGAGGGCGCCTTCAGCTACCTCGCGCGCGACGCGGGCCTCGACGAAGCGAGCCTGTGGCCGGTGAACGCGGGCGGCCAGGGCACGCCGCAATCGATCGCCGAGGTCGCCGCGATCGTCGAGGAGCGGCAGGTGCCGACCGTCTTCTGCGAGTCGACGACGCATCCGGGCACCCAGGAGCAGATCGCGCGCGACGCGGGCGTGCGCTTCGACGGCAGCCTCCACGTCGACTCGCTCTCGACGCCGGACGGGCCCGCGCCGACCTACCTCGCGCTCGTCGAGCACGACATCGAGGCGGTCCTGGAGGGACTGGGCGGATGAGCGGCACGGCAGCGCGGGACGCGATCGTCGTGGAGGGCCTCGGCGTGCGCTACGGCGACGTGCGCGCCCTCGTCGACGTGACCGCACGCATCCGCTCGGGGGAGATCACGGGCCTCGTGGGCGTCAACGGCTCGGGGAAGTCGTCGATGCTCGCCGCGATCCTCGAGCGCGTGCCGCACGAGGGCACCGTGCGCATCCTCGGCCGGAAGCCCGCGGAGGCGCGTCGCGAGGGCCTCGTCGCTTCGGTGCCGCAAGCCGAGTCGGTCGACTGGGACTTCCCGGTGACCGTGCGCGACGTCGTCACGACCGGTCGCTTCGGTCGCATGGGTCTCCTGCGGATCCCGCGCGCTGCCGACCGCGCCGCCGTCGCCGAGGCGCTCGAGCTGCTCGACATCGCGCACCTCGCCGACCGCCAGATCGGCGAGCTCTCGGGCGGCCAGCGCAAGCGCGCGTTCGTGGCGCGCGCGATCGCGCAGGACGCCGAGCTGCTCCTGCTCGACGAGCCCTTCGCGGGCGTCGACCGCTCGAGCGAGGCCCGCATCGTCGCGGTGCTGCGGGGGCTCCGCGAGCGCGGGCGCACGGTCGTCATCGTGCACCACGACCTCTCGGGCGTCGCCGAGCTCGTCGACGACGTGCTGCTGCTGCGGGGGAGGCTCCTGCACCAGGGCCCGCCCGACGAGGTGCTGAGCCCCGAGCGGATCGCCGAGGCCTTCGGCGCCGGAGCGGCGGAGGAGCGGTGATCGACGCCCTGCTCGCCCCCTTCACCTACGACTTCATGCTGCGCGCGATCTTCGTCACGCTCGTCGCCGCGGTCGCGTGCGCGCTGCTCTCGACGTGGCTCGTGCAGATGGGCTGGTCGCTCATGGGCGACGCCGTCTCGCACGCGGTGCTGCCCGGCGTCGCGCTCGCCTACATCCTGGGCCTGCCGTTCGCGCTCGGCGCGGCGGTGTTCGGCATCGGCGCCGTCGCGCTCATCGGCGGCGTGCGCGCGGCCTCCCGGATCAAGGCGGACGCGGCGATCGGCGTGGTCTTCACGACCCTGTTCGCGCTCGGGCTCGTGATCGTCTCGGTCACGCCCGCCGAGACCGATCTGCAGCACATCCTCTTCGGCAACGTGCTCGGCGTCTCCGACGCCGACATCGCCCAGGTGCTCATCGTCGGCGCGATCGTGTGCGTCGCGCTGCTCGTGCTGCGCCGCGACCTCACCCTCGTCGCCTTCGATCCGGGCCACGCGCACGCGATCGGGCTGCGGCCGCGGCTGCTGCACGCGGTGCTGCTCGGTGCCCTCGCGCTCACGGTCGTCACGGCGCTGCAAGCCGTGGGCATCATCCTCGTCGTCGCGATGCTCGTCATCCCGGGCGCGACGGCGTCGCTCATCGCGGTGCGGTGGGATGCGCTGCTCGCGTGGTCGGTCGGCATCACGGTGGTCGCGTCGATGGTCGGGCTGCTCGGCGCGTTCTGGCTCGACATCTCCCCGGGCGGGGCGGTCGTGCTCTCGCAAGGGCTCGCCTTCGGGCTAGCGTTGCTGTTCGGGTCCCGACGGGGGATCGTCATCCGGTGGGCGAGAGCGAGGCGGCATGCGGTCGACAGCGGCTGAGGACTACGTCAAGGCGATCTACCACCACACCGAGTGGCAGCCGGAGCCCGTCACGCCGTCGCAGCTCGCGACGCGGCTCGGCCTCGCGAACTCGACCGTGACCGAGATGGTGAAGAAGCTCGCCGCCGCGGGCCTCGTGCATCACCGCCCGTACGGGGCGGTCGAGCTCACGCCCGAGGGACGCCGGCTCGCCGTGCGGCAGGTGCGGCGCCACCGGGTGGTCGAGACCTGGCTCGTCGAGCGGCACGGCTACGAGTGGGACGAGGTGCACGACGAGGCCGAGATCCTCGAGCACGCGCTGAGCGACCGGCTGCTCGAGTCGATCGCGGCGTCGCTCGGCGACCCGGAGCGCGACCCGCACGGCGATCCGATCCCGGCCGCGGACGGCACCGTGCGGCGGCCCGACGCGGTGCTGCTCGCGGATGCGCCGGCCGGCCACGAGGGCGCGGTCGTGCGGATCTCCGACGAGGATCCCGCGATGCTCCGCTTCCTCGCCGACGCGGGCATCGCGCTCGACGCGCGGCTCACGGTGCTCGGCGTCAAGCCCTACTCCGGCTCGATGCAGGTGCGGGCGCTGCGCGGCACGGTCGACGTCGGTCCCGACGTCGCTCGCGCGATCTGGCTCGCGGCCTGAGCGCTCGACCGAGGCGTCAGCGCTCGAGGCCGGCGGTGCCGGTGCCAGAGAGGTCGAGCGTCTCGACCGGGCCGGCCGCGGTGCCCTCGCGGATCTCGCGCGCGACCTCGCGCCGGGACTGGATGGCGTGCCAGGTGATCGCGACGATCGCGATGCCGACGACGCCGAGCAGCACGAGGTCGATGTACTGCGTCACGACCTCCGCGACGCCGGGAATGTGGGCGACGCCCCACCCGAGCAGCGGCAGCCCCGCGCCCCACAGCAGCGCGCCCAGCACGTCGAGGCGCAGGAACAGTGGCCATGGCATCCGCCCCACGCCCGCCGCGACGGGCATGAAGGTGCGCACGATGCCGATGAAGCGGGCGATGATGACCGCCGCGGCGCCGTACTTGAGGAAGAAGCGGTTCGTGCGCTCGATCGTGCGATGCGAGAACAGGCCGGACGAGCGGCGCTGGAAGATCGGCGGTCCGGCCTTGTGGCCGATGAAGTAGCCGAGCTGGTCGCCCGCGACAGCGCAGGCCCAGATGCAGAGCATCACGAGCCAGATGGGCTGCGGGATGACGCCCGTGAAGGACAGGATGCCGGCGATCACGAGCAGCGTGTCGCCCGGCAGGAGGAACCCGACGAGCAGGCCCGTCTCGACGAAGACGATCGCGCACACGAGCAGCAGCGCCCACGGGCCCGCGCCGGAGATGAGGCCCTCGACATCGATGAGGAACTCGGCGGTGAGCGGGGGCACGGGGCTCCTAGGGCGATCGCAGTGCGGGAGAGGGGACTTGAACCCCTACGCCACGAGGGCACAGGAACCTAAATCCTGCGTGTCTGCCAATTCCACCACTCCCGCGTGGTCGCTCCAGCGTAGCGGTGCCGAGGATGCGCAGGCGGCGCCCGGGAGCGTCTGCCACAGTGGCGGCATGGACATGCGCGCGCTCGTCACCGGCGCGACGGCAGGCCTCGGCGCGGAGCTCGCGCGCCAGCTCGCCGCCGACGGCTTCTCCCTCGTGCTCGTCGCGCGCGACGAGCAGCGGCTGCGCGAAGCCGCGGCGGCGCTGCCGGTCGAGACCGAGGTGCTCGCCGCCGACCTGACCGTCGCCGACGACCTCGAGCGCGTCGCGGCACGGGTCGCCGACCCCGCCCGCCCGGTCGACGTGCTCGTCAACAACGCGGGCACGGGCATCCTCGCCGACTTCCACGTCTCGGGCGTCGACGAGGAGCGGCGACTGCTCGACCTGCTCGTGTGGGCGCCCATGCGGCTCGTGCACGCGGCGCTGCCCGGCATGCTCGATCGCGGTCGCGGCGGCATCCTGACGGTCGCGAGCATGGCCGGCCGCATGCCGAACGGCACCTACTCGGCGGCGAAGTCGCACGCCATCACCTTCTCCCGCTCGATCGCGGCGCGCTATCGCGCCGACGGCATCCGCGCGACCGCGCTGCTGCCCGGCTTCCTGAAGACGGAGTTCCACGAGCGGCTCGGCATCGACCGCTCGGGCACGCCCGACATCATCTGGGCGAGCGTCGAGGCGACCGCCCGGGAGGGGCTGCGGGGGCTCCGGAAGGGCCGCAGCGTCGTCGTGAGCGACTGGCGCTACCGCCTCACGGCGCCGCTCGTGCCGCTCATCCCGGATGGGGCCATGGGCGGCTGGAGCATGGCGCGGCTCGACCGGCGCGACGCCGAGGGCGAGCTCGAGCCGACGAACGACGCGAACGCCCGCTGATCAGCGACGCCGATCGCCGCGACCCGCGAAGCCGGTCCCGGCGGGGCGCGGCTGTGGCATCCTCGGGTGGACCGGCGCCGGCCGGGGCGGGGAGGCTGCTGTGGCGGAGACGATCGCCGTGCTGGGCGCGGGCATCATGGGCGCGGGCATCGCGCGCGTCTTCGGGCGCGCGGACCACGACGTGCGGGTCTTCGACGTGCGCGCGGAAGCGGCCGGCGCCGCGGCCGAGTCGGCCGGCGGCACGGCGCACGGCAGCGTCGCCGAAGCCGTCGACGGCGCGACGATCGTGCTCGAGGCCGCGCCCGAGCGGCTTGACCTCAAGCTCGCCCTGCTCGCCGAGGTCGAGGCGGCGAACGACGACGCGGTGATCGCCTCGAACACGTCGTCGATCGGGGCGGACGCGCTCGCGGCCGGCATGCGGGACCCGTCCCGGCTCGTGATCGCCCACTTCTTCAACCCCGCCGACACGGTGCCGCTCGTCGAGGTCGTGCCGGGGCCCGCGACGCCTCCCGAGACCGTCGAGCGGATGGTCGGCCTGCTGACCGCGGCCGGAAAGACCGCCGTGCCGCTCGCGCAGCAGGTCGAGGGCTTCATCGCCAACCGGCTGCAGGCCGCCCTCTATCGCGAGGCGATGCACCTCGTCGAGCGCGGCGTCGCGACCCCCGAGCAGGTCGACGCGGTCGTCACCGCGGGGCTCGGCCCGCGCTGGGCGCTCGCGGGCCCGTTCGAGATCATGGACCTCGGCGGCCTCGACGTGTGGACGAGCGTGACCGACGGGATCTTCCCGACGCTCGGGGACGCATCCGCCGCCCCCGGCATGCTGCGCGAGCGGGTCGAGCGCGGCGACCTCGGCGCGAAGACCGGCCGAGGCTTCCTGGAGCGCGACGCGGATGCGTCGGCGCGCTTCGCCTCGCGGCTCACGGCCCTGCTCGAGGCGCGGGACGATATTTCAAAATCGTAATAGATTGGGCCGTCCGGCGTCGCATCGAGGGCAGCGGCCGCGAGCGCGGTCGCGGACGATCGTGACCGGGGCCGCGATGGGCATGGGCGAGGCGACCCCGGCTGTTCGCGGAGGCGAGCGCGAAGGTGATCGTCGCCGACTTCAACGCCGAGAAGGGCGAGGGCGTGGCGGCCGACTTCCGGGCCGGCGGCGGCGAGGCGCAGTTCGTGCAGGTCGACATCTCCGACGCCGAGCAGGTCGAGGCGAGGGCGGCTCGATCGTCGACATCTCCTCGACGTCCGGCTTCCGCGTGCAGCCGCATCCCGTCGCGCCGTCGACACGCCGATGCTGCAGGGCGCGATCGAGCAGTTCGGGCTCGACCCGGTCGAGTGCCCGAAGCAGCTCTCGGCGCTGCACCGCTTCGCGCAGCCGCGCGAGATCGCGCAGGCGAGCCTGTGGCTCGCGAGCGACGCCTCGTCGTACGTCACCGGCACGACGATCCACGTGGACGGCGGCTACACCGGCGCCATGTGACGAGCTGGCCCGCGACCGCGGGCGCGTCGAACCGGCCGGGAGCGTCCTCCGAGGTCGCTCCCGGCTTCGCGTGCCACGGTCGGGCCATGACCGAAGCAGCCGACCGGCCTCGACCCATCCGCGCCCTGTACTTCAACGGCACCCTCACGCCCTCACCGGACGAGAGCCACACCGACCTGCTCATCGAGGCGAGCGCGACGATCCTCCGCAAGCAGGGCGTCGAGGTCGAGGTCGTGCGCGCGGTCGACCACGCGATCGCGCCGGGCGTGCAGCCCGACATGACCGAGCACGGCGCGAGCGAGGACGCGTGGCCCGCCCTGTGGGAGCGCGTCCTCGCCGCGGACATCCTCGTGCTCGCGACGCCGATCTGGCTCGGCGAGGCCTCGAGCGTGACGCGTCGCGTCGTCGAGCGGCTCTACGCCGAGTCGGGCGAGCTCAACGAGCACGGCCAGTCGATCTTCTACGGCAAGGTGGGCGGATGCCTCGTCGGCGGCAACGAGGACGGCATGAAGCACGTCGCGCGCGAGCTCGTCTACGCGCTGCAGCACCTCGGCTGCACGATCCCACCGCAGGCCGACGCCGGCTGGGTGGGGGAAGCGGGGCCGGGACCCTCCTACGGCGACGAGCTCGACGACGGGTCGATCGCGGGTGCCGACAACGACTTCACGAACCGCAACATCACGATCATGGCGTGGAACCTGCTGCACCTCGCGCGCATGCTCCAGGGCGGCATCCCGAGCGAGGGCAACGACCGCAACGCGTGGGAGCGCGGCGATCGATTCGGCTTCCAGAACCCCGAGTACCGCTGACGGACGTCGCCTCGCCCGCGCCGCTGGCGCGTGTGGGCGGGGTGCGGCATGCTCCCGGCATGGACACGACGCAGTGGCTGCTCGAAGGCGACCCCGCGATCCGCTGGCAGGTGCTGCAGGATCTCGAGGACGCCGACCCGGATGCGGTGGCGCGCGAGCGCGCGCGCGTCGCGCGAGAGGGCTGGGGCGCCGCGCTCCTCGCGGCTCGCGGTCCCGACGGCCAGTGGGCCGGCGGCGCGCACTTCCCGAAGGCGAAGCCCGTCCTGCCCGGCCAGCCATGGACCTCCACCGCCCACGTGCTCACCGAGCTGCGGCTGCTCGGCGTCGACCCGGCCGACCCGGCCGTGCGCGAGGCGATCGCCGACGTCGCGCGCGTGACGCGCTGGGAGTACGACGACGAGCCGTTCTTCGAGGGCGAGGTCGAGCCGTGCATCAACGCCGCGCTCGTGACGAACGCGCTCTACTTCGGCGTCGAGGTCGATGCGATCGTCGAGCGGCTGCTGGGGGAGCGGATGGCCGACGGCGGCTGGAACTGCGACCAGGAGCGGGGCTCGGTGCGCTCGTCGTTCGACACCACGATCGGCGTGCTCGAGGCGCTCGCCGCGTTCGAGCGCGAGCACGACGACCCGCGCGTGCGCGAGGCGCGCGAGAGCGGCGAGGAGTACCTGCTCGAGCGCGGCCTCATGCGACAGCGCTCGACGGGCGAGATCCCGAAGCCGACCTACGTGCAGCTCGCCTTCCCGCCCCGGCACGAGTACGACGTGCTGCGCGCGCTCGAGCACTTCCGCGCCGTCGGCGCCCGGGTGGACGAGCGGATGCGGGAGGCGATCGAGCTCGTGCGTTCGAAGCGCCGGCAGGACGGCTCGTGGGCGGCCGACGTCGTCCACGGCGGCGACGCGGTCGTCGACTACGGCGCGGCGGGGGAGCCGAGCCGGTGGATCACGCTCAAGGCGCTGCGGGTGCTGCGCTGGGCCGACGGCGAGGCTCAGTCCGTGGCTGCGTCCGAAGCCGCCGCGCCGGACGCCTCGGCACCCAGGTAGAGCAGCATCCCGTCGGGGTCCCGCACCTGCGCGACGCGCTCGCCCCACGGCATGCGCTCGGGCTGGGCGACCGCGGTCGCGCCGCGCTCGAGCACCCGGTCGAAGGCGGCGTCGACGTCGTCGACGTAGATCCAGAGCGCCGCCTCGGGCGGGCCGGCGCTCGGCTCGAGGCCGATCGCGACGGTCGACGCCCCGACCTCGAGCGCGACGTAGACGACGCGGCCGTCGTCCTCGAAGGCGTAGGTGCGCCGGGCGTCGAGCGCGGCGGCGTAGAACGCCTCGAGCCGCTCGAGATCGCGCGTGCGGAGGATGGGGAAGCTGCGCTGCACCGCCATGCGCGGCATCGTATGCGCGCTCAGTCGAGCGACGCCAGATGGTCGATCATCGCCGGCACGACGACGTCGGGCCGGTCGCGCTGCACCCAGTGCCCGGCGCCCGGCACGACGACCGCGCGGGCACGGGGCATCGACGCGGCCGCGCGCTCGGCGACCGGCGCGGGCACCCCAGCGTCGCGCTCGCCGTGCACGAAGAGCGTCGGCGCCTCGATGCGCGCGAGCATCGCGCTGTAGTCGGTCGACTGGCGGCGCAGGCCCACCTCGGCGCGCTGCCACTCGGCGAAGACCTCGAGCCCCGAGCCCCGCCGGGCCTCCTCGGCGACCGCGTCGAGCAGCTCGGGCGAGCGTCGCGCGGGATCGCGGAGCACGGGCCGCAGGCTGCGCTCGAGGACCCGCCGGTCGCGCGCGGACGCGCGCGTCGCCGCCTGCAGCACGCCGGTGCGGAGCGCCGCCCAGCTCGCGAGCTGCGCGGGCACGCGCAGCGCCCCCTCGACGAGCGTCGGTTGCAGCCCGTAGCTGCCGAGCAGCACGAGCGCGCGCACGCGATCCGGGTGCTCGAGCGCGTGCCCGATCGCGAGCCCACCGCCGAGCGAGAGCCCCGCGAGCGCGTACCGCTCGAGGCCGAGCGCGCTCGCGAACGCCGCGACGTAGCCGAGCAGGCGATCCTGCGTCGCTCGCCACGGGGCGCGCGGGCTGTGCCCGTAGCCGGGATGGTCGGGCGCGAGCACGCGGTGGCCCGCTGCGGCGAGCTCGCCGCCCAACTCGCCCCACGACAGCCACGCCGAGTCGAGCCCGCCACCGTGGAGCAGGACCACGACGGATGCGTCGGCGCCGGCGGGCGGCGCCCACTCGAGGTAGGAGACGGGTCCCCAGGGCAGCGCGACGGTGGTGCGCGTCGCCTCGATGCCCACTGCCCACCCCGCTCGTCCGGTGCCCGTCCCCGGAGCCTAGTGGGACGCATCCGCTCGCCGCACCGAGCCGTCGAGCGTCGCTGTGGACAACTTCCGAGGCGCCGCGCCCGCTTGGGCTTCACTGGCTCGCATGCACCAGGCCGTCGCCGAGATCACCGCCTCCGTGCGGGCGAAGGTGCGGCGCGACGGCATCGACCTCGCGCGCTCCGGCGAGCTCGCCGAGCGCTACGTGCGCGATGCGGTGCGCTCCTACGCCGAGCGCTCGCTCGGCGGCAGCGTGCCGATGCTCGCCGACGAGCGGCAGGCCGAGCGCGACGTGCTCGCGGCGGTGCGCGGCTACGGGCCGCTCCAGCCCTACCTCGACGATCCCGAGATCGAGGAGCTCTGGATCAACCAGGGCTCGCGCGTCTTCTGCGCGCGCGGCGGCGTGAGCGAGCCGCTGCCGCTGCGGCTCACCGAGCTCGAGGTGCGCGACCTCGTCGAGCGGATGCTGTCGACGACCGGGCGTCGCGTCGACCTCTCGACGCCGTTCGTCGACGCGTCCCTGCCCGACGGCTCGCGGCTGCACGTCGCGAGCGGCGACGTCGCGCGCGGCGCGATGTCGATCAACATCCGCAAGTTCTCGCGGCGCCTCGCGTCGCTCGCCGCGCTCGTCGATCGCGGCGCCCTCAGCCAGCAGGCGGCGCAGTTCCTGCGCCACGCCGTCGTCGCCGGCTGCAACATCCTGGTCTCGGGGCCGACCCACGCGGGCAAGACGACGATGCTCAACGCGCTGCTCGCGAGCGTCCGGCCGGGCGAGCGCGTCGTCACGGTCGAGGAGACCTTCGAGCTCGATCCGCCGGTCGACGACATCGTCGCGCTGCAGTGCCGCCAGCCCTCGCTCGAGGGCACTGGGGAGATCTCGCTGCGGCGGCTCGTGAAGGAGTCGCTGCGCATGCGGCCCGATCGGCTCGTCGTCGGCGAGGTGCGCGAGGCGGAGGCGCTCGACCTGCTCGTCGCCCTCAACTGCGGGGTGTCGGGGATGTGCTCGATCCACGCGAACTCTGCGCGCGACGCGCTCGCGAAGCTCACGACCCTCCCGCTGCTCGCCGGCCGCAACATCGACGCGGGCTTCGTCGTGCCGACGGTCGCCCAGTGCATCGACCTCGTCGTGCACCTCGCGATCGACGCGCGCGGCAACCGCAGGGCCGTCGAGATCCTGGCGCCGACGGGGCAGGCGACCGCCGGCGTCATCGAGGCGTCGACCCTCTTCGCCCTCCGCGACGGCCTCCTCGAGCCCACCGGCTCGCATCCCGCGCGCACCGCGAAGTTCGCCGCGATCGGCGTCGATCCCGTCGCGCTCCTCGTGGGAGCGCGCGCATGACGTGGCTGCTCGGGGCGACCCTCGGCCTCGGCCTCCTGCTCGCCGTCAGCCCGTGGCTGTGGCCGCGGCGCACGGGAGCGCCGGACCCGCGCCCTCGCGCCCGTGCCCTCGATCGGCTCACGCTCGCGGGGCTCGACGGCGTGCCGCCGCTCGCGCTCGCCGCCGCCTCGATCGTCGCCGCGGTGCTCGCGGCAGGGGTGGCGCTAGCCCTCGTGCCCGCCGTCGCCGTCGCGGCGGCCGCGCTCGCGGCGGGCGGCGCCGCGCCCACGCTCGCGGTCCGCTGGCGCGCGAAGCGCCGCGAGCGCGCGCAGGCCCGCGTCTGGCCCGACGTCGTCGACCACCTCGTCTCGGCCGTGCGCAGCGGGCTGGCCCTGCCCGATGCGGTCGCGCAGCTCGAGCGCGCGGGGCCCGAGCTCACCCGGCCCGCGTTCGCGGCGTTCGCGGCGGATCACCGGGCGACCGGCTCGTTCGCCTACGCGCTCGACCGCGTGAAGGACCGGCTCGCCGACCCCGTCGCCGACCGCATCCTCGAGACGCTGCGGATGGCCCGCGAGGTCGGTGGCACGGAGGTGACGACGGTGCTGCGCGAGCTCGCGGCCTACCTGCGGGCCGACCTCGCGACCCGCGGCGAGCTCGAGGCGCGGCAGAGCTGGGTCGTGAGCGCGGCCCGGCTCGGCGTCGCCGCGCCGTGGATCGTGCTGCTCATCCTCTCGACGCGACCGGAGGCGGCGCAGGCGTACAACGCGCCGGGCGGCCTGCTGCTCATCGCGGGCGGGGCGGTCGTGACGCTCATCGCCTATCGGGTCATGCTGCGCATCGGCGCGCTCCCCGTCGAGGCGCGGTGGTTCGCGTGAGCGGCGAAGCCGGCTGGAGCCTCCTGCTCGGCGGGACCCTCGGGCTCGGGCTGTGGCTGCTCGTGAGCCTCGTGCCGATCCTGCGCCGACCGCTGCTCCTGCATCGCGTCGCCCCGTACGTGCTCGACGTCTCGCCCGGCGCGCGCGACCTGGTCGCGAGGCGTCGCGTCGACCCCGCGCGCGTCGTCGGCGCCGTCGCCTCGCCGATCGGCGACCGCGTCGCGCCGCTCCTGCACGCGGTGCTCGGTGCGCCGGAGGGGATCCGCCGCCGCTTGCGGCAAGCCGCCGACGGCGGCTCGGTCGCCGAGCACCGGGCTCGGCAGCTGCGGTGGGCGCTCGTCGGCGCTGCCGTCGGCGCGGCCCTCGGGATCGCGGGCGCGCTCCAGCGGGGGCCGATCGCGCTGCCCGCGGCGCTCGCGGTCCTCGGCGCCGCGACCGGCGCGCTCGCCGTCGACCGGCTGCTGCAGCGGCGAGCGAAGCGCCGGCTCGAGCGCATCTCGAGCGAGCTGCCCTCGATCCTCGAGTTCCTCTCGCTGAGCCTCGCCGCCGGCGAGGGGCTGCAGGACGCGCTCCGCCGCGTCGGAGCCGCAGGGCACAGCGCGCTCGGGCGCGAGCTCGCCGGCGTCGTCGCCGACGCGGCGGCCGGTTCGAGCCTCTCGGCCGCCCTCGGGACGCTCGCCGACGAGCTCGGGCATCCCGGCGTCACCCGCAGCGTCGACCAGATGCGCGGGGCGCTCGAGCGCGGGACGCCGCTCGCGCAGACGCTCCAGGCGCAAGCGCTCGACGCGCGCGATGCCGCGAAGCGCGACCTGCTCGAGGCCGCCGGTCGCAAGGAGATCTCGATGCTCGTGCCGCTCGTCTTCGGCCTGCTGCCGACGACGGTCGCGTTCGCGCTGTGGCCGGGCATCCACGTGCTGCAGGTCGGATTCTGAAGGAGGAGCCATGTCCACGATCAGCAACCGCTTCGCCCGGCTCGTCGGGCGGATGCGCGAGGAGGAGCGCGGCGACGTGCCCGGCTGGGTGCTCGTCACCCTGATGACCGCGGGGCTCGTCATCGTGCTGTGGACGGTCGCCGGTCCCGCGCTCCAGGGCGTCTTCGAGCAGGCGATCGATCGCGTCACGAGCTTCTGATGCGGCTGACCGACGAGCGCGGATCGGCGGTCGCCGAGTTCGCCATGGTGGCGGGACTGCTCGTCGTGCTCGTGCTGTCGGTCATGCAGCTCTCGCTCGCGCTCCACGTGCGCGCGACCGTCGCGGATGCGGCGGCCGAGGGCGCGCGGCACGCCTCGCTGCTCGGCTCGGATGCCGCGGCCGGCGTCGAGCGCACGCGCGAGCTCATCACGACCGCGATCGGCCCCGGCTACGCCGAGCGGGTGAGCGCCTCGAGCGCCGTCGTCGCAGGACTCGAGACCATCGAGATCCGCGTCGCGGCGCCCCTGCCGATGCTCGGCCTCGTCGGCCCCGTCGCGCTGGAGGTCGCCGGTCATGCACCGGTGGAATCGCTCGGCTGAGCGGCGCGCGACCGGCCGCGAGCTACTCGCGTCCGAGGACGGCTCCGCCTCGATCGAGTTCCTGACGGTCGGCGTCATCCTGCTCGTGCCGCTCGTCTACCTCGTGCTCGCGCTCGGTCAGATCCAGCACGCCGTGCTGGGCATCGAGGGCGGCGCGCGCCACGCGGCGCGGGCGATCGCACAGGCCGGTTCGCACGAGCACGGCATGGCCGCGGCCGATCGGGCGATCCGCGTCGCGCTGGCCGACGCGGGGCTCTCCGCCGATGCGGTGCGGGTCGCGATCGCGTGCGACCCCGCGCCCGACGCGTGCGACACCCCGCGCGGCACAGTCTCGGTCAGGCTCGACGCGACCGTGCCGCTGCCGCTCGCGCCGCCGGGCCTGCACCTGGGGGCGGGCGTCGGCGTGCCGGTCTCGGCGCTCGCGAGCCAACCGGTCTCGGCCTTCGGCGGCTCCCCGTGAGGCGCGCGCGGTCGCGGCTCGCGCACGAGGAGGAAGGATCGACGCTCGTGCTGACGATCGGCTTCGCGGCGCTCGCGCTCGCCCTCGTGCTCGCGGTCGCCGCGGCGACGAGCATGCTCGTCGAGCGCCGGCGGCTCTTCACGGTCGCCGACGGCGCGGCGCTCGCCGCCGCGGAGGCGTTCGCGCTCGAGCAGGTCCGCTTCGACGGCGCCTCGGCGGCGCCGGAGCTCGCCGACGCCGCGGTGCAGCGCGCGGCCGCGGCCTGGGCGGCGGAGGCCGCGGGAGAGCTCGACGCCGTGCGGGTCGAGGGCGCGAGCGCGGACGCCCGGAGCGCGACGGTCTCGGTCTCGAGCTCGTGGCGCCCGCCGGTCGTCTCGCTCCTGCTGCCCGAGGGCCTGCGGCTCGACGTGACCGCGACGGCCCGCGCCGTCTTCGTCGACTGAGCACGCCGTCAGGCGGCTTGCGCGACGAAGCGCGCTCCGCGCGCTCGCGCTACGCTCCCGGCATGCAGGAGCAGCCCGAGATCGACTTCGCCGCCGCCGCCGCGAGCCTGCCGACCGACGATCCCGAGCGCGCCGCGGACGGGCTCAAGGCACTCATGCAGAACCCCGCGTTCCGGCGGCTCGTGCAGCAGGTGCAGTCGGGCGAGCTCGGCGACGACGAGCTGCGCGACGAGGCGACGGCGATCGCCCACGACCTCGCCGCCCGCCAGGAGCTGCGCCGCGACGAGTAGCGCGCCGGCGGGTCCGCCCCGCGCCGCGGCGCCCGCGCCGCGCGACCCCTGAGGGAACTCCATCGCCGCGTTCAGGAGCGGTCGGGATCATGGGGGACATGATCCCCGGGACGGTGCTCGCGTCGCGCTACGAGCTCGTGCGCCCGCTCGGCCTCGGCGGCATGGGGCAGGTGTGGCTCGGGCTCGACCGGGTGCTGGGGCGCGAGGTCGCCGTGAAGACGGTCGACCTCACCGCGAGCAGCGATCCGAGCGCCGCCGAGCGCTTCCGGCGCGAGGGCCGCGCTGCCGCTGCGCTCGCGCACGAGCACGTCGTGACGGTCTTCGACTCCGGCACCGACGGCAGCACCGCCTTCCTCGTGATGCAGCTGCTGCCCGGCCCCGCCGTCGCGGAGCTGCTCGAAGGCGGGGAGCCGCTGCCGATCGACCGGGCGGTCGAGATCGCCGAGCAGACCGCGGCGGCGCTCGCGGCGATCCACAGCATCGGCATCGTGCACCGCGACATCAAGCCGGCCAACCTCGTCTTCGACGCCTCGGGCAGGCTCAAGGTCGTCGACTTCGGGATCGCGAGCGTCGAGGGCACGAGCGGGCAGCTCACCGCGACCTCGACGATCGTCGGGAGCGCCGCGTACATGGCGCCCGAGCAGGCCGACGGAGGAGGCAGAGCGACGCCCGCGACCGACCTCTACGCGCTCGGCTGCGTCATGACGACCCTGCTCACCGGCCGACCCCCGTTCGGGGGCGAGCACCCGCTCGCGCTGCTGCAGCAGCACGTGCACGCTCCCGCGCCGCGCGTGGCCGAGCGGCTCGCCGGCGTGCCGAAGCCGCTCGACGCGCTCGTCGCCCGACTGCTCTCGAAGCGCCCGGACGATCGCGGGGATGCGGCGGGCGTGCGCGACGAGCTCGCGGCGATCCGGAGCGCGCTGCCGCGGACGCCGCCGGCAGCCGCCGCGGACGCCACGGTGCCCGTCGCTGCCGCCGCCGTGCCCCTCGCTGCCGCCGCGAGCGCCGTCGAGGCCCGCGAGCCGTCGACCGGTCGGCTCGCCCCCGCGGGCCCCGCGGCGGCGACCGCGCTCGTCCCGGCGCCGCGCAGGCGCATCGCCCGGCGGGTCGCCGTCGCGCTCGGCGCGCTCCTGGCGCTCGCGGCGCTGCTGCTCGCCGTCCTCCCGCTGCTGCAGCGGCCAAGCGGGGACGATGCCCTCGCATCGCAGCAGCCTGTCGCGGAGGACGGGGCGCCAGCCGCCGTCACGCCGCCGTCGTCCTCCTCCGAGCCGCCCGCCGCCCCGCGCGAGCGCGAGCCCGCGACGGGCGCGTCCGCGGCGCCCGCCGCCGGGGAGCCCGCGCCCGCCGTGGCCGGGGAGCCTGCGACGTCGGCATCCGCTCCGCCCGCGACCGGTGAGGCGTCGCCGGCCCCCGCGGAGCCGACGGCGACCGCGACCGCGCCCTCCGAGTCGGCACCGGCCGAGCCGGCGCCGGAGCCGGCGCCGAGCAGCCTCGCGGGAGTGCGCGAGGCGATCGGCGGTGCCGTCGCCGCCGGCGGGCTCGACGCCGCGGCGGGGGACGAGCTCCTGGGCCGCGTCGCGGTGCTCGAGGGTGTCGCCGCCGACGGACTGTCGGCTGGGCTCGCGGAGCTCCGCTCGCGCGTCGACGCGCTCGAGGCCGATGGCGCCGCGACCCCCGAGGCCGCCGCCGCCATCCGCGCCGCGATCGACGAGGTCACCGCCTCCGCTGCGTGAGCGTCACTCGCGGGGCTTCCGCGGCAGCCACTTGAGCAGGATCGCCGCGCCCGTGATGCATACCGCGGTGAGCCCGCCCGCCGCCCACGCGATCGACGCGATCGAGACGACCGCCGAGATTGCGAGCGGTGCCACGGCGCCGCCGAGGTCGACCGTCAGCCGCCACGCGCCGAGGAACGGCGCGGGGTTGCGAGGATCGGCGAGATCGGCGCCGAGCGTCATGATGATGCCGGAGCCGAGCCCGTTGCCGAGCCCGAGCACCATCGCGGCGGCGACGAACCAGCCGGTCGCGGCATCGAGGTCGTGCGAGGCGGCGAGCATCGCGAACGCGACCGCCATGAGGCCGAGCGTCGGCACGACGCTCCAGAGCCGGCCGAACCGGTCCATGACCCAGCCCGACACGAAGAAGAGCGCGAAGTCGAGGCCGCCGGCGATGCCGATCACGAGGCCCGTCGTCGCGGCGTCGAGCCCGATCGAGATCGCCCACAGCGGCAGCAGCACGTTGCGCGCCGAGCGCGCGAGCGCGAGCATCGCCGCGCCGACGCCGACGGTCGCGAGCACGCGCCCGTGCTGCCGCACCACTCGCCACACGCCCGTGCGCTCCTGCCGCAGCTCGATGACGCCCGTCGTCGGAGGCTTCCGCTCGAAGGCCGTCGTCGGATCGGGGAGCACCACGAGCACCGCGATCGCGACGATCGTGCAGATGCCGAAGAACACCCACACCGCGCCGAGCGGGAGCCCGAGGCCCAGCACCGCCGCGCCGACGAGCGGGCCGACGAACATGCCGAGGCGGAAGATGCCGCCGAGCGTCGAGAGCGCCCTCGCGCGGTACCGGATCGGCACGTAGGTCGTCATGAACGCGTGCCGCGCGAGCGCGAAGACCGCGTGGCCGAGGCCGAGCACGAACACCGCGACGCCGAGCGTCCACGCATCCCTCGCGACGAGCGCGAGCACGAGCGCGGCGAGCACGAGCGCACCCGCGCCGATCATCGTCGGCCGCTCGCCGAAGCGCGCGACGACGCCGCCGCCCGGCACGTCGCCCGCGAGCTGCCCGATCGTCAGCATCGCCGCGACGACCGCCGCGACGGCGAGCGAGGCGCCGAGGTCACCGGCGATGAGCGGGATGTAGGGGATGACGGCGCCCTCGCCGATCGCGAACGCCGCCGTCGGCACGTACACGGCACCCGCGACGCGCTTCCACGGGAACCGCTCCGTCTCGTCGCCCCCGCTCACAGCCCGAGCCTACGACGCTCGAGCTGGACGACCGGATGCGGTGCCGGCGGCGGGCGGGACGGACGATGCCGCGCCGGTAGGCTGGGGCATCATGGCCGATCTCGACATCGGCGGCGAGATCGCCGCCCTCCGCTCCACGTTCGCCGACATCAAGGCCGTCACCGACGTCGACCGGCTCGCCGCCGACATCGAGCGGCTCTCCGCCGCCGCCGGCGCCCCCGACCTGTGGGATGACCCCGAGGCGGCGCAGAAGGTCACGAGCCAGCTGAGCCACGCGCAGACCGACCTCCGCCGCATCGTCGAGGCCGAGTCGCGCATCGACGACCTCGAGGTGCTCGTCGAGATGGCGAACGAGGAGGCCGACGAGGCGACGCAGCTCGAGGCGAAGAAGGAGCTCGCGAGCCTGCAGAAGCTCATGGGCGAGATGGAGATCCAGACGCTCCTCGACGGCGAGTTCGACCCGCTGCCCGCGGTCGTCACGATCCGCGCGGGCGCGGGCGGCGTCGACGCCTCCGACTTCGCCGAGATGCTGCTGCGCATGTACCTCCGGTACGCCGAGCAGCACGGCATGCCCGTGACCGTCTACGAGACGAGCTACGCGGAGGAGGCGGGCATCAAGTCGGCCTCGTTCGAGATCGACGCGCCCTACGCCTTCGGGCAGCTCTCCGTCGAGGCCGGCACGCACCGGCTCGTGCGCATGAGCCCCTTCGGTGCCGCGGGCAAGCGCCAGACGTCGTTCGCGGCGGTCGAGGTCGTGCCGCTGTTCGAGCAGGTCGACGAGGTCGAGATCCCCGAGAACGACATCCGCGTCGACGTCTTCCGCTCCTCGGGCCCGGGCGGCCAGTCGGTCAACACGACCGACTCCGCGGTGCGCATCACGCACATCCCGACCGGCGTCGTCGTCTCGATGCAGAACGAGAAGAGCCAGATCCAGAACCGCGCCGCCGCGATGCGCGTGCTGCAGAGCCGCCTCATGCTGCTCAAGCGCGAGGAGGAGGCGGCGCGCAAGAAGGAGCTCGCGGGCTCGATCGCCGCGAGCTGGGGCGACCAGATGCGCTCCTACGTGCTCGCGCCGTACCAGATGGTCAAGGACCTCCGCACGCTGCACGAGGTCAACAACCCCTCCGCCGTCTTCGACGGCGACCTCGACGGGTTCATCGCGGCGGGCATCCGCTGGCGCAAGCAGCAGCAGCGCGAGGACGCGGAGTAGCGACCGCCGTGGCCACTCGACCGCAGACCGGCAGCGACTACCTCGCGAGCCTCGACGACGGCCGGGTGGTCGTCCACGACGGCGAGCGCGTCGCGCGCGTCGCCGAGCATCCCGCCTTCGCCGGCACCGCATCCACCATCGCGTCGCTCTACGACGCCCTCCACGAGGAGGGGTCGGATGCGCTGCTCGCGCCGATCGGGGAGGCTCCCGGCGGCGACGGGGTCACCCACGCGTTCTGGACCGTGCCGCGCTCGCACGACGACCTCCGCGCGCAGCGCGAGGCGATCCGCGCCTGGCAGGCGCGCACGCACGGCTGGCTCGGCCGGACGCCCGAGTTCATGGCGTGCATCTTCACGTCGATGGCGGCGCACGCGCCGTTCTTCGGCCGCTTCGAGCGCAACGTGCGCGCGGCGCTCGAGCGCGACCAGCGCGCCGTCACCCACTACGCCCAAGCGCTCGTCAACCCGCCCGTCGACCGCGAGCTGCCGCCCGACGAGGTCGGCGACGTCTTCGTGCACGTCGTCGACGAGACCGACGAGGGCGTCGTGCTGCGCGGCGCGAAGGCGGTCGTCACGGGCGCCGCGACGGCCCAGCGCCTGTTCGTCTCGCACTTCGGCGGCGAGGTGCAGACGGATGCGTTCGCGATCGCCGCGTCGGTCGCGGTCGGCTCGCCGGGCGTGCGCGTCTACACGCGCGGCACGCCCTTCCGCCCCGACCAGCCGCTCGCGCGGCGCTTCCAGGAGCACGACGCGCTCGTCGTGTTCGACGACGTGCTCGTGCCGTGGGACGACGTCCTCATCCGCGACGCGGAGACGATGCTCGCCTTCAACCGCGGCGCCGTCGGCTGGAACGCCCGGCTCGCGTTCCAGGCGGCGACGCGGCTCGAGGCGAAGCTCGAGCGCATCGCGGGCCTCGCGGTCCGCGCGGCCGAGATCATGGGCACCGACCAGCGGCGCGGCACGCAAGCGGCGCTCGGCGAGCTCATCGCCTTCCGGCACACGGTCGCGGGGCTCCGCGACGCGATGATCGAGCAGGCGGCGGCGTCGGGGGAATCGATCCTGCCGGGCGTCGACGCCGCGATGGCGTTCTCGGCGCTCGCGCCCGATGCCTACTCGCGCATGCGCGTCTCGCTCGAGACGACGCTCTCCTCCGCGCTCGCGCACCTGCCGGTGCCGCTCGACGCGCTCGGCTCGCCGGACGTCGCCCCCATCGAGCCGCTCCTGCGCGGCTCGGGCGGGGCGGATGCGCGCGAGCGGCTCGAGGTCGTCGGCGAGCTGTGGGATGCGATCGGCACGGGCTTCGGCGCCCGGCACGAGCTCTACGAGCGCAGCTACTGGGGCCAGCCCGAGCGCACCCATGTCGGCATCCTGGGGCTCGCGCGCGCCGACGGCCGCGTCGCCCGCTGGCAGGCACGACGGCACTCCTGACGACGCTCGAGAGCGACGCGGCTCGAGCCGAGGTCGCGCCGCGCCGACCGCGGTGCGGGCCCGACGCATCCGGCGCCCGTAGCCT
This sequence comes from Agrococcus pavilionensis RW1, assembly GCF_000400485.1. Lineage (GTDB taxonomy): Bacteria > Actinomycetota > Actinomycetes > Actinomycetales > Microbacteriaceae > Agrococcus > Agrococcus pavilionensis. Next base: position 145,616 of record NZ_ASHR01000017.1, read on the forward strand.
CGACGGGCCATGATCCGCTTCGACGAGGTCTCGAAGACCTACTCCCGCAAGGCTCGCCCCGCGCTCGACGGGGTCTCCCTCGAGATCCTCAAGGGCGAGTTCGTCTTCCTCGTCGGCGCCTCCGGCTCGGGGAAGTCGACCCTCATCCGCATGGTGCTGCGCGAGGAGACGCCCTCGAGCGGCGAGGTGCACGTGCTCGGCCAGCGCCTCAAGGCGCTCCCGAACCGGCGCGTGCCGTTCTTCCGCCGCAACCTCGGCGTCGTGTTCCAGGACTTCCGCCTGCTCGGCAACAAGACCGTCTACGAGAACGTCGCCTTCACGCTCCAGGTGATCGGCAAGAGCCGAGCCTTCATCTCGGAGGCCGTGCCCGACGTGCTGAAGATCGTCGGGCTCGCGGGCAAGGCCTCGCGGCTGCCGCACGAGCTCTCGGGCGGCGAGCAGCAGCGCGTCGCGATCGCGCGCGCGGTCGTCAACCGGCCGCCGATCCTGCTCGCCGACGAGCCGACCGGCAACCTCGACCCGTCGACGAGCGCGGGCATCATGGCGCTGCTCGCCCGCATCAACGAGGGCGGCACGACCGTCGTGATGGCGACGCACGAGGCGTCGATCGTCGACGAGATGCAGAAGCGCGTCGTCGAGCTCGACGCCGGCCGCATCATGCGCGACGAGGCGCACGGCTCCTACCGCCGCCACCTCGGCGACGACGACGAGCTCGCCCCGCGAGCGCTCGAGGAGGAGACCGCGTGAGGGTCCAGCTGATCGCGCAGGAGGTCTGGAACGGGCTGCGCCGGAACCTCTCGGTCGTCGTCTCGGTCGTGCTCGTGACGTTCATCTCGCTCTCGTTCGTCGGCGCCGCGATCCTGCTGCAGATGCAGATCAACCAGATGAAGGGCTTCTGGTACGACCGCGCCCAGGTCGGCGTGTACTTCTGCGGCCCGGTCGACGCGACGGCGACGTGCAGCCAGACCGCCGCGACCGCCGAGCAGGTCGACGCCGTGCGGGCCGTGCTCGAGAGCGGCGCGATCGCGCCCTACGTCGCCGACGTCGAGTTCGAGGATCGCGAGCTCGCCTACCAGCACTTCATGGAGCAGTTCGGGGGCACGTCGAGCGCCGAGTTCGCGAGCCCGGAGACCATGAACGAGGCGCTGTGGGTGCGCCCCACGACGCCACAGGACGCCGATCTCATCCGCGAGGCGACGAGCGCGCTCCCGGGCGTGCTCGAGGTGCGCGACCAGCGGGCGCTGCTCGAGCCGATCTTCCAGGTGCTGAGCACCGCGAGCCTCGCCGCGATCGGCATCGCCGTGCTCATGCTCGTCGCGGCCGTCCTGCTCATCTCCACGACCATCCGCCTCTCCGCCTTCTCCCGCAAGCGCGAGCTCGGGATCATGCGGCTCGTCGGCGCCTCGAACCGGTTCATCCAGACGCCGTTCATCATCGAGGGGATCGTCGCCGCGCTCGTCGGCGCGGTGCTCGCCGCAGGAGCGGTCGTCGCGACCGTGCACTTCCTGCTGCAGGGCTACGTCGCGCCGATGCTGCAGACCATCGCGATCGTCGGGCTCGACGACGCCCTCGTCGTCGCGCCGGTGCTGCTCGGGATCGGCGTGCTGTTCGCCGGCGTCGCGGCAGCGGTCGCGATCCGGCGCTACCTCCGGATCTAGCCCGGCCGGGCCGCGCTACACTGGGCGGCTGCCCGAGCACGGGCTGTCGAGACCACCGAGACCGGGAGCGAGCCATGCCGCGGGAACAGGGCCAGAGGGTCGTGGCGCAGAACCGCAAGGCGCGCCACGACTACCACATCGAGGATCGCATCGAAGCGGGCCTCGTGCTCACCGGCACCGAGGTGAAGTCGCTGCGCGCCGGCCGCGCGTCGCTCGTCGACGGCTACGCGTTCGTCGACCGCGGCGAGGCGTGGCTCGACGCCGTGCACATCCCGGAGTACGGGCAGGGCACGTGGACGAACCACCCGCCGCGGCGGAAGCGCAAGCTCCTGCTGCACCGCGCCGAGATCGACAAGCTCGCCGCCAAGGTCGCGCAGGGCGGCTACACGCTCGTGCCGCTCTCGCTCTACTTCTCCGACGGCCGAGCGAAGGTCGAGCTCGCGGTCGCGAAGGGCAAGAAGGAGTACGACAAGCGGCACGCGCTGCGCGAGCGGCAGGACAAGCGCGAGGCCGAGCGCGCGATGCGCACGCGGAACCGCCTCGGCGACTGACCGCTGCGCGGTTCGACAATCGCGGGGCTCGTCGGTTGAATGGGGCTTCCGGCACTCACCCAGGGCTCGCCGGAGGAAAGGCGCCATGCGCATCGGCATCCTGACGTCCGGCGGCGACTGCCCCGGGCTCAACGCGGTCATCCGAGCGGCCGTGCTCACCGGCATGAAGCACCACGGGCACGAGTTCGTCGGCATCCGCGACGGCTACCGCGGGCTCAAGGACGGCGACGTCCGGGTGCTCAACCGATCGGCGGTGCGCGGCACCTCCCGCATCGGCGGCACGATCCTCGGCACGAGCCGCACGAACCCCTACGAGGGGGAGAAGGGCGGGCCCGAGCGCATCGCCGCCACGCTCGAGCGGCTCGGGATCGAGGCGGTCATGGCGATCGGCGGCGAGGGCACGCTCGCGGCCGCCAATCGGCTCGCCGACGACGGCATCCCGATCGTCGGGGTGCCGAAGACGATCGACAACGACCTCGACGCGACCGACTACACCTTCGGCTTCGACACCGCCGTGCAGATCGCGACCGAGGCCGGCGACCGACTGCGCACGACGGGCGACTCGCACATGCGCTGCATGGTGCTCGAGGTCATGGGGCGGCACGTCGGCTGGATCGCGCTCCACACCGGCATCGCGACGGGTGCGCACGTCACGCTCATCCCCGAGCAGCCGCGCTCGATCGAGTGGATCTGCGAGTACGTGCAATCGGTGTACGACCGCCGCCGCGCCCCGCTCGTCGTCGTCTCCGAGGGCTTCAAGCTCGAGGGGATGGACGAGGAGTACTCCCGCAAGGGCCTCGACGCGTTCGACCGGCCCCGCCTCGGCGGCATCGGGGAGGTGCTCGCGCCGATGATCGAGGAGCGCACCGGCATCGAGTCGCGCGCGACGGTGCTCGGCCACATCCAGCGCGGCGGCGCGCCGTCGGGCGCCGACCGCGTGCTCGCGACGCGCTTCGGGCTCGCCGCGGTCGACGCGATCACGGATCGCGCGTGGGGCTCGATGGTGTCGCTGCGCGGCACCGAGATCGTGCGGGTGCCGATGGCCGAGGCGCTCGGCGACCTCAAGCGCGTGCCAGACCACCGCTACCGCGAGGCGGAGCTGCTCTTCGGCTGACGGTTGCCCGGAGATTCCGGGCGCGCTACCATGGTGGGCTGGCCTCGCCAGCGCGCCGGACGCATCCGGCATTGGAAACTCCACAGCGTGCGACTCGCACCCAGCACGGGGATGATCGGTTTCGACAGCGTCTCGATTGCTGCGGGAAGCGGGTAGAGGATGCAGGGTCATCTCTTCAACGCCCCCTGCAAACCAATAGGTGCCAATGCAAAGCGCACCGACTTCGCCCTCGCTGCCTAAGCGAGCCTGAAGTCCGTCAGACCGGGGTCGCTCTCGCCCCGGACCCTGGCGTCATCTTGAGAGCTCGCTGCGATGCTGCGTCACAGGGCATCGCGGGACTTGAACTGTGACTGGGCTCGTCGACCTAGGTGCTCAGGACAAAGGTCGGAGCCGAGCAGAACGCCACCCTTGAGCTGCACCCGGAGAAGCCGCACGATGTGAGCGTTGGACGGGGGTTCGATTCCCCCCATCTCCACCATCGGTCGAGTCGCACGCTGTGAGAGCCCCCGCTCGCTACTGTCGAGCCATGGGGCTGCTCTCGCGCGCGATCGGAGCGCGCGCGCTCGATCGTGCGCCGTGGTGGCTGTCGCTCGTCCTGGGCATCGGATGCGTCGGGCTCGGCCTCGTGCTCGTCGCTCGCCCGTTCCTCTCCCTCGGCGCGCTCGTCGTGGCGCTCGCCGTCGCGCTCCTCGTCGCGGCCGCCGCCGAGCTGCTGCGCGGCGGGCGGTGGTGGAGCGCGCTCGCGGGGCTCGCGTGGGCGGCCGCGGGCGTCCTCGTGCTCGTGCTCCCGGCGCTCACGATCGGCGCCCTCGTGGTCGTCGTGGGCGTCGCGATGATCGTGAGCGGCGCGCTCGACGCCGTGCGAGCGGTCCGCGAGGGTGTGGCTGAGCGCGGCGCCGACCTCGCGCTCGCGATCGCGGGCGTGCTCCTCGGCGTGCTCGCCCTCGCGTGGCCCGACGTCTCGGTGCTCGCGCTCGCGGCGGTGCTCGGCGCCCGGCTCGCGCTGCTCGGCGTGCAGCTCGTGCGGCGCGCCGTCGATCGAGCGCGCGGCCGCGCCCCGGAGCGCCCGCGACCGCGGCGGCGCGGGGCGCTCGCGGCGATCGCGCTCGCCGCGGTCGCGGGCCTCGCGCTCGTCGGGCTGCAGCTGAGCGGCTCGCCGCGGCCCGACGCGTTCTACGACCCGCCCGCGGGCGTCCTCGCCGAGCCGGGCGCGCTCCTGCGCAACGAGCCCTTCGACCGCGCGATGCCCGGCGGCTCGACCGCCTGGCGCATCCTCTACGCGACGACCGACGCCGACGGCGAGCCGGCGCTCGCATCCGGCCTCGTGGTCGTGCCCGAGCGCGGCACGGCGCATCCGGTCGTCGCGTGGTCGCACGGCACGACGGGCTTCGAGACCGGGTGCGCGCCGAGCCTGCTCGACGAGCCGTTCGTCGCGGGCGCGATGCCCGAGCCGCAAGCCGTGATCGACGCGGGCTGGGCGATCGTCGCGACCGACTACGCGGGGCTCGGCACCGCTGGCAGCCAGCCGTACCTCATCGGCGCGGGGGAGGGGCCGAGCGTGCTCGACGCGATCCGCGCCGCGCAGCGCCTCGAGGCGGCAGCGCTCGCGCCCGAGACGGTGCTGTGGGGCCACTCGCAAGGCGGGCACGCGGCGCTGTGGGCCGGCGGCATGGCGAGCGACTACGCACCGGAGCTCGAGATCGTCGGCGTCGCGGCGATGGCACCCGCGACCGACCTCCCCGCGCTCCTCGACGGCGTCGCGGGCTCGGTCGTCGGCCCGATCTTCGGTTCGTTCGCGCTCGCGGCGTACGACGCCGCCTACCCCGACGTCGCCACGGCCGACTACGTGCGACCCGGCGCGCGCATCCTCGTCGACGCCGCGCAGCGGCGCTGCCTCACCGACCCCGCGACGCTCGTCTCGCTCGCGACCTCGGTCTTCAGCGGCGCCCCGGTCTTCTCCCGCAGCCCCGGCGATGGTGCGCTCGGCGCGCGGGCCGCCGAGAACGTGCCGACCCTGCCGATCGACGCACCCGTGCTCGTCGCGCAAGGCGGCGCCGACTCGCTCATCACGCCCGACGCGCAGGCCGGCTGGGTCGAGGCGCGGTGCGCCGAGGGCTGGTCGATCGACCACCGCACCTACGACGGCCTCGACCACATGGGCCTCGTCTCGGGCGAGTCGGCGCTGCTGCCGGAGCTCGCCGCGTGGACCGCCGCCCGGTTCGCGGGCGAGCCGACGCCGGCGGGCTGCCGCTGACGCCATCGCGCGGGCGACGCTCGACTAGCCTGGAGGCTCCCGATCCTGCGAGGAGGCAGCGTGAGCGAGTACCGGGTCGTCGACCCCTACACCGGCCAGGTCGTCAAGGAGTACCCCACCGCGACCGATGACGAGATCCGTGCGGCGATCGAGCGCGCCCACGCGGCGTTCGAGCCGTGGCGCGCGACGCCGATGGCGGAGCGCGCGGCGATCCTCTCGAAGGCCGCGACGGCCTTCACCGAGCGCTCGCGCGAGCTCGCCGAGATCATCCGCACCGAGATGGGGAAGCCGCTCGGGCAGGGCGTCTTCGAGGCGGAGTTCTCGGGCGAGATCATCCAGTACTACGCCGACAACGCCGCCGAGTTCCTCGCCGACGAGGTGCTGACCACGCGCTCCGGCCTCGACGCGCGCGTCGTGAAGTCGGCGCAGGGCGTGATCCTCGGCATCATGCCGTGGAACTTCCCGTACTACCAGGTCGCGCGCTTCGCCTTCCCCAACCTCATGCTCGGCAACACCGTGCTGCTGAAGCACGCGCCGCAGTGCCCGTGGTCGGCCACGGTCATCACCGAGATCCTCGAGGAGGCGGGGCTGCCCGCCGGCGCCTACGAGAACATCTTCGCGACGAACGACCAGATCGGCGAGATCGTCATCCCCGACCCGCGCGTGCGCGGCGTCTCGCTCACGGGCTCCGAGCGCGCGGGTGCCGCGGTCGCCGAGATCGCCGGCCGCAACCTCAAGAAGGTCGTGCTCGAGCTCGGCGGCAGCGACCCCTTCGTCGTGCTCTCGACGGACGACATGGATGCCGTGGTCGAGTCGGCGGTCGCGACGCGCATGGAGAACTCGGGCCAGGCGTGCAACGCCTCGAAGCGCTTCATCGTGGTCGACGAGCTCTACGACGACTTCTCGACGCGGCTCGCGCAGGCGATCGCCGCGGTCGAGGTGGGCGACCCCGAGGACGAGGACGCGCTCGTCGGCCCGCTCTCGTCGCAGGCCGCCGCCGACCGGCTGCGCGAGCAGACGAGCGCCGCGATCGCGGAGGGCGCGCGCGTGCTCGCCGGCGCGGTCGAGGGCGACGGCACGCGCGTGCAGCCCGCGCTGCTCGCCGACGTGACCGACGCCATGAGCGTCTACCGCGAGGAGCTCTTCGGCCCGGTCGGCACCGTCTACCGCGCGAAGGACGTCGACGACGCCGTGCGCATCGCGAACGACACGCCCTTCGGGCTCGGCGCGCGCGTGTGGTGCAGCGACCCCGAGCTCGCGCGCGCGGTCGCCGACCGCATCGACGCCGGCATGGTCGCGATCAACGACGCGAGCGCCGAGGACTACGACATGCCCTTCGGCGGCACGAAGCGATCGGGCTTCGGCCGCGAGCTCGGCCCGCACGGCATGGAGGAGTTCATGAACAAGAAGCTCGTCGTCGGCTGATCGCTCGAGCCAGCGACGACGCCGCTTCGCGCGCGCCCGCGCCCAGGCCGGTCCGAGCTCCGACTCGGCGGCCAGGGCGCGGGCGCGCTCGCTCCCCGCGAGCAGGCCGAAGCTGAACGCGTGCTCGCGCGCGAGCACGACGTCGCCCGCCTCAGCGGCGACGCGCGAGATCGCCTCGAGGTCGGGCGGCTCGGGGCCCTCGAGCGGTTCGAGCTTCGTCTCCACGTCGCGGTGGTGGGTCGCCATGCCCCGATCGTCCATCGCGGCCCCGAGCGCCGGCCCGGAGGCGGATCAGCGCAGCAGGCCGGCCATGCGCTTCGCGATGATGCCGCCAACCCTCGTGGGCACGAGGCGCGCGAGCCGGTCGAGCGCGCGGGCGTCCTTGCCGATCACGAGCCGCGGCGCGCCTGCGGCGACCGCGTCGACGATCTGGCTGCCCGCGTCGGCGGGCGTCGTGAGCGAGGCGGCGGCCCCCGACGACTCGACGGAGCGCTCGATCGAGACGCCGGAGTTGCCGGTGATGTTCGTGCCGACGCCGCCGGGGAAGACGACCGTCACCGCGACGCTCGAGCCCTGGAGCTCGGCCTGCATGCCCTCGGTGAGGAGCTTCACGGCGGCCTTGCTCGCGCCGTAGGCCGACTGCCCCGGCACGGGCGCGAGCGCGCCCATGCTCGAGACGTTGAGCAGCGCGGCCGCGGGGCGGGCCTTGAGCAGCGGCAGGAACGCGGTGACGGTGTGCACGACGCCCCAGAAGTTGACCTGCATGACGCGCTCGAGCGTCTCGATCGGCAGCTCGCCGATGCGCTGGAACGGGTGGATGATGCCCGCGACGTTGAGCAGGCCGTCGACCTGGCCGTGGGCGGCGAGCACCGCGTCGGGCAGCGCCTCGACCGCCGCGCGATCGGCGACGTCGACGACGTGCGTCGAGAGCCGATCGCCCGCACCGGCGAGCCGAGCGGTCTCGGCGAGGCCGTCGGCGCTCAGGTCGACGGCCGCGACGCGCGCCTCGCGGCGCAGGAGCTCGAGCACGACCTCCCGGCCGATGCCGTTGCCGCCGCCGGTGACGACGAAGGTGCGGGAAGCGAGCTGCACGGTTCCTCCTCGGGATGCGTCAACTTAGTTGACGATGGAGCCCCATGCTATGCGATGGCGGCCTGCAGCACCGCGCCGTAGCGCGCGATGAGGGCGTCGCGGTCGGCCGCGAGCCGCTCGTCGCCGACCGCCCACAGCGCGTAGAGCATGCCGCCGGCGGCCGCGGCCGCGAGGCGCGCCTTGAGGTCGGCGTCCGCGCCGCCGCCGAGCCGCTCGCGCAGCGGCGCGACGAAGCCCTCCTCGTGCGCCCGGCGCAGCTGCGATCCGATGCCCTCGGCATCGCTCGCCCGCAGCAGGGCGAGGAAGACGCCGCGGGTGTCGCCGCGAGCGTCGAGGAGCGCCTCGGCGCAGCGCGCGCCGAAGCCGTCGAGCGGCCCCTCGAGCGTGCGGCGCCACGCCGCCGCGAGCGCGCCGGGGCGCATGGCGTCGAGGAAGAGCGCCTCCTTCGAGCCGAAGCGCCGGATGACGACCGCGGGATCGACGTCGGCGAGCGCCGCGATGTCGCGCACGGTCGTGCCGGCGTAGCCGCGCTCGAGGAAGAGCCGCGCGGCCGCCGCGGCGATCGCGCCGGGATCGGCGGCCGGTCGCGCCACGTCAGGCGACCGTGCCGACCATCGGGCGGCCCTCCGCCGCCCACCGCAGGGTCCCGCCCGCGACGCTCACCGCATCCATGCCCCGCTGCTCGAGGAAGGCGACGACCTGACCGCTCCGCGCGCCCGAGCGGCAGATGACCGCCGCGCCGTCGGGCACCTCGTCGAGCCGCTCGACGATCTCGCTCATGGGGATGTGCAGCGCGTCGACCGCGTGCCCCGCCTCCCACTCGTGCTGCTCGCGCACGTCGACGATCGGGCGGTCGGCGGTCTCGGCGGGCGTGATCTCTCGCATGGATCGAGGCTATCGATCCGCGCTCGGGGCGAGCATCATGGCCGGCATGACGGATGTGCGCACGGTGCTCTGGTTCGACGGCCGCATCGAGGAGGCGGCCGAGCTCTACGTCTCGCTCCTGCCCGGCTCCGCGGTCACCGACGTGATGCGGATCCCGGAGGACGAGAACCCCTGGCCCGGCGGGATGGCGGCGGGGGAGGCGCTCACGATCGACCTGACGATCGGCGGGGCGCCCTTCCAGCTGCTGAACGGCGGGCCGCAGTTCCGGCAGTCGGAGGCGGTCTCGATCGCGCTCACCGTCGACGGGCAGGCCGAGGTCGATCGGCTGTGGGACGCGCTCGTCGCCGACGGCGGCGAGGAGTCGATGTGCGGGTGGTGCCGCGATCGCTTCGGCGTCTCGTGGCAGGTCATCCCGAAGCAGCTCGGCGAGCTCATGCAGGGACCGCGCTCGAAGGACGTCACGCGCGCGATGCTCGAGATGCGGAAGCTCGACGTCGCGGCGCTCGAGGCCGCCGCGCGCGGCTGATCCGGGGCGGCGCGGTCAGCGCGCGAGGCGCTCGAGCAGCGCCTCGTGCAGCGCGCCGTTCGTGGCGAGCGCGGAACCGTGCCACGGGCCCGCGTGGCCCTCGACCGACGTGAAGCGGCCGCCGGCCTCCTCGATCACCGGCACGAGCGCGGCCATGTCGTAGGGCTTGAGGTCGAACTCCGCGACCGCGTCGACCTTGCCCTCCGCGAGCAGCATGTAGCTCCACGCGTCGCCGTACGAGCGCGCCCGCCACACGTCGCGCTGCAGGCCGATGAGGTCGTCGAGCCTGCCCGCGCCGTCCCAGCCCTGGATCGCGTTGTACGACAGCACTGCATTCGCGAGCGACGCGACGCCCGAGACGCGCAGGCGGCGGGGCGCGGCGGGGTCGGTCCACGCCCCGGAGCCCTCCGCGGCCCACCAGCGCGCCCCGAGGGCGGGGGAGGAGACGACGCCGACGACCGGTCTGCCCTCGACCGCGAGCGCGATGAGGGTCGCCCAGATCGGGGCGCCGCGCAGGAAGTGCGCCGTGCCGTCGATCGGGTCGACGATCCACTGCCGCGGCGCGTCGCCCTCGGTGCCGAACTCCTCGCCGAGGATCGCGTCGTCCGGGCGCTCCTCGGCGAGCATGGCGCGGATGCGCTGCTCGACCGCGCGGTCGGCGTCCGTCACGTGCGTCGTGTCGGCCTTCGTCGTGATCTCGAGGTCCTGCGCGCCGAAGCGCGCCATCGAGATGGCGTCGGCGGCGTCGGCGAGCCGGAGCGCGAGGGCGAGGTCGTCGTCGTAGCGGGTCACGCCCTCCAGCGTAGGCGGCGCGTCACTCCTCGTGCCGCTGCTGCCGCGCGGCGACGAGCGTGCCGAGCAGCCGCTGCATCGAGTCGACGCGGCGCTGCCCGAGGCGCCCCTCGAGCGCGGCGATCGTGAGCTCGCAGTACTCCTCGCCCGGCAGGTGCGAGCAGCCGCGGGGGCAGTCCTCGGCGACCGCCGCGAGGTCGGGGAACCCGCTCAGCACGTTGGCGGTCGCGACGTGGCCGAGGCCGAAGGAGCGCACGCCCGGGGTGTCGATGATCCAGCCGGAGCCGAGCTTGAACGAGACGGTCGACGACGAGGTGTGGCGGCCGCGGCCGGTGACGGGGTTCACGTGGCCGACCGCGCGCATCGCGCCGGGCACGAGCGCGTTCACGAGCGTCGACTTGCCGACGCCCGAGTGGCCGACGGCGACGGTCGTGTGGCCGTCGAGCCGCTCGCGCAGCGCCTCGACCGGGGGATCCTCGAGCGACGACTGCCACACCTCGATGTCGAGCCCCTCGAAGTGGGCGAGGAAGGGCGCGGGGTCGGCGACGTCGGTCTTCGTCACGACCATGACGGGCGTGATGCCGGCGTCGAGTGCCGCGACGAGGTAGCGGTCGACGAGCGCCGGCCGCGGCTCGGGGTCGGCCGCCGCGACGACCATGAGCAGCACGTCGGCGTTCGCGACGATGACGCGCTCGACGACGTCGGTGTCGTCGGCGGAGCGGCGCAGCACGGTCGAGCGGGGCTGGATGCGCACGATGCGGGCGAGCGATCCCTCCTCGCCGCTCGTGTCGCCCACGACGTCGACCCGGTCGCCCGCGACGATCGCCTGCTTGCGCAGCTCGCGCGCCCGCGCGGCGGTCACGACGGCCTCGTCGGGCTCGCCGACGCGCACGGCGAGCGTGTACCGACCGCGGTCGACGGCCGTCACGATGCCCGTGATGGCGTCGTCGTGCTCGGGCCGGTGCTTCGAGCGCGGCCGGTTCGCCTTGGGGTTCGGCCGCTCGCGCACGCTCGACTCGTCGTACTCCTCGTACGGGTCCTCGTAGTCGCCGAGCCAGCTCATGCGCTCACGCCGTCGCTCCCTCGCCGCCCGGCCCCGCGAGCATCCCCGCCCACAGCTCCGGGAACTCGGGGATCGTCTTCGCCGTCGCGCCGATGTCGTCGACCTCGACGCCGGGGACGCGCAGGCCCACGACCGCGCCCGCCGTCGCGATGCGGTGGTCGTCGAACGCGCGCCACGCGCCGCCCGCGAGCGGGGCGGGCTCGACGCGGATGCCGTCGGGCAGCGACTGGGCGCGCCCGCCGAGCGCCGCGATGTCGTCGACGAGGGCGCGGATGCGGTCGGTCTCGTGCCCGCGGATGTGGCCGATCCCCGTGACCTCCACGGGCCCCGACGCGAGGGCGCCGAGCGCGACGATCGTCGGCGCGAGCTCGCCCGCCGCGTGCATGTCGAGGCTCGCTCCGGGGATCGCGCCGCCGACGGCCTCGACCTCGAGGCATCCGTCCGCCAGCCTCGACGTCGCGCCGAACGGCTCGAGCAGCTGCGGCAGGAGCGCGCCCACCTGGGTCGTCTCGCGCGGCCAGCCGTCGAGCACGACGCGGCCGCCGACCGCGACGACGGCGGCGAGGAACGGCGCCGCGTTCGAGAGGTCGGGCTCGATCCGCTCGTCGAGCGCGGCGATCGGGCCGGGCTCGACGCGCCACGAGGCATCGCCCACGCGGCGCGCGTCGACGCCGCGCTGCCGCAGCGCCTCGAGCGTCATCTCGATGTGGGGGAGCGAGGGCAGCCGCTCGCCCCGGTGGTGGAGCGTGAGGCCCTCGTCGAAGCGCGCGCCGACGAGCAGGAGCGCCGAGACGAACTGGCTCGAGGCGCTCGCGTCGATCTCGATCTCGCCCCCGCGGACGCTCCCGGTGCCGCCGGGGCCGCGCGCGCCGTGCACGGTGAACGGCAGCCGCGGCTCGTCGGCGTCGACGCGCACGCCGAGCGCGCGGAGGCTCGCGATCGTCTCGGCCATGGGCCGCTCGCGCGCGTGCGGGTCGCCGTCGAACGCGACCGGGCCGTCGCCGAGCGCCGCGACGATCGGGAGGAAGCGCATCGCGGTGCCCGCGAGCCCGCAGTCGATCGAGGAGCCGCCCCTGATGGGGCCGGGCGTCACGGCGAGGTCGGGGCCGAACCGACCGTCGCCGGGCGTCTCGCGGATCGTCGCGCCGAGCGACCTGAGCCCCTCGACCATGATGCGGGAGTCGCGGCTGCGGAGCGGTCGATGCAGCGTCGAGCCGCCGTCGGCGAGCGCCGCGAGCAGCAGCGCCCGGTTGGTGAGGCTCTTCGAGCCCGGCAGCTGCACGCGCGCGTCGAGCCGCGAGGTCGCGGTGGGGGCCGTCCAGGGCCGGGAATGATCGGGGTTCGGCATCGGTTGCAATCTATCGGTCGGAGGCGGATGGTGAGGAGGTGCCGGTGCCGACAGCGACACTAGACTCGCCCGCGATGGCAAGCGAGCAGACAGAGCCCGAGCAGACAGGGCCCGAGCAGACCGGGCCCGAGCAGGCAGCGGCGGCGAGGCGCGACGACTTCGCGGAGCAGGCGATGCAGTACGCGGACCAGCTCTACGGAGCGGCGATGCGCATGACGCGCAACCCCGCCGACGCGGCCGACCTCGTGCAGGAGACGCTGCTCAAGGCCTACGCGGCGTACGGGTCGTTCAAGCAGGGCACGAACCTGCGGGCCTGGCTCTACCGCATCCAGACCAACACCTACATCAACACCTATCGCAAGCAGCAGCGCCGGCCCTTCGAGGCGGCGCTCGACGACATGGCGGAGTGGCAGATCGGCGACGCCGAGTCGTTCACCGCGACCGCCGCGCGCAGCGCCGAGGCCGAGGCCATCCACCGGATGCCCTCGGGCGTCGTGAAGGACGCGCTGCAGGAGGTCCCCGAGGACTTCCGCATGGCGGTCTACTGGGTCGACGTCGAGGGGCTCAGCTACGCCGAGACCGCCGAGGTCATGGAGACCCCGATCGGCACCGTCATGAGCCGGCTGCACCGCGGCCGCAAGCTGCTGCGAGGCCTGCTGGCCGACTATGCCCGCGAGCAGGGCATCGCCGTGCAGGATCCCACCGTGAAGGAGAAGAAGCCGTGAGCGAGACGCCGGCCATCGAGATGCCGCAGGCGAAGCGCGACTGCGCCGAGGCGCGAGCCGCGCTGGAGGAGTACCTCCACAACGAGCTGTGCGCCGAGGACGCCGCGGATGTGCGCGCGCACCTCGCCGAGTGCGAGGAGTGCTCGGCCGAGCACCACGTGGGCGAGATGCTGACCGCGGCGCTCCAGGGCGCGTGCAAGGACCGCGCGCCCGAGGAGCTGCGCGCGAAGCTGCTCGCGACGCTGCGCGCCGCGCAGGCGCAGCACGGCTGATGCGCATGCAGTGACGCGGGGCGGGACCGGATCGGTCCCGCCCCGCGTCGTCTGCGGGCTCACGCGGCCGTGCGCGCCTCCGCCGGCTCGTCCGCCGCGACCTGCACCGGGACCGGCCCGGTCGCGGGGCGCCGCGCTCCGTCGCCGAGGTAGCGCTCCGTGCCGGCGAGCGTGAGGAACGCGGGGTACGCCTCCTCGAGCGCGGTCTCGCGGAAGAGCTCGATCGCCTCTCGGAAGCGGTCGTCCTCGCCCTCGCCGAACGATGCCGCGAGCTCGGCGACGATCGCCTCGCAGCGCTCGCGCGTGACGGTGCGGCCGTCGCTCGTGACCGACTCGTTGTGGATCCACTGCCACACCTGCGAGCGCGAGATCTCGGCGGTCGCGGCGTCCTCCATGAGCGAGTGGATCGCGACGGCGCCGTGGCCGCGCAGCCACGCCTCCATGTAGCGGATCGCGATCTCGATGTTCGAGCGCAGCCCCGCGTCGGTGATCTCGCCCTCGGTCGTCGAGAGGTCGATGAGGGCGGCCGCGTCGACCGCGACGTCGTCGCGCGAGCGGTCGAGCTGGTGCGGCCGGTCGCCCAGCACGGCGTCGAACGCCGCGCGGCACGTCTCGACGAGCCCGGGGTGCGCGACCCACGAGCCGTCGAAGCCGTCGCCGGCCTCGCGCGACTTGTCGGCGGCCACGGCGCGGAGCGCGCGCTCGGTCGCCACCGGATCCTTCGCGCTCGGCACGAACGCCGCCATGCCGCCGATCGCGTGCGCGCCCCGCCGGTGGCACGCCCGCACGAGCTGCTCCGTGTAGGCGCGCATGAAGGGCGCCGTCATCGTCAGCCGCGCGCGGTCCGGCAGCACGAAGTCCGGCCCGCGCAGCCGGAAGGCCTTGATCATCGAGAACAGGTAGTCCCAGCGGCCCGCGTTGAGGCCGGCCGAGTGCTCGCGCAGCTGCCAGAGGATCTCCTCCATCTCGAACGCCGCGGTGATCGTCTCGATGAGCACGGTCGCCCGGATCGTGCCGCGATCGATGCCGAGCCGATCCTGCGCGAGCACGAAGACGTCGTCCCACAGCCGCGCCTCGCGGTGGTCCTCGAGCTTCGGCAGGTAGAAGTAGGGGCCGCGGCCGCGCGCGATCAGCTCTCGGCCGTTGTGGAAGAGGTGCAGGCCGAAGTCGACGAGCGAGCCCGACATCGGCTTCCCGTCCACGACGATCCGGTGCTCGTCGAGGTGCCAGCCGCGCGGGCGCACGACGATCGTCGGCGTCTCGGTCGCCGTGACCCGGTACTCCTTGCCCGCGGGGCTAGTGAACGAGATCCGGTCGCGGATCGCGTCCTGCAGGTTGACCTGGCTCGCGATGACGTTGCGCCACAGCGGGCTCGAGGCGTCCTCGCAATCGGCGAGCCACACCTTCGCGCCCGAGTTGAGCGCGTTGATCGTCATCTTGCGCTCGATCGGTCCGGTGATCTCGACCCGGCGGTCCTCGAGCCCGGGGGCGGGCGGGGCGACCCGCCAGCTGTCGTCCTCCCGGACGTGCGCGGTCGCCTCGAGGAACCGGGGCGTCTCGCCGTCGGCGAGCGCGGCGCGGCGCTTGCGCCGGTCCTGCAGCAGCTGCTGCCTCGAGCACTCGAACGCGTCGTGGAGCTCGAGCAGGAAGGCGAGGGCGTCGTCGGTGAGGACGCGGTCCTGCCCCTCGGCGTGGTCGGTGATGCGGATGCGTTCCATCGTCGTCCTCCTTCGGGTGGGTCTCTCGGATCAGTGGAACTGCTCGGTCTCGGTCGAGCCCGCGAGCGCGAGCGTCCCCGAGTCGGGGTTGAGCGCGGTCGCGACGAGGTCGAACCAGCCGGTGCCGACCTCGCGCTGGTGCTTCGTCGCGGTGTAGCCGCTCGCCTCGGCCGCGAACTCGCGCTCCTGCAGGTCGACGTAGGCGGTCATGTGCTGCTCGGCGTAGCCCTTCGCGAGGTCGAACATCGAGTGGTTGAGGGCGTGGAAGCCCGCGAGGGTGATGAACTGGAAGCGGAACCCCATCGCGCCGAGCTCGCGCTGGAACCTCGCGATCTCGTCGTCGTCGAGGTGCTTCCGCCAGTTGAACGACGGCGAGCAGTTGTAGGCGAGCAGCTGGTCGGGGAACTGCGCCTTGATGCCCTCGGCGAAGCGGCGGGCGACCTCGAGGTCGGGCTTGCCGGTCTCCATCCACAGCAGGTCGGCGTACTCGGCGTACGCGAGCCCGCGGGCGATGCACGGCTCGATGCCGTTGCGCACCTCGTAGAAGCCCTCGGCGGTGCGGCCGCCCGTGAGGAACGGGCGGTCGCGCTCGTCGACGTCGCTCGTGAGCAGGGTCGCCGCCTCGGCATCGGTGCGCGCGATGATGACGGTCGGCACGTCCTCGACGTCGGCGGCGAGGCGCGCGGCGTTGAGCGTGCGCACGTGCTGCTGCGTGGGGATGAGCACCTTGCCGCCGAGGTGGCCGCACTTCTTCTCGCTCGCGAGCTGGTCCTCCCAGTGCACGCCAGCGGCGCCCGCCGCGATCATGGCGCGCATGAGCTCGAACGCGTTGAGCGGTCCGCCGAAGCCGGCCTCGGCATCCGCGACGATCGGCGCGAGCCAGTCGGCGACGGTGCGCTTGCCCTCGCTGCGCTCGATCTGGTCGGCGCGCTGCAGCGCGTTGTTGATGCGGCGCACGACCGCGGGCACCGAGTTCGCGGGGTAGAGCGACTGGTCGGGGTAGGTCTGGCCGGCGAGGTTCGCGTCGGCGGCGACCTGCCAGCCCGAGAGGTAGATCGCCTCGAGGCCCGCGCGCACCTGCTGCACCGCCTGGTTGCCGGTCAGCGCGCCGAGCGCCCGCACGGGCGTCTCGTCGCCGTGCAGCCGCGCGAAGAGCCGCTCGGCGCCGCGGCGCGCGAGGGTGTGCTCCTCGACGACCGAGCCGCGCAGCCGCACGACGTCGGCCGCGGAGTAGTCGCGCTGCACTCCGCTCCAGCGCGGGTTCGCCGCCCACTCGAGCTCGAGCTCGGCGGCCTCGGTCGCCATCCGGGGGTCCTGCTGCTCCGTCACGGTGTCCTCCTGTCGTCGCGCCGAGCCCTTGCCCGGCGATGTCCTGGCTTCACTGTGTGGCAGGGAAGGCTGCTGGTGTGGGATCCCGATCGTGAAGATCTGCATTCCTGCCAGATGGTGCAGGAGTGCCGTATGGTGCGTGCATGACGGCACCCCGAGCATCCGCGCCGCCCGCCTCACCGTCGGCCTGGGATCGCCCCGCGCGCGAGGCGCCGGTCGCGACGCACGTCGACGCGCTGCAGCTCGGCAAGGCGCTCCGGCACGCGCGCAAGCAGCGCGGCATGACGCTCGACGCCGTGCACGCGGCGATCGGCCTCGCGCCGTCGCAGCTCTCGGGCTTCGAGACCGGCAAGCGCGAGGCGCGCTTCTCGCAGCTGCAGCAGCTCGCGGCGCTCTACGGCGTGGGGCTCGACGAGCTCACCGGCACGGCGCCGCCGTCGCGCCGTGCTGCGCTCGAGCTGCGCCTCGAGCGCGCGATGCAGTCGTCGATGTGGCAGCAGAAGCGGCTGCCGACGATGCGGATCGGGCCGCGCACGCCCGACGACGTGCTCGAGACGATGCTCGCGCTCGTAGACGAGCTCGAGCGCGTCGCCGAGGAGCGCGTCGCGACGCCGGAGGAGGCGCGCCGCGCGAACGTGCAGCTGCGCGCCGAGATGCGCGCGCGCGACAACCACTTCCCCGAGATCGAGGCGGAGGCCGCGGCGATGCTCGAGCGCGTCGGCTACCAGTCAGGACCGCTCTCGCAGCACCTCATCGCCGCGATCACGGAGCGCCTCGGCTTCTCGGTGCACCACGTCGGCGACCTCCCGCACTCGACGCGATCCGTCACCGACCTCAAGCGCAAGCGCATCTACCTCTCCCGCTCGTCGCGCACCGACCACGACCCGCGCTCGGTGCTGCTGCAGGCGCTCGGGCACCACGTGCTCGGCCACGCCGTGCCGGCGGACTACGGGGCGTTCCTGCGCCAGCGCATCGAGACGAACTACTTCGCCGCGGCGCTGCTCATGCCCGAGCGCACCGCGGTCGACTTCCTCGCCGCGGCGAAGGCCGAGCGGCAGCTCGCGGTCGAGGACCTGCGAGACGCGTTCGCGGTCTCCTACGAGGCGGCGGCGCATCGCCTCACGAACCTCGCGACCGCGCACCTCGGCATCCCGCTGCACTTCCAGAAGGTGCACGAGTCGGGGATCATCTACAAGGCCTACGAGAACGACGGCGTGACGTTCCCCGCCGACCACACCGGTGCGATCGAGGGCCAGCCGGTCTGCAAGCGCTGGACGAGCCGCGAGGTCTTCGACGCCGCCGACCGGGTCAACCCCTTCGAGCAGTACACCGAGACGCCCGCGGGCACGTTCTGGTGCACGGCGATGACCGAGCGCAGCGCCCAGGGCGAGTTCTCGCTCTCGATCGGCGTCCCCTTCTCGCAGGCCCGCTGGTTCCGCGGCCGCGCGACGAAGGAGCGCTCCGTCTCGCACTGCCCCGACCCGTCGTGCTGCCGCACGCCGCCGGCCGAGCTCGCCGGGGCCTGGGCGGGCCAGGCGTGGCCGAGCGCTCGCGCGCACTCGCACCTGCTCGCCGCGCTCCCGCCCGGCGCCTTCCCGGGCGTCGACGAGACCGAGGTCTACAGCTTCCTCGCCTCGCGCGACTAGCGCGGGACGAGGGCGCCTCGGACCTCGCGGAAGCGATCGCCCGTCTCGGGGCACACCCAGTCCTCGCCCTCGGCGAGCAGGCGCTTGCCGGTCCGGCCGACCCAGCCGATCCGGCGTGCCGGGACGCCGACGACGAGCGCGTGATCGGGCACATCCTCCGTCACGACCGCCCCTGCGGCGACGAGCGCCCAGCGGCCGATCGCGACCGGGGCGATGCAGACGGCACGCGCCCCGATCGATGCTCCGTCGCCGATCGAGACTCCCACCGAGGTCCAGTCCGCCGCGCTCTTCACGCTCAGATCGGGATTCGCGGCGCGAGGGAACTCGTCGTTCGTGAGCACTGCGCCAGGGCCGATGAAGACGCCGTCCCCGAGGCGCGCCGGCTCGTAGACGAGGGCATAGTTCTGCAGCTTGCACGCGTTCCCGATCGCGACCCCGGGGCCGACGTACGCGCCCCGCCCGATCGTGCAGTCGTCGCCCAGCCGGGCTCCCTCCCGCACTTGCGCGAGGTGCCAGACGCGAGTGCGGGCGCCGAGCTGAGCGTCGGCGGCGACGTCTGCGGACGATTCGACGATGGCTTCCTGTGACATCCGTCCTCCTGCTCATGATCGGTAACAGTGTTCCTCAAGATCCTGCCAGGTGAAGCGAAGCAGCCCCACGCGGCCCGCGGCGCGGGTTACATTCCGACTGAAGGCGCGGATGCCCGACCCCGGGGATGTGCGCGAGCACCGTCGTCACGCGCGGAGGGATCCGCGGTTGCGGCGCCCGTGACGCCTTCGGGGAGTTGGCGGACATGACTGGCGGGCTGATCGATCGCGGCTCGCGCCGCGTTGGCGCCGGCAGCTCCGAGCGCTTGCGGGTCGCCGTCGTGGGCGCGGGCTACTGGGGTCCCAACCTCGCGCGGAACTTCCGCGCGAGCCCGGACTGGGATCTCGCGGCGATCTGCGACCTCGACGTCGAGCGGGCGCGCAGCGTCGCAGAGACGGTGGGAGGGACGCCCGTGACGTCCGACGTCCCGGCGCTCCTGCGAGACCCGGCGATCGATGCGATCGCGGTGGCGACGCCCGCGCGCACGCACCACCCGGTCGTGCTGGCCGCGCTCGAGGCCGGGAAGCACGTCATGGTCGAGAAGCCCATCGCCGACACGCGCGAGCGGGGACTCGAGATGGCGGCGGCCGCGCGCAGCCGGGGGCTCGTCCTCATGGCGGACCACACCTACTGCTACACGCCCGCGGTGCTGAAGATCCGGGAGCTGATCGAGGGCGGCGTGCTCGGCGACATCCTGTTCGTCGACAGCGTGCGCATCAACCTCGGCCTCATCCAGCCCGACGTCGACGTCTTCTGGGACCTCGCGCCGCACGACCTGTCGATCATGGACTTCGTGCTCCCCGGCGGGCTCGACGCCGCATCCGTCTCGGCGCACGGGTCTGACCCTCTCGCGACCGGCAAGTCGTGCGTGGGCTACCTCGCGATGCCGCTCGAGTGCGGAGCCATGGCGCACATCCACGTGAACTGGCTCAGCCCCACGAAGATCCGGCAGATGGTGATCGGCGGCACGGAGCGCACGCTCGTCTGGGACGACCTGAACCCCCAGCAGCGACTGAGCGTCTACGACCGCGGGGTCGACATCGCGACCGTCTCCCGGTCGACCGCGCCGGATGCGCGCGCGGCACGCGTCGCCTACCGGCTCGGTGACACGTGGGCGCCGGCGCTGCCGGAGCACGAGGCGCTCTCGGGGGTCGTGGCGGAGTTCGCGGCCGCCGTGCGCGAGCAGCGGGATCCGCGCACGAGCGCCGAGTCGGGGCTGCGCGTGCTCTCGGTGCTCGAGGCGGCGACCGCGAGCCTCGCGGTGGGAGGTGCGCCGCAGCCGATCGCCGCGCACACGCTCGAGGAGGGGTTCGCACGATGACGCAGCTCGAGGGTGCGACCGTCCTGGTGACGGGCGGCGCGGGGTTCATCGGCAGCCACGTGGTCGATGCGCTCCTGGAGCACGATGCCGCCGCCGTCGTGGTGATCGACAACCTCGCGACCGGGTCGAGGGCGAATCTGCAGCACGCTGTCGACGACCCCCGCGTGCGATTCGTCGAAGCCGACGCCCGGGACGTCCGCGTGCTCGACTCGCTCCTCGCCGAGGTCGAGATCGTCCTCCACCTCGCATGCCTGGGCGTGCGCCACAGCCTGCGTGACCCGCGCGAGAACCATCACGTGAACGCGACACTGACGCTCGAGCTGCTCGAGCGAGCGATGGCGGCGCGGATCGACCGATTCATCCACGTGAGCTCCAGCGAGGTGTACGGCACCGCGCGCTACGCACCCATGGATGAAGGGCACGCGACCTTCCCGGAGACGGTCTACGGCGCCGCGAAGCTCGCCGGTGAGGCCTACGCTCGCGCGGCGTTCCGCACCCACGGGTTCCCCGTCACGGTCGTCCGACCGTTCAACTCCTACGGGCCGCGCAGCCACTTCGAGGGCGACAGCGGGGAGGTGCTGCCGCGCACCATCGTGCGCGTCCTGGCCGGCGAACCGCCGCTCATCTTCGGGGACGGCCAGCAGTCGCGGGACTTCACGCACGTCACCGATACCGCGCGCGGCATCCTCGCGCTCGCCGAAGCGGATGCGGCGGTCGGGCAGACGGTCAACATCGGCAGTGGCGAGGACGTCACCGTCAACGAGGTCGCCGACGTCGTGCTCGCAGCCGCGGGCCGCCACGATCTCGCACCGGTGCATCTCGAGCCACGTCCAGGGGACGTCCGACGGCTCCTCGCGGATTCCTCGCACATGCATGCGCTGACCGGGTTCACTCCCCGGATCTCGTTCCGGGATGGCGCGAAGGAGCTCGTCGAGTGGTTCGCGGCCCTCGATGCCTCGCCTGCCGAGATGCTCGCGCGCATGGAGGACCGCAACTGGCGCGGCGCGGAGGCGGTCCGTGGCTGAGCGCATCAGCGTCATGGTGCCGTGGCTCGGCGCGGAGGAGAGCGATGCTCTCGCCGAGGTGGTCGCGAGCGGCTGGGTCGCTCAGGGCCCGCGCGTCGCGGAGTTCGAAGCCCGGTTCGCGGAGGCGATGCAGGCGCCGTTCGCCGTGGCGACCAGCAGCTGCACGACGGCCCTCCAGCTGGCGCTGATCGTCACCGGCATCGGCGAAGGGGACGACGTCGTCGTGCCGTCGCTGTCGTTCATCGCCACGACCAACGCGGTGCGCTACGTCGGCGCGAATCCCGTGTTCGCGGACGTCGACCCTGCCTCCGGCAACATGACAGGACGCACGCTCGCCGCTGCGATGACCCCGGCGACGCGAGCGGTCATCGCGGTCGACCAAGGCGGGATGCCCCTCGACCTCGACGACATCCGGGCGGTTGCCGACGCCCGGAGCACGGTGGTGATCGAGGACGCTGCCTGCGGTGCCGGATCCACGTACAAGGGACGGCCGGTGGGGGCCGGAGCAGAGATCACCGCCTGGTCCTTCCATCCGAGGAAGGTCCTGACGACCGGCGAGGGCGGCATGCTCACCACTCGCCGCGAGGATTGGGCCGAGCGCGCTCGCCGCTTGCGCGAGCACTCGATGAGCATCTCGGCCGCCGATCGCCATGCGACCGTGCTCGCCCCCGCGGAGGAGTACACCGAGGTGGGGTTCAACTTCCGCATGACCGACCTGCAGGCCGCCGTCGGGCTCGTCCAGCTCGCCCGCCTGCCGGAGATCGTCGCGCGGCGCCGGGCGGTCGCCGCTCGCTACCAGGCGGCGATCGCCCCCATCGCGGGGCTGCGGGCCGTCGCGGATCCCGCGCACGGGACCAGCAACTTCCAGTCGTTCTGGGTGGAGGTGGGGCCGGAGTACCCCGTCGACCGCGACGGGCTCCTCGTCGCGCTCGCCGAGGCCGACATCTCGGCGCGGCGCGGGATCATGGCCGCGCACCGCCAGCCCCCCTACCGGGCGCTCGCGCCCGAAGAGGGCCTGCCGGCGACCGAGCGCCTCCACGACGGCACGCTCATCCTGCCCGTCTACCACCAGCTGACCGACGAGGACCAGGATCGCGTCATCGCGGTCTTGCGATCGCCCGGGGGTGATCGACGGTGAGCGAGGGCCTGCTGCTCGTCGGCGCGA
Source organism: Agrococcus pavilionensis RW1 (assembly GCF_000400485.1). GTDB lineage: Bacteria > Actinomycetota > Actinomycetes > Actinomycetales > Microbacteriaceae > Agrococcus > Agrococcus pavilionensis. The sequence goes on from NZ_ASHR01000017.1 coordinate 168,113, forward strand.
GCGGTCTCGCGCGCGAGGTCATCGGCACGGGCGTCGCGGTCGCGGGCATCCTCGACGACGACGTCGCGCTCCACGGCACGCTCGTGGGCGGCGTGCCCGTGCTCGGCTCGACCGATGCGGCGCTCGGCCGGGACGAGCGGCTCCTCGTCTGCGTGGGGCCGAGCAGGAGCCGGCGCGACGTCGTCGCCCGGCTGCGGGCGCTCGGCGTCGAGCGGGACCGCTTCGCGACGATCGTGGCGCCCTCGGCGATCGTAGGCCGCTCCAGCACGGTCGGGCGGGGCAGCATCCTGCTCGACGGCGTGGTCGTCACCGCCGATGCGCGGATCGGCGACCACGTGGTGATCATGCCCAACTGCACGGTGACGCACGACGCGGTGCTCGAGGACTGCGCGACGCTCGCGGCGGGGGTCGCGCTCGGCGGCGGCGTCACGATCGGCGAGGCCGCCTACGTCGGCATGAACGCATCGGTGCGGCCCGGCATCCGCATCGGCGCCGAGGCGACCGTCGGCATGGCGGCGGCGGTCGTGCGAGACGTCCCCCTCGCCCAGACGTGGGCCGGCGTGCCGGCTCGAGCGCTCGAGGTCCGCGCATGACGACGCGAGTGCCGTTCCTCGACCTCGCCGCACAGCAGGCGGAGGTCGCCGGCGAGGTGCTGCCCGTCTGGCGTCGGCTGCTCGAGTCGGCGAGCTTCATCGGCGGAGCGGAGGTCGAGGCGTTCGAGCGCGAGTACGCCGACTACATCGGCGTCGAGCACGTGGTGGGCGTCTCGAACGGCACCGATGCGCTCGAGCTCGCTCTGCGCGCGGCCGGCGTGAGCGTCGGCGACGAGGTCATCCTCCCGGCGAACACGTTCATCGCGACCGCGGAGGCCGTCTCGCGGATGGGCGCCGTCCCCGTCCCCGTCGACGTCGACGACGACTTCCTGCTCATCGATCCGGAGGCCATCGAGGCGGCGATCACGTCGAGGACGGCGGCGATCGTGCCCGTGCACCTCTTCGGCCAGACGGCACCGATGGAGCGCATCCTGCCGATCGCTGCGCGGCACGGGCTCGTCGTCGTCGAGGATGCCGCGCAGTCGCAGGGCGCCGTCGGTCCGGCCGGCCGGGCGGGCGCGATCGGCCGGGTGGCGGCGACGAGCTTCTACCCGGGCAAGAACCTCGGCGCGGCTGGCGACGCGGGAGCCGTGATGACGGACGACCCGGGGATCGCGGCGACGATCCGCAGCATGGCCGCGCACGGCAGCTCCGTGAAGTACGTCCATGACCGCATCGGCATGAACGCGCGGCTCGATGCCGTGCAGGCTGCGGTCCTGAGGGCGAAGCTCCGGCGGCTCGATGCCTGGAACGATGCGCGACGTGCAGCGGCACAGCGCTATCGAGAGCTCCTCACCGGCCTGGAGGGCATCCGGCTGCCGAGCTCGGTGCAGGGGAACCAGGACGTCTGGCACCTCTATGTCGTCCGGGTCGACAACCGCGACAGGATCGCCTCCGCCCTCACCGCGGAGGGCATCGGCGTCGGCATCCACTACCCGACTCCTGTGCATCTCACGGAGGCGTATGCGGCGCTCGGGCATCGCCGCGGACAGTTCCCCGTCGCCGAAGCGGCAGCCGACCGGATCCTGTCGCTCCCGATGTTCCCGCACCTGGTCGAGTCCCAGCAGCAGCGGGTAGCCGGGGCCCTGCGGGTCGCGATCCATCGGCTCTCGGTGCTGGCATGAGCGCGGATCCTGCCTCCGGCACGCTCGCGCAGCGCGCGACGAGGGCATTCGGCTGGAGCTTCGGGAACACGTTGGCGCTGCGACTCGGCACGCTCGCGATCGGCATTGCGCTCGCGCGCCTGCTGGGACCCGAGGAGTTCGGGGTCTTCGCGATCGCCATGGTCGCGCTCATGGCGGTCCTGAGCTTCAACGAGCTCGGCGTCAGCCTCGCCGTCATCCGCTGGCGCGACGATCCCGCGACGATCGCGCCGACCATCAACACGATCGCCGTCGCGTCGAGCGCGGCACTCACCGCGGCGGTCTTCCTCGGCGCGCCCTGGCTCTCGACGCTGCTCGGCGACGTGCGCGCTGCCCCGGTCGTGCAGGTCATCTCCATCTCGATCCTGCTGAACGGCCTCTGCGCGACGTCGGCGGCGGTGATGCAGCGCGAGTTCCTGCAGAAGAAGCGCACGATCGCAGACCAGGTGAACACCTGGCTCGGAGCCGGGCTCTCGCTGCTGTTCGTGCTCCTCGGCTGGGGAGCCATGAGCTTGGCTGTCGGTCGGTTGATCGCGGCGCTCGTCTTCGGGATCATGATCGTCCGCTGGTCACCGGTGCCGTACCGGTTCGGATGGGACGGCGCGATCGCGCGCCGGCTGCTCGGGTTCGGGCTGCCGCTGGCAGCGGCAAGCCTCGTCGTCTTCGCCTCCGGGTACGCCGATCAGATCGTCGTCGGGTCGGTGCTGGGCGCGCAGGCGCTCGGCTTCTACGTGCTCGCGTTCAACCTCGCTGCCTGGCCGGTGTCGATCTTCTCCCTGCCCCTGCGCGCGGTCGCACCGGCGGCGTTCTCCGCGATGAAGAGCGAGCCGCACCGCATGACTTCGAGCTTCACGCGTGTCCTCTCGATCCTGTCGTGCGTCGCCGTCCCGGCGTGCCTTGCGCTGAGCGGCGCAGCGGGCCCCGTCGTCGCCTTCGTCTACGGCGCGGACTGGATGCCGGCGGCCGAGCCCCTGGTCTGGCTCGCGGGATTGGCCACGCTCAGGATCTGGTTCGAGCTGTCGTACGACTACCTGGTGGTGGCTGGACGCTCGGG
>NZ_ASHR01000018.1 GCF_000400485.1 Agrococcus pavilionensis RW1
TGAGGCACGTCGGTCGGTTGATCGCGGCGCTCGTCTTCGGGATCATGATCGTCCGCTGGTCACCGGTGCCGTACCGGTTCGGATGGGACGGCGCGATCGCGCGCCGGCTGCTCGGGTTCGGGCTGCCGCTGGCAGCGGCAAGCCTCGTCGTCTTCGCCTCCGGGTACGCCGATCAGATCGTCGTCGGGTCGGTGCTGGGCGCGCAGGCGCTCGGCTTCTACGTGCTCGCGTTCAACCTCGCTGCCTGGCCGGTGTCGATCTTCTCCCTGCCCCTGCGCGCGGTCGCACCGGCGGCGTTCTCCGCGATGAAGAGCGAGCCGCACCGCATGACTTCGAGCTTCACGCGTGTCCTCTCGATCCTGTCGTGCGTCGCCGTCCCGGCGTGCCTTGCGCTGAGCGGCGCAGCGGGCCCCGTCGTCGCCTTCGTCTACGGCGCGGACTGGATGCCGGCGGCCGAGCCCCTGGTCTGGCTCGCGGGATTGGCCACGCTCAGGATCTGGTTCGAGCTGTCGTACGACTACCTGGTGGTGGCTGGACGCTCGGGCAGGCTGCTCGCCATCCAGGCGGTCTCGTTCGTCGCCGCGCTCCCGCTCATGCTGCTCGTGGTCGAGCGGCTCGGTCCCTCAGGAGTAGCCGCCGCGCAGCTCTGCGTCGCGCTCGTGATCGCAGCACCGCTGTACCTCGCGAGCCTGTCGCGCATCGGCGTTCGCATCCGCGCCGTGCTCTCCGCGATCCTGATGCCGATCCTCGGCGGCGCGCTTGCGTGGGGCGCCGGCTGGCTCCTGAGCAGCGCAGTGGCGATGCCGTTCGCCGCGGCGTCTGCGGCAGGGCTCTTCGCCGTCGCGATGGCGGGGATCCTGTGCCTGCGCCATCGCGACGACCTCCGGCTCCTCCGCGCCGCGGCTCGGGGAGGGGCGGCGACGTGAGGATCCTCGTGTACCCCCACGACCTGAACATGGGAGGCAGCCAGACGAACGCGATCGAGCTTGCCGCCGCGATCGCCGAGCTCGGCCACGATTGCATCGTCTACGGGCGACGCGGTTCGCTCTGCGGTCGGATGGCGGACCTCGGGCTGGAGTTCATCGAGGCTCCGGAACCCGGGCGTCGTCCGTCCGTGCGCATCGCGCGCGACGTGCGACGGCTCGTCCGGGAACGGGGCATCGACATCGTGCACGGGTACGAGTGGCCCCCCGGGCTCGAGGCGGCGGCCGCGTGCGAGGGCGAGGCCGGCGCCGCCGCCGTCTGCACTGTGATGTCGATGGCCGTCGCCCCCTTCCTGCCCCGGTCGATGCCGCTGATCGTCGGGACGCAGCAGATCTCGGCGGTCGAGCAGGCCGCCGGGCGCAGCCGCGTCCACCTGCTCGAGCCGCCCGTCGACATCGACCACGAGGAGGCCGTGCCGGCGGACGGGGTGGCGCGCTTCAGGGAGCGCTGGGGGCTCGACGGCCTGCCCGTCGTCGCGGTGGTGAGCCGTCTGGTGCCGGAGCTCAAGGCGGAGGGGATCCTCACGGCGATCGCTGTCGCCGAGGCGCTCGACCGGTCGACGCCGTTCCAGCTCCTCATCGTCGGCGACGGCCGGGCGCGCGCCGCCATGGAGGAGTCGGCGGCCGAGGTGAACGCTCGGCTCGGGCGCGCCGCCGTCGTCTTCACCGGCGAGCTCGACGACCCGCGAGCGGCGTACGCGGCAGCCGACGTGGCACTCGGCATGGGCGGATCCGCGCTGCGCTCGCTCGCCTTCGCGAAGCCGCTCATCGTCCAGGGGGAGCGCGGCTACTTCCGCACGCTCACTCGGGACACCGCCGACGAGTTCCGGTGGCAGGGCTGGTACGGCGTCGGCAGCGGCACGAGCAGTGGCCCGGCCCGACTGGAGGACGAGCTCGTGCCGCTCCTGGCCGACGCGGACCGACGGGCGGAGCTCGGCGGGTTCGGGCGGCGCCTGGTCGAGGAGTTCTCGCTCGAGCGCGCCGCGAAGCTCCAGCTCGCGATCTACCGCGACGCCGCCGCGAACCGGTCGCAGCAGAAGCGGCAGTGGGGCGAAGCGGCTCGCTGCTTCGCGAGCCTCGCCGGCTACTACGCGGCGGAGGGTGTCGCCCGGCTGCGCAGCCGGCGGCGCACCGACGACTTCAACGCGGTGCCGGTGGCCGCTGCCGCACGAGCCGCGGCGCGGGTCGCTCCTGCCCCGTCGGCTGGGCCGATCCTGTGGTTCCCAGGCGTCGGCTGGGACACGCTCGCCGGCACCGACCGCCACCTCGCGATGGCGCTCGCCGAGCAGCGACCGATCGTCTGGGTGGACACGCCGCACTCCGCGCTGCGCGACCGCGGTCGCGGAGCTGCGCCCGTGTCGCATCCGCATCCGAACATCGTCCGCTTGCGAGCCGGGACGATCGGCGGGGTCCAGCGGCCACTGCTGCGAAGCCTCGCGAACCGACGCCGAGCGGATGCGGCGCGCCGGTACCTCGCGGCGCACGGGTTGCGCCCGAGCGCCGTGATCGCCTCGACCACCGCGCCGATGCTCGATCTCGTGCGCGACCTCCCCGGCCGCCGCGTCTACTACGCGACGGACGACTTCGTCGAGGCCGCGAGCATGTGGGGCGTGAGCCGGCGATATCTGAGCGAAGCCCGCGAGCGAAACCTGCGCAGCGCCGACCTCGTGCTCTCGGTCTCGCGCGAGCTCGGCCGGCACCTGCAGCGCGATGAGCGGCCGCCCGGCTGGCTGCCGAACGGCGCTGAGCTCTCGCGCTTCGATGCCATCGGCCGCGTCGAGCCGGCATCGACGGGCCTCACCGCTCCGATCGCCGGGGTCGTCGGGCAGTTCAATGCCCGGACCGACCTCGACTGCCTGCTCGCGGTCAGAGCCCGCGGGCTGGCACTGCTCCTCGTCGGGCCCCGCTGGTTCACCTCACGCGACGATGACGCTGCATTCGATCGCCTCCTCGCCGACCCCGGCGTGCGCTGGACCGGTGAGGTCCCGAGCGACGAGCTCGTCCCGCTCCTGCGGGCGATGGATGTGGGGCTCACCCCGTACCGCGACACGGTCTTCAACCGGCGGAGCTTCCCGCTGAAGACGGTCGAGTACCTCGCCGCCGGCGTGCCCGTGGTCACGACCGATGTCGCATCGCTCGAGGGGCTCGATCCTCGATGGGTCCGAAGCGCGGGCACGCCGCACGCGTTCGCGGAGCTCGCGGCCGTGGTCGCGGCCGAGCCGAGGGACCGTGCGGAGATCCGCCGAGCGGCCGCCCAACACGACTGGCGCGCGAGAGCAGCGGAGCTGCGAGCGCATCTCGACGCGTCCTGGGGCCAGGCAGGCGTGGCCTCGAGCGCGGGCTCATCCGCCTGTGCGGCCGCGAGGACGTCGTCTGCGACGACAGGAGAAGGGGTACGACCATGACCACGACACTCGACACCGTGCGCGACATCCTGATCGAGACGCTCGAGCTCTCGCACAGCCCAGCAGACCTCGATCGTGACACCGAGCTGTTCGGCGTGCTGCCCGAGCTCGACTCGCTCGGGGTCGTCGCGGTCGTCACCGAGCTGGAGGAGCGATTCGGGATCTCCATCGAGGACGAGGAGTTCCGCGCCGAGCTCTTCGAGAGCGTCGGTGCCCTCGCGGACTTCGTTGACATGAAGCGCGCCGGCGTGAGCCCATGACGGGATCAGCGCTCCGCCCGGGGTTCCTGGCGACCGTGGGTCGGTCCGAGGCGCCCTCCGCCGCGCCGCGCGAGGCGACGCTCACCGCGCACGGCGCCGTCGAGCTCGCGCTGTGGGGTCGGCCGGTGCTCCACGACAGGAGCGGCGATCGCCGGACGCTCGTGATCTCGCGACTCATGCGTCGCACCGACGGCACCGTCGCGAGTGACGAGGTGGTCGAGTCGATGTCAGCCGATCCCGCGGCGCTGCAGGATCTCCTGCCGCCGTTCGGTGCGGTGCAGGCTCGAGCGGGCGCCGTGCGGTTCACAGCGGACTGGATGGGGTTCGAGCACCTCTTCCTCTTCGAGCGCCCGGGACAGGCGATGGCGTCGACGTCGGCGCTGCTGATCGGACGGCTCGCGGAGGCTCCCTTCGACCACGCGGGCGTCGCGGTCCAGTCGCAGCTCGGCTGGCAGCTCGGTTCGATGACGATCCTCGAGGGGGTGCGCAAGCTGCCACCGGGGCATTCGGGGACCATGAGCGAGGACGGGATCGCGATCGACTCCGCCGATGGCGGCACGCACCGCTCCGTCGCGAGCGATGCCGTGGCCGAGGCCGCCGGCATCCTGCGACGCTCCCTGAACTCGCTCCTCGACGATCACCCCGACGCGGTGCTGCAGCTCACCGGCGGCATGGATTCCCGGCTCCTGCTGAGCGCGATCCACCCCGCTCGCCGTCGCGGCCTGCACGCGATGACCCTCGACGTCCCGGGGGCGGGGGACGTCGCGATCGCTCGCGCGCTCGCCGAGCGCTTCGGCATGGTGCACGACGTCCACGGGCTCGCCGACGTCGCAGACCTGACGCCCGAGGAGGCGTGGCACGCCTGCCGCGCGGAGGCGACGGTGCTCGACGGGATGTCGGATCCCGTGGCGCTCGCCGCCCAGCGCATCGCCGAGCGCGCATTCACGCAAGGGGTGCGGATCTCGGGTCTGGGCGGCGAAGTCGCTCGCGGGTTCTACTACGTCGGCCGAGTGCGCGACCGCCCGTACGAGCGCCGGGATGCGGCGCGCCTCGCGAGCTGGCGGATGTTCGTGAACGAGGCGGTCGAGCCGGGACTGCTCACGGAGGACTTCGCGCGATGGGCGCGCGAGCGCGCGATCGACGAGGTCTACGCGGCACTGCGAGACGGCGGCGACGAGTGGTTCCGAGCCACCGATGACCTCTACCTGCGCCACCGGATGCAGCGGTGGGCGGGAGCGACCGACATCGCGGTGAGCGATCTGCGCGTCGTCATCAACCCCATGCTCGACCCCGCGTTCCTCCGGATCGTCTCGCGAGTGCATCCCCGTGACAAGGCCGACGCGAAGTTCTTGGCCCGACTGCAGATGGACCTCGATCCCGAGCTCGGCCGGCTTCCGCTCGACGGACGTCCTGCGCCGGCGACGTTCGCTCGACCGACCGCGTGGAGCGGAGCCGCGAACGCCTACCGCAGCGGCAGGCGCTTCGCGAGCAAGGCGTCGCAGCGGCTCCGGCGCGGCAACCGACCGCCGGCCGGAGGCGAGGTGCTCGCCGCCAAGGTCGTCGAGCACTGGCGCGCGCATCCAGGGCTCCTCGACTCCCTCGCGCATGCGCCGTTCCTCTCTCAAGCATGGCTGTCGTCGGTGCTGGAGGGCGAGCGCGATCCGCGGCCGAGCGCCGTCGCCCTGCTCACCAATCTCGCGGTCGCGGGGGAGCGGGTTCGCTGATGTCGGGTTGCGCGAGGGCCAGGGCGGCGACGTGATCGACCTTGCCGTTGCCCAGTCGGGGCAGCTGACGGACGGGCACGAGCCTCTCGGGCAAGATGTCAGGTCGCAGCAGTCCGGCGAGGTCGCGCTTGACGGCGGCCGTGCCCTCCTCCTGCAGTTCGACGAGGCTGACGAGCTCGCCCGATCGGGTCACCACCGTGAACGAGACGATGCCGTGCGCCTCGCGGAGCACGGCGTCGATCGCGTCGAGGTCGGCGAAGCTCCCGTTGCGCTTCACACGGCGTCCCGCTCGGCCGAGGCAGTAGAGATCGTCGCCGACGCGGGCCCCGACGTCACCGGTGAGCACGGCGTCCGCGCTCTGCCAGCTCGGGTACTCGCCCGGCTCTCCGAACCGGTAGCCCTGCGGCAGGTGCGGCGATCGGATGCGCAGCATCTGCATGTCGTCCTCGACGGTGAGCTCCGTGCGCCACTCGCCCACGGCCCCGCGACCGATCGGCACGCTCCCGTGGAGGTCGCGGAGCTCATCCGTCGCGGACAGCCGGGCGGCGCTCGCGAAGCCGGTCGTCTCGCTCGTGCCGTAGGTGTTGACGATCAGGGGAATCCCCGCGCCGAACAGTTGAGCGACGTGCGCGGCCTGGAACCGATCGCCCCCGGAGCCCCACACGCGCAGGACGTGACCGGGAGACTGCTCAGCGGCCGCGAGGTCGGCGAATCTCGGCGCAAGCCGCATGTGCGTCGCCCGGGCGCGAGCGGCGAAGCGGAGCGGCCGGAGCCGATCGCCGAGCGAGCTCGAGACGCGCAAGCCGGCGCCGGAAGTGAGCGCGAGGAGCAGGTTGGTCATCGCCATGTCGTATGCGGGATGCGAGATCTCGCCCCAGCAGCCGGTCGCGTCGAGCTCGAGCGCCTCCGCTCCGGGTCCGGCGAACGCGGCGATCGCCGACCACGTCGAGAGCACGGCCTTCGGTGCGCCGCCCGTCGATCCGGAGGACATGGCGAGATACCCCGGCGCGTCCGGCGAGCCGTCGTCGCTGCGTCCCGTCGTGCGGACGCCTGCCTCATCCACGACCACGTGCGGAGCGAGAGCGGCGAGGATCGCCTCACGGCGCTCCAGCGGCGCCGACGGATCGAGGAAGCAGATCGTGTAGTCGCCCAGGATGGCGGCGACGAGCTGGGTGACGGCATCGACGGACACGGGCAGGCAGACAGCGACGACTGGATGTGCCCGACCGCTCTCGCGCGTGACGCGCGCCACGATCGTCTCAGCGGCCGCGATCACGTCGCGGTCGCTGAGCAGCCCCCTCGCGTCGCCCACTCCGGCGTCGCGCCCGGCAGAGCGCCGAGCCGCGAGGACCATGTCACCGAGTGCATCCACGCGAAGTCCCCCATGCGTCGCAGTCCGACGGGATCGCCGCACAGGAGTCCCGCACAGGGCGATGTGGCAAGGATCCTATCCGCGGCCCCACCGAGAGAGGCAACCGATGGACGTCGAGCTCGCTCCCATCACCGATGACGACATCACGGACGTCTCGCGCTTCATGCACGACCACCACAACAGAGGCGTCGCGCCCGAGCGGTGGTCCCGCGCGCTGCGAACGCGATGGTCGGCGTCCGCGCCGCACCACGGCTATCTGCTCCGCGCGGATGGCCGCATCGTCGGCGCCTATCTCGCGTACTTCTCGGATCGGGAGATCGACGGCCGGATCGAGCGCTTCTGCAACCTCGGCGCCTGGTGCGTGCTCGAGCCGCATCGCGCGCAGGGTCTGCGGCTGCTGATGGCGCTCCTGCGCATGCGCGGGTACCACTTCACGGACCTCTCGCCGAGCGGCAGCGTCATCGCCCTGAACCGAGCGCTGAAGTTCGCCGAGCTCGACACGACGACCTCGATCATGGTCAACCTGCCGTGGCGCTCCGCGCGCCGCGACGTGCGGATCTCGAGCGACCCGGCCGTGGTGCGGGCGACGCTCTCGGGAGCCGAGCGGCAGATCTACGCGGACCACGAGGAGGCGGCCGCAGCGCGGCACCTCGTCGTCATGGCCGGCGACGAGCACTGCTACGTGATCTTCCGACGCGACCAGCGGAAGCGCATCCGCGCCTTCGCGTCGATCCTGTACGTCGGGAACGCCGACCTCTTCCGGGTCGCCGCCCGCCAGGTCGGCGGGCACCTCCTGCTGCACCACGGGATCGCGGCGACCCTCATGGAGCAGCACGTGATCGGCGATCGCCCGCGCTGGGCCGTCGCCCTCGAGCGAGCGAGGCCGAAGATGTTCAAGAGCAGCACGCTGCCCGCAGATCGGATCGACTACCTCTACAGCGAGCTGGTGGGGTTGGAATGGTGAGGACGACAGTGAGCTATCGGCCCGAGTTCGAGACCGCTGACGGCGGTCTGCTCATCGGCGGCATCCCCGTCGATCGGCTCGCGCAGCGCGTGGGCAGCACCCCCTTCTTCGCGTACGATCGCGGCCGCCTCAGCGCGCGGGTGGCGCAGCTGCGGGCGGCGCTCCCGCCGGATCTCGAGCTGAGCTATGCGGTGAAGGCGAATCCGATGCCGGCGGTCGTCCAGCACTTGAGTGGCATCGTCGACGCGCTCGATGTCGCGTCGGGGGCCGAGCTCCGGCTCGCGCTCGACACCCCCATGCCGTCCGGCAGCATCAGCTTCGCCGGGCCCGGGAAGTCCATGACCGAGCTCACGCAAGCGGTCGCCTCCGGTGTGATCATCGAGCTCGAGTCCGAGACGGAGGCGCGGCGCGCCATCAAGATCGGGGAGCGCATCGGGCTCCGTCCTCGAGTTGCCATCCGAGTCAATCCCGACTTCACGGTCAAGGGATCCGGCATGCGGATGGGCGGGGGCGCGCAGCAGTTCGGCGTCGATGCCGAAGCGGTGCCGGCGCTGCTCCGCGAGCTGGAGGCGGCGGACGTCGACCTCGTGGGCTTCCACGTGTTCGCCGGGTCGCAGAACCTGTTCACGGAGATCCTGCTCGAGGCGCAGGAGAGGACGGTCGATCTCCTCCTGCGGCTCGCAGACGCGACCTCCGCTCCCGTGGAATACCTCAACATGGGCGGGGGCTTGGGCATCCCCTACTATGCCCAGGACCGGCCGCTCGATCTCGACGCGGTGGGCCGGAACGTGCACCGCTTGATGCGCGAGCGGATCCGGCCGGTCCTGCCCGACGCGCACGTCGTGCTCGAGCTGGGCCGCTACATCGTGGGAGAGTGCGGCGTGTACGTGACGCGCGTCGTCGACCGCAAGGTCTCGCGTGGCAAGACGTTCCTCGTGGTGGACGGTGGGATGCACCACCAGATGGCGGCGTCGGGCAACTTCGGCCAGGTCATCCGGCGCAACTACCCGATGGCGGTCGGCGACCGGCTCGATGCGACCGAGGAGGACGCCGAGACGGTCCAGGTCGTCGGTTGCCTGTGCACGCCGCTCGATCTGCTCGGCGACGGCGTGACGCTGCCTCGCGCCGACGTCGACGACCTGCTCGTGCTCTTCCAAGCCGGCGCCTACGGGCTGACCGCGAGCCCGACGGCCTTCTTGAGCCACCCGGCCCCGGTCGAGGTGCTCGTGTGAGCGCGCCGGTTCAGCGAGGGAGGATGCTGTCGCCCGCGCCGAGCTGCGGCGGCCGGAGGGCTGGCCGCAGCAGCGCGCGGAGCGTCGACCACGACCGGCCGTGCCCCAGGACCGCGCGGCGGAGCTCGGCGAGCACCGTCAAGCCGAAGTAGATGCCCGCACGGGTCGTCCCGGTACGGCGGCGGTACAGCCGCACCCGGTTGATCTGCTGCATCGTGTAGGTGGTGGCGCTCTCGCCGGAGCCGCCGCCGATGTGCATGGCTCCGGCCTGCGGGGTGTACACCGTCGCCCATCCGGCGTCCTTCGCGCGCAGGCAGAAGTCGGTCTCCTCGGAATAGAGGAAGTACGACTCGTCGAGCCCGCCCACTGCGTCATAGCAGCGCCGGTCGACGAGCAGGATCGCGCCGACGGCCCATTCGACCTCATGCTCGGTCTCGTAATCGCGCGGGTCCTCTATCCGCTCGGCGAAGGCAGCGAGCCCGGTGAAGCTGAGGCCGCCGACGCGCCCCATCGTGGGACCGCGCCGGAGCGTCGGCGACAGCGAACCATCCGCCTCGCGCACGCGCGGAGCGACGATGCCCGCGCCCCGCCGGTCCAGGACCTCGAGCATGACGCGACCCGCGGCTGGGTCGAGCTCCGCATCGGGGTTCAGGATGAGGATCGTCCGGGCCTCCGGGGATGCCCGCACGGCGCGGTTCATCCCCGCCGCGTACCCGTCGTTCACCGACTCCACGACGATGCAGTCGGTGCGCGCGCGGAGCAGCTCGAGCGTGTCGTCGCTCGAGCCGTTGTCGACGACGACGACCGAGTAGCTGAGCTCGCCCATCGCTGCGGGGATGCTCTCGAGGAGCGCGGCGACGTGGTCGCTGCTGTTGTAGGTGACGATGACGATCGCCACGTCCACGGACATGGTCATGCTCCTCCCGGCAGGAACGGCGCCGACTTGCTGTGCTGGATGCGGCGGAGGGCTCCGGCCAGGCCGAGCACGAGGAACAGCGTGCCCATCGACATGGGGAACGCGAACGCGTCGAACATGAACAAGCAGGAGAATCCAGCGCACAGCGACGCGGTGAGAGCCAGGGCGAGGTCTCGGGAGGACGCCGTGGGCAGGTCGCGCCGCAGCCGCAGCGTCGTGACGACGGCGGTGCAGCCGACGGCGATGAAGGCGAGCGTGCCCATGATGCCGACCGTCACGAGCAGCAGCAGGTACTGGTTGTCGAAGATCTGGTACTTCGGGAGGAACGTGCCGAGGCCTCGCCCGAAGAACGGGTGCTGCGCGAAGAACTGCAGCGCGATGGAGACGCTCTCGGTGCGCGAGGCGATGCTGGGGTCGTTGCCCGCGCCGGTGAAGAGCCCGATGACCGCGTTCGCGAATCGCGGAGCGACGACGAATGCCGCGATCAGAGCTCCTGCCGAGACGGCGATGGCCCCCAGCCGCTGCGCGCGGCTCCACCCGACCATGCACACCAGGAGCGCGGCGAGTGCGCCCAGGTATGCGGAGCGCGAGGAGGTCAGCGGGATGATGGCGCACACGGCGACCGCGGGCAGCCAGCGGACGATCGTGCTGCGGTGGGTGTGGTGGAAGCCGACGTGGAGCGCGAGCGGGAGCACCATCGTCAAGACCACGCCGTACTCGATCGGGTGGATCGAAGTGCCCGCGGGACGGGGGAAGCCGCCGCGCGTGGCGAGGCCGTAGGGCGGCGTGCTGCTCAGCCCGGGGATCATCAGCTGATCGACCCAGAGCTCGCGTGTCACGAGCTGCACGAGTCCGAGCGCAGCGATGAGGCCGCCGCAGACCGCGAGCCTCCAGACGAGCGTGTCGAGCCGGTCGTGGTCGTGGACGCCGTCGTGCGTGAGCAGCAGCGTGCCGGACCAGGACGCCAGCGCGATGAGCGCGACATCGGCCGGGCTCACCTCGTCGGCGCTGATGGGGCGCGACATCGCGAGCACGTACGAGATCCCGACGCACAGCAGCAGCAGCCCGAGCGCGATGCGGATGGGCTGGGGACCGAGATCGACGCGTCGCACGGCGGTGAGGAACAGGAAGCCCCACAGCAGCAGGCTGCACAGCCCGAAGATCGTCGATGGCGCTCCGGCGCTGCCGAGCGGGCCGACGACGAGGCGAGAGGGGATGAACAGGAGCAGGCCGATGTAGACCGACAGCCAGCCCACGGCGTCGACGCGCGCGACGCGGCGCTCGACCGCATGGCGCGCCTGGAGGGTCACGTCCCGACGCTCGACGCCGACGCGAGGCGCTCGCGGCTCGTCGGCTCGAGAGCCTCTGCCTCCCGCGTCCCTGCGCTCCTGCGGGTTCTCCTGGGCTCGGGGGGTCGTCCCCCGGGCCGCATCTCCCGGCGGCGCAGGAGGCCGTCGAGGGCGATCGTCGCGGTGCACGTGAGGGCGATGCCGAGGACGAGAGCGGCGATCATCACGCGGATCGTGCCGCTGAAGTCCGGCTCGGCGCGCTCGTCGACGGTGAGAGGCATGGAGGTGATGACGGCGTCCGCCGGCGCAGCCACTTGCGCCTGCAGGGTCGCGAGGCCCTCCGGGATGCGATCCAGCAGGAAGCCGAGGGTGTCGAGCGCGCGCTGGGGGTCTGCGTCGGTCACGTCGACGACGACCACCGGCCCTCGAGTGGATTCGTCGATGGCCACGAGGTACTCGGCTGTCGCGGACTGCCGCTCGACCTCTTCGGTCGCGGAGTCGCTGTTGAAGTAGGCGACCAGGATGCCGGCCGGCTGCTCGAGGCCGCTGAGCGACAGCAACGGGTTGCCGCCTTCTCCTACGGCGGTGTCCGACGGGAGGAGCAGCACGAGTGCTCGCGCGCTGTATTCGGGCGGCGTCGAGACGTATGCGCCGACGGTCAGGGCTGCCGTGAGGACCGCGCCGAGCACGACGAAGTACCATCGGCGCACCAGCGCACGGATCACATCCAGCACCAAGGGCTGTCCTCTCGCCGTGGATGGCGCCTCGTCAGCGAGGCGCAGGCTCGCCAGTAGTCTAGGGCCAGGGGTGCGCATGACTGTGTGGGAACTGCTGAAGGCGCTGGTGCGCAACTGGCCGATCGTCATCATCGGCGCCCTCGTGACCACGGGCACGGGCTTGGCGGCCGCCACCGCGGACGGCGTCTACTTCACCCGCACGGAGCTCATGTTCCTCGCGCCGACGAGCACGGCCAATCCCAATGCGCTGCGGACGCAGTCGGAGGATCTCATCATCACGGCGGGCCTGGTCGCCAAGCGCGTCACGGGACCCGACGCGCCCACGAAGTTCGCCTCCCCGGACGTGACCCTCGTCGGCCTCGGGATGCGGGAGGGCTGGTCGCTCCGCGTTCCCGACATCGGCGGTCAATGGGCGAGCAACTTCGCGACGCAGCGCTTGTTCCTCGACGTCGTCGCGCCCTCGGAGCAAGCGGTCCAGCAGCAGCAGCGCGCGATCATCGACGAGGTCACCCACGAGCTGGATGCCCTGCAGCGGGAGTGGGGGGTCGACCCGGTGAACACCGTCAGTGTGATCGCCGCGCCCGAGTCCACCGTGATCCACTACGTGGACGGGAACCGGTCGCGCGCGCTCGCGATGACGGCGCTCCTCGGTCTGGGCGCGACCGTCGCGGTCGTCGTCCTCCGCGAGTACGTGGCGCGACGCGGTCGAGACGACATCCACTGACAGGACGGGACCCCGGCCAGGCGGCCGGGGTCCCGTCGAGCGATGGCTCCTCGTCAGTTCGCCGAAGGCGCGACCGCGCCGTCCTCCCAGAGGTTGTTCGACCAGACGTTGCCTGGTGCGGCGGCGTCGAAGGCCACGATCGGCCCCCAGATCCCGCACTTGCCGCTCGGACCGCGCATGAAGACGTTGTTGGTGAAGCGGATGTTGTTCACGCCTTCCGAGAACGGCTTGCCCGGGGTCGAGCCACCGTAGGCGCAGAAGCCCATCGAGCCGTCGGGGCCACCGTCGATCAGGTTGCCGTCGATGATGTTGTTCTGCACGACGCCGAAGTCGCCGTAGCCGGTCAGGGCGGCGGAGCAACCGGCGTCCGGCAGCACCGGAGCGGCCTCGCACGTGATCGTGTTGTTGCGGATCGTGCTGTTCGCGCCCATCCGGATCGCGGAGGCGTGGTCGATGCCGCGGTGGTCGGTGTACTGCCCGTGCAGGTAGGAGTCCTGGACCGTGCAGTCGGCCGCGCAGTTCACCGAGCGGTTCCCCCCGGTCACCTCGACGCGCGTGAGGACGAAGTTCGAGTCGCCCACGCCGGTCCCCGTGACGGGAGGCATGTGGACCTCGCTGTCGATCATGGCGAACGAGGCGCTGCTCGAGGCGCTGTGGATGGTGCCGTTGATGAC
>NZ_ASHR01000019.1 GCF_000400485.1 Agrococcus pavilionensis RW1
GAGCGATGGCTCCTCGTCAGTTCGCCGAAGGCGCGACCGCGCCGTCCTCCCAGAGGTTGTTCGACCAGACGTTGCCTGGTGCGGCGGCGTCGAAGGCCACGATCGGCCCCCAGATCCCGCACTTGCCGCTCGGACCGCGCATGAAGACGTTGTTGGTGAAGCGGATGTTGTTCACGCCTTCCGAGAACGGCTTGCCCGGGGTCGAGCCACCGTAGGCGCAGAAGCCCATCGAGCCGTCGGGGCCACCGTCGATCAGGTTGCCGTCGATGATGTTGTTCTGCACGACGCCGAAGTCGCCGTAGCCGGTCAGGGCGGCGGAGCAACCGGCGTCCGGCAGCACCGGAGCGGCCTCGCACGTGATCGTGTTGTTGCGGATCGTGCTGTTCGCGCCCATCCGGATCGCGGAGGCGTGGTCGATGCCGCGGTGGTCGGTGTACTGCCCGTGCAGGTAGGAGTCCTGGACCGTGCAGTCGGCCGCGCAGTTCACCGAGCGGTTCCCCCCGGTCACCTCGACGCGCGTGAGGACGAAGTTCGAGTCGCCCACGCCGGTCCCCGTGACGGGAGGCATGTGGACCTCGCTGTCGATCATGGCGAACGAGGCGCTGCTCGAGGCGCTGTGGATGGTGCCGTTGATGACCGAGTTGGTGATCTGCAGGTCCTGTCCGTGGACGCGCAGATCGCAGTCGATGACGCTGCTGTCGATGACGACGCCGTCGGCGGTGATCGTGCACGGGCCCGTGTAGGGGGTGAGCGCCGTGCCATCAGGCACACCGGTCGTCGCGGCCGACGGGAAGCTGCGGTCCAGCACCACGATGCCGCCGGGGTTCGCCGGAGCCGCCGGCGGGGCGGGTGCGGGCTCGGGCGCGGGCTCCGGAGCGGGAGTCGGCTCGGGGGCGGGCTCGGGCGCGGGCTCGGGGGCGGGGGCCGGCGCAGGCGCCGGGGCCGGGTCCAGGATCGGCGCCGGAGCCGGGACCCGCGGGATCCTCCAGTGGTAGCGGCCGTTCCCGAAGTGCTTGCCGGTCCCGAAGTGCTTGCCGGTCCCGTAGTCGACTGCCGCCACGGCGGCGTCGTCGTTCGCTTGCGGGCCGACGGCCGGCGCGACGATCATCGCGCCGCTGAGGGCCAGAGCGCCGACGATGACAGCGCTCACCCGCGATCGGGTGCGGCTCCCGCGACGGGGCGAGGAGGTGTGTCGTGATCTTTTCTTGACGGTATGCTCAGCATTTCCCAGGGTTGCCATGCGTAACATTGTAATGGAGGCTGGATACTCCTCCGTCACAGGGGCGTGCCATGACTTCGCCAGTGCCATCGCGGCCTGCTCGGGCGGTCATCATCGCGCTCGGCGCCTACGCGCTCGCCGTGCTGGTCGTCCTGCTCGTGCCGCTCGGCTACAGCGAGTTGGTGCGAGCGATCGGCGACGGCGTCCGTGCGGCAGCGGGGATGCCGGCCTTCGGCGATGGCTGGATCGAAGCCGGCGCGAACGTCGTGCTCTTCGTGCCGCTCGGCGCGCTCCTCGCGCTGCTGTTCCGCAGGCGCTGGCAGGGCATCGCGCTCGCGCTCGTGCTGTCGGCGGCCGCGGAGCTCGCGCAGGCGCTCATGCCGTCGAGGGAGCCGAGCCTGCGCGACGTCGCCGCGAACGTGCTCGGCGCCGCCCTCGGCGCCGCGCTCGCGTGGCTGGCCGCTGCGCGACGCACGGGTGCGTCGGTCGCCAAGCCCTCAGCGCAATCGCTTGACAGCGCTGGCCAGCGCGTTCCGCCGCTCCTCGAGGCGGAAGCGACCGAGCAGGATCCGCCGCACTGACGCTGGCGGATCGCTCGCGGTGACGCTGTAGCGGGGTCGGAGCCAGGCGCCGTCGCGAGCAGGGAAGCGGTCGCTCGAGTAGACGGCCTCGTAGGATGCGGCGCGCAGGCGATGGAGGGTGCGCCGGCCGTATCGCCCGAGCGGGAGCGCAGCCTCCGTGACCGGGGTGCCGCCCGCCTCCGCGAGCGCCGCTCGCGCATCGACGATCTCGCGCTGGGCGTCGGCGTCGCTCATGCCGTGCCATGGGATGTGGCGCCAGCCGTGCGACCCGATGCGCATCCCCGCTCCCGCGAGCGCGCGCAGATCGCCAGCCGAGAGGCTCGCGGGGTCGTCGAGCCGGCCGGCGAGCGCGAAGAACGTCGCGGTCAGGCCCCGCTCCTCGAGGGCCGGGAGCGCGATGTCGACGTCGGACCGGTTGCCGTCGTCGAAGCTCAGCCCCGCTCGAGGCGCATCGGCGACCTCGTCGAGCATCCGCTGGAACGCATCCTGGGTCACCCAGTAGCGGGATTCGCCGGGCTCCCGCTCCTCGCGGCACGTGCCGATGCCGTGGAAGCACAGGAGGGTCGTGGTGCTCACGGTGCCGTCCGTGCGCGGACGACCGCGCCGTGAGCGCGGGTGGTCTGGTCGCGTCCCCAATCGCCCCGCCCCGTGCGCAGCGCGCCGGCGGCTGCCGCGGCGGTGAGCGCGACGTACGGCACGGCGGCCGGGGCCAGCCACGGGCGCGGCCCCACGACGTCCCGCAGCCAGGCCCAGCGGTCGGAGCCGCGCACGGTCGCGCCGACCGCTCCCCGCGCCGCCGCGGTGCGCAGTTCAGCATTGCCCCGCCGCACCCGCACGAGGCGCCGGTAGAGCGCGCGGGTCGAGCGCGGCGCCTGGACGACCACGCGCACGTCGGCGACCTCGCGCTTCTCGGCTCCGTCGAACTGCCCGTCGAGGAAGAGATCGTCGGCGATCATCTCGGGGAAGCGGTCGAACCGAGCGCGACCCTCCGCGGACAGGACGACGAGGCCTCGGCCGTACAGGCCGTCGCGGAACGCGGGCAGCCGCTCGTTGATGGCGCAGTACGCCTTCACGAGCAGCGAGCTGCCGCCGGTCTCCAGGATCCGACGAGGCACCGCCGCGAGCGTGCCGTCGCGGAGCGCGGCGGTCAGCCGTGACAGCCCGTCGGGCGGCACGATGATGTCGGCGTCGAGGTAGACGCGGGGGAATCCCGTGGCGACATCGTCGGCGGCGTTCAGCGCGGCCGCCTTGCCTGCCTCGGCCCGGTCGATCACGATCGCCCCGCGCCGCCGCGCGACGCCGACCGTGTCGTCGGTGCACCCGTTGGCGCTCACGACTACCTGCACGCGATCGATCGCGGTCTGGCGGTCGATCGCGTCGAGGCAAGCCCCGAGCACCGCCTCCTCGTCGTGCGCGGCGATGATCACGCTGATCATGACGCGGCCCTCGCCCGGGCGCCCTCGTCGACCGGGGCGGCGGCGCGCTCGCTGCGCGGAGCCGAGCGCTCGATCACGAAGCGCCGCAGCTCCGCCGAGTCGGCGAGGTCGACGAACCGTCGTCCCCGGGCGTCGGTCTCCGGCGTCGTCGCCGTCGCCGGCACCGCGGGCCCGGGATGGCGATGACCGGTCAGCGAGTCGTACACGGCGACGTACGCCTCGGCTTGCGGGCGCCAGTCGAGCACCGCGCGCACCCTGGCGCGCGCGGCGAGACCGAGCTCGCCACGGCGGCCCGGGTCGTCGATGAGCGCCTCGACGTGGTCGGCGAACGCCGCGACATCGCCCGACGGCGCGTACAGCACCGAGTCGCCGCCTGACACGCGCGTCTCGACGAGGTCGAACGCGACGCTCGGAAGCGCGTAGGCCATGTACTCCATCGTCTTGTTCATCGTGGAGACGTCGTTGAGCGGCGTCTTCGGATCGGGACACAGCCCGATGTCAGCGCGGCTGAGGTGCTCCGCGAGCTCGACGCGATCGACGCGCCCCGTGAACGTCACGTGCCCGTCCAGGCCGAGCGCGCTCGACTGGGCCTCAAGGGCCTCCAGGCAGTCCCCGAAGCCGAGCAGGGTCGCGGAGACGTTCGTGCGACCACGCCGGTGGACGAGCTCGTCCATCACGAGCAGCACGTGCTCGACGCCGTCCTGCGGCCCCATGATCCCGACGTACACGAGCCCGACCTCGTCCTCCGCCCGGGGGCGCTCCGGATAGATGGGGCGCATCTGGTCGGTGTCGGGGCCGCTGCGCACGACGGTGACGACGTCGGGGTCACGACCGCCTCGAGCGATCGCGATCGCGCGGTACGACGTGTTCGTGGAGATGACGCGATCTGCTGCCCGGAACGACCGGCGCTCGAGCCATAGGAGCGCGCGATGCTCGAGCCGCTGGAGCAGCGTCTCCGGCTCGCCGAAGCGCGACCGGAACAGCTCGGGGTTGAGGTCGTGGTGATCGAAGACGAAGCGGACGCCGAAGGGACGCCAGAGCAGGGCGAGCAGCCAGTAGGTATCAGGCGGGTTGCACGCCTGGATGACGTCGAAGCGGCCCCGGCTGCGCACGCGCACCGTGAGCCCGGCGGTGCGGAGCCAGCTGTAGGCGAACTCCCAAGCGAAGCCGACGAGCCCGTGGGCTTCCGGAGCGGGCGCGTAGGCGTGGATCTCAACCCCGTCGAGCTCGCGGAAGCCGGGGTCGCCTGGTCCCTTGGGGCAGATGACGCTCACTCGGTACCCTCGTGCGACCAGCGCTTGGCACTCGAGCCACACGCGGCGGTCGAGCGGCACCGAGAGGTTCTGGACGATGATCAGGACGTGGCTCATCGCTGCTCCGCGAGCTGGCCCCATGGTCAGTACGCGCCCGCCGGATGGACGACGAGCCGGGCTGTCTTCGCGATAATCATGAGGTCCTCCATCACCGACCAGTTCTCGACGTAGCGGAGGTCGAGGCGCACGCTCTCCTGCCAGCTGAGGTCGCTGCGCCCGCTGATCTGCCACAGCCCCGTGATGCCGGGCTTGAGGTAGAGCCGCCGCTTGACCACCTCGTCGTAGCCGGTCGCCTCGTTCGGCAGCGGGGGACGCGGGCCGACGACGCTCATGTCACCGCGCAGCGCGTTCCAGAACTGCGGCAGCTCGTCGAGCGAGTGGCGCCGCAGGAAGCCGCCGACGCGGGTGATCCGCGGATCGTCCTTGAGCTTGAAGAGCGGGCCGGCCGCCTCGTTGAGCGCGCGCAGCTCCTCGAGCCGGGCCTCGGCGTCGACGTGCATCGTGCGGAACTTCAGCATGGCGAAGCTCTGCCCGTCGCGCCCGACGCGCTGCTGCCGGAACAGCACGGGGCCGGGGGAGTCGAGCTTGATCGCGATCGCGATCGGCACCGCGACGATGCCGACGACGAGCAGCGCGCACGCGGAGACGCCGATGTCGAGGGCGCGCTTCAGGCTGTGCCTGCCCCCGTCGAAGGTCGGGATCCGCACCTGGATGAGCGGCAGGCCATCGATGGGCCGGAACGAGATGCGCGGTCCGGCGACATCGGTGAGTCGGGAGAACAGCACGAGCTCCGCGCACGTGCCCTCGAGCTCCCGCCGCAAGCGGGTGAGGTACTCGGGATCGGCATCGGTGCTCGCGGCGAGGATGACGGTGTCGGCGCTCATGCGCTCGGCGTTCTCGGCGACGCTCGCGGTCGTGGAGAGCACCGGAACGCGCCGACCGCGCAGCTCGAGCGGCTCGCCCGGGTCGCCCCGCACCGCGGCGCCGACGACGTGGTAGCTCAGATCGCGGGCCGCACTCAGCCGCTCGAGCACGTACGCGATCTCGTCGCGCTCGCCGACCAGGATCGTGCGCGACGCCCACTCGCCCTCCCTGCGCCGTGCGATGAGCCAGCGACGCCACTGCCACCGCCCGATCAGCAGGGCGAGCAGGCCGATCGGGATCCCGACGAGCAGCTGGAGGCGCAGCTCGGGCCAATCGCCCACGAGCGCCGCGGCCGCGAGCAGAGCGAAGGCCAGCCCGGTCGCGTGCGCGACTCGACGGTACTCTCGCACCCCCGAGCCCAGCACGCTCGCGTCGCGCGAGCGCGTGGCCGCGAGCATGGCCAGCCACACCGCCGCGGTCAGGAGCGGAGCGCCCACGAGACGCTCGGGCGGCACGGGAGCGAGCTCCGTCGCGAAGGAGCTCGCGGCGATCGCGTCGATCGCGGTCGCGCCGAGGACGACGAGCAGATCGGTGACGAGCAGCCGGTCGTGCGCGCGGCGCTCCCATCGCAGCCGTCGAGCGAGCGTCGAGGTGGAGCGGGGCGACCGCGCGCCCGGCAGCTCGAAGGCGACGGGACCGGCGCCGGCAGTGCTCGTGGCCCAGGGGCGGCGGCGCGGCGCGAGGCTCGGTTGCGCGGAGCCCATCACTCGCTGCACTCGACATCACCCGCTTCCCCGTCGAAGGTGCCCCGCCGATGCGCGGTAACACTGTTATCGCAACGTATGAGCGGATCTCGTCAGCGGCAAGCGCAGATCCCCGCACGGACGGAACCGTGCGGGGATCTGCGGGTGGGCTTGAGCGGTTGCTCAGCGCTCCAGGGTCGAGTCCAAGGGTCAGCCCAGGGCGGACTCCAGGATCGCGGCGAGCTCCTGCGAGGAGCGCTTCGCCGATCCGGTCGCGGGGCTCGCGGATGCCGGGCGCCCGACGACCTTGAGCGTGCGGCCGTGCAGGTGGCGGGGGAGCGCGAGGTGCATGAACGGCCACGCGCCCTGGTTGAGCGGCTCCTCCTGCACCCACACGAGCTGCGCGTTCGGGTAGCGGTCGACCGCGTCGTTGATCTCGTCGATCGGCAGCGGGTAGAGCTGCTCGACCCGCACGAGGGCGACGTCGCTCCGGCCGCGCTTCGCGGCCTCGGCCTTCAGGTCGTAGTGGATCTTGCCCGAGTGCAGCAGCACGCGCGTGACGGCGGCCGGGTCCTGCACCTGCTGATCGTCGATCACCGTCTGGAAGCTGCCGCTCGTGAAGTCCTCGAGGCCGCTCGTCGCGTCGCGCAGGCGCAGCATCGCCTTCGGCGTGAAGACGATGAGCGGTCGGCGCGGCCGGGCGTAGGCCTGGCGGCGCAGCAGGTGGAAGTGGTTCGCCGGCGTCGACGGGCGCGCGATCGTCATGTTGTCCTCGGCCGCGAGCTGCAGGAAGCGCTCGATGCGGCCCGACGAGTGGTCGGGACCGGCGCCCTCGTAGCCGTGCGGCAGCAGCAGCACGAGCGAGGAGTGCTGGTTCCACTTCTGCTCGGCCGAGGCGATGAACTCGTCGATCACGATCTGCGCGCCGTTCGCGAAGTCGCCGAACTGCGCCTCCCACAGCACGAGCGCGTCAGGGCGCTCGACGGAGTAGCCGTACTCGAAGGCCATCGCGGCGTACTCGCTCAGCAGCGAGTCGTAGATCGACAGCCGGGCCTGCTCCGGGCCGAGGTTTGCGAGCGGCAGCCACTCCTGGCCGTTGTTCCGGTCGTGCATGACCGCGTGGCGCTGCACGAACGTGCCCCGCCGCGTGTCCTGCCCCGACATGCGCACCGGGGTGCCCTCGAGCAGCAGCGAGCCGAGCGCGAGCAGCTCGCCGAACGCCCAGTCGACGCCGCCCTCGCGGCTCGCCTTGACGCGCTTGTCGAGCACCTGCTTGACCTTCGGGTGCACGGCGAAGCCGTCGGGCGCGTTGCCGTGCGCGTCGCCGATCGCGGCGATGACGGATGCGTCCACCCCGGTCGACTCCGGCTCGCCGGCGGCCTGCTGGAAGGCGGCGGGCGTCACGATCGGCATCGAGCCGGTCGCGGCCGCGTGGGTCTCCATGAAGGCCTGCTCGAGCTTCGCCTGGAAGTCGGCCTGCGCCTCCTGGTACTCCTCCTCGGTGATGTCGCCGCGGCCGACGAGGTTCTCGGCGTAGAGCGCGCGCACCGAGCGCTTCGCCTCGATGAGCGAGTACATGAGCGGCTGCGTCATGGTCGGGTCATCGCCCTCGTTGTGCCCGCGGCGGCGGTAGCAGATGAGGTCGACGACGATGTCGCGCTTGAACTCCTGGCGGTACTGGAACGCGAGCTCCGCGACGCGCACGACGGCCTCGGGGTCGTCGCCGTTCACGTGCAGCACGGGCGCGTGGATCGCCTTCGCGATGTCGGTCGCGTAGGTCGAGGAGCGCGACTCGGTCGGAGGGGTCGTGAAGCCGACCTGGTTGTTCACGACGAGGTGCACCGTGCCGCCCGTCTGGTACGCGCGCAGCTGCGAGAGTTGGTGCGTCTCGAACACGACGCCCTGGCCGGCGTTCGCGGCGTCGCCGTGCACGAGGATCGGCAGCACCGACTGCTCCCCGTTGCCGAGCCGGTCCTGCTTCGCGCGCACGATGCCCTCGAGCACGCCGTTGACCGCCTCGAGGTGCGAGGGGTTCGCCGCGAGGTAGACCGGCACGGTCGAGCCGTCGGCGGCGGTGAACTCGCCCTCGTTGCCCAGGTGGTACTTGACGTCGCCCGAGCCCTGGAAGACCGCGGCGCCCTCGAACTCCTGGAACACCTGGCCATAGGTCTTGCCGGCGATCGAGGTGAGCACGTTGAGGCGGCCGCGGTGCGGCATGCCGATCGCGACCTCGTCGAGGCCCGCGGCGGCCGCGCCCGCGAGCACGGAGTCGAGGAAGGCGATCATCGACTCGGCGCCCTCGAGCGAGAAGCGCTTCTGGCCGACGTACTTCGTCTGCAGGAAGGTCTCGAACGCCTCGGCCTCGTTGAGCTTGCGCAGGATGCGCATCTGCTCGTCGTGCGTCGGCTTGACGTACGGCACCTCGAGGTGGCTCTGGAACCACTGGCGCTGCGCCGGGTCAGGGATGTGCATGTACTCGACGCCGATCGTGCGGCAGTACGAGTCGCGCAGCACGCCGAGGATGTCGCGCAGCAGCGCCGAGCGCTTGCCGCCGAACCCGCCCGTGACGAACTCGCGGTCGAGATCCCAGAACGACAGGCCGTGGTGCTCGATCTCGAGGTCCGGGTGCGTGCGCTGCACGTACTCGAGCGGGTCGATGTCGGCCATCAGGTGGCCGCGCACGCGGAACTGGTTGATGAGCTGCGCGACGCGCGTCTGCTTCGAGAGCTCGTCCGACTCCCGCACCGACACATCCGTCGACCACTTGATGGGCTCGTAGGGGATGCGGAGGTCGGCGAAGATGCCGCGGTAGAAGTCCTGCTCGCCGACGAGCAGCCCGTGCACGATCTTGAGGAACTCGCCCGAGCCGGCGCCCTGGATGACGCGGTGGTCGTAGGTCGACGTCATCGTCACGGTCTTGCCGACGCCCGCCTCGGCGAGCCGCTCGGGGCTCGCGCCCATGAACTCGGCCGGGTAGTCGAGCGCGCCGACGCCGATGATGCAGCCCTGGCCCTGCATGAGGCGGGGCACCGAGTGCACGGTGCCGATGCCGCCGGGGTTCGTGAGCGAGATCGTCGTGCCCGCGAAGTCGGCCGCGTCGAGCTTGTTGGCGCGTGCCTTCTTCACGAGCGCCTCGTAGGCGGCGACGAACTCCGAGAAGTCCATCGACTCGCAGCCCTTGATGCTCGGCACGAGCAGCGCGCGCGTGCCGTCGGGCTTCGGGATGTCGATCGCGATGCCGAGGTTGACGTGCGGCGGCGCGACCATCGAGGGCTTGCCGTCGATCTCGTCGTAGTAGACGTTCTGGCTCGGGAACGCCTTGAGCGCCTGCACGAGCGCGTAGCCGATGATGTGCGTGAACGACACCTTGCCGCCGCGCGTGCGGCGCAGGTGGTTGTTGATCACGATGCGCTGGTCGATCATGAGCTTCGCCGGCACGGTGCGCACGCTCGTGGCGGTCGGCACCGAGAGCGACTTGTCCATGTTGGCGGCGAGCGTCTTCGGCATGCCGCGGAGCGTCGTGACGACGGGCTCGTCGGCCTTCCGCTCCTCGCCCTTCGCCGCCTGCTTCTCGCTCGCGCTCGGCGCGTCGGCGGGCACGGGCGTCGGGCGAGCGGCCTGGCGGGTGGTCTTCGCGACGATCGCGCCCTCGGCCTTCGCGGGCGCGGGCGTCTCTGCCGGGCCCATCGCGTCGGCGCGCGTCGAGTCCTGCGTCGCCTGCGCCTCGCCCGAGTCGACGGGCTTCGGCGGGCGCGACTCCGCGCGCACGGGCTTGCGGGGCGGCGCGGGCTGCTTGGGCGCGGCGGGCGCGGCGGCGGGAGCCGGCGGCGCGGCGGCGGGCGCCTTGGGCGTCTCGCTCATGCTCGTCTCAGCCTCGCCGGAGGAGCGCTGCGCCGCGTAGCGCTCGAGGATGGGCCACCACGACTGGGCGACGGAGCTCCTGTCCTTGATGAACAGCTGGTACTGCTCCTCGACGAGCCACTCGTTCGCTCCGAAATCGCTGTCGTCCGCAGGGCTGGACACGGTATCGATCGCCTCTTCCGATTCTCGCGGGCACGCCGCAGGCACTCCGCGGCGACACTGCCCTCCAGCATAGTGGCGCGCGCTGGGCGCTCCGCGCGTCAGGGCCGAGGGAGCACGCCGAGCTCGGCGAGGTCGACCCCGGTCGCCTCGACCGCGAGCATCAGCACCTCGCGGCGCCACACGACGCGGGGCTCGAAGCGCAGCGGCATGCCCGCCTCCGCCGGGGTGCGGTCGCCCTTCGCCCCGTTGCACGCCACGCACGCGGTGATGGTGTTGAGCCACGTCGACTCGCCGCCGCGCGAAGCGGGGTGGATGTGGTCGATCGTCGCGCCGGGCGCCTCGCAGTACGCGCAGCGCCGGCCGTCGCGGTCGAGCACGCCGCGCCGGCTCCACGGCATGCGGTCATACAGCCGCGTGTGCGGGATCCGCACGTAGTCGTTGAAGACCACGACGCGCGGCACGGGCAGCTCGATCGAGTTCGAGCGGATCATGCCGTCCGCGGCGAGCATGATCTGCGCCCGCTCCTTGACGAGGAACGCGACCGCGCGCTGCAGCGAGGCGACGCCGATGGGCTCGAGCGTCGCGTTGAGCACCACCACTTGCGCTGCCATCGCGGATCTCCAGCACCATCGTGCCGCACGAGGGCTATGAAGCGCATGTGGGATGCGCGCACTAGCGTGCAGGCATGGATCTCGCGGTCGTGCCGCTCGAGCGCGGCGCCCGCATCGCGGTGGCCGCGCTCGAGCGTGGCGGCGCGGCGGATGCACGGGTCCACGAGGCGGCGCGCGTCGCCGACGACGAGCGGCTCGGGTCGCCGGGCGCGCGGCTCGTGTGGCAGGACGCGCGCGCGATCGCTCCCGCGCTGCTCGGCGCGGGCGTGCGCATCGAGCGGGTGCGCGACCTCCGGCTCGTGCACCGCATCCTCGTCCAGGCGAGGGGACTTCCGCTCGAGGAGCGCTGGTCGCGACCGCTCGAGGCGGGCGCCGACGCGCTCTTCTCGCTCGCGCCGGAGCCGGAGGGGGTCGCGGCCGTGGCCGAGCAGCTGCGCGCGCAGGAGGCGGCGATCGGCGACGACGCGGGGCTCGCGATGCTCGCGGCGGCCGAGTCGATGGGCGCGGTCGTC
This sequence comes from Agrococcus pavilionensis RW1, assembly GCF_000400485.1. Lineage (GTDB taxonomy): Bacteria > Actinomycetota > Actinomycetes > Actinomycetales > Microbacteriaceae > Agrococcus > Agrococcus pavilionensis. Next base: position 11,303 of record NZ_ASHR01000019.1, read on the forward strand.
GCGGTCGAGCTCGGCCGCGAGGGCCTGCCCTTCGACGTCGCGCGGCACGACGCGCTCCTCGTCGAGGCGCTCGGCGAGCGCTCGGCGGGCCGGCCGGCGCGCATGGAGGAGCTCGCGGCCGCCGTGCGCGACGCGCTCGGCGACCCGTCGCTCAACCCCGACTCGCCGCAGGACGTGCTGCGGGCGCTCCGCCGCGCGGGCCTCGACGCGACCTCGACCGCGCGGTGGGAGCTGCGCGACCTCGAGCATCCCGCGATCGAGCCGCTCATCGCCTACAAGCGGCTCGCGCGCCTGCACACCGCGAACGGCTGGGCGTGGGCGAAGCGCTGGGCGCGCGTCGACGAGCGGGGCCGCACCCGGCTGCGCATCGAGTACGTGCCCGGCGGCGTCGTCACCGGCCGCTGGGCGACGGAGGGGTCGGGCGCGATGCAGATCGCGCGGCAGATCCGCGGCGCGGTCGCGGCGGAGCCGGGCATGCGCCTCGTCGTCGCCGACGCCGCACAGCTCGAGCCGCGCGCGCTCGCCGCGCTCGCGCGCGACGAGGGCCTCGCCGAGGCGGGCAGGGGCGCCGACCTCTACCGCGGGCTCGTCGATCGCGGCGTCGTCGCGAGCCGCGAGCAGGCGAAGGTCGGCATGCTCGGCGCGCTCTACGGCGGCACGCGCGGGCAGGCGGCGCTCGTGCTGCCGCGGCTCGCGCGCGCCTACCCGCGCGCGATGGCGGCGGTGGAGTCCGCGGCGCGCGCGGGGGAGCGGCGCGAGCGCGTGCGCACGTGGCTCGGCCGCACCTCGCCCGAGCCGCCGCGGTGGCCGAGCGATGAGCGCGGCGAGGCGCGGGCGCGCGCGTGGGGCCGCTTCACGCGCAACTTCGTCGTGCAGGGCACCGCCGCCGAGTGGGCGCTCGCGTGGATGGCGTGCGTGCGGCGCGCGATCGCCGACGTCGACGGGGCCGCGCTCGTGTGCTTCCTGCACGACGAGGTCATCGTGCAGGCGCCCGAGGCCGATGCCGAGGCCGTGGCCGAGGCGATCCGCGATGCCGCGGCGCTCGCCGGCCGGCTGCTCTTCGGCGACTTCCCGGTCGAGTTCCCGGTGCAGACGGCGGTCGTCGACGACTGGGGGCAGGCGAAGGGCTGACGCATCCGGCGCTCTACCCTGGGAGCATGCGCTTCATCGACGACGTCCCGGAGCACGACCTCACCTACTCCGACGTCTTCCTCGTCCCCAGTCGCAGCGATGTCGGGTCGCGCATGGCGGTCGACCTCGCCCCCGACGACGGCACGAGCGCGACGCTCCCGCTCGTCGCGTCGAACATGAACTCGGTCACGGGCCCCCGCATGGCGGCGACGCTCGCGCGCCGCGGCGGGCTCGCCGTGCTCACGCAGGACCCGCCGCTCGAGCAGACCGTGGCGTCGATCGCGTGGGTCAAGGCGCAGCCCATCGCCCTCGAGTCGCCGCACCGCGCAGCGCCCGGCGACGTCGTGCAGGACGTGCTCGAGCGCGTCCCGGCCCTCGAGGGCCACGCGGTCGCGGTCGAGGACGCCGACGGCGCGCTGCTCGGCGCGATCCCGGCCGAGCGGCTCGGCCACGCGCTGCCCGACGCGACGCTCGGCGACCTGCTCCACTCGCGCCTGCCCGAGCTCGCGCCCGCCGACGTCGCCGACGGCCGGTCGATGTTCGCGGCGCTCGAGCGCGAGGGCGTCGCGGTCGCGCCCGTCGTCGACGACGGCCGCCTCATCGGCTTCGCCTCGCGGCTCGGCGCGCTCCGCGCCGACATCTACCGCCCCGCGCTCGACACCGCCGGCAGGCTCAGCGTCGCCGCGGCGGTCGGCATCAACGGCGACCCGGGCGCGAAGGCGGCCGCACTCGTCGAGGCGGGCGCCGACGTCATCGTCGTCGACACCGCCCACGGCCACCAGGCCGGCATGCTCCGCGCGCTCGAGGCGGTGCGCGCGGCCGTCGGGGACGAGCTCCCGATCGCGGCGGGCAACATCGTCTCGTCCGACGGCGTGCGCGACCTCGTCGCGGCGGGGGCCTCGATCCTCAAGGTCGGCGTCGGCCCGGGCGCGATGTGCACGACCCGGATGATGACGGCGGTCGGCCGCCCGCAGTTCTCGGCCGTGCTCGACACGTCGGCGACGGCGCTCGAGCTCGGCGCGCGCGTGTGGGCCGACGGCGGCGTGCGCTACCCGCGCGACGTCGCGCTCGCGCTCGCCGCGGGCGCCTCGAGCGTCATGATCGGCTCGTGGTTCGCGGGCACGATCGAGGCCCCCGGTCGCCTGCAGCGCGACGCGCAGGGGCGGCTCTTCAAGGAGTCGTGGGGGATGGCGTCGACGCGCGCGGTCGTGGGCCGCTTCGGGCAGCTCGACGCCTACGAGCTCGCGCGCAAGCAGCTCTTCGCCGAGGGCATCTCGACCTCGACGATCCTGCTCGACCCCGCGCGCCCGAGCGTCGAGGACCTCGTCGACATGATCACCGCTGGCGTGCGCTCCTCCTTCACGTACGCGGGCGCCGACTCGGTGCCCGCGTTCCGCGAGCGGGCGCGCGTCGGCGTGCAGTCGGCGGCCGGCTACGAGGAGGGCAAGGCCCTCCCGGTCTCGTGGTGACGAGCGGCGCCCCGGCAGCGGGGATGCACCGATGCCGCTCGACTAGAATGTCGCCGTGAACGACGACAACAGTCATAGTCCGCGGCCGGAACCGACCCGTTGATGGATGCGCTGCTCATCGGCATCGGCGTCATCCTCACCGTCGGGACCGGCCTCTTCGTCGCGAGCGAGTTCGCGCTCGTCAACCTCGATCGCGCGGATCTCGAAGCGCGCCGCGAGCGCGGCGAGAAGCGCCTCGACGGCACGATCAAGGCGCTCCGCCAGACCTCGACGCACCTCTCGAGCGCGCAGCTCGGCATCACCCTCACGACGCTCCTGACGGGCTACACGATGGAGCCCGCGATCTCGCGGCAGCTCTCGCCCGTGCTCGTCTCGTGGGGACTCGCCGAGGGCGTCGCCGGCCCCGTCTCGAGCGTCATCGCCATGACGGGCGCGACGATCCTCTCGATGATCGTCGGCGAGCTCGTGCCCAAGAACCTCGCGCTCGCGAAGCCGCTCGGCACCGCGATCGGCGTCACGCCGTTCCAGCGCGCGTTCACCGCGGTCTTCCGGCCCGCGGTGCTCGGCCTCAACGGCTCGGCCAACGGCATCCTGCGCTCGATCGGCCTCGAGCCGAAGGAGGAGCTCTCGGGCGCCCGCACGGCCGAGGAGCTCTCGACGCTCGTGCGCCGCAGCGCCATGGAGGGCGCGCTCGACGTCGGCGCCGCGACGCTGCTCTCCCGCACGCTGCGCTTCTCCGAGCTCTCGGCGGGCGACGTCATGACGCCCAGGCCGCGCGTGCAGGCGATCGAGCGCAGCGCATCCGTCGCCGACCTCGTGCAGCTCGCGCACCAGACGGGCCTCAGCCGCTTCCCGGTCGTCGACGGCGACCTCGACGAGGTGCTCGGCATCGCGCACGTCAAGCAGGCGATCTCGGTGCCGCGCGAGCGGCGCGCCGACGTGCCGGTCGCCGCGATCGCAGAGGAGCCGCACCGCGTGCCCGAGTCGGTGCACCTCGACGCGCTGCTCGGCGACCTCAAGGAGCGCGGCTACCAGATGGCGGTCGTCGTCGACGAGTACGGCGGCACCGCCGGCATCGTGACCCTCGAGGACCTCGTCGAGGAGGTCGTCGGCGAGGTCTCCGACGAGCACGACCGCATGCACGTCGAGGTCGTGCGCGGCCCCGGCTGGGTGACGTTCCCCGGCTCCTTCCGGCCCGACGAGCTGCTCGAGCGCGCGCGCGTCGCCGTGCCGGAGGAGGGCCCGTTCGAGACGATCGGCGGCTTCATCATGGCCGAGCTCGGCACGCTGCCGAGCGTCGGCGACACCGTGCGCGTCGAGGGCGGCACGCTGCGCGTCGACCGGGTCGACGGGCGGCGCGTCGATCGCGTGCGCTTCATCGAGGACGAGCCGGCGAGCGAGCCGGCCCGCGAGGCCGCGGAGGGGGAGCGATGAACGACTGGCTCGGCATCCTGTGGCTCGTCATCCTGCTCGCGGCCAACGCGTTCTTCGTCGGCGCCGAGTTCGCGGTCATCTCCGCGCGCCGCAGCCAGATCGAGCCGCTCGCCGACCGCGGCAACCGCGCGGCGAAGCTCGCGCTGTGGGCGATGGAGCACGTCTCGCTCATGCTCGCGATGTGCCAGCTCGGCATCACGATCTGCTCGCTGCTCATCCTCAACGTCTCCGAGCCGGCGATCCACCACCTGCTCGAGGGACCGCTCGAGTGGACGGGCCTCGCGCCCGAGGTCGTCTCGGTCGTCGCGTTCGTCATCGCGCTGCTGCTCGTGACCTACCTGCACGTCGTGCTCGGCGAGATGGTGCCGAAGAACGCCGCGTTCTCGGTGCCCGACCGCGCCGTGCTGCTGCTCGCGCCGCCGCTCGTGCTGATCTCGCGCATCTTCAAGCCCGTCATCTGGGCGATGAACGAGGTCGCGAACGGCATCCTGCGCCTGTTCCGCGTGCAGCCGGTCGCCGAGGCGGCGAGCGCCTTCACGATCGACGAGGTCGAGACGATCGTCGAGACCTCGAAGCGCGAGGGCGTGCTCTTCGACCCGACGGGCGCGATCTCGCGCACGTTCGAGTTCACCGAGCGCCGCGTGCGCGACGTCGCGCTCCCGCTCGACGAGATCGTCACGCTGCCCGCGCGCGCGACGCCGGCCGACCTCGAGGCCGCCGTGCGCGAGCGCGGCTTCTCGCGCTACGTCGTGTCGGATGCCGAGGGCATGCCGAGCGGGTACGTGCACGTGAAGGACGTGCTCGGGGCCGACGACGCCGAGATGGACGTGCCTGTGCCGGCCAAGCGCATCCGCCAGCTCGCCTCGATCTACCAGGACGCCGAGCTCGAGGACGCCCTCGCGCTCATGCGCTCCACCGGCGCGCACATCGCGCGCTCGTTCGACGCGAACGGCGACACGACGGGGCTGCTGTTCCTCGAGGACATCATCGAGGAGCTCGTCGGCGAGGTGCGCGACGCGACCAGGAGGCTCTTCTGAGCCAGGCTCGGGCGTGCCAGGCTCGATCGTGGCTGTGGCTCGCGTTCGGCGGCGTGCACGCGCTGCTCGCGATCCTCGCGCTGCCGAGCGTCTCGGACGCGTACGGCGACGTGCTGACCGTCTACCCGTTCTGGGTCGAGCAGGGGCTCGGCGGCGAAGGCCGGCCGGGGCAGTGGCTCGGCGTCGACGTGCCGTGGGTCTACCCGCTGCTCGCGTGGGCGCCGATCCTCGCGTCGAGCGCCTTCGGCACCGCGGCGCTGCCGCTCGTGTGGATGCTGCTCGTCACGGCGCTCGACGCGGTCGCGCTCGCGCTGCTGCTGCGCGTGCCGCGCGGGCTCGTGATGGCGTGGGCGTGGCTCGCGCTGCTCGTGGCGCTCGGCCCCGTCGCGATCGCTCGCATCGACACGGTCGTCGTCGCGCTGTGCGTCATCGCGATCGTCGCGCTGCGGAGCGACCGGCCGGGCGTCGCGGCGGCCCTGTTCACGATCGGCGCGTGGATGAAGGTCTGGCCGGGCGTGCTGTGGCTCGCGCTGCTCGTCGCGCGGCGCGAGCGGATGCGCGTGGTCGCGGGGGGCGCGCTCGTCTCGGCAGCGGTGCTCGCGCTCGCGGCGCTCCTCGGCTCGCAGCACGCGCTCTCGTTCCTGACCGAGCAGGACGACCGCGGGCTGCAGATCGAGGCGGTCGCGGCGACGCCCTACCTGTGGCTCGCGAGCGCGGGCGAGGCGCAGGTGCTCTTCGACCGGCAGATCTACACGTTCCAGGTCGAGGGCGACGGCGTCGGCTCGGTCGCGGCGCTCGCGACCCCGGTGCTCGTCGCGGCGGTGCTCGCGATCGGCGCGCTCGGTGCGCTCGCCGTGCGCCGCGCGCACCGGCGCGAGGCGATCGTGTGGCTCGCGGTCGCGCTCGTCGAGGCGATGATCGTGACGAACAAGGTCGGATCGCCCCAGTTCGTGCTCTGGCTCTTCGTGCCCGCGCTGCTGCTCGCCGAGGCGGGAGCGCGGCGGCACTGGATCGGCGTCGGCGCGATCGCGCTCGTCGCGGCGCTCACGCAGCTGCAGTTCCCGTGGACCTACGACTGGCTCGTCGCGGCGCACCCCGCGGCGGTCGCGCTCCTCACGGTGCGGAACGCGCTGCACGTCGCGCTGCTCGTCGGCGCGGTGTGGATGCTCGTGCGGGCGACGCGCGTCGGCCCCGTCGGCGCGTCAGCCCAGGAGCGTCGAGAGCAGGTCGCCGACGCGGCCCGACTCGATGAGGAACGCGTCGTGGCCGAAGCCGCTCTCGAGCACGACCGGCTCGGCGCCCGAGACGCTCGTCGGGATCCCTGAGGCGAGCCGCCGCTGGTCGGCGACCGGGAAGAGCCGGTCGCTCGAGATGCCGACGACGAGCGTCGGCGCCGTGACGCGCTCGAGCGCGGCCTCGACGCCGCCGCGGCCGCGGCCGACGTCGTGCGTCGACATCGCGTCGACGAGCCGCACGTAGGAGCCCGCGTCGAAGCGCCGCGTGAAGCGGTTGCCGTGCACGTCGAGGTACGACTCCACCTGGAAGCGCCCGCCGTGGAGCGGGTCGACGCTCGACTGCCACTCCCGGCGGAAGCGCTCGTTGAGCTCCTGCTGCGAGCGGTAGCCGAGCATCGCCATGCGCCGCGCGAGGGCGAGGCCGCGCGCGGGACCCGCGTGGCCGGGCAGGTCGTAGAAGTCGCCGCCGAGCCAGCCGGGATCGGTCGTGACGGCCTCGATCTGCAGGGTGTTCTGGGCGATCTGGTCGGCGCTCGTCGCGGCGTTCGAGGCGAGCAGCGCGGCCGAGCCGACGCGCTCGGGGAGCGCGACGGCCCACTCGAGCGCGTGCATCCCGCCCATCGAACCGCCGACGACCGCGTGCCAGCGGCGGATGCCGAGCTGGTCGGCGAGCCGGCGCTGGGCCTCGACCTGGTCGCGCACGGTCACGCGCGGGAAGCGCGAGCCCCACTCGCGGCCGTCGCGGTCGAGCGAGGCCGGCCCCGTCGAGCCCTGGCAGCCGCCGAGCATGTTGGGGGCGACGACGAAGAAGCGGTCGGTGTCGATCGCGCGGCCGGGGCCCACGACGTCCTCCCACCAGCCGGCCGTCGCGTGGCCCGGGCCGGCGGGTCCGCGCACGTGGCTGTCGCCCGTGAGCGCGTGCAGCACGAGCACGGCGTTCTCCGCGGGCTCGTCGAGGCGACCCCACGTCTCGAACGCGAGCACCGCATCCGGGATCGTGCCGCCCGACTCGGTCTCGACGTCGCCGATGCGGGCGAAGCGCCGCTCGCCGGGGTCGTCGCCCGGTCGCCACGCGCCCGTGACGGGCACGGGGCGCGCGTCGGGCTGCGCCTCGACGAGCCGCGCCGCGGGCACGCGCGAGGCCGGCTGCGCGTCGTCGCTCAGCTGCCAGTCCACGCGTGCCCGCCCGTGCCCGTCAGCGCTCAGGCGCTCGCCGAGAGCTCCGCCGACTTCGCGGCGGCGGCGTCGAGGCCGCGACCGAGGTCGGCGATGAGGTCGTCGACGTGCTCGATGCCGACCGAGAGGCGCACGAGCCCTGGCGTGACGCCCGCGCTCAGCTGCTGCTCGGGCGTGAGCTGCGCGTGCGTCGTCGACGCGGGGTGGATGACGAGCGAGCGCACGTCGCCGATGTTGGCGAGGTGGCTGAAGAGCTCGAGCGACTCGACGAGCGCCTTGCCGGCCTCGACGCCGCCGCGCAGCTCGAACGAGAGCACGGCGCCGGTGCCGCGCGGCGCGAGCTCGCGGCCGCGCTCGTGCCACGGGCTCGACTCGAGGCCCGCGTAGTGCACGGCCGCGACCTGCGGGTGTGCCTCGAGGAAGCGCGCGACGGCGGTCGCGTTCTCGACGTGGCGGTCGAGGCGCAGCGAGAGCGTCTCGATGCCCTGCAGCAGCTGCCACGCGGTGTCGGGTGCGGCGGATGCGCCGACGTCGCGGAGGAGCGTGACGCGCGCCTTGAGGATGTAGGCGATCGCGTCGCCGAGCGCCTCGGTGTAGGTCACGCCGTGGTACGACTCGTCCGGCGTCGTGAGGCCCGGGAACTTGTCGGACTCCGACCACGCGAAGCGGCCGCCATCGACGATCGCGCCCGCGACGACCGAGCCGTGGCCGCCGAGGAACTTCGTCGCCGAGTGGATGACGATGTCGGCGCCGTGCTCGAGCGGGCGGATGAGGTAGGGCGTCGCGATCGTGTTGTCGACGATGAGCGGCACGCCGGCGTCGTGCGCGACGCTCGAGACGCCCGCGATGTCGAGCAGGTTGATGCGCGGGTTGCCGATCGTCTCGGCGAAGAGCAGCTTCGTCTCGGGGCGGATGGCGCGGCGCCACTCGTCGAGGTCGTCCTGGTCCTCGACGAAGGTGACGTCGATGCCGAGCCGCTTGAGCGTGAAGCTGAAGAGGTTGTAGGTGCCGCCGTAGATCGACGACGACGAGACGATGTGGTCGCCGGCGCTCGCGATGTTGAGCACGGCGTAGGTGCTCGCGGCCTGGCCCGACGCGAGCAGGAGGGCGGCGCTGCCCCCTTCGAGCGCCGCGAGGCGCTGCTCGACGACGTCGTTGGTCGGGTTCATGATGCGCGAGTAGATGTTGCCGAGCTCGGCGAGGCCGAACAGGCGGGCAGCGTGCTCGGTGCTGTCGAACACGTAGGAGGTCGTGCGGTAGACGGGCGTGATGCGCGCCTTCGTCGTCGGGTCGGGCTGCGCGCCCGCGTGGACCTGGAGGGTCTCGAACTTCCAGTCGCTCATGGAGTGCTCCTTGCGGGTCGATGCCGAGCTGGGTCGTGCTCCATCGTGCGGTCGATCGCGCGATCGGGCCAGCCGACCGCGTCGCACGGCGTAACACTCCGGCTCCGCGGGTCTCGGGCCGAGTGGCGCCGATCGGCCGCCGCCTGCTTGCATGGCGGCATGAGCGAGAAGCGGATCGTCGTCACGGGAGCATCGAGCGGCATCGGGGAGGCGGTCGCGCGCCAGGCGGTCGAGCGCGGCTGGCGCGTGCTCGCGGTCGCGCGCCGCGCCGAGCGGCTCGAGGCGCTGCAGCGCGACACCGGCTGCGAGATCCTCGCGGCCGACCTCACCGACGAGGGCGACATCGCGCGGCTCGCGGAGGCGGCGGCGGCGTTCCGCCCGACGGGGCTCGTGCAGGTCGCGGGCGGTGCGAAGGGCGCGGCGCCCCTCGCCGAGACGTCGATCGACGACTGGCGCTGGATGTTCGAGGCCAACGTCATCGGCACGAAGCGCGTCATCGACGCGCTGCTGCCGCTCCTGCGCGAATCGACGCGCGACGGCTCCTACGCCGAGATCATGGTCGTGACGTCGATCGCGGCGACGGTGCCCTACACGGGCGGCTCGGGCTACAACGCGGCGAAGTCGGCCGAGAAGCAGCTCGTCGACGTGCTGCGGCTCGAGCTCGCGGGCGAGCCGATCCGCGTCATGGAGGTCGCGCCGGGCATGGTCTGGACCGAGGAGTTCAGCCTCGTGCGGTTCGAGGGCGACAAGGAGAAGGCGGATGCGGTCTACAAGGACGTGCAGGACCCCCTCTCGGCGGACGACGTCGCGCGCGTCATGACCGACATCCTCGCGCTGCCCGGCCACGTCTCGGTCGACGAGACGATCATCAAGCCGGTCGCGCAGACGCATCCGTGGATCGTCCACCGCGGGCCGCTGACCGCGAAGGACTGATCCTCTGGCCGCCTACGAGCGCGGCGCCGGCGTCGCGCCGGGGATGGCCTCGATGACCGGCTCGGGGTCGGCGAACGCGAGCCGCGGCACCGCGACGAGCGCCGCTGCGGCGACGAGCGCCGTCACGCCGCAGATGATCCACACGACGATGTAGCCGCCGAGGCTCGCGGCGGTGCCGACGGCGCCGACCGCGAGCACGATCGCGAAGATCGAGGAGGCGAACGAGCCGCCGATCGTCTTCGTCGTGTTCGTCATGCCGGTCGCGACGCCCGTCTGCCCCCGCGGCGCGGCGGCCGCCGCCGCTGCGGGCAGCGCGCCGACGAGCGCGCCCGAGCCGATGCCCGCGACCGCCATGCAGGCGAAGACCTGCCAGACCTCGAGGTGGAACGGCACGAGCAGCAGGTAGCCGACGCCGACGAGCGTCGAAGCGATGATGAGCAGCAGTCGGGGTCGGATGCGCGTGGAGAGCGCGGCGAGCGCGCCGGCGCCGACGATGAGCGCGAGCAGGTAGACCCCGATGAGGAGCGAGCGGCCGGTCGCGTCGAGCCCCAGGCCGTAGCCGAGCGAGGGATCCGTGCCGGCGTAGGTCGCGAGCGGCGTCTGCGCGCCGAGCAGGCTCACGCCGACGAGTCCCGCGGTGAGCTGCACGGGCCACATCGACGGCTGCCGCATGACGCGCAGGTCGATCGCGGGATCGGTCTTGCCGAGCACCCAGCGGCCGAAGGGGAGGAGCAGCAGCACGCCGAGCGCCATGACGGCCCAGCCCCACCACGCCTCGAGCCCGCCGATCTTGAGGAACGTGAGGCCAGAGGTGATGGTGAGGAGCGAGAGCGCGAGCAGCACGAAGCCGCCCGCGTCGAGGCGGCGGTCGGGGAGCGGCTCCGACTCCGGCACGCCCCAGAGGATCGCGAAGAACGTGAGCGTCACTATCGCGGCCGGCACCATGAGGGTCGGCGGGATCGCGTCGCCGAAGGCGCCGAGGGCGGCGGCGGAGCCGAGGGCGCCGAGGATCGCTCCCGCCTCGAGGGCGATGACCAGCAGGCCCGCGGCGCGGCGGGTGGTCGACGGCGCGACGCCTGTGCGGCGGCCGCGGTCGAAGATGAGCGCGACCTCGAGCGGCAGCCACACCGCGTAGGCGCCCTGCAGCGAGAAGGCGATGAGGTAGCTCGTGAAGTCGCCCGCGAAGGCGATCCACCAGCTCGCCGCGGCCGTGATCGCGGTCGAGAGCAGCAGCATGCGCTTGTGGCCGTGCATGTCGCCGAGCTTCGCGAGGATCGGCACGAAGAGCGCCGAGAGCAGCAGCTGCCCGGCTTCGAACCAGTTGACGTCGGCGTCGGTGACGTCGAGGTGGCGGGCGATGTCGGGCGTGAGCGTGACGTACCAGCCCTGCAGCACGCCGCTCGTCAGCTCGACGCACACGAGCCAGCCGATGAGGGCGAGGGGCACGGCGCGCGACGTCGACACGCGTGCATCATGGCACCTCCGCAGGCCTGTGCGGCGACGAGGCGCCGGTCGTACCCTGAGGCATGCCGCAGGCTCTGCTGTTCGGCGCGGTCGCCTCGAGCGCGCTCATCCTGGGCGCGCTCGTCGGGATGCGCTTCGAGCTGCCGAAGCGCGTGCTCGCGATCCTGCTCTCGTTCGCCGCCGGGGCGCTCGTCACTGCGCTCGCGTTCGAGCTCTTCGAGGACGCCTACGAGATGGGCGGCATCTGGCGCGCGGCGATCGGCCTCCTCGTCGGCGCGCTCGTGTTCACGCTGCTGAGCGCACTGCTCGATCGCGCCGCGCAGCCGGGCAAGGGCGCTCCCGCCGACGAGGTCGCGGGGAGCGCGAAGCTCGACACGGATGCGGCGGCGACGGATGCGCGGGCCTCGAAGGCGTCGACGCGCGGCGCGGCCGGGCTCGCGCTGCTCGCCGCCGTGACGCTCGACGGCGTCCCCGAGAACGTCGCGCTCGGCGTCTCGCTCACCGAGGGCTCGGGCGGCCTCGCCCTGCTCGCGGCGATCTTCGTCTCGAACCTCCCCGAGGCGCTCGTCGGCGCATCCTCGATGAAGGAGCAGGGGATGTCGAGCCGCAAGGTGCTCGGGCTGTGGTCGGTCTGCGCGCTCCTGCTCGTCGGCGCGGTCGTGCTGGGCGCCGGGCCGCTCGCGAGCGCCGAGGCCGAGACGATCTCGCTCCCGCTCGCGTTCGCCGCCGGCGCCGTGATCGCCTCGCTCGCCGACACGCTCATGCCCGAGGCGTACGAGCACGGCGGCCCCGCCGTCGCGATGAGCACGGCCGCGGGCTTCGTGCTGTCGTTCGTGCTCTCGCTCGCCTGAGCGTGCCGAGCAGCCGCATCGGGCCCGGCCGCGATCGCGGCGTGCGGTCAGCGCGCGGCGAGTGGGGCAGGCGCCCTGAGATGGCGCACGGCCTCCTGCAGCCTCCCGGCCTTCGAATGCGACATGTCGACGTCGATCGTGCCGTCGCGAGCCCGCAGCGTGACCCGGGAGTGGAGGCCGACGCGCTCGGCGGTGACCGAGACCACTCATCCATGCGGGCATTCCACCATGGGCCACTGACGTTGATGATGGAGATGCTCGTCGGTCGTGTGGCTCAGCCACTGACTGACTTCGTGTCTTTCACTTGATCTGTCCACGGCCGACGAGCTTCTGCAAGTAGGTGCCGGCCAGACGGTCATGACCTCATAGGAGCCTGGTTCAGAGGCCCCATCAACGTCCTGTCTGCCCGCCTGGCCGGGTGCCCAGAGATGAGATGAGGGCTCAACCATGATGGCAAGCCAGGACCGAGAAGTCATCGTCGGCGTGGACACGCACGCCGACACGTTGCACGCGGCGGTGGTCGATGCGACAGGGCGCCGGCTCAGCGATAGCGGGTTCCCCGCGACCGGCGCCGGCTACGCCGCGCTGCTCGCGTTCGCTGGCTCCTTCGGCCGCATCCGTCGCGTCGGCGTCGAGGGCACCGCCTCGTACGGCGCCGGTCTCGCTGATCATCTCCGGGCGGCGGGTGTCGACGTGCGGGAGGTGATCCGGCCGTCCCGGCAGCAGCGCCGCCGTCGCGGCAAGTCCGACTCGGCCGACGCATACGCGGCCGCCGCGGTCGCGCTGGCTGACGACGACATGC
>NZ_ASHR01000020.1 GCF_000400485.1 Agrococcus pavilionensis RW1
CCACTCATCCATGCACGCATTCCACCACGCACCACTGACGTTGATGATGGAGATGCTCGTCGGTCGTGTGGCTCAGCCACTGACTGACTTCGTGTCTTTCACTTGATCTGTCCACGGCCGACGAGCTTCTGCAAGTAGGTGCCGGCCAGACGGTCATGACCTCATAGGAGCCTGGTTCAGAGGCCCCATCAACGTCCTGTCTGCCCGCCTGGCCGGGTGCCCAGAGATGAGATGAGGGCTCAACCATGATGGCAAGCCAGGACCGAGAAGTCATCGTCGGCGTGGACACGCACGCCGACACGTTGCACGCGGCGGTGGTCGATGCGACAGGGCGCCGGCTCAGCGATAGCGGGTTCCCCGCGACCGGCGCCGGCTACGCCGCGCTGCTCGCGTTCGCTGGCTCCTTCGGCCGCATCCGTCGCGTCGGCGTCGAGGGCACCGCCTCGTACGGCGCCGGTCTCGCTGATCATCTCCGGGCGGCGGGTGTCGACGTGCGGGAGGTGATCCGGCCGTCCCGGCAGCAGCGCCGCCGTCGCGGCAAGTCCGACTCGGCCGACGCATACGCGGCCGCCGCGGTCGCGCTGGCTGACGACGACATGCCGACGCCGAAGACGCGCGATGGGCAGGTCGAGCAGATCCGGGTGGTGCTAGTCGCACGCCGCTCAGCGTTGAAGGCCCGCACGGCTGCGCTCGCGCAGATCAAGGCGCTAATCGTCACCGCACCAGAGCAGCTGCGAGCAAGGCTCCGACCGCTGAGCGATGAGCAGCGACTGCGGCGGCTCGCCGCGGCCCGTTCAGATGAGCCGCTCCAGCTCGCCCTGCGAAGCCTCGCACGGCGAGCACAGGCCCTCCGGGCGGAGGTCGACGACCTCGACCGGCTGCTCGATCCGCTCGTCACCTCCGCAGCGCCAGCGTTGCGAGCGGCCTACGGAGTTGGACCGGTCACCGGCGCCCAGCTGCTCGTGACCGCCGGCGACAACCCAGAGCGCATGCGCTCGAAGCCCGCGTTCGCGGCACTCTGCGGCGTCTCACCGATCCCAGCCTCGTCCGGCAGGACCACCCGCCACCGCCTCAACCGCGGCGGCGATCGGCAGGCGAACAACGCGCTCTACCGGATCGCGCTCGTACGCATGAGCTCGGAGCAACGCACCCGGGACTACGTCGCGAATCGCACTGAGCAGGGCAAGACCATGCCGGAGATCATCCGCTGCCTCAAGCGCTACATCGCCGACGAGATCTTCATGCACATCGTCCAGCCTCAGCCCGTGCCCACCATCGACGACCTAAGACCCCTCCGTCACGCCCGAGGCCTCACCCTCGCCACCGCCGCGCAAGCACTCCAGAGCTGGCCATCAGCCATCTCCCGGATCGAACGAGGCGAACGCCGCGACGACGCCTTGGCCGAGCGCTACCGCCAATGGCTCACCGCCGCTTGAC
>NZ_ASHR01000021.1 GCF_000400485.1 Agrococcus pavilionensis RW1
ACCGCCTCAACCGCGGCGGCGATCGGCAGGCGAACAACGCGCTCTACCGGATCGCGCTCGTACGCATGAGCTCGGAGCAACGCACCCGGGACTACGTCGCGAATCGCACTGAGCAGGGCAAGACCATGCCGGAGATCATCCGCTGCCTCAAGCGCTACATCGCCGACGAGATCTTCATGCACATCGTCCAGCCTCAGCCCGTGCCCACCATCGACGACCTAAGACCCCTCCGTCACGCCCGAGGCCTCACCCTCGCCACCGCCGCGCAAGCACTCCAGAGCTGGCCATCAGCCATCTCCCGGATCGAACGAGGCGAACGCCGCGACGACGCCTTGGCCGAGCGCTACCGCCAATGGCTCACCGCCGCTTGACAGCAATAGGAGCATCACGCGTCCGGGCGCCGAGACGACGACCGCGCCGCGTGCTCAGAGCACGCGGCGCGGTGGGAGGAAGGCGGTGGATCAGCCCGCGATCGGCACGATCAGCCCGCCCCACGTCTCGAGCATGTACTCCTGCGTCTCCTCCGAGGTCAGCAGCTCGTAGAGCTTCGCGATGCGCGGGTCGCTCTCGAGCTCGGGCGTCGTGGCGAGCACGTTGAAGTACTCCGAGTCGTCGCCCTCGGTGAGGATCGCCTGGTCCTGCGTGAGGCCGGCCGGCAGCGCGAACGAGGCGGTGACGAAGACCGCGTCGTTGTCGGGGATCGCGAGCGGCAGCGTCGCGTTCTCGACCTCGGTGAAGCGAAAGTTCGACGGGTTCGCCGTGATGCCGTCGAGGTTCGTCGCGCCCTCGGCGATCTCGATGAGCCCCTCGGCCGCGAGGATCTCGAGCGCGCGCGCCTCGTTCGTCGGGTCGTTCGGGATGGCGATCGTCGCACCCTCGCCGAGCTCGTCGATCGACGTCAGCGAGTCGGAGTAGAAGGCGGCGGCCGGCAGGTAGACCTCGCCCACCGAGACGAGCGAGCCGCCCGCCTGCGAGTTGTAGGTCTCCATGAACGTCGCGTTCTGGAAGAGGTTCGCCTCGGTCGAGCCGTCGGTGAGGGCGGGGTTGGGGGTGTTGTAGTCGGTGAACTCGACGTACTCGATGTCGAGACCCTCGGCATCCGCGAGGTTCTCGTCGACCCAGTTCAGGATGTCGCCGGCCGGCACGGGGAGCGCGCCGACGCGGACGGTGCCGAGCGAGCCGTCCTCGGGGGCGGCGGTGTCGGCGGCGCCGGAGGAGCAGGCGGTGAGCGCGGCGACGGTCGCGCCGGCGGCGAGGGCGGTGAGCAGGGAGCGGCGCTTGGCCATGGATGGTTCCTAACGAGTGGGGGAGTCGGTGTCGCCGCGAGTCGGTGCGGAGACGATGGATGCGTCGTCGAGGTCGAGCGCGGCGCGCTCGGTCCGTCGGGCGGTGCGGCCGGCGGCGGGGGTGGCGCCGCTGAGGCGTCGTGCGAGCCGAGTGAGCAGCCACTGCACGACCTGCACGATGACGAACAGGATGATGACGACGAAGACGATGTGGAGCGCGCTGTAGCGCTGCATGCCGTAGGTGAGGGCGACGTTGCCGAGGCCGCCGCCGCCGACCACGCCGACCATCGCCGAGAAGTTGATGATCGAGGTGACGGTCGTGGCGGTGCCGAGCGCGATCGCCGGCCACGCCTGCGGCAGCAGCACGCGCCGCACGACGAGCCAGCGGGAGGCGCCGAGCGATTCGGCCGCCTCGAACAGGCCCGGGTCGACCTCGCGCACGGCGATCTCGACGACGCGCACGAAGAACGGGATCGCGACGAGCGTGAGCGGCACGATCGCGGGGCCGGTGCCGATGAACGAGCCGAGCAGCCAGCGCGTCACCGGGATGAGCGCGATCATCAGCACGATGAACGGCACCGAGCGGCCGAGGTTGACGACGAAGCCCAGCACCGCGTTGATCGCGCGGCCGAGCCAGCGCTGGCCGAGCGGCGCCTCGAGGAAGCGGCCGGGCTCGGTGCCGACGAGCACGATGCCGAGCGGCAGCCCGACGACGAACGTGATCGCCATCGCGATCGCCGTCATGTAGAGCGTCTCCCACGTGCCCTCGAGGAGCACGGCGAAGAGCTGCGGCCAGAACTCCGGCGCGGCGGGGTCGATCACGGGTGCACCTCCCACGCGGTCACGCCCTGCGACGTGAGCCGGTCGATCACCTTGAGGGCGACGGATGCGTCCCCGGGCACGGCGAGGCGGGTGCGGCCGGCCTGGTGGCCGCGGATCGTCTCGAGGGCGGCACCGAGGATCGACACGTCGAGGCCGAAGTCGCGCGAGAGCTGCGCGATGACCGGCCGGTCGGCGCTCAGCCCCGTGTAGGTGACGTCGATGATGCGGTGGCCGGGCGTGTAGTGCGCCTCGCCGACCGGGAAGAGCTCGGCGGCGACGCGCGAGCCGGGCGTGCGGATGAGCTGCTCGAGCGCGCCCTGCTCGACGACCCGGCCCTGCTCCATGAGGGCCGCCGAGTCGCAGATGCGCTTGACGACGTCCATCTCGTGGGTGATGAGCAGCACGGTGAGGCCGAGCTCGCCCGAGAGGCGCTTGATGAGGTCGAGGATCTGCCGGGTCGTCTCGGGGTCGAGCGCGCTCGTGGCCTCGTCGCTCAGCAGCACGTCGGGCTGCGAGGCGAGCGCGCGGGCGATGCCGACGCGCTGGCGCTGGCCGCCGGAGAGCTGCGCGGGGCGGTCCTTCGCGCGGTGGGCGAGGCCGACGAGGTCAAGCATCTCGAGCGCGCGGCCGCGGCGCTCGTCGCCCTTGACGCCGACCGCCTCGAGCGCGAACTCGACGTTCTGCGCGACGGTGCGGTTGCCGACGAGGTTGAAGTGCTGGAAGACCATGCCGATCTTGTGGCGGGCCTGTCGCAGCGCGGCGCCCTCGAGCCCGGTGATGACGGTGCCGTCGACGGTCACGGTGCCGGAATCCGGACGCTCGAGCGCGTTGACGGTGCGCAGCAGCGTCGACTTGCCGGCGCCCGACTGCCCGACGACGCCGAAGATCTCGCCGCGCTGCACCTCGATGGAGACGTCGTCGAGCGCGACGACGGCATCGAGGCCGTCGCCGAAGCGCCGGCTGACGTGGTCGATCGTAATCATGGGGGAGGCTCCCGGTGCGGATGCGAAGGGTCGCCTTCCATGGTCTCACGCTGTCTGATAGCGCGGCGGGATGTGACGGAGTGTGACGCTCCGTCGCGCGCGCCAAGCCACCGTGGCCACTGATCGGATCGGTGCGACACGCGGGAGATCGGTGAATGTCATCGCCATCCAATAGCTTGGTGAAGATAAGTCGAGTGCGCGGTCAAGCGCGTATTCGGTGTCGCGTTGCTGAGTCCCCAGCTCATCGAGGAGATACATTGTCGTACCCGCTGGCGCAGTCCTTCCCTGCGCAACGAGCCGTTCCCTCGTGGCTGCATACCGTCCGGCAGGCTTTCGCCGACGTCGAGGATCGGCTCGACTCTCGCCGGGTGAGCTTCTCGACCAGAAGGGCGGAGGAAGCCCTGGAGTTGGTCCGGCCGGCGCTTATCGATGCAGGATTCCAGGTCAGCCCTGGCAAGCGCGCGAGCGTCTCGATGCATCGCGGTCATGACCGTGAGGGGAACGTCATCCCCGGGCACGAGGTCGATGCGTTTCATCCCACCCACAAGGTCGTGCTCGAGATCGATGCCGGGCGTGCCGCACAGAGCAATACGGGCTATCGCGCAATCTTGAACGGCGCTCTGCTTGAGGATGCAGACCACCTGGTGCTTGCAGTGCCGATCAGCTATCGCTACCAGAACAACGGTCGAGAAGCGGCGATCAATGCCTACGACTCGCACGTGGAGCTGGCACGAGAGATCTACAGATCGCACCGCTTGGCGCTTCCTTTCCGCACGCTTACGGTGTTCGGCTGGTGACCGAGGTGGTTCGAGAACGAGTGGGTTGGTAGACATGAGAGACGAAGAACTGGTCCCCGGCGTGGAGCTGCTGACATCCATGCGGTCGGTCGGTTACGACTTCGGCGCCGCGGTCGCTGACCTCATCGACAATTCGATCACCGCGGGCGCAACGGAGGTTGCGGTTGTCGGCGATCCGATCGAGGCCAGCTACGTCACGGTTCTCGACAACGGTGCAGGCATGGATGAGCAATCGATCCGGCAGGCGCTGCGGCTAGCGGGCTCCGTAGGAGATGGCACTCGCGCCGAAGACGACTTGGGACGCTTCGGGCTCGGCCTCAAGACAGCTTCTCTCTCGCAGGGACGCCAGCTGACAGTGGCCTCCCTACACGACGGCGCTCTGAAGGCGTTGCAGTGGGACATCGATCACGTGCGCGAAACGGGCCGCTGGACAGTCCGGGTTCTGGGTGAGGCGGATATCGCGGAGCTCCCATCGATCGACGCACTGGAGTCGATGGATCAAGGCACCTTGGTCGTGTGGCGACAGCTCGATGTCATGCTCGCCGGAGAGGTCGATCTCTCTAAGGCGATGGTGGCGCATCTGACGGCACTGCGTCATCACCTCGCGCTGACGTTCCACCGCTTCCTCGAAGGGGAAGGCGGGCGTCCGCTGGCAATCACCGTGAATGGTGTGGCGGTGCAGCCAGTGGACCCTTTTCTCACACGCAATCGCGCCACGCAGTCCTCTCCCACTGAGCTCATCAGGATCGAGGGCCTGCCGGTCGAGATCAAGGCGTTCACGCTTCCTCATGTATCCAAGCTGACTGCGACGGAGCGTCGTCGACCTGACTTGGGCGCT
Organism: Agrococcus pavilionensis RW1; assembly: GCF_000400485.1. GTDB lineage: Bacteria > Actinomycetota > Actinomycetes > Actinomycetales > Microbacteriaceae > Agrococcus > Agrococcus pavilionensis. The sequence continues at coordinate 4,727 of NZ_ASHR01000021.1, forward strand.
GGCATGCGAGAAGCGCAGGGCTTCTACATCTATCGCAATAAGCGGTTGATCTCTCATGGCACGTGGGCGGGCCTGGCGCGGCGTGCCGAGCTCTCCAAGCAGTCCCGCGTGCGGGTGGATTTCCCCAACGCGCTCGACCACCTCTGGCGTCTGGACATCAAGAAGTCCAGGGCGGAAGCTCCGGCCGTGCTGAAGCGAAGGCTCGCCGACGTGATGACGTCGATCACCGGCTCCAGTGAGCGCGTGCACACCTTCCGCGCTCGGAAGGATCCCCAGCTCGACCCGATGCAACGGTTGTGGTCTCGCCAGAACGGACGCGACGGCTACTGGTACGAGGTGAATCTCTCGCATCCCTCTGTGCGCGCGCTGGCGGAAGACCTCGATGAGGCCCAGCGTGGGTTGCTGAACGATCTTCTCGAGGACCTGGCGGGAGGCTTCCCGGTGGAAGACCTCTACGCCTCTGTAGCGAAGAGTGAGCATCCCAAGCCGATCCACCTCGATCCGGATGCCGTCGACGAGCGCCTGACGGCGCTGCGGGCTGCGGCCGTCCTTCCGGACGAGCCGAAAGCAGCAGTCATGGCGCTCAAGAACATCGAGCCGTTCGACTCAGTCGAGGATCTCGAAGACCGAATCGCGAAAATCTGGAGTGGAAGCTGACATGGACATCACGACTCAACGCAAGCATCTGCTGCATACGCTCAATCGACTGATCACGGATGACAGCTCGATTGAGCTGGACGACCTGCGCTCGAGAGCACACCAGGTCGCTCCGATCCTCACCCCTGGTCTGGTCGCCGCCGACATCGAATCGGTGATTGACGACATCATCGAGCTTCGGAAGGTCGAGCTTCGCCTCGGCATCGGTGTCGTCGATCAGGCGGAGTTCACTGAATGGATCGATGAGCGAAAGCCGACCGTCGAGCTGACTCGATGGAACGCCTACCGCGAGTTGCTCTTCGAGCGGAACTGGGCGCCTAACGTCATCGCAAACCTCGACTCGCAGACCGACCGGCTTGTCGAGCTCATGGGCGACCCAACAGTTGACGGCGAGTGGGCTCGCCGGGGTCTGGCGATCGGTGAGGTGCAGTCCGGCAAGACCGCGACCTACGTCGGTGTGCTGAACAAGGCCATCGACTATGGCTACAACCTGATCGTCATCATCGGTGGGCACACCGAGGACCTGCGGCGCCAGACTCAACAGCGCGTGGACTCCGACCTCCTGGGTTTTGACTCCGCCTTCACCGAGGACCACATCGATGCAACGCAGGCTAAGCGTCTCGTCGGTGTGGGTCTGATCGACGGCACGACGCACACCAACGTGCTGACGACCACGAACAGCGACTTCAACTCCGCGGCGAAGCGTACGAGTCGCGTCGCGATCGGCGGCGCCGTGCCTACCGTCTTCGTTGTGAAGAAGAACGCGGCGGTGCTCCGCAACCTCGCCAACTATCTGAAGCAGCAGCACGCTTCCGGGCGGCTCTCGGTCCCCCTCGTCGTCATTGACGACGAGGCGGACTGGGCGTCGATCAACACACGGGGAGAGGACGATGTTGCGGCCGTCAATGCGGCGATTCGGGAGCTGTTGAACTCATCCGCACGAAGCTCCTACATGGCGATCACCGCGACGCCGTTCGCGAATGTCCTGATCGACGATGCCAACCAGGAGGATCTGTTCCCTAGGCACTACATCCAGGCGCTGGAGAGCCCGTCGAATTACTCCGGCATCAGCAGATACTTCGGCGACGGAGAGAGCCCCGGAGAACATGCACATGCCCTGATCGACGATGTCGCCGATTGCGTTGCGATGCTCCCATACAGCCACAAGCGCACACACCTGGTGACCGAGCTGCCAGAGTCGCTCCATGATGCGATAGCGACGTTCCTCGTCGGGGTGGGGGTCCGGCGCCTCCGCGGCGATGGCGCCAGTGCCGCCGCCATGATGGTCAACGTCTCGCGGTTCAACGACATCCAGACGCGGATCCACGGACTGACGCAGGCGGCGGTGCTCGACCTTCTCGACGCGGCGGCCGCAGAGTTCGCCATGCCTTCCGGCGGGGGCATGTCGCCAACCACCCACAGGCTGCTGAGGATGTACGAGCGCGAGTACTCGCATGTGGAGTTCACATGGCAGCAGGTCCGCGCTGAGCTGATCGACGTTCTGCGGGATGTCCGTATCGAGCTCGTCAACGGCCGCACCACGAACGAGCGCGCCCGGCGTCGGTCGGAGATGTCGCCGTCGGCCCGAGAAGCCGAGGACCGGCTGCCAACGATCTTTGTGGGCGGGAACGTACTGGCGCGCGGACTGACGTTGAACGGCCTGCAAGTGAGCTACTTTGTCCGGCGCGCGGGGGCCGCCGACACCCTGCTGCAGATGGGCCGCTGGTTCGGCTATCGCCCTGGCTACGAAGACCTTGTCCGCATCTGGATCGACTCAGACGTCGTCGATCTATTCCGCTACGTCGCAGAGATCTCCGACGACCTTCGGCGTTCCATGCGTGAGATGAATGCGATGAAACTCACGCCCGAGCACTTCGGAATCAAGATCCGCCGGCACCCTGAGACGTTCATGGTGACAGCCGCGTCGAAGCAGCGCGCTGGCGAGTTCTACGACGGCAAGGTCCTCGTCCACGGCCACAAGTTCGAATCTGTCGCGCTCCCGCCCGAGGCGGATGCTCGCGCCAGGAACCGCGCGGCCCTGCGGGCACTTGTCACCGAAGCCGAGGCAACGACGCAGTACGAGACGTCCGCCTCAGAGCAAGGCGGGCACATGATCTGGAGGGGGGTGCCGCGCGGTGCAGTCGAGCGTTTCTTCCTTGCCTTCCGTGGGCATGAGAGCGACCCCTATTTCGGCCTAGGGAACCCGACGGCCACCGTGCCTCAGATCGCCCAGTACCTCGGCGAAGCCGTCAACGGGGAGGCTTGGGACGTCGTCTTGGTCAATGGCTCCGGCAGTCCGCATGCGATCACGACGCACATCAAGCAGGCGGTGTCTGCCCGCAACCAGCTCGACCTGTTGGATGGGCGGCTCTACTTCGCCAACCGACGTGTTGCGACCGGGAGCGACATCCGAAATGTGGTCCCCAGGTCGGCGCTGCGTGAGCTTCAGGAGAGCCTCAGGGACGACGAGAAGCTCACCGAGACAACGATCGTCAGGCGCGGACTTGAGCGCCCCGCAATTCTCCTCTATTCCGTGTCGTCGAAGGAGTTCCCCGAGTCGCAGGAGACCCCGATCGCGGCCGTCGTTCTTGCCTTCCCTGGTCTTTCGCCGCAAGAAGAGGCGAGAGCGCTCCGGGAGAAGGCCGGTGCGAGGTTCGTCGTCAACAAGGTGTTCGCGCGCGCGCATCTCGGCGTCACCGATGAGGAAGAGCTGGAGGAGGGAGAGTGAGCCTCCGGCCGAAGCTTGAGGCCGTGCTGGCACGGGGGCCGCATCAGCTTCTCCCTCTGCCGCATCCAAGCCTCCGCGCCTACGTCCAGAATGTCGAAAGGCGACCGGCAGTCGTCATCGAGCTGGATCAGCCACTGACGTCCGTGGTCGACGGCTTCCGCGGCCTCGACGTCCTGCATCAGCAGTCTTCCGACGGAAAGACTGCATACTTGCGACTGACGTCGACACATCGAGGCATCACCCCTGGGTTCGCAACCGTCCTTGATTACGTCCTCGCGGAAGCCGCGAAGGCCGACGCGGGCGCCCCGGCGGTTCGCGCGTTGCTCGACGGTCTCGAGGAGCTGAGGCAGATGTTCGCCCGCAAGCGGGGCCGCCTCGGTGAATCGGAGATTCGCGGCCTGTTCGCAGAGTTGAGACTGTTGCAGCTTCGGTTGCGGGGTGGCGCAGATAGCCGTACGGAGATGCTTGCGTGGGTGGGCCCGTTCGGCGGCGCCAAGGACTTCGTGTACGCAAGCGGATTCGCATTCGAGGTGAAGTCGGCTCACCGCCCGCCCAAGGCCGTCCGGATCTCGAATCTCGATCAGCTCGAGCCGTCCGACCTCGAACTTTACCTCGCGGTCTTGCCCCTGGAGCGGGACATTTCGGGTTCGCCGGAGGCCGTCTGCATCACGTCTGCAGTGGCAGACACTGCGGAGCTTGTCAGTAGCGACCCGTTGGCGCTCGAGATGTTCGAGGATGCGCTCGCCGCGATCGGATTCGACTCCACCGACGAGTACTACCGAAACTGGAGCTTCGTCGAGACCGGTTGGCTCGCGTATCGAGTCTCTGACGAGTTCCCACGTATCCGGGCCGGGTCGCTGGACGCCGGCGTGTTGGACGTCACGTATAGCGTCGCGCTTGACGCACTTTCTGGTTTTGTTGCGGACGACAGCGTCCTGAGGTATTGAGGTCATGATGAACGACTACTTTTTCGAATTGCAGAACGCCATCCACGCGCAGGCTGCCGGTTCTAAGCAGTTCACCTTAGAAGCCTTCGCCACAGAGGTCGTCGAGCGGCTGCAGGAGGCGGAGGTGCTCGTGGATGTCTCGGTGCACCCGATCGTCGATGTCGCCGGTCGCAACCGGCGACGGCTGGGATTGCTTGGCTACGCGCACGAGCAAGCCGACGATTCACTGTTGATCCTCGTCGGCCTGCACACCGAAGACCCTGATGCTATTCTCACTCGCACGGAGGCAACCAAGGTCTTCGATGCCGGTGTCCATTTCGTGGAGCAATCGGCGGACGGGTGGCTCCAGGAGAATCTCGAGATCAGTTCGCCCGCCGTCGAGTTGGCCGTCTACCTGCAGAAACTGCTGGCTTCGAACGGCGACATGCGGGTGGAGCGAATTAAGTTCCTGCTCATCACCGATGCCACAATGAGCGAGCGCATCACGACTGTCGCCAGCCGCGAGGTGGTGGGGCGTCGGGCATCGTTCGAGATTTGGGATCTCGGAAGGCTGGAGGCACTCGCTCATTCGAAGACGGGCCTCGAGGATCTGGTGATCGACCTCACGCGCTGGTTGCCTGACGGCTTGCCCTGCTTGCCCGCTTCGGACACGGACGAGGAGGCGCACTCCTATCTCGCGGTGTTGCCAGGCGATGTGCTCGCCTCCGTCTTCCGCGAGCACGGCAGTCGCCTCCTTGAGTCGAATGTCAGGACCTACCTGAGCGCGCGGGGCAAGGTGAACAAGGGCATCCAGGCAACCCTGCTCAATGAGCCTTCGATGTTCCTCGCTTATAACAACGGCCTGACCACAACTGCGACGGACGTCACGCTTGTAGCGACTCCGAGTGGGCCGGCGATCACGGCGATTGAGAACTGGCAGATCGTCAATGGCGGTCAGACGACCTCCTCACTAGTGCATTTCCTCCGTACTGGGACCGGCCGCTCACTCGACGACGTGTACGTGCAGATGAAGCTCGTCAAGGTGGTACCCGAGCGTGCGGCCGAGATTGTCGCCAGCGTCTCGCGGTTTGCGAACAGCCAGAACAAGGTGAATGAAGCGGACTTCTTCTCGAACAGCCAGTTCCATGTCGAGCTGGAGAAGATCAGCAACCGCGTGAAGGCTCCGGCTCGAGAGGGGGAGCAGTACCAGACGGGTTGGTTCTACGAGCGAACTCGTGGCCAGTACGAGTCCCGACGCAATGCGCTTGTCGCATCTCAGCAGAAGAAGTTTGACCTCGAGTTCCCGAAGCACCAGAAGGTGACGAAGACTGACTGGGCGAAGTACGCCTTCTCCTGGTCGAAGCGCCCGCACATCGTCAGCAAGGGCGCGCAAGCCAACTTCATGGCCTATGCGGAAGAGGCGAACAAGCTCTGGGAAGCGAGCCCAGATCTAGTCAATGACGCATACTTCCGGACAGGCATCGCGAAGGCCATTATGTTCCGTGACCTCCGTCTCGGGGTCCTTGCGGCGGATTGGTACGGCAAGGGATACCTGGCGAACATCGTCACCTATGCGATGGCCAAGCTGTCATTCGAGATCGAGAGGAGCGGGCGAGGCAAGTTCGACTTCGAGAGGACTTGGAGGTCGCAGGCTCTAACCCCTGTCGCCCTCGGACAGCTGCTGGTAGCGGCCAAGCTCGCGCAAGAGGTCCTCAACGATCCCCGCCGCTCGCAGGCGAATGTCACCCAGTGGGCGAAGCAAGAGGCCTGCTGGAAGATGCTGCAGGGACGTCCGATGCAGCTGTCCGCGGCTACTGTCGACGAGTTGATGGACGAGTCGACTCATCGGTCCCTCCAGTCCGCCGCGCGAGCCGATGCTCGCGTTGATGCGGAATTCCAGGTCGTCTCGCGAGTGATGCAGGTGAAGTCCGATGTCTGGCGCCGTGTGATCGAGCACGGCGTTCGTCAGGGCTTCGTGGGCCCTGTCGAGCGCGACATCGTTCAACGATTCGCGGGCGGCCGCGCGGTGCCCTCGGACCGCCAGGCTCGCAAGATGCTGGAGGTCCTCGAGCGGGCTGCGGACCACACGGTCATCTATCGAAACGAGTTCTGAAGCGACGCCCGGCTGGCCGGCACCGGTGAGCTCATCACGAGTCCCGGTTCCGGCCCCGAGTGCGTGCTCCTCCCCGCGACAGCGCCGCGGGGACGCTGTCGTAGGGAATCCCCTCGAGCGTCTTGAAGAGCGCTTCGAAGATCACCTGGGCGCCCTTCGGTGGGACTGCCATGCCGACCTGCTTCTTCACGCTCAGGGTGCCGCCCTCGAACCGGTGATGGTCGTCGAACGTCTGCAATCTGGCACGTTCTCGGTTCGTCAGCGCTCGCGGCTCTTCCCAGTGGTAGCCGCTCGTGCCGCCACCGCCGCTGCCCGTGATGGTGTAACTCGGCTCGTTCGGCTTGAGGCGCTTGTAGATCTGGCTCAGGGTGGCACCCTTCACGTTGATCCGAGAATCCTCGCTCAGGTCGGCGTTCCAGGCGTTCTGACCAGGCTGGATCTGGGAGAGGCGCCGAACTACTGAAGGCGAGTGGCGTGTCTTCTCGTGATTCGGTGCCGACGGGTGGATGCCGTCGAGCGCCTCTGCCGCCGTCACCTGGTCGTCGCGTTCCGGTGTCGTCGGTGCGGGCACTCGGAAGCGCTTGCCGAGATCTTTGCGAATGCCGACGATGATGACGCGGTGCCGCTTCTGCGGGACCCCGTACTCCTCGAAGCGATAGAGGTGAGTCGTCAGCTCATACCCCGGGCCGGCAGCCTCGAGCTCGAGCAGTATCTGGCGGAAGGTCTCTTCGTGGCTGCGGATGCCCCCAACGTTCTCGGCCACGAACCACTCGGGTTGCTTCGCTTCGAGCACCTTGACGCCATAGGAGTAGAGCGGGCCGAAGTCTCCGGCAATCCCCTTTCGCTCGCCGACCAGTGAGTAGTCGTTGCAGGGGAAGCCAAACGCGAAGCCATCGATATCGCTGAGCGCATCGATGTCCAGCTTTCTCACATCCGCGTGGATCACGTCATTGCGGCGCAAGGAGGGGTCGTACTCCCGCACCGCACCGAAGTAAGTCCGAACGGTATCGGCGTCGTAGTCGTTGGCCCACGCGTGCTTGATGGCGACCCGCCGGAACAGAGCAGGGTCTTTGAGCGCCTTGTGCGCACCCACCGCAATGCCACCCGGGCCCGCGAAGAGCTCCCCCATGCGGTAGGTCCGAGTCGACCTCATCGCGCTCTCTTCTTCCATGTCCTCCGCCTGCCTTGAGCTTGCCTATCCAGCAGCCTACCGGCGGCTGCCCACCCTCCAGGAACGCAGCGCGGTGTCGCCTGCCACGATGTCTTCGTGGGCACAACGGACGGCGGGATCGAGCTGGGGAGCTGGGCAACCTCCCCGGCGGCTCGAGCGACGATGCGGGGCAACGTCCGTCGGGATACGACGCCCGAGCTGGCGGTACGCCGCCTGCTCCACGCCGCTGGCATGCGGTACCGCGTCGACTATGCCGCCCTCGAGTCCGACCGGCGCCGCCGCGCCGACATCGTTTTCACTCGGCGCCGAGTTGCAGTATTCATCGATGGGTGCTTCTGGCACGGGTGCCCCGAGCATTTCATCGCGCCGAGGGCGAACGCTGACTACTGGGGTCCAAAGATCCAGCGAAATCGAGAGCGAGACATCGACACCAGCCGGCGCCTTCAAGCCGACGGCTGGCAGGTGCTTAGGTTCTGGGAGCACGAATCGCCGCTCTCCGTCGCTGATCGCATCATCGCCGCCGTGCGTCACAGGACTTGACGCCCGACCCGACGAGCCGAAGCGCCTGCCGCTTACGGCGAACCGGTCGAAATCCCGCGGGAGCAACTCCATGCGCTCGCCATCTCACAGTCCGCGCATGAAGCGCACCGCCTCGCGCAACCCGGCGAGCGCTCAGACGATCTCGGGTCGGTGCTCACCGATCGCCTGCTCAGTGAGCGCCTCGCCGCGCGCGACGCCCCGCGCAAGTCTCGACACCGACGAGATGACGCGCGGTCGGGACGTGGCGAGAGCCAACGCATCCCGCTCAGGCGATAGGACCGTTGAGGCGATGCGACAGGGCGACGGTGCGCCTACCGCGCCGCCCACATCCCGATCATGCACCGGCTCCAGTAGCCCGCCCCCGTCCCCTCGGCGCGGCCTGCTTTGCGCTGTTTACGTGTGGCGTCGCCGGCCCACCGGTTGGTCCATTTAATCCGGAGGCCGACGAAATGCTCCTGTCACTCCGGCGGGGCGCGGGATAGCGCAAGGCGCCTCGAGCATTCTTGCGCTTCCTGACACCGTACTCTGCGGAGGCGGAGGCGGAGGCGGAGGTCCCGCCGCTCACGGGCAGGGCTCGGCTAGCAGTTGAGCTCGTTTCGGACACGAAGTTGCGCCGTCGACGTGCGCGTCCTCGCCTCGACGGATTCGTCTGAGCCCGCACGCCAGCGCTTGAGTGCTTCGCGACCCAATGAAGCGGCAGGTCGCCGGCCAGCCGCTTCATGTCGGCCGGATCGCGGATGCTCTGCTCCTACTCCGGCGTCTCGCATCCGCTCGCCCGCGAGCTCGGGGTCGGGGCTGGCCGGACACCGTGAGCTCGATTACGCGATCCTGAGCAGCATGGTTGCCGTAAGGCATCCGTCGCTGCAGCCGGAAGTGCGCTACTCCTGTCGGCGTAGATCGTCGGCCGCCCCAGCAAGTAGAAGTCGGCTCGCTGGCCGCCCCGGCCTTGTATGAACGCTGCCCACTCGGCAAAGACGCTCCGCTCGCCACTGGCTCCTCGCGGCCTGCTACCGCCGCTCTGCGGACTCGGCTCGACGGCGACGGCGCGCTGCGGTTGCATTTTCGACGACGTCGAGCCCGGCCTGCGAGTGCTGAAGCGGCCTAGACTCGAGCTCGCCGCAAGCCCGCCCCCAGGTGGTCGGTCGGCAGGTTCGGGCCTCCGCCGGTCAGCGCCTCGCGCAGCGTGAGTCCCTTCGGTTCCTCGCCCGCCTCGGGCAGCAGCCCGCGCCGCCGCAGTTCCGGCGTCACCAGGTCGACGAAGCGCTCGATGTCTGCTGGCCGCACCGCCGCCGTGATGTTGAAGCCATCGACGCCCGACTCCTCGCGCCAACGCTCGAGCTCGTCGACCACCGTCGCGGGGGAGCCGACGATCACTGGGCCGCGACCGCCGATCGCCACGAACTCGGCGAGGTCGCGCACCGTCCACGCGCGCCCGGTCGAGAGGGTCGTGAACGACGCGAGGGCGGAGTGGTTCGCCTCCGTCTGCACGTGCTCGAGCGTCGCATCCGGGTCGAGGCCCGAGAGGTCGACGCCCGTCCAGCCGCCGAAGAGCGCGAGCGCGCCCTCGATGTCGACGTGCTGCCGGTACTCCTCGAGGCGCGCCCGCGCCTCCTCGTCCGTCTCGGCGGCGATCACCGTTGCGATCGTCAGGATCTTCACTGCGTCCGCCGACCGACCGCGCTCGACGAGCCCCTCGCGCACGCCGTCGACCCAGCGGCGCACGAGCTGCGGCGTCGAGCCCGAGAAGAAGATCGCCTCCGCGTGGTCGAGCGAGAACGCCTGCCCGCGGCTCGACGCGCCCGCCTGGAAGAGGTAGGGCGTGCCCTGCGGCCCCGGGTGCGCGAGCGCGTAGCCCGGCACCGTGAACCACTCGCCCTCGTGCCCGATCGGGTGCACCTTGTCTGGGTCGACCCAGACGCCCGATTCCTTGTCGGCGACCACCGCATCCGCCTCGAACGAGCCCTCGAAGAGCTTGTACATGACCTGCATGTACTCGTCGGCGCGGTCGTAGCGTACGTCGTGCGGCAGCTGCTTGTCGTAGCCGAGGTTGCGCGCGGCGGAGTCCTGGTAGGAGGTGACGATGTTCCACGCGATGCGGCCACCGGTGAAGTGATCGAGCGTCGTGAGCGTGCGCGCCAGCAGGTAGGGCGACTCGTAGGTGACCGACGCCGTGACGCCGAACCCGAGCCGCTCCGTCACCGCGGCCATCGCCGGCACCGCGACGAGCGGGTCGAGCACCGGGTACTGCACGCCGCCGCGCGCCGTCGCCTCGATGCCGTCGCCGTAGACGTCGTAGACGCCCGGGATGTCGGCGAGGAAGAGCGCCGAGAAGCCGCCGCGCTCGAGCGTCTTCGCGAGCTCCGTCCAGTAGCCGAGCGTGTCGAAGTCGCGCGCCTGCGACTCCGGGTGCCGCCAGAGGCCCGGCGACTGGTGGTTGGGCACGAGCATCTCGAAGGCGCTCAGCAGCAGCGGTCGGGTCATCGGTCGGTCCTCTCGGTCGCGGCGAGCACGGGCTCCGCGTCGGTCAGGGTGGTCTCGGGGTCGGAATCGGGGCGGATGCGCTCGGTCGCGCCGTGCAGGTCGCCCAGGTCGGTGCCGGGCCGGTCGCGCGCGGGATCGGCGGCGAACAGGGCCGCCACGATCGAGAGCGCCGCGAGCACCGACAGGTAGCCGGCGATGAGCCACGGCTCGTTGCCGCCCGCGGAGAACAGCAGCGCCGCGATCATCGGCATGAGGCCGCCGCCGAGCACGGAGCCGATCTGGTAGCCGAGGCTCACGCCGGAGTAGCGCACGTGCACCGGGAACTGCTCCGCGAACCACGCCGCCTGCGGCCCGTAGACCGAGTCGTGGGTGATGTTGACGCCGATCACGACGACGAGCGGCAGCAGTGCGAGCGGGCCGGCGTCGAGGAAGGCGAAGAGCGCCCAGCCGAAGACGCCGATCGAGGCATAGCCGAAGATCGAGACGCGGCGGCGGCCGACGCGGTCGGAGAGCCAGCTCCACAGCGGCGTCGCGACGAGCCCGAGCGCCGAGGCGATCATCACGGCGGTGACGCCGGAGGTCGTGTCGCCGCGCTCGCTCGCGAGGTAGCTCAGCATGTAGACGGTGATGAGGAAGTAGATGGCGTTCTGGCCGAGCCGCAGGCCGATCGTGATGAGCAGCGGGCGGCGGTGGTGGCGCAGCAGCTCGGCGACCGGGGCGCGCGTGACGCCGCTCGAGCGGTGCTCCTCGAACTCCGGCGCGTCCTCGACACCGAGCCGGATCCACAGCCCGAACGCGACGAGCGCCGCCGAGATGAGGAACGGGATGCGCCAGCCGAAGTCGGTGAACTGCTCGGCGCTCAGCACCTGCTGCACGATGAAGAAGGCGCCGGTCGCGAGCAGCATGCCCGCCGAGGAGCCGAGCTGCGTGAAGGAGCCGAAGAGCCCGCGATGCCGGGCCGGTGCGTGCTCGACGCTCAGCAGCGCGGATCCGCCCCACTCGGCGCCCGCCGAGAGGCCCTGCAGCACGCGCAGCACGATGAGCCCGCCGACCGCCCACCAGCCGATCGCCGAGAAGTTCGGCAGCAGCCCGATGATCGTCGTCGCGATGCCCATGAGCAGCAGCGAGGCGACGAGCAGCGACTTGCGTCCGATGCGGTCGCCGAGGTGGCCGGCGATGATGCCGCCGAGCGGCCGCACGACGATGCCGACCGCGAGCGTCGCGAACGAGGCGATCGTGCCGGCGAGCGGGCTGCCCTCGGGGAAGAACTGCGTGCTGAAGATGAGGGCGGATGCGGTGCCGTAGAGGTAGAAGTCGTACCACTCGATCGTGGTCCCGACGAAGGAGGAGGCGAGCACGCGCCGTCGTTGCGCGCCCCGGTCGATGCTGGTCATGCGGTGGTCCTCTCGTAGCCCAAGGGAGCCGCATCCGGGCACGCGCAGCGGGCTCGGTCGATGCCGGCCTCGGCCGGTCTCGATGCGGGAGATCCATCGGTCCTGGCCGAAGCACCCGCGCGATCACGGGTTGCTGCGGCGTCGTCGAGCCAGGTCTCTCAGCCGCTCTGGATGGTGTGCTCTCAACGTAGGAGCGCGGAGCGGGGAGCGCACGGATGGCCCGTCACGGTCGGTAACAGAGCGGATGCGCGACCCGGTTGAGGTCGCTCTCGGCGGGGCCGGAGTGTCAGTCGCTCAGTAGCATTCGGGCATGTCTGTCGACGCTCGCATCCCAGGTGAGGTCGCGGACGTCCTGCGCTACTACGTCTACGCGCTGCGCGATCCGCGCGACGGCAAGGTCTTCTACGTCGGCAAGGGCATCGGCGACCGCATCAACGCCCACGTACGCGAAGCTGGCGCCGACCTCGCCTCGGAGCGAGCCAAGATCCGGACGATCAACGAGATCGAGGCCAGCGGGCAGCCGGTCGACCTGCTGTTCCTGCGCACCGGCATCGAGGACGAGCACACGGCGTTCATCGTCGAGCAAGCCGTCATCGATGCGTTCCACGCCGACCATCACCCGCTCACGAACCTCGTTCGCGGTCATCACTCGGGCCAGCACGGCCTCGCCACACTGCCCGCTGTCGTCGCGCGGCACCAGGCCAAGCCGTGCCCGCCGATCCCTGAGCCGGTGATCATGCTCAAGATCCAGAACGGCTGGCGCGCCGACATGAACGAGAGGGAGATCTACGACGCGACGCGCGGTCACTGGAAGATCGCCGGATGGGTCCGCGACCGGGCGGCGTACGCACTGGGCATCGCCTACGGCATCGTGCGCGGCGCGTACCGAGTCGATTCGTGGTTCCCGTCGGAGATGCCATGGGACGAGGGCAAGGACAGGTGGGGTTTCATCGGCGACCCAGCACCCGAGCTCGCGCATCTGCCCGGCACCCAGGTCCGAGACGCCTTCCCCAATCAGGTGATGTACCGGCGCTTCCTCGACGGCTATCCAGGGTCTCGGGACACGGGAGCGAGTGACGCCTGAACTGGCGGACAGGATCGCGAGCGCTCGCGGTCGTGCTGGTCAGCGGCCGACGTGCGCAGTCAGCGCGATCGACACGAGCACGCCGGGCAGCTCCGGACCGAGCCGGGCGACTGCGCGAGCGGGCGGGTCGGTAGCGAACACGGCCGCGTAGGCCTCGTTCATGCCGGCGAAGTCGTCCGGATGCGCGAGCAGCACGGTCACCATCGCGACGTCGTCCAGTGTGCAGCCCGCGGCCTGGAGGACCGATGCGCAGTTGTGCAGGGCCTGCGTGGTCTGGCTCTGGATCGACGCTCCCGCGAGCTGGCCCGTCTGCGGGTCGATGCTGACCATCCCGGACACGTAGATCGTGGAGCCGACGCGGACGCCCTGAGCGAAGAGTGCGGAGCCGGGGGGCGTCGCTCGTCGTGATGATCCGCCTCGTCATGCTCCGGACGGTAGACCCGGCCTTCCCGGCGCGCGAGGGGTCAGTGCGGGAGCGGCGCGCGGTCTGCGATCTCGTCGAGCGACGTGAGCACGACGAGCCGCTCGGTCGCCCGCGTGGCACCGACGTAGAGCAGGTCGCGCCAGCCTGGCGTGGCACCGTCCACGTCGGTGAGCACGACGACCGGCGCCTCGAGCCCCTTGAAGAGGTGCACCGTGCCCCACCGGATGCCGGGACCGTCGGCGTCGTCGGGGGCCAGCGCATCCGCCACCGAGCCCGTCGCGTGACGGGCCGCCGACGCGCGGCGAGGGGAGAGCACGAGGATGTCGCGCGGCTCCCAGCCCTCCTCCCACAGGGCTCGCAGCACCTGCTGCAGCTGCGCCTGCTGCTGCTCGGCGGAGTCGAACCGCAGGATCTGGCCGCACTCGACGCCGAGCTCGGCGCGATCGTACTGCTCGTAGACGTCGTCGCCGAGCAGCTCCTCGACGAAGGCGGCGAGCTCGGGGCGCTGGCGCACGTTGCGGGTCACGGCCATGCGGCCGGCGTCGGAGAGGCGGGCGAGGAGCGTCTCTCGTCTCGATACGCCCGGCTCCGCCGGGCTACTCGACGAGCGAGCGTGGCGTGGGCGGTAGATGTCCTGCCCGTCGAAGTCGCCGGCGACGATGACCCGGCTGCCGGCGAGGCCGCCCTCGAGCAGGCTGTCGAGCACGTCGAGCGTCGAGTCGCGCGCGAGGTCCTGCGCCTCGTCGGCGACGAGGCACGAGTAGGGCGGCTCGAAGCCGGGTGCGCGAGTGATCGCCAGGGTGGCGTCTGGCAGGGTGCCGTTCCACCAGGCGTCATCGGCGTCGGGTGGGGGAGTGATGCCGGTGATCGCGAGCATGAGGTGGTGGACGCGCGCGACCGTGACCTCCTCGCGATCCCGCAGTCGGTGACGCAGCTCGGCCTCGAGCTTCCGGTTGAAGCACGTCAGCAGCACGCGCTCCTCCCGGTTGGCGGCTTGCAGGGCCGCGCGCACGGCGATGTTCGTCTTCCCGGTGCCGGCGGGGCCCTCGACGACGAGCCGCGGGTAGTGCGCGAAGTACTGCAGCGCCTCCTCCTGCCGCTCCGTCGCCTCGCGCAGGTCGCGCTCGCGAACGGCTCGCGCGTCGGCGCTCGCCTGCTGCCACGTCACGGGCGGCGTCAGCAGGTCTCGAGCCTCGGCGAGGTCAGCCTGGGTCGGTCGTCCCTCCTCGTAGCGCACGCCTCGCGCGCGCAGCTCGCGTTCGCCCGCCCGCAGTGCCTTGACGAGGCTCGTCACCAGCCGGTCGGGCTGCAGGTCGGGGCGCGTGAGCGTCGCGTCGGGCGTGACGTCGATGCGCGCCTCGAGCTGCTTGACGAGCTCGCCGCCGCGGTTCGGGAACCACACCGCGTGCCAGATCGGGTACCGCGGGTCGTAGGCGCGCCGCAGGATCCACGAGCGGAGGCTCCTCGCGTTCTCGATCGCCTGGTCGTAGGGCGAGCGAGACGTGGGCTCCTGGCTCCCGAGCCGCCACAGCCCGTCGGCACCGACCTCGACGCGCTCGTGCGACTTCACCTCGACCACGAGCATCCCCTCGTCGGGGATCACGATGACGAAGTCGGCCTCGCCCTCGACCTGCGTCTCGTGGTGGCGGATGGGCAGGCCGTGCCAGACGATCCAGTCGCTCGTGCCCGGGTGGTCGCGGAGCGCCTCGAAGACCTTCGCCTCGCCGGGCGGCGTGCCGGGACGGATCGCGCCGGGGATCATCGTGGCCATGGGGTCAACGTAGCCGCCTCGATGCGGGCGGATGCGCGCGACGGACCGGCGCGTGGATCGATCGCGCCCGCTCAGGCTCCGCTCGCGCTCGTCCGCGAAGATCGGTGCACCGGGCGTGCGATGCGGAAGGCGGGGGAACGAGATGGATGCGGTGCTCACGATCGTGGGAGTGGCGATCATCGCGATCGGCCTCTGGGACATGTTCCACACGCTGCTGCACCCGAGCGGGCGCGGGGCGCTGAGCCGCCGCCTGCTCGCCGCGACGTGGGCCCTGACGAAGCCCTTCCGCCGACGGCTCGGCTCCGTCGCCGGCGCCGCCGGGATGCTGCTGGTCGTCCTCCTGTGGGTCGTGCTCCAAGGGTTGGGCTGGGCGCTCATCTACCTGCCGCACATGCCGGCGGAGTTCACCTACTCGCCCGGGCTCGACGCCGACGACTACGCGCCGTTCGCGGAGTCGCTCTACGTCTCCTTCGTCACCCTCACCACGCTCGGCTTCGGCGACGTGCTCGCCGTGACCTCGTGGATCCGGCTGGTGGCGCCGCTCGAGGCGCTCACGGGGTTCGCGCTGCTGACCGCGGCGATGACCTGGTTCTCGCAGATCTACCCGCCGCTCTCGCGCCGGCGGGCGCTGTCGCTGCAGCTCGACGGCCTCGCCGAGGCGGGCTACGCGGAGGCGGTGCCGGAGCTCGACGTCGGCAGCCTCTCGCGCGTGCTCGACTCGGTCGCAGGCAAGGCCGCCGAGGTGCGGGTCGACTTCGCCCAGCACTCCGAGGGGTTCTACTTCCGCGAGGAGACGCCCGCGCTCGCACTCGCCCGGCAGCTGCCGTATGCGCTCGAGCTCAAGGACGCCGCGCTGGTGCGCCAGGAGCCGGTCGTGCGGCTGAGCGCCCAGCAACTCGCGCGCGTGCTCGACCAGCTCGCCGAGACGCTGCGCTCGCAGTACCGGCTGCGCGGCGACGACGCGCGCGCGGTGTTCGCTGCGTTCGCGACCGACCACCGCCACGAGGCGCGCGCCTGAGCGCGTCGGCGCGCCGGTTCAGCGCGCCGTGTAGCCGCCGTCGACCGCGATGCTCGCGCCGGTGACGTACGCGGCCTCGGGCGAGGCGAGGTAGGCGACGGCCGCCGCGACGTCCTCGGGCGTCGCGAGCCGGCCGAGCGGGATGTCGCGCAGCGTGTCGGCGAGCGCTCGGTCGGGATTCGGCTGGTCGGCGAGCCAGTCCTCGATGAGCGGCGTGCGCGCCATGCCGGGCGCGACGGCGTTCACGCGGATGTTGTGGGGCGCGAGCTCGACGGCCGCGCCCTGCGTGTAGGCGGCGAGCGCGCCCTTCGAGGCCGTGTAGGTCGTGAGCGTCGGCACCCCCGACGACGCGAGCCGCGACAGCATGTTGATGATCGCGCCGCCGCCGGTCGGGATCATCGCCCGCGCGGCCGCCGCCGTCATCGCCATGGCCGCGATCGTGTTGAGGGCGAAGACGTCGACGAGCTCCTCGACCGGGTTGTCGACGATGAGGCCCGCGTGCCGCCTGCCCGCGTTGTTGACGAGCACGTCGAGCCGACCGAAGGCATCCACCACCTCGCCCACGATGCGCTCGGGCGCGCCCCGCTCGGTGAGGTCGCCCGCGACGAAGAGCGCGTCGCCGAGCCGCTCGACGGCCTCGCCGACGGGCGGTCGGCGGCCGGTGACGGCGACGCGCATGCCGTCGGCGCGCAGCCGCGCGGCGATCTCGACGCCGAAGCCCGAGGTGCCGCCGGTCACGAGCGCGACGCGCGCGCTGGTGTGGTCTGGAGTGGTCATCGGATGCCTTCCCACGGTCGAGAGCGTCAGTCCACGTCGGCGTCGCGGTGCGTGAAGCGGCCGCCCGCGATCGTCGCCCGCACGGGGATCGCGCCGATCTCGGCCGCGTCGACCTCGCGCGGGTGCGCCTCGAGCAGGACCATATCGGCGAGCTGCCCCGGCGCGAGCCGGCCCTTGTGCGCCTGCTGGCCGGTCACCTCGCTCGAGCCGACGGTCGCGGCACGCACGGCCTCGTCGACCGAGATGCGCTCGTGCTCGCCGTAGACGAGCCCCTCCTCGCTGATGCGGCGCACGAACGACTGGATGCCCAGCAGCGGCGCCCCGGGCGCGACCGGCCGGTCGGAGGAGAACGCGAGCGGGATGCCGGCGTCGAGCTGGCTGCGCGCGCGGATCGACATCTCGCCGCGCCGCTTGCCGACCGGGCCGCGGATGCCCTCGCCGAAGGCGGTGATGAAGCTCGGCTGCACGACGCACGCGACGCCGAGCCGCGCGAGCCGCTCGAGCTGGTCGGGGCGCACGACCATGCCGTGCTCGACCCGGTTGGGCACGGGCGGCCAGCCGTTCGCGCGAGTCGCCTCCTCGATCGCGTCGAGCGCGAAGTCGAGCGCGGCATCGCCGACCGCGTGCAGCGCGAGCGCCCAGCCGGCCGCCGCCGCCTCGCGGATGCGGGTGCGCATCGCCTCGGGATCGTCCTGCAGGTAGCCGTGGTAGCCGGGGCAGTGCTCGTACTCCTCGCGCATGTGCGCGGTGCGGCCGAGGATCGAGCCGTCGGTGAAGACCTTGACGGGGCCGAGCTGCAGCCACTCGTCGCCCCAGCCCGTGCGCATCCCGGCGCCGAAGCCGCGCCGCGCCGGCTCGTCGGCGTGCCCAGGCAGCTCGTGCAGCGCATCCATGACCGGCATCACCTGCATGCGGGTGCGGAGACGCCCCGCGTCGCGCGCCGCCTGGTAGGCCGCGAGCTCGGCGGGAGCGTGACCGATCCAGCCCCCGGCGACCCCCGCATCCGTCACGCTCGTGATCCCCTCGCGCGCGTACTGCGCCGTCGCGAGCTCGAGCGCCTGCTCGAGGGAGGCGAGCGGGTAGGGGAGCAGGATCTCCTGCACGAGCGCCATCGCCCGCTCCTCGAGCACGCCGGTCGGCCGGTCATCGCGGTCGACGACGATCTTGCCGCCGTCGACCTCCGGCACGTCGCGGTCGGCGACGCCCGCCGCGGCCAGGCCCGCGCTGCTCGCCTGGCCCGAGTGGCCGGATGCGTGCTTGATCCAGACGGGACGGCCGCCGCTCGCGCGGTCGAGCGCATCGCGGTCCGGCACCGCGCCCTGCAGCAGCACGGGGTTGTAGCCCGCGCCGACGACCCACTCGCCAGGCTTCGTCTCGGCGGCCTGCGCCTTGATGCGGTCGTAGATGTCGTCGAGCGACGCGACGCCCGAGAGGTCGGCCTCCATGAGCGTCGTGCCGAACCAGACCGAGTGCGCGTGCACGTCGTTGAACCCCGGCAGGAGCGCGAGGCCCTTGGCGTCGAGCGTCTCGCGCGCCGTCAGGCCCTCGACGTCCTCGTCGAGCGCCACGACGCGGCCGTGCAGCACGGCGAGCGCGCTCGCGCTCGGCCGGCGCTCGTCGCGGGTGTCGATGCGCGCGTTGCGCACGATCAGGTCGACCTTCATGGCAGCTCCTCCGACATCGTCGTCGTCGGACCGTGAGCGCCCCCGATCGGAGTGCTTGCGATCCGCGTCGATCTCAAACATAGTATGTATGACCTACCGATGGCGAGTGGCATCGAAGCCGCCGCCGGTTCCCCTTGGACGGAGCACAGCCATGGCAACGACGCCAGCATCCACCGAGCGGCACACCAGCCGCGAGGTGCAGGACCTCAAGCGCCTGCGGAGGGTCGCGATGACCTCCTTCATGGGCACGGCGATGGAGTGGTACGACTACTTCATCTACGGCCTCTTCGCCGCGCTCGTGTTCGACGAGCTCTTCTTCCCGAGCTTCGACCCTGCGGTCGGCACCGTGCTGTCGCTGCTGACCTTCGGCATCGGCTTCGTCGCCCGCCCGGTCGGCGCGATCATCTTCGGTCACCTGGGCGACCGCATCGGGCGGAAGAAGACGCTCATCGTCACGCTGCTCGTCATCGGCCTCTCGACCGGCATCATCGGCCTGCTGCCGACCTTCGACGCCATCGGCTTCGCCGCGCCGATCCTGCTCACGACGCTGCGCTTCATCCAGGGCCTCTCGCTCGGCGGCGAGTGGAGCGGCGCCGTGCTGCTCGCGGTCGAGCACGCGCCCGCGAAGCAGCGCGCCTTCTACGGCGCGATGCCGCAGTACGGCTCGCCCGCCGGCACGCTCCTCTCCTCGGGCATCGTCACGCTCGTCACCCTCCTGCCGGACGACCAGCTCCTCGCGTGGGGCTGGCGCATCCCCTTCCTCCTCTCCTTCGTGTTCCTCGCGATCGCGCTCTACATGCGCCTCAGGGTCGAGGAGTCGCCGGTGTTCACCGACGTCGTGCAGGTGCAGCGGGCCGAGCAGCAGAAGGTCACGAAGCTGCCCCTCATCGAGGTCTTCCGCCACGCGGGCGGCCGCGTGCTCATCGTCGTCGTGACGGTGCTGTTCGCCTCCGGCGGCTTCTTCCTCATGACGACCTACGCCGTGAACTTCGGCACCGGCGAGCTCGGGATGGAGCCCTGGAAGCTGCTCGTCGCGACGATGGTCGGCGCGGTGCTCGAGGCGATCGGCATCTACGTCGGCGCGCGCCTGGGCGACCGCATCGGCGCGTGGAAGACGGTCGCGCTCGGCGGTGCGGCCGCGGCGGTGCTCGTCATCCCGATCGCCTTCATGCTCGGCTCAGGCATCGAGGTGCTCGTGATCGCCGGCGTCGCGATCGGCATCGGCGCGCTCGGCATCCCGTACGGCCCGCTCGGCACGATGCTCTCGGAGCTCTTCAGCGCCCGCTACCGGTACTCGGGCGTCGCGGTCTCGTACAACATCGGCGGCCTCATCGGCGGCTTCGTGCCCTCGATCGCGGCGGCGTTCGCCCTCGCCGTCGGCAGTGCCGTCGTGGTGATCCCGGTGCTGCTCGGCATCATCATGGGGCTGTGCGTGATCGGCGCACTCATCGCCGGCCGCGTGCTGTCGCGCCAGGAGGAGACGATCGCGGCGTGAGTCGCCGTCGCCGCCGCTGCGCCGCCGATCCACGGCGCAGCGGCGGCGCTCGTCACTACGATCGATCCGATGGTCGGGAGGCAAGCCATGACGGTGAGCGAAGCGGTGCGAGCGACGTGGTCGGAGGCCTCGGACGCCGTCGGCGACCTCAAGAGCGACCGCGTCCGCGCCGTGCTCGAGGCGCAGATCCTCAGCGGCGAGCTGCCGCCCGGCACCCTCCTGCCGACGGAGCCCGAGCTGAGCGCCGCGCTCGGCGTCAGCCGCACGGTGCTGCGCGACGCCGTCCGCGCGCTCGTCGCCCGCGGGCTGCTGACCGTGCGGCAGGGCCGCGGCACGATGGTCACCGAGCCGAGCGACGGCGCGCTCGCCGACGCGATGGTCGCGCTGCTCTCGCGCTCGCCCGTGACGGTCGCCGACGTCATGGACGCCCGCATCGCGATCGAGACCATGCTCGTGCGGCTCGCGGCGGTCTCGGGGACGACCGAGGACTGGGATGCGCTCGCCCTGCGCGAGCGCGCGCTCATCGACGCGATCGAGGCCGGCGACGAGCGCGCCGCGCACCGCGAGCACGCCGCCTTCCACGCGGGCATCCTGCACGCGACGCACCAGCCGGCGCTCGCGCTCATGCTCAACCCGATGAACAAGATCGCGCTGCTCACCGGCACTGCGTCGGTGCGGCGCGGCACGACCGCCGACTGGAACCTCGAGGCGCACCGCGCGATCCTCGAGGCGCTCCGCCTCGGCGACCCCGACGCCGCCGAGGCCGCGATGCGCGCGCACTTCGAGGGGCTCGAGGGCCCGTCGAGCAGCGTCGGCCTGCTCGAGCGCCCCTTCGCCGAGGCCTACTTCGCCTCGCCCTGAGCCGCGGGAGCGCGCCAACGACCGCCCCGCGTTGGCTTCGAGGGTGCTCGACCTCGCGGGAG
This sequence comes from Agrococcus pavilionensis RW1, assembly GCF_000400485.1. Classification (GTDB taxonomy): domain Bacteria; phylum Actinomycetota; class Actinomycetes; order Actinomycetales; family Microbacteriaceae; genus Agrococcus; species Agrococcus pavilionensis. Next base: position 25,893 of record NZ_ASHR01000021.1, read on the forward strand.
AAGCCGCCGGCGAGCACGACGCGAGCGCCAGCGAGGCCGCCGACGAGCAGCCTGTCGAGCACCTCGAGGGTCGAGTCGCCTGCGAGGTCCTGCGCTTCGTCAGCGATGAGGCACGTGCATGAAGGCTCGAAGCCCGTCGCGCGGGGCGGCGAGCACAGGCTCGGGCAGCGTCCCGCTCCACCGATCGTCGCCGGCGTCGTCGGCGAGCCGTCAGCGTGATCGACACGAGGATGCGAGGCGCCAGCCGGACGGCGGACGCGGCGCTATCCACACGTGCCGGATCCGCCCGCGCTGAGCGCTGGGCCGCGGCCTACACTCGAGGCATGACCTTGGCGGAGCTGATCCGAGCGGCGCGTGGCTTATCACCCGCTGACCGTGTCAAGCTCGCCGACGAGGTCATGGCTGACCTCGAAGAGAGCGCTGAGGACAGCACGCGCATCGATGACGCTTGGCACGGGGAGCTCCGTCTTCGCATCGCGGAAATCGAAGACTCTCGAGTCGAGCTCGTCGACGGTCGCGAGACGATGCGGCTCGCCCGCGCGCGGATCGCTTCGCGTCGTGCGCAAGCGGACATGTGACGCTGTCCGACTGGAGCGAGCATCCTGCCGCGCGCGCCGAGCTGCTCGCGGCTGCGGATCGCCTGCCGATCGACGTCGCCTCCATGCTGATCGACGCCGCCGAGCGTGCGGTGGAAGACGTGCTCGCTCACCCCGACGCTTGGCCCGCCCTCTCGACCGCGGAGACGAACGCGACGATTCGGCGACGCACCATCAGGCCGTTCCGCATGGGCGTGGTCTACGTCGTCGCCGACCAGCGAGTTCGAGTGCTTGCATACGCGCACGAGCGGCGCGAGCCGGGGTACTGGGCGAGCAGGATCGAAGACTCCACCTGAACCACCCGGGGCATCATCGCGTCAGCCTTGCACCGGGACGATCCGGCCCTCGTCCCGCATAGGCTTCGAGCGTGCTCGACCTCACGCGACTGCTCATGCTGCGGGCCGTGGCCCTGCACGGCAGCATCACGGCCGCCGCGCGCGAGCTCTCCTACAGCCACTCCGCGATCTCGCAGCAGCTCTCCCTGCTCGAGCGCGAGACCGGCGCCGTGCTGCTCGAGCGAGTCGGCCGCACCGCGCGGCTGACGCCCGTCGGCCACGAGCTCGTGCAGAACACCGAGGCGGTGCTCGCCGCGCTCGAGCACGCCGAGGCCGAGCTCGCCGCCGCGCGCGAGCAGCCGCGCGGCGTCATCACCGTCGCGGTCTACACCTCGATCGGCCGGATCGTGATGCCCACCGCGCTCCAACGGCTCGCGGAGGAGCACCCCGGGCTCGACGTGCGGCTGCGGCGCGCCGACCCCGAGGAGGCGGTGCTGCGCCTCGTCTCGCGGCAGGTCGACGCCGTCGTCACCGACACCTTCCCCGGCACGCAGCTGAGCCCGACGGGCGCGATCGAGGCCTCGGTCATCGGCCGCGACCCCGTGCGCGGCTACCTGCCCGAGCGGTTCGCCGACGCGTCGTTCCAGGAGATGCGGGGGATGCCGTGGGTCATGGAGCGCCGGGAGGCCCCGTCGACCGAGTGGGCGATGCGCGTCTGCCGCGAGCTCGGGCTCGAGCCGCTCGTGGCGCACGAGTCCTCGGACCTGCTCTTCCACCTGCGGCTCGTCGAGGCGGGGCTCGCGGCGGCGTTCCTGCCCGACCTCGTCGTGCGGGAGGCCGGCTCCGCGCTCGAGCCGAGCCCGCTGCTGCCCGCCAACGAGGAGCGCGACATCCTGTTCCTCGTCCGCCCGGGCGCCGGCGCGCATCCGTGGTTCGGCGTCGTTCGCGACGCGATCGCCGCGGCGCTCGCGGATCGTCAGCAGAGCTGACGATCGATCGTCGGAAAGGGTCGCTGTCCCTGACGGGTGCTGCCGCCTAGCGTGGAGCTGCGCGCCCGCTCGAGGCGCGCGACCCACGTCTGCGAAGAAGGAGATGCGATGACGCTCACCGATGCCCACGCCGCCACCGACGCCGCCCGGGTGCTCGACGCGCCCGCGCTGTGGTCGGCGCAGGCGCACATGCCGTCGGTCGTGGGCCGCCAGCTCGTGATCGACCGCGCTGAGGGCTCCTACGTCTTCACCACCGACGGGCAGCGGCTCTTCGACGGCACCGCGGGCCTCTGGCACGCGAACGTCGGCCACGCCCACCCCGAGCTCGCGCGCGCCGCGTTCGAGCAGATGCAGCGGCTCGAGACGTACCACGTCTTCGCCCGCTACTCGAACGACAAGGCGCTCGAGCTCGGCGAGCGGCTCGCCGCCCTCTCACCGATCGAGCGCGCGAAGGTCATCCTCAACTCCGGCGGCTCCGACGCGATCGACGTCGCGTGCAAGCTCGCCCGCCGCCACTGGCAGCAGCAGGGCCGCCCGACGAAGCAGGTCATCCTGAGCCGCGAGCACGCCTACCACGGGCTCCACGCCTACGGCACGAGCATCGCTGGCCTGCCCTTCAACCGCGAGGGCTACGGCACCGAGTCGCTCGTGCCCGAGACCGCGCGCGTCTCGTTCGACGACCTCGCGCAGGTCGAGGAGACGATCGAGCGCATCGGCGCCGACCGCATCGCGGCGATCGTCGCCGAGCCGGTGCAGGGCACGGGCGGCGTCAACCCGCCGGCGCCCGGCTACCTCGAGGGCCTGCAGCGCCTCGCGCGCGACCACGACATCCTGCTCGTGCTCGACGAGGTCATCACCGGCTTCGGCCGCACGGGCGAGATGTTCGCCGCCCAGCGCTACGGCATCGAGCCCGACCTCGTGACCTTCGCGAAGGGCGTCACCTCGGGCTACGCGCCCCTCGGCGGCGTGCTCGTCGCGCCGCGGCTGTGGGAGCCGTTCTACGTCGACGCGCCCGAGACGCCCGTCTTCCGGCACGGCGCCACCTACGCGGGCCACGCGACTGCGGCCGCCGTCGCGCTCGCGAACCTCGACATCCTCGAGCGCGACGGGCTCGTGCCGCGCGTGCGCGAGCTCGAGGAGGTGCTGCGCCGCGAGCTCGACGCGCTCCGCGAGCGCCAGGAGGCGGTCGTCGACGTGCGCGTCGCGGGCTTCCTCGGCGGCATCTCGCTCGACGAGCGGCTCGTGAACGAGCGCGTCGCCGACCGCGCCGTCGACCTCGGCGTCATCACGCGGCCGCTGCGCGGCAACACGCTGCAGCTGAGCCCGCCGTTCATCGTGAGCGACCGCGAGGTCGTCGACTACGTCGCCGCCATCGAGCAGGCCATCGTCGAGGAGGCCGGCCGATGACCGCCATCGCGACCGACGCGCTCATCGCGCACGACGCATCCGCCGTCGCCGCCGCCGACGCCGTGATCGCCGGCCTCGACCTGCCCGCCGCGGGCATCGGGGTCGACGACCCCGCGACCGGCGAGCGCATCGCGCACATCGCCGACATCGACGTCGACGGCGCCCTGCGCGCGGTCGAGACGGCGGATGCGGCGGGTCGCGCCTGGGCGCGCACGACCCCGCGAGAGCGCGCGAACGTGCTGCACGCGTGGCACGCGCTGCTCGTCGAACGCACCGAGGAGCTCGCGCACCTCATCTCGCGCGAGATGGGCAAGCCGCTCGCCGAGGCGCGCGGCGAGGTGAAGTACGGGAGCGACTTCGTGCGCTGGTACGCCGAGGAGGCGGTGCGGCCCGCGGGCGGGTTCCGCGACGCGCCCGACGGCGGCGCGAGCATCCTCACGCGCCGCGCGCCCGTCGGGCTCTCGGTGCTCATCACGCCGTGGAACTTCCCGCTCGCGATGGCGACCCGCAAGATCGCGCCCGCGCTCGCCGCCGGCTGCGCCGCGGTCGTGAAGCCCGCGACCTCGACGCCGCTCTCGACGATCTTCGCCGTGCAGCTCGCGGTGCAGGCGGGCGTGCCCGCCGACCTCGTGCAGGTCGTCACGACCTCGAGCTCGTCGCGCTTCAGCGAGGCGGTGCTGCGCCATCCGCGCGTGCGGAAGGTCTCGTTCACCGGCTCGACCGAGGTGGGCCGCACGCTCATGCGGCTCGCCTCCGACACCGTGCTGCGCTCGTCGATGGAGCTCGGCGGCAACGCGCCGTTCCTCGTCTTCGACGACGCCGACCTCGAGCGCGCGATCGACGGCGCGTTCGCGGCGAAGCTGCGCAACGGCGGCCAGTCGTGCATCGGCGCGAACCGCTTCTTCGTGCAGGAGGGCATCGCCGACGCGTTCGTCGAGGGGCTCGCCGAGCGGTTCCGCCAGGTGAAGGTCGGCGGCGGGCTCGGCGCGGGCACCGTGCTCGGCCCGCTCATCGACACCCGCGCCGTCGAGCAGATGGGCGCCTTCACGAGCGACGCGGTCGAGCGCGGGGCGACGCTGCTCGCGGGCGGCGAGGCGCTCGGCGACGGCCGCTTCTTCGCGCCGACGGTGCTCGACCGGGTGCCGGCCGACGCCGACCTCGCCCGCGAGGAGATCTTCGGCCCGATCGCGGCGATCCAGCGCTTCTCGAGCGAGGCAGAGGCGCTCGAGCGGGCGAACGACACCGAGCTCGGGCTCGCGGCGTACGTCTTCACCGAGAGCCTCGACCGCGCGCTCGACGTCGCCGACCGGCTCGAGAGCGGCATCGTCGGCATCAACCAGGGCGTGCCGTCGAACGCGGCCGCGCCCTTCGGTGGCGTCAAGCAGTCGGGCCTCGGCCGCGAGGGCAGCGCCGAGGGCCTCGAGGAGTACCAGTCGGTGCGCTTCTACAACATCGCGCGACGCGCGAGCAGCTGAGATGAGGAAGGACAGGCGGATGCGGATCGCAGTCGTCAAGGAGATCAAGCCCGGCGAGGCCCGGGTCGGGCTCACGCCCGCGGGCGCGGAGGACCTCGTGCGCTCGGGCCACGAGGTGCTCGTCGAGCGCGGCGCGGGCGAGCTCGCGGGGTTCCCCGACGAGCAGTACCTCGCCGGGGGAGCGGAGCTCGTGTCGCGCGAGGAGGCGTGGACGCGAGCGGAGCTGCTCGTCAAGGTGAAGGAGCCGATCGCGGAGGAGTACGGCTTCCTGCGCGACGACCTCGCGCTCTTCACCTACCTGCACCTCGCGGCCGACCGGCCGCTCACCGAGGCGCTGCTCGAGTCGGGCACGCTCGGCATCGCGTACGAGACGGTCACCGACGGCGGCAGCCTGCCGCTGCTCGCGCCGATGAGCGAGATCGCCGGCAGCCTCGCCGCGCACGCCGCCGCCGCGCACCTCATGCGGCCGGCGGGCGGTCCGGGCGTGCTGCTCGGCGGCGCCCCGGGCGTCGCGCCGGCGCGCGTGCTCATCATCGGCGGCGGCGCCGTCGGCACGCAGGCCGCGCAGCTCGCCCTCGGCATGCAGGCCGAGGTGACCGTGCTCGAGATGTCGCCCACGCGCATCCGCCAGCTCGACGCGCTGCTGCACGGGCGCGCCCGCGTGCTGATGTCGGACGTCGCGACGCTCGAGGCCGAGCTCGCGCAGGCCGATGTCGTGATCGGCGCGGTGCTCGTGCCGGGCCGCGCGGCGCCCAAGGTCGTCTCGCGCGCGCAGCTCGCGCTGCTGAAGCCCACGGCGCTGCTCATCGACGTCGCGATCGACCAGGGCGGCGCGTTCGAGACGTCGCGCGCGACGACGTACGCCGACCCGACCTTCGAGGTCGACGGCATCCGCCACTACTGCGTCGCCAACATGCCGGGCGCGGTGCCGCAGACCGCGACGCGCGCGCTCACGAACGCGACGCTGCCGTACATCCGTCGCATCGCGCAGCAGGGTGCCGAGGCGGCGATCGGCGGCGACCGGATGCTCGCCGCGGGCGTGAACACGCGCGCGGGCCGGATCGTGCACGCCGGCGTCGCGGAGGCGTTCCCCGACCTGCCGGCCGCCGGCGCCGACGACCGGTCGCTCGCGCACGCGTAGCCGACGCATCCGAGTGCTCGACGAGCCGCCCGCGCCGCACGGCGCCGGGCGGCTCGTCCGGCTCGGCGCCCCTGCCGATAGCCTCGCTCGCATGGACGAGTCGACGATCACCCCGGTCGAGCTGTCGCGCGAGCTCGGGATGGACCGCAAGGGCAGGCAGATCCGCGGCTTCCTGCGTAATCCGACCGACGGCGGCGGCCCGTTCGAGGGTCACGAGATCGGCACCGAGTGGCACCTCACGCCCGAGCAGGCCGACCGCATCCGGAAGCACTTCACGCGCGACCGCGCAGGGGAGTGAGCGCTCCTACGAGGGCCGGATGCGCTCGAGCAGCTCGTCGGCGTCCTCCAGCTGGCGCGCGAGCTTGTCGCGGCGGCGCTGCATCTCGTCGCGGAACCACGTCGCGCGCTCGTCGGGCAGTGCGCTGAGCGGATCGGCTGGCGCCGCCTCGATCGCGTCGGCGAGCTCGGCGAGCTCCTCGAGCGTGAAGCCGAAGGGCTTCATGCTCATGATGAGCCGCACCCGCTGCTCGTCGGCCTCGGAGTAGAGCCGGAAGCCGCCCTCGGTGCGGCCCGACGCGTGCACGAGCCCGAGCTCGTCCCAGTGGCGCAGCGAGCGCAGCGAGAGCCCGGTGCGCTCCGCGAGCTCACCGATGTGCATCGTGCCGTCGACCGTCATCTGATATCCCTCTTCAACTCTACCCTCACGTTAGGGTAGGGTCATCGGGTCGAGTCCTCGACCTCGCGCTCCCATCCTCGCCCATCGGGCCCCGGGGCGCCGCGCGCCGAAGCGCCCCACTTCCGCCGCGGCACGCCCGCGCTGTCCCATGGAGCACCCGTGACCACCACCGCCCCCGCCGCCCGCGAGCGCTACCGCGACGACCCATCCGTCGCCACCGTGCTGAAGAGCCCCAGGCTCTTCACGCGCGAGGCCCTCGCCGGCCTCGTCGTGGCGCTCGCGCTCATCCCCGAGGCGATCTCGTTCTCGATCATCGCGGGCGTCGATCCGCGCGTCGGCCTCTTCTCGAGCTTCATCATGGCCGTCACGATCGCCTTCGTCGGCGGTCGGCCCGCGATGATCTCGGCCGCGACCGGCGCCGTCGCGCTCGTCATCGCGCCGATCATGCGCGAGCACGGCTTCGACTACTTCATCGCCACGGTGCTGCTCGCCGGCGCGCTGCAGATCGTGCTCGGCGTGCTCGGCGTCGCGAAGCTCATGCGCTTCATCCCGCGCAGCGTCATGGTCGGCTTCGTCAACTCGCTCGCGATCCTCATCTTCATCGCGCAGATCCCGCACCTCATCGACGTGCCGTGGCTCGTCTACCCACTCGTCGCGGTCGGCATCCTCATCCTCGTGCTGCTGCCGAAGCTGCAGCGCGTCGTGCCGGCGCCGCTCGTCGCGATCGTGCTGCTCACCGCGGCCGTGCTCGTCTTCGGCTGGTCGGTCCCGAACGTCGCCGACCAGGGCGAGCTGCCGCGCAGCCTGCCGGAGCTCTTCATCCCGCGGGTGCCGCTCTCGCTCGAGACGCTCGGCATCATCGGCCCGACCGCGCTCGCGATGGCGCTCGTCGGCCTCATGGAGTCGCTCATGACGGCGAAGCTCGTCGACGACGTCACCGACACCCGCTCCGACAAGACGCGCGAGTCGTGGGGCCAGGGCGTCGCCAACATCGCCTCCGGCATGTTCGGCGGCATGGGCGGCTGCGCGATGATCGGCCAGACGATGATCAACGTGAAGGTCTCGGGCGCCCGCTCGCGCGTCTCGACCTTCCTCGCCGGCGTCTTCCTGCTCATCCTCGTCGTCGCGCTCGGCGACATCGTCGGCCTCATCCCGATGGCGGCGCTCGTCGCGGTCATGGTGATGGTTTCGGTCGGCACCTTCGACTGGCACAGCATCCGGCCCGCGACGCTCAGGCGCCTGCCGAAGTCGGAGACGCTCGTCATGCTCGTGACCGTCGCGGTCGTCGTCGCGACGAGCAACCTCGCGATCGGCGTCATCGTCGGCGTCGTGACGGCGATGGTGCTCTTCGCCCGCCGGGTGGCGCACTTCGCGACCGTGACCCGCACGGCGACGGATGCGTCGGCGCACTACACCGTCGAGGGCGAGCTGTTCTGGGCCTCCTCGAACGACCTCACGACGCAGTTCTCCTACGTCGACGACCCGGAGCGGGTCATCGTCGACCTCTCGCGCTCCCACATCTGGGACGCGTCGACGGTCGCCGCGCTCGACGCGATCGAGACGAAGTACGCGCGGCTCGGCAAGACCGTGGAGCTGCAGGGTCTCAACGCGGCATCGATCTCGATGCGCGACCGGATGTCGGGGCAGCTCGGCGGGGAGTAGCGCTCGAGCCCGCCGCGACGAGGCTCCGGCGCGGCGCTGTCGGCCGATCCCGGCGCGGAGCGGCATGATCGTCTCGTCGGCCGACCCCAGCGGCGCGGCGAGGAGCTGACTGAAGCGGCGACGGCGCGCTCGGAGAGGAGCGGCCATGCCGACGAGCGGTGCGATGGACGCGGTCATGACGAATCTCTGGGCTGCGGTGGTGCCGCAGCTCTGGTGGATCGCACTGCTGGCGATCGGGATGCTGGTGCTGCAGCTCCCGGCGGTCGGCCGCGGCCCGCGGTCCTCGAAGCGCGACCCGTGGCGCGGCTTCAAGTTCGCCGCGCGGGCCGCGGTCATGGATCGCGCCGGCGGGCGCTGCGAAGCACCGCTCTTCTTCGCCTGGGGACGATGCGCGTCGCCCGCGACGGACGCGGACCACATCATGCCGTGGTCGCGGGGCGGCCCGACGGTCGTCAGCAACGGGCAGGCGCTGTGCCGCGGGCACAACCGCTCGAAGGCGGCCTTCGTGCCGCCGTGGTGGTACATCCACGGGCTCGAGCGACGCCGGCGCGGCTACTTCCCGGACGGCGCGAGCGTGCGGGTGCTCGCGGTCATGGACGACGCCGACCGCGCCGCTCGCGAGCGAAGCTCGAGCGCCGCCCGCCCGCGGGGCTAGACGTCGTCCGCGGGCGACAGCCGGTGCTTCTGCTCCTGGATGAACCGGTAGTACTCGGCACCCGCGAGCTGCTCCGCCGCTGCTTCGTCGACCACGATCGTCGCGTGCCGATGGTGCTGCAGGATCGAGGCCGGCACGCGCGCCGACACCGGTCCTTCGACCATCGCCGCGACCGCGGCCGCCTTGCGATCGCCGGTCGCGACGAGGACGACGCGGCGCGCGTCCATGATGGTGCCGAGGCCCTGCGTGATGCAGTGGACGGGCACCTCTTCCGGAGAGGAGAAGAACCGTGCGTTGTCGCGCCGCGTCCGCGGCGTCAGCGTCTTGATGCGCGTGCGCGAGCCGAACGACGAAGCGGGCTCGTTGAACCCGATGTGGCCGTTGCTGCCGATGCCGAGGATCTGCACATCGACGCCGCCGGCGTCTCGGATGGCCCGCTCGAATCGCTCGCACTCGCCGGACAGGTCGCCGGCGTTGCCGTTTGGCACGTGCACGCGGCCGGGGTCGAGACCGAGGCGCTGCGTCACCTCCACGTCGATGACGCGGTGGTAGGACTGCGGGTGCTCCTCGGGCAGGCCGACGTACTCATCGAGCGCGAATGCCGCGACGGTGCGCCACTCGATGGGCCGCAGCGCGAGCGCGCGATAGGTCGTCAGCGGGCTCGACCCGGTCGCGACGCCGAGCACAGGCTCGCTCCGGCGCCCGAGCGCAGCGACGATCGCGTCGGCAGCGAGCTCACCCACGGCCGCCGCATCGCGTGCGATCACGATCTCCATGAGGCGAGGGTAGGCGAGTCGGATGGCAGACTCGGAGCATGGCGAGCGCTGCCCCGAAGTACCTCGAGCTGGCGGCGCAGATGCGGCTGCGGATCGAGCAGCAGCCGGTCGGCACGCCGGTCCCGAGCGAGCGCGATCTCGCGCTCGAGAGCGGTGTCTCGCGGATGACAGCACGGCGCGCCATCGAGGTGCTCGTGGCCGAGGGCCGGATCACGCGGGAGGTGGGCCGCGGCTCCTTCGTCGCTCGGCCCACGCTGAGCCTGCCGCTCACGCTCAGCAGCTTCAGCGAGGACGTGCGGCAACGGGGGATGACGCCGAGCGCGCGCGTCATCGAGGCGCGCATCGTGCCAGCGGCTGAGCTCGCGGGCGTCTTCGGCGTCGACGCCGTCGAGCCGCTCGTGCGGCTCGTGCGCGTCCGGCTCGCCGACGACCGTCCGATGGCGCTCGAGCGTGCGTCGCTGCTCGCCTCCGCCGCCCCGGACCTGCTCGACGTCGCGGACTTCACGCTCGCGTCGCTCTACGAGGTGCTCGAGCACCGCTACGGAGTGCGGTTCGACGCAGGTACGCAGGTGATCCAGGCTGGGCTGGTCAGTGCCGCCGACGGCCGCCTCCTCGACGCCGCGGCCGGATCGGCAGCGTTCGAGTTCTTGCGCACCTCGACCGCTTCCGGCACCGTGCTCGAGCACACCGTCTCCCTCTACCCCGCCGGCCGCTTCGAGCTCTCCGCTGCCATCAGGCCGACCCGAGCTCCGGGATCCGAGGCCCCAGCCGCTCGATGAGGGCCGCGTTCGCGCTGTCGTTCCCTGAGACGTTCGCGCTCCGCCACAGCGCCACGTCCTGCTCGAGCGCGACGATCCGCTCGAGCAGCGCGGACCACAGGGCGTTGGTGGCGAGGCTCGAGAGCGGCACCGTCACGGGCTGAGCGACCGGAGCGGAGACGTCGCCCGGCGGCACCAGGGTGTCGAGGACGACGTCGGCGAGATCGAGCAGCCGGTGTCCAGCGCGCGGCTCGCTCGCGCTGCTCGCGCGCACCGAGGTGACCGCGATCACCGTCGCGCCGAGCTCACGGGCTGCCTGGGCGACCTCGACCGGGTAGTGGTTGATGCCCGAGTTCGAGAAGATCACCAGCGCATCCCGCGACTCGATGCCCGCGCTCGCGGCGACCGACGCGCCGAGCCCCGGCTGGCGCTCGGCGCGCGTCGACTCGGCGGCGTTCGCGAGCGGCAGGAGCGACGGATGCCAGAGCGGGCGCACCTGGGCGAGCCCGCCGGCGCGGTAGAACGACTCCATCACCGCCGCGAGCGAGTGCCCCGCCCCGGCCGTGCGCACGAGCCCGTCCGCCTGCAGCGTCGCCACCACCGCATCCGCGGCCCCATCGAGCGCGGGCGCGTTCTCCTCGAGCACCCGATCGACGAAGGCCCCGAGTGCGAGCCCGCTCACAGCCACCCCTGCCGCTCGAGCGCCGTGCGCAATCGCTGCTCGGCCTGCTTCACGTCGACGAAGCTCTCGATCGGGACGGCGAGCGCGTCGCCGCCCGCCAGCTCGTCGAGGTAAGCCGGCTGGCCGATCACGACATCGGCCTGCGTGCCGCGTGCCGATCCCACGTCGGTGTGGTCGAGCTGCGCCTCGACACCGAGTCGGTCGAGCGCCTGCTCCGCTGTGCGTCGCAGGATGAGGCTCGAACCCATTCCGGCGCCGCACACCGCGAGCACGCGCAGCGGCGACGGGCGGTCTGCTCCCGCCGCTGCCGACGTCGCGGTCGCACTCGGCGTCGTCTGCGGACTGCTGGCGCCCTCGGCCTCTGCGGTGCCGGCGCGACCCGCGAGCACCGGCTCGCCCGACGCATCCGCCGTCTCTCGCTCGGCATCGATCGGCGGCGCGGGCCGGCGGCCGAGTATCACGAGGACGAGGATCGTGACGACGAGCACGGCGCCCGCGACGAGCCACGCCGACCAGGCTCCCAGCGGCGCGAGCAGCGTCGAGACGCCCATGAGCAGCCAGCCGACGGCGAACCAGTCCGGGTCGGCGAGCGTCGCGAGCTCGGGCGCGGTGTCGCCGTAGAGGCCCCACGAGAACCACTGGCCGAAGGCGAGCAGGATCCCGTTCAGCACACCGCCGAAGACGGCGCCTCGCCAGCCTGCGACCGCGTTGCCGAAGACACCGCCGGCGCCGCCGCCGAAGAAGAGCATGATCATCGGCGGTACGAGCACGAACCAGCCCGCTGCCGCGAAGACGCCCATGAGGATGAGGAAGACGATCGTCGAGGCGAGGAAGCCGAGCATCACCGCCGTCGGAGCCTTCGTGAAGGTGACGGGGATGTCGAGCGCGGGGTGCGTGCCGGGCAGTGCTCGCTCGCTCAGCCCGCGGAAGGCCGGGACGATCTCGGCGAGGAACATGCGCACGCCGAACAGCAGGATCGCGATGCCGGCGGCGAACCGCAGCGCTTGCAGCAGTCCCCACACCCACGGCATGACGGTGGCTCCCGCCATCTGCTCCTCGACGACCCCACCGTCGGCGAAAGCGATCGAGATGAGCATGATGACGCCGATGATGAACGCGGTCGAGACGTTGACGTCCTTGAAGAACGAGAGCGCCTTCGGCAGCTTGAGGGCCTCGCTGTCGTGCCGCTCTGGGTCACCCAGTCGGAGCCACTTCGCGCCGTAGCCGGTCGCGACCGCGAGCGTCGAGGTCGTGTGAGCGAGGCCGACCTCGCCGCCGTCGCGCATCACTCGGCGCATGAGCGGTGCCGTCCACAGCGGCTGCAGCACCCAGTAGCAGCCGATCAGCACGGACCCGACGCCCGCGAGCAGCCACCGGTCGACCTCGCCGAACGCCTCGACCAGGGTCGCGGCGATGACGACGCTCATCCAGTACATGAGGTGACCGGTGAGGTAGACGTAGCGCGCAGCCTTGAAGATCCGCACGAGCGCGAGGTGCACGAGGAACCCGCCCGCGATGATGAGTGGAACGACCGAGCCCGCGCCCGCGTTGAAGTCCGTGAGCGTCGAGGCGGCTGCGGGCGGCTCGAGGCCCATCGCGCTTGAGACGATCGCCTGGAAGGCCACCAGGCCGCCGACGAAGATCTCGACCCCGATGTTGAGGATGACGACGCCGATCGTCGCGCGGAGGGTGCCGGCGACGACCTGCTCGACCGGCTTGCGCTGCAGGGCGAGCCCCACGAACGCGATGAGCCCGATGAGCAGCGCGACCTGGCTCAAGAAGTTGTCGGTGATCAGGGTGACGATGTCTTCGAAGACGCCCATGGCTGCTCCCGTCGTTGGGATGACGTTGTGCCGGAATGGTATAGCCCACTCGCAGGGAGGTCGAGTGGTGCGTCGGCGCCGGATGCGTGCGCGCACCGCCTGGCTCGATGCTGCCCCTCATCGCGTTCCGCGGTGGGCGGATTCCCAGCCGCCGCGAGCATGCTGGCTCACCTGACGGGGAGGCGGATCCATGCGCGCGATGGTGTACCGGGGGCCCTACAAGGTGCGGGTCGAGGAGAAGCCGAAGCCCAGGATCGAGCATCCGAACGACGCGATCGTGCGCGTGCAGCTCGGCGCGATCTGCGGCTCCGACCTGCACCTCTACCACGGCATGATGCCCGACACCCGGGTCGGCACCACGTTCGGGCACGAGTTCATCGGCGTCGTCGACGAGGTCGGACCCTCCGTGCAGAGCCTCAAGGTCGGCGACCGCGTGATGGTGCCGGCCAACATCTACTGCGGCTCGTGCTTCTACTGCACCCGCGGGCTCTACTCGAACTGCCACAACGTCAACCCGAACGCGACAGCGGTCGGCGCGCTCTACGGCTACTCGCACACGACGGGCGGGTACGACGGCGGCCAGGCGGAGTTCGTGCGCGTGCCCTTCGCCGACGTCGGCCCGACGATCATCCCGGACTGGCTCGACGACGAGGACGCCGTGATGCTGACGGATGCGCTCTCCACCGGCTACTTCGGAGCCCAGCTGGGCGACATCACCGCGGGCGACACCGTCGTGGTGTTCGGCGCGGGCCCCGTCGGCCTCTACGCCGCGAAGTCGTCGTGGTTCATGGGCGCCGGCCGCGTCATCGTCATCGACCACCTCGACTACCGGCTCGAGAAGGCCCGCACCTTCGCGCACGCCGAGACCTACAACTTCACCGAGTACGACGACATCGTCGTGCACCTCAAGCAGATCACAGACTGGTTCGGCGCCGACGTCGCGATCGATGCGGTCGGGGCGGAGGCCGACGGCAGCTTCCTCCAGCACGTCAGCTCGGCGAAGCTCAAGCTGCAGGGCGGCTCGCCCGTCGCGCTCAACTGGGCGATCGACTCCGTGCGGAAGGGCGCGACGGTCTCGGTCATGGGCGCCTACGGCCCGATCTTCAGCGCCGTGAAGTTCGGCGACGCGATGAACAAGGGGCTCACGCTGCGCATGAACCAGGCGCCGATGAAGCGGCAGTGGCCGCGGCTGTTCGAGCACATCCAGGCCGGCCACCTGAAGCCGAGCGACATCGTGACCCACCGCATCCCCCTCGAGCACATCGCCGAGGGCTACCACATCTTCTCGTCGAAGCTCGACGACTGCATCAAGCCGCTCGTCGTCGTCGGCGAGCGCTGAGCGAGAGCAGGAGCGACCATGCCCTACACCGCGAACAAGCCCGAGCCGGCGACGCGCGAGGAGCTGCGCGCCCGCATCCCCGGCTGGGGCGTCGACCTCGATCCCGCCGACCGGCCCTCGGTGCCGCGCGAGCGCTTCGATCCGAACGGCACCGGCGCGCACTGGGACTTCCCCGACCGGCAGCCCGAGGGCGACCAGCCGCGCGAGCGCTCGATCGAGCACGGCATGCTCCCCCCGGTGTTCGGCACCTCCGCGCCGCTGCACGGGGTCTCGGGCGCGATACGGCGCTTCGCCTACGACCGCTTCAGCGAGGGCCGCGCAGCCCACTGGCTGCTCCTCATCGCGGGCGACCGAGTGGATGCGTGGGGCGCGCACCTGCGCTCGCTCGCGACCCTGCGCCCCGACAACCCCATCACCGAGACCGGCGTCGTGAGCGAGCTGCGGCACGGGCTCACGGCGCGCGTCGGGCGGAAGCGCGCCGACGTCAACCACCAGTGGATCGACCCGATCCTCGTCGCCGGGCCGTGGGTGCTCGTCGGGCTCGGCGCGGCGGCCGGAGTGCGGGCGCTGCGGCGTCGGCAGCGGTAGGCGCGCCTCGGCCCCAGCACGCTTTACGGCTGCGGGGCTACTGTCCGGATCATGGTGAGGATCCGGGTGGCGCTCGCGAGCGCGGCGGTCGCGGCGGTCGCGCTGACGGGGTGCGGCATGCAGTTCCCGAACGATCCGGAGGGCACGCTCGAGCGGGTGCGCGGCGATGTGCTGCGCGTCGGCGCCACCGAGCATCGGCCCTACGTCGAGCTCGACGGCGTCGACGAGCCCACCGGCTCGGAGCCCGCGCTCGTCGAGGAGTTCGCCGAGCGGCTCGACGCTGACATCGCCTGGACGATGGGGAGCGAGGCCGAGCTGCTCGACGCGCTCGAGCAGGGCGAGCTCGACCTCGTGATCGGCGGATTCCTGCACGACACCCCGTGGGCCGAGCACGGCGCGACCACGCGGCCCTACGTCGAGGCGCAGACCGCCGACGGCAGCACCGAGCAGCACGTCATGATCGTGCCGATGGGCGAGAACGCGTTCCTCGTCGAGCTCGAGACGTTCCTGCACGAGGAGACGGGCGCATGAAGGCTCGCACCGATCGCTTCGGGCGCACCGAGCTGCCCGAGCGGCAGCAGCGGGCGCTCCAGCGCGCCATCCGCATCGAGTGGGCGACGATCGGCTTCCTCGCCGTCGCCATCACCGCCGTCGGCCTCGTGATGGGCGGCTCGCAGGCGATGAAGGCCGCCTGGATCGAGGACCTCCTCTCGCTCGCGCCGCCGTTCGCCTTCCTGCTCGCCGTGCGGCTCGTCAACAAGACGCCGACGAGGAAGTACCCCTACGGCTTCCACCGCTCGGTCGGGGTCGCGCACCTCGTCGCCGGCGTCGCGCTCTTCGCGATGGGCGGCTTCCTCATCTACGACTCGGTCTCGGGACTGCTCATGGCGGAGCACCCGCCGATCGGCACGGTCGTGATCTTCGGGCAGCAGCTCTGGCTCGGCTGGCTCATGATGGGCGTGATGGCGCTCACCATCCCGCTGCCGATCTGGTTCGGCAAGGTGAAGATGCAGCTCGCCGAGGAGCTGCACGACAAGGTGCTCTATGCCGACGCCGACATGAACAAGGCCGACTGGATGACCGCGGCCGGCTCGATCGTCGGCGTCGCGGGCATCGGGCTCGGGCTCTGGTGGGCCGACTCGGCGGCCGCCCTCTTCATCTCGGTGAGCATCCTCTGGGACGGCGTGAAGAACATGAAGGCGGCGATCACCGACCTGATGGACACCCGCGCGACGACCTTCGACGACGGGAAGCCGCATCCCGATGCCGCCGAGATCGACGACTACCTGCGCGGGCTCCCGTGGGTCGCGGAGGCCGGCTCGCGCGTGCGCGACCAGGGGCACGTGTTCCACGTCGAGTCGTTCGTCGTGCCCCGGCACGGCATGCACCCGACGATGCAGCAGCTGCTCGACGCGCGCGACGGCTGCATCGACCTCGACTGGAAGATCCAGGACATCGTGCTCGTGCCGATCGACGAGCTGCCCGAAGAGGTCGGTGGCGCCGGCGCCGACCACCAGTCGGAGCGCAACCGCTGAGGCCGCCGTTGGTCGTCCTTCGAGTCGGAACCGCCCGCGAGGCATCCGCGCATCCGTCCTAGGCTGTCCGCGGAGGAGCCCCGATGACCGACACCGTCCCCGAGCTGCTCGCCGAGCTCGCCGCCCTCGACGACCCGCGCATGCGCGAGGTCAACGAGCGCCACGGCGACGACCACGGCGTCAACCTGTCGAAGCTGCGGGCGATCGCCAAGCGGCTGAAGACGCAGCACGAGCTCGCGCTCGAGCTGTGGGCCACGGACGACACCGCCGCACGGCTGCTCGCGCTGCTCATCTGCCGCCCGAAGTCGTTCTCGCGCGACGAGCTCGACCGCATGCTGCGCGAGGCGCGCGCCCGCAAGGTGCACGACTGGCTCGTGAACTACGTCGTGAAGGAGCATCCGGAGGCCGAGCCGCTGCGACTCGCGTGGCTCGAAGACCCGGATGCGGTGGTCGCGAGCGCGGGCTGGGCACTGACGAGCGACCGGGTCGTCAAGCGCCGCGACGGTCTCGACCTCGACGGGCTGCTCGACGCGATCGAGGCGGAGATGCGGGATGCGCCCGACCGGCTGCAGTGGGAGATGAACACGACGCTCGCGCAGATCGGCATCGCGCATCCCGAGCACCGCGCGCGGGCGCTCGCGATCGGCGAGCGGCTCGGGGTGCTGAAGGACTACCCGACGCCGCCGAACTGCACGTCGCCGTTCGCGCCGACCTGGATCGCCGAGATCGTGCGACGGCAGGAGGCGGCGGGCGCCGCTCGCTGACCGACCGGCTCAATCGCCGATGCGCGCCTGCCGCGCGTCGGGCACGCCGTCGCGGTTCTCGTCGGCGCTGCGCGCGCGGCGCGCATCCCAGCGCAGCAGCGGCGCGGCGAGCAGCGCCGCGATGCCGGAGCCGACGAGCACGGCGAGCTTCGCCGCGTCGGTGCGGCCGGCGTCGTCGAAGGAGAGCTCCGTGATGAGCAGCGAGACGGTGAAGCCGATGCCGGTGAGCAGCGCGACGGGCAGCAGGTCGCGGATGCCGATGCCGTCGGGCAGTCGCAGCGGCGTCAGCCGCGTGACGAGCGCCGTGACGCCCAGCACGCCGAGCAGCTTGCCGACGACGAGCCCGGCAGCGACCGCGAGCAGCACCGGCTGCGCCGCGAGCTCCGCGAGGCCGCCGCCTCCGGCGATCGAGACGCCGGCGGAGCAGAAGGCGAAGACCGGCAGTGCGATCGCCGTCGACCACGGCCGCACCGCCGCCTCGTGCTGGTGCGTGCGGGGCTCGCGCTCGCCGTAGAGGCGCTCCGCCGGCACGGTCGCGCCTAGCAGCACCCCCGCGATCGTGGCGTGCACGCCCGACTCGTGCATGAGCCACCACGCCACGAGCCCGATGGGGATCAGCACCCACGGCGAGTCGAAGCGGCTGCGGACGAGCAGCGCGAAGGCCGTGACCGCGAGCGCGGCGCCGAGCAGCGCGAACAGCTGCACCGTCGCGGTGTAGAAGACCGCGATCACGACGATCGCGAGCAGGTCGTCGACCACCGCGAGCGTGAGCAGGAAGGTGCGGAGGCCGATCGGCAGCCCGCGGCCGAAGATCGCGAGCACCGCGAGCGCGAACGCGATGTCGGTCGCGGCGGGAATCGCCCAGCCGCTGAGCGCCGCGGGGTCGCCGGCAGCCAGGACGATGCCGACGTAGACCACCGCCGGCAGCGCCATGCCCCCGATCGCGGCCAGCACGGGCACGGCCGCGCGCCTGGGATCGCGGAGGCTCCCCGCGACGATCTCGTGCTTGAGCTCGACGCCGACGACGTAGAAGAAGACGGCGAGCAACCCATCCGCCGCCCACGCGGCGACGCTCAGGTCGAGGTGCAGCGCAGCGGGGCCGACGCGCAGCTCCATGAGGGATGCGTACGACTCGCGCCACGGCGAGTTCGCCCAGACGAGTGCGGCGGCAGCGGCGACCAACAGCAGCACACCGCTCGTCGTCTCGAGTCGCAGCGCTTGCGCGAGGCGCGCGCGTCGCGCGCCGGTCGGGGTGCGGGTGGGCTCCACGGGGCTCCTCTCGACGCCACCGAGCCTCGTGCCCGGCGGCACGCCGACCAGGCTTCCCGGCACACCGCATCCAGTCTACGGCGCGCGGCGCGCTCGTCCCTGGACGCTCTCCAGGCGCGGACCGCTCAGCGATCGGCGGGCTGCTCCTCCTGCCACGGCGCCGCTGCGACGCGCTGGACCAGCAGCCCGCCCGGGCACCAGCCGCGGATCGCGCCGACGACGAGCAGCGCTGCGCCGAGCGCCGTCGCGCTCGCGAGCAGCGGCTGGTCGAGGCTGTCGAGCGCGAAGGCCGCGAGCAGCAGGCCGATGCCGGCCTGCGTCACCCGCTCCGCCGTGCCCGATGCGCAGCGGATAGGACGACCGCGCGCGCTCATGCCGAGGGGCTGCCGGAGTCCTGCTCGGCGAGCTGCCGCCGCACGTCGTCCATGTCGAGCCCGCGCACGCCGGCGATGAGCTGCTCGAGCTGCTCCGGGGGCAGTGCGCCCGGCTGCGAGAACACCCGGATGCCGTCGCGGAACGCCATGAGGGTCGGGATCGAGGTGATGCCGAACGCCGCGGCGAGCTGCTGCTGATCCTCGGTGTCGACCTTGCCGAAGACGATGTCGGGGTGCTGCTCGGACGTGCGCTCGAAGGTGGGGGCGAACATCCGGCACGGGCCGCACCACGCGGCCCAGAAGTCGAGCAGCACGATGCCGTCTGCCGCGACGGTCGGCTCGAGGGTATCGATGGTGATGTCTCGGGTGGTCATGGTCGGATCCTTCCGGTCGTGGGTCGGTGTGGGCTGTGGGTCAGGGGAGCGGCAGCAGCACGAGCAGCTGCAGCTGCTGCCAGGTGATGCCTGCCGCGACGAGCAGGACGAGCGCGGCGAACGCGCGCCGCAGCACGCGGTCGGGGATGCGTCCGGTGAGCGCGGTCCCGATGGCGGAGCCGACGACGGCGAGCGCCGTGAACGGCAGGACGAGCTGCCATGGGACGTCGGCGAGCGCGGGCTGGGCGACGAGGCCGACGAGGGTCTGCATGGCGATCACCATGAGCGAGGTGCCGACCGCGGCGGCCATCGGCAGTCCCGCGAGCACGGCGAGCGCCGGCACGATGAGGAAGCCGCCACCGGCACCGACGAGACCCGCGAGGACGCCGACCGCGGCGCCCTGCAGCAGGACGAGCGCGGTGCGCGGCCGGGGCCTCGCGGTCCCGCCGGCGCTCGCTCGGCGCCGGAGCATCGCGATGGCGGCCGCGACCATCGTCGCGGCGAGCAGCAGCATGAGCAGCGTCGACGGCAGCCGAGCCCCGACGAGGCCGCCCAGCACGGCGCCGACGGCTCCAGCGGCGCCGAAGAGGCCGCCGATCCGCCATCGCACGCGCCCGGCGCGCGCGTGCTGGACGAAGCTCACCGCGCTCGTCACGCCGACGACGAGGAGCGAGGAGGCGATCGCCGCTCGCGGTTCGACGCCGGCGACGGTCGTGAGGATCGGCACGGTGAGGATGGCGCCGCCGCCGCCGAGCAGGCCCAGGCTGACGCCCACGAGGAGCGCCAGCCCGAGCGTCGCGCCGTCGGCGGCGACTGTCATGCCGCGGTCGCCGGCTCGCCCGCGGTCGAGCGCAGCCAGCCCGCGTACGAGCCGTCGAGCTCGACGACGTCGACGCCCGCGCGCCGCAGCGCGCTCGCGACGACGCTGTTGCGCACACCGCTCTGGCAGTAGGTGACCACGGTGCCGCCCAGCGGCAGCTCGTCGAGGTGCCAGAGGGCGCGGCCGCCGCTGAGGTGGCGGGAGCCCGGGATGTGGCCGGCGTCGTGCTCGGACCGGCCGCGCACGTCGACGAGCTGCGCGTCGGCGAGGCCGTCGAGCTCCTCGGGCGACAGCAGCTTCGGCTGCAGGAGGGGCAGCCCGTCGAGCGAGCGGACGTAGCCCTCGACGGCGTCGATCCCGACGCGCACGAGGTGGTCGCGCATCCGCCCCGCCTCCTTCTCGTCGTCGGCGAGCAGCACGAGCGGTCGCGACTCGGACTCGGGGTCGTAGACCCAGGCGCCGTAGCTGGCCGCCTTGTCGGCGCCGGGGATGTTCAGGGCGCCCTCAACGGTGCCGGCGTGCACGGCGTGCTGGTCGCGGGTGTCGACGAGGATCGTCGCGTCGGCCGTGAGCAGCTCGCGCACCGACTCGATCGAGCGCTCAGGCAGCGGGGCGAGCTCGCCGAGGAGCGCGGGGCCCGAGCGGTTCTGCGACTTCATGCGCGCGAAGTAGGCGTGCGCGTCGGGCTGGCCGGAGAGCAGCTCGTCGACGAAGCCCTGCTCGTCGTCGGCCGCGAGATGCGGCGCCCACCACGCGAAGGCGCGCTCGTAGCCGACGGTCGTGGTCGGGATCGCGCCGAGCGCCTTGCCGCACGCGCTGCCGGCGCCGTGCGCGGGCAGCACCTGCACGTAGTCGGGCAGGGTCAGGAAGCGATCGCGCAGGCTCGCGAAGAGCTGCTTCGCGCCCTCGAATCGGGTGTCGACGCCGCCGGCGGCCTCGTCGAGCAGATCGGGCCGCCCGACGTCGCCGACGAAGACGAAGTCGCCCGTGAGCATGAAGCCGGGCTCGTCCGCCTGCGCGCCATCGGTGACGAGGAAGGAGAGGTGCTCGGGCGTGTGGCCGGGGGTGTGGACGGCCCGCAGGGTGATGTTGCCGACCGCGATGGTGTCGCCGTCGAGCATCCGGTCGGCGTCGTCGAAGCCCTCGCCGTAGGTCCAGTCGGGGCCGCCCTCGTCGGAGACGTGCATGCGGGCGCCCGTGCGCGCCGCGAGCTCGCGCGTGCCCGAGAGGTAGTCCGCGTGGATGTGGGTCTCGGTCACGTGCGCGATGCGCAGGCCCCGGCTCGCGGCGAAGTCGAGGTAGGCCTCGACATCGCGGCGGGGGTCGACGACGATCGCCTCCCCGGTCGCCTGGCAGCCGACGACGTAGCTCGCCTGCGCGAGGTCCTCGTCGTAGAAGCGCTCCAGGAGCATGGTGGTCCCTTCCTCTCGCTCGATGTCAGCAGCGGCAGCGGTCGGCGGCCGGGACGCCCGCGAGGGCCTC
This sequence comes from Agrococcus pavilionensis RW1, assembly GCF_000400485.1. Taxonomy (GTDB): domain Bacteria; phylum Actinomycetota; class Actinomycetes; order Actinomycetales; family Microbacteriaceae; genus Agrococcus; species Agrococcus pavilionensis. The sequence continues at coordinate 47,353 of NZ_ASHR01000021.1, forward strand.
CTCGACGTGCTGGCCGCAGCCGGCCCACGTCGGCTTGCCGCAGCGGTCGCAAGTGATGCGTGCGCACATGGTCGTGTCCTCTTCTCGGTCGTGGGTCAGCGCCCGAACAGACGGGCGAGGAATCCGGGTCGGGCGCCGCGCGCCTCGGCGATCTCGCTCTCGGAGTGCTTGCCGTTGCACCACTGCCCGGCAGGCACGCCGCGGCGCACCTGCTGCACGTGCTGGCCGCAGCCCGCCCAGGTGGTCTTGCCGCACACGCGGCAGGTCGTCGCTCTGCACATCTCGCCTCCTGGCGTTCGGTTCTCAGATACCCCCGGGGGTATCAAAACTATACCCCAGGGGGTATCGTGGGTGTCAACCCAGGAGGTACCGATGAGCACGACCCCCGACTTCCCCGCCGCGCACGATCCCGAGGCCAAGCGGAAGGTCGTCAACAGGCTGCGTCGCGCCCACGGCCAGCTCGCCGCCGTGATCGCAGCCGTCGAGGACGACGCGCACTGCCGCGACATCGTGCAGCAGCTCTCCGCCGTCTCGAAGGCAGTCGACCGCGCCGGCTTCCTCGTCGTCGCGGGCGCCCTCCGGGAGTGCCTCGCCGACGAGCCCGAGGGCGGCGAGCGCGTCGACGAGCTCGAGAGACTCTTCCTCTCGCTCGCGTGAGCCGGCTCGGCGAGCCTCAGCGGAGCGCGCGCCGCTCGAGCGGCGCGCGCTCGACGGAGGCAGCCCGACGCAGTCGACGCGCGGAGGACGCTGCGTGGCGGAGCCGCCCGCCCGCGTAGGGCACGCCGCCGAGCGCTCGCCACCCGACCGCGAGCCACGCGGTGACCGCGCGCTCCGCGACCCACGCGGGCGCCCACAGCGCGGCGGTGGTCGGGTAGATCCGCCGGCCGCCATCGACGCGGCTGCCGCGCTCGGCGACGGCGATCGCGGCCGCAGCCCACATCAGGTAGCCGAGCGGGCGGCGCGCCTGCAGGAGCAGTGCCGGCAGCAGCGTGAGCTCGGCCGCGAGCCGCGCCGGCTGCGCGAACGAGTCGTAGGCCTGACGGATGCGCTGCGAGCGGAAGTGCGCAGGCGTCGGTGGACGGCGCTCGACGAAGAGGTCCTTCGCCCACTCGACGCGGCCGCCGCGCGCCTCGACCGTGCGCAGCAGCTCGAGGTTCTCGAACAGCACGTCGCCGCGGTAGCCGTCGGCGGCGAACTCGCGACGCACGACGAGCGTGCCGGGGTAGTCGGCGCCGAGCGCCCGGTTGATGAGCGAGCGGGCAGTGTCCCAGCGCGCGTGCCAGGGGAGCGGCCGGAAGTGGTTCTGCGGCGCGACGATGCCCGCGCGCGTGAGGCGACCGACCGCATCCGCCAGTGCCGCCTCGGTGTAGCGCACGTCGTCGTCGGCGATCACGGTGCGCGGCTGATCGGTCGCGTCGACGCCGGTGAGCACGCCCGCGACCTTGCCGTTCGGCGTCGTTCGGTCGGGGCGGATGTGGCGCACGAGCGGCGCCCACACCTCGTGGTGCTTCGCTGAAGACCGGCTCGGGGGAGACGTCGACCACCACGACGTCGGCCCAGTCTTGCAGCCGCTCGAGGTAGGCGGTCAGCTCGGCGCGCTCGCGGCGGGAGGTCGCGGCATCCCAGCGCAGCGGCAGGATGTAGTCGACGCCCGTCCGCTGGCTCACCGGCGCTCGGCTCAGATCTCGGTGCCGGTGAAGAACGCCTCGGCGACGCGAGCGAGGTCGAAGAGGTCGCTCACGCCCGCGAGCTCGCGCGCCGAGTGCATCGACAGGATCGGGATGCCGACGTCGACCGTGCGGATGCCGAGCCGCGTCGCGGTGATCGGCCCGATCGTCGAGCCGCACGGCACGGTGTTGTTCGAGACGAACGCCTGGCTCGAGACGCCCGCCGCCTCGCACCAGCCGTGCCACGCGGCGGCACCGGTGCCGTCAGTCGCATAGCGCTGGTTGGCGTTGATCTTGAGGATCGGTCCCGAGCCGAGCAGCGGCTGCACGACCGGGTCGTGCTTCTCGGCGAAGTTCGGATGCACCGAGTGGCCGACGTCGCTCGAGACGCACCACGACGACGCGAGCGCACGCATCCGCTCGCCGCGGTCGGCGCCGAGGGCGAGGCCGATGCGCTCGAGCACGTCCTCGAGGAAGGGGCCGGCCGCGCCCGAGCGGGTCGCCGAGCCGATCTCCTCGTGGTCGAAGACCGCAAGCATCGGGATGTGGTCGCCGTCGAAGCCGTCGGCCGCCGTCGCCAGCGCGACGACGCCCGCGTGCACGCTCACGAGGTCGTCGAGGCGGCCGGCGGCGAAGAAGACGTCGTCCTTGCCGAAGAGGGCACCGCGGGCGGCATCGGCGGTCGTGAGGTCGTAGCCGCGGATGCGGCTCGCGTCGATGCCGGCGGATGCGGCGAGCTCGGCGAGCAGGTCGGCCGACTCGGGCGCGCCGAGTCCCCACACCGGCTGCGTGTGCGCCTGCTTGTCGAGCGTCAGCCCGTCGTTCGCGCCGCGGTCGAGGTGGATGGCGAGCTGCGGCAGGCGCAGGAGCGGCCCGGAGTCGGCGAGCGCCTCGCTGCCGTCGTCGAGCACGAGCCGACCGGAGAGGCGCAGCTCGCGGTCGAGCCACGAGTTGATGAGCGGTCCGCCGTAGATCTCGACCCCCGCCTGCAGCCAGCCGAGCCGGCCGGTCGTCGGCTGCGGCTTGAGCTTGAAGCCGGGGGAGTCGCTGTGCGCGCCGAAGACCCGCACCGGCGTCGTGGCCGACGCCCCCTGGGGCACGACCCAGGCGATGACGGCACCGTCGCGCACCACGAGGTGCTTGCCAGCGGTCTCGGGCCACGCATCCGTCTCGTCGAGGCTCGTGAAGCCGGCCTCCTGCAGGCGGCGGGCGACCTCGGCGGCGGCGTGGAAGCTCGAGGGGGATGCGTCGACGAAGTCGGCGAGATCCTCGGCGTGGGCGACGGGAGCGACGGGCACGGAACCTCCAGGGCAGCGGTGCTCCGAGCCTAGCCGCGGGCAGCCGAGGGGCCGCCGCCTCCGCCAGCTGCAGGTAGTGGGCGAGTCGCTCGAATGCCAAGCGCTCCAGAGCGACTCGCCCTATCTCTGCCGTGGGACTGGCCGGCGGAGGGCTACTGCACCGTGCCGGGGGGCTGAGTCAGCGGCGCCCGGCGCCGTCGAGGGTCAGCGCAGCGCCTGCTTGATCTGCTCGCGCTCCTTCTCGAGCTTCCGCACGCGGCGGCTCACCTTGAACAGCCGCACCGAGCCGAGCAGCGCCGTGATGAGCACGCCCGCGATCGCGGCGAACAGCATCGCGACGCCGAGCGGCAGGCTGAAGTCGAGGCCGAGGAACGCGAAGTCGGTCGGCTCGTTGTTCTGCAGGATGAAGATGAGCAGCAGCACGAGGATGACCGTGCCGAGGATGAGCGCGAACCACGTCGCGCCCGAGATGCCCTGCCGCTGGTGACCGTCGAGGGTCGGGTCGAGCCGCACCTCCTTCGGCTCCGTGGATGCGGTGCTCCGGCTGGTCGAGGAGGCCTGCGTGCCTGCGCCGGTCGTGGTCGCGGGCACGCTGCGCGGGGCGGGCGTCGTGGTCGGGTCCTGGTCGTCGGCCATGGCGGCTCTCCTTGCTCGCGGCTTGCGCTGGTGGGGGACACGCTAGCCACGCGAGCCTGAGATCCGGTGTGCGCGGCCCCGCTCGTCGAGCAGCCCGCGTCCCCCGCTCGTCGAGCAGCCCGCGCATCCCCCGCTCGTCGAGCAGCCCGCGCAGCGGGCGTATCGAGACGCAGGCGGCAGTTGGTCTCGATACGCCGGGCTGCGCCCGGCTACTCGACCAGCGGTGGTGGCGGGCGGCGGCTACTCGGCCGCCGGAGTGCGCGGGCGCCGCTCGGGCGGCGGCGGCACCGTCTTCGCGGCGATGATGTCGGCGATCGCGATGACCACCTCGCCGCGACGGGTCGCGACCGTGCACGTGGTGTCGCCGACGTGCACGAGCTCGCCGAGCGCATCCGTCGCCTTGTGGGTGTCGCCGTGCAGCCGGTAGCGCACGACGACGCGCGTGCCGAGCGGCAGCGCGCGCAGCTCGGCGGGTGTCATCGGCGCATCACCACGAACCGGGCGCGTAGTCCTTCAGGAAGACGCCGAAGAGGTCCTCGCCCGCCTCGCCACGCACGATCGGGTCGTAGACGCGCGCGGCGCCGTCGACGAGGTCGAGCGGCGCGTGGAAGCCCTCCTCGGCGAGCCGCACCTTCGTGAAGTGCGGGCGCTCGTCGGTGATCCAGCCCGTGTCGACCGCCGTCATGAGGATGCCGTCGCTCTCGAACATCTCGCGCGCGCTCGTGCGGGTGAGCATGTTGAGCGCGGCCTTCGCCATGTTCGTGTGCGGGTGGCCGGGGCCCTTGTAACCGCGGCCGAAGACGCCCTCCATCGCCGAGACGTTGACGATGTAGGTGCGGCGCGCGGTCGACGCGGCGAGCGATGCACGCAGCCGCGAGACGAGCAGGAACGGCGCCGTCATGTTGGCGAGCTGCACCTCGAGCATCTCGAGCGGCTCGACCTGGTCGACGTGCTGCGTCCACGAGTTGACGTGCGCCTCGTCGGGCAGCAGGCCGCGCGCGTCGATCGCGGTGCCGGCCGCGAGCCGCTCGAGCGACGACGAGCCCGCGGCCATCGCCTGCTGCGTGAGCTCGTCAGCGGTCACGGCGGCGCTCGCGAGGATCGGGTGGCTCGCGACCGAGGCGGCGAGGGCGAGCGGATGCGCGTCGTTCGTGTGCCCGAACGTCACGAGCTCGGGGAGCGGGCCGTCGGGCAGCGGCGCGAGCTCCGCCTCGACGAGCGGCGCGTAGGCGCCCGCCGAGCGGCGCACCGTCTGCGCGGCGTTGTTGATGAGGATGTCGATCGGACCGGCGGCCGCGACCTCCTCGGCGAGCCCGATGACCTGCGCCGGATCGCGCAGGTCGATGCCGACGACCTTCAGCCGGTCGATCCACTCGCCCGAGTCGGGCATCGCCGAGAACCGACGCACCGCATCCCGCGGGAAGCGCGTCGTGATCGTCGTGTGCGCGCCGTCGCGCAGCAGCCGCAGCGCGATGTGCATGCCGATCTTCGCGCGGCCGCCCGTGAGCAGCGCTCGCTTGCCGGTGAGGTCGGTGCGGGCGTCGCGCTTCGCGTGGCTCATCGCCGCGCACTCGGGGCAGAGCTGGTGGTAGAACGCGTCGACGACCGTGTACTGCTGCTTGCAGATGTAGCAGCCGCGCGCGCGGAGGAGCGTGCCGGCGGTGGGGGATGCACTGCGGGTCTCGAGCGGGATGCCGCGCGTCTCGTCGTCGATGCGGTCGGGCGCGCCGGTGGCGGTCTTCGCCACGACGGCGCGGTCGGCGGCCTGGATGCGCGCGTGCTTCGCCTTGCGGCTCGCGAGCTTGACCTCCTTGAACATGTTCGCGGTGGCCTGCCGGACGGCGACGTAGTGGGGGTCGTCGCGGTCCATGCGGTGGAGCGTCTCGAGCACGCGGAGCGTGGTGGCGACGTCGTCGGCCGAGAGCGTCTCGGGGGCTTCTGCGGGCGCGCCGGAGGGAGCCGAATGGTGGGGGAGCACAGGCCAGTCTACCGAGCGGCCACATCCGTGTGCACGGTGTTGCGGCTCGCGCCGGCCGCAGGCCGCAAGTGCGTGCACATCTCTCCGGGAGCGGTCGCGCTCGGGGCGACGGTGTGCACGGTGCTGCGGCTCGCGCGCCCGCCGAGTCGCGAGAGCGTGCACATCGTTTCCGCAGATCGTTGATGCCCTCAAGCCGACGCGCTTGGGAGCTCCGCCGTCCCCAAACGGTGGCAATAGTGCTACCATGACCGCCGTGGGGAAGCTCGAGAAACGACTCGATGCCATGCGCAACGCCCCGACGAACGTGCGCTTCTCGGACTTGCGAGCGGTGTGCGAGCACTACTTCGGGGAGCCGCGGCAGAGCGGCGGCTCGCATCTCGTGTTCGCGACGCCTTGGCCGGGTGACCCCCGCGTCAACATCCAGGATCGCGACGGTGCCGCGGTGCCGTACCAGGTGCGGCAAGTGCTCGCCGCCATCGAGAAGCTTGAGGAGGAGCGATGAGCAGCAGCCTGCACTACGGCTACCGCACGGTGTGGTCGGAGGAGGACGGAGCCTTCGTCGCCACCGCGGCGGAGTTCCCGTCGCTGTCATGGGTCGCGGACGAGGCGCCGGAGGCCCTGCGGGGCTTGGAGGCGCTGATCGAGTCGGTCGTCGCTGACCTGCGCGAGCGAGGGGAAGAAGTGCCGGTGCCGCTCGTCGACAGGGTGTACTCGGGGAAGCTCAGCGTGCGCATCTCGCCGTCGCTCCACAAGAAGGTGGCCATGCGGGCCGCAGAGGAGAGGGTGTCGATCAACCGGCTCATCTCGCAGGCGCTCGCCGAAGTCTGAAGCGGCCCTGCGGCGAGTGCGACAGACTCGAGGCGATGCCCCTCCTCGACCTCGCCCCCTCGCCCTGGGATCCCGACGCCGCCTTCGACGCGTTCGCCGCGTGGTCCGCCGAGCGCGGGCTGCCGCTCTACCCGGCGCAGGAGGAGGCGCTCATCGAGGTCGTGAGCGGCTCGAACGTCATCCTCTCGACGCCCACCGGCACCGGGAAGTCGCTCGTCGCGGTCGGCGCGCACTTCGCCGCCCTCGCGCAGGGCAAGCGCACCTTCTACACCGCGCCGATCAAGGCGCTGGTGAGCGAGAAGTTCTTCCAACTCGTCGACGTCTTCGGCGCCGAGAACGTGGGCATGGTCACGGGCGACTCGTCGGTCAACGCCGACGCCGCGATCATCTGCTGCACCGCCGAGATCCTCGCGAACCTGGCGCTCCGCAACGGCGAGAAGACCGACGTCGGCCAGGTCGTGATGGACGAGTTCCACTTCTACGCCGATCCGCAGCGCGGCTGGGCGTGGCAGGTGCCGCTGCTGACGCTCCCGCAGGCGCAGTTCGTCCTCATGTCGGCGACGCTCGGCGACGTGACCCGCATCGCCGACGACCTCAGCCGTCGCACCGGCCGCGAGACCGCGCAGGTCACGGGCGTCCTGCGCCCCGTGCCGCTCACCTACGAGTACGCCATGACGCCCGTGCACGAGACGATCGAGGAGCTGCTCTCGACCCAGCGCTCGCCCGTCTACATCGTCCACTTCTCACAGGCGGCCGCGCTCGAGCGCGCGCAGGCGCTCACCTCGGCGAAGATCACCACGCGCGAGCAGCGCGACGAGATCGCCCGCGCGATCGGCGACTTCCGCTTCACGACCCGCTTCGGCCAGACCCTCTCGCGGCTCGTCCGCCAGGGCATCGGCGTGCACCACGCGGGGCTGCTGCCGAAGTACCGCCGGCTCGTCGAGCAGCTCGCGCAGCAGGGGCTGCTGCGCGTCATCTGCGGCACCGACACGCTCGGCGTCGGCATCAACGTGCCCATCCGCACGGTGCTCCTCACGGGGCTCACCAAGTTCGACGGCTCCCGGATGCGTCACCTCACCGCGCGCGAGTTCCACCAGATCGCGGGCCGCGCCGGCCGCGCAGGCTACGACACCGCCGGCACCGTCGTCGCGCAAGCGCCGGAGCACGAGGCCGAGAACGCGAAGATGCTCGCGAAGGCCGGCGACGACCCGAAGCAGCGCCGCAAGCTCGTGCGGAAGAAGGCGCCCGAGGGCTTCGTGTCGTGGGGCAAGCCCTCGTTCGAGAAGCTGATCGAGGCCGAGCCCGAGCCGCTGCAGTCCCAGATGCGCATCAGCCACTCGATGCTGCTCAACATCATCGGTCGCGGCGGCGACGCGTTCACCGCGGTGCGGGAGCTCATCGAGTCGTCGCACGAGCCGCGCGCGAAGCAGCTCGAGCTCAAGCGGCGCGCGCTCGCGATCTACCGCACGCTCCGCACTGCGGGCATCGTCGAGCAGCACCCCGATCCCCGTGATCCCGACGCGCCCCCGCGCATCCGCCTCACCGTCGACCTGCAGCCGAACTTCGCGCTCAACCAGCCGCTCTCGCCGTTCGCGCTCGCCGCGATCGACCTGCTCGACCCGGCCAGCCCGACGCATCCGCTCGACGTCGTCTCGGTCATCGAGGCGACGCTCGACGACCCGCGGCCGATCCTGTCGCAGCAGCAGTTCCTCGCTCGCGGTGAGGCGGTCGCCGCGATGAAGGCCGAGGGCATCGAGTACGAGGCGCGCATGGAGCTGCTCGAGGACGTCACGCACCCCAAGCCGCTCGAGGAGCTGCTCACCGAGGCGCTCGCGATGTTCGCCGAGTCGCAGCCATGGGTGCGCGACTTCGAGCTCTCGCCGAAGTCGGTCGTGCGCGACATGTGGGAGCGGGCGATGACGTTCGCCGACTACGTGCAGCACTACGGGCTCTCGCGCTCGGAGGGGCTCGTACTGCGGTACCTGTCGGATGCGTTCCGGGCGATCCGGCAGACGGTGCCCGACGAGGTCAAGGGCGAGGAGCTGCTCGACCTCATCGAGTGGCTCGGCGAGGTCGTGCGGCAGGTCGACTCGAGCCTGCTCGACGAGTGGGAGGAGCTCATGCACCCCACCGCGCCGGGCGAGGCGCCGGTCGCGCCCCCGCCGCCGCCCTCCGTCGTGGCGAACCCGCGCGCGTTCCGGGTGCTCGTGCGCAACGAGCTCTTCCGGCGCGTGCAGCTCGCGGCGCTCGACAAGCACGAGGAGCTGGGCGAGCTGGATGCGTCGTCGGGCTTCGACGCGGATGCGTGGGGCGAGGCGCTCGACGCCTACTACGACGAGCACGGCTCGATCGGCACGGGGGCGGATGCGCGGAGCTCGCGGATGCTCGTCATCGACGAGGGGCCGGAGGTGTGGGAGGCGCAGCAGATCCTCGCCGACCCGGCCGGCGACCACGACTGGCGCATCTGGGCGACGATCGACCTCGCGGCCTCGGCCGAGGAGGGCCGGGCGGTCGTGCGAGTGACGAGGGTCGGGCGGCTGTAGCCCGCGGGGCGCTCAGCCGCCCGCGGGACGCGCACGGCATGCTGGTCACGATCACGGAGCTGACGAAGGAGCACCATGCCGCTGCAGGGGGAGTACGCGCCGAGCGAGTCGGAGTGGGCGCGCAAGCAGGCCGAGACGTTCGAGGCGACGGGCGGCCGCGAGGCCAACACGCTGCGCGGCAAGCCGATCATCGTGCTCACGAGCGTCGGCGCCAAGAGCGGCAAGCTGCGCAAGACCGCGCTCATGCGCGTCGAGCACGAGGGGGAGTACCTCGTGGTGGCGTCCAAGGGTGGCCACCCGACGCATCCCACCTGGTACTGGAACCTCAAGCGCAACCCGCACGTCGAGCTGCAGGACGGCGCCGAGAAGCACGACTACCTCGCGCGCGAGCTCGAGCCGGGCGAGGAGCGGGATGCGTGGTGGGGGCGAGCGGTCGAGGCGTGGCCCGACTACGCCGACTACCAGGTGAAGACGGAGCGGCTCATCCCGGTGTTCCTGCTGACCCGCATGGAGGACTGAGCTCAGAGGCGGCCGTCGAAGGGCGACGGCTCCGCGTCGGTCGTGAGGCGGAACAGGCGCACCTCGCGGCCGGAGTCGCGCTCGTACTGCCGGTAGCCCGGCCACTGGCGCTCGATGCGCGCCCACGCGGCGTCGCGGTCGGCGTCGGGGATGCGCTCGGCGCGCACGGGATAGGTGCGGCCGCGCACGACGACCTCGGCCTGCGGATGCGCGGCGAGGTTGGCCGTCCACGCCGGGTGCTGGGCGCGTGCGAAGCTCGTGCCCGCGACGATCGCCCCGCCCGCGCCGTCGGGCGTGTACATGAGCTCGACGCTGCGGGACTGCCCGCTCTTGGCCCCGGTCGAGCGCAGCACGAGCGAGGGCACGAGGATGCCCGAGACGACGAGCCGTCCGCGGGTGAGGCGGCGGAGCATGCGCTCGGCGACCGGGAGCGCCCTCGGACCGACGCGGCGGAACCAGCGCGTGCGCGAGACGGGCGCGAGGAGGCGGCGCAGCGTGCGCACGAGCGGGCCGGCCATGCGGCGATCACGGCAGAGCGGCCGGTCTCACGACCGGTCGTCTGCCTCCTCGGTGGGCGCCGTGCCCGAGCGGAACCAGCAGAAGCTCGCGACGAGGAACGCGGTCGCCGCGATCGGCTGTGGTACGAGCGTGGCCGTGACGAGGCACACGAGCGCGACGATCGCGATCAGCAGCCACGCGAAGCTGCCGGGTGTCGGGCGCCAGCGGCGGCTCACCGGTCGGCTCCTGCCTCCGCGGCCGACGAGAACTCGGCGACGAGCTCGGCCGCGAGTTCGGCGACATCGGTGTAGCCGGCGAAGTCGCGCTCAGGCTGCGCTGCGCGGTCTGCGTCGGAGACGAGCGCCTTGATGCGCTTGATCACGGTGCGCGCCGGCGTGCCGCGCAGCTCGTGCCCGACGGCGGCGAGCCACGTCTCGGCGGCCGCCTTGAGCGCGACGTAGTTGGCGTTGCCGGCGGTCGGGCGCTCGAGCCCCGTGGTCGAGACGATCGCGATCACGCCTGCCGCCGAGCGCCCGATCGCGGGGGCGAGCGCGCGTGTCGTGTTGCGCAGCGTGCCGACGACGCGCTGCTCGAGCCACGCCCAGTCCTCGTCGGTCTGCCCGGCGAGGCCGCCGCCGCCGCGCCAGCCGCCCACGAGGTGCACGAGCCCGTCGAGCTCGCCGACCTCCTCGGCGAGCGACCGCACCGCCTCGAGGTCGGTGAGGTCGCACTCGAGGTGCGCCGACGCATCCACGAGCCCGAGCCGGTCGGCGTTCGAGCCGACCGCGATGACGTGGTGGCCCGCGTCGAGCAGAGCGGTCGCGGTGGCGTGGCCGAGGGCGCTCGTGGCGCCGGCGATGAGGATGCGCATGCGCCCCAGTCTGCCCGGCTACCGCTCGGCGTTCACGATCGCGAGCTCGACGTGCGCCGTGACCGCGGCCGCGGCGAGGGCCATGCCGAGGAGCGAGACGATGACCGAGCGGCGAGCGAGCGCGGTGAGCGCGAGCGTCGAGGCGATCGTGACGAGCACGATGAGCGGGGCCGCGACCGCGAGCACGTCGATCACCGCGAGCACGCGCTCGGCGTAGCGGGGATGGCAGACGGCGACGGCCTCCGGGCACGCGCTCGTCGTCGTCACCCGCCCGACGTCGCGCAGCAGGAAGCCCGGCGCGTTGAGCACGACGGGCGCGAGCATCACCGGCAGCACGCCGCGGATCGCCTCGCGCTTCTGCTCCGACGGCGGGATTGGGTTCGCGAGGCCCATGGCCCGACGGTAGCCCTCGCGCGGCGATCCCGACAGGGCCGAGTCGGCCTGCGCCTCAGCGGACGAGCAGCAGCGGCAGCACGAGGCCGACGACCATCGAGGCCATGATCGCGGCGACGCCGATCGCGGCGGCGGGGAGCGCGCGCCGGCGCCGCACGGCGAGCACCACGACGGCGACGAGCGTCGCGAGCCAGAGGCCGATCGGCAGCTGCCACACCAGCAGCTCCGACCAGCCGCGCATCGTCCACCAGTCGTCGTGCCCCTGCGAGGCGAACCAGAGGATGCCCATGAGCACGAGCGCGGGGAACGCGGCGAGCAGCGGCAGCGCGAGCAGCACGCCGCTCCACACCGGATCGGCGACGCCGGGCGATGCGTCGGCGACCTCGGGCGGCGGTGCTGCGGTCACGGCGCCAGCATAGGCGCGCGGGTCAGTCCGGCGAGAAGAGATCCTCGATCGTGCAGCCGAAGACGGCGGCGAGCCGGAACGCGACCGGGAGCGAGGGGTCGAAGCGGCCCTTCTCGATCGAGATGACGGTCTGGCGCGAGACCCCGAGCTCGTCGGCGAGCCGCTGCTGCGACCAGCCGAGCTCGGCCCGGCGCTCGGGGAGCGCGTTGCGCATCAGGCGTCGGCTCGCTTGGCGAGCTGGTAGCGCACGCCGAAGTCGGCCATGACGAGCGTCCCGAAGACGATGAGCAGCATCCCCGTGTCGACCTGCAGCTGCGTGAACGAGAACAGCGCCGCGCCGATGCCGACGGTGATGAGCACGTCGTGCATCGTGCCCTCGGCCGCCTTCGAGTACCAGCGCGCCTCGACCGAGTCCTCGGGCCGGTCGACGGCGCCCTCGAGCGACGACCGGTCGACGAGCAGCGCCCAGGGCAGCATGATGCTCACCGGCAGCGTCACGATCGCGACGATCGCGAAGCGCATCCAGCCCTCGCCCGTCTCGCCGAGCCAGGCGTAGAGCGCCCCGAGGCCGCTCGAGATGGCCAGGCCGATCACGAGCGAGACGATGACGAGCGCGGCGGTGCCGCCGCCGAAGCGCGCGCGGCCGATGTTCGACTTCGGGGCGGATGCGGTGGGCTGGCTCACGGGGTCTCCTTGCGTCGAGCGCGGGTCGATGTGTCAAGGAGACTGTACGGTCAAGCTCGCTTGACTGTCAAGTTCGCTTGACTCGTTCGATGCGCTCCTCCCCGTGGATCGAGTAGGCGGCGGGCCGCCGCATCGAGATCTCGTCTCGATGCGGCCCTGCGGGCCTACTCGACGAGCGGAGAGAGGGGGCCCTGCGGGCCTACTCGACGAGCGGAGAGAGGGGGCCCTGCGGGCCTGCTCGACGAGCGGGCGGGGCGGCCCTGCGGGCCTCGACGAGCGGAGGGAGGGGGCTCAGTAGGCGAAGGAGATGTGCTCCCGGCGGTGCGCGCCCGCCTCGATCTCGTCGACGACCGCGAGCGCGAAGTCGGGGCCGGAGATGACCGAGCCGCCGTCCGCGTCGAAGAACGCGTCCTCGCCGCCCGTGCGGTACTCGCCGCGGCGCGACTGGTCGGGCACGAAGCTGCCGAACGTGCCGGCAGGGGAGATGTAGGTCCAGTCGACGCCGTCCATCGCCGAGACGCGCTCGTACGCCGAGAAGAGCTCGAGCGCCTCCGGCTTGTACTCGGGCGCGAACGCGTCGGTGTTCACGATCCGCTCGCCGTCGGCGTCCTTCAGCGAGCCGAATCCGCCGACGATGAGGAACCGCGCACCGGTCTCCGCGACGCGCGTCGCGACGTCGGCATACGCATCCGCCACCTTGCCCTCCATGTCGCCGCGCGGCGAGAGCGCGCCGACGACGACCTCGGCGCCGTCGAGCGCCTGCGCGAGCACGTCGCCGTCGAGCACCGAGCCGCGGATGACGCGCGCGCCCTCGGGTGCCTCGCTCGGCGTCGACCGGGAGACGAGGGTGAGCTCGTGGCCGCGGCTCGCGGCCTCCTTCGCGATCCATCCGCCCGCGAACCCCGTCGCGCCGAGCACCGTGATCTTCGCCATGCCGTCCTCCTCGAGAAGTGTGTGTCCTCGAGCCAACCGAGACGATGCCTGGTGCATTCCGCGCTCGGTCCCGTCCTCTGTCACCCGACTCCCAGGAGGCTCGGATGCGACACGCGGGCCGCGTGCTGACGCTCCGCCCGTAGCGTCGGTGCTCCGCCCGAGGTCACCAGGTCTCGGGCTTCGATCGTTCGGGAGGAACCACATGTATTTCCACCGCCAGGAGCTGCAGCACAAGGCCACACCGGACAAGCCCGATGCGGTCTACGCGCGCAAGCTGCAGGAGGTGCTGGGCGGGCAGTACGGCGAGATCTCGGTCGCGATGCAGTACTCGTTCCAGGCCTGGAACATGCACATGCCCGGCAAGTACCGAGACCTCGTCTTCGGCATCGCCGCCGAGGAGATGGGGCACGTCGAGATGCTCGCGGTCATGATCGCGCAGCTGCTCGAGAAGGCGCCGCTCGGCATCACCGATGACGCCGTGCAGTCCGACCCGACGGTCGCTGCCGTCGTCGGCGGCACCGACATCCAGCACGGCATCGTCGCCGGTGCCGGCGCTCGCCCCGTCGACTCGATGGGCAACCCGTGGCAGGGCAGCTACATCACGGCGAGCGGCAACCTGCTCGCCGACTTCACGTCCAACGCGAACGCCGAGATGCAGGGCCGCGTGCAGGTCGCCCGGCTGTACCACATGACCGACGACCACGGCGTGCGCGACCTGCTGAAGTTCCTGCTCGCGCGAGACACGATGCACCAGAACCAGTGGATGGCCGCCGCGGCGGAGCTGCGCGAGGAGGGCCTCGAGGGCTGGCCGGTGCCGTCGAACTTCCCGCAGCGGAAGGAGCACACCGACGTGTCGTACGAGTACATCAACTTCAGCGACGGCGAGGCCGCGAGCGAGGGCAGCTGGGCGAAGGGCCCGACGCCCGACGGCCACGGCGAGTTCTCCTACCGCAGCGAGCCCGAGCCCGGCGTGCCGATGCCGCCAGCGACGCAGCCCGATGCGCGCTGGTACGGCACGACGCCCAAGCCGAACACGATGGAGAAGATCGCCGGCGAGGTGCAGGACAAGCTCCACATGGAGTGAGCTGGGCCCTGCGACGGGTGCAGGACGACTGACGGGGTGCTGGCGAACCAGCACCCCGTCGGTGCGAGCGCACCCGTTGCGAAGGAGGAGCGGCGGCTACACCGTCTCGGCGGTGATGCCCTTCGTCGAGGCGATGACGTCGCGCATCTTCTTCTCGAAGGCCTCGTAGAACATCGAGAGCGGGAACTCGTCGTCCATCACGAGGTCGGTGAGCTGGCGCGGCGTGCCGTCGAGCGGCAGGTTCCCGGCCTTCCACGCGGATGCGGGGTGCGGCTCGACGACGGAGGAGACGAGCTCGTAGGCAGCGAGCCAGTGCGCGACCTTGGGGCGGTCGATCGACTTCCAGTAGAGCAGCTCGATCGCCTCGCCGAGCTTGTTGACGACGTCGGGCACCTCGTCCCAGTCGAAGGCGAGCTGCGTGTCGGTCCAGTGCAGCACGCGGTGCTGGTGCAGCCACGCGAAGAGCAGCTGGCCGCCGAGCCCGTCGTAGTTGCGCACGCGCGAGCCCGTGATCGCGAAGCGGAAGATGCGGTCGAAGATCACCGCGTACTGCACGAGCTTCGCGTGCTTCGCGAGGTCGCGGTCGGCATCCGTCGCGTGCTCGTCGGCCGCGATGCGCCGCTCGATCGCGACCGCCTCGCGGAACGCGGTGAGGTCGCAGCGCAGCTCCTCGAGCGAGTAGAGGAAGAACGGCATGCGCTGCTTGATCATGAACGGGTCGAACGGCAGGTCGCCGCGCATGTGGGTGCGGTCGTGGATGAGGTCCCACATGACGAAGGTGCGCTCGGCGAGGCCCTGGTCGGCGAGCATCTCGGCGGCGTCGGCGGGCAGCTCGAGCTTCGTGACGTCGCACGCCGCCTCGACGACGCGGCGGAAGCGGGCGGCCTCGCGGTCCTGGAAGATCGCGCCCCACGTGAACGCCGGGATCTCGCGCATCGCGACCGTCTCGGGGAAGAGCACGGCCGAGTTCGTGTCGTAGCCGGCGGTGAAGTCGATGAAGCGCAGCGGCACGAAGAGCTTGTTCGAGTAGTCGCCAGCCTCGAGGTCGGCGATGAACTCGGGCCAGATGACCTCGACGACCACGGCCTCGACCTTGCGGTCGGGCGAGCCGTTCTGGGTGTACATCGGGAAGACGACGAGGTGCTGCAGGCCGTCGACGCGGTGCTCCTGCGGCTGGAACTGCACGAGCGCGTCGAAGAAGTCGGGCTCGCCGAAGCCCGAGGCGGCCCAGCGCTCGAAGTCGCGCGCGGCCTGGTCGAGGTAGGCGGCGTCGTGCGGGAACTCGGGGGCGATGTCGCGGATGCCCTGGGTCAGGTCGGCGACGTGGGCGCGCGCGCTCTCGTGGTGCGCGGCGTCGTCGATGGCGCCGCTCTTCGACTGGAGCGGCTGCAGCGCCGTCGCCGCGGCCTTGATGCGGAGCCAGGCGGGGTGCTGGCGGAGGTCGGCGGCGGTGGCCTGGGTCATCGTCATGGGAGCCTCCCTGGCGGTCGGTGCGGGCTGCGGGTGGCCGGATCGGCCCGTGAGGCGCACCGTCTGTGCGCGTTTCCAGCGTATGGGCCGCCCGGCGCACGTATCTTGCGTTCCGGCCGCCGTTTCCTGCCCGTTCCGAGTGGCACGGCGGAGCCTGCGGTCTCGCGCAACGCTCTTGCGCGGGGCACTGAGCATCGCCTCAGGAGGCCGCCAAGTCGGCTCGGCGAGCCTCGCGGGTTCGCCACGCTGGAGGGTGGTCATCGAGCAGGAGCGGGAGGGGCTGTGAACGAGGGTTCGCTGTCATCGCGCGCCGCGCTGCCGATCGGAGGGCGGATCGTCGCTGCGATCGCCGTGCACCTGCTCGCCGCCCTCGTGCTCGAGCGCACCGCCTCGCCGGGGGTGAGCGACCTGCTGCGCGTGCCGCTGCCGAGCGGCGGCGGGCCCGCCGAGGCGCTCGCGGGCTGGGCGCTGCCATCTGCAGCGCCGCTTGCCGTCTGGGCGCTGCTCGTGGTCGGGCGGGCCTGGGTGCTGCAGCGCGGCTACTCGGCGTTCTGGTTCGTGGGAGCGGCGCTGCTCGTCGCCGCGGCGACCTTCCCGATCGTGCTGCTGCAGGCGCTCGTCACCGGCAGTCGCGAGGCCGTCGCCACGGCGCTCGCCGCCTGGCTCATCCCGCCGTGCGCCGCCACCGTCGCCGCGATGGCCCGCGTCACGCGGGGTGCGCGCGACGACCGCTCCTCGCCGCAGTAGCCGAGGAGCCTGCGTCATCGGCTCGTGGGCCGGTACGCTTGGCGCTGCAGCGACCGCCGCTCCTGCCAGCGCCCTGGGCCGAGTCTGGAAGCGGGCCGACAGCGCGCTCAAGACGGCGCGGCGGCATCGCGCGACCATCAGAGGAGGAGCGGACACCGTGTCGATCGCGACGTGCGCCGTGCATCACCCCGGAGGGATGCAGCAGCGGGCTGCGCATGCTCGCCGCTCCAGCTCACGCGATCGCGAGCCGCGATGAGCGGCCCCGGCTCGATCGGCCCACTGCCGCCACCGGGCTTCGAGCAGTTCCTGCTGCCGGCTTCTCCGGCGGTGCCGGTGCTGCCGGCGCTCGCGCTGGTCCTCGCCATCGCGTACCTGGCCGGTGTGCTGCGACTGCGGCGGCACGGGCACCCTTGGCCCTGGCTGCGAACCGCCTGCTTCCTGCTCGCCTGCCTGCTGATGGCGGTGGTCACCGGCGCGGGTATCGACGCCTACGGCCAGCTGATGTTCTCCATCCTGATGTTCCAGCAGCTCGCCTTGACGATGGTGATCGCCCCGTTGCTCGTGCTCGGATCTCCGGGAACCCTGCTGCTGCGCGCCACGCCGCATCGCGGCCTGGGCAGCACGGTGCTCCGGGTCGCACTGTGCGCGCTGCGCTCGAGGGCGGCCCGGCTCGCGCTGCATCCGGTGCTGGTCATCCCGTTGATGCTGCTGTCCTTCTTCGGCCTCTACGTCGGTGGCATCGCGGATGCGCTGCTGCCGACCTCGATCGGCCATGTCGTCCTCGAAGTCGCCTTCCTCGTCGTTGGGATCGTGATCACGGCGCCGCTGGTGTCGTCGGATCCGCTGCCGCGGCGGACCACCTACCCGAGCCGGATGTTCGACATCTTCCTCGAGATGCAGGTGCATGCCGCCTTCGGGCTCGTGATGCTGTTCTCGCCCACGCCCTTCGTCGCCTACTTCACGACTTCCACGCCCGACTCGTGGGGTGTCGACCCGCTCCGCGACCAGGGGGTCGCGGGGATCCTGGCGTGGACGTTCGGGGAGCTGCCGCTGCTGTTGATGCTGATCGTCACGCTCGCGCGGTGGCGACTCCAGGACACGAGTCGAGCCGCACGGGACGTGCGCCGTGCCGACGAGGACACCGAGGCGTACAACGCGTACCTGCGGCAGCTGCAGCAGCGCGAGCGCGGCAGCGCGGAGCTGCGCGCGGAATCCGACGACTAGCACTCGCGGCGGTCCCATGGAGGTGATCGATGCGCGATCGTCTCGGGATGCCCGCCCTCGACGCTCATCGCGGGTCGACGGATGCGCACTGGGCGCTGGACTGACGACCACGACGCCTTCGCCCTCGCCGACCGAGCCGGCGCGCCGGGCCGGACTCGTGCGAGATCCGTCCTACGAGGAGACGAGCGTCGACGCGACCAGGAAGGCGCCCCAGCTGCCGACCGCCGCGGCGACCGGCGCGAGGATCGCCCAGCGCTGCTTCGCCGCTGCGGCAGCGGCGCCGATGCCGTTGCCGATCAGGGTGCAGGCGAGCAGCGTCACCCAGAACAGGAACCGCGCGGGGCCGTCATCGGCGCCCGAGGCCTGCGCCGCATTCCCGAGCGAGCCGTCGCCGACCGGCGCGAGCAGCAGCACCCCGAAGATGTTCGCGAACACGAGCGCCCAGGCCGCGAGCCGCCAGCGGTCGGCCGCTGTCCACTCGCGCTGCGGCTCGAGCTCCTCGTCGTCCCACTCCGTGCTCACGACCGCACCGCCTCGCGCGCGGCGCGACCCGACGCATCCGCCATCAGAAGATCATCGGGCGGTCGTCGTCGAGCTCGGTCTCGAGGTCGAGGTCGACCACGACCGGCACGTGGTCGCTCGGCGCGTCGCCCGCGCGCTCGTCGCGGTGGATCGCCGCGCGCGTGACGAGGTCGGCGAGCTCGGGGCTGCCGAGCACGAAGTCGATGCGCATGCCCTCGTCCTTGTTCCAGCGCCCCGCCTTGTAGTCCCAGTAGGTGTAGCCGCGGGCGCGGTCGCGCACGACGTCGACGAGGCCCGCCTCGAGCAGCGCGCCGAACGCCTCCCGCTCGGGCACCGACACGTGCGTCGAGCCGTCGAAGGCGCCGATGTCCCACACGTCGGTGTCGAGCGGCGCGATGTTGAAGTCGCCCATGAGCGCGAGCGGCTGCCCGCGCCACTCGTCGAGCAGCCCCGTGAGCACCCGCAGCCACTCGAGCTTGTAGCCGTAGTGCGCGTGGGTGAGCTCGCGGCCGTTGGGCACGTAGAGGCTCCAGAGCCGCACGCCCTCGACCGTCGCGGCCATCGCGCGCGCCTCGACCACCGGATCGCCGGTGTTGGCGTAGCCGGGCTGGCCCGGGAAGTCGCGCTCGACCTCGGTCATCGGCAGCCGCGACGCGATCGCGACGCCGTTCCACTGGCTGTGCCCGTGCGCCTGCACCTCATACCCCGCGGCCTCGAACGCTGCGTAGGGGAACTGCTCCGTCTTGCACTTGATCTCCTGCATCGCGAGCACGTCGACGTCGCTGCGCTCGAGCCAGTCGACGATGCGGGCCGTGCGAGCGCGCACGGAGTTCACGTTCCAGGTGGCGATGCGCATGCTCCGAGCCTAGATGGGGCGGCGGATGCGTGGGGTGCGGGCGCGCGTGTACCCCTGGTGCACACTGGATGCATGGGAAACGCGCGCGAACGCTATCTCCAGGCGCTCGATCTCTTCTCCGCCGAGGCGCGAGCCGGGGCCGATCGGCTCGGCCTGCCGTCGGCGTGCACCGACTGGTCGATCGCCGATGTCATCCGCCACGTCTCGGGCGTGCAGGCCGAGCACGGCGGCGCCGCGCTGCTGGGCCGCGCCGCCGACGCGGGGGAGCGGGCGCACCTCGAGCTCATGGGCCCGGGCGGCGACTTCGAGGCCGTCGAGCGCTGGGAGGAGCTCGCGGCGCAGCTGCGATCGGCCGCGCACGTCGCGGTCGAGGAGACCTTCGCAGACCTCGCGCTGCCGACGCTCGACATGGCGCTCCACGCGTGGGACGTGCGGTGGGCATCCGCTCGCGTCGGCCTCGCGGGCAACCTCGAGTTCCCCGGCGACCTGCTCGAGTGGATGGAGGCGTTCCGCGACAGCGCCGACGAGGCGGCCGTGCGCCGACCGGGCATCTTCGACGCGCCGGTCGAGCCGCCCGCGGGCGCGACCCGCTCGGAGCTCCTCGTCGCGTGGGCGGGCCGCGACCCGCGTACCGGCATGCGGCCGCGCGCCGACAGCGTGCCCGTGCCGACCGACGCGTCCTGACGCATCCGCGAAGTAGCCTGGTGGGCGTGACCGCGCGCGACCGACTCATCCAGCTCATCCGCGACGAGGCCGTCTTCCACGGCGACTTCGTGCTCACGAGCGGCAAGCGCGCGAGCTACTACATCGACCTGCGCAAGCTCTCGCTCGACCACCGCGCCGCGCCGCTGATCGGCGACGTGCTGCTCGACCTCATCGCCGACATCCCCGACGTCGCGGCGGTGGGCGGCCTCACGATGGGCGCCGACCCGCTCGCGAACGCCGTGCTGCACCGGGGGCTCGCGCGCGGGCTCGAGGTGGATGCGTTCGTCGTGCGCAAGGAGCCGAAGGACCACGGCCGCGGCCGCCAGATCGAGGGGCCGGACCTCGCCGGCAAGCGCGTCGTCGTCGTGGAGGACACGTCGACGACCGGCGGCAGCCCGCTCAAGGCGATCGAGGCGCTGCGGAAGGTCGGCGCAGAGGTCGTCGCCGTCGCCGTGATCGTCGACCGCGCGACGGGCGCGCAAGCGGCGATCGAAGCGGCGGGCGTCGAGTACCGCGCGGCGATCGCGCTCGGCGACCTGGGGCTCGAGCCGCAGTAGCGGGCTGGAGCGGGGAGCGACCGCCGCTCGTGCCAGACTTGCTTGTCTGACAGCGGCGGGAAGAAGGTCACGTGGGCGGAGTGCTGATCGGCTTCGGCATCATCGGCTTCGTCATCCTCGTCGGCTGGCTGCTCGCGCGCTTCCGGATCGTCGACCAGGAGGGGCGGCTCGTCCTCAACCGCACGAGCTTCTTCGCGGCGAGCCCCGCGCTGCTGTTCACGGTGCTGAGCGAAGCCGACGTGGGCCTGCTCTTCTCGAGCGTGCTCGCGGTCGCCCTCGTCGCGTTCATCGCGGTCGCACTCATCTACGCCGTCGTCGCGCGCATCTGGTTCACCCGCGACCCGAGCCGCATCGCGCTCGCCGCGACCGCGACCGGCTACTCGAACATCAACAACATCGGCCTGCCTGTGGCGATCTACGTCATCGGCGACGCGAGCTTCGTCGGCCCGATGCTGCTGCTCCAGCTGCTGCTGCTCGCCCCCGCCCTGCTCGCGACGCTCGACATCCTGAGCGCAGGGCGCGCATCCGTCGGCCGGATCCTGACGCAGCCGCTCCGCAACCCCATGCTCATCGCCTCGGCGCTCGGGGCGCTCGTGTCGGCGCTCGAGATCGAGCTGCCCGATCCGGTGCTCGCGCCGCTCGAGATCCTCGGCGGAGCGGCGGTGCCGCTCATGCTGCTCGCGTTCGGCATCTCGCTGCGCGGCGAGCGGCCGCTGCAGCCGGGCTCGGGCCGCAAGGAGGTCGTGCTCGCGGTGCTGCTCAAGTCGCTCATCATGCCGGTCGTGGCGTTCGCGCTCGCGCGCTTCGCCTTCGGCCTCGACGAGCAGCTCGTCTATGCGTGCACGGTGATGGCGGCGCTGCCGAGCGCGCAGAACATGTACCAGTACGCGCTGCGCTACGACCGCGCGACGCTCATCACCCGCGACATCGTGCTGCTGACGACCTTCGGCTCGCTGCCGGTGATGCTGCTGATCGCCTGGCTCCTCGGGCCGGCCTAGGCCCCGCCCATCCCCGGCCACTCGGTGAGCGGCGGTGCCGGCCGCAGCCGGCCGGTCTCGGGCACCGGCAGCTCCCAGAAGCGGGCGTCGCCGCCGACCGCGCCGAGGTCGTCGCGCTTGACGCGCACCCGCTCGGGCGTCACCTCCGTCACCCGCACGCGCACGTCACCGTCGTCGAGCGACAGCAGGAACGCATCCATCAGCCACGCGATCGAGTGGTCGTCGAGCGCCTCCTCGGCGGCGAGCCAGTCGCTCGCCTCGGCGAGCGGACGGCCGAGCAGATCCATCGGCTGGAAGTCGTCGCCGACCATCCGCAGGTAGCCGACGGTCTCGCCGTCGGGCCGTCGGTGGGGCATCCAGTCGCTCGGGATCATGCCGACCACGATACGGCGGATGCGCTGGGGCACGTCGGGCGGGATGGCCTACGGTGTGCGCATGAGCGACGCCGCACCGCAGCACCCACCGCACGCGACGGCCGGGCGGCCGCCGCAGTACGCGCCGCCGCCCGCGCGCCGCGGCGGCCGGACGTTCGCGATCCTGGCGCTCGTCGTCGCCGGCCTCGAGGTGCTCACCGGGCCGCTCATGGTGCTCGTGCTCAGCGGAGCGATCCGCGCTGGCCTGGACCCCTCGGGCATCGGCCTGCTGAGCGGCGGCGTCGGCGCGCTCAGCGCGGTGCTCGGCGCCATCGCCGCGGCGCTCGCGATCGTCTCGATCCTCCGCCGCGAGCCGGCGCGCGTGCTCGCCGGCATCGCGCTCGGCATCGCGATCTCGGCGCTCGCGTCGCTGATCGCGTCGGCCCTGCAGGTCGTGCTCTTCTCGTTCTGAGTCGCGGGCGCGGCGGGGCTCACGGGCGTCGCGGCCGCTACTGCGAGAGCTCGCTGTCCAGGCGGTCGAGCAGCGCTTCGAGCGAGATCTCGAACTCCTCGTCGCTGCGGTCCTCGCTCAGCAGGGGCCGCAGACGAAGGACCTCCGGCGCGTCGTCGAGCATGAGCTCGCCGTCAGCGTGCGGGATGGTCGCGTCGCCCTCGTCGAGCGGCTCCTCGACCGGACCGGTGTCGGCTCCCCGCACCGACGACTCGAGCAGCAGCTGCCCGAGCAGGAAGCTGCTGAAGAGGCGGTAGGTCGTGACGGCCTGCTGATCGCTGAAGCCCTGCTGCACGAGGGTGCTGAGCAGGGTCTCGACGACCTCGACGCTGCGCAGCGGCGGGCGCAGCCACGGTGCCGCCGGGTGCCGGGTCGCGACGAGCGGGAAGGCCTTCGGGTGCTCGATCGCGATGCGCCGCACCCGATGCGCGAACATCTGGAGGAAGCCCTGCCAGTGCTCGGCGAGCTCCTCGTCGAGCTCTGCCGTCAGGTCGCCCATGAGCCGGTTCACGACGCCCTCGAGCAGGTCCTCCTTGCCGTGCACGTAGCGATACAGCGCCATGGCCTCCACGCCGAGGTCTTGCGCTAGCGATCGCATGGTGAGGCCGTGGGGCCCGGATCGGTCGATGTGCGCGAGGGCGGCGTCGATGACCAGCTCTTGGCTCAGCCGCCGGGTGGGCGCGGCGGACGCCGGCTTGCTGGTCGATCGCTTCGTCATCCGTCTTCCCTCTCGGTGCGGTGGCCCGCGCTCGCGCCCAACGCTACTGTGGTTTACGTTGTAAACCGACGGCTGACGACGACACCGTCACCCATCGATCCACGACCCGACCACGCTTGCGAGGAGCAGCCGTGCAGCGCACGAAGGAGACCGACAGCCTCACGACGCACCTGTCCGCCGCGATCTCGACGCGCGCGGACCGTGCGAGGCTGCGAGGCGCACGCCGCCAGGAGCCTGTGACGACCGAGTTCGAGATCCGCATCCTCCGCGAGGGCGACCGGAAGGTGCTCCACGCCGGTGCGGTCTCGTCGCTCGTCTCCACCGCCTTCCTCGAGGCGCTGTTCATGACGACGAGCGACGCCACGCTGCAGCGCCTCGTGCCGAGGAACCCGCGCGCGCCGCTGTGGGTCATCGCGCGCGGCGTGCACCGCGACTTCGACGAGGCGGCGCTCGCGAGCTTCGCGAGCCGCATGGGAAGACCAGATCTCGCGGCGGCGCTCGGAGAGCCCATCGCCGACGGCACGGTCACGATCGAGGAGCGCTGGGTCGCGATCGGCGGCGGTGCGCCGCCGCTGCTCGAGCCGAGGCTGCGCTGCGGCGACGCATTCGTCGGGCACGAGCCGACGGACGACCCCGACGATGACGGCACGGCTGGAGCCCGCCGCGACTGAGCTGAGCGCAGGAGCTCGGTGCGGCCCGCACCGCTGGCTCGAGCAGGGAGCGCGCCGCCGGGCGTGTGCTCGCGGAATCGTCAAGCCGACGCAGCCGTTGCATCAGTCGTCGCGGTTCGGACGAGCGGGCGAGGGGGTGGCGGTGCGGGAGCAGGGGGAGCGGCGAGCGGCCGTCGTGGTCATCGGCGCGGGCCAGGCCGGGCTCTCGGCTGGCTACCACCTGCAGCAGCGCGGCTTCGCGAGCGCGCTCGACGAGCCGGGGGCCAGGCGCACCTTCGTCATGCTCGACGCGGATGCGGCGCCCGGCGGCGCGTGGCAGCACCGGTGGGAGTCGCTGCGGATGGCGACGGTGAACGGCATCTTCGACCTGCCGGGCTTCCCGCAGCCGCCGATCGACCCGGACGAGCCGAGTCGCACCGCGGTGCCGCGCTACTTCGCCGCCTTCGAGCGCGAGATGGCGCTCCCGATCCTGCGGCCCGTCGCCGTGCGCTCGGTCGAGCGCGCCGACGACGACCCCGACGGCGAGCTGCTCGTCGACTCGAGCGCGGGCCGCTGGCGCGCGCGAGCCGTCATCAACGCGACCGGCACCTGGAACAACCCGGTGCTGCCGCACTACCCGGGCGCCGAGCGATTCTTGGGCAGGCAGCTGCACACGCGCGACTACGTGTCGGCCGACGAGCTCGCCGGGCAGCGCGTCGCGGTCGTCGGGGGCGGCATCTCCGCGGTGCAGCTGCTCGAGGAGCTCTCGCGCGTCGGCGACACCCGCTGGTACACGCGCCGCGAGCCGGTCTTCCTCGAGGGCGACTTCGTGCCCGAGATCACCGGTCGCAAGGTGATCGAGCAGGTGACTGCCGACGCCGAGGCGGGTAGGCCGACCGGCAGCGTCGTCTCCTACACCGGCCTCATCTGGACGCCGTACGCGCGCGCGGCGAAGGTGCGCGGCGCGCTCGAGCGGCGGCCGATGTTCACTGCGATCGAGCCGCATGGCGTGCGCGAGGCCGACGGCACCCTCACGACGGTCGACGCCATCCTCTGGGCGACGGGCTTCAAGGCCGACCTCGCCCACCTCGAGCCGCTCGGGCTGCGCAACGAGCTCGGCGCCGTGCCGGTGCGCGGCACGCGCGTCGTCGGGGAGCCGCGCGTGCACCTGATCGGCTTCGGCCCGAGCCAGTCGACGGTCGGTGCGAACCGCGCCGGTCGCGCGGCCGTGCGTGAGGTCGACCGGCTGCTCGCGCGCGCCGACGACAGGACGCTCGCGGCCTCGGGCCAGCGGCGTAGCGTGGAGGCGTGAGCCTCGTCGACCGCCTCCTCAAGCCGCCGCCGCGGATCGTCGCCGGCGAGCCGGGCACCGGCTGGCTGGGGCTGCTGACCTCCTGGGCGGCTGTCGGCTACGGCGCCGCCGCCGCCGCGAAGGCCGGCGGCCTGCTCATCTCGTTCGACGACGGCGCGTGCGGCATCCACTCGGCGACGGTCTGCCAGGTGGCCGGCTGGGGCGGCCTGCTCATGGGCGTCGTCGTGCTCGGCGTCGCGGCGCTGCTCTCCATCGTCGTCGCCCGCGGCTTCGGCCCGCCGACCACGTGGTGGGTGCTGCCGGTCATGCTCGTCGCGCTCGCGCTCGCGCCGTTCCAGGCCGCGCCGGGCGCGAGCATCCCGTGGGTGTGGCTGCTCGTCTCGGCGGCGGCCGCTGTCGCGGCGCTCGCGCTCGCGAGCATGGTCGTGCGGCGGGCGAGGGCGGCGCTGTTCGGCTGGATCCGGCTCGACGGGCTCGACGCGCGCGAGGTGCCGCACCGGCCGCTCGACCAGCTCGTCGCGCCCGCCGCCGTCGCCGTCGCGACCGGCGGGGGCTTCTTCGCGGCCAACGTCGTGCGCCTGCTCTCGGAGGCTTGAGCGCCCGGCCGTCTCACCGCATCCGTCGTGCCGTCGACCCGTCAGACGTCGACGTGCGGCTCGTCGAGCTCCGACTCGACCGGGGTGCGCTCGACGAGCTCGTGCACGCCCGCGAGCATCTCGTCGGGGCGGAACGGGTAGGTCTCGACGAGCGCAGCGTTCGAGATGCCGGTCATGACGAGCACGGTGTGGAGGCCCGCCTCCATGCCCGCGACGATGTCGGTGTCCATGCGGTCGCCGATCATGCCGGTGACCTCGGAGTGCGCGCCGATCTTGTTGAGCGCGGATCGGAACATCATCGGGTTGGGCTTGCCGACGATGTAGGGCACGCGGCCGGTCGCCTTCGTGATGAGCGCGTTGATCGCGCCGGTCGCGGGCAGGATGCCGGCCTCGCTCGGGCCCGTCGCGTCGGGGTTCGTCGAGATGAAGCGGGCGCCGTCGGCGATGAGCCGGATCGCCTTCGTGATCGCCTCGAAGGAGTAGGAGCGGGTCTCGCCCACGACGACGAAGTCGGGATCGGTGTCGGTCATCGTGAAGCCCGCGTCGTGCAGCGCGGTGATGAGGCCCGCCTCGCCGATCACGTAGGCCGATCCGCCCGGCATCTGGTCGTGCAAGAAATCGGCGGTCGCGAGCGCGCTCGTCCAGATGCGCTCCTCGGGCACGACGAGGCCGGATGCGCGCAGGCGCGCTGAGAGGTCACGGGGCGTGAAGATCGAGTTGTTCGTGAGCACGAGGAACTCGACGCCCTGCGACTGCCACTGCTCGAGCAGCTCTTGCGCGCCCGGGAGCGGGTGCTCCTCCTTCACGAGGACGCCGTCCATGTCGGTGAGCCAGCACTCGATGTCTGCCCTGGTGCGCATGGAAACAGCGTACGGGCACAACTGTGCGATGTCTGATCCTTCGAATTTGAAGCGACTTTGGACGATGCTGAGGTTTCGTCAAGCGAAACTCAGCCGCCCCTGCGCCTTTGGAACCGGTTACTTGAGTTCGACTCAATACGTTGAAGACATCCCACCGGAGGGCACCGTGCCGCCCAGCGAGCGCTGGCCGTGCTCCCGGTCACCCCTTCATTCCAACTCCGTCACGAGGAGCAGAATCCGCATGCGCACGCGCACTTTCGCAGCCCGACGCTCGTTCCGAGCCGTCGCCACTGCCATCGTGCTCGCGACCGCGATGGTGCTCCCGCTGACGCCCCTCGCCCCGTCCGCAGCCTCGGCTTCGGCGACGAGCGCCGCTCCCCAGCCGACGCCGTCGCCGGAGCCGACGGCGACGCCCGAGCCGACCGTCGCCCCTGTGGCAACGGAGCCGACTGCTACCCCGGCACCGTCGGCGACTCCGGAACCGGCCATCGAGCCGTCGCCGTCGGCGACGCCCGCGCCGACGGCAATTCCCGCGGCGCCCACGCCTTCGGCTGCACCCACACCGGCGCCCGTCACGGCGCCGGCGCGCGCCGCCGCCGTCGTCGCGCCGATGGCCGTCGGTGGCCCCGAGACGACCATCGCTCCTCCGTACGTCCACTGGGCGGTCAAAGACGCGAACGGCGTGCCCATCGCGGGGGCGACGATGCAGCTGCAGTCGGCTCGCTATACCTGGGGACTCTTCAGCGGATACCGCTTCCGCGACTGGAGCACGACCCCGATGACCGTCGTCGACTGCATCGCCGCCACGGCCGCGCAGTGCACCGGCGCGGACAAGGACCCGAACCCCGGCGAGTTCCAGGTCACAGCCGTCTCCGTCTACTCGAACCGCAACGACATCACGCGCTACCGCATCAGCATGGTGACGCCGCCGACCGGCTATACCTACCCGGGTGGTGCGTGGGCGTGGGTCGAGATGCCCGAGAACAGCTGGCCCAGCGACGACCGCTACGGCTTCGCCGACCTCGTCCTCGTGAAGGACTCCGACGACGTGCTCTGCACCTCGGGCTACTTCTACGCCGTGACCGGCGACGGCATCGTCCGACAGGTCTACCGCGGCAGCGCGTCGACCGCCGTCAGCACGCTCGGGCGGTGGAGCGGCGTGACTGAGGTCAACGGACTCGCCGTCGCGGCGGGCGGCTCGGCGATCTATGCGCACACGCGAGCGGGCAGCGGCTCGCAGAACGTCGGGAGCATCCTCCGGTACACCGCGGCCGGCGGTTGGGTGGTGCTCCCCAGCACGGGCTACACGACGGGCAACACCGTCGCGCTGGTCGCCGGCGCCATGAACCCTGCCAACGGCAGGTACTACTTCGGCGGCTTCTCGTCCTTCAACCAGCGCACGGTCTTCCGCCTGCACTCGTACGACCCCGCGACCGGGGTGCGCGCGCTCGCTGGCTGGGTCGACACCGGGCTGCCGAGCGGTGAAGCGGCGAGTTCCAACGGTGACATCGCATTCGGCGCCGACGGCACCCTTCACGTCATCCGCAGCAGCGGTTCGAGCATCACCTCCTTCACCGTCTCGAGCGCGGCGCTCGCCGCAGCGGCGGGCGGTGAGATGATCGCGAGTGCTTCGGCGCCCGCGGCGATCTCGAACTTCACGAACATCAATGGCGTCGCCTTCGACAGTGACGGCACCATCTACCTCGGCAGCGGCACGAGCGCTCGACGCTTCGATCCGGCCACCTGGCAGCAGATCGGTTCTGGCGACCTCACCAGCGGCCTCGCTGTCGGAGGGGCCACCAGCACCGACCTCGCCAGCTGCGCGTCCCCTGCGACCGTGACGATCGTCAAGAATGTCGTGAACCGCGTCAACCCCACTGATCAATTCCGCCTCCAGCTGCTGCCGAGCGCGTCGCAGACGGTGATCGCAGAGGCGACCACCACCGGGACAGCAGCCGGTCGACAGGCAGCGCAGGTCGGCCCGGTGCCCGTGATCACCGGCAGCACCTACCGCATCCGCGAGCAGATGGCGTCAGGCGCCGCGAGCGGCTACGCGAGCAGCTACGCGTGCCGCGACGAGCTCGGCACGCTCGTGAGCAACGGCACGGGAACCGAGGGCCAGCTCGCCATCACTCGCGCGGGCGCCAACATCGTCTGCACCTTCACCAACTCTCCCCTCGTGACGACGGTCAGTGTCACGAAGCTCACGACCGCTGCCGACGGACAGCAGGTCCAGGCTGGCGTCGGTTGGCAGGTCACGGCAGCGGTGCGATCCACGACCGGCACCGTGACGCCGCCATCGCCCGCCACCAAGACGACAGCAGCGGACGGCACTGCCACATGGACTGTCCCGTTCGGCTCGCTCGCGGCGCGCGCCAGCATGACCATCTCGGAGACGCAGCGCGCCGGTTGGGTGTTCTCGAGCGGCGAGTGCGTGCTGACGGCGATCGACGGCACCGAGACGACGCACATCATCCAGAGCGCAGGCGGCGTGACGCTCGCGAACGTCGCTCCCGGTTCGACCGTCGAGTGCACGTTCATCAACCGCGAGCTGCCCACGACGCTGACGCTCGCCAACACCATCGGCTTCGGCGATGCCGGGCTCGCCTCGCAGTGGCAGCTGCGCGGCACGGGTCCCCAGAGCGCCCTTCCCGGCCCCGCTGGCGCGACCGGCACTGCCTCGGCCACCGCCCGCGTCACTCCGAGCGTCGCGTATGCGCTCAGCCACAGCGGCGGACCCGCCTCCTACGCGCAGGTCGGCAGCTGGGCGTGCCGCGATCAGAGCGGCGCGATCGTGCCCGTGACCGCATCCGGCGTCTCGCTCGTCAAGGGCACGCAGGTCATCTGCACCGTCACGATCTCGACTGCTCGCCTCACGCTGCTCAAGCACATCGATGCGACCGCCGGCGGCACGCTGCGCGCTGACATGTTCACCCTCACCGCGACGCCCGCGAGCCTCGCGGGGCTCGCCGCGACCTCGACGCGCGGCAGCGAGACCGAGATCGCGAGCGGCGTGGACGCGAACCGCTTCGATGTGCGCCCCGGTCACAGCTACACGCTCACCGAGCGGAGCGACTACGCGTCGCTCGGGCTGCGCCTCGAGCGGCGGACCGGCCAGGACGCGTGGGTCACGGTCACGGATCCGACGATCCAGGTGCCCGCGGGCGAGCACCACGTCTACCGTTTCGTCAACGCCCCCGTGCCCGCGCTCGCGCTGCCACTCACCGGCGGCATAGGCGCCGACACCTACGTGATGGGCGGTGGAGCGCTGCTGCTGCTCGCCCTTGCGTTCATCATCTTCCGCTCGCGCCGCTCGGCGCAGCGCGATCCGGGACTCGTCGAGAGGCCCACCGCCAAGACCCCGTCCATCAGCTTGCTCCTTGCACGAATCCAGAAGGGAACTGCCCCCATGGCAACCATCAAGAAGAGCCGCGCGGCGCGCATCACCGCCGGCCTCGGAGCGGCCGCGATCGCGACCGTGACGATCCTCAGCGGGGCGCTGCCCGCCTCCGCCGCCCCGAACATCGACACGAACCGCCAGGGCTCGATCGTCATCCACAAATACGAGCAGCCCGCGACGGCGCTTCCGACGAGCACCGGTTCGCCGCTCTCGGCAGCTGACCTCGCCGGCCAAGCGCCGATCAACGGCGTGCGCTTCCAGATCCGGCAGATCGGCACGTTCGACGTGCGCGACAACGCTGACTGGGCCGGTCTGCCCGCGATGAGCGCGAGCGACATCGTCGCCAACCCCGACAACTACTCCCTCGGCGAGGCGCGCCAGCTGACGACGGCGACGCACGCCACCCTCGGCGCGGGCGTCGCGCAGTTCGGGAGCCTCCCGCTGGGCGCGTACATCGTGCAGGAACTGGGTCTCCCGACCGTTACGAACGGCAGCTCGAACGTCGTGATCCCCGGTGCGCCCTTCATCGTCGCCGTGCCGCAGGCCGAGAACAACACGTGGCAGTACGACGTGCACGTCTATCCGAAGAACTCCGTCATCGGTGCCTCGAAGGAGGTCTCGGGCTACGCCCCCCAGGGCCTCGGTTCGAAGCTGACCTGGACGATCCGGTCCAGCGCTCCCATCGCCTCGCAGAACACCTCGCTCACGAGCTACGCGATCGAGGACGCGCTCGATCCGACGCTCGACTACGTCGAGGGCTCCGCCACCGTCAGCGTCGCGGGCACCGCGCTCGCCAGCACCGGCTTCTCCGTCACCGCTCCGGCGACCGCGGGCGGCACGGTCACCGTCACCTTCGAGGGTGCGGGCGTCTCCGCGCTGCGCACCAACCCCGGTGCTGCGGTCGTGGTGACCATCGACACCACCGTCGTCGCGATGACGTCCAACGGCAAGGTCGCCAACACCGGTCGCGTGGTCGTCAATGGCAACGGCGTCGTCACGTCGAACCAGGTCATGGAGAACTGGGGCGGCATCGAGATCCTCAAGACCGACGCGACGGCCACCGCGACGCCGCTGCAGGGCGCTGTCTTCAGCGTCTACGCCACAACGGATACGGGCTTCGCGAACCCGCTCGCGATCAACGGTGCGACCGAGTTCACATCGGGCGCGGACGGCATCGTGACGATCCACGGCCTCCGCACGAACGTGGACGGCTCCGCGCAGTACGTCGTCCGCGAGGAGCGCGCGCCCTCGGGGTTCCAGATCGGCGGCACGTCGTCGTGGACCGTGGACGTGCCCGTGGGCACGAACGAGGACATCGAGCTGACGGTCACGAACGCGCAGGTGCCGGCCTACACGCTCCCCATCACCGGTGGCGCGGGCCAGGCCGCCTTCATGATCGGCGGCGCCGGCCTCATCCTCGGCGGACTCGGCTTCGTGCTGCTCCGCCGCCGCAAGACCCAGGCCGGGAACCAGGCCTGATCCGGACCGAGCCCCCGCAGCAGCGACCCCAGCCGCTGCTGCGGGGGCTCGACCCTTTCCGAGGAGCAGCGTGACCGCCATCGCAGCAGCGCCCGCGCCGGCCCCCGCCGCCGCCGCGCCGCAGCGCCGCCGGCGCACGGCGAGCGCGACCTCGCTCGTCGCCGCGTTGATGGTGATGGCGGGCATCGCGATCCTGCTCTACCCGACGATCGCGAGTTGGTTCTCGCAGCTCGAGCAGTCCCAGCGCGTGAGCGCCTACGCCGAGGTCATGGACCAGCTCGGCCCCGAGGGCCGCGAGCAGGAGCTCGCCGCCGCTCGCGCCTACAACCAGACCCTCACGGGCGGCGCGCTCATCGACCCCTACGGCCGCACGCCGCTCAGCGATCAGCGGGCGATCGTCGCGGCCTACGAGGAGCAGCTCGACCTCGGCCCCGCCGAGGTGATGGCACGCATCCGCATCCCCTCCATCGACGTCGACCTGCCGATCTACCACGGCACCGACGAGGAGACCCTGCGGAAGGGCGTCGGCCACCTGCTCGGCTCGGCGCTGCCCGTCGGCGGCCCCGGCACCCACAGCGTGCTCACCGGCCACCGCGGCCTGCCCGAGTCGGTGCTCTTCAGCGACCTCGACCGGGTCGCGGTCGGCGAGACGTTCGAGCTCGACGTCTACGGCGAGGTGCTGACCTACGAGGTGCGTGACGTGCAGGTCGTCGAGCCCGGCGACACCGAGCTGCTGCTGCCCGAGTCGGGCCGCGACCTCGTGAGCCTCGTCACCTGCACGCCGCTCGGCATCAACAGCCACCGCATCGTCGTCGTGGGCGAGCGCATCCCCACGCCCGAGGTCGCGGCGGAGGCAGCCGCCTCGCCCGAGATCCCCGGCCCGCCGTGGTGGGCGGTCGCGCTCTCGTGCGGCTGGGCGGTCGCGGTCGGAGGGCGCAGCCTCAGCGCGAAGCCGGGCTCGCCCCGGCGACCGCGAGCGGCGCGGCGCGAGGCGGCGCCCGTGACGGGTCCGTTCCTCATCCTCTGAACGCCTAGCCTGGGTCGGTGCAGCCCGCCGACGAACCCCAGCTCGAGGTCGGCGTCGGACCGTGGGTGGGCGAGTGGCCCGACGACGAGCGCCTTGACCCCGAGCTGCTCGAGCACGGCGACCGCCGCAACGTCGTCGACCGCTACCGCTACTGGCGGCTCGAAGCGATCGTCGCCGACCTCGACACTCGCCGCCACGGCTTCCACGTCGCGATCGAGAACTGGCAGCACGACCTCAACATCGGCTCGATCGTGCGCACCGCCAACGCCCTCACCGCATCCGCCGTGCACATCATCGGCAAGCGCCGATGGAACCGCCGCGGCGCGATGGTGACCGACCGCTATCAGCGCATCGAGCACCACGAGACGACGGATGCGTTCTCGGCGTGGGCGAGGCGCGCGGGCCTCACGATCGTGGCCGTCGACAACACCGCGGGGTCAGTGCCGGTCGACGCGGCGCCGCTGCCGGAGCGCTGCGTGCTGCTGTTCGGGCAGGAGGGGCCGGGGCTCACCGACGCGGCGATGGCGGTCGCGGATGCGCACGTGCAGATCCGCCAGTTCGGGTCGACGCGGTCGATCAACGCGGCTGCCGCGGCCGCGATCGTGATGCACGAGTGGGTGCGGGTGCACGCGGCCACGCCCGATCACGCCGAACTTCCCTGAACTGCGGGATTCGAGCGGCGGAACCCCGAGTTCAGGGAAGTTCGACGCGGTCGGGGGGCGCGGGCTGGCAGCGGGGGCACCACTGCACCTGGCGCAGCATGCCGTCCTCCATGCCGAGCATCGCGTCCCGGATGCGCGTGCCGCAGCGCAGGCACGGCTGCCCGCCGCGGCCGTAGACCCAGGTGCGGCGCCCGCGCCGGGAGTCGCCCGTGAAGGTGCGCTCCGTGCGGTCGCGGTTCGCGATCATCAGCCGCCGCGCGAGCGCGACGATCGGCTCGACGTCGACCTCGCCGACCGGCGTCGCGGGGTGCACGCCGCGCAGGAAGCACAGCTCGCCGCGGAAGACGTTGCCGAGCCCCGCGACCGCCGTCTGGTCGAGCAGCGCGACGCCCACCGGCACCCCGGTCGCGCGCAGCCGCCTGGCCGCCTCGGCCGCATCCGCCTCGCCCCACTCGGGCGAGAGCAGGTCGGGGCCGAGGTGCGCGACGGCGTCCCAGTCGCGCTCCCTGGGCAGCAGCTCGAGCAACGGCAGCGCCGAGCCGACGATGTCGTGCTCGGCGGTGGCGAGCACGACCCGGATGGTGTGGGCCGCCACGGGCGCGCGGCGACCGGGCTCGAGCACGTGCCACAGGCCATCCATGCCGGCGTGCGAGTGGATCGTGTGCCGCTCGCCGCGCATGAGCAGGTGCTTGCCGACCGAGCGCACCTCCTCGATGCGCTCACCCGCGATGTCGGCGGTCGCGAGCCGCGGCACGCGGAAGTCGCTGCGCGTCAGCACCCGGCCGGCCATCGCCTGGCCGAGTCGCACCGCGGCCCGGTAGATGGTGTCGCCCTCGGGCATCAGTGCCCGATCCGGAAGCCGCGCGGCGTGCGGCGCAGGCCCGCGCGATCGAGCAGCGGCGCGATCTCGGGCTCGAGCGACGAGCGGCCGTCGACCGTCTCGACGACGCGCCGCCGACCGCCGAGCCGGATGACCGCATCCGCCATGCTCGCGAGCGCCCTCTCGAGCACCTCCTCGTCGTCGGTGAAGGTCAGCAGCGAGCGGCCGCCGCGCTCGAGGTGCAGCACGCAGCGGCCCGACGCGATCGTCGTGAGCGCGCCGACGCGGCGCGTCGGCCGGTGATCGCCGCGCGCCTCGGGCCACGGCAGCGCCGCCCCGAAGGGGTTCGCCGGGTCGACCGCGGGCACCGTCGCGACCGCCTCGCTCACGCCGCCAGACTGCCGCGCCCGCAGCGCGTCGACGACCGGCCCGTCGGCGAACTGCGCCGCGCCGAGCCCGTCGACGAAGTAGCCGCGGCGGGTGTGCCCGGCCTCCTCGAAGGCCTTCAGCACCTGGTAGACGCCGTGGAAGCCGCCCGGCACGTCCTCGGCGACGACGCTGCCGCGCGTGACGACGCCGTAGCGCGCGAGCAGCGCATCCGCCACCTGTGCGGCGCGCTCGGTCGCCGAGCCGGCCGGCTTCGACGCGAGCAGCCAGCGGCCCGCGAGCGTCGGCAGCGCCTCCGACCGGATCGGCCGCGCCGTCGCGAGCCGCCGCCGGCTCACGGGCGCCGCCCGGCGGCTCGGCGCCGGGGGCGTGCGCGCGCGGGCGCCGAGCAGGTGGGCGCGCAGCGGCGCGATCGTGTCGTTCGTGACGCGCCCGGCCCACACGAGCGGCCACAGCACCTCCCCGAGCCGCACGAGGTCGAGCGCCGTGATCTCGCTCAGCTGCCGCGCGAAGAGCGCGCCACCGCCGCCGAGCGCCTCGAGCACCGCGGCGGCGTCGGGATCGTCGTGCTCCGTGTCGCGGCGCTGCTCGACCGTGTCGGCCGCGCGCAGCACGATGCGCCCGTCGCGCGCGCTGAGCTCGCCCGCGCCGACCCACGTGACGAGCCCGGCGGCGGTCACCTCGTCGAGCATCGACGGCCGGTAGTCCTTCACGCGCGAGGGCAGGATGAGCGTCTCGAGCGCGCTGAGCGGCAGCGGCATGCCGTCGAGCCGGTCGATCGCCTCGAGCAGCCCGTCGACGCCCGAGAGCGGCCGCGTCACCCGCTGGTGCGCGAGCAGGTGGTCGGCGAAGACGGCGTGGTCGACGGGCTCGACGTCGCTGCGGAGCGCCTGCAGGCTGCGGCGCTTGAGGCGCGAGAGCACTTGCGCGTCGATCCACTCCTCGCCGGTGCCGCGCGCGCGGTAGGCGCCCGGCACGACGCGCCCCTGCCGCTCGAGCGCGCGGAGCGCCGAGCGCACGACCGCGGGCGCGAGCGTGAGGCGAGCGGATGCCTCCTCCACCGTGAACGGGCCGTGCGTGCGCGCGTGCCGGGCGACGACGTCGCCGATCGGGTCGGCGACCGCCTCGAGCAGCGCCGAGGGCACCCCCGGCGGGGGCGGCACGCCGAGCGCGTCGCGCAGCCGCGCGACGTCCTCGATCGCGGCGAGCCGCTCGTCCGCGCCGATCCGCACCCGCACGACGCGCCGAGCGGCGACGAGCTCGTCGGCGATCGCGGCCGCGGCGGCGATCGTGAGGTGCCCCGGGGCCGCGCCGACCGCATCCGGTGCCGACGCATCCGGTGCCGCTTCGACCGCCTCGACGGTCGCGCCCGGCGCGCCCTCGAGCCGGACGGCGAGCTCCTCGACCGAGAGCGGGCCGAGCAGCCGCAGCAGGTCGGCGGCGCCCTCGACGCCGCGCGCGCGGCGGTGGGGCGCGAGCCGCTGCAGCTCGAGCTCGGTGCGAGCGACGATCTCCTCGTCGAGCAGCTCGCGGAGCGCCGACTGGCCGAGCACCTCGGCGAGCAGCGCCGGGTCGAGCGTGAGCGCGGCCGCGCGGCGCTCGGCGAGCGGCGCATCGCCCTCGTAGAGGAAGGCGCCGACGTAGCCGAACAGCAGGTGGTGGGCGAAGGGCGAGGGGCTCGGCGTCTCGACCTCGACGACCCGGATGTCGCCGTGCTGCAGCCGCTCGGCGATCGATCGCAGCGCCGGCAGGTCGTAGGCGTCCTGCAGCACCTCGCGGAGCGCCTCGAGCACGATGGGGAAGTCGGGGTAGCGCTTGGCGACGTCGAGCAGCTGCGCCGCCCGCTGCCGCTGCTGCCACAGCGGCGCGCGACGGGAGGGGTCGCGCTTGGGCAGCAGCAGCGCGCGCGACGCGCACTCGCGGAAGCGGCTCGCGAACAGCGCCGTGCCGCCCGCCTCGGTCTCGACGATGCGCTCGAGCTCGTCGGGCTCGAAGCGGATGAGCTCGGCGCCGGGCGGCTCGGCGTCGGAGTCGGGGATGCGGATGACGATGCCGTCGTCGGACGCCATCGCCGCCGCGCCCAGGTCGCGGTCCTCGCGCAGCCGCCGGTCGATCGCGAGCGCCCACGGCGCGTGCACGCGCCGGCCCCACGGCGAGTGGACGATGAGCCGCCAGTCGCCGAGCTCGTCGCGCGATCGCTCGACGACGAGCTGCGCGTCGGTCGGCACCGCGCCGGTCGCGGCGAGCTGGTCGCGCACGTAGGCGTCGAGGTTGCGGATCGCGCGCTCGTCGGAGTGCGGCAGGTCGATGCCGGTGCCGGCGGCCAGACGGTCGGCCAGCGCGGCGGTCGCGCGGCCGATCGAGCGGCCGAGGTCGGCGGGCCGGCCCTCGGCGTCGCCGTGCCAGAACGGCAGCTTGCCGACCTCGCCGAACGCGGGCACGACCAGCACCCGGTCGTGGGTGATGTCGACGACGCGCCAGCTCGTCGCGCCGAGCGCGAAGACGTCGCCCGCGCGCGACTCGTAGACCATCTCCTCGTCGAGCTCGCCGACGCGCGCGCCCGGCCGCCCCTCGTGCCCGGCGAGGAAGACGCCGAAGAGGCCGCGGTCGGGGATCGTGCCGCCGCTCGACACGGCGATGCGTTGCGCGCTCGGTCGGCCGATGATCGTGCCGGCGTCGCGATCCCACACGACGCGCGGCCGCAGCTCGGCGAACTCGTCGCTCGGGTAGACGCCCGAGACGAGGTCGAGCGTCGCGTCGAAGGCGCTCCGCGGCAGCTGGGCGAAGGGCGCCGAGCGGCGCACGGTCTGGAACCACTCGTCGACGTCGAGCTCGTCCATCGCGGCGGCCGCGACCGTCTGCTGCGCGAGCACGTCGAGCGGGTGCCGCGGCATGCGGATGGGCTCGAGCTCGCCGCGCGCCATCCGGTCGGCGACGACCGTCGCGTGCAGCAGGTCGGCGCGGTGCTTCGGGATCAGCACGCCGCGCGAGGCGTCGCCGACCGAGTGGCCGGCGCGGCCGACGCGCTGCAGGCCGCTCGCGGTCGACGGCGGCGACTCGACCTGCACGACGAGGTCGACCTCGCCCATGTCGATGCCGAGCTCGAGGCTCGAGGTCGCGACGACGCAGCGCAGCCGGCCCGACTTCAGCTGGTCCTCGATCTCGGCGCGCTGCTCCTTGGAGACCGAGCCGTGGTGGGCGCGCGCGAGCGGCGGCGCGTCGGCGTCGTCGCCGCCGGCCTCGCGCGCGGCGGCGCGCTCGGCGAGTCGCAGGCGGATGTGCTCGCGCACGTCGCGCAGGACGACGCCGTCCCGCGCGCCCGTCGACGCATCCGCTGCCGAGCCTTCGCCGAGGCCCTCCGCCTCCGCCGCGTCGAGCCGCTCGGCGTCGAGCTCGTTGAGCCTGGCGGTGAGCCGCTCGGCCGCGCGCCGCGCGTTGACGAACACGATCGTCGAGCGGTGCCGGTCGACGAGCTCGAGCACCTCGCGCTCGATGTGCGGCCAGATCGACGCCTGCTCGGGCTGCTCCTCGATCGAGCCGAACGCGCTGCCCGTCGGCGCCGACCCCGGCTGATCGCGCCGCTGCGGCGCCCGCAGGTCGGTCATGTCGTCGACGGGCACGGTGATCGTGAGCTCGATCGTCTTCTCGCTCGGCGGCGCGACGATCGTCACGGGCGCGGGCCCGCCGAGGAACGCGGCGACCTCCTCGACGGGGCTCACGGTCGCCGAGAGCCCGATGCGCTGCGCCGGCTTCGCGAGCTGCGCGTCGAGCCGCTCGAGGCTCAGCGCGAGGTGCGAGCCGCGCTTCGTCGGCACCACGGCGTGCACCTCGTCGACGATCACCGTCTCGACGGTGCGGAGCGTCTCGCGCGCGCGGCTCGTGAGCAGCAGGAAGAGCGACTCGGGCGTCGTGATGAGGATGTCGGGCGGGTGCTTCGCCTGCGCGCGGCGCTCCTCCTGCGGGGTGTCGCCCGTGCGGAGGCCGATGCGGATGGGCGGCGGCTCGATCCCGTCGTTCCTGCCCTGCGCGGCGATGCCGGCGAGCGGCGCGCGCAGGTTGCGGTCGACGTCGACGGCGAGCGCCTTGAGCGGCGAGACGTAGAGCACGCGCACGCCGGGTTCGCGCTCGGCGTGCGGCTCGGCGTCCTCGCGGTGCAGGCGATCGATCGACCACAGGAAGGCCGCGAGCGTCTTGCCGGAGCCAGTCGGGGCGACGACGAGCGAGTGCTCGCCGCGCGCGATCGCGGTCCAGGCCTCCTCCTGCACCGGCGTGGGCTCGGCGAATGCCCCCGTGAACCACGCCCGGGTCGCGGGGGAGAAGAGCTCGAGGGCGCCGCCCATCCGGTCAGTACAGCACAGCGGTGCTCAGCGTCCGCTCGGCCGGCGCTCGGGGAGCCCTCGACGCTCTCGGGCGACACGGCTACTGTGATCCGACCCGACGCGGCGAGGGCCGCGACCGAGCGAGGAGGAACCGTGCCGGACCAGCTCGACTTCGACCGCGGCAAGCGCCCGCGCACCGTGCTCCAGGGGTGGTACGGGCACCCGTTCCACCCCGTGCTCATCACCGTGCCGATCGGCGCGTGGGTGGCGAGCCTCGTCTTCGACGTGCTCGCGATCTTCGCGGAGGACCCGTCGGGCTTCCTGCTCGGCGCGCAGGTGCTCATCGCGATCGGCATCGTCGGCGCGGTGCTCGCGGCGGTCGTCGGAGTGCTCGACTACTCGGTGATCCCTGCGCGCTCGAAGGCGAAGCGGATGGGTCTCCTCCACGGGGTGCTCAACAGCGTCGCGCTCGTGGTCTTCGCGATCGGCTGGTTCGTCCGCTCGAACGCGGGGCACGACGAGGTGAGCGTCGCCGCGGTGGTGATCAGCCTCGTCGGCATCGCGCTCGTCGGCGTCTCGGGCTTCCTCGGCGGGGAGCTCGCCTACCACTTCGGCATTCGCGTCGCCGCCGAGAAGGATCAGGCGGAGGGGGTCGCGCAGAGGTGACGCCTGCAGCCGAGCAGCTGATGCGTTGATCGTCCCTGTATCGACGCGTATCATGCCGCCATGACGAGCGAGACGATCCCGGCGGCGCCGGCACTCGGGCTGACGCCGAGCGCGGTCTCCGAGGGCTTCCGCGAGCGGCTGGGCGCAGTGCTGCAGCGGCGAGACGTGGCGCTCGATCCGAGGGAGTTCGTCGACATCCTCCTGGAGGCCAGCGCGGACCCCGAGCCGCTGACCGCTGGAGAGCGCTCCTTCCTGATGCAGCATGCGGGCGTCGAGGAGGCGAAGCTCTCCGACCGATCCTTGCGGCGTGCCGCGGCGGTCGTGGGAGTCAGCACGAGCATGGCGCAGGCCCGAGCTGGTGATGCTGCGATCACGACGGCGGAAGCCGCGGCACTCACCGGCATCGCTCCTTCCAACATCCGCCGCCTCATCGCCGGCGGACGGCTCCTCACCTTCGGGCTCTCGAAGTCAGGTTCGCACCTCTTGCCCCGATGGCAGTTCACCGAGGGCGGTGTCGTGCCGGGCATCCGCGAGGTCGTGCGGGCGTTGCCTGTCGACTACCACCCGCTCGACATCGCGACATTCATGCAGGCTCCGGTTGTCGAGCTAGGCGGTCGCGCCCCGGCGGAGTGGCTCAGTGGCGGAGGCTCGGTCGATCGAGTCGTCGAGCTCGCGGCCGAACGCGCGTGGGAGTGAGCGCGAAGAACCCGACGCGCCCGCCTGGGCCGCTGGCGCTCGCGCCGGGAGACGTGCGGCGATACCGGGATGCGCTCTTCCGCATCCATGCGACCGCCGGGGCGCACCCCTCGCGCTGGGATGAGCTGCGAGAGTTCGGTCCTCTCTCGGTCATGCGATGGGACCCGCAGCCGCTGCCGCAGGGAATGCACGCGGGTCGAGGCGTCGCCTACACCGGAACGGACGTGACGACTGCGTTCGCGGAGGTGTTCCAGTCGCGAAGAGCCATCCGCCTGACCGCGGGACGCACGCTCAGCGGCTGGCTGCCATCGAGAGAGCTGGAGCTCCTCGACCTGACCGGTCTCTGGCCGGTCAGGCAAGGCGCCTCTGGCTCGTTGCACGCTGCAGCGAAGAGCACGTGCCGCACGTGGGCGGCGGCCATCCACGACCAGCTCGGCGAGCGCATCGATGGACTCCAGGTGCTCTCGACCATGACCTCGCGGCCGATGGTCGTGCTCTTCGGCAGAGCAGCAGACGCGTTCCCCGCGGCGCCCGAGTTCTCCCGGCCGCTCGCGCACGCCGCGGTGCAGATGCTCGCTGTGGACGCGGCCGATTCGCTCGGCTGGCCGGTGGTCTGAGCGCTAGTCCGTGCCGAGATCCATCGCCGCGCGGTCGTTCCACTGCTCGATCGCCTCCGGGTCGGCCTCGGGCGACGAGACGATCTCTTCCGAGCGCCCGATCTCGAGCGCGCCGAGCAGCTTCGCCGTCTCGCCCTCGACGAGCCCGGCCGCGGCGTAGCCCTCGAGCCGCGAGCGTGAGTCGGCGATGTCGAGGTTGCGCATCGTGAGCTGGCCGATGCGGTCGGAGGGGTCGAAGGCCGCGTCGCCGACGCGCTCCATCGAGAGCTTGTCGGGGTGGTACGAGAAGGTCTCGCCGCGCGTGTCGAGGATCGAGTAGTCCTCGCCGCGGCGCAGCCGCAGCACGACCTCGCCCGTGACGGACGAGCCGACCCAGCGCTGGATCGACTCTCGCAGCATGAGCGACTGCGGGTCGAGCCAGCGGCCCTCGTACATGAGGCGCCCGAGGCGGCGGCCCTGCTCGTGGTAGGTCGCGATCGTGTCCTCGTTGTGGATCGCGTTGAGCAGCCGCTCGTAGGCGATGTGCAGCAGCGCCATGCCCGGCGCCTCGTAGATGCCGCGGCTCTTCGCCTCGATGATGCGGTTCTCGATCTGGTCGCTCATGCCGAGGCCGTGCCGGCCGCCGATCGTGTTGGCCTCGTGGACGAGGGCCACCGCATCCGGGAACTCCGCGCCGTCGATCGCGACGGGGCGCCCCGCCTCGAAGCGGATCGTGACGTCCTCGGTCGGGATCTCGACCGACTCGTCCCAGAACCGAACGCCCATGATCGGCTCGACGACCTCCATCGACGTGTCGAGGTGCTCGAGCGTCTTCGCCTCGTGCGTCGCGCCCCAGATGTTCGCGTCGGTCGAGTAGGCCTTCTCGGTCGCGTCGCGGTAGGGGTAGCCGTGCGCGACGAGCCACTCCGACATCTCCTTGCGGCCGCCGAGCTCGGTGACGAAGCGCTCGTCGAGCCACGGCTTGTAGATGCGCAG
Source organism: Agrococcus pavilionensis RW1 (assembly GCF_000400485.1). Taxonomy (GTDB): domain Bacteria; phylum Actinomycetota; class Actinomycetes; order Actinomycetales; family Microbacteriaceae; genus Agrococcus; species Agrococcus pavilionensis. The sequence goes on from NZ_ASHR01000021.1 coordinate 88,818, forward strand.
GCCCGGGTTGGCCATGAGGCCGTAGCGGTAGAAGCGCTCGATGTCGTTGCCCTTGTAGGTCGAGCCGTCGCCCCAGATCTCGACGCCGTCCTCCTTCATGGCGCGCACGAGCAGCATGCCGGTGACGGCGCGGCCGAGCGGCGTCGTGTTGAAGTAGGTGCGGCCGGCCGAGCGGATGTGGAACGCGCCGGTTGCGAGCGCGACGAGGCCCTCCTCCACGAGCGCGTCCTTCGCGTCGACGAGACGCGAGCCCTCCGCACCGTAGGCGGTCGCGCGCCCGGGCACCGCGTCGATGTCGGGCTCGTCGTACTGCCCGATGTCGGCGGTGTAGGTGAAGGGCACGGCGCCGTTGTGGCGCATCCACGCGACGGCGCACGAGGTGTCGAGGCCGCCCGAGAAGGCGATGCCGACGCGCTCGCCGACGGGGAGGGAGGAGAGGACCTTGGACATGCCTCAATCCTACGTTCGGGTGGGATGCGTCCCGTCCGCCGGTCGTACGGGTGCAACCTGGGAGCGCGCCCATTGCCGCTCCCAGCGGGGCGTGCGACGCTTCGTGTGGGGGACACGACCTGTCCCCCGCCAGCGTCCCGCGACCCACCGGTGCGGGGGATGAGACCGGAGGCGATGATGCAGGTCGATGAGCAGTTCGAGGTCGACGCCCCGCGCGCCGAGGTGTTCCGCATGTGGACCTCGTTCGAGAGCTATCCGGAGTTCCTCACCGGCGTCGACTCGGTCTACGCCGAGACGAGCGAGCGGCTGCGCTGGCGGGTGTCGATCGGCGGGCTGCCGTCGAGCTTCTACGCGATCGTCACCGAGCAGGTGCCCGACGAGCGGCTCGCGTTCGTGAGCGTCGACCAGTCGACGCTCGGCTGGTGGGTCGACCTCGCCGAGGTGACGCCCCACCGCACGCGCGTGACCGTGCGGGTGATCGTCTCGCCCCGGGGCGACGTGCCGCGCCGCGCGGGCGATCGGGAGCTCGACGAGCTCACGATCCGGTGCGATCTGCTGAGGTTCCGAGCGCTCGCGGAGGGCACGCTCAGCCAAGCCGCATAGCGTCGCAGTTCCGATCCACGACAGGTAAGGAGCATCGCCATGCCTCAGGTCACCGACAGCATCGACGTCAAGGCCCCGATCAGCGCCGTCTACGCGCTCTGGACGCAGTTCGAGGACTTCCCGAAGTTCATGGGCGGCGTCGAGTCCATCACGCAGCAGACCGACACGATGCTCCACTGGGTCGTCTCGATCAAGGGGGTCGAGCGCGAGTTCGACGCCGAGATCACCGAGCAGCACCTCGACGAGCGCGTCGCCTGGCGCAGCACGGACGGCGAGACGCACGCCGGTGTCGTGACCTTCCACCGCATCGACGACGACCAGACGCGCGTCAACGTGCAGATCGACTGGAAGCCGCAGGGCGTCGTCGAGGCCGCCGGCGCGCTGCTGCAGGTCGACGACCTGCAGATCAAGCAGGACCTCAAGCGCTTCAAGGAGCTCGCCGAGGCCGCGCCCGCGCAGCAGGCGGTCGACCAGGGCTGGGACGGCGACGTCGAGCGCCCGGCCGACCGGCTCGGCCAGTAGCACAGCCGCACCGCAGGCTCGGCCGATCCACAGCCGACGGCTGGGTGCGCTCGCGTAGCGTCCGCACCATGGGCATCGAGCACTCGAGCATCGTCGACGCACGTCTCGCGGACGTCTTCGCCTGGCACGCGCGCCCGGGGGCGCTGCAGCGGCTCTCGCCGCCGTGGCTCCCCGGGCGCGTCCGTCGTGAAGCGGGCTCGCTCGCCGACGGCCGCGCCGAGCTCGCGCTGCCGGGCGGCATCGTGTGGGCGGCCCAGCACGACCCGAGCGGGTTCGAGCCCGGCCGCGCGTTCGTCGACGAGCGCGTGGACGCGGGGCTCGGCTCGATGCCGCTCGCGCCGCTCCGCTGGCGGCACGAGCACCGCTTCGAGCCGCGCGGCGAGGAGCGCACGCTCGTGCACGACCGCGTCGAGACGATCGTCGGGTCGCGAGCCCTCCGGCCCATGTTCGTCTACCGGCACCGCCAGCTCGCCGACGACCTCGCCGCGCACCGGGAGGCCGCGACCGCGCCCATGACGGTCGCCGTCACCGGCGCATCCGGCCTCATCGGCACGGCGCTCACCGCGCTCCTGACGACGGGCGGCCACGACGTCGTGCGGCTCGTGCGGCACGAGCCCTCGTCGAGCGGCGAGCGCCGCTGGGATCCCGACGCGCCCGCCGCCGGCCTGCTCGAGGGCGTCGACGCGGTCGTGCACCTCGCGGGCGCGTCGATCTTCGGCCGGCTCGGCGAGCAGCACCGGCGCGCGGTGCGCGACAGCCGCATCGGGCCCACCCGCAAGCTCGCCGAGGTCGCGGCCGCGAGTGGCGTGCGTGCGTTCGTGAGCGCCTCGGGCATCGGCCGCTACGGCGTCGACCGCGGCAGCGAGCAGCTCACCGAGGCGGCCGGCGCCGGCGACGACTTCGTTGCTCGCGTCGTCGTCGATTGGGAGGCGGATGCGGCGGTCGCCGCCGAGGGACGCATGCGCGCCGTGCAGGTGCGCACCGGGCTCGTGCAGTCGCCGCGCGGCGGCGTGCTGCAGGTGCTCGCGCCCCTCTACGCGGTGGGCCTCGGCGGTCCGCTCGCCGGCGGCGAGCACTGGCAGTCGTGGATCGATCTCGACGACCTGCTCGACGTCTACTTGCGGGCGCTGGCCGACGAGCGGCTCTCGGGGCCCGTGAACGCCGTCGCGCCGCACCCCGTGCAGCAGCGCGAGTACGCCGAGACGCTCGCTCGCGTGCTGCGCCGCCCCGCGCTCGTCCCGACGCCCGCGCTCGGTCCGCGGGTGCTGCTCGGGCGGCGCGGCGCCGAGGAGCTCGCGCTCGCCGACCAGCGGGTCGTGCCGGCGCGGCTGACCGAGCTCGGGCACCGCTTCCGGCGGCCTCGGCTCGAGGACTCGCTGCGGCACCAGCTGGGCCGCATGCGCGAAGCGGGCCGCTAGGCCCACCACTGCCCGCCAGAGCGGCGGCGACGAGAGGAGACGAGATGACCGGCATCGACCCGAACGCGCAGGACCCTGGCAAGGACGAGGCCGCCGAGGAGACGAACGCGCACGCGCGCGACGAGGCGGAGCAGGACGAGAGCCCCGCGGAGGCGCAGCGCGAGAACGCCGAGGAGTCGGACGGCTACGGCTACTGAGCGCTCGATCGGGCGGGCCGGCGAACCGGCCCGCCCGATCGGGGTTCAGCGCGCGACTGTGGAGCCGAGCGCGCGCGAGATCGCGTCGGCCGCGGCGATCGCCTGCGGCGCGAACCCCTCGATGCTCCGAGGTCGAGCGAGTAGCCGCGCTCGCGCACGCGAGCGGGCTCCTCGGGCAGGCGCGCGGGATCCGTGATCGTGCCCTCGGTGCGTGCGGGCAGCACGACCTGGTCGATGAGCCGGTCGACCTGCTCCGGCGACCACGCGGCTGTGCAGTCGACCTCGCGCACGGGCTCGTCGACGAGCGGCTCGGCGATCGGCGAGATGTCGAGCCGCGAGATCGCGCTGTCCGCGAGATCGAGCGGAACCTGACGCCGGGTCACCTCGCAGAGCTGCTCGCGGACGCGCCGCTCGCCGAGCGGCTACGCACCGCCGCCGGGTGCGGTGCCCGACGGCGCGGCGATCGCGCGGCTGCTCGGCGGCGGCGACCCGGTCGCGCGCTGACGGGCCGCCTCGGCCAGCAGAGCGGCGCGCGACGCCTCAGCCGATGAGGCTCGGCTGCAGGTCGCGGAGCGTGCGGTGGTCGACCATCCTCGCGACGCCCAGCACGATGAGCGCGAGCGCCCCGGCCCCGAACGCGACGAGCACGAGCGCATCCGCGCCCGCGGCCGCCATCGAGCCGCCGTACATGAGCTGCCGGAGGCCGTCGACGGCGTAGCTCATCGGCAGCGCGTGGTGCAGGGCCGCGAGCGGCGCCGGCAGCGTCTGCCACGGGAACGTGCCGCCCGCGGTGACGAGCTGCACGACCATGAGCACGAGCCCGAGGAACTGCCCGACGGAGCCGAGCCACGTGTTCAGCGCCACGATGATCGCCGCGAACGTCGCGACGGCGAGCACCATCATCGCGAGCATGAGGGCTGGATGCGCGATGGGGAAGCCGAGCGCGAGGCCGACGATCGCGAGCAGCGCCGCCATCTGCGCCGCGCCGATGAGCGTGGGGATGAGCCAGGCCGCGAGCGAGACGCGCACGGGTGAGCGCAGCGCGGTGATCGCGCGCCGCGAGAGGGGCTTGAGGATGAGCATGAGCGCGTACATGCCGATCCACGCGGCGAGCGACAGGAAGAAGGGCGCGAGGCCAGCGCCGTAGGAGCCGGCGGAGGCGACCGCGTCGGCGTCGGTCCGCACCGGATCGGAGATCATCGACGACTGCGCGGCGCGCTCCTGCTCGGTCGTGGCGGGGATCTGCGCGACCGCGTCGCCGAGGCCGTCGCGCAGCTGCGCGGTGCCTTCGTCGAGCCGTCCGAGCCCGTCGTCGAGCGCGTGAGCGCCGGTGGCGAGCTCGCCCGCGCCGCTCGCGGCGGACGCGGCCCCGTCGGCGAGCCGGACAGCGCCCTCGTGCGCGTCCGCCGCGCCGTCCGCGAGGTCGCCTGCGCCGTCCGCGGCGCTCGCGATGCCTGCGGCGAGCTGCGGCGAGGCGCTCGCGAGCCGCTCGGCGCCGTCGGCGACCTGCTGCGCCCCGGCCGCGAGCCGGTCGAGCTGCGCGCTCGCGTCCTGCACGCGGGCGTCCGCCGCCGCGACGTCGTCGCCCAGGCCGTCGAGCGGGCCGAGCGCGACAGCGATCTGCGCCTCGTCGAGGCCCGCCTGCTGCAGCCGCTCGACGATCGCTGCGCGCGCCTCCGGCACCCGTGCGGCGACCGGCGCGACCGCGTCGGCCACTTCGCCGCCGATCGCGGCGATGCGCGCATCGCCGTCGGCGACCTGCTGTGCGCCGTCGGCCAGTTGGCGGGTCTGCGCCGGCAGCGACGCGGTCGCCTGCTCGAGCTGGCCGAGCCCGTCGTCGAGGCGGCCCGCGCCGTCGGCGAGCCTGCCGGTGCCGTCGGCGAGCGCGGCGGCACCGGTCGAGAGCTGCCCGGTGCCGTCGGCGAGCGCATCGGCGCCGGTCGCGAGCCGCGAGGCACCCGAGGCGGCGTCGTCGGCGCCTTCGGTGAGGGTGGCCGCGCCGTCGTGCGCGTCGACGAGGCCGTCGCGGATGTCGCTGATCGCGAGCAGCATGCGCGAGGCCGCCTCCTCGCCCACCGATCGCGCGACCGCAGAGCGGATGCGCTCGGCGGCCTGCGTGCCGATCGTCGTCGCGAGGTAGCTGTTTGCGTCGTTCGTCGACAGCGCCACGACCGCCCGGTGCGGGTCGTCGCCCGCTGCGCTCGCGAGGTCTGCGGAGAAGGAGGCCGGCAGCGTCACCGAGAAGTCGTACGTCGCGTCGGCGACCCCGGCCGACGCCTCCTCGGCGCTCACCCGATGCCAGTCGAAGGCGCCGTCGGCGACGAGCCGCTCGGCCACCTCGTCGCCGACGACGCGCCCGTCGTCGCCAGCGTCGTCGACGACGAGCGCCACGGGCAGCTCGTCGAGCTGCGCGTACGGGTCCTGGTTGGCCCACAGGTAGACGCCGCCGTAGAGCAGCGGCACGAGCGCGAGCGCGAGGAGCGCGAGGCGACCCATGCGGGTGGCGACGAGGCGGCGGAGCTCGGCCGCGATGAGCTGCGGGACGGTCATGCGGCGGCCTCCTCTGGCTGCGCGTGCTCGGCGCCCTCGGCGGCCTCGGGCGTCTCGTCGGCGCGCAGCACGGCGTCCGCGGCCTCGCCGCACACGACGAGCACGGCGAAGCCTCGATCGGCCAGCCGTCGCGCCTCCGCCCACCACGCGCGGGGGTCGCCGCCGTGGCGGTCGGGGCTCACGAGCACGATCGCCTCGACTCGGTCGCGGAGCACCGCGAGCTCGGCGAGCACGCGGATGCGCACAGCCGGCTCGACGTCGGCGATCGGCACCGCGCGCAGGTGGTCGACGCCGAGCTGCGCGGCCCAGCGGCGCACGCTGCGGGGGTCGCCGGGCACGCCGGCGTAGAGCAGCTCCTCGGCGATCGCGCCGCCGAGCGACACGTCGGGCTCGGGGTCGCTCACCCGCGGCGCGTCGACGAGGGCCGTGCGGTGACGCACCTCGCGGCGGCGGCCGCGCTCACCGTCGAGCAGCAGCGCGCCCGCGTCGGGCCGCATCCGTCCGGACGCGAGCAGGCCCACCACGGTCGGCCGCTGCTCCGTCTCGACCACCACGCGCACCGCCTCGCCGCTCTCGAACGCGAGCGACGTCGGCGGCAGTGCCTCGCCGCGGCCCTTCGCCGCGCCGATCAGCTCGATGCGCATCCGCTGCTCCTCTCTCCGTCGCGATCGTAATCTATACTGACTGGTCAGTACAAGAATGGATGCGACAGGATGCTTCCGGACGAGGAGGAGCCATGGCACGCCCCAACCGCAGCCGCGACAAGGTGCTGGTCGCGGCCGCCGAGCTCGCCGCCGAGCGCGGCGTGAGCGCGACGACGGTCGACGAGATCGCCGCGCGCGCAGGCGTCGCGAAGGGCAGCGTCTACTACTCCTTCCCCTCGAAGGAGGCGATCTTCGAGTCGCTCATCGACGAGGCCATCGCGCGCGTTTCGGGGCGCATCCGCGACGCCCGAGAGGATGCCGAGCCAGGCGCCGCGCTCGATGCCGTCGCGCGCGCGATGCTCGAGGGCCTCGAGGCCAACCCGCACGTCGCGAAGGTCGTCGTGGGAGAGCTCTTCCGCACCGACCGGCCCTGGCGCGCGACGCTCGCGGGCCACCGCGCCGTGCTGCTCGACGAGCTCGGCGCCGCCCTCGCGGGCGACGGCCGCCCCGCATCCGGCCTCGACGCCGCCGCTCGGCTCGGCGCGCTCATCATGGTGGGGTTCGAGCGGCTCGCGTTCTCGCCCGATCGGACCATCGACGAGTGCGTCGCGGCGGTCGTCTCGGGAGCGCCCGGCACAGCCGCCCGATAGGCTGGGGCGTACGCCGCACCCGTCCGAGGGGGAGACCCATGCCAGGAATCGTCATCGTCGGCGCCCAGTGGGGCGACGAGGGCAAGGGCAAGGCGACCGACCTGCTCGGCAGCCGCACCGACTTCGTCGTGAAGTTCAACGGCGGCAACAACGCCGGGCACACCGTCGTCGTGGGCGACGAGAAGTACGCGCTGCACCTGCTGCCCTCGGGCATCCTGACCCCGGGTGTCACGCCCGTGATCGGCAACGGCGTCGTCATCGACCTCGAGGTGCTCTTCCACGAGCTCGAGGCGCTCTCGGCGCGAGGCGTCGACGTGTCGCGGCTGCGCATCTCGGCGAACGCGCACATCATCACCGACTACCACCGCACGCTCGACAAGGTCACCGAGCGCTTCCTCGGCAAGCGCTCGATCGGCACGACCGGGCGCGGCATCGGGCCGGCCTACGCCGACAAGATCAACCGCGTCGGCATCCGCGTGCAGGACCTCTTCGACGAGTCGATCCTGCGGCAGAAGATCGAGGGCGCGCTCGACTCGAAGAACCACCTGCTCACGAAGGTCTACAACCGCCGCGCCGTCACGTGCGACGAGATCTTCGACGACCTCACCTCCTACGTCGAGCGGCTGCGGCCGATGGTCGCCGACACGGGCCTCGAGCTCTCCCGGGCGCTCGACGACGGCCGCACCGTCGTGTTTGAGGCCGGCCAGGCGACGATGCTCGACATCGACCACGGCACGTACCCGTTCGTCACCTCGTCGACCGCGACCGCCGCGGGCGCCGCGTCCGGCTCGGGCGTCGCGCCCTCGCGCCTCGACCGCGTGATCGGCATCGTCAAGGCCTACACGACGCGCGTCGGCGCCGGCCCCTTCCCGACCGAGCTCTTCGACGAGTGGGGCGAGCTGCTGCGCAAGCAGGGCTTCGAGTTCGGCACGACGACCGGGCGCCCGCGCCGCTGCGGCTGGAACGACACCGTGCTGACCCGCTACGCCTCGCGCATCAACGGCCTCACCGACATCGTGCTGACGAAGCTCGACGTGCTCACCGGCATCGAGTCGATCCCGGTGTGCGTCGCGTACGACGTCGACGGCGAGCGCTTCGACGAGCTGCCCGTCTCGCAGAGCGACTTCCACCACGCGAAGCCGATCTACGAGTCGCTGCCCGGCTGGAGCGAGGACATCACCGGGGCGCGTGAGCTCTCCGACCTGCCTGCGAACGCGCAGGCGTACGTGCGCTTCCTCGAGGAGCGCTCGGGCAGCCGCATCTCGGCGATCGGCGTCGGCGCCGACCGCGAGGCGATCGTGCAGGTGCACGACCTCATCGATTGAGCGTCGCGCGCGGTCCTCGCGTCAGACGATCGCGAGCGGCTGCGTGTTCGTCGAGACCGTCGCGCGCGGGCCGAGGCCGCCGGCGCGGCCGAGCTGCACGAGCTTCGCGATCGCGGCGAGCAGCAGCGCGACGAGCAGCAGGTTGCGCGCCGAGAGCAGCAGCACCGCGAACCACTCGAGGCGCACGAGCGGCATGTAGAAGATCGGGAAGATGAGCGTCGTCAGCAGCGACGTCACGAGCAGCAGCGCCGTCATCCGCCGCCACCAGGCGGTGGGGCGCGCCATCGCGACCGCGGCGATCGGCAGCAGCCACAGCAGGTACTGCGGCGAGCCGACCTTGTTGAAGACGATCGATGCGGCGACGAGCGCGAAGGCGCCGACGAGCAGCAGCTCGCGCGAGTCGGCGCCGCGCCGCCTCGCCCAGAGCAGCAGCACCGCGATGCATGCGACCGCGGCGACGAGCAGCGGGGTCGAGAGCAGGATCGCGCCGCCGTCGAGCGGGCCGACGACCTCGCGGGTTGCGAGCGCGCGGTTCTGGTAGACGCGGGAGCCGAACACGTCGAGCGCTGCCGCCCACACCCACGGGGTCGCGATGGGCGCCTCGAGCTGCAGCGCGCGGTCGGTCTGCATCGTGAGGAAGCTGAGGAGATGGGGGATGCCGCCGAAGGTCGCCGAGATCGCGGCGGTCGCGGCCGTGACCCCGAAGCCGGCGAGCACGACGAGCCAGCGCTCGCGGTGCACGGCGACGACCGCGGCGATCACCATCGCGGGCCACACCTTGATCCAGGTCGCGACAGCGAGCAGCGCGCCCGCCACGAGCGGTCGGCGCGAGAGCCAGACGAGCCCGACGATCACGAGCGGGCCGGTGATGCCCTCGAGCCGCAGCAGCGCGACGGGGCTCAGCAGCAGGAAGCCGAGCATGAACGCGTGCGCGGCGAGCATGCCGCGGCGGCTGCGGCCGCCGTCGCTCAGCACCCAGACGGCCCACCAGTTGAGCGCGGCCGTCATGAGGAACCACAGCAGCTGGTAGAGCGGCGCGCCGAGCAGGTTCGCGGCGCCGATCGGCAGCCACGCGAGCAGCGGGTAGACCCAGTCGGCGTCGAGCCCGACGATGTCGTCGCCCTCGAACGCGGCCATCGCCCACTCGCGGTAGAGCGGCAGGTCGCCGACCGTGCCGCCCGCGATGATCGCCGGCAGCAGGGCGAGGAGCGACGCCCCGTGCAGCAGCAGGAACGCGCGGACGAGCCAGCGGCGCGTCAGCATGCGGTCGGCGAAGTCGGCGGCCTGGGCGCGACGGATGACCCGCGGAGCGACTGCCGCGCGATCGTCCGTCTCCCCAGCCAAGCGATCTCCTCGTCCCGTGTGCCGCGTCAGCGTATGGCGCGTTCCTGAGAGCCTGCCAGTCAGATGACGCCGAGTGCCAGCATCGCGTCGGCGACGCGGTTGAAGCCGGCGATGTTCGCGCCCGCGACGTAGTCGCCCGGCCGGCCGTACTCATCCGCCGTCTCCGCGCAGCGGTCGTGGATGCCCTGCATGATCTCGCGCAGGCGCGCATCCGTGTGGTCGAAGGTCCACGAGTCGCGCGAGGCGTTCTGCTGCATCTCGAGGGCGCTCGTGGCGACGCCGCCGGCGTTGACGGCCTTGCCGGGGGCGAAGGCGATGCCCGACGCGGCGAACACTCGTGCCGCGCCCTGGGTCGCGGGCATGTTGGCGCCCTCGCCCACGACGGTGCAGCCGTTGCGCACGAGCGTCGCGGCGTCGTCCTCGTCGAGCTCGTTCTGCGTCGCGCACGGCACGGCGATGTCGCACGGCACGGTCCAGATGGATGCGTCGGCGGTGAAGGAGGCGTGCGGGCGGTGCTCGACGTACTCGGCCATGCGGCCGCGGCGCACCTCCTTGATCTCCTTCACGAGCTCGAGGTCGATGCCCCGCTCGTCGACGACGAAGCCGGAGGAGTCGCTGCACGCGATGACGGTGCCGCCGAGCTGCTGCACCTTCTCGATCGCGTAGATCGCGACGTTGCCCGAGCCGGAGACGACGACGCGCTTGCCCTCGAAGCTCTCGCCGCGCGAGCGCAGCACCTCCTCGAGGAAGTAGATCGTGCCGTAGCCGGTCGCCTCCTTCCTCACCTGCGAGCCGCCCCACGTGATGCCCTTGCCGGTGAGGACGCCGGACTCGTACTCGTTCGTCAGCCGCTTGTACTGGCCGAACATGTAGCCGAGCTCGCGGCCGCCGACGCCCATGTCGCCCGCGGGCACGTCGGTGTACTGGCCGATGTGGGTGCGCAGCTCGGTCATGAACGACTGGCAGAAGCGCATGATCTCGGAGTCGGACTTGCCCTTGGGGTCGAAGTCGCTGCCGCCCTTGCCGCCGCCGATCGGCAGGCCCGTGAGCGAGTTCTTGAAGATCTGCTCGAAGCCGAGGAACTTGATGATGCCGAGGTAGACGCTCGGGTGGAAGCGGAGCCCGCCCTTGTACGGGCCGAGCGCCGAGTTGAACTGCACGCGGAAGCCGCGGTTGATCTGCACGACGCCCGCGTCGTCGATCCACGGCACGCGGAAGATGATCTGCCGCTCCGGCTCGACGATCCGGTTGAGGATCTGCGCGTCGACGTAGTCGGGGCGCTTCGCGACCACGGGGCCGAGGCTCTCGAGCACCTCGAAGACGGCCTGGTGGAACTCGGCCTCGCCGGGATTGCGGTGCAGGACGTCGGCGTAGACCGGCTCGAGGTGGGGGTGGAGCTGCGACAAACGAGGCCTCCGTCACGTGTCAGACAACCGCTCGATCGTACAGCAGGGGCCTTCGGGCAGCCCGGGGCGGTCGTCGGCGGCTACGCTCCGGCGCGGAGCACGCCGTCGAGCCCGGCCGTGGGGCGGCGCCCCGTGAGCAGTCGCAGCGCCTCGACGCCCGCGCCCCGGGCGGATGCGTTGGCGGCCGCGAGGTGCAGCGCGTCGAGCACGTGCGCGGGGGTCGGCGACCACTCGACGCCCGCGGCGTCGGCGATGTCGATGCCGTGCACGGTCAGCTCGAAGGCTCGGGTGCGGAGGTACTCGCCGAGCCGCATCGAGACCGTCGGGTCGCCGCCGATCGCGATGCGCCGGTCGAGCCCGGCGGCCGCGATCGCGGTCGCCGCCTCGACGTGCATCGCCTCGATCTCGGCGGCGAGGTCGTCGCCGAGCGCCGCGCCGGCGGCGCGGCCGCGCAGCATGATCGCCTCGTCGTCGCCGCGCTGGCGCAGCACGACCTCGAGGTACTCGCTCGCCGAGTGGATCGTGACCTCCGCCGGCTCCGGCTGCGCGAGGTAGGCGGTGACGGTCGTGATGGCGCGCGAGGTGTGCCCGATGAGCTCGCGGAGGGTCCACTCGCCGAGCCCCGCCCCGTCGAGCCGCTCGCGCGGCACCTGCCGGACGAGCTCCGCGAGGTCGCTGACGGCATCATCGAAGCGCACGGCCATGCGCGCATGCTCGCACGCCGCTCCGGTGCTGGCAATCGCGGCCGCCAGAATGGCCGGGTGAGCATCCTCGACCCGGTCGTCATGACGCATCCGCTCGTCACCCTCGAGCCCCTCGGCCACGAGCACGCCCCCTCGCTCGCCGACGCGGCCGCCGAGGGCGACCTCTGGCGCCGCGCGTGGTACACGAGCGTGCCGGAGCCCGGCGCGGTCGGCGAGGAGATCGACCGACGGCTCGCGCTGCACCGCGAGGGATCGATGGTGCCGTGGGCGATCGTCGTCGGCGGGCGCGCGGTCGGCATGACGACCTACATGCACATCGAGGCGGAGACGCCGCGGCTCGAGATCGGCTCGACCTGGATGGCGGTCTCGGCGCAGGGCTCGGGCGTCAACCCCGCGATCAAGCTCATGATGCTCGAGCGCGCGTTCGACGAGCTCGGCTGCGTCGCGGTCGAGCTCCGCACCCACTGGCACAACCGGCAGTCGCGCGATGCGATCGAGCGGCTCGGGGCGAAGCTCGACGGCGTGCTGCGGAGCCACCAGGTCTACAAGGGGACGCTGCGCGACACGGTCGTCTACTCGATCGTCGCGTCGGAGTGGCCGGCCGTGCGCCGGGGGCTCGAGGCGCGGCTCGACGCGCGCTGAGCCAGCGCGCTCGCGGCTCTCTCCCCAGGAACGCGGAGCCGCGCTCGTTAGCCTCCGTCCATCGCGCCGCGACCGTGGTGCGGGAAGGAGCGCAGTGACCCGCATCGACCGCCGGCCCGGACTCCCGCCTGCCCAGGTGCCGCTCGCGGTCGGTGCACCGGTGCTGCTCGTCGCGGTGTGGACGGCGCTCACCGCGCTCGTCGCGCTCGCGATGGCGACGATCTCGACGCCGACGTCCGTGGCGGGCTGGGTCGCGCTCGCGGTCGCGGCGCCGATCGTCGGGCTCGCGCTCCTGACCGGCTCGCGCCACGTCGCGCTCCTCATCGCGGCGAGGCGAGCGTCGACCGCAGCGCCTCCCGCCGCGACCGCCGCGAGCGGCGAGCGCGTGGCGATCCTCTTCCCGGTCGTCGACGACTTCCGCGCCGACGTCGTGCGGCGGAGCGCGCGGCAATCGCATCCCGGCACGCGCACGGTCGTGCTCGACGACTCCTCGCGGCCCGAGACGCGCGAGCGCATCGACGCGCTCGTCGCCGAGGGCGACGTCGAGGTGCACCGGCGATCGCGACGCGGCGGCGCGAAGGCGGGCAACCTCAACGCCTGGCTCGAGCGGCACGGCGACGAGGTCGACCGCATCGTCGTGCTCGACGCCGACCAGGAGATCCCGGGCGACTTCGTCGAGCGCGGGCTCGCGCGCTTCGCCATGCACCCGGATGCCGCGGTCGTGCAGGGGAGCATCGGCATGCGTCGCGAGGGCACGTCGTTCGTGCGCGACTTCGGCGGGCTCTTCGCGCGGCACGCCGCCATGCAGCTCGCCGGCCGCGACGCGCTCGGCGTGAGCGTGTTCTGCGGGCGCGGCGCGATGCTCGACGTCGCCACCGTGCGCGATGCGGGTGGCTTCCCCGAGCTCGTGATGGAGGACACCGCGCTGTCGGTCGAGCTCGCCCGCCGCGGGCACCGGCTCGTCGCGGCGCCCGAGCTGCGCTCGCTCGAGGACGCGCCGGTCGACCACGCCGCGTTCGCGGTGCAGTTCGGCAAGTTCGTCGAGGGCGCGGTGCAGCTGCTCGCGCGCTCGCGCGGCAGCCTCGTCGACGGCCGGCTCGCGGCGCTGCGCCGCGCCGACCTCGTGCTCGACCTGCTCGTGCCCGTGCTCGCCGCGCTCGTGCCGCTCGTGCTCTTCGGCTACTCGCTCGTGGCGGCGGCGACCTCCGCGCCGGCCTTCCCGTGGCAGGTCGGCATCGTGCTCGGCGGGCTCGGCCTCGCGCCGCTCGTGCCCGAGGCCGTGCATCGAGCGCGCACGCGCGGGCTGCTCGCGAGCGCATGGTTCACCGTGCGCGCGGCCATGCTCTACGCATCCGTCTCGCTCGTCGCCGCACGCGCCATCGTGATGGTGCTCGTGTCCGGGCGGGCCCGCTTCCACGTGACGCCGAAGTCGGGCGCGGGCGCGGGCGTGCTGGCCGTCGTGCAGCGGCGCGGCATGGAGGTCGCGGTGGCCGCGGGTGCGACGGGCATCGCGGCAGTGGCGGTCGAGCGGCCCGACATGGCGCTGCCCTTCGTCGGCATCGCGGCCGCCGGGCTCGCCTTCGGCTGGCGCGACGCGCTCGAGCCGCAGCCTGCGCGCGCCGAGTGAGCGGCCCGGCGCGCAGGCTGCTCCACTCTCGGTTGGCGGCGGGTACCGCCGTGACGCGCGATTAGGCTGGGGGCATGACGGGTCCCGAGGAGCAGCTGCTGCGCCTGCGGCGCTCGATCGACAACGTCGACGCCGTGCTCATCCACACGCTCGCGGAGCGGTTCAAGCTCACGCAGGCGGTCGGCGAGCTCAAGGCGGCGAACGCGATGCCCCCGTCCGACCCGGCGCGCGAGGCGACGCAGATCGCCAGGCTCCGCCGGCTCGCCGAGGAGGCGGACCTCGATCCCGAGTTCGCAGAGAAGTTCCTGAACTTCGTGATCGCCGAGGTCATCCACCACCACGAGCGGATCGCGAGCGCCGAGTAGCGCTCAGGCCGACGGCCAGCCGCGGTAGATGCCGCGCCGGGGCGCCTGCGCTGCGCGCGCGTCGTGCTGGCGCACCATCCGGTGCGTGAGCGCGATGTCGACGAGCCACCACGCCGCGGCGGCGAGGATGAGCGGTACCCCGACGACGAGGAGCATGCAGCCCACGAGGGTGAGCGACAGCAGCGCGAACGCCGAGGCGGTGCGACCGAGGTAGAAGCGGTGGGCGCCGAAGGGGCCCAGGAGCACCACGAGCATGGTGGCGATCGCGAGCGACTTCGCCGGCTCGTCGCGCCGGATCGGCACCGGCGCAGCGGTGCGGGCGGAGGAGCTCGGCGTCGGATCGCGCAGCAGTCGCCGGTCGAGCCGGAGCGGCGTCGATCCGGCAGCCTGCGGACGCGGAGCACCGGCCGAGACCTCGTCCCACGGCGCGTACGCGCCCCAGCGCTGCCCGTCCCACCAGCGCCGACGACCGGCGGGGTCGTCGTGCCAACCGGGGGACGCGGGCGTGCTCACCCCGAGAGCCTAGATCAGGCGCGCTCCGCGGCTGCCGCGATGTCGGCGAGGTCCTGCTCCATCGCCTTGCGGGTGGCGGTCATGCCGAGCCGCGCGGTCAGCTTCGCGGCGGCGCGCTGGATCCACGACGGCGACTCCGACTCGCCCGAGAAGCGCATGCGCAGCAGCGTGCGAGCGCCGGCATCGATCGGCTCGAGCGTGAGCTCGGTGCGGTACCGCATGCCGTGCGACTCGGCGGCGATCGTCGTCGAGCGGCCGGGCACGATGCCGACGACCTCCATCTCCTCCGTCGCCTCCCGGCCGAGCATCGTGCGCGTCTCGCGCCACCGCGTGCCGATCGAGTAGCCGACGCCGGCGAGCCGCTCCACGCGCGTCACGCCCGACAGCACCGCCGCGGTGCCCTCGAGGTCGGTGAGCACGCGCCACACCGCATCCGTCGACGCGTCGATCGACCGCTCCAAGGTCAGGGAGAGGCCGCTCATGCTGCTGGGGGCCAGACGCCGATGACGAGCGCCATCGCGGTGATGACGAGCAGCTCGTTGAGGATGGTGAAGCCAGCGACCTTGAGGCCGCGCGGGTCGAACGCGTCGTGCACGAGCACGCGCGCAGCGGTGAAGCCGACGAAGAGGATCCAGCCGGTGACGAGCGCGTTGAGCAGGAAGCTGCCGCTGTAGAACTCCTGCGAGATCCAGGCGGCGCCGGCGAGCACCCACGCGGTGACGAAGGCGCAGACGATGAGCATCGGGTACACCCACGGCTTCGGCCCGCTCGCGACGCTCTCGGAGGTGTGGCCGACGGCCTTCATCCACGCGTTGCCGAGCACCTTCGGCTGGTAGTAGACGAAGCCGACGACCATCGCAGCGACCGTCGCGAGCAGCACGGCCCAGATGTTGATGGCGGGGACGGTGAGCTCCATGGTTGGAGCATAGGCTCGCGCGGGCGCTGCCGCACCGCGCGAGCCCCGCGACTCAGGCGAAGCGGGCGAGCGGCGCCCGGTTGGCGGCGCTCAGCTCGTCGAGCGGGATCGTCGCGATGTCCTGGATCTCGATCGCGCGGCTCTCGACGTCGGTCACGCCGATGCGCAGCACCGGCACCCCGCGCGCCTCGCACATGCCCGTGAACTTCACCTCGTCCTCGCGAGCGACGGCGACGATCGCGCGAGCGCCGGTCTCGGAGAAGAGCGCCGCCGTCTCGTCGATCCCGTCGCGCTCCATGAGGCCCGAGAGCCAGATGCGCGCGCCGATGCCGAAGCGCAGCGCGCCCTCGACGACGGCGGCGCCGAGGCCGCCCTCCGAGAGGTCGTGCGCCGCGGTCGCGAGGCCGTCGAAGGCGACGCCCTGCATGAGGCCCGCGAGCTGGCGCTCGGCGTCGAGGTCGACGCGCGGCGGGAGGCCGCCGAGGTGGCCGTGGATCGTGCCCGCCCACGCCGAGCCGTCGAGCTCGTCGCGCGTCGTGCCGAGCAGGAAGATCGCCTGGCCGTCGTCCTGCCAGCCGGAGGGCAGGCGGCGGTCGACGTCGTCGATCACGCCGAGCACGCCGACGACCGGGGTCGGGTGGATCTGCGTCTCGCCCGTCTGGTTGTAGAACGACACGTTGCCGCCCGTGACCGGGATGCCGAGCTCGACGCATCCGTCGGCCAGGCCGTCGACGGCCTCGGCGAACTGCCACATGACCGCGGGGATCTCGGGGTTGCCGAAGTTGAGGCAATCGCTCACGCCCACGGGGGTCGCGCCCGTGACGGCGACGTTGCGGTACGCCTCGGCGAGCGCGGCCTTCGCGCCCTCGCGCGGGTCGAGCTGGCAGTAGCGGCCGTTCGCGTCGACCGCGACGGCGAAGCCGAGCCCCGACTCCTCGTCGATGCGCACCATGCCCGCGTCGTCGGGCTTCGAGAGCGCCGTGTTGCCGAGCACGTAGTCGTCGTACTGGTCGGTGATCCAGGACGGGTCGCCGAGGTTCGGCGAGCCGATGAGCGCGCGCAGCTGCTCGCCGAGCTCCTCGCCCGCGGCGCGGGGGAGCGAGGTGGCCGAGTCGGCCTGCAGCGCGTCCTGCCACTCGGGGCGCGCCATCGGGCGGTCGTAGACGGGGGAGTCGATCGCGACGGTCTTGGGGTCGACGTCGACGATCACGTCGCCCGAGTGCGTGATGACGAGCCGGCCGTCGCCGGTGACCTCGCCGAGCACGCTCGTCTCGACGTCCCACTTGCCGGTGATGGCGAGGAACTCGTCGAGCTTCTCGGGCGCGACGATCGCCATCATGCGCTCCTGCGACTCCGACATGAGGATCTCCTCGGCCGTGAGCGTCGGGTCGCGCAGCAGCACGTGGTCGAGCTCGACGCGCATGCCCGAGTCGCCGTTCGCGGCGAGCTCGCTCGTCGCGCACGAGATGCCCGCGGCGCCGAGGTCCTGGATGCCCTCGACGACGCCCGCGGCGTAGAGCTCGAGGCAGCACTCGATGAGCACCTTCTCGGCGAACGGGTCGCCGACCTGCACGGCGGGCCGCTTGGCGGGGCCCTCCTCGTCGAACGACTCGGAGGCGAGGATCGACGCGCCGCCGATGCCGTCGCCGCCCGTGCGGGCGCCGAAGAGCACGACCTTGTTGCCCGCGCCGGTCGCGTTCGCGAGGTGCAGGTCCTCGTGCCGCAGCACGCCGACGGCGAGCGCGTTCACGAGCGGGTTGCCCTGGTAGACCGCGTCGAAGACTGTCTCGCCGCCGATGTTCGGCAGCCCGAGGCAGTTGCCGTAGAACGAGATGCCGCCCACGACGCCGTGCACGACGCGCGCGGTGTCGGGGTGGTCGATGTCGCCGAAGCGCAGCGCATCCATGACCGCGACGGGCCGCGCGCCCATCGAGATGATGTCGCGCACGATGCCGCCGACGCCCGTCGCCGCGCCCTGGAAGGGCTCGACGAACGAGGGGTGGTTGTGCGACTCGATCTTGAAGGTGACGGCCCAGCCCTCGCCGACGTCGATGACGCCCGCGTTCTGGCCCATGCCGACCATGAGGCGCTCCTGCATCTCGGGCGTGACCTTCTGCCCGAACGTGCGCAGGTGCTTCTTCGAGGACTTGTAGGAGCAGTGCTCGCTCCACATCACCGAGTACATCGCGAGCTCGGCGCTCGTCGGCCGGCGGCCGAGGATCTCGCGGATGCGCTCGTACTCGTCGGGCTTGAGGCCCAGGGCCGCGAACGGCTGCTCGCGCTCCGGGGTGGCGGCGGCGCGCTCGACGGTGTCGCGCGGAGTGGAAGCGGTCACGACTCTCCTAGGAGGTGGCTCGGCGGTCCCTCGATCCTACCGAGCGGTCGGATGCGTCGGCTCGCGCGTCGTCGTCGGCGCCCGTCGCGCTGGGCGCCGGTCAGTCGCTCAGTCGAACCACTGCGTCGGCGGGCCAGCGGTGAGCAGCGCGGCGAAGACGATCGCGACGAGCGCGAGCGCGATGACACCCAGCAGCACGGGGTGGGTGATGCCCCAGCGGAAGGCGCGGTCGATCCAGCGGTCGTCGCCCGGCTCGCCGGTCGGCTCGGTGCGCCAGCCGCCCTCGAGCGCGCCCCGGCGCACCAGGCGCCGCTCCCATGGGATCGTCGCGTAGGGGATGACGGCGGTCAGCACGCCGAGTGCGACGGTGCCGAGGCGCCAGCGCTGGTTGTGGCCGACGACGAGCTGCATCGCGGCGTAGGAGAGGAAGACGAAGCCGTGCGTGCCGCCCGCGATGGGCAGGAGCGCGTCGTTCTCGAAGCCGTACTTCGCGACCATCGCGACGATGAGCGCCGTCCAGGTGACGGCCTCGGCGATCGCGAGGAAGCGGTAGAGCCGCTTCGGGGTGAGGCCGGTCGCGGTCGGAGCGGTCGCAGGCATGTAGCCAGTCTACGCTCTCTGCCTCGCGCGTCGCTCGGGCCTGCCCCGCTCATCGAGTAGGCCCGCAGGGCCGTCTCGCCCCCCGCTCATCGAGTAGGCCCGCAGGGCCGTATCGAGATGACGACCGGTCGGTCTCGATACGACCGGCTACGCCGGTCTACTCGACCAGCGGTGGTGGCTGCGCCGGTCTGCTCGACCGGCGGTGACCGCTAGGCGGCGACGGCCTCGAGTGCCGACTTGAAGATCTCGAGCCCGTCGATGCCCGCCTTCATCCGCGTCGTCGTCGGGCCGAAGCCGAGCTCGACCGCGTGCTCCGGGTGCGGCATGAGCCCCATGACGTTGCCCGCGGCGTTGGCGATGCCCGCGATCGCGTCGATCGAGCCGTTCGGGTCGTCGCCGAGGTAGCGGAAGGCGACGAGTCCCTCGCCCTCGATGCGCTCGATCTCGTCGGGCGTCGCGACGAAGCGGCCCTCGCCGTTCTTGAGCGGGATGACGATCTCCTGCCCCTCCTCGAAGCGGTTCGTCCACGCGGTCGTCGTGCGCTCGACGCGCAGCCGCTGGTCGCGGCGCACGAACAGGCCGGTGGCGTTGCGCACGAGGCCGCCGGGCAGCAGCCGCGCCTCGGTGAGCATCTGGAAGCCGTTGCAGATGCCGAGCACGGGCATGCCGCGCTCGGCCGCCTCGACGACCTCGGTCATGATCGGCGAGCGCGCGGCGATCGCGCCGCAGCGGAGGTAATCGCCGTACGAGAAGCCGCCGGGCAGCACGAGCGCGTCGACGCCGTGCAGGTCGTGCTCGCCGTGCCACAGCGCGACGGGCTCGTGGCCCGCGAGCCGCACGGCCCGCTGCGCGTCCCGGTCGTCGAGCGTGCCGGGGAAGGTGATGACGCCGACCCTCATCGGTCGGCCTCCTCCTGCACCCGCACGCCCACGACATCCTCGATCACGGTGTTCGCGAGCACGTCGTCGGCGATCTTCCGCACCTGCTCGAGCAGGGCATCCGTCACCTCGCCCTCGACGGTGAGCTCGAAGCGCTTGCCGAGGCGCACGTCGCCGATCTCGCCGTGCCCGAGCCGCGCGAGCGCGCGGCTGACCGCCTTGCCCTGCGGATCGAGGATCTCGGCCTTCGGCATGACGTCGACGACGATGACGGCCATGGGTCTCCCTAGCTCGCGGCGGGTTGGGGTCACCCCATTCTACGGATGCGGCGCGTGCGCCGGTCGGACGGGCGGATTCCCGGCCGATCGTCGGGTCAGCGCGGCTATGGTGCCGCCATGACGTTCAGGGGCAACGCGAACTTCGACACCTCGACCGTGAGCCGGGGCGGCGGCGGTGGCGGTCGCGGCGGCGCGATCGCGGTGGGCGGCGGCGGTCTCGTGACCGTCATCCTCGTGCTCGTGTCGATGTTCTTCGGCATCGACCTCACCGGGCTCGCGCCGCAGCAGCCGATCTCGCCGGGCTCGCAGTCGCAGGGCGAGGAGGTCACGGGATGCACGGGCGAGGCCGCGAACGATCCCGCCAACGTCACGTGCCGCATGGAGGGCGGCGCCGACTCGATGTCGCAGTTCTGGGAGACGACCTTCGCGGCGAACAACCTCGAGTACCGCGACCCGAGCGTGCAGCTCTTCGACCGGCAGGTGCAGACCGGCTGCGGCGCCGCGACGAGCGCGGTCGGCCCGTTCTACTGCCCCGCGGATGAGCGCATCTACATCGACACCACGTTCTTCCAGCAGATGCGCGACCAGTTCGGCGCCTCGGGCGGCTCGCTCGCGCAGCTCTACGTGCTCGGCCACGAGTGGGGCCACCACATCCAGCACCTCACCGGCGACCTGCAGCGGGTCGAGCAGGGCGACTCGGGGCCGCAGTCGAGCGGCGTGCGGTCGGAGCTGCAGGCCGACTGCTACGCGGGCGCCTGGATCCGGGGCGCGTCGGAGACGCGCGACGACGACGGCGGTGACCCCGTGCTCATCGCGCCGACGCAGCAGGAGATGAACGACGCGATGAACGCCGCGTCGACGATCGGCGACGACCGCCTGCAGTCGATGAGCGGCGGCGGCGTGAACCCCGAGACCTGGACGCACGGCTCGAGCGAGCAGCGGCAGCGCTGGCTCGCGACGGGCTTCAACGAGGGCGTCGGCAGCTGCGACACGTGGCGGGCGCCGGAGGTGTGAGCCCCGCGACGCGCTGAGCCGGCGCGGACGGCGGCGCGCAGCGGCTCAGCCGGCGGAGGCGGTCAAGCGGTCGTAGAGCTCGCGGTAGCGGGCCGACGTGCGCTCGACGACGTCGTCGGGCAGCCGCGGCGGCTCGCCCTGCCCGTCCCAGCTCGCGGCGAGCCAGTCGCGCACGATCTGCTTGTCGAACGACTCGACGCGGCCCTCGGCGAGCGCCTCGGCGTCCCAGTAGCGCGACGAGTCGGGCGTGAGCACCTCGTCGGCGAGCACGAGCTCGCCCGTCAGCCGGTCGCGGCCGAACTCGAACTTGGTGTCGGCGAGCACGAGCCCCGCCTCCTCCGCGATCGCGGCGCCCATGGCGTAGACGCTCAGGCTCATGTCGCGGATCGCGTCCGCGTCCGCCGCGCCGACGAGCTCGACCGTGCGCTCGAACGAGACGTTCTCGTCGTGCTCGCCCTGCGGCGCCTTCCACGCGGGCGTGTAGATCGGCTCGGGCAGCGCGTCGCCGTCGCGGAGGCCCTCGGGCAGCGCGACGCCCGAGATCGACCCCACCCGCTGGTACTCCTTGAGCCCCGAACCGGTCACGCGACCGCGCACGACGCACTCGACCGGGAGCATGTCGAGCGTGCGCACGAGCATCGCCCGCCCCCGCACCGCCTCGGGCGTGCGGTCGTCGGCGCCGTCGGCGAGCTGCGTCGGCAGGCCGAGCCGGTCGGTCCACCAGCGGGTGAGCGCGGTGAGCAGCGCGCCCTTGCCCGGGATCGCCGGCTCGAGCACGCGGTCGAACGCCGACACGCGGTCGGAGGCCACCATGAGCATCTCGGGCGCCTCGGCGAGCGTCGCGCCCTCGGGCACGTAGAGGTCGCGCACCTTGCCGCTGTAGGCGAGGTGCCAGCCGGGGAGCTCGACGGCGTGCGTCATGCCTTCGCGCCGATGTCGGTGCGCGCCTGCCCGCCCTCGAGCGAGATCGCGGCGAGCCCCGCATACGCGCGCTCTCGCGCCTCGGCGAGCGTCGCGCCCGTGCCGACGACGTTGAGCACACGGCCGCCGGTCGCGGTGAGGCCCTGCTCACCGGCGCCGGTCGCGGCGTGCAGCACCCGCACGCCCTCGAGCCGCTCCGCCTCGTCGACCCCGTGGATCGGCCGGCCCGTGATGGGGTCGCCCGGGTAGCCCTCGCTCGCGAGCACGACGGCGACGGCGGCCGAGTCGCGCCACTCGAGCGGCGCGGCGGAGGCCAGGCTCCCGTTCGCGGCCGCGAGGAGCGCATCCGCGAACCCCGACTCGATGCGCGGCAGCACGACCTGCGTCTCGGGGTCGCCGAAGCGCGCGTTGAACTCGATCACCTTGACGCCCGCGTCGGTGACGATGAGGCCGCAGTAGAGCAGCCCGCGGAAGGGCGTGCCCGCCTCGGCCATCGTCCGGATCGTCGGCAGCGCGACGGTCTCGACGACCTCGTCGACGAACGCCTGCTCGCTGCCGAATCGCTCGGCGAGCCACGGCAGCGGCGAGTAGGCGCCCATGCCGCCGGTGTTGGGGCCCGAGTCGCCGTTGCCGAGCCGCTTGAAGTCCTGCGCGGGCGCGAGCGGCACGACGTCGGTGCCGTCGGTGAGCACGAACAGGCTCACCTCCGGGCCGGCGAGGTACTCCTCGATGAGCAGCGGCCCGTCGGGCAGGAACGCCTCGGCGTGCGCCTCGGCGGCGGCGCGGTCGTCGGTGACGATGACGCCCTTGCCCGCGGCGAGGCCGTCGGCCTTCAGCACCCACGGGGGTGCGGATGCGTCGAGCGCGGCGCGCACGTCGTCGAGCGTCGAGGCGGTGGTGTCGGTGCCCGTCGGCACCCCGGCGCGCGCCATGACCTCCTTGGCGAAGGACTTCGAGCCTTCGATGCGGGCGGCGGCCTTCGTGGGGCCGAAGACGGGCACGCCCACGCGCTCGAGCTCGTCGGCGACGCCCGCGACGAGCGGCGCCTCGGGGCCGATGACGACGAGCTCGAAGCCGCCGTCGACCGCGAGCTCCGCGACGAGCTCCGGGCTCTTGATGTCGAGCCGCACGGTCTCGACCTCCGCGGCGATGCCGGCGTTGCCGGGCGCGGCCGTGATCTCGTGGCCGCCCTCCGCGAGGAGCGCCGTGATGATGGCGTGCTCGCGCGCGCCGCTGCCAAGGACGAGGATCCGCACGCGCCCATTCTAGGAGCGGGGCGCGCGGCCCGCCCGCGTGCCCCGATGCATCCGCCCTGAACCAGCGCTCGGGGATGCCGCTCCCAGCCGCCGCCCCGACAATGGCCGCACGCAGGGCCGCGGCGCTCGCCGTGCCCGGGAGGGGGAGCGCGATGACGAGCACGAGCAGCCGCGGCGGCGCCCGCGCGAGCGACGCCGGCGCTGAGCCGATCCGGCGAGTCGTGCTCTCTGGCGTGCTGTTCGGCGCCGGCATCGCCGCCTCGGTCGTCGACCTGTTCCTGTTCCACCTCGTGCTGCAGTGGCACCACTTCTACGACCTCGGCACGACCGAGATGGCGATCGCCGCCGACGGCTTCTTCCACGCGGCCGCGTGGGGGATGACGGTCGCGGGGCTCTTCCTGCTCGTCGACGCGCGGCGGCGAGCGCCGGTGCGGTGGTCGCGCTGGACGGGCGCGGTGCTCGCCGGCCTCGGCGGGTTCCAGCTGCTCGACGCGGTCGTCAACCACAAGCTGCTCGGCATCCACCAGGTGCGCTACGACGTCGACCTGCTGCCCTACGACATCGCCTGGATCGGCTCGGCGGTCGTCGTGCTCGCGATCGGGCTCGTCGTGCTTCGGCGCTCGCGAGGGCGCGCGGAGCGCTGAGCGTGCCGGGCCACGGCGGTCACAGCGGTGCGGTGCCGCTCGCGGCGGATGCGTCGTGGGCGCTGCTCGACGCGCTCATCGTCGCGGCGCTGCTCGTCGCCGTCGGCGGCTACCTGCGGGCGCTCCGCTCGGCTCGGCGCCGTGGTCCGTGGCCCGCGCTGCGCACGACGAGCTGGATGCTCGGGGCGCTCTGCGCGGGCGCGGCGACGCTCGGCCCGATCGCGATCGCCGCGCCCTCGAGCCTCACGGGCCACATGCTCGCGCACCTCCTCCTCGGCATGCTCGCGCCGCTCCTGCTCGTGCTCGGCGCGCCCGTCACGCTCCTCCTGCGCGCGCTGCCCGTCACCGCGGCGCGCCGCCTGACGCGCGTGCTGCGCAGCGCGCCGCTGCGCGTCCTCACCCACCCGGTGTCGGCGGCGGTGCTCAACGCGGGCGGCCTCGGGGCGCTCTACGCGACCGACCTCTACGGCCTCGTGCACGCATCCGCCCTCGTGCACGGCATCGTGCACGTCCACCTGCTGCTCGCGGGCTACCTGCTCACCGCCGCGCTCGTCGGCGTCGACCCCGACCCGCACCGCGCGTCGATCGGCGTGCGAGCGGCGGTGCTGCTCGCCTTCATGGCCGTGCACTCGATCATCGCGAAGCGCGTCTACGGAGCGCCGCCCGCGGGTGTCGAGGCGGCCGACGCGCACGTCGCGTCGCAGCTCATGTACTACGGCGGCGACGTCGTCGACGTGACGCTGCTCGTGCTGCTCGGGCTCGCGTGGCTGCGCGCGACCCGGCCGCGCCGGGCCGCGGTGCCCGCGGCGGCCTGACCGGCCCGCGTCGGCGCCGCCGCGTAGCCTGGCGGCATGCCCAAGCGCATCCCCGACCTCGACGGCATGGACGCCGTGCGCGCCGCCCTCGCGCCCGAGGCGAGCCGCCAGGACCGCGCGCTCGCGGTGCGCTACTCGCTGCAGTGCCTCGCCGAGCGCGCGCCGGGCAAGAGCGTCGAGGTGCGGGTGCCGCCCTTCGGCGCGGTGCAAGCCGTCGAGGGGCCGGGCCACACGCGCGGCACGCCGCCCAACGTCGTCGAGACCGACCCCGCGACGTGGCTCGCCCTCGCGACCGGCGCGGAGTCGTGGGCGGATGCAGTGGCTCGCGGCGCCGTGCACGCCTCGGGCGTGCGCGCCGACGTCTCGGCCTGGCTGCCGGTGCTGCGCCTATCCGGCGGCTAGCGCCAGCACCATACTTGCCCCATGGCACAGGTCGTCCGTCCGCAGGGGTTCATCGGCCCGATCGTCCTGCTCATCGTCGGCATCGTGCTGCTCTTCAACGGCGTGCCGGCGCTCATCCAGTGGATCGGCTGGGTCGCGCAGGTCTCGCTCGTCACGGGCGTCGAGCGCGCGCTCGAGCAGGCCGGCGGTCCGCTGCTGCTCGCGGCCGGCGCGACCTTCATCGGCTTCCTGCTGCTGCGCGGCGGGTGGAACGCGCTCATGGGGCTCGCTCGCAGCGCGAGCAAGCGCGCGCAGGAGCAGGTGCGCACCGGCGCCCAGCAGGTGCGCCGCGAGGTCGACCAGCGGCGCACGCAGGTCAGCGCCCAGGCGCAGCACCTGCAGGATCGCGTGCCGCAGTCGTGGCGCGAGCGCATCGACGCCGCCGCGCGCGAGGTCGAGGCGGAGCGCGCCCGCCGGTCGGGGCAGCAGCCCAACGTCTACGCGAACTCGCAGTGGCAGTCGCCCCAGCAGCAGCGCCCGGCGCAGCAGGCGCCCGCGCAGCAGCGGCCACAGCAGGCGCCGGGGCAGCAGGCGGGGCAGCAGCGCCCCGCCGCGCAGCCCCAGCGGCAGCAGGCGCCCGGCGCCGATCGGCTCGCGCGCATCGAGGAGCTGCGCGGCCGCGTGGGGGAGCGGCTCGAGCGGCAGGCGTCACAGAGCCCGCAAGCGGCGAAGCAGGCCGCCGCGCAGGTCAAGCGCGCCGCCGAGATGGCCGCCGCCCGCGCCCAGCGCGGCGTCGAGTCGAGCGTCGATCCGGAGGTGCAGGCGCTCGTGGGCCGGCTCGACCTCGCCGACGCCGAGCGCGTCCGGCGCCGCGGCTCGTCGCTCACGAGCTCGTCGCTCTCGACGTCCGCGCTGTCGAAGACGTCGCTGACGCTCAACTCGCTCCTGCGGCAGCGCCGCTGACGCCCGCGGTGGGCGAGCGCCAGCGGCGCTCGGTCACAGCGACCAGATGAGCAGGATCGCCGCGAAGACGAGCCCGGAGGCGATGAGCGTCACGGTCGTGTAGCCGAGGATGTCGCGCATCTTGAGCCCCGCGATCGCGAGCAGGGGCAGCGCCCAGAACGGCTGGATCATGTTCGTCCACTGGTCGCCGTACGCGACGGCCATGATCGGGATCGCCGGGTCGACGCCGATGCGCTCGGCGGCGTCGAGCAGGATCGGCGCCTGCACCGCGAACTGCCCGCCGCCCGAGGGCACGAAGAAGTTCACGAGGCCGGCCGAGAGCAGGGCGAGTACGCCGAAGGTCGTCGGCGTCGAGATGGCGACGAACCAGTCGGAGAACACCTGGATGAGGCCGGAGCCGGTCATCATGCCGAGGATGCCCGCATAGAGCGGGAACTGCAGCAGGATCTCGCCGACGTTCGAGGCGGCCTCCTTCGTCAGCCGGATGATCTCGAACGGGTTCTTCACGAGCAGGAAGATGAGCGCGAGGAACGACCAGTTCACGATGTCGAGCGTGAGCGTGCCGCCCTGCACGAAGTGCACGACGAGGTAGAAGACGAGCGCGGCGCCGACGAGCAGCGTGACGATGCGGCTCGCGTCGATCCGGTCGGCGGGCGTGACGACCTCCTCCTCGGTCTCGACGAGCTGCTCGCGCAGGTCGATCTCGAGCTCGACGATGCGGTCCTTGCCGCGCGGCGCGATGAGCGCGAGCGCGACGGCCACGACGACGATCGTCGCGACCGCGCCGATCAGGTTCGGCAGCGCGAAGGTCGTCTCGGTGATGGGCACGACCTCGCCGCCGAGGTGCTCAGCGATGAAGGAGTCGGGCGTCGCCGCCGTGAGGGGGCCCGAGCCCGAGTAGCCCATGTGCCACACGACGAAGCCCGAGAAGCCGGCCGCGACGAGCATCGGGAAGTGCAGCCGCAGACCGCGCTCCCTGCCGGAGGCCGCGACCTCGCGCGCGAGCAGTCCGCCGACCACGAGGCCGAGGCCCCAGGTGATGAGGGATGCGACCGAGGCGATCACGAAGACGAACAGGTAGGCCTGCACGGGCGTCTGCGGCAGCGAGGCGAGCTTCGACAGCAGCTTCCGCACGGGCCGGGTGTTGGCGAGCATGTGGCCGAGCAGCAGGATGAGCGCCATCTGCGTCATGAAGGCGAGCAGCCCCGAGAGGCCGTCGCCCCAGCTCTTGACGAGGTCGACGGGATTCGTCTGCGTCACCGTCAGCGCGAGCAGCGCGACGACGAGCGTCAGCACGATCGCGAAGACGAGCGCCGACGGGATCCACCGCTCGACGACGTTGTTGATGGGCCGCATGGCGCGCGCGAGCGGCGCCCCCGATCGCTGCTCAGCGGTCGCGTTGGACATGGTTCACCTCGTTGTGCATGGGTCGACGTAAGGGGCGATGCGCCCCACGCCAGACACTACCGAGGAGTCGGAGTCCCTCTGCGACGCCCGCGCGAGCGGATGAGGAGCTTCCGCAGCTCGTCGAACCACAGCACGCACGACGCGAGCGCGAGGCACGTGAGCCACTGCTCGAGCGAGAGCGGCGCGGTGCCGAACCCTGCCTGCAGGAGCGGCACGTGCACGACGAGCACCTGCGTCACGACCCCGAACGCGATCGCGGCCCACAGCCACCGGTTCGTGAAGAGCCGGTGGAACGCCGAGGCGTGCTCCGAGCGCGAGTTGAGCGCGTTGCACAGCTGCGCGAGCACGAGCGTCGTGAAGGCGGCGGTGCGCGCGGTCGCGACGTCCTCCGAGCCCTCGATGAGACCGCCCGGCAGGTGCATGTCGATCGCGAGCAGCGTGACGACCGCCATGACGGCGCCGATCGAGAGGATGCCGCCCCACATCCGCGCGTCGATCACGCGCTCGTCGAGCCGCCGCGGCCGCCGCGCCATGACGTCCTCGGTCTCGGCGTCGACGCCCATCGCGAGCGCGGGCCCCGAGTCGGTGATGAGGTTGATCCAGAGGATCTGGGTCGCGAGCAGCGGCACGACCATCGCCTCGCCGTGGCCGGTGAGCCCGAGGAAGCCCGCGAGCAGCACGCCCAGCAGCATCGTGAGCACCTCGCCCATGTTCGACGAGAGCAGGTAGCGCAGGAACTTCCGGATGTTCCCGAAGATCACCCGCCCTTGCCGCACCGCGGCGACGATGGTCGCGAAGTTGTCGTCGGTGAGGATCATCGCGGCGGCCTCCTTCGAGACCTCCGTGCCCGTGATGCCCATCGCGACGCCGATGTCGGCCCGCTTGAGCGCCGGCGCGTCGTTCACGCCGTCGCCGGTCATCGAGACGATGTGCCCGTCGGCCTGGAGCGCCCCGATGATGCGCAGCTTGTGCTCGGGCGCGACGCGCGCGAAGACCGAGACGTCCCGCACGGCCGCGCGCAGCGCATCCTCGTCCAATCCGTCGAGCTCGGCGCCCGCGATCGCGCGATCGCCGCGACCCGCGATGCCGAGCTCGTGCGCGATGCGGAGCGCCGTCGCGGGGTGATCGCCCGTGATCATGACGACCCGGATGCCCGCCCCGCGCGCCGCCCCGACCGCCGCGGCGGCCTCCGAGCGGGGCGGGTCGATGATGCCGACCGTGCCGACGAAGATGAGGTCCTCCTCGAGCGCGAGGCCGGCGTCGGAGTCGAAGCCGCCGGCGGCGGTGACGGATGCGTGCTCCTCGGCCCTGAGCGGACGGTACGCGACGGCGAGGGTGCGGAGCGCTTGCGCCGACATCGACTCGACCGCCTCCCGCACCCGCGCGCGGTCGTCGTCGGTGAGCGGCCGCACGGCCATGCCGACCCGCACGCGCGAGCTGTGCTCGAGCAGCACGTCGGGCGCGCCCTTCGCGATGAGCACCGGCTGGCCCTCGCCGCCCTCGACCGGGTGCTCGGCGTCGGCGACGACGACCGACATCATCTTGCGCTCGGAGGTGAACGGCACCTCTCCGATGCGCGAGAAGCGCTGCTCGCGGCGCCCCGACAGGCCCGCCTTGCGCTCGGCGACGACGAACGCCGCCTCGGTCGGGTCGCCCACGACGACCCAGCCGCCGTCCTCGTCCTGCCGCACCTCGGCATCCGAGGCGAGCGTGCCGCCCGAGAGCACGACGATGTCCTCCGCGCGGATGCCGAGCGCGGGATCGGCGTCGAGCAGCGGGCTGCCGTCGACGAGCACCTCGCCCTCGGGCGCGTAGCCGACGCCCGTGATGTCGGCGACGCCCGAGCCGGTGTGCACCGTGAGCATCGTCATCTCGTTGCGCGTGAGCGTGCCGGTCTTGTCGGAGCAGATGACGGATGCGGAGCCGAGCGTCTCGACCGACGAGAGGCTCTTCACGATCGCCCCCTGCCTGCTCATCGCCTGCACGCCGATCGAGAGCACGAGCGAGAGGATCGCGGGCAGCCCCTCCGGCACGGCCGCGACTGCGAGCGAGACGCCCACGAGCAGCACGTCGACGGCCTCCTGCAGCGAGCCGATGCCGCTCGTCAGGCCGATGGCCCCCATCACGACGACCGCGATGACGATCACGGCGATCCCGAGCGTGCGCCCGACGGCCGCGATCTCGCGCTGCAGCGGCGTCGGCTCCTGCTCCGTCTCGGCGAGCATCGTCGCGATGCGGCCCATCTCGGTCGCCATGCCGGTCGCCGTCACGACGGCGCGGCCGACGCCCTGCGTGACGGCGGTGCCCTTGAACACCATGTTGCGGCGGTCGCCGAGCGGCACGGGCTCGGGGAGCGCCGCGGGCGACTTCGTCACCGGCACCGATTCGCCGGTGAGCGACGCCTCGGCGACCTGCAGCGACGACGCGCTCAGCAGCCGTGCGTCGGCACCGACCGAGTCGCCCTCCGCGAGCGCGAGCACGTCGCCCGGCACGAGGTCCGCTGCGGGCACGCGCTCCGTCCGCCCGTCGCGCACGACCGTGGCCGTGACGGCCGTCATGTCCTGCAGGGCCGCCACGGCATCCGCCGCCCTCGCCTCCTGCACGAAGCCGAGGATCGCGTTCGCGACGACGATGAGCGCGATGACGGTCGCGTCGATCGGCAGCCCGTGCGCGCCCTCGAACACCCACGCGACGACCGAGATGACGATCGCGCCGAGCAGCAGGTAGATGAGCGGGTCGGCGAACTGGCGGAGCAGTCGCCGCCACGCCGGCTCGGGCGGGGCGGCGTCGAGCTCGTTCGGGCCGAAGCGCGCGCGCCGCTCGGCGGCCTGCCCGGCCGTGAGCCCGGCGTCGGCGTCGACCTCGAGCTCGCGGGCCGCGGCGGCGGCGTCGAGGAGGCTCCAATCGCGCTGCTCGGCGCTCGCTCCGGTGGGCGTGCTCGCGGTCGGCTGCGCGTCGGTCACTCGTCGGCTCCTGTCGTCGCGGGGCGCGCGGCCGTGCTCCCGGCCGGCAGGCCCCTCTCGCACCGTACTCGTGCGGTCCGGGGCGCGTCGCGTGGGATGCTGGATGCCATGGACGCGACGCACGATCGGACGCCGCAGGGCGATGCCGCCGGCGACCCGGAAGGCACGACCGAGCAGCTCGACGTGACGGTGCGGCGCTCCCCGAAGTACGGCGCCTTCGCGGCAGCCGGTGCGCTCGTCGGTGCCGTCGCCGCGGGGCTCATCGCCGCGTCGATGCCGCAAGCGGTCAACGAGAACGGCGTGCCGGTCGACACGACGCCCGTGATCGGGCTCATGGTCGTCGCCGGGTTCGTGGTCGGCGGCGGGCTCGGCGCGCTCGTCGCCATCATCGTCGACCGCGCCCTGGCGAAGCGCACGACCGCGACGGTCGCCGAGCGCGTCGAGGTGCGGCGGCCGGATGCGCTGCCGACGGCCGAGGACGACGCGCTCGAGGCGCGCTTCGAGCGGCTGGGCGGCGCCGACCCGGGCCTCGCCGACCCCGCGGTGCCGGGCGCCGCCGAGCGCGAGCGCGGCGAGGACGACCGCCCCGGCCGAGCCTGATGCCCGCCGGGCGCACGCGCAGCGCGATCGCGCACGCGCTCGCCTGGATCGGCTTCGGCGCCGGCTTCGCGGCGCTCGCGAGCGTCGCGCTCGCCGAGGGATCGGCGGTCGCGCTCGCGCTCGGCAGCGCCGCCGCCCTTGCCGGCGCCGCGCTCGGGCTGCTCGCCGCGCCGCTGCTCGAGCGCGCCGCGGCGACGACCGCTGCCGCTCGGCTCGCGGCGATCGCGGCTGCGGCGCTCGCGCTCGTCGTGCTCGCCGCGGGCGGGACGCTGCTGCTGCTCGACGTCGCGATCGGCCCCGCGCTCGCGCCCCTGCTCGGGCTCGCGGCGGGGCTGCAGCTCGCCGCCGCGATCACCGCCTCGGCGCGCGACCCGCTGCTCGCGCCCGCCGTGCGGCCCGCGCCGACCCTGCTCGCGGCCGCGGCCGGCACCGCGCTCGCGGCGGCCGCGCCGCTCGTGCCGACGCTCGACGTCGCTGCCGTGCTCGTCCTCGCCGCCGGCGCGCAGCTGCTCGCGCTCGGCGCAGCCGTGAGCGCGCGGCCCGAGCCGACGGCCGCCGAGCCGGCACCGGAGCCGGCGGGCGCGGCCCGGGCGCCGGTCTCGCTGCCGCTCGCGGCACGGGTGCTCGCGCTCGCGCTGCTCGCGGCGGCCGGCGCGGGCGCGATCGCGGCGCTCCGTCCCGCGCTCTCGGCGATCGGCGCCGACGACCCGGAGCCGGCCGCGCCCATCGCGCTCACCCTCGCGCTCGGCGCGATCCTCGGCCCGCCGCTCGCGCGGCTCGCCGAGCGGCTCCCGCGCCGCCGCGCGGCCGCCGTCGTCGCGACCCTCGGCGGCATCGCGGCGCTCGCGGCGCCGATCGCGCGGCCGGGGGCCCTCGATCTCGCCGCCGCGACGCTCCTCGGGATCGCGCTCGCCGCATCCGTCGCCCTCGTCGAGCTCGCGCGCCGCGCGCACGTGCGCCTCGCGCCCGCGACCCCGGCGCTGCTCGCGCTCGCGGCGGCGGCCGGTGCGGCCCTCGCCGCGCTGCTGCTCGGCGCCGTGCCCGTGGCCGACGTCGTGCTCGGCGCCGCGATCGCGTGCCTCGTCGCGAGCCTCGGGGCATGGGCGCCCGAGCGCGGCGCCGCCGCGGAGCCGCTCAGCTGAGCTGCGTCTGCTCCACCCAGCGGAGGTACTCGTCGGTCACCGAGCCGGTGACGTAGTCGCCCGTGAAGCACGACATCTCGAGGCCCTCGATGCTCGAGCCGTCGAGGATCGCCCGCTGCAGGTCGTCGACCTCCTGGTAGACGAGGAAGTCGCTGCCGAGCGCCTCGTTCACCTGCGGGATCGAGCGGCCGGAGGCGATGAGCTCGCTGCGCGAGGGCATGTTGATGCCGTAGACGTGCGGATAGCGCACGGGCGGGGCGGCCGAGGTGAAGGTGACGGTGTTCGTGCCGACCGAGCGCATCATCTCGACGATCTCGCGGCTCGTCGTGCCGCGCACGATCGAGTCGTCGACGACGAGCACGTTCTTGCCGCGGAACTCGCTCTCGAGCGCGTTGAGCTTCTGCTTGACCGACTTCTTGCGCTCCTGCTGGCCGGGCATGATGAAGGTGCGGCCGACGTAGCGGTTCTTGTAGAAGCCCTCGCGGTACTCGATGCCGAGCCGGCGGGCGACCTCCATCGCGGCGGGGCGCGACGAGTCGGGGATCGGCATGACGACGTCGATCGCGCCGGAGGGCGTGTACTCCGCGATGGTGTCGGCGAGCCGCTCGCCCATGCGGAGCCGCGACTCGTAGACGTTGACGCCGTTCATGACCGAGTCGGGACGGGCGAGGTAGACGTACTCGAACGCGCACGGCAGCAGCACCGGCGAGTCGTGCGTCATCGCCGAGGCGAGCTCGCCGTCGGGCGTGATGAAGATCGCCTCGCCGGGCGCGACGTCGCGCTCGACCTGGAAGCCCGAGCCGGTCAGCGCCACCGACTCGCTCGCGACCATCCACTCGGTGCGGCCGCGCTCGCTCGTGCGGCGGCCGAGCACGAGCGGGCGGATGCCGAAGGGGTCGCGGAAGGCGAGCAGCCCGTGCCCGGCGATGAGCGCGATGACGCCGTAGGAGCCCTGGATGCGCTCGTGCGTGCGGCGCACGGCGGTGAAGAGGCGGTCGGCGTCGAGCTCGCCGCCGCCGACGAGCGACTGCAGCTCGCTGCCGAGCACGTTGACGAGCATCTCGGTGTCGCTGCCGGTGTTGACGTGCCGGTGGTCGACGGTCGCGAGCTCGCGCTCGAGCTCGCGGGAGTTCGTGAGGTTGCCGTTGTGCACGAGCACGATGCCGTAGGGCGCGTTGACGTAGAAGGGCTGCGCCTCGAGCTCGTTCGCGGCCTCGCCGCGAGTGGCGTAGCGCACGTGGCCGAGGCCGTAGTCGCCGAGCAGCGAGCGCATGTCGCGGGTGCGGAACGCCTCGCGCACCTGGCCCTTGGCCTTCTTCAGGTGGATCGAGCGGCCCTCGGCGGTCGCGATGCCGGTCGAGTCCTGCCCGCGGTGCTGGAGGAGCGCGAGAGCGTCGTACACCTGCTGGTTGACGCTCGAGTCGGAGACGATGCCGACGATGCCGCACACAGGCGAGCTCCTTCTGTCGCGGGATTGACACCCAAGCCTACCGAGCGCCGCGCGCCGGCTCCGGATCGGGCGGATGCGCTCGGCGAGCACCCAAGCGACGTCCAGGCTGCGTCGGCACAGTGAGGGACATGAGCTTTGACACCGAATCCATCAAGAACCTGCCAGAGCAGACCCAGGAGTGGCCCGGTTGGACGGACAAGCTCCAGCCCGTGCCCGACCACGGCGAGACGAGCTACGTCGGGCGCGGCCGGCTCGAGGGCAAGCGCGCCCTCGTCACCGGCGGTGACTCCGGCATCGGCCGAGCGACCGCGATCGCCTTCGCGAAGGAGGGCGCCGACGTCGCGATCGCCTACCTCCCGCAGGAGCAGGAGGACGCCGACGAGACCGGTCGTCAGATCGAGGCGGCTGGCCGCAAGGCGGTGCTGATCGCGACCGATCAGCGCACCGAGCAGGCGAACCTCGACCTCGCGCAGCGGGCGGTCGACGAGCTGGGCGGGCTCGACATCCTCGTCAACAACGCCGGCTACCAGATGGCGCAGGAGTCGCTCGCCGACATCACCGACGAGCAGCTGCGGCAGACGTTCGAGACGAACATCTTCGCGATGTTCAACCTCACGCGCGCGGTGCTGCCGCACCTCGGCGAGGGCGCGAGCATCATCAACTGCTCGTCCATCCAGGCCTTCGACCCGTCCGAGACCCTGCTCGACTACGCGTCGACGAAGGCCGCGATCAACAACTTCACCGTCAACCTCGCCGCGCAGGTCGGCGAGAGGGGCATCCGCGTCAACGCGGTCGCGCCGGGCCCGATCTGGACGCCGCTGCAGCCGTCGACGAAGCCCTCGGTCAAGGACTTCGGCATGAACGCGCCGCTCGGCCGCCCGGGGCAGCCGATCGAGGTCGCGACCGCGTTCGTCTACCTCGCGAGCGACGAGGCGAGCTACGTCTCGGGCACCGTGCTCGGCGTCACGGGCGGCAAGCCCGTCTTCTGACGCCTCCCGCGAAACGGACCCCTTCCACCCACCGGGACCTGGTGCACCAGGTTCCGGACGGTGGAGGGGGTCCCGTTCCGCGTCGAGCAGGAAGCGGTCAGGCGGCGACGCGCTCGCGCGCCGCGGTGAACGCCGCGACCGCGCGGTCGACGTCGGCGTCGGAGTGGGCGGCCGAGAGCTGCACGCGGATGCGCGCCTCACCGCGAGGCACGACGGGGAACGAGAACGCGGTGACGTAGACGCCCTCCTCGAGCATCGCATCCGCCATCTCGGCCGCGAGCCGCGCGTCGTGGAACATCACGGCGGTGATCGGGTGCTCGCCCGGCAGCAGCTCGAAGCCCGCCTGCTCCATGCCGACGCGGAAGCGCTCGGTGTTGCGCCGCAGCCGCTCGCGCAGCTCGCCCGCCCCCTCGACGAGGTCGAGCGCCTTGAGCGAGCCGGCGACGACCGACGGCGCGAGGGCGTTCGAGAAGAGGTAGGGGCGCGAGCGCTGGCGCAGCAGGTCGACGATCTCGGCGCGCGCCGCGATGTAGCCGCCGGAGGCGCCACCGAGCGCCTTGCCGAGCGTGCCCGAGATGATGTCGATGCGGTGCTGCACCCCGGCGAGCTCCGGCGTGCCGGCGCCCGTGGCGCCGGTGAAGCCGACTGCG
The DNA here is from genome assembly GCF_000400485.1 of Agrococcus pavilionensis RW1. Taxonomy (GTDB): domain Bacteria; phylum Actinomycetota; class Actinomycetes; order Actinomycetales; family Microbacteriaceae; genus Agrococcus; species Agrococcus pavilionensis. The sequence continues at coordinate 123,980 of NZ_ASHR01000021.1, forward strand.
TGCGAGTCGTCGACCATCACCATCGCGTCGTAGCGCTCGGCGAGGTCGCAGATCGCTTCGAGCGGCGCGAGGTAGCCGTCCATCGAGAAGACGCCGTCGGTGACGATGAGCCGGCGGCGCGCGCCCTGCGCGTCCTGCAGGTGCGCCTCGAGCTCGGCCATGTCGCGGTTCGCGTAGCGGTAGCGCTTCGCCTTCGAGAGCCGGATGCCGTCGATGATCGACGCGTGGTTGAGGGCGTCCGAGATCACCGCGTCGGAGGCGTCCAGCAGCGTCTCGAACAGGCCGCCGTTCGCGTCGAAGCACGAGGAGTAGAGGATGCACGCCTCCTGCCCGAGGAACGACGCGAGCCGCGACTCGAGCTCGAGGTGCTGGGTCTGGGTGCCGCAGATGAACCGCACCGAGGCCATCCCGAACCCCCACTCGTCGAGCGCGGCCTTCGCCGCCTCGACGATGCGCGGGTCGTCGGCGAGCCCGAGGTAGTTGTTCGAGCAGAAGTTCAGCACCTCGGTGCCGTTCGCGACGACGCTCGCCGACTGCGGCGAGGCGATCGCGCGCTCGCGCTTCGTGAGGCCCGCGGCCTCGATCTCGGCGAGCTCGTCGGCGATGGATGCACGGATGGAGTACACGGGTCACGCTCCCTGGGGGTCGGTGAAGTCGAGGATGACCTTGCCCGCCCCGCCGGACCGAGCGCGCTCGAAGGCGGCCTCCCAGTCGGCGAAGGCGAAGCGGTCGGTGATGACGGGGGAGACGTCGAGGCCGGTCTGCGACATAGCGGCCATCGCGTACCAGGTCTCGAACATCTCGCGGCCGTAGATGCCCTGGATCGTGAGCATGTGCGAGACGACCTTCGCGAAGTCGACCTCGATCGGCTGCGAGGGCAGGCCGAGCATCGCGATGCGACCGCCGAAGTTGAGGTTCTCGATGATGCCGACGAGCGCGGTCGGGGAGCCCGACATCTCGAGCGCGACGTCGAAGCCCTCCTGCATGCCGAGCTCGCGCTGCACCTCGGCGATCGACGCCTCACGCGGGTTGAGGGCGCGGAAGCCGAGCGAGCGGGCGAGCTCGAGCCGCGGCTCGGCGATGTCGGTGATGACGATGTGGCGTGCGCCCGCGTGCCGGGCGACCATCGCGGCCATGAGCCCGATCGGGCCGGCACCGGTGACGAGCACGTCCTCGCCGATCACCGGGAACTTCAGCGCGGTGTGCACGGCGTTGCCGAACGGGTCGTAGATGCCGAAGACGTCGAGCTGGTCGGCGGTCGCGGTCGCGGCGGTGACGCCCGGGTGCACCCACACGTTCGACGCGGGCAGCACGACGAGCTCGGCGAAGCAGCCGTCGCGCTGCACGCCGAGGTTGGAGGTGCGGATGCACAGGTGCCGGCGCCCGGCGCGGCAGTTGCGGCAGTGCCCGCACACGACGTGCCCCTCGCCGCTCATGAGCTGCCCGACCGCGAAGTCGGTCACGCCCTCGCCGACCTCGACGATCTCGCCGCAGAACTCGTGCCCCACGGTCAGGCCGGGCGTGACCGCCGACTGCGCCCACGCATCCCACGAATCGATGTGCAGGTCGGTGCCGCAGATGCCGGCGCGCAGCACGCGCACCTTCACGTGGCCTGGTGGGGTCTCGGGCTCGGGCAGCTCGGTGAGCTCGAGCCCCGGCCTGCCTCGGGTCACGAGTGCGCGCATGGGTGTCTCCGTCGACGTGGTGGGTGTGCCGCGCCCATCCTGCCATCGACCTGCCCGGGCGGGGCCCGATCGGGCTCCGGTGGGCCAAGTACGCTGGTCGCATGACCGATCCGTATGCGTCCGCCGGCGTCGACACCGAGGCGGGCGACCGCGCGGTCGAGCTCATGAAGGCGGCCGTCGCGCGCACGCACGGCGCGGGCGTGCTCGGCGGCGTCGGCGGCTTCGCCGGGCTCTTCGACCTCTCGGCGGCCGGCTCGTACGCCAAGCCGCTGCTCGCGACCTCGACCGACGGCGTCGGCACGAAGCTCGCGCTCGCCCAGGCGATCGACAAGCACGACACGATCGGGCAGGACCTCGTCGGCATGGTCGTCGACGACATCGTCGTGGTCGGCGCGAAGCCGCTGTTCATGACCGACTACATCGCGTGCGGGCGCGTCGTGCCCGAGCGCATCGCCGACATCGTGCGCGGCATCGCCGAGGCGTGCGAGGCGACCGGCACGGCGCTCGTCGGCGGCGAGACGGCCGAGCACCCCGGCGTCATGGCTCCCGACGACTACGACATCGCGGGTGCCGCGGTCGGGATCGTCGAGGCGGATGCGGTGCTCGGCGCCGAGCGCGTCGGCGCGGGCGACGTCGTGGTCGGCATGGCCTCCTCCGGGCTGCACTCGAACGGCTTCAGCCTCGTGCGCCACGTGCTCGCCGAGCGCGGCCTCGCGCTCACCGACCGCGTCGACGAGCTCGGGGGCGTCGCCGCCGAGGCGCTCCTGGAGCCCACCCGGCTCTACACGCTGCCCCTCCTCGGGATGCTCGAGCAGGGGCTCGGCGTCCGGGCGATCTCGCACGTGACGGGCGGCGGCATCGCCGCGAACCTCGCGCGCGTGCTGCCGCGCGGCCTCGCGGTCGAGGTCGACCGCGCCGCGTGGGACGTGCCGGCCGTCTTCGGCGCGCTCGCCGGCCTGGGCGGCTTCTCGCTCGAGGACGCCGAGGGCACCTGGAACCTCGGCCTCGGCATGCTCGTGGTCGTCGACGCCGCGGACGCCGACCGCGTGATCGCCGCGAGCCGCGACGCCGGCATCCCGGCATCGACCGTCGGCCGCGTCGCGGAAGCGCCCGCAGAGCTCGCCGAGTGGGTGCAGGGCGCGAAGGGCGTCGACGGCGGGGCCGTGCGGCTCGCCGGCGCCTTCCGCTGACGCACACACCCGCTGCGCGCCGCACGTCCAGCCGATCTTGAGGCACGCCGCGTACCGTTTCGTCGAATCGACGGATCAGCGTGTGCTCGGAACCAGGGGAGGTGGCGACGTGTCCGAAGACTCCGACCGCTTCCGGCCCCCGCAGGACGCTTCGCCGGAGAGCCGGCAGGACGGCTCGTCGACGTCCGAGCAGTCGCCGCCCGCGCCTCCCTTCGCCGCCGGCGAGCGCCGACGCAGCGCGGCGCCGCAGCCCGACATGGGCCCGCCCGCCACGCCGACCATGGGTCAGCGGGGGCCCGAGTGGCAGCAGCCGGCATACATCGCGCCGAACGTCGCGCAGCGCTACTCCACCCCGCTGCACCACGACGGCGACGCGCAGCTCATCCACCCCGCAGCAGCGCAGGTCGCGAACTACACGCCCTACGGCGTGCCCGTCTACCGCGCCCCGGTCTACCCGAACGCGCAGGTGCCGCAGCGCGGCCTCTCGATCACGGCGATGGTGCTCGGCATCGCGTCGGCCGTGATCGCGTGGGCACTCGTCGTGGTGCCCATCATCGGGCTCGTCTTCGGGTTCATCGCGCTCCGGCGCGAGCCGGCCGGCCGCGCGATGGCGATCACGGGACTGATCACCTCCGGCGTCGGCCTGCTGTGGGTGCTGCTGTTCTACCTGCTGCCGCTGCTCGGCGTGCTCGGCGTGCTCTTCATGGGGATCGGCGCCTCGCCCTGACGCGCGGCCCTAGGCTGGTGGGTCGAGCAAGCGCTCGCCCGCACACCCACCGAGCACCGAGGACCTCCGCATGACGTACACGCCCCCCGAGCAGCCCGCCCAGCCGAGCTACGAGCCCACCGGCCAGGGCGCCTACCAGCCGGCCGCGACGACCGGCTACCAGGCATACGACGCCGGCCAGGCGTACGGGGCGGTGCCGTCCTACGCCTACGCCGCGCCCACCTCGACCGAGCGCAAGCTCTCGGTCTGGGGTCTCATCCTCGGCATCTCGAGCATCGTCATCCCGCTGTTCGTGAACGCGATCGCGGGCGCGATCCTCTCGGGCATCGGCATCGCGAAGGAGCCCGCGGGCAAGGTGATGGCCATCTGGGGCCTCGTGACCTCGATCCTCGGCTTCATCTGGGCCTTCATCTTCTGGCCCATCGCGATCACCGTCTTCTTCGCCGCGATCTTCGCGTCGCAGTACGGCTACTGAGCGCGGCACTCGGGTGTGGGGTGCGCGGGCTGCGCGCTCCACACGCGAGCGGAGCCGGGGCTAGCGCCGCCGACGGCTGACGCCGAAGAGGTAGACGGCGTCGAGCACGCCGAGCGTGTTCGTCACGAGCAGCGTCGCGAACCACGGCTTGCTGCCGTCCTGCGCCGCGCGCCAGAGCGACGCGCCCTTCCAGGCAAGCCCCCACAGGGCGGCGGCCGCGATGCCGGCCCGCACCCCGGGGCGCTCGAGCGCCGCGAGCGCCTCCGCCTCGTTCCGCTTCGTCCCCATCGCTCGTCCTCCCGCTCCCCGGCCGGCGTCGCCGGTCAGCACTCGATGAAGGCCACCGCGAGACCGCCGAGCGCGGTCTCCTTGTACTTGTCGCTCATGTCGGCGCCCGTGCGGCGCATGGTCTCGACGGCGGTGTCGAGGCTCACGTAGTGCGTGCCGTCGCCCTGCTTCGCCATGCGCGCGGCGTTGATCGCCTTGACGCTCGCCATCGCGTTGCGCTCGATGCACGGGATCTGCACGAGCCCCTTGATCGGGTCGCACGTGAGGCCGAGGTTGTGCTCGATGCCGATCTCGGCCGCGTTCTCGGTCTGCGCGGGCGTCGCGCCCAGCACGGCGGCGAAGCCCGCGGCCGCCATCGCGCACGCCGAGCCGACCTCGCCCTGGCAGCCGACTTCGGCGCCCGAGATCGACGCGTTCGACTTGATGATGATGCCGATCGCGCCCGCGACGAGCAGGAACCGCACCTGCCAGGACACCTCGTCGTCGACGCAGTTCGCGAACCGGTCGGCGTAGTGCATGACCGCGGGGATGATGCCGGCCGCGCCGTTCGTCGGCGCCGTCACGACGCGCGACCCGGCGGCGTTCTCCTCGTTGACCGCGAGCGCGTAGAGGTTCACCCACTCCATGCCCTCGAGCAGGTCGGGGCGGCCCGCCTTCGGGGCGGCGTCGCGCTCGAGCAGCTTCGCGTGCCAGTCGCGCGCGCGGCGCTTCACGTCGAGCCCGCCCGGCAGGACGCCGTCGGTCTCGATGCCGTGCGCGACGCACTCCTGCATGACCTGCCAGATGCGCTCGAGCTGCGCGATCGTCTCCTCGCGCGGCCGCCACGCCTCCTCGTTCGCGAGCATGAGCTCGTGCACCGAGAGGCCCGTGCGCTCGCAGAGCTCGACGAGCTCGTCGCCGTGGCTGAAGGGGTAGGGCACCGGGTGGTGCTGCGTCGCGGGCGCCGGCACGGGCGAGAGCACATCGCCCTCGTCGTGGCGCATGACGAAGCCGCCGCCGATCGAGTAGTAGCCCGCGGTCGCGACCGTGGCGTCGGATGCGTCGTAGGCCGTGATGCGGAGGGCGTTCGGGTGCTCGCGGCGCACCGTGAGCGGCCGGAAGACGAACACCTTCGACTCGTCGAAGGGCACGGGCAGGCGGCCGCCGAGGAGGAGCTCGCCGCTCGAGCGGATGTCGTCGAGCGTCGCGGCGATCTGCCGCGTCTCGACGGTGTCGGGAGCGAGCCCCGCGAGGCCGAGCATGACTGCGGTGTCGGTGCCGTGGCCCGAGCCGGTCGCGCCGAGCGAGCCGAGCAGGTCGACGCGCAGCCGCACGATCTCGTCGAAGCGGCCCGACGCATCCGCTTGCGCGACGAAGTCGAGCGCGGCCCGCATGGGCCCGATCGTGTGCGACGACGAGGGACCGATGCCGATCTTGAACATGTCGAGCACCGAGAGCGACTCGAAGACGGGAGCCGTGGCCGTCGCGTGGCTCCCGACCTCGACCGGCTCCTGCAGCTTGGCGTGGGTGTCGGCGTGCGACGTCACAATCGGCTCCTTCGCGTCATGGACTCCAGAGCCGCGGGCGCGGCCGGGATGCTGGTGACCGCGTCAGGCGCTGCGCCCCTGCTGACGCCCGTCGACGTAGTCGTCGTCGGTCTCGGGGGCGTAGTCGGCGTAGTCGGCCCACTTGTCGACGAGCTCGTCGTCGGCGGGGGCTCCCCCCAGCTCCTGCTGGAGCACGGAGTAGTTGACGTTCGGGCTGAATGACTTCAGCTCACGTGCCAGCTTCGTGTGCTTGGCCTTCTGACGACCACGACCCATGCTGGACCCCCCTTGCGGACGGCGCCGGCCGAGAGCCGACGAACGATGTGAGAACTGCCTTGCTAAGTCCAACCTCCATCGTAGCATCGCGCCCGCCTGTCGCCGTCTGGGCGGATGCGGGTGGGGATAGGGTGCCCCGACTCACGCCGGGAGCGCGGGGACGAGCAGCGCACCGGCCAGCAGTCCAGCCCCAGCGGCGATCGCGCCGCCCACGACCGTCACGGCGATCGTCGCTGCGGCCGCGCCGCCGCGCCGTCGCTCGAGCTGCTCGACCGCCTGGAGCGCGAACGCCGAGTAGGTCGAGAGGCCGCCGCAGAACCCGGTGACGAGGATCGCGCGCCACGCGTCGTCGAGCACGAGCAGTCCCGTGAGCGCGCCCGCGAGCAGGCTCGCGACGAGGTTGACGACGATCGTCGAGCGCACGGGCCGCCGATGCGGCAGCGCGCCGGCCAGGAAGCGCACGACCGCGCCGAGCCCGCCCGCCGCGGCGATGCCGAGCAGCTCGAGCGGGCTCACGCGGCCCGCCGCCGCACGAGCCGCCGACCGATCGCGAGCCCCGCCCAAGCCGAGGCCAGGCCGGCGAGCAGCATGCCGAGCGCGATCGCGATGCCCGGCAGCGACGGCACGATCGTCGAGAGGCCGTGCGCCGCCGCGGTCGCGGAGACGCTCGCGACGGCGATCGCGCTGAAGGTCGTGAAGCCGCCGAGCGCGCCTGCGCCGATGCCGTGCCGCAGCCAGTCCGGCGCATCGGCGAGCGCGGCGGTCGCGATGCCGAGCAACAGGCTGCCGAGCGCGTTGACGAGCAGCAGCGCCCAGCCGCCGGGCACGGCGGCCTCGAGCAGCGCTCGCGCGCCGGTGCCGAGCGCGCCGCCGAGCGCGACGGCGACGATCGAGGGCACCAGGCGCATGCCGCAACGCTAGACCGCGAGCGCGCCGCAGCCCGCTTGACATTGACGCAGCGTCAACCCCTAGCGTCGTGGGCATGGAGTGGTCGATCCAGCGCATCGCGAAGCTCGCCGGTGTCTCGAGCCGCACCCTGCGGCACTACGACGCTGTCGGCATCCTCGCTCCCGCCCGCACCGATGCGAGCGGGATGCGCTGGTACGACGAGGCATCGCTCGCCAGGCTGCAGCGCATCCTGCTGCTGCGCGGGCTGGGCGTCGGCATCCCGGCGATCGCCGAGAGCCTGCAGCGCGCCTCCGACGAGGAGGCGCTGCGCAGCCACCTCGCCGACCTCGGTCGCGAGGCCGACCGCATCCGCAGGCAGATCCGCGCCGTCGAGCAGACGCTGCGGGCACGAGAGGGAGGAGCCGCCATGACGGCAGAGGGAGCGCTCGACGGGTTCGATCAGAGCCAGTACGAGCAGGAGGTCACCGAGCGGTGGGGCCGGAAGGCCTGGGAGGACTCGCAGTCCTGGTGGAAGGGCATGTCGGAGGACGACAAGCGCCGCTTCGGCCAGGAGCACCTCGACATCGCCGCGGGCTATGCCGCGGCGCGAGCGGCCGGCACGCCGGTGGACGCCGACGAGGTGCAGGCGCTCGTCGAGCGTCACTACGCGTGGGTCGGCGCCGGTTGGCAGACGGCATCCCCGCCGCTCGAGGCATTCGCCGGCCTCGGCGACATGTACGTCGCCGACGAGCGGTTCGCCGCCAACTACGGCGGCACCGAAGGCGCTGCCTACGTGCGCGACGCGATGCGCCGGTTCGTCGAGCGACGGAAGGCATAGCGGCAGCCGTGCGCGGGGAGGGTCGATCCATAGCCGGAGCGACCCTCCCCACAGCCCCGGGATGACAGGATCGACGGGTGCACCTGCTCTCGCTCGCCAGCCTCAAGAACAGGGCGCTCGTCGCGCTCGCGACGATCTGCATCGCCATCTTCGGCGGCGTCGCGCTCGCGAACCTCAAGACCGAGCTGACGCCCGAGCTCGAGCTGCCCGCCGTCGTGGTCTCGACCACGGTCACCGGCGCGAGCCCCGAGATCATGAGCGAGGACGTCACCGCCCCGATCGAGCAGGCGGTCCAGTCCGTGCCGGGGCTCGAGGGCACGAGCGGCACCTCCTCGACGTCGCTGAGCGTCGTCTTCGCCGAGTTCACCTACGGCACCAACATCCCGACGGCCGAGCAGCGCGTGCAGCAGGCGGTCAACCGCATCCTGAGCCAGCTGCCCGACACCGCCGAGCCCACCGTGCTCACCGGCTCGATCGCCGACTTCCCGGTGCTGCGCATCGCGGTCTCGGGGCCGGGGGAGCAGTCGGCGCTCGTCGACCGCATCGAGACGATCGCGGTCCCGCAGCTCGAGCGCACCGACGGCGTGCGCGCGGTGCAGCTGCAGGGCGCCCCCGGCCAGCGCGTCACGATCGCGCCCGACGACGCGGCGCTCGCGGCCGCGGGCCTCAGCCGCGTCGACGTCTCCGACGCGATCGACGAGCACGGGCAGCTGCTGCCCGGCGGCACGGTCGACGACGGCGAGCAGACGCTCAGCGTGCAGATCGGCGCTCGGCTCGGCTCGGTCGACGACGTCGCGGGCCTGCCGCTCACCGGGGACATCGCGATCGGCGACGTCGCCGACGTCTCGCTCGACACCGACCCCGTCTCCTCGGTCGCGATCGTCGACGGCGAGCCCGCGATCATCCTCTCGATCACGAAGACGCAAGCGGCCAACACCGTCGACGTCTCGCACGCCGTGCAGGACCTGCTGCCGACGCTCCAGGCTGAGCTCGGCGAGGGCGTCACCTTCACGACGGTGCTCGACCAGGCGCCCTACATCGAGCAGTCGATCGAGGCGCTCGCGGTCGAGGGCATGCTCGGCCTCGCCTTCGCGGTGCTCGTCATCCTCATCTTCCTCTGGTCGGTGCGGTCGACGATCGTCACCGCGGTGTCGATCCCGGTCTCGGTGCTCATGACCTTCATCGGCATGTGGGGCGCCGGGTACTCGCTCAACGTGCTGACCCTCGGCGCGCTCACGCTCTCGATCGGCCGCGTCGTCGACGACTCGATCGTCGTGATCGAGAACATCAAGCGCCACATGGGCTTCGAGCCGTCGCGCTCGAAGGCGATCCTGGATGCGGTGCGCGAGGTCGCGGGCGCGATCACCGCGTCGACGCTCACGACCGTCATCGTCTTCCTGCCGCTCGCGTTCGTGAGCGACATCACGGGCGAGCTCTTCCGGCCCTTCGCGCTCACCGTGACGATCGCGCTCGTCTCCTCGCTCGTGATCGCCCTCACGATCGTGCCCGTGCTCGCGTACTGGCTGCTCAAGCGGCCGAAGGAGGTCGTCGAGGCGGAGGAGGCCGCGGCGCGCGCCGCCGCGGCGAGCGAGGAGGCCGCGCGCCCGACGCGACCCTCGCTGCTCGGCCGGCGCAGCGCATCCGCCCCCGTCGCCGTCGCCGAAGCGACCCCCGAGCCGCAGCCCATCGCCGAGCGGCCCGACCGGCTGCGGCGCGGCTACCGCCCCATCCTGCTCGCGACCCTGCGGCGCCCGTGGCTGGTGCTCGGCGGCGCGGTCGTCGTGCTCGCCGCGAGCGTCGCCGCGCTGCCGCTGCTCGCGACGAACTTCCTCGGCGACGACGGCCAGACGACCGTCAACGTCACCCAGCAGCTCGAGCCCGGTGCCTCGCTCGACGCGCAGCTCGCCGCGGCGGAGTCGCTCTCGGACGAGCTGCAGGGCCTCGACGGCGTCGAGACCGTCTCGGCGACCGTCTCGAGCACCGCGAACCAGTTCGCGGGCTTCACGGGCGGCGGGGTCGGCGGCGGCGCGGTGAGCTACGGCGTCATCGCGGCCGACGGCACCGACGTGGAGGCGCTCCGCGAGCGGATCCTCGAGCTCGGCGACGACGCCGAGGGCGAGGTCACGGTCGGCTCGTCCGGCGGGTTCGCGGGCGGCGACATCGAGATCGAGGTGCAGGCGCCCACGACCGACGTGCTCGAGCCCGCCACCGCATCCGTCGTCGACGCCGTCTCGGGCCTCGAGGGCGTCTCGCAGGTGACCGACTCGCTCGAGGGCGCGCAGCCGCTCGTGCAGGTCGCGGTCGACCGCGAGCTCGCCGCGAGCCTCGGGCTCAGCGAGGCGGCCGTCTCGGGCCTCGTCGCGCAGGCCATGCAGCCGACGCCGATCGGCGAGATCCAGCTCGAGGGCTCCCTCGTGCGCATCTGGATGGACGCGATCGCGCCCGCCGCGACCCTCGACGAGCTGCGCGAGCTGCAGCTGCCGACCCCGAACGGCGCGCTGCCGCTCGCCGACGTCGCCGAGGTGACGCAGATCGAGGGGCCGGTGTCGATCTCGACGAGCGACGGCGCGCGCACCGCGACCGTCACCGTCACGCCGAACGCGGCCGACGTCGGCGGGGTGTCGACGGGCGTCGCCGACGCGCTCGCCGAGCTCGAGCTCACCGACGGCGCGAGCGCCGCCGTGGGCGGCGTCGCGACGCAGATCACGGATGCGTTCACGCAGCTCGGGATCGCGGCGCTCGTCGCCGTGCTGCTCGTCTACGTCATCATGGTCGCGACCTTCAAGAGCCTGCTGCAGCCGTTCCTGCTGCTCGTGTCGGTGCCCTTCGCGGCGAGCGGCGCGATCGCGATGCAGCTCATCACCGGCGTGCCGCTCGGCGTCGCCTCGATGGTGGGCGTGCTCATGCTCGTCGGCATCGTGGTGACGAACGCGATCGTGCTCATCGACCTCGTCAACCAGTACCGCGACCGCGGCCGACCGGTGCGCGAGGCGATCGTCGAGGGCGCGGAGCGCAGGCTCCGCCCGATCCTGATGACCGCGGCGGCGACGATCTTCGCGCTCGTGCCGATGGCGGCGGGCCTGACGGGCGAGGGCGGCTTCATCTCGCAGCCGCTCGCGATCGTGGTGATCGGCGGGCTCATCTCGTCGACGCTGCTGACGCTCGTCGTGCTGCCCGTGCTCTACCTCGTCGTCGAGGGCGCGATCGAGCGCCGCCGGGTGCGCGTCGGCAGCGGCACGCGCGCCGAGCGGCGCGGCGAGCTCGCAGCGGCCAGCAGGCGCTGACCGCGCTCACAGCGGATGCGCGGGGTCGCGCTGGCAAGATGAGTGCGGCTCGCAGTCTGATCGTGGGCCGCGGTCGCAACGGGACGAGGGAGGATGCCGTGCCCAGCTTCCTCATCGTGCACTCCGCCGTCGCGGATGGCCGCATGGACGCCTTCCTGCATCCGCCCGTGCTCGACATCGGCGGCCTGCGCGCGCCGCTCGACTGGGGCGACATCACCATGCACGTGCCGGCGGGCGACCTCCCGGTGACGATCTCCGTCACGCGCGCCGACGGCGTGATCGAGGGCGCGCGCATCACCGTCCGCACCCCGGCGGGCACGGGGACGCGCCTGACCTTCGTGCCGCCGGCCCAGCCGGGAGCCCACGCGCAGCTGCGCATCGAGGGGCAGTGGCCCGCCGACTCGTCGATGCACTACTACGCGGCGCGCGATGGGCGCGTGCTCATGAGCGTGGCGCCTCGCGCCGCGACGCCGTCCACGCCGGTCGCGCCTGCGCCGAGCAGCGCGAGCGGCTTCCACCCGCCGACCTCCTCGTCGCCGCCCGTCGGGCCCGCCCCCGGCTCGACCGGATCGGTGCCGGCGCAGCCGACCCACTTCGGCCAGGAGCAGGGCGCGATCGTGCAGCCGACGGTCGCGAGCCACCAGTCGCCGGTCGCGCCGCAGCCCGCCGCGAGCCCGCCACCGTCGTTCGGGCAGCGCCCGCCTGCCGAGCGCGACGTGTACGGCCGCGAGCTGCCCGACCGCGAGCCGCCGCCGATCCCGACGCCGGCCGACTTCGACCGGCTCGAGCGCGAGGCGCACGAGGCGCAGGTGCGGGCCTACGAGGCGTGGCAGGCCGAGCAGCGAGCGATGTCGGCGCCGGCCGGGCCCGCGCCGCACGACGGCGCGCCGCAACCGGTGGGACTCGCCCCGGTCGCGCCCGATCGGGTGCCGCCCGACTGGTACGCCGACCCCTTCCACCGCGCTGACGCCCGCTGGTTCGACGGCCGCCAGTGGACGTCGTCGGTCATGCGCGGCGGCGTCCGCGCCCACGACCAGCTGGGCTGACCCGCGGATCCCGCTCTGTCGCTCCGCGGCGCGGTGCCGTAGAGTGGGCCGGTCGGCTCGGGACAGGCGCGTGTGCGCCGCATGGAGTGTCACCGCGGCCGGAGATCCCGCGAGCACCCTCGCGGTCGACCAGATGCCCGCGATGAATGCGGCATGACCCGCGCGAGTGCGATCGATCGTTCGTGCGCAGAAGAGACGAGCAATGGCACAGAATTCCTCGCGCCCGCAGGGCGCACGCCGATCCGACGACCGCCCCTCCGGGCGCGCCGGTTCGCGCAGCCCCGGCCACCGCGGCCACCGCCCGGCCCAGGACGGCGACGCGCGGCCCAAGCGCCGCTGGACGAGCGACGACCGCGAGCAGCGCTCGCAGGGCGCATCCCGCCGCCCCAACTGGATCCCGCCGGAGGAGCGCAAGCGCGACGATCGCCGCGGTCCCGCCTTCCGCACCCGCGGGGGCGCGCAGGGCGGCCGCGACCGGCAGCGTGACGATCGCGTGCACCGCGGCGAGCGGCCGCGCGGGTTCGACCGCGCCCGCGACGAGCACCAGGGCCGAGGCCGGTTCGGCGCCGAGCGCGACGAGCGCCGCGGCGGCGAGCGCCGCTTCGACCGCGACGAGCGCCCGCAGCGCGGCTTCGGCGATCGCGACGAGCGTGGCGGCGACCGTCGCCGCTTCGATCGCGACGACCATCCGCAGCGCGGCTACCGCGACCGCGATGAGCGCGGCGGTGAGCGTCGCTTCGACCGCGACGAGCGCGCGCGCCGCAGCTTCGACGACCGCGCCCCGCGCGGCGAGCGTCGCTTCGACCGCGACG
>NZ_ASHR01000022.1 GCF_000400485.1 Agrococcus pavilionensis RW1
CTCGCGCCCGCAGGGCGCACGCCGATCCGACGACCGCCCCTCCGGGCGCGCCGGTTCGCGCAGCCCCGGCCACCGCGGCCACCGCCCGGCCCAGGACGGCGACGCGCGGCCCAAGCGCCGCTGGACGAGCGACGACCGCGAGCAGCGCTCGCAGGGCGCATCCCGCCGCCCCAACTGGATCCCGCCGGAGGAGCGCAAGCGCGACGATCGCCGCGGTCCCGCCTTCCGCACCCGCGGGGGCGCGCAGGGCGGCCGCGACCGGCAGCGTGACGATCGCGTGCACCGCGGCGAGCGGCCGCGCGGGTTCGACCGCGCCCGCGACGAGCACCAGGGCCGAGGCCGGTTCGGCGCCGAGCGCGACGAGCGCCGCGGCGGCGAGCGCCGCTTCGACCGCGACGAGCGCCCGCAGCGCGGCTTCGGCGATCGCGACGAGCGTGGCGGCGACCGTCGCCGCTTCGATCGCGACGACCATCCGCAGCGCGGCTACCGCGACCGCGATGAGCGCGGCGGTGAGCGTCGCTTCGACCGCGACGAGCGCGCGCGCCGCAGCTTCGACGACCGCGCCCCGCGCGGCGAGCGTCGCTTCGACCGCGACGAGCGCCCGCAGCAGCGCCGCTTCGACGACCGCGCTCCGCGCGGCGACCGTCGCTTCGACGACCGCGCCCCGCGCGGCGAGCGTCGCTTCGACCGCGACGACCGTCCGCAGCAGCGCCGCTTCGACGACCGCGCCCCGCGCGGCGAGCGTCGCTTCGAGCGCGACGAGCGCCCGCAGCGCGGCTTCCGCGAGCGCGACGAGCGCGGCGGCGACCGGCGCCCCGAGCGCGACGAGCGCCCGCGCCGCAGCTTCGACGATCGGCCGCAGCGTCGCGACAGCACCTACTACCCCTCGACCGAGGCGAAGCCCTTCGCGCCGAAGGAGGACGTCGTGCTCGACCGGCTCGACGCGACCGCGACCGTCGCGGCCGACGTCGAGGGCGTCTCGTTCGTCGACCTCGGCCTCGGCGCCGGGATCGCGGGAGCCCTCAAGTCGATGGGTGCCCCGTCGCCGTTCCCGATCCAGGCCGCGACGATCCCGGACGTCATCGCCGGCAAGGACGTGCTCGGCCGCGGCCGCACCGGCTCCGGCAAGACCATCGCGTTCGGCGCCCCGATCGTCGAGATGCTGCTGCGCAACCGCCCGGAGCGCCGCGAGCTCGGACGCCCGCCGCGCGCCCTCATCCTCGCGCCCACGCGCGAGCTCGCGCAGCAGATCAACCACACCGTCATGGGCCTCGGCCGTGCGGTCGGCATCTTCACGACCGT
>NZ_ASHR01000023.1 GCF_000400485.1 Agrococcus pavilionensis RW1
GCAGCAGCGCCGCTTCGACGACCGCGCCCCGCGCGGCGAGCGTCGCTTCGAGCGCGACGAGCGCCCGCAGCGCGGCTTCCGCGAGCGCGACGAGCGCGGCGGCGACCGGCGCCCCGAGCGCGACGAGCGCCCGCGCCGCAGCTTCGACGATCGGCCGCAGCGTCGCGACAGCACCTACTACCCCTCGACCGAGGCGAAGCCCTTCGCGCCGAAGGAGGACGTCGTGCTCGACCGGCTCGACGCGACCGCGACCGTCGCGGCCGACGTCGAGGGCGTCTCGTTCGTCGACCTCGGCCTCGGCGCCGGGATCGCGGGAGCCCTCAAGTCGATGGGTGCCCCGTCGCCGTTCCCGATCCAGGCCGCGACGATCCCGGACGTCATCGCCGGCAAGGACGTGCTCGGCCGCGGCCGCACCGGCTCCGGCAAGACCATCGCGTTCGGCGCCCCGATCGTCGAGATGCTGCTGCGCAACCGCCCGGAGCGCCGCGAGCTCGGACGCCCGCCGCGCGCCCTCATCCTCGCGCCCACGCGCGAGCTCGCGCAGCAGATCAACCACACCGTCATGGGCCTCGGCCGTGCGGTCGGCATCTTCACGACCGTCATCGTGGGCGGGGTGAAGCAGGACAGCCAGGTCGAGTCGCTCCGCCGCGGCGTCGACATCCTCATCGGCACGCCCGGCCGCATCGAGGACCTCGTCGAGCAGCGCAAGCTCAACCTCGGGGCGGTCGAGATCGCGGTGGTCGACGAGGCCGACCACATGTGCGAGCTCGGCTTCCTCGAGCCGGTGCAGCGCATCCTCCGCCAGACCCGCCCCGGCAGCCAGAAGCTGCTGTTCTCGGCGACCCTCGACGCCGAGGTGCAGACGATCGTGCGCGAGTTCCTGCCCGAGCCGGCCGTCCACGAGGTCGCCGGCGAGGAGCAGTCGACCTCGACGATCGACCACCAGGTGCTCGTCGTCGACCGCTACGACAAGGACGCGGTGCTCGAGCAGATCGTCACCAACCCCGGCCGCATCATCGTCTTCACCCGCACGCGCGCCTACGCCGAGCGGCTCACCGAGCAGTTCTCCGACGCGGGCATCGCGGCGGTGAGCCTCCACGGCGACCTGACGCAGGCGAAGCGCAACCGCTCGCTCGAGAAGCTCAAGCGCGGCAAGGTCGACGTGCTCGTCGCGACCGACGTCGCCGCGCGCGGCATCCACATCGACGACGTCGCGCTCGTCGTGCAGGCCGACCCGCCGGACGAGTACAAGACCTACCTGCACCGCGCCGGCCGCACCGGCCGCGCCGGCAACGCGGGCCGGGTCGTGACGGTCATCGCCCCCGCTCGCCGCAAGCGCACGCAGCAGCTGCTCGACCGCGCCGAGATCGAGGCGCCGATGATCCCCGCGGTCCCCGGCGACGACCTGCTCGACACGCTCACCGCGGCACCGACCGCCGAGGCCGAGCCCGCCGCGGAGTAGTCGACCCGACGCATCCGCACGAGAGGCGGATGCGCGACCCGAGTGGCCCGGACCGGAGACGGTGCCGGGCCCTCGGCGACTGCGCCCCGCCCGCTTCCGGCGTACGGTGGGGCCATGCGGATCGTCGTCGTGGGTGGATCGGGGAACGCGGGCTCGGCGATCGTGCGAGCCATCGGTCGGCGGGGCGAGCTGCCGACGCCGATGTCGCGCTCCGGCAAGGCGATCGCCGGCGCGCCCGGCGTCAAGGCCGATGTCGTCACGGGCGAGGGCCTCGACTCGGCGCTCGCGGGAGCCGACGTCGTCGTCGACGCGCTCAACTCGCGCAACCCGCTCGACCTTCGCCCCTTCACGATCGGCGCGCGCAACCTCGTGCAGGCGGCCGAGCGCGCCGGCGTCGGCCGCGTCGTGCTGCTCTCGATCCTCGGCGTCGAGCGCTCGCGGCTCGGCTACCACCGCCGCAAGCGCCAGCAGGAGCTCGCGTACCTCGAATCGCCGCTCGAGGTGTCGGTCGTGCGCGCGGCGCAGTTCCACGAGTGGTCGGTCGACCAGTTCGAAGCGGGCTCCGCCCTCGGCGCGATCCCGGTCGCGCTCGGCGGCCGGCTGCAGCCGGTGGCCGTGAGCGAGGTCGCGGCGCTCGTCGCGCAGGAGGCGCTCGAGCCGACCGGCAAGCGCTTCACCGAGATCGCCGGGCCCGAGGTGCGCATCTCCCGCGACCTCGCGAAGTCGTGGCAGCGCATCACGGGCGCGCGCGGCCTGATCGTCAACGGCCCGTTCCCGCCGTCGCTGCTCGACTACCTCCGCTCGGGCGCGAACCTCACCGAGCAGCACAAGGGCTCGATCACCTTCGAGGAGTGGCTCGAGCGCCGTCGCTGAGCCCACAGGGCCGGTGGCGCCCCGCGCGCCGTGTCGGTCGCCGCGCCTAGGCTGGACGGGCAGGGCCACGGAGGGGGATGCGTGACGGACGCGAGGCACGACGACTGGGTGCCGCCGAGCGACGACGACGCCCCCGAGGCGTGGGAATCGTGGGACGAGCCGGCCGACGGCTGGCTCCCGCCGACCGACGCAGACGCGCCCCGCGGTGGCGTCCGCACCGCGGTGCGCCCCGCGACCCGCGCGCCGGGCATCGCCGCGACCGCGAAGGCGGCGACGCCGCTCGAGGCCCTCACGCGCGTCTGGGGCTACGACGCGTTCCGCGGCGAGCAGGCGCAGATCATCGACGAGGTCGTCGCCGGACGCGATGCC
Organism: Agrococcus pavilionensis RW1; assembly: GCF_000400485.1. Taxonomy (GTDB): domain Bacteria; phylum Actinomycetota; class Actinomycetes; order Actinomycetales; family Microbacteriaceae; genus Agrococcus; species Agrococcus pavilionensis. The sequence goes on from NZ_ASHR01000023.1 coordinate 2,705, forward strand.
GTCGTGCTCATGCCGACGGGCGGCGGCAAGAGCCTCTGCTACCAGATCCCCTCGCTCGTGCGCGAGGGCACGGGCGTCGTCATCAGCCCGCTCATCGCGCTCATGCACGACCAGGTCGACGCGCTCGAGCAGCTCGGCGTGCGCGCCGCCTACCTCAACTCGACGCAGAGCCCCGACGAGCGCCGCGACGTCGAGCGCCGTCTGCTCGCCGGTGAGCTCGACATGCTCTACCTCGCGCCCGAGCGGCTGCCCGTCGCACAGGCGCTGCTCGACGCCGCCCCGATCGCGCTCTTCGCGATCGACGAGGCGCACTGCGTGAGCCAGTGGGGGCACGACTTCCGGCCCGACTACCTGCAGCTCTCGGTGCTCGGCGAGCGCTGGCCCGAGGTGCCGCGCATCGCGCTCACCGCGACCGCGACGGTCGAGACCCGCGCCGAGATCGTGGAGCGGCTCGGGCTGCACGGCGCGAAGGTGTTCGTGTCGAGCTTCGACCGCCCCAACATCCAGTACCGCATCGCTCCCAAGCAGGACGCGAAGGCGCAGCTGCTGCGCATCATCCGCGACGAGCACCCCGGCGCCGCCGGCATCGTCTACTGCCTCTCGCGCAAGTCGGTCGAGTCGACCGCCGACTGGCTGCGGGCGCAGGGCATCGACGCGCTCCCGTACCACGCGGGCCTCGACGCCGGCACGCGCGCCGCGAACCAGCAGCGGTTCCTGCGCGAGGACGGCGTCGTCATGGTCGCGACGATCGCATTCGGCATGGGCATCGACAAGCCCGACGTGCGCTTCGTCGCCCACCTCGACCTGCCGAAGTCGGTCGAGGGCTACTACCAGGAGACCGGGCGCGCGGGTCGCGACGGGGAGCCGTCGACCGCGTGGCTCGCCTACGGGCTGCAGGACGTCGTGCAGCAGCGGAGGATGATCGCCGACGGTGAGGGCGACGCGCAGCGAAAGCGCAACCAGACGATGCACCTCGATGCGATGCTCGCGCTGTGCGAGACCGTCGAGTGCCGCCGCGTGCAGCTGCTCGCCTACTTCGGCGAGCCGAGCGAGCCGTGCGGCAACTGCGACACGTGCCTCTCGCCGCCCGATTCCTACGACGGCACCGTCCCGGCGCAGAAGCTGCTCTCGACGATCGTCCGGCTGCAGCGCGAGCGGCGGCAGTCGTTCGGCGCCGGCCACCTCGTCGACATCCTCGTCGGCGCCGACACCGAGCGCATCCGTCGATTCGGCCACGACCAGCTCGCCACCTACGGCATCGGCAGCGACCTGAGCGCCGTGCAGTGGCGCGGCGTCGTGCGCCAGCTGCTCGCGCAAGGGCTGCTCCAGCCGCAGGGGGAGTACGGCGTGCTCGCGCTCACCGATGCGTCGGCGGCCGTGCTCGCCGGCGAGCGAGAGGTGCGGCTGCGGCACGAGGTGAAGGCACCGGCGAAGGTCGCGCGCCGCTCCGAGAGCACCGCGCAGCTCGACGACGCCGCGCAGGCGGTGTTCCAGTCGCTCCGCTCGTGGCGCGCGAGCACGGCGAAGGAGCAGGCGGTGCCCGCCTACGTCGTGTTCAACGACAAGACGCTCGCGGCGATCGCCGAGCGCCGCCCGCGCACGATGGTCGAGCTCTCGACCATCTCGGGCGTGGGCGAGTCGAAGCTCGAGCGCTACGGGGCCGCCGTGCTCGAGGTGCTGACCGAGGCATGAGCGAGCGCGTGCGGCTCGACGTCTGGCTCTGGGCGGTGCGCCTCGTCAAGACGCGTGCCGCCGCGACTGAGGCGTGCCGCGGCGGTCACGTGAAGCTGAACGGCAACGCCGCGAAGGCGGCGCAGCCCGTGCGCATCGGGGACGAGGTGCGCGTGCGCGTCCACGGCTTCGACCGCATCGTCATCGTCAAGCAGCTGCTCGCGAAGCGCGTGAGCGCGCCGCTCGCCGCCGACGCGATCGAGGACCGCTCGCCGCCCCGGCCGAGCGCGATCGACGCCGCCCAGGTGCCGTTCCGGCCGCGGGGCGCCGGCCGCCCCTCGAGCCGCGAGCGGCGCGAGATCGACCGGCTGCGCGGCCGCGCCGACTGATCGCTCGACTACCAGAGCCCGGGCTGGTCGTCCATGAGGCCACCCAGCACGGACACGAAAAGCGTCACCCCGCAGCAGAGCGCGACGAGTCCGCTCAGGAGCGCGAGCCAGCCGCCGCGCGTCGGCGTCGAACCGGTGCCGCGGATGCTCATCGCGATGCCGACGAGCGCGAGCACGACGGCCGCGACGACGACGGCCAGGACGACCGCGAAGCCTGCGGGCACGACCGGTCAGCCGCCCGTCGTGAGGGCCGTGATCCACGAGATCGCGCCGAGGATGGCCGCGATCGCGCCGGCGACGATCAGCACGAGCGCGAGCACGCGGTTCTGGGAGCCGTGCTCCTGCTTCTCGCGGCGACGGCGCCCGCTCGTCAGCAGCAGGGTGCCGAGCACGAGGGAGCCGAGGCCCAGCGCCAGCACCCAGGTGGCGACTCCCTGCGACATTCCGAAGATGGCGTCCATGGCGCCGAGCCTAGGAGCGGATCCTGGACGATCGCCCGCGCGCCGTTCAGGCCATGAGCGGCAGCAGCGTCCACAGCAGCGAGGGGACGGCGATCGCGGTGCCGATGACGAGCAGCGTCACGCCGATCGCGAGCGGGGGGCGCGACGTGGAGTCGTCGCGCCGCCGGGAGCCGATCACGAGCAGCACGATCCCGCCGGCGATGAGCAGCAGCCCGAGCACGAGGCCGGCGACGCTGAACAGGCCGGAGAACAGCATCGACATGCCGCGAGCCTAGCCAGGGGCCGCGCCGGGCGCGACCGCGCGGGTTAGCCTGGAGTACGTGCCTCAAACCGACATCTCTCCCGCCATCGCCCGCTCCTGGCTGCTCGTGCCCGCCTCCAAGCCCGAGCTCTTCCAGATCGCCCAGGAGAGCGAGGCGGACGCGATCATCATCGACATCGAGGACGCCGTCGCGGCGAAGGACAAGGCGCAGGCGCGCGCCGACACGGTCGAGTGGCTCTCGACGGGCCACCGTGCCTGGGTGCGCATCAACGACGCCGCGAGCGACTTCTGGAGCACCGACCTCGCCGAGCTCGAGCAGGCGCCGGGCCTCGAGGGCGTCATGCTCGCGAAGACGGAGTCGGCGAGCCACGTGAACGACACCGCCGACCGCCTGCCGGAGGGGATGCGCATCCTCGCGCTCGTCGAGACGGCGCGCGGCGTGCTCCACGTCGAGCAGATCGCGAACGCTCCTTCGACGTTCCGGCTCGCGTTCGGCACCGGCGACTTCAAGCGCGACACCGCGACGGGCGACGACCCCATCGCGCTCGCGTACGCGCGCTCGCAGCTCGTGATCGCGTCGCGCGCCGCTCGGCTGCCCGCCCCGATCGACGGACCGACGCTCTCGATGGACGGCCTCGACGCCGGCACGCGGCTCGCGAAGGAGATGGGCATGTCGGGCAAGCTCATGCTCACCCACGAGCAGGCCCCGATGGTCAACGCGGGCCTCGCGCCGAGCCCCGACGAGGTCGCGTGGGCGCACGGCTTCGTGCGCGCCTTCGAGGAGTCCGGCGGCAAGATCACCGACGGCAGCGACCTGCCGCGCCTCGCTCGCGCGCAGAAGATCCAGGCGCAGGCGCGCGACTTCGGCATCGAGATCGACGCGGCGAGCCTCGCCGAGCTGAACTACTGAGGCACAGCGAAGGGGGCGAGCGCACGCGCTCGCCCCCCTCGCATCCGGAAGACCTACTTGAAGGTGTCCTTGACGTCCTTGCCGGCGTCCTTGACGTGCTCGCCCGCCTGCTTGGCGTTGGCGCTCGCCTCGTCCTTGTGGCCCTCGGCCTCGAGGCGCTCGTTGTCCGTCGCGTCGCCGATGCCCTGCTTCGCCTTGCCGACTGCCTCCTGGGCAGCGTTCGAGATCTTGTCGTCGAGACCCATCTCAACCTCCTTGATCGTGGAGCGGTCGCTCCGCCATCCAAGGTAGGGACGGTGCCTGGGAGTCGGCTCAGGAGCTGCTGGAGGACCCGTCCCGCCCGCCGGGCGTCCGCACGACCGGGTTCGACGCGGTCGTGACGGGAGAGGCGATCGAACCGGGGGCCGACGCATCCGCCTCGAGCTGCGCTTGCGCGGCACGCTCCTCCATCGCCTCCTCCATGGCCGACTTCTGCCGCAGCGGCGGCACGCGGAAGAAGAGGGCGATGACGAGCGCGACGCCGACGACCGCGAGCGCGACCCAGAAGGGCCCGCTGGATGCGTTCGAGAAGCCGTCGAGGAACGGGGCAGCGAGCCGCGGGTCGGCGGTGTTGAGGAACGACGAATCCTCGTTGAGCGCGCCGCCGATCTGCTCGGGGCGCGCGAGCACCTCGAGGATGCGGGCGTTGCCGGGGTCGGCCAGCACGGAGGGATCCTGCACCGCTGCCTCGAGGTCGGCGCGCAGGTCGCGGCGCCCGAACGCGGTCTGGAGCGTCTCGGGCAGGCGCGCGAAGAGCATCGAGAAGACGACCGCGACGCCCGCGGTGCCGCCGAGCTGCCGGAAGAACGTCGCCGAGCTCGTCGCGACGCCCATGTCCTTCGGCTGCACCGCGTTCTGGCTCGCGATCGTCAGCGTCTGGTTGACCTGGCCGAGGCCGAGGCCGAGCAGCAGCTGCCCGAGCAGCAGCACCCAGAGCGGACTGTCCCACTGCAGGGTCACGAGCACGCCGTAGGCGATCGCCATGGAGGCGAGGCCGAGCACCGGGAAGGCGCCGTAGCGACCCGTGCGGGCGATGATCTGGCCCGACGCGATCGACGCGATCATGAGCCCGACGATGAGTGGCAGCGTCGCGAAGCCAGCCTCGGTCGGGTTCATGCCGTGGACGATCTGCAGCACGAACGGGATCATCATCATCCCTGCGAACATGCCGAAGCCGCTGAAGACGCCCAGCAGCGTCGCCATCGAGAAGGCGCGGTTGCCGAACAGGTGCAGCGGGATGAGGGCCGCGGTGCCCATCCGGCGCTCGACGAGCACGAACGCGATGAGCCCGAGCACGCCGACGACGTAGCAGGCGATCGAGGCGATCGACGTCCAGCCCCACACGCGGCCCTGCTCGGCGACGAGCAGCAGCGGCACGACGCCCACGACGAGCAGCGCGGCGCCCCACCAGTCGATCCGGACGCGCTCGTGGTGGGCGGGCAGGTGCAGGTAGCGCCAGACCATCCAGAGCGCGGCGACGCCGATGGGCAGGTTGAACAGGAACACCCAGCGCCAGCCGTCGAGCGCGAGGATCTCGTCGGTGCCGGCGAACATGCCGCCGATGAGCGGCCCGAGGATGGACGAGACGCCGAAGACGGCGAGGAAGTAGCCCTGGTACTTCGCGCGCTCCCGCGGGCTCAGCACGTCGGCCATGATCGTGAGCGGCAGCGCCATGAGGCCGCCGGCGCCGAGTCCCTGGACCGCGCGGAACGCGGCGAGCTGGATCATGTCCTGCGCGAAGGAGCACAGGATGGAGCCGACGAGGAACAGCACGATCGCCGCGAGGAAGAGCGGTCGGCGCCCGAAGATGTCGCTGAGCTTGCCGTAGATGGGCGTCACGATCGTCGAGACGATGAGGAACGCCGTCACGACCCACACCTGCAGGTCGAGCCCGTGCAGGTCGTCGGCGATGGTGCGCATCGAGGTGCCGACGACCGTCTGCGACAGCGACGACAGGAACATGGCGATCATCAGGCCGACCAGCACGAGCATGATCTGGCGGCGGGTCATGAGGGGGTCGCCGGGCACAGCGGTGCTCTCGGCGGCGCGCGGATCGCGCTGCGGCATAGGGGTCCTTCGCTCTCGGGAAGATCGTTAGTCTACCGAATGATCTAGTCGCGCGCCAGTCTGCGCCGGCGTCGCGAGGCGGATGGCACGATGGATGCGTGCGTCGAGTCGTGGTGGTGGTGGCAGCAGCGCTCGTGCTGACGGGGTGCGGCGCGGCGGAGGAGCCCGCTCCGAGCGAGACCGCGACGCCCGTGAGCGCGACGCCGACGCCGACGCCGAGCGCGACCGCGGCGGTGCCCGAGCCGACCCCGACCGCGACGCCGACACCCGCGCCCATCGAGCCCGACGCATCCGCCTTCGACATCGACTCGGGCGCGAGCCTGCAGGTCGTCGTGAACAAGCGGCGGCCGCTGCAGCCGCCCGAGTACCGGCCGGAGCTCGTCGCCGTCTCGAGCGGGCAGGAGGGCGGCGAGCTCGTGCGGCCCGAGCTCGACGCGGCGCTCGCGGGGATGTCGCAGGCGATGCGCGCCGAGATCGGCGAGGGCACGTTCGTGTTCTCCTCCTACCGCGGCTACGAGCGGCAGGCGGAGCTCTACTCGGGCTACGTCGCGCGCTACGGTCAGGCGGAGGCCGACACCACGAGCGCCCGCCCCGGGCACAGCGAGCACCAGACGGGGCTCGCGATCGACGTCTCGGGCACCGGCGGCGCGTGCCGCCTCGCGACGTGCTTCGGCGACACCGCCGCCGGGCGCTGGCTCGCCGAGCACGCGTGGCAGCACGGCTTCGTCGTGCGCTACCCGCAGGGGCTCGAGCACATCACCGGCTACGAGTGGGAGCCGTGGCACCTCCGCTACGTCGGGATCGAGGTCTCGACCGCGATGCACGAGGAGGGCGCGGCGACCCTCGAGGAGTTCTTCGGGCTCGAGCCGGCGCCCGACTACGCGCCGTAGCATGCCGCCATGGCGAAGGCGAGCGTGAGCGGCGGGTTCCGCGGCGGTGGAGGAGGCTTCGGCGGCGGCGGTCGATCGTTCGGGGGATTCTCGAGCGGCGGCGGCTCGTTCGGCGGCTCGACGCCGAGCAGCAGCTCGTGGAACTGGGCCTCGAGCGGCAGCTCGAGCGGCTCGGACGGGCTCGACCTGTGGAGCACGGGACGCGGCGACGACCGCGCCGAGGGCGGTGCGGCGCCGTGGTGGCTCATCGCGCTCATCCTCGCCATCTCGATCGGCATCTCGCTCCTCGGGGGCCGCTGAACCGCATCGCGTAGCCTGCCGCCATGGCGAAGCGCAGTGTGAGCGGTGGGCGCAGGGGCGGCGGGGGCGGCTTCGGCCGCAGCTCGTCGCGGCGGAGCTTCTCGGGCGGCGGATCCCGGCGCGGCGGGGGCGGCTCGTTCGGGCGCTCGTCGGGACGCTCGTCGTCGAGCCGCAGCTCGTGGAACTGGGCGTCGAGCGGCTCGAGCTCGAGCTCGAACCGGCGCCGTGGTGGCGGTTCCTCGTCCGGCGGGTCGGCGTGGGGGCTACTGCTCGTGATCATCGTCGTCGCGCTGCTGCTGACGTACTTCGGCGGCTGAGCGGGTGGCGAAGCGCAGCGCACGCCCTCGCTTCCGCGGCGGCGGTGGCGGATTCCGCGGCGGATCGTTCCGCTTCTCCGGCGGCGGCGGCGTGCGAGGCGGCGGCGGCTCGTTCGGCGGCTCGTCGAGCGGCTCGACCTCGCACGCGCGCGGCGGCGGGCGCGGATCCCTCGGCTCGCCGCTGTCGTGGCTGCTGCTCGTCGGCACGGTCGTCGTCTGCATCGCCGTCGCGATCGTCGAGCGCTGAGGCGCGATCGCCGCTGCCTCTGCCCCGTTTAGCCTGGGGGCATGAGCGAGCGAGCATCGGTGGGCGGATCCAGGGCTCTCGGCGGCGTGCTCGTGCGACGCCGGCGCGGGTTGCTCGCGGTCGCCGCGGCGGTCGCCCTCGTGCTCACGGGGTGCCAGCAGGGCGCGCTCGACCCCGCGCCCTCGGCCACCGACGGCGCGGCCGAGCCCACCGCATCCGCGACCCCGACGCCCACCCCCGAGCCGATCACCGTCTCGGTGAGCGCGATGGGCGACATCCTGCCGCACGACTCGGTGACGATGGATGCGCGCACGGAGGACGGCGGGTACGACTACGGGCAGTTCTTCGACGCGGCGAAGCCGATCTGGGCCGACAGCGACCTCGTCTACTGCAACCAGGAAGCGCCCTCGGGCGGCGTCGAGCTCGGGCTGACGTACTTCCCGGCGTTCAACGCGCCGCGGGAGTTCGCCGAGGGGATCGCCGACGCCGGCTGCAACATGATCGGCTTCGGCAACAACCACACCTTCGATCGCGGGCAGGAGGGCGTCGACCGCACGCGCGCGGTGTGGGACGAGCTCGACCCGCTGCTCATCTCGGGCGGCTTCCGCTCGCCGGAGGAGCAGGCCGAGGTGCCGACCGCCGAGGTGAGCGGCATGACGGTCGCCTTCCTCAACTTCGTCGACCTCTCGAACACCCCCACGAACGACTTCGTCGTCACGTGGCTCGACGACCCGCTCGTCGAGCAGCAGATGGCCGAGGCCGAGCAGATCGCCGACGCGACGATCATCGCGGTGCACTGGGGCGACGAGTACTCGAGCGTCGTCAATGCCCGGCAGCGCGAGCAGGCGCAGCGGCTCGCCGACCTCGGCGCCGAGGTCATCCTCGGCTCCCACCCGCACGTGCTGCAGGAGGCGGAGTGGCTCGAGCGCGCCGACGGCTCGCGCGCCTTCGTCTACTACTCGCTCGGCAACTCGGTGACGACGCAGATGGCGATCCCGCGGGTCGTCAGCGCGGTCGCGCAGTTCGAGCTCGTCGGGGAGCCCGGCGGACCCGTCGAGGTCGTCGACCCCGCGGCCGTGCCGATCTACATGCACTTCGATCTCACGCCGCAGCAGTTCCGCTCGCAGGACTGGATCCACCGCCGCAACCTGCAGCTGCACCCGCTCGTCGACGCGGCCGAGCCGATCACGCGCTCGGCGTGGCGCGATGAGCTGACGGTCGAGTCGGGCATCGAGCTCGTGACGGATGCGCTGGGTCCCGACGTGCGCATCGTCACGGACTCGTTCGCCCCGTGACGCGGCCTCTTCGTCGAGCAGCGACCGTTCCAACCCCCGTTCGTCGAGCAGCGGACGCAGGCCGCGTATCGAGACGGATCCGCTGATGAAGCGCTGGCTCCTCCTCGCCGCCGCGATCGTCCTGGAGGTCACCGCGACGCTCTCGCTCAAGGCGGCGCTCGACGCGCCGGCGCTCTACGCGGTCGTGACGGTCGGGTACAGCGGCGCCTTCGCCGCGCTCGGCCTCGCGCTCCGTGCCGGCATGCCGCTCGGCGTCGGCTACGGCATCTGGGGCGCGTGCGGCGTCGTCATCACGGCGGTCGCCTCGGCGCTGCTGTTCGGCGAGGCGCTCACGCCGCTCATGGGCGCGGGCATCGCGCTCATCATGGGCGGCGTGCTGCTCGTCGAGGTCGGCTCGCAGCGCGCGCAGCGCGATGCGCGGGAGGCGACCTCGTGATCGCCTGGCTCGTGCTCATCGCGTCGATCGTCGCCGAGGTCGGCGGCACGCTCTCGCTGCGGATGGCGACCGTCGGGGAGCGACCCAAGCGGCGCTGGTCGCTCGTCGTCGCGGGCTGCTACCTCGTCGCCTTCACGCTCCTGTCGGTGTCGCTCGCGCACGGCATGCCGCTCGGCGTCGCCTACGGCATCTGGACCGCGGTCGGCGTCGCGCTCACCGCGGTGCTCAGCCGCGTGCTCTTCCGAGAGCCGCTCACGCGCACGATGCTCGCGGGCATCGCGCTCATCGCGCTCGGCGTGCTCCTCGTCGAGCTCGGCGCCGCCCACTGAGCAGCGCCGCGCTCAGCGTGCGAGCGCCTCGAGCTCGCGCACCGCGGCGGCGACCTCGGCCGGCGTCTCGAGCGCCGGGAAGTGCCCGCCCCGCTCGAGCACCGAGAAGGAGCGCAGGTCGCGGTACGAGCGCTCCGCGAGCGAGCGCGGGTAGTCGCGCTCGCGGCGCTGCACGCGCACCGCGGCGGGCGCGTCCACGAGCGGATGCGGCGCCCCGCCCGCGTCGCTGTACGGGCGGAACGACGTGCCGATCGACCGCGTCAGCGAGTAGAGCGTCACGGTCGTGAGCACGGTGTCGTCGGGCAGCCCCTCGTCGCCCGCCCACTCGAGCAGCTTCTCGCCGACCCACGCGAGCAGCCCGACGGGGGAGTCGAGCAGCGCCGCGGTGGTCGTGTCGGGCCGCGATCCCTGCTGGTGCGCGTAGCCGGCGGCGAGCGGCCCCTCCGCGTCGAAGCGCGCGAAGAAGGCTTCCTCCTCGGGTGTGAGCGACTCGCCGCGATCCCGCGCGCCGAACGACGAGTGCGTCGCCACCAGGCCCGCCACCGCATCCGGATGTCCGCCCGCGAGCCAGTCGCTCACACCCGCGCCGACGTCCTCGCCGTAGGTGAGGAAGCGCTCGTAGCCGAGCTCGTCGACCATGAGCGCGCGCCAGCGGCGGGCGACGGCCTCCTCGGTGAACGGCTCCGGCAGCGGCTCCGACCACGCGTAGCCGGGGAGCGACGGGATCACGACGTCGAGCTCGCCGCGGAGCGCCTCGGCGAGCGGCAGCATCTCGGCGAACGAGTAGGGCCAGCCATGGGTGAGCACGATCGGCAGGCGGCCCGGCCGGCCGCCGCGCACGTGCACGAAGTGGATGCGCGTGCCCTCGACGGTCGCGACGCGGTGCTCGAGCGCGAAGAGGCGTCGCTCCGCCGCGCGCCAGTCGAAGCCGCCGCGCCAGCGGTCGAGCAGGCGCTCGAGGGTCGGCATCGGGATGCCGTGGGCACCGGGCGTCGGCGCGGGCACCGTCGACTCGTCGAGCCGGCGCTGCAGCCGCTCGAGCTCCTCGTCGGTCGCGCGGAACGTGAACGGCTCGCTCATGCGAGCCACGCTACGCGTGGCCGCCCACGCCCGCCTGGCTCGCCGCGCGCGCGAGCGCCTCCCGCGACCGGGGCCGTTCCGCCCGACAGGGGCGGGCGCGCCAGCCCCTCTCGGGCGCAGCAGCCCCCGTCGACGGACGGACTAGCCGCCGAGCGCCGAGTCGACGATCGCCTTCGCCTCCGCCTGCACCTGCCGCAGGTGCTCGGGGCCGGCGAACGACTCGGCGTAGATCTTGTAGACGTCCTCGGTGCCCGACGGCCGCGCCGCGAACCACGCGCGCTCGGTCACGACCTTGAGCCCGCCGATCGAGGCGCCGTTGCCCGGCGCGTCCGTGAGCTTCGCGACGATCGGGTCGCCCGCGAGCTCCGTCGCCGCGACCGCGTCGCCGGTGAGCTTGCCCAGCCGCGCCTTCTGCTCGCGCGTCGCCGGCGCATCCACCCGCTCGTACACGGGCGCGCCGAAGCGCGCCGTGAGCTCGCCGTAGAGCTGCGACGGCGACTTGCCCGTGACCGCGCGGATCTCCGACGCGAGCAGGCACAGCAGGATGCCGTCCTTGTCGGTCGTCCACACCGTCCCGTCGGCCTGCAGGAACGACGCGCCCGCGCTCTCCTCGCCGCCGAAGCCGACCGAGCCGTCGACGAGCCCCGGCACGAACCACTTGAAGCCGACCGGCACCTCCCAGAGCCGGCGGCCGAGCGCATCCGCCACCCGGTCGATCATCGACGACGACACGAGCGTCTTGCCGATCGCCGCGTCGGCGCGCCACTGCGGCCGGTGCGCGAAGAGGTACTCGATCGCGACCGCGAGGAAGTGGTTGGGGTTCATGAGGCCGCCGTCGGGTGTGACGATGCCGTGGCGGTCGGCGTCCGCGTCGTTGCCGGTGAGGATGTCGAACTCGTCCTTGCGCGCGAGCACCGAGGCCATCGCGTTGAGGCTCGAGCAGTCCATGCGGATCTTCTCGTCCCAGTCGAGCGTCATGAACGACCAGGTCGGATCGACGGATGGGTTGGTGACGGTCAGGTCGATGCCGTACCGCTCGGCGATCGCGCCGTAGTAGTCGACCGCCGCGCCGCCGAGCGGGTCGGCGCCGATGCGGATGCCCGACGCCTTGATCGCCTCGAAGTCGATCGCGCGACCGAGCGCGTTCACGTACTCCTCGCGGAAGTCGTACAGCTCGACGCGCGGGTCGCTGCCGCCGGCCACCTCGACGCGCTTGACGCCACGCAGCCTGTCGGCGATGAGCTCGTTCGCACGCTTCGCGATCCAGCCGGTCGCGTCGGAGTCGGCCGGCCCGCCGTGCGGCGGGTTGTACTTGAAGCCGCCGTCGCGGGGCGGGTTGTGGCTCGGCGTGACGACGATGCCGTCGGCGCGGTCCCTGTCTGCATCGGCACTGGCGGATGCGTCCTGGTTGTACGCGAGGATCGCGCGCGAGACCGCGGGCGTCGGGGTCACCGAGCCCCGCGCATCCGCCATCACCCGCACGCCGTTGGCGACGAGCACCTCGAGCGCCGTGCGCTCGGCGGGGAGCGAGAGGCCGTGGGTGTCGCGGCCGATGAAGAGCGGGCCGGTGATGCCCTGCTCGGCGCGGTACTCGCAGATCGCCTGCGTGATCGCGAGGATGTGGGTCTCGTTGAACGCCGCGTCGAACGCGCTGCCGCGGTGCCCGCTCGTGCCGAACGCGACCGCCTGGTCGGGGTTCGAGACGTCGGGGACGAGCTCGAAGTAGGCGCGCTCGAGCGCCGCGACGTCGATGAGGTCCTGGGGCTGGGCAACCGTGCCGGCTCTGCTCATGGCCCCATCAAAGCACCGGCCGCTGGGCGACGGCAGGTCGCCCGCCGGACGCCGCCCCTCCGCGGACAGGCATATGCCGAGTGGCTCGAATGTGCCGCGCTTTCGAGCACTTGCGCATATCCCTGTCGGCCCAGTCGGTGAGCGGCCGACCCCGCGGAATTCGTCCGTTGTCGATGCCCGACACCGGTGCCACACTGGCGCCCGTGGACGCACGCGATGGCGCGGACGACCGTGAGCGGGCGCTCGAGGCCGCCCACGCCGCCGCGCTCGACTGGCTCGCCTCGCTCGACGACCGACCGGTGTGGCCGCGCGCGAGCCTCGACGAGATGCTCGAGGTGTTCGGCGGGCCGCTGCCGGACGACGGGCGCGACCCGGCGGCGGTGGTCGAGCAGCTCGCGACGGGCGCCGGCCCGGGCCTCGTCGCGATCCCCGGCCCCCGCTTCTTCGGCTTCGTGATCGGCGGCACGCTCCCCGCGGCGCTCGCGGCCGACTGGCTCGTCTCGGCATGGGACCAGAACTCCGGCTCGGCGATGCTCACGCCCACGACCGTCGCGCTCGAGCGCGTCGCGGGGGAGTGGATGCTCGACCTCTTCGGGCTTCCCGAGGGCGCGAGCGTCGGCTTCGTCACCGGCGGCCAGGTCGCGAACCTCGCGTGCCTCATGGCCGCGCGCAGCGCCGTGCTCACCCGCGCGGGCTGGGACCTCGGCGAGCAGGGCCTCCGCGGCGCACCGCGCGTGCGCGTCGTCGTGGGCGCCGACCGGCACGGCTCGATCGACCGCGCGGTGCGCTTCTTGGGGCTCGGCCGCGCCGACATCGTCGTCGTGGCCGCCGACGACGAGGGCCGCATGCTGCCCGACCAGCTCGAGCCGGCGCTCGGCGAGAGCGAGGAGCCGCTCATCGTCTGCCTGCAAGCGGGCGAGGTGCACACCGGCGCCTTCGACGACTTCGCCGCGCTCATCCCGATCGCGCACGACCGCGGCGCGTGGGTGCACGTCGACGGCGCCTTCGGGCTGTGGGCGGCGACGAGCCCGCGGCTGGCGCACCTGACCGCCGGGATGCAGGCCGCCGACTCGTGGGCGACGGATGCGCACAAGACCCTCAACGTGCCGTACGACTGCGGCATGGCGATCGTGCGCGACCCGGCCGACTCGATCGCGGCGCTCCGCACGGGCGGCGACTACCTCGTCTACACCGGCCTCGACCCGTGGGACGTCACGCCCGAGCTCTCGCGCCGCGCCCGCGGCGTGCCCGCGTGGGCGGCGCTGCGCAGCCTCGGCCGCGCGGGCGTCGCCGAGCTCATCGAGCGCCTTCACGACAACGCGGTCGCGATGGCCGAGGGCCTCGCGCAGATCGGCGGCATCGAGCTGCTGCACGAGGTCGGCTACACCCAGGTGATGTTCCGGATGCCCTCCGACGAGCAGACGACGGCGCTCGGCGCCGCGATCCTCGCCGAGGGCACCGCGGTCGTCACCGGCGCCCAGTGGCGGGGCCGCGCGGCGCTCCGCTGCGCGATGTCGTCGTGGGCGACGACGCCCGCCGACATCGAGCGGACGCTCGCCGCGATCCGGTCGCTCGCCGCCGCGTGAGCGCGGCGCGCATGCGGGCCCGACCTAGGCTTGGGCCATGAACCACCCTCGCGCCGTCACGTTCCTCGGGCCCCGCGGCACGTTCACCGAGGCGGCGCTCGAGCAGGTTCCCGGGCTCGAGCAGACCGAGCGCGTGCCGGTCGCGAACGTCGCCGAGGCGCTCGCGGCCGTCGCGGAAGGTCGCTCCGACGCGGCCATGATCGCGATCGAGAACTCCATCGAGGGCGGCGTCACCGCCGCGCAGGACGCGCTCGCCGCCACCCCGGGCCTCCGCATCCTCTCGGAGCACGTGGTGAGCGTGAACTTCTCGCTCGTCGCGCTCCCAGGCACGCGCCTCGACGACATCCGCGTCGTCGCCGCGCACCCCGTCGCGTGGGCGCAGTGCACGGGCTGGCTGCAGCGCGAGCTGCCCGGCCGCGCCCACCTGCCCGCCGCGTCGAACGTCACGGCCGCCGCCGACCTCGGCGCGAGCGGCGCGCAAGCCGCGCTCTCGACGCCCACGATCGGCGACTGGGTGGAGGGGATCGACGTGCTCGCCGACCGGATCGGCGACAACCCGGATGCGGTGACCCGGTTCCTCTTCGTCGGTCGCGCGGGCGCTCCGGGGGAGCCGACCGGCGCCGACAAGACGAGCCTCGTGGTCGAGCTGCCGAGCGACGAGCCGGGCATGCTGCTCGACATGCTCGAGCAGTTCGCGACCCGAGGCGTCAACCTCTCGCTCATCCAGTCGCGGCCGATCGGCGACCGGCTCGGCCGCTACCGCTTCGTGATCGACGCCGACGGGCACATCCGGGACGAGCGAGTGGCGGATGCGCTGCTCGGCCTCAAGCGCTTCTCCCCGTCGGTGACGTTCCTCGGCTCGTACCCGCGGGCCGACGGGCAGCGGATCCACGTCGAGCGCCGCTACAGCGACCGCTCGTTCGTCGAGGCCCGCGACTGGCTGCGGGGGCTCGTCGCCGGCGAGCCGTCGGCATAGGCGTCAAGCGACGCGGACCCGATCTCGACAACGGGACCCGAGATCTCGGGTCCGCGTGCCGAACTGGGGTCCGGGTATTGCGGCGGACCTCCACCCGCGAGCGCGGGACGGTCGCGGGCAGAGCGTCAGACCGCGGGGCCCTCGTCGTGCTTGTGCTCGCCCGGCACGCGCACGCGCAGGGCGTCCTCCCGGATGCCGGCGCGCAGCGCGATCGCCTCACCAACGACGTCGCCGTCGACCTGCACGGCGCGCGGCTCGTCGAGGCGCGCCTGCGTCTCCTTCGCCTGCCCGTAGCCGAGCGCGGCGCCGGTGCGCTGCCGCCCGAGGTGGCCGCGGCGGCGCAGCAGCTTCGTGACGATCATGTTGTTGCGGGCGATGTAGCCGGCGACCTGCGCCCAGCCGCGCACGCCGCGCGGGCGCACGAGCGCGATGTCGAGCATCCCGTCGTCGATAGCGGCGTCGGGGAGGATGATGATGCCGTTCGTCACGGTGCCGCAGTTGCCGATGAGCATCGTGTTGACCGTCGAGCGGGTCGTGCGGCCGCCGTCGAGCCGCACCGCCACCCGCACCTTGTCGAGCGACGAGATGACGCGACCGGCCGCATCCACGTAGGCGAGCCAGCCGACCTTCTTCTTGAGTCCCTCGTCGGTCTTGTCGATCATCTCGGCGTCGAGGCCGAAGCCGACCATGACCGCGAAGGCGTGCTTCGAGCGCGTGCCGTCGGGCGCCTGGATCTCGAGCTCGCCGAGGTCGATCTCGCGCTCAGCGCCGCCGAACGCGGTCCGGAGGGCCTCGACCACGTCGGTCACGTCGATGCCGAGGTTCCGGGCCAGCAGGTTGCCCGTGCCTGCGGGCACGATCGCGAGCGGCACGTCGGTGCTCGTGATCTCGTCGGCCGCGACCCGCACCGTGCCGTCGCCGCCGGCGACGATGAGCAGGTCGATGTCCTCGGCGAGCGCCGCCCTGACGGCCGCGCGGCCGGAGTCGTCCGCATCCGTCTCGAACCAGAGCGGCTCCGACCACTCGATCGGCTCGGCGGTCTCGACCTGCCGGGCGAGGGTGTCGCGATCGACCTTCACCGGGTTGTAGACGATGCCTGCGCGCATGTCGGCACAGTACCCCGTGCATCCGGGGCGGTCGCCGAGGCCCGTCGTCGCCTCCGACGGTCCGTTCACCTGCGGCTCCTAGACTGGAGGGGTGATCGATCCCCAGCTGCTGCGCGACC
Source organism: Agrococcus pavilionensis RW1 (assembly GCF_000400485.1). Lineage (GTDB taxonomy): Bacteria > Actinomycetota > Actinomycetes > Actinomycetales > Microbacteriaceae > Agrococcus > Agrococcus pavilionensis. The sequence continues at coordinate 18,976 of NZ_ASHR01000023.1, forward strand.
AGCCCGACCTCGTGCGCGAGAGCCAGGAGCGCCGCGGCGACCCCGTCTCGCACGTCGACGAGGCGCTGACCGCCGAGGCCGCCCGCCGCGCCGCCATCACCGAGTTCGAGCGGCTGCGCGCCGAGCAGAACGCGCACGGCAAGCTCGTCGGCCAGGCCGCCAAGGAGGACCGCCCAGCGCTCATCGAGCAGGGCAAGGCGCTCGCCGCGGGCGTGAAGGAGGCGCAGGCGCGGGTCACCGAGGCTGAGGCCGCCTTCGACACCGCCGTCTCGCGGCTCGGCAACCTCGTGCACCCCGACGTGCCCGCCGGCGAGGAGGCGAACTTCGTCACCCTCGCGACCCACGGCGAGGAGCGCTCGTTCGACTTCGAGCCGCGCGACCACGTCGAGCTCGGGGAGAGCCTGAAGGCATTCGACATCGCCCGCGGCGCGAAGGTCGCCGGCTCCCGCTTCTACTACCTCACCGGCATCGGCATGCGGCTCGAGCTCGCGCTCATGCTGCTCGGCCTCGACCAGGTGCTCGCCGACGGCTTCACGCCGCTCACGACGCCCACGCTCGTGCGCCCCGAGATCATGCGCGGCACGGGCTTCCTCGGCGAGCACGCCGACGAGGTCTACCACCTGCCGGCCGACGACCTCTACCTCACCGGCACCTCCGAGGTCGCGCTCGCGGGCTTCCACGCCGACGAGATCATCGATGTCGAGGAGCCCAAGCGCTACGCCGGCTGGTCGACGTGCTACCGCCGCGAGGCGGGCTCCGCGGGCCGCGACACCCGCGGCATCCTGCGCGTGCACCAGTTCAACAAGCTCGAGATGTTCTCGTACGTCAGGCCCGACGAGGCCGAGGCGGAGCACGACCGGATGCGCGCCCTGCAGGAGCGCATGCTGCAGGCATGCGAGCTGGACTACCGGGTGATCGACGTCGCCGCGGGCGACCTCGGCTCCTCCGCTGCGCGGAAGTTCGACATCGAGGCGTGGATCCCGAGCCAGCAGCAGTACCGCGAGCTCACCTCGACCTCGAACTGCACGACCTTCCAGTCGCGCCGGCTCGGCACGCGCTACCGCACCGAGAGCGGCAAGACCGCCCCGGTCGCGACGCTGAACGGCACCGCCGCCACGACCCGCTGGCTCGTCGCGATCCTCGAGACGCACCAGCAGGCCGACGGCTCGGTGCGCGTGCCCGCGGCGCTGCAGCCCTACCTCGGCGGACTCTCGGTCATCGAGCCGGTCGAGACCGCGGCGGTGGGTGCCTGATGGAGCCGCTGCTCATCGCGCTCGACATCGACGGCACCGTCGTGCACGAGGACGACTCGCTCTCGCCCCGAGTGGCGGATGCGATCCGCGCGGTCGTCGACGCCGGTCACGTCGTGGTGCTCGCCACCGGCCGCTCGCAGTCGACGACCGAGTCGACCGCCGAGCGGCTCGGCATCGAGCCGAGCCACCTCGTCTCGGCGAACGGCGCGCTCGTGCTCGAGCGCAAGGACGGCCGCTACGAGCCGCTGCACGTCGAGACCTTCGACCCCGAGGAGGCGCTCCGCACCATCTCGCAGGGGCTGCCGAGCGGCGCCTACATGGTCGAGGACGCGACCGGCCACCGTCGGTACACGAACGGCATGCATGACTGGAACCTCGACGAGGCCGAGCAGGTCGAGTTCGACGACCTCTTCCAGCAGCCGGCGATGCGCGTCGTGGTGATGAGCCCCGACCACGAGGTCGACGAGTTCCTCGAGATCGTCGAGCGGATGGGCCTCCACAAGGTCTCCTACGCCATCGGCTACTCGTCGTGGCTCGACATCGCGCCCGATGGGGTGACGAAGGCGACGGGTCTCGAGCGGGTCGCGAGCCTGCTCGAGATCCCGCGCGAGCGGATCCTCGCCGTCGGCGACGGGCGCAACGACATCGAGATGTTCGAGTGGGTGGCCGCGGGCGGCGGCCGCGCGGTCGCGATGGGGCAGGCGCCCGACGAGGTCAAGGCTGCCGCGAACGAGTCGACCTCCGACGTGCACGACGACGGCCTCGCCGAGGTGCTCGAGGGGCTGCTCGTCCGCTCGTAGTCGACGCATCCCCTCGCGCCGTACAATCACCCGAGGCCCCCGCCGCGCTCCCAGCCGCGCGAGGCGCCTGGAGGGCTGTCCGAGCGGCCGATGGAGCCGGTCTTGAAAACCGGTGGGCAGCGATGCCTCGTGGGTTCGAATCCCACGCCCTCCGCACGAGACCGCCAGACCAGGAGGGCGCCCCATGGCAGCCGAGCGCGCGACGACCGTCGTCGACACCTCGTCGATGACGCCGCGCCACGGGCGGCTGCGCCGCCACTCCGGGGTGGCGCACGTCTTCCGCTGGATCGCGCTCGGCATGGCCGTCGTGCTCACTGCGGTCGTCGGCGTCGTCGGCATCTCGGTGCTGCGGGTCACGACGGGCATCACGACCGTCGACCTCGCCGCCGACGTGCCGCCCGCGCAAGCCGGGTTCGCGCCTTACGAGGGCGGGTTCACGATCCTGATGGTCGGCTCCGACCAGCGCGAGGGGCAGGGCGAGGAGTTCGGGGAGTCGGCCTACGACGGCGGCAAGCTCAACGACGTCACGATGCTCCTGCACGTCAACGAGGACCACAGCCGCGCGCGGGTGGTCTCCTTCCCGCGCGACCTGCTCGTCGACTTCCCGGCGTGCGAGGACCCGGAGACGGGCGAGACGGTGCCCGCCGCGCGGAACGTGCAGTTCAACCAGGCGCTCGGCCGCGGCGGCCTCGCGTGCGTCGCGACCGTCGTCGAGAGCCTCACGGGCATGGACGTGCCCTACGCGGCGATGATCACCTTCCAGGGCGTCATCAACATGTCGACCGCGGTCGGCGGCGTGCCGGTCTGCTTCGCCGGCCCCATCGACGACCCGTGGACCGGGCTCCAGATCGAGGAGGCCGGCGTCCACGAGCTCGAGGGGGAGCGCGCGCTGCAGTTCCTGCGCTCGCGCCACGGTGTCGGCGACGGCTCCGACCTCGCGCGCATCTCGTCGCAGCAGGTGTTCCTCTCGTCGCTCGTGCGCACGCTGCAGTCGGACGCGGTGCTCACCGACTTCACGCGGCTCTACGCCATCTCGCAGGTCGCGATCGAGAACATGACGCTCTCGTCGGGCCTGGGTGACATCGGCACGATGGTGTCGATGGCGCGCGTGCTCGCCGACATCCCGCTCGAGACGATGCAGTTCGTGCTCTACCCGAACGTCTACCAGGGGGCGCGCGTCGTGCCCGACGAGGAGCGCGCCGAGGAGCTCATGCGGCGCATCCGGCTCGACCTGCCGATCGAGCTCGGCGAGGACTCGCTCGGTGTGGGATCGACCGACGAGACGCCCGCGCCGACGACCGGGCCCACCGCAACCGCGACCCCGGAGCCGACCGCGACGCCCGAGCCGACCGAGAGCGCGGCTCCGGGGACGACGCCGACGCCGACCCCGACGGACGAGCTCGACGGCGTCATCGGTCAGGATGCGTCGCAGGAGTCGTGCGTCGTGCCCTTCGGCGGCTGACCGCCGTCGGTCGAGCAGCGCGCATAGCCCGCGTATCGAGACCGTCCCCCGCTTTGCTAGACTTGCCGTCGGCCTGCCCACCGCGGGCCTCGGAGACGTCGCATAGTCCGGCCTAGTGCACCACCCTGCTAAGGTGGAGTCCCCAATAGGGGACCGAGGGTTCAAATCCCTCCGTCTCCACGGACTGAGGCCCCGCTTCCTTCTGGAACGCGGGGCCTCGCTCGTCCTCCGGCGCAAGCCGGCGGGAAAGTTCTCAGCGCGGCGTCGGTCATCGACGCTACGCTGAGGACGGCGCAGGGCGGATCTTGCTCGGCGCTTCTGAACGCGGCTCCGGCCGCACAGCATGATTGAAGGAAATATGGCAACCGGCACCGTCAAGTGGTTCGACTCCGGCAAGGGCTTCGGCTTCATCGCTCCGGACGACGGCGGCAAGGATCTGTTCGCTCACTACAGCCAGATCCAGTCCAACGGCTTCAAGACCCTCGAAGAGGCTCAGGCAGTCGAGTTCGAGATCGTCGAGGGCAACAAGGGCCCGCAGGCTGCGAACATCCGCGCCCTGTGAGCCTGGTCGCGTCCTCCTGACGCGGCTCGATTCGCGCTGACGGCCGGGGATCAGGTAGTCTGATCCCTGGCCGTTCGGCCAAGCGCCCGTAGCTCAACGGATAGAGCATCTGACTACGGATCAGAAGGTTGGGGGTTCGAGTCCCTCCGGGCGCGCACTGTGTTGAGACAGTAGAAGGCCACTTGCGGAAGCAAGTGGCCTTCGTGGTTCGCGGATGCGTCCGCTCGCGCGTCGACGCCCGTTCCGGCCCGCGCGGTGCCAGGATCGCGAGCACCATGGACTTCGACTACAGCGAGCTCACGCCGAGCCCGGAGGCCGTTCGGGCAGCGCACGAGCGCATGGACGCGAGCCTCGCGGCCGAGGCGGTGAACGGGCTCCGCGCCCGGCTCCTCGAGCGCTGGCCGACGGCGACCGAGCTGCGGTGGACGAGCGCCCCGGATGACGAGGGCGTGCTGCGTCACGCGCTGCTGCTCGACGCGCGCGGGCGGCTGCTCGCGACCGGTGAGGACTTCACGGTGCCGGCGCTGTTCCGCGGCGCCGTCTTCCGGCACAGGCTCGAGCCCCACTCGGAGCGGCTGCATGCCGACGGCGAGGCGGACTCGTGGTCGCTCGACCTGACGTTCGAGCGGCGCCGTCGCGCGGACGGCTGAGCCGGGCCGCGAGCCGCTCAGGGCTCCGGGGTCTGGCCCGCCTCGGTCGCGTTGAACCACGCGAGCCATCCGTCGCCCGACTCGTGCACCTCGTAGGCGCCGCACCAGAGCACCTCGTCGGGCAGCTCGCTCGCATCGGCGAAGCCGCCGTACCGCCCGTCGAACGGGAGCGATGAGCGGGGGCCGGTGACGCATCCGCTCGGCTCGCTCCCCGTGAACGCGATCACGGCCCTCGTCTCGTCGTTCGTCGCGGTCGTGCGGATGCTCGCGGCGTCGTCGGGCAGCCAGCTCGGCATCTCGACGCCGACCCAGCCCTCGGAGGCCTCGGCTCGGGTGTCGAACGCTTCGCTGTGCACGCGCTCGAAGGTGTCGGTGACGCTCGTGCAGCCCGCGAGGGCCGTCACGGCGAGGGAGGCTGCGGCGAGGGCGGCAACGGTCGGGAGGCGTCTCTTCATGCCTCCATCGAAGCGGTCGAGGGCACGTGCCCGCGTCGGACGGACGACGGATCGCGGGTCGTCCGCGCGGATGATCTCAGGGAGCGTCGTCGTGCACGCCGCACGAGCAGCCGACCGCTCCCGTCTCGCGGCTCCGCTCGGTGTAGGCCTGCAGCACCGCCTGCTCGAAGAGCACCTGGTGCGGCGAGAGGAACTGCTGCACCGCGGCGGGCAGTCGGCCGGCGAAGCGGTGTACGGGGCTGCCGATGGTGAGCTCGGCCACGTGCACGGCGACGTACACGAGCGAGAGCAGCGAGAAGAGCGTGAGCCCGCGGCCGTCGGGCATGAAGGCGCTCGCCACCGGGATGAGCACGACGACCGCGAGGAGGCCGTGCAGGAGCGGCGAGCGGCGGAGCCGCGCCCGCGCGGCGTCGCGCCCGTAGTCGCGCGCCGCGAGCACCGCCGTCGCTCGAGCGATCTCGTGCGCCTCCTCGTGCGAGGTGCGCTCCTCGGCGGCGATCCTGCCGATGCGCGCAGCCCGGCGCGCATAGCGCTCGATCGCGTCGATCGCCGATCCGTCGCCCTGCGTGCCCTCGTGGTCCACTGCCGCACCTCCTCCACCATTCTCTCGTGCTCCTCGCTGTGCTCGCATCCGGGCCGCTCGGTGACACGAGGGCGACCGCCGCGTGCCAGAATCGCGACGAGAGCGACCGCATCCGGCACGGTCGCGGCCTCGACAGGGCCGGACAGGGAGACGACATGATCGGTCAGCGGGACGACCCGGGGCTGCCGCGCTACGCGGGCATCGCGACGTTCGCGCTGCTGCCGCAGCTGCACGAGGTCGAGCACGCGGATGTCGCCGTCGTCGGCATCCCGTTCGACTCCGGCACGAGCTTCCGCCCGGGCGCGCGCTTCGGGCCAGCGCACGTGCGCGAGCACTCGCGCCAGCTGCATCCGTACCACCAGGTGCACGAGTCGTTCCCGTTCCGCGACCAGCAGGTGGTCGACGGCGGCGACCTCCGGGTGGGCCCCTACGACATCGAGGCCGCGGTCGAGGCGATCCATGAGCAGGCACGGGCGCTCGTGCAGGGCGGCACGACGGTCGTGGCGATCGGCGGCGACCACACGATCGCCCTGCCGCTCTTGCGGGCGGCCGCCGAGCGGCACGGGCCGCTCGCCGTGCTCCACTTCGACGCGCACCTCGACACGTGGGACACGCTGCACGGCGCGAGCATCTGGCACGGCTCCCCGTTCCGTCGCGCGGCGGAGGAGGGGCTGCTCGACCTCGAACGCTGCCAGCACGTCGGCATCCGCGGCGGCGTCTACGACCCGAGCGAGCTCGACGACGACGCGCGGGTCGGGTTCGCGATCATCCGGAGCGACGACTTCGCCCGTCACTCGCCCGAGCAGCTCGCCGAGCGCATCCGGGACCGCCTCGGCACCGGGCAGGTGTATGTGTCGATCGACATCGACGTGCTGGATCCGGCGCACGCGCCCGGCACCGGTACGCCGGAGGTCGCCGGCATCAGCACCCGCGAGCTCTTCGGCGTGCTGCGCGAGCTGCGCGGGCTCGACATCGTCGGCGGTGACGTCGTCGAGGTGCTGCCCGCCCACGACCACGCGGGCATCACGGGACTCGCCGCCGCGCACACCGTGTGGGAGCTGCTCGCGCTCATCCCGCCGCCGTCGCGCTGAGCGGGCAGCCGCCGGACGCAGCGCGGCCGCGGGCCGACATCGCTGTCAGCACCGCGGCCGCGGGGGTCGGGGCGAGGCTACTTGGAGCTGCCGCCGCCCATGATGATGAAGTCGTCCTCTCCGCCCATGATGATGAAGTCATCCTCGCCCAGCGGCGAGAGGAGGAGGTGGGTGGGAAGCTGCTTGAAGCCCATTGGCGTTCCTTTGCGAGTGGTGGTGGGTGGTTCCCTCGCCGGTCCGTCGAGGCCCCTGCGCGGGTCTACTGCTGAATGTAAGGCATCGCACCCACTTCCGCGATGGCTTTCTCAGCCCTCGAGCGTGGCGCTCTCGAGCTGGATCTCGATGCCCGCGAGGGCCTGCGAGACCGGGCAGCCGGCCTTGGCCTCCTCGGCATGCTTCGCGAACTGCTCCTGGTCGATACCGGGCACCTTCCCGCTCACCGTCAGCACGCTCGTCGTGATGCCCTTGCCGGGCTCGAACGAGACCTTCGCGCTCGTGCTGAGCGACTCGGGCGCGTGGCCGGCCTCCTCGAGCGCGTGCGAGAGCGCCATCGCGTAGCAGGAGGCGTGCGCAGCGGCGATGAACTCCTCGGGCGTCGAGGCGCCGCCCTCCTCGGCGCGCGCCTTCCACGTGAGGTCGAAGCTCGAGCCGGTGCCGAGCGTGGTCGTGCCGGAGCCGCTGCTGAGCGGCCCGTTCCAGCTGGTGCTCGCGTTCGAGGTGATGGCCATGGAGTCCTCCTTGAGTTCGCGTCGCGCCCTCCGTCGGCGGGCGAGTGGCCCAAGGCTACGCGCGCAGGCTGGAGGTCGGGTGGTCGGATGCGCGGAGGCACTCGGGCGGGCGCGTGCGAGGATGGGCGCATGATTGAGAAGCCCGAGATCGACGCCCCCGAGGGGCCCGCGCCCGCTGACCTCGAGATCACCGACATCACCGTCGGCGACGGCGAGGAGGCGGTGAACGGCAAGCAGGTGAGCGTGCACTACGTCGGCGTCACGCACTCGACCGGCGAGGAGTTCGACGCCTCCTACAACCGCGGCGCACCGCTCGAGTTCCCGCTCGGCGTCGGCATGGTCATCAAGGGCTGGGAGCAGGGCATCCTCGGCATGCGCGTCGGTGGCCGCCGCAAGCTCGTCATCCCGCCCCACCTCGTCTACGGCGAGCGCGGCGCTGGCGGCGTGATCGGCCCGAACGAGGCGCTCATCTTCGTGTGCGACCTGGTCGCCGTCCGCTGATTCGCTACCGCTGATCGAGTAGGCCGCGCCGCGGCCGTATCGAGATCGTCGCGATCGTCTCGATGCGGCCTCCGGCCTGCTCGCCGAACGGGGTGGCCTCAGACGGCCTTGCCCGGATTCAGGATGCCGAGCGGGTCGAAGGCCGCGCGCACCGCGCGCTGCAGCTCGAGCTGCCGCTCGCCGAGCTCGTCGACGAGCCAGCGGCGCTTCAGGATGCCGACGCCGTGCTCGCCCGTGAGCGTGCCGCCCATCGCGATCGCCGCCTCGAAGACCTCGTTCGCGCACGCCCAGATCTCGTCGCTCGGCTCGGTGCCGTCGAAGACGAAGGTCGGGTGCAGGTTGCCGTCGCCGGCGTGCGCGGTCGTCGCGAGCCGCACGCCGTGCCGAGCCGACGCCTCCTCGCACGCGCGGAACATGTCCGCGAGCCGCGACCTCGGCACCGAGACGTCCTCGACGAGCACCGTGCCGAAGGACTCGAGCGCGAAGTGCACCTGCCTGCGCACCTGCACCAGCACATCCGACCTCGCTGCGTCGTCGGTGCGCTCGACCCGCCCGCCGTGCGCGGCGAGGATGCCGGCGACCGCCTCCGACGTCGCGGCGGCGCCGAGGTCGTCGGTCTGCACGAGCACGAACGCGCCCTCCATCGGCTGGCCGGTGTAGGCGGCGAGCATCGAGACGGCATCGCGACCGACGAGCTCCATGATGGCGGGGCGGATGCGCGCGGCCGTCACCGCGGTGCACGCGGCGGCGGCGATGGCCTCGTCGTCGAAGAACGCGCCGACCGTCCAGATGCCGCCTTCGACGAGCGGACGCAGCTTGAGCGTCGCGCCGACGACGATGCCGAGCGTCCCCTCCGAGCCGATCATGAGCGCCGTCAGGTCGAGCCCGGTGACGCCCTTGACGGTGCGGTGGCCGGTCGAGATGAGGCTGCCGTCGGCGAGCACGACGTCGAGCGCGAGCACCCACTCGCGCGTCACGCCGTACTTCGCGCACAGCAGCCCGCCGGCGTTCGTGGCGATGTTGCCGCCCACGGTCGAGATCGCGCGGCTCGCCGGGTCGGGCGGCCACCACAGCCCGTGGGCGGCGAGCAGCTCGTTGAGCTCGGCGTTCCGGATGCCCGGCTCGACCACGCAGGACTGGTCGACGAGCGAGACGTCGAGCAGGCGCCGCATGCGGTCGACCGAGACGACGAGCTCGCCCTCACCGGCGATCGCGCCGCCCGCGAGGCCCGTGCCCGCGGCGCGAGGCACGACCGGCACGCGGTGCTCGCTCGCCCAGCGGAGCGCTGCCTGCACGTGCTCCACCGCCTCTGCCTCGACGATCGCGATCGGCGCCGCGAGGGCGCGATGGCCCGACTTGTCGGCGCGCGCGACGTCGAGCGCGATCGGGTCGGTGACGAGCACGTGGGCCGGCAGCGCCGCGCGCAGCGCGTCGAGGCTCACGCGAGCACCAGCCCGTCGACGAGCGTCCACGCGCCGGGCGTGCCGCGGAACCGGACGGAGTGCGCGTTGTCGGGCGTGCGGGTCTCGAGCCCGGTGACGTGGTCGGCGAAGGCGCGGATGAACGTGCCGTGCGAGACGATCACGAGCGCTCCGACGGGATTGCGTGCCGCGACGTCGTCGATCGCCGCGACCGCGCGCCGCTGCAGGTCGTCGAAGTCCTCCTCGCCCGGCCAGTCCGTGCCGAAGCGCGCGATCGCCTCGTCCTTCGTGAGGCCCTCGGCCTCGCCGTAGGCGCGCTCGATGAGGCTCGCGAAGCGGCCGCCGACCTCGAGGTCGAGCTCCGCGGCGATGATGTCGGCCGTCACCGCCGCGCGCTCGAGCGTCGACGAGACCACGGCATCCCAACGACCGTCGCCGGGCGTCTCGGCGGCGAGCAGCCGCGCGGCGGTGTGCGCCTGGGCGATGCCCGTCTCGTTGAGCGGGATGTCGCTCGTGCCCTGCAGTCGGCCGGCGAGGTTCCAGTCCGTCTGGCCGTGCCGGACGAGCGCGATCTCCATGCTTCGAGCCTAGGCGGCGCGCGAGCGCGGCCCGCGCATCCGCCGTCATCCACAACCTCACATTCCGCGCCGCTCGCGCGTTGGCAGGGTGTGAGAGGAATGCGGCCATGACCCACACCACCATCGACAGCCCGATCGGCGAGCTGACGCTCGTCGCTCGCGACGGCGCGCTCTCGGGCGTCTACATGCCCGAGCACCGGCCCGCGCCCGACCCGGCCGGCTTCGGCGACCGCGACGACGCGGTGTTCGCGGATGCCGTGCGCCAGCTCGCCGAGTACTGGGCGGGCGATCGCGAGGCGTTCGAGCTGCCGCTCGACCCGGCCGGCAGCCCGTTCCAGCTGCGCGTCTGGGATGCGCTGCGCGAGATCCCCTACGGCGAGACGCGCACCTACGGCTGGATCGCCGCCCGGATCGGCCAGCCAACCGCCGTGCGCGCCGTCGGGCTCGCGAACAGCCGCAACCCGCTCTCGATCGTCGTGCCGTGCCACCGGGTGGTCGGCTCGACCGGCGCGCTCACCGGCTACGCCGGCGGCGTCGAGCGCAAGCGCTTCCTGCTCGATCACGAGCGGCGCGCGCGGCTAGATTCGGTCGCGTGAGCCGTGCCCCGTTCGAGAGGATCGTCGAGCGGCACGGCGCTCGCGTCTGGCGGGTGTGCCGGGCGCTGCTCGACGAGGCCGACGCCGACGACGCATGGAGCGAGACGTTCCTCGCCGCGCTCGAGGCCTACCCGACGCTCGCGCACGGCGCCCGCATCGAGGGCTGGCTCGTGACGATCGCGCACCGGAAGGCGATCGACGTCCTGCGGCGGCGCTCGCGGCTCGTCGTCGGCGAGGTGCCCGAGCGCATCGCCCCCGATCGCGCCCGCGACCTCGACCTCGCCCGCGCACTCGCGCAGCTGCCGCAGCGCCAGCGCGAGGCGGTCGTGCTGCACCACCTCGGCGGGCTGCCGTTCGCCGAGGTCGCGGCGCAGCTGCAGTCCTCGACGGATGCGGTGCGTCGCGCGTCGTCCGACGGCGTGCGGCGGCTGCGGGTGCTCATGGGGGAGGAGCGATGACCGAGCCGCTCTCGTCGGGCGTGCCGTTCCGCGCCGCGCCGCTCGAGCCCTCCGCCGATCGGGTCGTCGAGCTGCGCGCGAGGCTCGCGGATCGCGCCGCCGAGCGCGGGCTGCTCGACGTCGCCTACCGCTCGCTCGACACCGAGCTCGGCGCGCTGCTGCTCGCGAGCACGCCGGCGGGCCTCGTCTCGGTGACCTTCGACGGCGCAGCGCCCGACGCCACCCTCGAGCGGCTCGCGACCTCGCTCAGCCCGCGCATCCTCGAGGCGCCCGACCGGCTCGACGCAGCGGCGCGCGCGATCGACGACCTCATCGCGGGTCGTGCTCGCGCCTTCGTCGGGCCCCTCGACCTCTCGCTCGCGCGCGGCTTCGGTCGCGACGTGATCGAGCGGCTGCGCGAGATCCCCTACGGCGAGACGCGCAGCTATGCGCAGGTCGCGGCGGCCGCGGGCTCGCCGCGAGCCGTGCGGGCGGTCGGCACGGCGTGCCGCCGCAACCCGCTCCCGGTGGCGATCCCGTGCCACCGGGTGGTGCGCAGCGACGGTGCGCTCGGGCAGTACGTCGGCGGCGTCGAGGCGAAGCAGCGGCTGCTCCGCATCGAAGGCGCAGGCGTCGCGCACTAGCCTGGGCGAATGCCAGCCACCGAGCTCCTCGCCGTCGTCGAGCGCGACGGATTCGTCGAGTCGGAGCACCGCGGTGTCGCTGTGCTCATCGACCCTGAGGGGCGCGTCATCGAGGCCCACGGGCCGGTCGAGCGCCCGTTCCTCGCGCGCAGCGCGCTCAAGCCGCTCTTCGCGGCGACGCTGCTCGAGCGGGGCCTCGTCGAGCTCGAGCCGGCGCACGCCGCGCTCGCGAGCGCGAGCCACTGGGCCGACGCGGAGCACGTCGCGACCGCCCAGGCGATGGCGGCCGCCCTCGCGGTCGACGAGGAATCGCTGCGCTGCCCGCCGATGCAGGCGCCCGACGGCACGCAGCGGCGGTTCGCGCACATGTGCGTCGGCAAGCACATCGCGTTCGCGGCCGCGGCGCGCGCGCTCGGCGTGCCCGACGGGTACTGGGAGGAGTCGCATCCGCTGACCGCGGTGCTCCGCGAGGGGATCGACGGCGCCACGGGCGAGCGCGTGCCGAGCATCGCGCGCGACGGCTGCGGGGCGCTCGTCTTCGCGACCACCCCGGTCGGGCTCGCGCGAGCCTTCCGGCGCCTCGCGCCCGACGGGGCGGGCGGGCACCGCTTCGTCGGAGACGCCATGCGGGCGCACCCCACGCTCATCGACGGCGCGGGCCGGCCCGACGCGATCGTGATCGAGGGCACCGGATGCGCGACGAAGTTCGGCGCGGAGGGCACGCAGGCGATGGTCGCCCCCGACGGCACGACCGCGGTCGTGAAGAGCGCCGACGGCGCGCGGCGGGCTGGCGCACCGGTCGCCCTCGCGATGCTCGAGCGGGCCGGCGCGATCCCGGAGGGCACGCTCGAGCGCCTCGGCGAGCCGCTCGGCCTCGTGCAGCGCAGCGCGGGCGAGCCGGTCGGCCTGCTGCGCCCGGTCGTCTAGGCGCGTCCACCGTCGCGTGCAGCCCGCGGCGCCGCGAGGATGAGCGCCACGGCCTCGAGCGCGAGCGCGACGAGCGGTCCGTGCGGGTAGTAGCCGAGCGCGAGCAGGCCGAGCACGAGCACCGGCAGCGTGAGCGCGAGCAGCGCGCGGCTCCAGCGCGGCCACGCGCGCCCGGCGGTCCACGCCGCAAGGACGCCGAGCAGGCCGATGGCGACGAGCCAGTAGCCCTCCGCGCCCCACAGCGCGTGCAGCGGCGCATCGGCGGGCGTGCTGACGTAGCTGACGGCGGTGACCGCCGCCCCGACGATGATCGCCCAGGCCAGCGCCGTCCCGCCCCAGCCCGCGCGGCGCAGGTCGGGCAGCAGCGCGAGGCCGATGGCGAGGAAGCTCACGCCGCTCAGCGCGCCGAAGACGACGTACGGGTCATCGACTGCGGCCCCCGCCGAGCGCCACGGTTCGAGGCGTCCGATCGAGGTGAGCGGGCCGCCCCACGCCGCGACGACGATCGGAGCGCTCACGAGCGCCCACGCTCCTCCGGCGGCCGCGAGCCACGCGCGGAGCGCTCGCGCTCGATCCAGCGGGTCGGGCAGGCGCGTCCTCGCGCTCGCAGCGGTCACGAGCCATGCCTAGCAGGGCGGCGCCCGGGCGTCACGCGGTGGCGAGCAGGATCCCCGCCGCGAGCACCGCCGCGCTCACGATCGCGAAGGCGATCTCAGCGACGGCGAGGCGGGTCCTGCCGATCCGCACCATCAGCATGTTGATCGCGGAGTGCGCGGGCAGCGTCAGCAGCACGAGCCACGGCTGCGCGAGCAGCAGCAGGGTGAAGCCGGTGTGGAGCGCGGTCGCGCTCAGCCGCTCGAGGAGGCCCCAGCCGGCGTGGTGCGGGGCGAGCAGGCCCTGCGCCTCGAGCAGTGCTCGTGCCTCGAGCGACTTCGCGTCGTCCTTCGCGATGAGGGCGGCCATCGCGAAGCCGTTGCTGAGCACGAGCAGCACCTCGATCGTGGCCCAGCCGAAGCCGGCCCAGATCGCGTCCTCGAAGGAGCGGAGCGCGAGCAGCACGAGCGCGAGCCGCACGAGCTCCTCCGCCGGCCCCGAGCACCAGCCGATGATCGCGGCGCCTCGAGCCGGAGTCGTCCGCCGGGCGACGAGGAGCGCCACGGGCTGGCGCGCCGCGAGCGCCAGCAGCCAGCCGGCGGCACCGAGCAGGGCGGGCACGCCGAGCGGCGGCCAGGCGAGCGCGGCGAGGGCCGCGCCGGCGATCAGCGGCGCGGGCAGCACCGCGAGGGCGTTGCGGCGCAGGGTCGCGGCGAGTCGCCGGTCATCGGTGAGCGCGGTCATCGGGTCTCCTTCGCTGGGGCGTCGGCGGGCATCGTGACCGTCGCGATGAGGCGCGGCGAGCGGTCGGGGGAGGGCTCGTGGTGGGAGCGCGCGGCGAGCACCGCGCGCAGCTCCGCGAGCAGCGCGCGCAGCTCGGCGTCGCTGAGGTGCAGCACGTGCTCGCGGAAGCCGACGCCGTCGCGCTCGAGGTCGATCTCGTCGCGCTCGAGGTATCGGTCGTACTGGCCCATGAGGCTGCTCGCGAAGGACGCGAAGTAGCGGAAGTGGTCGTCGCGACTCGCCTCCGCGAGCTCCGCCGCGGTGATGACCCCACCGCTGCCGAGCGCGTACGTGCGCTCGACCGCGCCGCGCCGCCGGCGCTCCTCGACCACCTCCACGAAGCCGCTCTGCTCGAGCGTCGAGAGGTGCCGGTAGAGGCTCGCCTGCGAGAGCTCTGGCAGGTCGGCGAGCAGCTCTCTCGGCGTGCGGCGCTGCGACCCGAGGGCGCGGATGATCGCCATCCGCTGCGGGTGCAGGATGACATCCGCCTTCGTCGTTCTCATGATTGAGAACGTTATCAGAACTGTGAGTGGTTTGAGTGCTCGGTCAGAGCCGTGCGGCGCACGCCTCCGCGAACGCGCCGAAGCCACGCTCGACGACGCCGAGCAGCGTCTCGTCGGTCGCGAGGTGCGCGCGCCACTCGGCCACCGCATCCGCGTCTCGCAGCTCCGAGAGCGTCGGCGAGGCGACGGAGTCCCACAGCCGCATGACCCGGTCGTCGGCCTCGAGGTGGAACTGCATGCCGAGCGCCGAGCCGTAGCGGAACGCGTCGTTGTCGACCGTGGCGCTGCTCGCGAGCAACCGCGCGCCGGGCGGGAGCGAGACGACGTCGCTGTTCCAGCGCATGGCGCCCAGCGGGCCGACGTGGTCGCCCAGCCACGGGTCGGGCTCGAGGAGCTCGATGTCGAGGATGCCGACGGCGTCGACGACGCCCTCGCGGTGCACCCCGCCGAGCGCGCGGCCGATGATCTGATGGCCGAGGCAGATGCCGAGCACCGGGACCTCCGCGTCGATCGCCTGCAGCGCGAGCTCGGCCGTCGCCTGCAGCGAGGGGTAGCGGTCGACCTCGGCGGCGCTCATCTGCCCGCCCGTGATCACGATGCCGGCGATCTCGTCGAGCGGCGGCATCGCCGTCTCGAACACCGCCTCGCGGGTCGGCAGGTGGCTCAGCAGCGTCGTCGCGTGCCCGCCCGTCTCGTACTCGATGTGCTTGATGAACAGGACGGATCGCGCCAACCCAGCACCCTTCTCTCGTCGCTAGCCTAGGGCGCGGCGGGCGCCCTGCCCGCCCGCCGGACGCACCGCATCCGCCCCCGAACGGAGGAGCAGCATGACCGTCTTCGCGATGGCGCCCGACGGGGTGCGGATCGCCCTGCACGAGCTCGGCGACCCGGACGGCGCACCGGTGCTGATGATCCACGGCTTCTCGTCGAACGCGAGGCGCAACTGGATCGGCAGCGGCTGGGGTGCGGCGCTCGCCGAGGCGGGGCTGCGCGGCATCGCGATGGACCTCCGCGGCCACGGCGAGAGCGACCGGCCCTCGACCGGCTACGACGTGCCGCGCTTCGTCGCCGACGTCGACGCGGTGCTCGAGCAGCTCGCGCTCGACGAGCCGCCCGGCGCGATCGGCTATTCGATGGGGGCGCGGCTGCTGTGGCGCCATGCCGGCACCCGGCCGCACGCGTTCCGCGCGCTCGTGCTCGGCGGGCTGCCGGCGAGCGACCCGTTCGAGCGCTTCGACGTCGACCTCGCGCGCCGAGCGCTCGCGGGGGAGGCGGAGCCCGGCCCCATGGAGTCGTTCATCGTCGACCTCGCGGCGGTGTTCCCCGAGCACGACCCCGCGACGCTCGTCACGCTCGCGGGCGAGGTCTCGCGCACGCTCTTCGACCCGGCCCAAGCGCCGCCGGCCGTGCCGACGCTGCTCATGACGGGCGCGAAGGACACCCGCGCGGACGACACCCGCGAGCTGCTGCCGCTGCTGGCCGATGGCCGCTTCGAGGAGATCCCCGGTCGCGACCACGTGAACGCGCCGACCTCGGGCGCCTTCCGGCGCCGCGCATCCGCGTTCCTCGCCGAACACCTCGGCTGACCTGCCCGGATGTGCAAGAGGGCCGATCGGGTTCTCCCGACCGGCCCCAGTCCCTTGCACCAAGTGAGGCTGCTGCCTCCGCTTCCGCCGATCGCCACAGCACTACGATCGACGTGCGACGAACGTATAACGGATGGGTAACGAACCGACCCAGTTCTACCTGTGAATGGGCTGTGGGCGCTGGTCAGAAGCGGTCGGGGCTCGGCCCGGAGGCGAGCACCGTGACGTCGGCATGCCCGTCGAAGCGGTAGCCCGCGCCGCGCACGGTGCGGATGATCTCGGCGTAGGCGCCGAGCTTCGCGCGCAGGCGCCGCACGTGCACGTCGATCGTGCGCTCGTTGGGACGGTCGTCGGCGTCGGCGTCCCACAGCGCGTCGATGATGTCGCAGCGGCCGACCGTCGAGCCCTCGCGCAGCACGATGTGCTGCAGCAGCTCGAACTCGCGGTAGGTGAGCGGCGCGATCTCGTCGCCGATCGCGACGCGCTTGCGGGTGAGGTCGATGACGATGCCCGGGTCGGTCTCGGCAGCCGGCTGCTGCACCGCGGGGTCGCCGAGCGCGCGCCGCACGACGTCGACGTCGCGACCGCCGGCGCCGGCCGGCGCGAGCGCGACCGCGGCGTGGGTCTGGGCGCTCGGGGCGAGCTTCGACGTGAGGGCGCGCAGCTCGGTGACGAGCCGCGCGAGCTCGACGCGGTCCTCGGCGGCGGCGTCCTCGCCGAGGCCGACGTAGAGCACGAAGCCGCGCGCCTCGGTGCCCTCGGGGACGGCCCGGACGGCGGCGTGCGGCGCGGCCGTCGGGCTCGGGGCGGATGCGGCGGGCAGCGGCTTGAGGGCGCTCGAGCCGCTCGTGCGGGGCTGGGCGAGCGACGGGCGGCCGAGCTGACGGTGAAGGGCAGTGCGGGCGGGGAGAGCGGTGATGGTCATGGGAGGGCCTTCCGGCGTGCGGTCGGCAGCGCCCGCGGAGGGGCGATGAGTGCTGCCGACTCGAGGAGTCGAGGGGTGGTGCGCGGACCTCGGATGGGTCCGGTGACCGCTCGCAGGCCTGCTCAGGGCCTCACGGGGTGCGACGGTGATGCGTCAGCGACTCCGATGCGGAGCGGTCGGGCGGTGCGAGCTGGGCTCAAGCACACATTCGACGCATGCCGACCATCGGCATCATCATGCCGTTCGTCCCGTTCGTCGCGAGGACGGACTGGGGGCCGAAGGTGGTCGTCATGCCTGCCAGTATCGCCGCTTCTCGCGTCGCAAGTCAAATGACCGACGTGCCTCAGCTTCTTTGAGCGCGG
>NZ_ASHR01000024.1 GCF_000400485.1 Agrococcus pavilionensis RW1
GCGACGATCTCCGATCGCCGCGTGTGCGCGTTTCCCGCAGCAGGCTCGATGCCGCCCTCGTGAGCGGCTTCAGTAGGCAAGTCATGGCGCGGTCGGCGTCCGCGGCGATTCTGGCGCGCAGACGACTCCGTCGCAGAGGCGGGCGCTGCTACCTCTTGACTCCTCCGTCAGGTTGCGAGCTCCCTGCCGCGGTCGCGGCACGTCGCCGCGACCGGCGTGACCATGACGCAGCGCGGGCGGGCCGTACGGCTCCGTTCGCGTCTCGGCTGCAGACACCGTCGTGGGCATAGTCACCGGCGTACGAGCAGGTCGCTCGCTGCGGGCCGGGCGAGCCGCGCTGGGCCGGCTCGAACCGCTCGCGCCGCCTGAGGACCGAGCTCGGCGCCAAACTCAGAGATTGATCGGCTGACCGAGGACTCCGTGCGCCGCCTCGAGGACGGCCTCGCTCATCGACGGGTGGACATGCACGTTCCGCGCGATCTCCGCAGCCGAGATCTCGTACTGCGCGGCCAGCGTCAGCTCGGGCAACAGCTCCGAGACTTCCGCACCGACAAGATGGGCGCCGAGCAGCTCACCGTGCTGCGGTTCGGCGATCAGCTTGACGAACCCCTCTGGAGCGCCGAGCGCGTGGGCGCGGCCGCTGGCGGCAAGGGGGAAGCGCGAGACAACGATGGCTCCCACCTCGGTTCGGGCCTGCTCCTCCGTGAGCCCGAAGCTCGCCACCTGTGGGGTGCTGAATACTGCGCGCGGCAGTATTCGGTAGTCGGTGATAGGTGTCGTGGGGGCGGACGCGATGGACTCGGCTGCCACCATGCCTTGGGCTTCTGCGACGTGGGCGAGCTGCAGCTTGGCGGTGACGTCGCCGATCGCCCAGACGTTTGACGCGCTCGTTCGCATGGAGTCGTCGATCTCGATCGCGCCGCGCGGCGTGCATTGCACGCCCACGGCGTCGAGACCAAGCGCCGCACTGTTCGGCCGGAAGCCGATCGCCACCAGGACGGTGTCGGCTGCGATGGTCCGGGACAGGCCGTCGTGGTCGACGACGACCGAAGTTCCATCCCGGCCATCCGCGATCTCTTGCACAGTCGCGCCGGTCACGATCGTCACTCCTCGGGCCGACAGGGCCTTCTCGAGCGCGATCGCGACTTCCGCATCCTCATTCGGCAACAGCCGAGGTTGCGCCTCGACAAGGGTGACGGACGTGCCGAACGAGGAGAGGAGGGTCGCGAACTCCACTCCGATGGCACCTCCGCCCACGATGACGATCGATGGCGGCGGAGCGTCGCGCATGATGAGCGCCTCGTAGGTGACGACGCGGTCGGACCGATTGATGCCGGTCAGCATCGCCGGCGTCGCGCCGGTCGCGACGATCGCGTCGCCGAAGCGCAGCGCGCGACGGCCGCCATCGTTGAGCACCACGTCGATCGTCCGTGCGTCGCGAAAGCGGCCCTTGCCGTGCAGTTCCACGATGCCGTGCTTCCGCATCAAGTAGTGGACGCCCTTCACCCGGCCATCCGCGACCTCTCGGCTGCGAGCGAAAGCCACCCCATAGTCAACGGTCATCTCACCGCGCAGGCCGAAGCGATCGCGGTGCACGGTGACGAGATCGGCGATCTCGGCATGGCGGAGCAGCGCCTTCGTCGGGATGCACCCGATGTTGAGACATACCCCTCCCCACATGGAAGGCTCCACGATGGCGACCGAGCGTCCGAGCTGCGCCGCTCGGATCGCCGCTGTGTATCCTCCTGGACCAGCCCCGAGCACCACGACGTCGAAGCGCTCCACGTCAGAGTCCCAGCGCCGAATCCGACGGCACGGCCCAACCGCCGCGGCCGGGCTGCATGACATGACCCGACAGCGGCAGGATGCGCTCGTGCACCGCGTCGAGGATGTCGTCCGCCGTGACGAAGTACTCCCACTCGAGCTCGGCCGGCGGTGCGATCCAGTTGCGAGCACCCAGCACCGTGACGGGGCCGTCCAGGTCGTCGAAGGCCTCGGCTGTGACCGTCGTGGCGACCGTATGCAGCCAGGAACCTCGTAGATTCGCGTCCGAGGCGCACAGCAGCCTGCCCGTCTTTCGGACGGACTCGAGCAGCATGTCGTACTCGAACGGGACCAACGATCGTGCGTCGATGAGCTCCGCCTCGATGCCGTATTGCTCGTGCAGGCGCTTTGCGGCTTCGAGCGCGCGATAGAGCGTTGCGCCAACGGTGAGGATGGTCAGGTCGTCACCGCGACGGACGAGATTCGGGACGCCGATGGGCGTCGGCAGCGCATCAACGGGAACGCCCTCGGGATGCACGACTTCAGGCTGGTCGTAGAGCCGCTGGCTCTCGAAGAAGAGCACTGGATCGTTCCCCCGCAGCGCGGAGATCAGCAAGCCCTTCGCGTCCCTGGCAGTCGCCGGGAAGAGCACCTTCAGTCCGGGCACGGTCGTCGCCATCGACGACCAGTCTTGGGAGTGCTGCGCACCGTACTTCGCGCCAACCGAGATGCGCACGACCATCGGCAGTTGCACGAGTCCCCCCGACATCGGTTGCCACTTCGCCATCTGGTTGAAGAGCTCGTCTCCCGCGCGACCGATGAAGTCGGCATACATCAACTCGACGAGTGGTCGCCCTCCGGCCAGCGCGAACCCGACGCCCGCTCCGATGATGGCGGCTTCCGAGATCGGACTGTTGAACAGGCGGTGGCGGGGCAGGAACTCGGTCAGCCCGCGGTAGACCCCGAAGGAGCCGCCCCAATCCCGGTTCTCCTCGCCCCAGAGCGCGATGCGATCGTCCGCCGCGGTGGTGTGGACGATCGCCTCGAAGATGGCGTCGCGGAAGGTGACCGCCTTGGATCCCGGCATCGGCGCACCGTCCGCCACGCCGATGCGAGACTTCTTGCGGATCGCCTGCAGGTGCGGAAGGTCGGCCTCCGCAACCGAGGTCTCCCCTGCGGATGCCTCCGCAGGATCGGCGGACGTGCTGTTGAACGTCAGTCCTGCCATGACCTCGGGTTCATCTCGCAGTCGCATACGAGGCGAGACGCGGTCGTCGATGGCGACCTCGAGCGCAGCTCGCACCGTCTGCTCGGCCCAGGCCTTCAGCGCGCTCTGCCGATCGCCGTCCACGACGCCCTCGTCGACGAGCCTGCCGAAGTATCGCTCGATGGGGTCTGCGGCTGCCCAGCGGTCGAGCTCTTCCTTGGTGCGGTACGAGCTCGCGTCGCTGGGTGAGTGTCCCGAGAGCCGGTATGTCTGGCAGTCGATCAGTACGGGTCCTGTGCCGGCCTCGATATGCTCGCGAGCCTGACGCATGGCGTCGATCACGGCAAACGGGTCGTTGCCGTCGATGGATTGCGCGTGCATCCGCTCGGGATTGACGCCGGCGCCGATCCTCGCGACGCGCTCGAATCCCATCGTCTCGCCGATGGGTTGGCCGCCCATCCCGTAGAAGTTGTTGACGATGAAGAAGATCACCGGCAACCCGCCGCTGTGCGCTTCGTCCATCAGCCCCCGCAACTGCCCCATGGAAGCGAAGTTGAACGACTCCCAGACCGGTCCGGTTCCCGTGGATGCATCCCCGATGCTGGCAACCACGAGCCCGTCCTCGTTGCGGAGGCGGTTGTAGAGGGCGGCTCCCGTTGCGAGCGGTGCCGATCCACCGACGATTGCATTGTTCGGGTAGATGCCGAGCGGCGGGAAGAATGCGTGCATGCTGCCGCCCAGACCTCGGTTGAAGCCGGTTCGGCGCCCGAAGGTTTCGGCCGCCATGCCGTACATGAGGTAGTTGATCGCGAGCTGCTGCGGATCATCGTCCTCTAGGAGATCGCGGACCACTCGCCATGTCTCGCCACCGGCCCAACGGGTGAGGTCCTCGCGGAGCGCGTTGGGCTCCGCCTTCGCGATCGCGGAGAGTCCCTTGGCGACCACCTCACCGTGGCTGCGGTGGCTGCCGAACACCTTGTCGCGGGGGTCGAGCGTGAAGGCCTGCCCGACCGCTTGCGCCTCCTGTCCGATCGAGAGGTGCGCCGGACCGAGGTGGTTGTAGGCCACGCCCAGGTACGCGCCCTCGCGCTTGATCGAGTTCAGCATGAGCTCGAACTCACGCACCAGCAGCATGTCTCGACCGATCCGCTCGAGCGCGGCATCGCCATACCGCCGCCGCTCCTCTGCGAGAGGCGCTTCGTATGCGTTGACCGGTATCGATCCCAGCTTGAGCTCCCCGGACCGCCGGATGTCGTCGGGATCGATTGGCAGTTCCTTGACCATGGTGTCCTCGTCTCGGGTCGGCTCAGAAGGCGTCGAGCACGTCGACGTGCTCGATCGCGGTTGCGATGTCGGCGAGCGCGCGAGCGGCGGCGCCGCCGTCGAGCGCACGATGATCGAAGGTGAGAGACAGCGGCAGCAGCATGCGACCGTCGCCGTCCCGATGTGCGGCCCCGATCCCGAGGATGCCGTTCTGCGGCGCATTCAGGACGGGCGTGAACCAGTGCACGCCGAGCCCTCCGAGGTTCGAAACGGTGAAGGTGCCCTCGGCCATCTCGTCGGGCTGCAACCGGCCTCCGCGTGCTCGCTCGATCGCCGCGTGCACCTGGCTCGCTAGCTCACCGAGCTTGAGTCGATGCGCGTCGCGGATCACCGGCACGAAGAGGCCCCGCTCCGTGTCGACCGCGAAGCCGAGGTTCACCCGGTCGAATTGCCGAATGCCATCCCAGTCGAACCGCGAGTTCAGCACGGGGTGCCCGACGACGGCGCGCGCGGTGGCGTAGAGCAGGAGATCGTTGAGGGTCACCCGCGGAGCGGATGCGGCCCCAGGACTCGTTCGAATCCGATCCAGCCACTGCAACATCGAGTCAGCGTTCGCGTAGCGGGTCAGCGTGACCTGCGCCGCCTCCGAAAGCGATGCGTGCATGCGCTGGGCTGTGACCTTGCGAACGCCTCTCACCGGGACGACGGCACTCGGCTGGATGACCACACTCTGCACCGGTGGAGCGTCGGTCGCGGTCGTCGCGTCGACCGCTGCCCGCTCGACGTCTCCGGCAAGGATTCTCCCGAGCGGTCCGCTGCCGTCGACCTCTGTCAGGTCGACGCCGAGCGCACTCGCGACGCGCCTCGCGCGGGGTGATGCGGCGATCCGCGCGGGCCGCGCGGCGTCCGGTGCCGGTACGGGCGGCTCCGGTGAAGGCTCCGCCGGTTCCTCGCCGCCCATGGTCGACTCAGGGGGGAGCGACCGCCCATGGGCTCGAGCTTCCGCGGACAGTTCGTGCGTGTGGGTCTCGGCGGGGTGAGTCGCCTCCCCCGGTTCCCCGATAAGCCCCACAACCGAGAACTCCGCGACGTCATCGCCGGGCTTCGCGCGCTGCTCGAGGACGGTGCCGTCCACAGGCGCCACAACCTCGAGCGTCGACTTCGCCGTCTCGATCGTCAGCACGGGCTCGCCCTCGCGGGTCGAGCCGCCCACATCGACGTGCCACTCGACGAGCACCGCGTCTTCGCCCGCGTTCCCCGTAGTAGGTATGCGTATCTCCGTGGCCATGTGGCTCCCCCGCCCAGCTCTCTTTGCGCTACGCTCATTTGAGCACCGTGAGCACCAATGAGCGCCCCGGGAGCATACACATCGGCGCAAAGCCGGTAAAGGCGAGGAGAGCTGATGGCAGACCGGGCTCGGTCGTTGCGACTCCAGGGCACGTTGGTGGAGGCCGCCCGAGTAGCGCGCCGGTTCTACCTACACGACAAGACCAAGAGCGAGATCGCGGACGAGCTCGGCCTCTCGCGCTTCAAGGTCGCGCGCCTGCTCGACCTCGCTCGGGCGGAAGGACTCGTACACATCTCCATCCAGCTCCCGACCGCAGATGACCTCGAGCTCGCGGATCGGCTCGCGGCACGCTGGAACCTGCGACGAGCGGTCGTCGTCCGCAGCGACGATCTCGATGCGGAATCGATTGCGGCGGCGATCGGACAGTCGGCCGCGGAGCACCTCGCGGCGATCCTCGGACCGGAGGACCTGCTCGGCATCGCATGGGGTGCGAGCTTGACCGCGATGACGGCCGCGTTCCGCGCGGAAGCCACCGGCGCAGACGTCGTGCAGATCGTCGGGGGTACCCGGTCGGCGGACCGCATGCTCAGCGGCGCCGAGATCGTGCGCCGAGTGGCCCTGCGGACAGGCGGCCGAGCGTATCCGCTCCACGCCCCATTCGTCGTCGGCAGCGCCGAGATGGCCAGCGACCTGCGCAACGACGCTTCACTCGCCGAGGTGGTGAGCAGATTCCCCCGGGTGACGATCGCGATGTTCGGCATCGGTGCCTGGGACCCGGCTAACTCCGCCCTCTTCAACGAGCTGCCCCACCACGATCGGGCGGCCCTGCGTGAGGCCGGCGTCGCCGCCGACGTCTGCGGGATCCCGGTCGACGCGCATGGCGAAGTCATCCGCCCCGAGATCGCGCAACGCGTCGTCGGCATGTCGCTCGATGAGTTGCGCGGCGTCCCCGAGACGGTCGCGGTCGCCGCGGGGTCCGGCAAGGTCGGGGCAATCCGCGCCGCGTTGCGAACGAACGCAATCTCCACGTTGATCACTGATTCCGAGACGGCTGATCAGCTGCTCAAATGAGCACCATGTTGCGCTTTGAGCGCTTCGCCGTGCATCATCTGAGCCACGCGGGCTTGCGCCCGACCGACCGGCACCGATGGAGGTGACCAGTGACCGTGCACCTCGGCATCGACCTGGGCACGTCCAGCGTGAAGTGCGTCCTTCTGAGTGAGTCGGGCGAGGTCACCGCCGCCTCGCAGGTCGCCTACGGGATCGACCGGCCGCATCCCGGCTGGGCAGAGCAGGACCCGGAGCTGTGGTGGAGCGCAACCGTCGATGCCGTGCGCGAAGTGCTCGTACGGGGTGGCGCGCTCCCCTCGAGCATCGGCCTGAGCGGCCAGATGCACGGGATCGTGCTCCTGGACGAGCGCGGCCTCCCGGTCCGGCCAGCCATCATCTGGCCGGACGCGCGCACGCGTGCCGAGGCCGAGCTCTGGCGAACCGCAGTGGGCGACGCGCAAGTCACCTCGCGGTGCGGGATGCCGATTGCCTCGGGCCTGGCTGGTCTGAGTCTCACATGGCTCTCGAAGCATGAGCCCGCCGCCCTCGCCGCCGCCTCAAGCGTCCTGCAGCCGAAGGACTGGATCCGCTTCCGATTGACCGGCGCCCTCGCCCTCGAGCCGACCGATGCGTGCGCCACCCTGCTCTTCTCGATTGTGGACGAGCAGCCGGTGCCCGAACTGCTCGCGCTAGCCGGCGTGAGCCGCGAGCAGCTGCCTCCGATGATGGCGACGCAAAGCGTCGCGGGCGAGGTAACCCGACGCGCGGCTGACGCCACTGGCCTGCGCCCAGGGACGCCAGTCGCCGCCGGCGGCGGCGATCAGGCGATGGCCGCGATAGCGCTCGGACTCGACCGCCCCGAGCGAGCGGCGATATCCATCAGCTCGAGCGGCACGGCAGTCGTGCCGTTGGAGTTAGGAACGCGCAGCATCGCCACGCTCAGCCGCACACATCACGTGATCGCCGGAGCTCATCCCGGGAGCCGCATGGCGATGGGCGTGGTGCTCGCTGCGGGCCTCGCGACGAGGTGGCTAGCTGAAGACCTGTTACAGGGCCTGGCGTCTGAGGGCGAGCTGCTCGAGGCCGCAGACGCGATCCTGCCGGGCTCAGAAGGCTTGACCGCGAACCCTCACCTGGGAGGTCTCCGGACCCCGGTGGTGGACGGCCGCCCGCAGGGCGCATTCCTAGGGCTGGGTTTCCATCACCGACCTGCGCACCTGATGCGGGCCGTCGTCGATGGCGTGGCACTCTCTCTGGCTCAATCGGTGCTGGCCACGCCAGCGCGTTCGCCCGTGAAGGAGATCGTCCTCTCAGGCGGCGGTAGCAGATTCGCCGTCTGGCATCGCGCGATCGCCGACGCATCGGGGCTGCCCGTCGTGCTCTCTGCCGACGTTGATCACTCACCGCTCGGGGCGGCGCTCGTCGGTGCCATCGCTGCAGGGCAACCCGTCGATTTCGACAGTGGCGCACGGATCCGAGGTCGAGTCGAGCCTGATCCCGTCCGCGCGGCTGCCTACCGCAGGGTTGCGGCGACCGCCGCCGGTTGCGGTGCTCAACCCATGGTGTCGCTCGACACCCCGCCAATCTCGGAGGTGACGTCCGCGTGACGACCATTGACCCGTCGACCGCGGACGTAGTGCTTCGCGTCACCGGCGTCACCAAGCACTACGGCCACGTCCAGGCGCTGCGAGGCGTCGACATGGAGGTGCGACGCGGCGAAGTGGTCGGCCTCGTCGGCGACAACGGAGCCGGCAAGTCGACGCTGATCGGAGTGCTCTCGGGAGCGACGACCCCCACGGAAGGCGCGGTGGAGTTTGAAGGCGAGCCCGTCTCGCTCTCCAGCCCGTCGCACGCGCGAGATCTCGGCATCGAGACCGTGTACCAGGATCTAGCGCTCGCCCTCGACCTGCCCATCTGGGCGAACCTGCACCTCGGCCGAGAGCAGCGCAGGCCGGGGCTGCTCGGCGCACTGGGATTCCTCGACAAGAAAGCGATGATCGCGAGCGCCGAAGAAGAGTTGCGGACGACGCGGATACGGATCGGTTCCGTCGACGCCCGGACGAGCGCTCTCTCGGGTGGGCAACGTCAGGCGATCGCCGTTGCTCGCGCCACCGCGCGCGGATCGAAGCTCGTCCTGATGGACGAGCCGACCGCCGCACTGGGCGTTGAGCAGCAGCACCGCGTGGGCGAGCTCGTGCGGCACGTCGCGGATCGTGACGTGCCGGTCATCCTCATCAGCCACAACCTCCCGCAGGTGAGAGAACTGTGCGATCGCGTGCTCGTCATGTACCGCGGCCGCATCGTCGCGGAACTCGATCCAGCGATCGAGGGTGTCGAGTCGATGATCCGGTGGATCACCGGCGCAGCACTGGAGAGCGAGCGATGAGCGCAAAGCGCCTATTGATGGGACGTAAGCAGCCCGTCGAGACCACCATGATGACGACGTTGGACGACGCGGAGCTCGATCGAACCCGACGTCCCAGGACTCCGCTGCAAGGCTTCGGAGCGTTTCTCGGAAAAGGTGACGGCGACGTAGCCCGAGTACTCGTCCTGCTCCTCATCGTGGTCGTCATCGGCCTGGTCGCCCCGAACTTCATCTCCAAAGCGAGTTGGATGGCGCTGTCGCAGACCGCCACCGTGGTCGCGCTCCTGGCCATCGGGCAGACCTTCGTGATCATCACCGGAGGCATCGACCTCTCGGTCGGGGCGGTGATGGCGTGCTCCGCGGTCATCGGCGCGGTGGTCATGCGGGAGCTGGCTGCTGGAGGCGCTGACCCATCGATCGCGATCCTCGTCGGCCTCGTGACGTCGCTGGGGATCGGCTCGCTCGCAGGTCTCATCAACGGGCTCATCATCACCAAGCTGCGGATCACTCCCTTCATCGTGACGCTGGGCATGCTGAGCGTCGCGACAGGAAGCATGAACTTGATCTCCGGCGGCGCAGAAATCGTCGGGCTGCCCCCGCAGCTCGGCTCGATCGGCAATACCCCGCTGGGCGGATGGTTCACCGTCCCCGTGCTCGTCACGATCCTGGTTGCGGTCGTCGCAGGAGTCGCGCTCTCTCAGACCCGCTTCGGCCTACGAACGTTCGCCGTAGGCAGCAACCAAGGCGCCGCTCGGCGCGTAGGCATCGGGGTCGACTGGCACATCGTCCGCGTGTACGTGTTTGCGGGGTTCCTCGCGGCGGTGGCTGGGTTCCTACTCACCTCCAGATTCGTGAGCGCGAGCACCATGGCAGGGACCGGCATGGAGCTGTCCTCGATCGCTGCGGCGGTCATCGGCGGCGCCAGCCTGATGGGTGGGCGCGGCTCGATCCTCGGCACGATGGTCGGCGCGCTCATCATGGCCGCCTTGCAGATCGGACTCATCATTGCGGGCGTCGCCTCGTTCTGGCAGACGATCGCCATCGGCATCATCACCGTCGCGGCCGTCTACGGCGACCAAATCCGGATCAAGTACTCGGGCGAGCGCTCCTAGCGATCACCCGCATCGGCCACGGAGCGACGGCGCTCCAAGGGAAGGGAACAACCATGCTGAAGAAGCACAATTCGAGGACGGCGATCGGCCTGGCATCGTCGGCCTTCGTCCTCCTTGCAACCGTCGCCTGCTCGGGCGCGACTGCAACCGAACCCTCCGAGGGCGCGGACGCGCCAGCAACAGGCGAGGACTTCACAATTGCTCTCGTGCCGGGCATGACCACACATCCGGCGTACCAGACGATGTATTGCGGGGCACTGCAGGCGGCGGAGGAGCTCGGTGTCACGGTCGATTTCCAAGGCGCGAACGCATGGGATCCCGCGCAGCAGCTGCCCGTGGTGCAGTCGCTGCTTGCCACCTCGCCGGATGCGCTGCTGCTCGTGCCGTCGGATTCGTCAGCGCTGCGCCCCGCAGTCGATCAGTTCCTCTCGGCCGATATCCCGGTCATCACCGTCGACACGGGGCTCGAGGACACGAGTGGTCTCACGGCCGAGATCATGTCGGACAACGAGCAGGGCGGAGGCGCGGCTGCCCAGGCGCTCGGAGAGGCGATCGGCGGCGAGGGCACGGTCGCCATCATCTCGGGCGTCCCTGGCGCGACGACCGACATCGCACGCGTGGACGGCTTCCGCGCGGTGATGGAGGAGCAGTTCCCGAACGTGACCCTGCTCGAGCCGGAGTACTCCCGCTCGGTCGTCGCTACCGCTGAGAGCCAGGTCCAGTCGCTCATGCTCGCCCACGACGACTTGGCCGGCGTCTTCGGAGTGAACGGCAACTCAGCGACGGGCGCGGCCAACGCCGTCGCGAACGCCGGCGCCGACATCGTCGTGGCGGGCTACGACGCGGAGCCGGGCACCGTCGAGCAGCTGCGCTCGGGAAACATCAACATCCTCGTGGTCCAGGACTTCATCCAGGAGGGACAGCTCGCGGTGCAGTACGCATACGCTGCGCTGACCGGAGATGAGTCCGCTATCGAGACACCGCGGGTGCTCGAGAACATCATCGCCACGACGGAGAACGCCGACGACCCGGAGGTCTCGAAGTACTTCTACATCCCGGAGTGCCAGGCGTAGAGACTGGGAGCCCGTGGGGCCGGCCCAGCTGCAGCTGTGCCGGCCCCATCACTTCTTCCGCGCCGGCTACGCTCCAGCGTTGGGTCAGAGCGCAAGCGGCTCGCCGCAGTCGCGGCAGGTCGGTGCGACCGGCACCACCATGAAGCAGTGCGGGCAGGTGGTCTCGCGCATGCCGCTCGGCGCGGATGCTGCCTTCGGCGCGGCCGCGCGCGTGCGAGCCGGACGCTCGGCGCGCGCAGGGCGAGCGGTGCTCGCCGGCAGTGGAGCGAGCAGCGTCGGGGCGCCGCCGTCGTCCGGCATGGTCGCGCCGAAGGCGCGGTAGCACTCGAGCCGATCGGCAGCGGCGACGCGTTCGCGCGTGGGCGCATCGGTCCCGGCCGGCACTCCGGCGTAGTCCTCCGCGACGCGGCGCTCGGCCGTGACGCACAGCGACGTGAGCCGGGGCTCTCCGCGCCGCTCCGCATCCGTCGCCACCGCGCCGAGCACGCGCGGGATCCACTCCTCCGGCGGCTGGTTCGTCGTGATGCCGGTGCGGGCCTGCACACGACCGCTCAGCGCCTCGAACGACAGCCACGCCCCGTACTCGCCGGCGGTCTCGATAAGCGCGTCGCGCGCGGCGGGCCACCACTGGCGGATCGCGTCGGCTTGCGAGACGTACTTCCCGTTGGCGAGCTCTGGCATCCCTCAACCGTATCGACGGCGGCTGGGCAGGCGCGCCGCGGCGGAAGCTACCTACCGATGACCGGCGGGGCGACGCGCGGCGCCTCCGCTCGGCGGCGCGCGACGGCGATCATCCACTCGACGACGAGCGCGAGCCAGCCGCCGAGCCAGGCGATCGCGGCGAGCGCGGCGACGCCGTTCGAGATGTCGTTCACGGGCGAGCCGCTCCCCGTCTGGCCGACGACGAGGCCGAGCGTCGATGCGACCGACTCGCTCGTGTCGCCGCCGTCGACCACCGTGAAGCCGACCACCATGACGCCCACCGAGGTGAGCCACGCCCAGATGATCGCGCGCGTACGGTGGCCGGGTGCGCGCAGCGCCCCTAGCCGTCGCAGCATGCTGACCGCGGCGATGATGACGGCCGCGTAGCCGAGCAGCCAGATCGGGAACGAGAAGACCATCCCGACGAGCAGCCAACCGCCGGTCGGAGCCTTGAGCGCGATCGCGACCAGCGGCGCGATGATCGCGACCCAGCCGGCGACGATGAGCGGGACGTCCGAACGGGGTGCAGGGCTGCCGGATGCATGCATGGGGAAAGCGTGCCGCATCCGTGCCGGTCGTGGCGCTTCCGGCACCGACGTGCGCGGGCATCGCTCTAGAGTGCGAAGGGAGAGGCGGCCTCAAGGGCGGTCGGAACGATCGAGGAGGGTCTGCGTGGCACGAGCCGGCATTCGCGAGCAGTGGCGCGACCTGAACGCCGCTCGCCCCGGACCCGGGCCGCTCGCAGTCTGGGCGCTCGCTCTCGGCCTCGGCGCGGCGCTCGGCCTCATCACGGGCGTCGGCAACGGCGCGCTCATCCGCGCCGACGCGCCCGCCCGGTCCGATGTCGCCGCGAGCGCCGCGGCGGTCGCGTGGGCGGAGCGGACCTTCCCGACGTTCGAGCCGGTCACCGTGCACGGACGAGGGGATGCGGCCGTCGAGCTGCCCGCGCACGCCGGGATCATCTCGGCGACCTATCGTGGCGACGACGACTTCAACGTCGTCGTGGTGGATCGCTTCGACCGGATGACCGACGTCGACTACGCGGTGAGCACCGTCGGCGCCTACAGCGGCCACACCGCGTTCGGCTACGACTCGAGCGACGCAGTCGCCCTGCGCGTGACCGCCGACGACGGCGCCTCGTGGAACCTCACCATCTCGCCGATCGCCTCCGCGCCCGGGTTCACGAGCGCAGGCACGGGCGACGCCGTCTTCCTCCACGAGGGCGAGCCCGCGACGATGACCGCGATGCACGGCGGCGATGAACCCATCCTCATCACGGAGCTGACGGGAGACGCGGATGCGACGTCGACGTCGCTGCTCTTCAACGAGTCGGCGGTCT
This sequence comes from Agrococcus pavilionensis RW1, assembly GCF_000400485.1. Classification (GTDB taxonomy): domain Bacteria; phylum Actinomycetota; class Actinomycetes; order Actinomycetales; family Microbacteriaceae; genus Agrococcus; species Agrococcus pavilionensis. Next base: position 13,164 of record NZ_ASHR01000024.1, read on the forward strand.
CTGGGGAGCCGGCGCGACTCGGCTCCGGACCATCCCTCGTCGTCGTCGAGGCGGTGGGCGACTGGAGCCTGACGATCGACTGAGCAGTAGGACTCGTGCCGCGCTCACGCGGCGTCCAGGGTTCCGCGGGACGCTGGAGCGCGGACAGCACGTGCACCGCGACCGGAGGCGACCATGAACGACGCAGCGCGACCCGACGCATCCGCCGACGCCCACGGCAACCTCTCGACCTACCTGAACGAGCACCTGCTCGCCTCGGAGGGCGGCGTGAAGGCGTTCCGCGCGGCGGCGAAGACCTTCGAGGGCACGCCGCACGAGCAGGTGCTCGTCGCGCTCGCCGAGGAGGTCGACCGCGACCGGCGGGATCTCGCGAAGATCATCCAGCAGCTCGACTACCGGCCGAAGGGCTGGAAGCGCGCGCTCACGCTGCTGCTGCGCGCGGGCGGGAGCGTCAACCCGGTCAACCTGCTGCGCATGCGGCGCAGCTCGATGACGCAGCTCGAGCTCGACTTCCTCACCGGCGCGGTGCGCGGCAAGCTCTCGATGTGGCAGGCGCTCATCGAGCTGTCGGCCTCGGACTCGCGGTTCGATCGGGCGCTGCTCGACGACCTCGTGCGGCGGGCCGAGCATCAGATCGCCGAGGTGCAGCGGATCAGCCACGAGACGGTGCGGGAGCGGTTCGCGTAGCGCCGGGCTGAGCGCAGCGCCCCGGCGACAGGCCGCGTCGCGTGCGCCGAGCGGTTGGCGCACGTCCATACGATGGCGGGATCGGGCAGCCCCGAGCCTCCCAGCGGCTCGACGGCGCCCTCGAACGGAGACCTCCATGCCGCCAGCACCTCGAGTCGTGCGCTCGCGGTCGGCTCGGGCGCACGTCGGCGCGTTTGCGGCGCTCATCGGGGCGGTGCTCCTGGGCGGGTGCAGCGCGGCTGGCGCGATCACCGGGGAACCGCCGGTTCGAGAGAGCGCGCGGCCCGCTCCCTCGATCGCGCCGGCCCCTGCGGCGTCCCCGACGCCGACGACGCCGGACGCGCAGGGCGAGCTGCGGGCGATCGCCGCGACGCTCGAGGTGATCGACGAACGAGTCGCGATCCCGCCGTACCGGCGCGCCGACTTCGGTGACGGATGGGTCGACGTCGATCGCAACGGATGCTCGACTCGGCAGGACATCCTGCAGCGCGACCTCGAGGGCGAGGCGCTCGCAGCCGACGAGTGCACGGTGCTGACCGGCACGCTCCGCGTCGAGCCGTACACGGGCGCCACGCTCGAGTTCGCGCACGATCGCATCGGCGGCGACAGCCAAGCCGTGCAGATCGACCACATCATCAGCCTCTCGGCCGCGCACCGCGGGGGCGCGTGGGCGTGGAGCTACGAGGAGCGCGTCGTATTCGCGAACGATCCGGCGACGCTGCTCGCGGTCGACGGCCCGACGAACTCGGCCAAGGGCGATCGTGGACCGGGCGACTGGATGCCGGAGGATCCGGGCTTCTGGTGCGAGTACGCGGGTCGCTACACGCAGATCGCGCACGACTACGCGCTGGCGGTCGCGAGCGAGGACAAGCGGATGCTCGTCGACGTGCTGGAGGCGTGCGGCTGAGGCTTGGTCTCGATACGCGCGCTTCGCGGGCTACTCGACCAGCGGTCGGGCCGGGTGGCGGGCTGAGGCGGCATGCGGGTTGCGGGCGTAAGGTGCCCGCGCAAGGCTTGCTGCGTGCCCGGCCGGGCCGACGCATCCGCCCGCCACGATCTCGGGAGGCCGCATGACCAGCGCTGTCGTCGTGGGCGCGGGGCCGAACGGCCTCACCGCCGCCGCCGTGCTCGCGCGCGCGGGACTCGAGGTGACCGTGCTCGAGCGCGCCGAGAGGATCGGCGGCGCCAGCGCGTCGATGCCGGCGTTCGGCGACCAGGCGATCATCGATCCCGGCGCATCGGGGCACCCGTTCGGCGTCACGAGCCCGGCCTTCCGCTCGCTCGGGCTCGAGCAGCACGGGCTCGAGTGGGTGCACGCCGACTACCCGATGGCGCATCCGCTGCCGGGGGGCCGCGCGGCGATCCTGCACCGCGACGCGGAGCAGACCGCGCGCGAGCTCGGCGTCGACGCGAAGGCGTGGCTGCGGATGCACGCCCCGGCGACCGAGGACCCGAACGCGACCGCCGAGGCCATCCTCGGGCCGCTGCTGCGGTGGCCGAAGGACCCGGTGCTGCTCGCGCGCTTCGGGCTGCGCGGCGCGTGGCCGGCGACGCTGCTCGCCCGCACGGTCTTCCGCTCCGGCGCGGCGCAAGCGCTGTTCGCCGGCTCGGTGACGCACGCGACGCTGCCGCTCGGGCATCCGCTCACGAGCGCGTTCGGGGTCGCGTTCGGCGGCGTCGGGCACTCGGCGGGATGGCCGTTCGCGAAGGGCGGGTCGCAGTCGATCGCGGATGCCCTGGGTCGCGTCGTCGAGGCGCACGGCGGCCGGATCGAGACCGGCGTCGACGTGACCGACCTGCGCGAGCTGCCGCCGGCCGACCTCGTGCTGCTCGACCTCACGCCGCGGCAGCTGCTGCGCGTCGCGCACGGCCGGATCGAGGGGCTCTACGCGAAGCGGATGGAGCGCTGGAAGTACGGCCCCGCGGTCTCGAAGCTCGACGTGCTGCTCGACGGACCGGTGCCGTGGGAGGACGAGCGGGTCGGTCGCGCCGGCACCGTGCACCTGAGCGGCACGCTCGCCGAGATCGCGCACGCCGAGCGCGAGGTCGCGCGCGGCCGCATGCCCGAGCGCCCGTTCGTGCTCGCGACGCAGCCGAGCGTCGCCGACCCCGAGCGCGCGCCCGCCGGGCGGCACACGCTGTGGGCCTACGCGCACGTGCCGCACGGGTGGCCGGGTGACGCATCCGACGCCATCGAGGCGCAGATCGAGCGCTTCGCCCCCGGCTTCCGCGACCGGATCCTTGAGCGGCGGCCGATGACGCCCGCGGCGCTCGAGCTGTGGAACCCGAACCTCGTCGGCGGTTCGATCGGCGGTGGCACGCTCGCCGGCACGCAGCAGCTCGCGCGGCCGGTGCTCGCGAACCCCCACCGGGTGCCGATGCCGGGCCGGATCTTCCTGTGCTCGTCGTCGGTGCCGCCGGGCGGCGGCGTGCATGGCATGAGCGGCTGGCACGCGGCGCACGCGGCACTCAAGGAGATGGGCGTGCACGCGAGCTGAGCGACGGGGCGGATGCGTCCCCCACCGTCACTAGATTGACGAGCGTGAACCCGTCCCCCTCTCCCAGCTGGCAGTTCGACCTCTTCGGCTGGCTCGCCGGCGCTGCAGGCTCAGTGTTCGTGGCGCTGCTCATCGGTCTCGGTCTGTCGTTCCTCGGGATGCTCGCCACCTACTGGCTCATCCGCCTCGCCGTGCGCCACGGCACGATGGACACCGCACGCTGGTAGGCCGCGACGATGGCGCATCGCAGCGCCGAGGTCACGCCCGTCGTGGCGAGCGCATCGGCACCCGCACCGCGTGCCCGACCGAGAGCGCGCCGCGATCACGGCGTGCCGGTGCCGCCTCGGAGCACGATGGAGTGGTGACTGGGCTGACTCCCGCGTCGCCAGCGAGACTCTGAGCGGCGGCCACTTGTAGCGGCGCCTCCCGCTCACGACAGTGGTCTCGATACGCCCGGCTGCGCCGGGCTACTCGACCAGCGGAGGGGGTGAACCATGGCGTGGCTCAGCTGGCTCGACGCCCCGCACGCCGAGCTCGCTCGGCAGGTGCTGCAGCGCGGCACCGCCGCGATCTTCGCGATCGCGTTCCTCTCGACGCTGCTCCAGTTCCCCGCGCTGCTCGGGGAGCGCGGCCTCCAGCCCGCCCCGCGCTACATCGCCGCCGGCGGACTCGAGGGCGTCCCCAGCATCTTCCGGTGGCACTACTCCGACCGGATGCTGCGCATCCTCTGCCTCGTCTGCATCGCGATCGCGCTCGCCCTCGTGACCGGCTTCCTGCAGTCGGGGCCGCCGTGGGCGCCGATGCTCGCGTTCCTCGCGCTCTGGATCGTCTACCTCTCGATCCTGCCGATCGGGCAGACGTTCTACGGCTTCGGCTGGGAGCTGCTGCTGTGCGAAGCGGGGTTCCTCGTCGCGTTCCTCGGCTCCGACGACCACGCTCCCCCGGCGCTCGCGCTCCTGCTCATCGTGTGGCTCGTGTTCCGGCTCGAGTTCGGCGCGGGCATGATCAAGCTGCGCGGCGGCAGCGAGTGGCGCGACCTCACCGCGCTCATGTACCACCACGAGACGCAGCCGATGCCGGGCCCGCTCAGCCGCATCGCGCACCTCGCCCCCGCCTGGTGGCACAAGCTCGAGGTGCTCGGCAACCACGTCGCGCAGCTGATCGCGCCGTGGGTGCTCGCGGTCGCGTTCGTCGGCGCCACGGCAGCCGGCGCGATCGGTCGCGAGGGACCGGCGGCGGGCATCTCGCTCGCGTTCGCGGCCGTCGCGACCGCCGCGGCGGCGGTGATGATCCTCACGCAGGGCTGGCTCGTCATCACCGGCAACTTCGCGTGGCTCAACTGGATCACGATCGTGCTCGGCTTCGCGGCCGTCGACGATCGCGTGGTCGCGTGGCTCGTGCCCGCCTGGCCGCCGACGGGCGACTACGAGCCGACGCCCGTGTGGTTCGGCATCCTCACCATCGTCCTCTTCGTCGGCTACGCGTGGCTGTCGATCCCGTCGGTGCGCAACCTCTTCTCGCGCCGCCAGCTCATGAACGCGTCGTTCAACCGATGGCGGCTCGCGAACGCCTACGGCGCCTTCGGCACCGTCACGAAGCACCGCGACGAGATCGTCATCGAGGGCACGCTCGAGGCCGAGCCGCGCGACGACGACTGGGTCGAGTACGCGTTCAAGGGCAAGCCGGGCGACGTGCGGCGCGTGCCCGGCTGGTTCGCGCCGTACCACTTGCGGCTCGACTGGCTCATGTGGTTCCTCGCGCTCGGGGCGCGCGGACCGTGGTTCCGGACGCTGCTGGTGCGCCTGCTGGAAGCCGACCGGCCGACCCTGCGGCTGCTCGCGGGCGACCCCTTCGGCGGGCGTCGCCCCGCGTGGGTGCGGGCGCGCGTCTACCGCTACCGGTTCGCGACGCGGGAGGAGAAGCGCGCGACCGGGCAGGTGTGGATGCGCGAGGGAGGCGCCGTGCTCGTCGCGCCCATGCAAGGCTCGGCGGTCGACGACTAGTGAGCCATCGCTGCGGCGCTGCGCTTCGCCCGCCGCGCCGCTCCGCGACTGCAGGTATAGGGCGAGTCGCTGGAATCGCGGGCGCAGAGGAGCAACACGCGCAATACCTACCTGTTCGTCCGAAGGCGACCAGGTCGCGGGTTACGGGTTCTGCACCTGCGGCCGCGACGCGGCCTCGCGGTCGATGCGGCTGCGGATCGCGCGCAGCGCGAAGACGACGGCGGCGAGGCCCGACTCCGGGCGAGCGCGGGTGACCGCCTCCTCGTAGAGGGCGTCGATCGCCGTGCCCGACGCATCCGACGCCTGCTCGACGCCGTCGAGCTCCTCCCACGCTCGCAGGTGCGCGGCGAGCGCCTCGACCGCGTCGGCCGCGAGGTGCCGCTCGGCCTCGTCGATGCTCACCTCGACCGGCTGCGCCCACGCGGCGCCCGCGAGTGCGTCGAGCACGTCGATCGAGCGGTGCACGACGGCCCGCAGCGCCGCGACGGCCTGCTCGTCGTGCTCGACGTCGTGGGGACGCAGCTTCGCGCGCGGGTTCAGCCGCCTGCTCTCGCGAGCCTCGCGCACGTCGTCGGCCAGGGCATCCACCCATCCCTCGAGCTCGGGACCCCACGCGGCCCAGTCCTCCCGCTCGGGCGGCCAGTCGCCGCGGAGCGTCTCGGCGAGCTCGTCGAAGCGATCGGCGAGATCGAGCACCGCCGAGTTGATGCGCCGGTGCGCCTCGCGATCGCGCAGCGGCGGGCGGGCGAGCGCGTTGATGACGACGCCCACGACGAGGCCGAGCGTGAACTGGCCGACGTAGCCGGTCGCGTAGCCGTCGGGGTCGGCGCCGCCGAACAGGATGACGAGCACCGCGACCACCGGCACGACGCTCGCGCCGATGCCGAGCGTCGCCGCGCCCTGCAGCACGACGCCGACGGCGCCGATGATGCCGATCTTGGCGAGGGCGGGGATGTCGATCCAGAGCATCGCGAGCCCGAGCGCCGCGCCGAGCACGAGCCCGAGCGCCTGCTGCAGCGCCGCCCGCGCGATCGTGAAGAAGGTGGTGCCGACGGTGATGAAGGCGCCGAGCGGAGCCGCGTAGGCGTAGTCCGAGAGCCCGCCGGGCAGCACGGACCCGATGCCGAGCGCGACCATCGCCGCGACCGCCGTGCGCACGGCGATCGCGATGCGGTCGGGCGGCAGCCATCGGTAGAGCGCGCGCTTGGCCTTCGGCGCGACGGATGCCTTGCGGCTCTCGGGCGCGCCGCCGGACGCTGACGACGGCGTGGCCATGCGGTCACGGTAGCCCTGCGGGCTGGAAGTGGCGTACCGGTCGCCCACTACCCACCGCCACCCGTTCGTCGAGTAGCCACCGCCACCCGTTCGCCGAGCCGCCACCGCCCCCGTTCGTCGAGTAGCCACCGCCAACCGTTCGTCGAGTAGCCACCGCAGGTGGCGTATCGAGACGAGCCCCCGCTTCGTAGACTCCCCCACGATGAGCACGACGCATCCGCCACTCACCGACGCCGCGCGCTGGTCGGTGCTCGTGCGCGACGTCGCGACCGGTGAGCTGCTCCTCTCCCGCTCGCCGGACGCCGAGCTGTCGGCCGCCTCCGCGCCGAAACTGCTGCTGCTCGTCGCGTGCGCGATGCTCGCCGAGCGCGGCGAGCTCGACCTCGACGAGGCGCTCGACCGGTCGAGCGCCGAGCCGGTGGGCGACTCTGGGCTGTGGCAGCACCTCGCCCAGTCGACTCTGAGCGCCTGCGACGCCGCGATGCTTGTCGGAGCCGTGAGCGACAACCTCGCGACCAACGTGCTGCTCGAGCGGATCGGGCTGGATGCGGTCGAGCGCGTGCGCGCGGAGCTCGGCATCGAGGGCGTGCGGCTGCACGATCGCGTGCGCGACCGGCGCGGGCTCGAGCATCCCGCTCGCCTCGGGACCGCATCCGCCACCGGCCTCGCCGACCTCATGGCGCGGCTCGCGACCCGCACGCTCAGGTCGGCCGCGGTGAGCGACCGGGTGCTCGGCTGGCTCCGCCACTCGGTCGACCTGAGCATGGTCGCGTCGGCGTTCGGCAAGGATCCGCTCTCGCACGGCCACGGGGCCGACCTGCCGCGGCTCGTCAACAAGACGGGCACCGATGCGGGCGTCCGCGTCGACACCGGGCTCGTAGTGGGCGCGCGACGCACGCTCGCCTACGCGGCGCTTGCGAGCTGGCAGCACGAGGCGGCGGCGACGGATGCGGTGCTGACGTCGATGCGCGTCATCGGCGCGGAGCTGCGCCGGCTGGCAGAGGCATAGCGGCGCAACGGGAAGCGGGGCCGACCCCGAAGGGACGGCCCCGCCGTGGCTGCGGTCATCGCAGCAGGGTGCGCGCGAGCGCGTCGAGGGCGAGCTGCTCACGAGCGGCGAGCGCCGCCTCGTAGGCCTCGGCCTCGCGTCGCTGCTCCTCGCGCTGCTGGGGCTTGAGGGCCCAGCGCTCGAGGTGGCGCGATGCGTTCAGTGCGAGCCGGCGCGGAGCCGGCAGCACCAGCGTCGAATTCGACATGGTGGTTCTGCTTTCTGGCATGGCGATATCGCCCCGTCGATGGGCGCGAGATATCGCACGGTGAATTGCGTAGGAATCGCGCGCTCGATGCACTCGGATGATGAATGCGGATGCGCGGAGTGCGGCGGGAGCAGAGCGGCCGGCAGGTGTCCGGGCGCCGTGCAACCGCCGTGGTCAGCGTGCGGTGAAGAGAGGAGACGCAGGGCTCAGAAGCCTGCTGTGGCCTGGCAAGAGCGAGTCCGTGATGGACTCGGCAGCCGTCGGCCCGTGCGCTCCGCCGCTAGCAGACCCCGCCAGCGAGGAGGGTCCCAGCGGGAATCATGTCGGTGATGAACATCGCGAGCTCCTCCTTTCACCTTGGCGTGGAAGTTCGCGGTCACGAAGGTATAACGGTCGGAGCGAGAAGCGCAAGTCCATTCGCGATGTTTCTTTGGCCGAGTTTGTGTTGGGGGACATAAGCGAGTGCTCGTCGCTCGGGTCGGCTCGTGAGCCTGTGGAGAGCACTGTCGGCGTCCGACGCTGCTCGCGTACTCTGCCCGCATGCTTCAACGCTTCACCGCAACGCTCGCCGTAGCGGTCATGACGGGAGCAGCACTCGCGGGATGCTCGCCGCCGGACGCGACACCGTCGCCTTCACCTACCGCCACGCCTGCGCCGTCGTCGACGCTGAGCGACGAGGAAGCGGTGAGACGCGCTCAAGCATCGTTCGACCGGTTCTTTATCGCCGTGGACCGCCAGTTTGCAGATGGCGCCGCCTCCGCAAGCGCACTTCAGGCGTTCGCCAGCTCGACTCTCGCCGCCTCGTTCGCATCGTCCATCCAGCAATCGCTCGACGAAGGCCGCATCAGCAGGGGCACGCCCACGATCACCAACGTCCGGTTGATCTCATCTGACGAGTCGAGGATCGCGGTTGAGCTCTGCACAGACGGCTCCACGATTGAGACGCTCGACGCGACGGGTGCGCGCGTGCCACCAGCCGGACTGGTCGCATGGTCGGCAACCTTTGCTCCCCCGCACGACGAGGTGCCGTTGATGGAGACGCTAGATGTACTGACGGAGGACCTCTCGGTATGCGATGGCTAGGCGCGATGCTCCTCCTCAGCGGGCTAGTGGTGACGACCGCGGGTGCCCCTCCTCCAGGCTGTGACCAGTGGGAGATGATGGCTGGCGCCTGCTACGTCGACCCAGTCACCGGACAGGTGATCGTTAGCGGCTCCCTCATCCACCCCGGCATCGGCCCGACCGAGCCAGGAGCCGAGGGCTCGACCATCGCCGCGCCGAACGACGAAGCCGAGCGTGCGTGGCGTGCCTATCTCCAGATGCTCCACGACCGATGCGTCGCGATGGGCGAGAACGTGGATGAGTGCCCGCCACCCCCTCCTCCGCCGGGGGAGCCACTGGACGCTGAGTCCTTCGACCCCATCACGATGAGCGACCTCGCTGCTTTCCGCCCGCTCGTCGGTGAGCTCGTGGTTGAGCCTGACGGGTGGGGCGTCGTCGGCACGCCGACCAACTTCTACGCGACGGCCGAGACGCACACCATGAGCGGCGAGCTGTTCGACGTGCCCATCGAGGTGCGGTGGACGCCGACCTCGTACGTCTTCGACTACGGGGACGGGACGTCGGAGACGAGCACCGCATCCGGAAGCCCATGGCTAGGCCCCGAGGAGTCGTGGACCGAGACGACCACGAGCCACACGTATGCGTCCCGCGACGATGTGACCGCATCCCTCACCGTCGTCTTCACCGCCGAGGTCGACGCAGGCGGCGGCTGGTTCCCCGTGCCCGGCACGCTGCCGGTCGCGGCGCCGAGCGTCGGCGTGAAGATCTTCGAGGTCGGCACGGTGCTCACGAACGGTGACTGCATGGCGAACCCGACGGCCGCTGGCTGCGGAGGCTAGTCGCCGCCCCCGCCCCCGGCGCCGCCGTCTCCACTGTCGCCGCCGTCGTCCGGCTGCGCAGCAGCGCCGCCGTCGGAGCCGCGCGAGTCGTCCTGGCTGGCCCCGAAGGCCACGCCGAACGCTATGCCGATGCCCATGCCGATCGCGATGCCGAGCGCGAGGTTGTCCATCGCGACCCCGATCCCCGCTCCGACGGCGAGGCCGATCGCGATGCCAGCGCCGAACATCCCCGCTCGCTTCTCGCTCATGCAGGCCACGCTAGGGAGCGGTATCCGCGAGCGCCTCCCTCCGCCGAGGGAGATCCCACTAGGGTCTCCGCATGACGACCTCCTCCCCCGGTTGGGGCATCCTCGGCGCCGGAGGCATCGCCGGCGCCTTCGCCCGCGATCTCGCGACCGCGGGCATGCGCACCGTCGCGGTCGGGAGCCGCGACGGCGAGCGCGCCCGCGAGTTCGCCGAGCGGCACGGCATCCCGAACGCGCACGCCGGCTACGAGGGGCTCGTCAACGACCCCGAGGTCGACATCATCTACGTCGCCACGCCGCACTCGCACCACCGGGAGCACGCGCTCCTCGCGATCGAGGCCGGCAAGCACGTGCTCGTCGAGAAGGCCTTCACGACGAACGGCGATGACGCGCAGGCCCTCGTCGAGGCTGCGCGGGCGAAGGGCGTCTTCGCGATGGAGGCGATGTGGACGCGCTTCCTGCCGACCATGGTCGCCGTCCGCGAGCGCATCGCCGCGGGCGATCTCGGCGAGGTGCTGAGCGTGCAGGCCGACCACTCGCAGATGCTCGACCTCTCCCCCGGCAGCCGCCTCATCGAAGCGGCGCTCGGCGGCGGCGCACTGCTCGACCTCGGCGTCTACTGCGTCTCGCTCGCGCACGCGATCCTGGGGCCGGTCACCCGCATCAAGGCCTCCGGCGTCGTCGACGGCTTCGGCGTCGACCACCGCGGCTCGGCGATCCTCGAGCACGCGAACGGCGGCATCTCGACGCACACGTTCTCGATGATGACGCTCGGCTCGAACCGCGCGACCATCGCAGGCACCGACGGCGTCATCGAGCTCGACCCCGCGTTCTACGCCTGGACGCGCTACCGCCGACGCCACGCATCCGCGCACTCGACCGCGGTGGAGGAGTTCGAGCCGGAGCTCGTCGGGCGAGGCATGCAGTTCCAGGCCGCCGAGGTCGAGCGCTGCATCGCTGAGGGCCGGCTCGAGAGCGAGCTCATGCCGCTCGACGAGACCGTCGCGATCATGCGCGTCATGGACGGCATCACCGAGCGGATGCGTTCGGGCGCGTAGCGCGGGAGCGCACAGCCGCCGAGCGACTACTCGACGAGCGCCGCCTCTCGCGCCGCGATGCGGGCGCGCACCTCGGGCCGCCGCAGCGGCGGGACGGTCTTGGGCGGCTGCCGCCGGTCGGGCAGGTCGTCGAGCAGGTGCTGCGTGATGTGCGCGACCTCCGCCACCGCCCGCTCGAACGCGTCGCGAGTGCGGTCGGTCGGATGCGTGATGCCCGAGACCTTGCGGACGTACTGACGGGCGGCGGCCTCGATCTCCTCGTCGTTCGCGGCGGGCTCGAGCCCGCGAAGCTCGGTGATGTTCCTGCACATGCAGGCAGGGTAGGTCCGGCCGAAGCGCCGCGCCAGGCACCGGTACGGGTGGGCGCTTCGCTCCCTCTCGAGTTGTCCACAGCTTGCCACGCACCCACCTCGGCATGTGGGCGGCATTCGTTACTCTGTGCGGAACAGGGATTCGAGGAGGCAGCGATGTCGACCACCGAGCAGGCCGCGGAGGCGATCCGCGCCGCCCGCGCCGTGCTCGACGATCTCGCCTCGATCTCGCGCGTCTCGCGCCAGGAGCTGGTCGACCTGCTGCACCAGACGGCCGAGCTGGCGCGCATCGTTGATGCCCAGCGCGTGCGGCTCGCCGGCGAGATCGAGCAGCGCTCGAAGGGTCCGGAGGAGTCGTCGATCTGCGCTCTGATGGGCAAGCGCAGCCCGAAGGAGACCGTCGCCTCGGCGTTCGGCATCCGTGCCGGTCAGGCGGCTGAGCTGCTCTCGATGGCCAGGGCGACGAGTCGATCGGTCGGCATCAGCGGCGGCAGCGTCGAGGCGCCCTTTCCGCTCGTGGCCGCGGCGCTCGACGAGGGCGCGATCTCGCTCGCCCAGGTCCGCACCATCGTCTCCGAGCTCGCACCGGCAGCCCCGAGGGCAGATCTCGAGCGGCTCGCCTGGGCTGAGCGCGAGCTCGTTGAGGCGGCGACCGACGTCGCAGCGCCGCTCGTGCCAGAGCTGCTCGCTGTCCGCGCGAAGGCGTTCGTCACCTACCTCGATCCCGATGGCGTGCTGCCGAACGCCGAGCGGCAGTACGCGCAGCGCGACCTGCGCATCTGGCAGCGGCAGAACGGCATGTGGCACTTCGAGGGCGACGCCCCGGCGGAGCCCGGCTCGCAGCTCAAGGCGATGCTGGATGCGTACACCGCGCCGCGTACGAAGGTGCGGTTCGTCGACGACGACGCTCCGCGCGACGATGGAGCGGAGGCCGACCTCGACAACCGCTCGCTCGGCCAGAAGCGCCACGACGCGCTGATGGCGGTCGTTGCGGCGCACGTGGCGTCCGGCGACGCTCCCATCGCGGGCGGCGAGCCACCGCGCATCGTCCTCAACGGCACGATCGAGGCGTTCGACGCGTACATGCAGAACGCGGAGCACCGCGATCGCACCCTCACGATCGAGCACACCGGCGACCTCGTGCCCATCGAGACCCTCGGCCGGCTGCTGTGCGAGGCAGTCGTGCAGCGCGCGATCGTCGACGAGCGCGGCCACGTGCTCGACCTCGGTCGCGAGCAGCGCCTCTTCACCAAGCCGCAGCGCATCGCGCTCGCCATCAAGTACCAGGGCTGCGCGACGCCCGGCTGCAACGCACCGGTCGCCTGGACCGAGGCGCACCACGTCGTCTGGTGGAGCCGAGGCGGACCGACCGATACCGACAACGGCATCCTGCTGTGCAGCCACTGCCATCACGAGGTGCACGCGGGTCGGCTGCTCATCGAGGGCACCCCGGGCGACTGGCGCGTGGTGCCGCAGCTGCGCCCGAGCGATCCCTACGCCCGCGCGACTCGGAGCGGGGAGCCGCTGCGAGCGCTGACCGTGCCGGCCGCCGCCGCATCCTCGCTCGCGGTGAGGCTGCCCGATCCACCGCGACCCGCCAGGCGGCACTTCGCTCGGCCGAGCGGTCGCGCGCCCGGGATCGAAGGCCATCTCAGACGACGAGTCGGTGCTCGACCGACGGCTCGACCACCGGCGGCTGCGCGCGGCGCAGCACGGTGCTGCGGACATGACGGCGCACGCACGGGCGGGCCGTGCGGCGTCAGCTCTCCTTCGTGATCTCCACCGAGACGAACAGCTCGCTCTTGCCCGCTCCGGCGTAGACGCCGCGCAGCGGCGGCACGTCGTTGTAGTCGCGGCCGAGGCCGACCTTCACATGGCGGTCGCCGATGTCGATGAGGTTCGTCGGGTCCCATGCGTTCCACTCACCGGTGAACCATTCGACCCACGCGTGCGACTCGCCCCGGATCGTCTCGCCGATCACCGGCTCGCGCTTCGGGTGCAGGTAGCCCGAGACGTAGCGCGCCGGGATCCCGACGGAGCGCAGCGCCCCGATCGTGATGTGCGCGATGTCCTGGCACACGCCCTTGCGGTTCTCCCATGCCTCGGAGGCCAGCGTGTGCACGTGCGTGACGCCCGACATGTACTCGATCTGCTCGCCGACCATCCGGGCGATCGCCGCCGCCGCGGCGCCCGGCGTCTCGGACGCATCCGCCATCTCCCGCGCCGACGCGACGAGGTCGGCCGACGGGCGCGTGCGCCGCGTCTGCCCGAGCTGCTCGACGTACTGCGTCGCTCGCGCCGCGACCTTCTCGAGCTGCTCCCACGAGAGCTCGTGCCCGCCGGTGAGCCGCGGCCGCACCTCGACGAGGCTCGTCGCCGTCAGCTGCAGCTCCGTGTGCGGCGCGAGCACGTCGAACGAGACCACCTTCGTGCCCCAGTAGTCGTCGTAGGTGTTGACCGAGGTGCTCGGCCGCACGTCGAGGTTCGAGTAGATGACGAACTGGCCGTCGCTCGTCGACGGCAGCATGCGCGACTCGTTGTAGGAGGCGACGACGGGCCGCTCGTAGCGGTAGCCGGTGGTGTGGCGGATGCGGAGCCGGCTCACGAGGCCTCCCTCGTCCAGGCGGGCATGTTGTGGGTCGGGAAGTAGCGCTCGCGCACCGCGTGCGACACGGCCGTCGTGGTCGACTGCACCTTGTCCATCACCGTCGGCAGGCGCTCGATGATCTCCTGGATCGGCGTGAACTCGAGCTCCGCGCGGATCTGCCCGAGCATCCGCTGAGCCGGGTCGACGTAGCCGACGCGGTCGTGCCTCGGCTCGATGTCGTGCAGGCAGTCCTCCGCTCCCCGGATCGAGAACAGGATCGAGCGCGGGAAGAGGCGATCGAGCAGCAGGAACTCCGCCGCGTTCGTCGACGAGGGCACGCCGCGGTAGGTGCGCAAGTACGCCTCGTAGGCGCCGACCGAGCGGAGGATCGTCGTCCACGACGGACCCGACGCCTCGGTGAGCGCGCGCGTGGCCAGCAGTCGCGCGACCATGTCGGCCCGCTCGATGAAGCGGCCGAGGTTGAGGAAGCTCCACGCATCGTCGCGGCTCGCGGTCGAGTCGGCCATCCCGCCCGCGAGCGCCGCGCGCTCGCGCACCCAGCCGAACATGACGTGCACCTGCTCCGGGCTCACGCGCCGCGGCATGTTCGCGTAGGTGGCGTTGAGCACTTCCCACAGCTCGGTCGAGATGATCTCGCGCGCGCGGCGGGCGTTCTCGCGCGCCGCGTTGACGGAGTAGGCGATCGACGCCGGCTGCGAGCGGTCGGTCGCGAGCGTGTTGACGACGTCGACGCGCGTGAGCTTCCGCTCCGGCGGGGCGTCGTGCCCCATGACGCCGAGCAGGGCGCGGCACGCGGTGTCCTCGTCGACCGCGACGTCCTCGAGCAGCAGCTGGAGGTAGACGTCGAGGATGCGCGCGGTGCCGTCGGCGCGCTCGATGTAGCGGCCGATCCAGAACAGGCTCTCGGCGATGCGGGAGAGCATCATCGGGCGTCACCTCCGTCGGCGGGGCGTCTCGATACGCCGGCTTCGCCGGCTGCTCGACGAGCGGGTGGCTGCGAGCGCGCGGATTGCTGCTGCTGCTCCGCCTGCGTCGACTTCGAGGTCGGCGCATCCTGCGGCGACTGGTCCTGCGGATGCTCCCCGAGCGCCGCCGCGGCCGCCGCGGCGGCCGTCACGATCGGGATGGGCCGCGTCATCGGCTCGCCCGAGGCGCCGAACTCGGCGTCGTGGTCGATGAGCGGCAGCTGCTCGCGCGGCCCCGCGAGCACCCACGTGTCCTTCGAGCCCCCGCCTTGCGAGGAGTTCACGACGAGCTGTCCCTCGGGGAGCGCGACGCGCGTGAGCCCGCCCGGCAGCACCCACACATCCTTCCCGTCGTTGACGGCGAAGGGGCGCAGGTCGACGTGGCGCGGCCGCATGCCGTCGTCGACGAGGGTCGGGATGGTCGAGAGCTGCACGACCGGCTGCGCGATCCAGCCGCGCGGGTCGGCGAGCAGCCGCTGCTTGAGCGCCTCGAGCTCCTCGGGCGACGCGTCGGGGCCGACGACGAGCCCCTTGCCGCCCGAGCCGTCGACGGGCTTGACGACCAGTTCGTGCAGGCGGTCGATGACCTCCTCGAGCGCGCCCGGATCCTCGAGCCGCCACGTGTCGACGTTCTTGAGGATGGGCTCCTCGGAGAGGTAGTAGCGGATGAGGTCGGGCACGTACGTGTAGACGAGCTTGTCGTCGGCGATGCCGTTGCCGACCGCGTTCGCGATCGTGACGTTGCCGAGCCGCGCGGCGAGCATGAGGCCGGGGCTGCCGAGCATCGAATCGGCGCGGAACTGCAGCGGGTCGAGGAAGTCGTCGTCGACGCGGCGGTAGATGACGTCGACGCGCGCGGGCCCCTCGGTCGTGCGCATGTAGACGCGGCCGCCGGAGGTGAACAGGTCGCGGCCCTCGACGAGCTCGACCCCCATGAGGCGCGCGAGCAGCGTGTGCTCGAAGTAGGCGGAGTTGTAGACGCCGGGCGTCAGCACGACGACGCGCGGGTCGTCGACGCCGGCGGGGGCAGCGGCGCGCAGCGCGTGCAGCAGCTTGTCGCAGTAGTCGCCGACCGGCCGCACGCGCATCGACGAGAACATCTCGGGCAGCGTCTGCGCGATCACGCGCCGGTTCGAGATGACGTAGCTGACGCCCGAGGGCACGCGCACGTTGTCCTCGAGCACGCGCCACTCGCCGTGCTCGTCGCGGATGAGGTCGATGCCCGAGACGTGGATGCGCACCCCGTTCGCGCCGACGACGCCGGCGGCCTGGCGGTGGAAGTGGGTGGATGTGCTGATGAGCTTCGCGGGGATGATGCCGTCCTCGACGGCGCGCTGCGGTCCGTACATGTCGGCGAGGAACGCCTCGAGCGCCCGCACCCGCTGCTGCACGCCCGACTCGACGTGCTTCCAGTCCTCCGCGGTGATGATGCGCGGCACGGCGTCGAGCGGGAACGGCCGCTCCTCGCCCGCGAAGTCGAACGTCACGCCCTGCGCGAGGTAGGACGTGGCGAGCGCGTCGGCGCGAGCGCGGAGGTCGTCCTTCGACATCTCCGAGAGCGCGTCGTAGAGCGGCTTGTACGGGCCGCGGGCGCTGCCCTTGCTCTCGAACATCTCGTCCCACGGCGTGCCCTGCCGCTTGCGGGGCACGGCGAAGGGCTTGTCGTAGTCGTCGAAGAGGTCGCCCATGGCGCGAGCCTACCGACGGCGGCCGGGTCGAGCCTGCGAGGCGCGACTAGCCTCGAGAGGTGCCGACGCCATCCCCCGCCCAGCTCACCCGCGCTGAGTCGCTCATCGCGATCACGCCCGACTTCCCGAAGCCCGGGGTGCTGTTCCGCGACATCGGCCCGATGCTGCAGGACGCGGATGCGCTGCGGACGGTCACCGAGGCGCTGACCGCGCCGTTCGAGGGCGGCTTCGACCTCGTCGCGGGCGTCGAGGCGCGCGGCTTCGTGCTCGCGGGCGCCGTCGCCGCGACCGCGGGGACGGGCCTGCTCCCCATCCGGAAGGCCGGCAAGACGCCGCAGCCCACGGCATCCGTCGACTACGCGCTCGAGTACGGCGTCGCGACGATCGAGGCTGCGGGCGACCTCACGGGCCGTCGCGTGCTGCTCGTCGACGACGTGCTCGCGACCGGCGGCACGCTCGTCGCGGCCGCGCGGCTCGTCGAGCAGCTCGGCGGCGAGGTCGCCGGCGTCGCGGTCGTGCTTGAGCTCACGGCGCTCGGCGGCCGCGAGCGCGTGCCGGACGCGCACGCGGTGTTCGCCGCCTGAGCCGACCGGCGGCTCCGCTCAGAGCGCCGCGACCGCCGCGGCCTCGACCGCGAGCCCGGCGCGGTAGCGCTCGAGGTACGCCGCGAAGCCCGCGACGTCGTCGGGGTCGGGCTCGACCGTCGACTGCGCGGCGTCCGCGAAGACGGCCTCGTCGAGGTACGCCGAGAGGCTCCGCGCGTCGCCGCCCGCGGCCGCGCGCGCGAACGCGGCGAGGACCGCGATGCCCCATGCGCCGCCCTCCGACGCCGTCTCCCCCACCGACACGGGCGCGCGGAGCGCCCCGGCGAGGAAGCGCTGCGCGACGCCCGCCGTGCGGAACATGCCCCCGTGCGCGAACATGCGGTCGAGCCGCACGCCCTCCTCGTCGAGCACGCGCATGCCGAGCGCGAGCGTGCCGAAGGCGCCGTAGAGGTGCGCGCGCATGAGGTTCGCGAGCGTCAGCCGGCTCTCGGGCGTGCGCACGACCAGCGGCCGACCCTCGTCGAGGCCCGCGATCGGCTCGCCCGCGACGTGGTTGTAGGCGAGCAGCCCGCCGGCATCGGCCTCCCCCGCGAGCGCCTCGCGGAAGAGCGCGTCGAAGACGGCGTCGTCGTCGATCGGTGCGCCGGCGGCCTCGGCGAAGCGCGCGAACACGTGCGCCCACGCGGCGAGCTCGCTCGCGCCGTTGTTGCAGTGCACCATCGCGACGGGGTCTCCCGCGGGCGTCGCGACGAGGTCGAGCTCTGCGTGCACGCGCTCGAGCGGCCGCTCGAGCACGACCATCGCGAAGATGCTCGTGCCCGCGCTCACGTTGCCCGTGCGGGGCGCGACCGCGTTCGTCGCGACCATGCCGGTACCGGCGTCGCCCTCCGGTGCGCACAGCGGCACACCCGGCTGCAGCGCGCCGCTCGGGTCGAGGAGCAGCGCGCCCTCGGGCGTGAGCTCGCCCGCCGGCTCGCCCGCGCGGAGCACCGTCGGCAGCAGCTCGGCGACGCTCGCGACCGGGAGCCGGCCGCCGACGAGCTCGTCGTAGCGCGCGACGAGCTCCGGGTCGTAGTCGCCGCCCGTAGCGTCGATGGGGAACATGCCGGATGCGTCGCCGACGCCGAGCACGGCACGTCCGGTGAGGGCGCGGTGCACGTAGCCCGCGAGGGTCGTGATCGAGCGGACCCGCGGCACGTGCGGCTCGTCGTCGAGGATCGCCTGGTGGAGGTGCGCGATCGACCAGCGCAGCGGGATGTTGACGCCGAAGGCCTCGGTGAGCTCGGCCGCGGCGCGGCCGGTCGACGTGTTGCGCCAGGTGCGGAAGGGCGCGAGCAGCTCGCCCGCCTCGTCGAAGGCGAGGTAGCCGTGCATCATGCCCGAGACGCCGATCGCGCCGAGCGTGCGCAGCTCGACGCCGTGCCGCGCCAGGACGTCGGCGCGGAGCTCGGCGAACGCCGCCTGCACGCCGGCCCACGCGTCGTCGAGCGCGTAGGTCCAGGTGCGCTCCTCGAAGCGGTTCTCCCACGCGTGGGAGCCGACCGCGAGCACGCGCGCGGGATCGGCCGCGTCGACGATGCACGCCTTGATGCGCGTCGAGCCCAGCTCGATGCCGAGCGCCGTGCGGCCCGCCTCGATCGCCTCGGCGCTCATCGGTCGCCCTGCTGCGTTCCGGGCCGCTGGCCGTAGACGTGCTGGTACCGCTCGTGCAGCCGGTCGATGTCGGTCGGCGCGATGGGGATGAGGGGCCCTGCCTCGCGCGCGAGGTGGACCGTGCGGGCGACGTCCTCGACCATGACCGCCGCCTTCACCGCATCCCTCGCCGTCCTGCCGATCGTGAACGGACCGTGGTTCTGCATGAGCACGGCGCGCGAGCGGTGCTCGCGGAGCGTCTCGACGATGCCGCGGCCGATCGAGTCGTCGCCGATGATCGCGAACGGCCCGACGGGGATCGGCCCGCCGAACTCGTCCGCCATCGCGGTGAGCACGCACGGGATCTCCTCGCCGCGCGCCGCCCACGCGGTCGCGTAGGTCGAGTGCGTGTGCACGACGCCGCCGACCTCGGGCATGTGCCGGTAGACGTAGGCGTGCGCGGCGGTGTCGCTCGAGGGGCTCGCCTCGCTCCCGGCGGTGCCGGGCACGACGGCACCGTCGAGGTCGCACACGATCATCCGCTCGGGCGTCAGCTCGTCGTAGTCGACGCCCGAGGGCTTGATGACGAAGAGGTCGGCGCCCGGCACGCGGCCCGAGACGTTGCCGCCCGTCCACACCACGAGTCCGTAGCGCACGAGCTCGCGGTGGAGCCGCGCGACGTCCTCGCGCACGGCGTCGACGGCCGCGAGCGTCGTCGCGTCGAGCGCAGTCGCGGCCATGCTCAGTGGAGCGCGATCGTCTCGACCGAGCGCAGCTGGTCGCGGATGAAGCGGTTGGCGTGCGCGGCGAGGTCGTCGGAGTCCTCCCACAGGTTGCGCCAGATGCCGAGCGTGTTCGAGAGCGACTCCGAGACGACGGCGCTCGAGAACGACTCGAAGACGATCGGGCCGTCGTAGCCGAGCCGCGCGAGGCCGCGGAAGAAGGAGCCGAAGTCGACCGACCCGGTGCCGAGGTAGCCGCGGTGGCTCTCGCCGATGTGCACGTAGCGCAGCCGCTCGCCCGCGTCGAGGACGGGCTCGAGCATCCCCGACTCCTCGATGTTCATGTGGTACGTGTCGAGGTGCAGGTGCACGTTGTCGTGCCCGATCTCCTCGAGGAAGCGCAGGCCGCCGCGCGCGGTGTTCGCGATGTTCGTCTCGTAGCGGTTGACGATCTCGAGCGAGAGCGTCACCCCTGCCGCGGCCGCGCGGTCGGCGAGGCGGCGGAGCGCCGCGGCGGAGTTCGCGCGGCCCGCCTCGGTCGCCGGGGTCGTGTACTTCTGCATCGCCGAGTAGATGACGCCGCAGAGGTGCGCTCCGCCCGCCTCGGCGACGACGTCGATCGCCCGCTCGAGGAGGGTCTCGCCCTCGCGGCTCACCGCGGCGTCCTCGCTCGAGAGGTCGTGCGCGGCGTCGAGCCCGAGGCTCGACGTCATCGCGACGCCGTGGTCGTCGAGCATGCGGCGCACGAGCGCGCCGTCGATCGCGAACGGATCCATGAGCGGCAGCTCGAGCAGGTCGAACCCCGCCTGCTGGGTGCCGGCGATGGCGGTCTGGAGGCCCGCCTCGTCGAACGTGCCGGTGAAGACGAGGCCGTGGACGCCGATCTGCATGATTGCTCCTTCGCTGGGTGGTCTATCGCGCCGCGTCGAGGATCGCGCGGCGCACGTGCTCGTCGTCCCGACCGTCGATGCGGTCGAGGACGGCGTCGGGGAGGAAGGTCGGCTCGCCCACCGAGAGCGCCCCGACGAGGATGCGCGCGACCTTGTCGGCCATCTCGGTGATGCGGAGGCACTCGGCCGGCGTCGCGCCGATCGCGAAGATGCCGTGGTTCCGCATCCACGCGACCTTCGGGAGCGCGCCGTGCCGGTCGGCGAAGTCGCGCAGCTCGTCGCGCATGAGCCGACCGAGGCTCAGGCCCGGGTCGACGTAGGGCACGAGCAGCGTCTCGGTACCGAGCACGACGATCTGGTCGGGGAAGAGCGCACCGGCGGCGAGCAGCCCTGCCCGGTCGGAGCACAGCACCGAGTTCGCCGCGATGGGGTGCGTGTGGCAGGCGGCGCCCGCGCCGGAGCTCAGCACGACCGCGTGCAGGAGCGCCTCGACGCTCGGCCGCTTCGCGTCCGGGTCGACGCGCGAGGTCATGAGCGCCTCCGCGACGCGCGCGTCTCCCGCACCGCCCTCGAACGCGGCCGGGTCGTCGAGCAGCTCGAGGATCGGCGCGAACCAGCACTCGACGAGGTCGTCGGGCCCCGACGCCGCGAGCGACGAGCCCGTGGCCTTCACGAGCATCCGCTCGTCGTCGAGCCTCGCCGAGACGTTGCCCTCGGCGAGGATGACGAGCTCGCGCTGCGGCTCGCCCACGGCGTGCGCGAGCCGCAGCAGGTCGTCGCGGGGATCGGTCACTTCGGCGCTCCCGGCGCGGTCGCCGGGACCGCGAGGCGCGGTGGTGCTCCCGCCTGCCGCCTGCGGATCGTGGCGTTCGAGAGCAGCGAGGCGCCGAGCAGCACGATGCCGAGCGCGAGCAGCTGCGCCTGCGCGCCCTCGTTGCCGGGCACGACGAGCAGGATCGAGGCGTTGAGCCACACGATGAGCAGCGCCGCGAGCAGGATGCCGCTCAGCTTGCCGATGCCGCCCGTGATGGCGACGCCGCCGAGCACCGCGATCGTGATCGCGGGCAGCGCCATGCCGCTGCCGCTCGTGCCCGCGTCGGGCCGGGCGGAGGCGAACTGCGCGACGGTGTACACGCCGACGAGGCCCGAGATCGCGCCCGCCGTGACGTACGCCATCATGCGCGTGCGGCGCGTGTCGATGCCGGCCCACTGCGCGGCCGTGTCGTTCGTGCCGATCGCGTAGAGCTTGCGGCCGTAGGTCGTGCGGTTGAGCACGAACCACGCGACGATCGCGACCGGGATGAGGAACGTGAAGACTCCGAGCGGCACGAGCGGCAGCGTGCCGCCGATCACCGGGAGCTCGACGGCCTTCGCCGCGTTGTAGAACTCCGAGATCTCGGGGCCCGAGATCGGCCGCTGCTCGCTCACGACGAGCGCGATCGAGCGGTAGGCGTAGAAGGTCGCAAGCGTCGTGATGAGCGCGGGGTAGCCGAGGTAGGCGGTGAGCACGCCGTTGATCGCGCCGAGCAGGGCGCCGAACGCGACCGCGAGCACGACCGCGACGAGCAGCGGCAGCCCGACCTGCTGGTAGAGCATCGCGAAGACGATGCCCGTGAGCGAGACCATCGAGCCGACCGAGAGGTCGATGCCGCCGCGGCCCGACGTGATCACGAACAGCTCCGCGAGCGCGAGCAGCGCGAGGGGCACGTAGGCGATGAGCGTCGAGGCGAGGTAGTCGCTGTTGAACGTGCCGCTCGTGAGCCCGAGGGCGTCGAGGATCGACATCGCGACGAGGAGCACGATGATGAGCGCGAGCAGCAGCACCGCGCGGTCGCGGAGGATGCCCGAGCCGAGCCACTCGCGCACGCGCGAGGTCGGCTCCGCGCGGCGCTCCGGGGCGGGGGTCGTCGTGGTGGCGGTCATGCGCGCGCCCTCCTGGCTCGCTCGCGGATGATGTCGGTGCCGACGGCGATCAGGATGAAGATGCCGACGAAGAGGAAGCCGAGCTGGGTGGGCCAGCCGAGCTGCGTGACGCCCGAGACGACGGTCTGCACGAGGATCGCGCCGAGGAGCGTGCCGACGACGCTGCCGCGACCGCCGAGGATCGACGTGCCGCCGATGACGACGGCCGCGATCACCTGGAGCTCCTTGCCCGAGCCGACCGACTGGTCGAGCGTCGAGGTGCCGGTCGCGATGATCATGCACGCGGCGAGCCCGGCGAGCGCGCCGGTGATGAGGTAGACCCACACGAGCCGCGGCTGCACCTTGATGCCCGCGAGCCGCGCGGCGTTCTGATTGCCGCCGATCGCGTAGAGGTTGCGGCCCGACTTCGCGTAGCGCAGGAACCACCACGCGACGGCGACCGCGAGCACCGCGATCGCGAAGGAGTGCGGCACGCCGAGCGTCGAGCCGGCCGAGCCGCGGCCGAAGAACTCGAGCGTCGAGGGGATGCCGTTGACGGTCGAGGAGTTGAAGACGCGCAGCCCGAGCCACGTGAAGACGTTCGCCGTGCCGAACGTGATGATGATCGGATGCACGCGGCCGTACGCGATCAGGACGCCGTTGAGCGCGCCGAGCGCGGCGCCGATGACGATCGCGAGCGCCACCGCGACGATCGCGGGCACGTCGTAGCTCACGAGCACGCGCGCCGTCACGACGGCGGAGACCATGATCATGCCGGCCACCGAGACGTCGATGCCCGCGGTGATGATGACGAACGTCATGCCGACGCCGATGAGCGCGATCGGGGCGACCTGCACGAGCAGCGGGCCGATCGAGCCGGGCGTGAGGAACGCGGGCGTGAAGATGCCGAGCAGCACCCACAGCACCACGAGCACGACGAGCAGCACGACCTCCTGCCCCGTCACGATCGGGGGCAGGATGCGGCGCATGCTCACCGCCTGCGGCGCGCGGGCTTCGGTCGCGGTGGTCATCGGTCGTCCTCCTGGGTGACGGGCTCGTCCTCGGCGCCGGCCGCCGCCGCGAGGAGCGACGCCTGGCTCGCGCTGGGCGGGAACTCGCGGGCGATGCGCCCGGAGCGGAACACGAGGACGCGGTCGGAGATGCGCTGGACCTCGGCGAGGTCGGTGGTGATCACGAGCACGGCCGTGCCGCGCGCGGCGAGGTCGGCGATGATCCGGTGGATCTCCTCCTTCGCGCCGACGTCGACGCCCTGCGTCGGCTCGGCGAGCACGAGGAGCTTCGGCTGCTCGACGATCTGGCGGGCGAGCACGACCTTCTGCGCGTTGCCGCCCGACATCGCGCCGAGCGGCTGCCGCGAGGTGGGCGTCTTGACCGCGAGCCGGCCGATGAGGTCGTCGGCGATGCGCCGCTCCGCCTTGGGCGACACCCAGCCGGGCAGCTTCCCGAGCAGGCCGAGCGAGCCGACCGTGATGTTGAAGGCGATGCTCTGGAAGGAGAAGGAGCCCTGCGACGAGCGGTTCGCGGGCACCATGCGGATGCCGCGGCGCTTCGCGTCGGCGGGCGTGCCGGGCTGCCTGTCGCTGTCGACGACGCGCATCCGCCCGCCCGTCGCGCGCCGCATGCCGTAGACGACCTCGCCGACCTCGGCCGCGCCGGAGCCGATGAGGCCGTAGAGGCCGAGCACCTCGCCCGCGCGCACCGAGAGCGACACGTCGGCGAAGGCGCCGTCGAGCGTGAGCCCCTCGAGCTCGAGCACGGTCTCGCCGTGCTCCCCGGGGACGTGCTCGCCCTCGTCGATCGCGCCGCCGACCATGCGCTCGGCGATCTCGCGCACCGAGAGCTCGCCGATCGGCTCGGTCGAGACCGTCTCGCCGTCGCGCATGATCGTGACGGCATCGGCGATGCGGAAGAGCTCGTCGAGCCGGTGGCTGATGTAGATGATGGAGACGCCGTCGGCGGCGAGCCGCCGCACGACGCCGAAGAGCACCTCGATCTCGGCGTCGGTGAGGATGGCGCTCGGCTCGTCGAGGATGAGGATGCTCGCCTGCTCGAGCAGCGCCTTCGCGATCGAGACCTGCTGCTGCTGGGCGATCGAGAGGCCGCCGAGCGGCTGCGAGGCGACGCTGCGGTCGAGGCCGACGGTGTCGAGCAGCTCGAGCATGCGCGGCGCCTGTGCGCGCCAGTCGATCATGGGGCCGCGCGTGATCTCGCGGCCGACGAAGAAGTTCTCGGCGACGGTGAGCTCGGGGAAGAGCTGCGGCTCCTGGTAGACGGTCTGCACGCCGAGGCCGATCGCGTCGGTCGTCGAGCCGATCGAGACGGGTGCGCCGTCGATCGCGATCGTGCCGGTGTCGGACTGCTCGGCCCCGGCGAGGATCTTGATGAGCGTCGACTTGCCCGCGCCGTTCTCGCCCACGAGCGCGTGGACCGTGCCGGGCATGACGGTGATGTCGGCGTGGCGGATGGCGCGCACGCCGCCGTAGCGCTTCGAGATGTCGCGCATCTCGAGCCGGGGCGTGGAGTCGTTCCCCGGCGTGGGGCGTGCCCGCTGGGCGGTGTCGGTCATGGTGCTCCTCGTGGTCGCCGGCGCGGAGGCCGGCGGGCTGCCTGCGGGCCGGCCCGCAGGCCGGAGGGGGTGCCGGGGCGCGGCGCGCGCCGCGCCCCGGCGTCAGTCGATCGGGCGATCAGTAGTCGTAGTCGCCCGCGTTCTCGGCGGTGAAGACGGTCGGCGGGCCGAGCAGCAGCACGCCCGTGCTCTCGTCGTACTCGACCTCCGAGAGCGCCTCGTTCGACAGGCTCGACGTGTCGCCGAGGTCGCCGTCGCTCGCGAGCTGCACGCCTGCCCAGCCGGTCAGGTAGCCGAGGCCCTCGACGTCCCACAGGATCGACGCGCTCGAGGCGCCCGACTCGAGGTACGGCAGCATCGACTGCGGCGTGCCGAGGCCGACGGTGAAGACCTCGCCGATGCGGTCGGCGTCCTGCACGGCCTGCGCGACGCCCGGGGCGCTCGAGGTGCACTCGCCCACGAGGCCCGTGAGGTCGGGGTGGCTGTTCATGAGGTCGGTCGCCATCTGCGTCGCCATGGCCTGGTCCTCGCCGGCGTAGACGATGTCGACGATCTCGGCGTCGGGGTACTCCGAAGCCGTGTACGCCTCCTGCACCTCGATCCACGCGTTGAGGTTCGCCGCGGTCTCGCCGCACGAGACGATCGCGTACTTGCCCGAGCCGCCCATCGCCTCGAGGAGCGAGTCGGTGAGCTGCTGGCCGATGCCCTCGACCGACGCCTGGCTCACGAAGACCTCGCGCACCGAGTCGGGCGCGTCGGTGTCGGTCGTGGCGACGTGGATGCCCGCGGCCTGCGCCTCCTGGAGCAGCGGCGCCATCGAGTTCGGGTCGTTCGGGGCGACGAACAGCACGTCGACGCCCTGCTGGATGAACGAGCGCACGATGTCGGCCTGCGCGGCGGCGTCGGCGGTCGTCGGGCCCTGGTAGAGCCACTCGAAGCCGAGCTCCTCCGCGGCCTGCTGGCCGCCCGTGTTCATCGCCTCGAAGTAGGGGATGCCCTGCAGCTTGGGCACGAACGCGATGGTCAGGCCCTCGGCGCTCGCGCCGTCGGTCGCGCCGGGCGCCGCCGACGATCCGGTGTCGGTGTTGCGCGACGTGCAGCCGGCCAGCACGACGGCAGCGGCCGCCGAGAGCGCCAGTGCACCCGCGATCTTGCGTGAGATCTTCATCGATGCTCCTTCAGGGTGAGGCGACGGGAGGCGGTCTCCGCCCGTGCCGTGACCGGCGCCGTGCCGGTCGTCTGCGCGTCGGGGAGCGCCACGCGGGCCACCGGCACGCCGACGGCGCGCCACTCCTCGACGAAGTCGTCGGATGCGTCGGCATCCGTGATGAGGCTCGTCACCTGGTCGGCGCGCGCGAACGAGTGCAGCGCGAAGCCGTCGACCTTGCTCGAGTCGAACAGTCCGTGCACCTCGTCGGTCGCGGCGACCAGCGCTTGCTTCGAGACGGCCTCGTCGGTCGCGAGCTCGAGCAGCCCGCGCTCGGGCGAGAGCCCGACGACGCCGACGAACGCCTTGTGCACGCGGCCGCGGCCGACGAGCGCGTCGGTGATGGGGCCGACGAGGCCCGAGCTCTCGCGCCGCAGCGTGCCGCCGGGCATGATCACGCGCGCGTCGGAGCGCTCCATGAGCACGCTCGCGGTCGGGAGCGACTGGGTGATGACCACGAGGCCCTGCCGGTGCAGCAGCTCGAGCGCGAGGTAGTGCGCGGTGCTCGAGGTGTCGAGCGCGATGACGTCGCCGTCGGCGACGAGCCTCGCGGCCTCGACGGCGATCGCGCGCTTCGCGGCCGAGTCGCGCTGCAGGCGGTCGCGGAAGGCGCCCTCGTCGCCGCGCTCGGGGGGCACGGCGCCGCCGCGCGTGCGGCGCAGCAGCTGTCGGCGCTCGAGCGCGTCGAGGTCCTTGCGGATCGTCACCTCGGAGACGTCGAGGTCGCGGGCAAGCTCGGCGACCTGCACGGAGCCCTGGGCTCCGAGGGTGTCGAGGATGCGCGCCTCACGACTGATCACAGCGTCTCCCTTGTCGGTGATGGTGGTGACAGTACGCATCCGAAAGTCGCTTCGCAAGTCACCGATACCGAATCGCAACCTTTGCGCTTGCGTTCGAAACTCCGACGGGGCATGCTGGCGGGGCGCGACCGGAGCCGAGGCGCCCGATCGCGATCGTCGAGGAGGACAGGAGCGAGCATGGCGAGCACGGCGACGCAGCCCTTGACGCCCGTGTGCTTCCGCTTGCGCGTCCGCCCCGAGCTCGTCGCCGCGTACCGCGAGCGCCACGCGGCGGTGTGGCCCGAGATGCTCGAGGCGCTCCGCGCGACGGGCTGGCTCGACTACCGCATCTTCGTCGCCGACGACGGCACGTGCATCGGCACCTTCCGCACCCGCGACCTCGACGCATCCCTCGCCGGCATGGCCGCGCGCGACGTGAACGCGCGCTGGCAGGCCGAGATGCAGCCCTTCTTCGAGGGGATCGAGCGGCCCGCCGACGAGTCCTTCGAGCTCATCCCGCTCGCCTTCGACCTCGATGCGCAGCTCGAGGCGAGCCGCACCGTACCCCGCCCAGAACCGAGGAGCTGACATGGCCGTCATCCCCACCCCCGAGCAGCTCGACCGGCTGCGCATCGAAGTGCCCAGCTGGGCCTACGGCAACTCGGGCACGCGCTTCCGCGTCTTCTCGACGCCCGGCACGCCGCGCGACCCGTTCGAGAAGCTCGCCGATGCCGCCGAGGTGCACAAGCACACGGGGCTCGCGCCGACCGTCGCGCTGCACTACCCGTGGGACAAGGTGGACGACTGGCAGGCGCTGCGCGCCCGCGCGGAGGAGCTCGGCGTCGCGCTCGGCACGGTCAACTCCAACACCTTCCAGGACGACGACTTCAAGTTCGGCTCGCTCACGCACCCGGATGCGCGCGTGCGCCGGAAGGCGATCGACCACCACTTCGAGTGCATCGACGTCATGCACGAGACGGGCTCGCGCGACCTCAAGGTGTGGCTCGCCGACGGCACGAACTACCCCGGCCAGGACTCGATCCGCGAGCGCCAGGACCGGCTCGCCGAGTCGCTCGCCGAGATCTATGCGCGGCTCGCCGACGACCAGCGCATGGTGCTCGAGTACAAGTTCTTCGAGCCGGCGTTCTACCACACCGACATCCCCGACTGGGGGACGAGCTACGTGCACTGCCTCGCGCTCGGCGACCGCGCGAAGGTCGTGCTCGACACCGGCCACCACGCGCCCGGCACGAACATCGAGTTCATCGTCGCGCAGCTCCTGCGGCTCGGGAAGCTCGGCGCCTTCGACTTCAACTCGCGCTTCTACGGCGACGACGACCTCATCGTCGGCGCCGCCGACCCCTTCCAGCTCTTCCGCATCATCGTCGAGCTCATCGCGGGCGGCGGCTACGGCGACCCCGACGTGCAGCTCGTGCTCGACCAGTGCCACAACATCGAGGAGAAGGTGCCCGGCCAGATCCGCAGCGTGCTCAACGTGCAGGAGGCCGTCGCGAAGGCGCTCTCGCTCGACACCGAGGCGCTCGCCGTCGCGCGCCGCGAGTGCGACGTGCTGCTCGCGAACGACATCCTCATGGACGCGTTCGCGACCGACGTGCGGCCGCTGCTCGCCGACTACCGCGAGGCGAAGGGGCTGCCCGCCGACCCGATGCGCGCCTTCCTCGCCTCCGGCTACCTCGAGCGCATCGCCGCCGAGCGCGTCGGCGGCACCCAGGCCGGCTGGGGCGCGTGACCGCGCCGACCCCCGAGACGACGGAGACGACATGAACCAGGCAGTCAGCGACCTGCTTGCGCGCAGCAACGCGCTCGGCAGCGATCCCCGCAACACGAACTACGCCGGCGGCAACACGTCGGCGAAGGGCACCGGCATCGACCCCGCGACGGGCGAGCCCGTCGAGCTCCTGTGGGTCAAGGGCTCCGGCGGCGACCTCGGCACGCTCACGGAGGCTGGCCTCGCCGTGCTGCGCCTCGACCGCGTGCTCGGCCTCGTCGACGTCTATCCCGGCGTCGAGCGCGAGGACGAGATGGTCGCGGCCTTCGACTACTGCCTCCACGGCCGCGGCGGTGCCGCGCCGTCGATCGACACGTCGATGCACGCGCTCGTCGACCTCCCGCACGTCGACCACCTGCACCCCGACTCCGGCATCGCGATCGCGACGGCCGTCGACGGCGAGGAGCTCACGCGCCGCATCTTCGGCGACAAGGTCGTGTGGGTGCCGTGGCGCCGTCCCGGCTTCCAGCTCGGGCTCGACATCCGCGACATCCAGCGCGCGAACCCGGATGCGGTCGGCTGCATCCTGGGCGGGCACGGCATCACGGCGTGGGGGCGCTCGAGCGAGGAGTCGGAGCAGAACTCGCTCTGGATCATCCGCACCGCAGCCGAGTACATCGAGGAGCACGGCCGGCCAGACCCGTTCGGCGCCGAGCTCGAGGGCTACGGCGCCCTGCCGGAGGACGAGCGGCGAGCGCGCGCGGCGGCGCTCGCCCCGCACATCCGCGCCATCGCCTCGGCCGACCGGCCGATGGTCGGCCACTTCAGCGACGCGGAGGTCGTGACCGACTTCCTCGCCCGCGCCGAGCACCCGCGGCTCGCGGCGCTCGGCACCTCGTGCCCCGACCACTTCCTGCGCACGAAGGTCAAGCCGCTCGTGCTCGACCTGCCCGCCGACGCGCCGCTCGAGCGCGCGATCGAGCGGCTCGGCGAGCTGCACGAGGCGTACCGCGCCGACTACGCCGCGTACTACGAGGCGCACGCGACGACCGAGTCGCCCGCGATGCGCGGCGCCGACCCGGCGATCGTGCTCGTGCCGGGCGTCGGCATGTTCTCGTTCGGCAAGGACAAGCAGACCGCGCGCGTCGCGGGCGAGTTCTACACGAACGCCATCAACGTCATGCGCGGCGCCGAGGCGCTCTCGCGCTACCAGCCCATCTCGGACGCCGAGAAGTTCCGCATCGAGTACTGGTCGCTCGAGGAGGCGAAGCTGCAGCGCATGCCGAAGCCGCGCTCGCACGCCGGCCGCATCGCGCTCGTCACCGGCGCCGCGAGCGGCATCGGCAAGGCGATCGCCACCCGGCTCGCGGCTGAGGGCGCGTGCGTCGTGATCGCCGACCTCGACCTCGAGAAGGCGCAGTCCGCCGCGGCCGAGCTCGGCTCGACCGACGTCGCGATCGGCGTGCAGTGCGACGTCACGCGGGCCGAGGAGGTGCAGGCGGCGGTCGACGCGGCGCTGCTCGCGTTCGGCGGGCTCGACCTCGTCGTCAACAACGCGGGGCTCTCGCTCTCGAAGTCGCTGCTCGAGACGACCGAGGCCGACTGGGACCTGCAGCACGACGTGATGGCGAAGGGCTCGTTCCTCGTCTCGCGCGCCGCGGCGAAGGCGCTCATCGACCAGGGCCTCGGCGGCGACATCATCTACATCTCCTCGAAGAACGCGGTCTTCGCCGGCCCGAACAACATCGCCTACTCGGCGACGAAGGCCGACCAGGCGCACCAGGTGCGGCTGCTCGCGGCCGAACTCGGCCAGCACGGCGTGCGCGTCAACGGCATCAACCCCGACGGCGTCGTGCGCGGCTCGGGCATCTTCGCCTCCGGCTGGGGCGCCTCGCGCGCGAAGGTCTACGGGGTGAAGGAGGAGGAGCTCGGCAAGTACTACGCCGGTCGCACGCTGCTCGGCCGCGAGGTGCTCCCCGAGCACGTCGCGAACGCCGTCGCGGTGCTCACGGGCGACGAGCTCAGCCACACGACCGGCCTGCACGTGCCCGTCGACTCCGGCGTGGCGGCGGCGTTCCTGCGATGACGGCGACGGTCGCGGCGGTCGACCTCGGCGCGACGAGCGGCCGTGTCGTGCGGGCGGAGGTCGGCCCCGCGACGCTGCGGCTCGAGGAGGTCGCGCGCTTCGAGAACCGGCCGGTGCGCATCGCCGATGGGCTGCACTGGAGCGTGCCCTCGCTCTACGACGAGGCGATGCGTGGCGTCGCGACGGCGTCGAGGATGCCCGGGGATGCGTCGCTCGCGTCGGTCGCGGTCGACTCGTGGGCGGTCGACTACGCCCTCCTGCGGCGCGGCAGCCTGCTCGGCATCCCGTTCTCGTACCGCGACGACCGCACGGCGCGCGGGCTCGAGCTCGTCGACCGCGTCATCGCGCAGCCGCAGCTCTACGAGCGCTGCGGCCTGCAGCGCATGCCGTTCACGACGATCAACCAGCTCATGGTCGACCGCGAGCGCGGCCTCCTCGAGGTCGCCGACCGGCTGCTCATGCTCCCCGACCTCTTCGGCTACTGGATGACGGGCCGCATGGTCGCCGAGCGCACGAACGTCTCGACCACCGGGCTCATGCGGCTCGACGAGGAGTGGGACACCGAGCTCATGGCGATGCTCGGCATCCCGGCCTCGCTCCTCGCGGAGGTCGTCGACCCCGGCACGCGCATCGGCCCGATCGACGCGGTGACGCGCTCGCACTACGGGATCGAGGGCGCGCCCGACGTCTTCGCCGTCGGTTCGCACGACACCGCATCCGCCGTCGTCGCCGTGCCGATGGAGCCGGGCGGCGCCTACGTCTCGAGCGGCACGTGGTCGCTCGTCGGCATCGAGACGGCCGCGCCGATCGCGACGCCCGCGGCGCTCGACGCGTCGTTCACGAACGAGGGCGGCGTCGACGGCCGCACGCGGTTCCTCAAGAACGTCATGGGGCTGTGGATCCTGAGCGAGTCGGTGCGCACGTGGCAGGCGGCGGGCGAGCGGCTCGGGTTGCCCGAGCTGCTCGCGGCCGCCGCCGCGGTCGAGTGGGCGGTGCCGGTCTTCGACCCGACCGACGACGCCTTCTACCCGCCCGGCGACATGCCCGCGCGCATCCGCTCGTGGTTCGAGGAGCGCGGGCAGCGGCCGCCGCAGGGCAGGGCGGAGGTCGTGCGCTGCATCCTCGAGTCGCTCGCCGAGGGCTATGCCCGGGCGCTGCGGGACGCGGCCGCGATCAGCGGGCAGGCGATCGAGCGCGTGCACGTCGTGGGCGGCGGAGCGCGGAACGCGCTGCTGTGCCAGCTCACCGCCGACCGCACGGGGCTGCCGGTCGTCGCCGGCCCCGTCGAGGCGTCGGCGATCGGCAACGTGCTCGTGCAGGCGCGCGCGCTCGGCGCCGCGCCCGCGACCCTCGAGGAGCTGCGGGCCCTCGTGCGCGCGACGCACGAGCTCGTCGAGTACCGGCCGCGCGCCCGCTGAGAGGAGCGGCCGCTAGCGTCGAGGGATGGACTCCGCGCGCTTCGACGACTTCACCGACATCGACGGCCTGCTGCGGCTGCCGCGCCTCGCGGGACTCGCGGCCTCGCCGGGCGGCGAGCGGCTCGTGGCGGCGATCGCGCAGGCCGACGAGCACGGCTCGCGCATGGTCTCGTCGCTCTGGGAGCTCGACCCCGCGGGTGAGCGGGACGCGCGTCGGCTGACCTGGTCGGACAAGGGCGAGAGCGCGCCGCGCTTCGCGCCCGACGGCTCGCTGCTCTTCTCCTCGGCGCGGCCCGACCCGACGGGCGGCGCCGACGAGGACGTGCCTGCGATCTGGCGCCTGCCCGAGCGAGGGGAGGCGAGCGTCGTCGCGTCGGCGCTGGGCGGGCTGAGCCTCGTCGCGGTCGCCGACGACGGGTCGCTGCTCGCGACGACCGAGGTGCTCGCGGGCGGCTCGCTCGACGACGACGCCGAGCGCCGGAAGGCCCGCAAGGACGCGAAGCGCACCGGCATCTGGCACACCGGCATGCCCATCCGCTACTGGGACCACGAGGTCGGCGACGTGAGCCCCCGGCTCGTGCTCGTCTCCCCGAGCGGCGAGCTGCGCGACCTCACGCCCGACGCCGACACGGTCGCGCTCGTGAACGCATCCGCCGACCTCGTGCCCGACGGGTCGGCGATCGTCACCACCTGGACCGAGCGCGTCGCGGGCGGTGAGACCCGCTCGTCGATCGCGCTCATCGACACCGCGTCGCTCGAGTGGCGCGAGCTGCTGCCGGCGACGGCCGGCGAGCAGTGGAGCAGCCCGGCCGTCTCGCCCGACGGCACGCGCGTCGCCGTCACGCGCCTGACGACCTCGACGCCGACCGACACGACCTACGACTTCCTCGAGCTGCACCGGCTCGACGGCGGCGACCCCGTGACCGTCGAGGTCGGCGACGTCACGATCACCGACTACGCATGGGCGGATGCGTCGACCCTGATCGTCGTCGGCGACCTGCACTCGCGCGGTGCCGTGCTCGTCGTCGACGGCGCGACGGGCGCCGTGCGCACGCTCGTCGATGACGCGCCGCACGCGGCGCTCGCGCCAGCGGCCGAGGCTGGCGCGGTCTTCGCGCTCCGCACCGACATGGCGACGCCGGCGGCGCCCGTGCGGATCTCGCTCGAGGACGGCAGCTCGGCGAGCATCCCGGCGCCGGGCCGCATCGGCGAGCTGCCCGGAGCGCTCGAGTGGGTCGAGGCCGACGTCGACGGCGTGACGGTCGGCGGCTGGCTCTGCACGCCGCGCGCCGCGAGCGCCGCCGAGCCCGCGCCCGTCATGCTCTGGATCCACGGCGGCCCGCACGGCTCCTACAACGCGTGGAGCTGGCGCTGGAACCCGTGGCTCGCGGTCGCGCGCGGCTACGCCGTGCTGCTGCCCGACCCGGCGATGTCGACCGGCTACGGCCACGCGGGGCTCAACCGCGGCTGGCCGCGGCTCGCCGACGTCGTCTGGCGCGAGTGCGAGACGCTGCTCGACGCCGTGCTCGAGCGGCCGGGCCTCGATAGCGAGCGCACCGCCGTGCTCGGCGGCTCGTTCGGCGGCTACATGACCAACTGGATCGCCGGGCACACCGAGCGGTTCCGCGCGATCGTGACGCACGCGGGGCTGTGGGCGCTCGACCAGCAGCACGCGACGACGGATGCCGCGGCGCAGAAGGTGCGCGTGCACGGCCACGCCGACGAGCTGCCCGATTGGTACCGTGCCTACTCGCCGCACCACCACGCATCCGCCATCACGACCCCGATGCTCGTCACGCAGGGCAACCGCGACTACCGCGTGCCGGTGAGCGAGGCGCTGCGGCTGTGGTGGGACCTCGTGTCGGGCTGGCCGGGCTCCCCAGAGTCGATGCCGCACCGCTTCCTGCAGTTCACCGACGAGAACCACTGGGTGCTGCGGCCCTCGAACGCGCGCACGTGGAACGAGGCGGTGCTCGGCTTCTGCGACCAGCACGTGCTCGGCGCGGAGCCGGTGCCGGACGCGCTGGCCTGAGCGGGAGGACCGGCGCGATGGATCAGGCAGCAGCGGGCACAGCCGAGGGCGGCGTGCTCGTCGTCGGCTCGATCAACGTCGACGTCACGGCCTTCGCGCCCCGCGCACCGCAGCCGGGCGAGACGCTCACAGGCGACTCGTTCGAGCTGCAGCTCGGCGGCAAGGGCGCGAACCAGGCCGTCGCGGCCGCGCGGGCCGGCGCGACGACGCACATGGTCGGATGCGTCGGCGACGACGCGTTCGCCGGGCTCGTGACGTCGAGCCTCGGCGCGGCCGGCGTCGACCTGGAGCACGTGCGCACCGTGCCCGGACACACGGGCGTCGCCCACATCCGCGTCGTCGAGCAGGGCGAGAACGACATCGTCGTGATCCCGGAGGCGAACGCCGCGCTCGATGCGGCGCAGCTCGAGCGCGCGTTCGCCGCGCTCGCCGGCACTGCGCGGGTCATGCTCACGCAGCTCGAGACGCCGTTCGCGATGACGCTCGTCGCCGCGCGGCTCGCGCGCGACGCGGGCATCACGGTTATCCTCGATCCGGCGCCCGCGGTGCCGCTCGACCACGCCATCTGGCCGCTCGTCGACCTCGTCAAGCCGAACGAGACCGAGGCGAGCCTCCTCACCGGCATCCGGGTCGACTCGCGCGAGTCGGCCGAGCGCGCCGGCCGCTGGTTCGTCGACAGGGGCGCCGGCGCCGCGCTCATCACGATGGGCGGCGAGGGCAGCGTGCTCGTGACGGCGGCGTCGGTCTCGCACCACGAGTCGGTGCGCGTCGACGTCGTCGACACGACGGCCGCGGGAGACGCCTTCGCGGGGCACCTCGCCGCATCCATCGCCCGTGGCCTGCCGATCGAGCAGGCGATCCGCCGCGCGGGTGCTGCCGGGGCGATCACCGTCACCCGCCGCGGCAGCTCGTCGAGCGTGCCGACCGCGAGCGAGGTCGACGCGCTGCTGAGCTGAGCCGGCTCAGCCCGAGAGCGCGCCGGGCTCGGCGGCGGCCGCGGCCACGGCCGCGGACTGCCGCTCCCACGGTGCGGGGATCGGGAAGTACGCCTCGAGGAACCCGCGCACCGCAGCGGTGCGCTCCTCGACCGAGATCTCGGGGAACGAGCCGTCGTTGAGGCAGAACATGTCCTGGTCGCGCTTCTTCAGCAGCCGCGCCATCGCCGGCAGCGCCTTCTTGAGCGTCGTCTCGATGTACTGCACCTTCGCGTCGTGCTGCTGCACCGCGCGCCCGGTCATGAGCGCGTAGTAGTGGTAGAGCGAGTTCGTGACCGAGATGTCGGTCGCCGAGCGGAAGCGCGACGCGGCCGTGCGGCGGAAGTCCTCGGGGAACTCGGCCTCGAGCTCGGCCATGACGCTCCGCCGCAGCGGCGCCGCGCAGTGCTCGAGGTGCCGCGTCGTGATGGCACCGAACCGCTCGCGCAGCAGGCGGCGGTTCGTGCGCGCCGCGTTGTCGTGCCCCGAGCGCTTCGCGTGCGTCTCGCCCATGCCGATGCGCGTGGTGGCCTCGACGAACTTCGTGATCCCGCCCGGGGAGAAGAACACATCCGGCTTGAGCGGCCGCCCGAAGAACATGTCGTCGTTCGAGTAGAGGAAGTGCTCGCTGAGGCCCTCGATGTGGTGCAGCTGCGCCTCGACGGCGTGCGAGTTGTGCGTCGGGAGCACCGAGGGGTCGGCGAACATCTCCTCGGCGCGCACGATCGTCACCTTCGGGTGGTCGGCGAGCCACTCGGGCGCGGGCGAGTCGGTCGCGATGAAGATGCGGCGCACCCACGGCGCGTGCATGTGCACCGAGCGCAGCGCGTACTTGAGCTCGTCGATCTGCCGGAAGCGCGCCTCCGAGTCGTCGCCCTCGCCCACGACGTAGGCCTGCATGCGCTTCGCGCGCTCGCGCTGGAACTCGTCGCTCGAGCCGTCGACCCACGAGAAGACCATGTCGATGTCGAACGAGACGTCGCTCGCGAGCGGCTCCCACATGTCGCGGATCGTCTGCCACTCGCGGCCGTAGCGCAGCACCGTGTCGACGACGGCCTCGCTCCGCGGCATCGTCGCGCGCATGAGCGCGTTGGGCAGCGGCGCCTTGAGCGTCTCGTCGCCGAAGCGCCACAGCTCGAGCTGCACCGCCGTCTCGCGGCCGTAGCGGAGCCGGCCGGCGGGGGCGACGCGCGGCCGGTAGACGCGCATCGCGCCGGCCTTCCGGTGCCCCGCGAGGCGGCCGTCGGCGAGCAGCACCGCACCGAAGCCGAGCGCCTTCTCGGGCGCGATCGCCTCGGCGTAGAAGGGCTCCTCGGCGAACGCCTCGGCGAGCGCGGCCGCGAGCTGCTTGCGCAGCGCCCGGTCGACCGCGACGATCGGCCGCCCGTCGTCGTCGCGCACGAGCAGGCACGGGATGTCGGCGGCGTCGAGCGCATCGCGC
The DNA here is from genome assembly GCF_000400485.1 of Agrococcus pavilionensis RW1. Classification (GTDB taxonomy): domain Bacteria; phylum Actinomycetota; class Actinomycetes; order Actinomycetales; family Microbacteriaceae; genus Agrococcus; species Agrococcus pavilionensis. The sequence continues at coordinate 49,603 of NZ_ASHR01000024.1, forward strand.
AGCGCCAAGAGGTCCTCGACCATCGACTCGTGCGGCGTCATGTGGCCGCTCAGCAGCGCGTAGCGCCCCTTCTGCAGCACGACGTCGGCCCGATCGAAGCGGCTGAAGCGGCCGCCGGACGGCAGCACCACGAGCTCGGGAGCCTCCGAGACGCGGATGCGCGAGACCGGTCGGGCGGGCGTGAAGACGCTGTCCGGGTCGTCGACCTTCCGCTCGTGCTCGTCTGCCACTGGGCGCGCCGTTCCTCTCCTCGGGGTACATCCCATGGTACTTCCCCGGAATCCGGTGCCGGAGCGGCGTGTTCTCCCTCGTACACGCCGCGTTCACGTCGCGTTCGGGCGCGTGCGCTGGACTAGCCTCCGAGCAAGTTCGATGAAGAGCCGACACCTTGGAACAGGACGAATCGTGACCACCCGATCCGCCGAGCACCCCCGGCCGGACCACTTCCTCCTCCACATCTCCGACACCCACCTGCTCGCCGGCGGCGGCCGCCTCTACGACCGCGTCGCGAGCGAGGACCACCTCCGCCGCCTCTTCGACGAGTTCGAGGCATCGGGGGCGAGGCCCCAGGCGATCGTCTTCACCGGCGACCTCGCCGACCGCGGTGAGGCGGATGCGTACCGTCGCCTCCGTCGGATCGTCGACCCCGTCGCGGAGGACCTCGACGCGCAGGTCGTCTGGGTGATGGGCAACCACGACGAGCGGCGCGCGTTCCGCACCGAGCTGCTCGGCGAGGCCCCCTCGGATGCGCCGATCGACGCGGTCACGCACGTCGGCGGGCTGCGGATCATCACGCTCGACTCGACCGTGCCGGGCCGCCACCACGGCGAGGTCGGCGACGGGCAGCTCGAGTGGCTGCGCGCCGAGCTCGCGGAGCCCGCGCCGCACGGCACGATCCTCGCGATGCACCACCCGCCCGTGCCGAGCGTGCTCGAGCTCGCGGCGAGCGTCGAGCTGCGCGACCAGCGCAACCTCGAGGAGGCGCTCGTCGGCACCGACGTGCGCTCGATCCTCGCCGGCCACCTGCACTACTCGTCGACCGCGACGTTCGGCGGCATCCCCGTGTCGGTCGCCTCCGCCACCTGCTACACGCAGGACCTCAACGTGCCGGTCGGCGGCACGCGCGGCCGCGACGGCGCGCGCGCCTTCAACCTCGTGCACGTCTACCCGACGACGGTGCTCCACTCGGTCGTGCCGCTCGGCGCGTTCCCGCACCTCGACTGGATCGACGCCGACGAGTCGCGGCGCCGCCTCGAGGCGTCGGGCCTCCGGCTCGCGCCTGAGGCGCTCGTCCCCGCTGGCTGAGCCGCTGCGGGCGCCGAGGGCGCCCGCGGCGTGCCGAAGCCCCGGCTAGACCAGCCGCGCCTCGATCGTCACGGCATCGGTCACGCGCACCTGCACGTCGGCGAGGCTGACGCCGGCCGGCAGCTCGGAGGCGAGGTCGATGCGGCGGCCCTCGTAGGCCTGGATCTTGCCGCGCATCGCGCCGAGCATCGCCGACACGAGCGGGTTGCCGCTGTCGACCTGGATGTCCGACAGCGTCACGCCCATGCGGTCGTCGATCGACGCGCTCGCGGTGCCGCGCACCGAGGCGCCGAGCAGGCACTTGCGCACCTTCGCGTCGACGGCGATGCGCAGGTCGCGCGGCCCGGTCGACTCGACGTCGAGCTCGAGCTTCGAGACCGAGACGCCGTGGTCGAGCAGCGCCGACTCGGCGAGGCCCAGCACCGCCTTGCCGATCCGCGCCTTGGGCACCGACACCATCGCGTGCCCGTGCAGCGGCCGATCGGCGGTCGGGCGCGCGAGGTCGACCGCGAGCTCGCCGAGATCGGTCTCGATCCAGGTGAACGGCACGTCGGTCAGCTGCGCGTCGAGCGTCACGTCGGCCCCCGAGACGTGCATGGGGCACGCGTGCACGCGCAGGTCGCGCAGCACGGCCGACTCCCAGCCCACCGAGGCCCCTTGCGGCTCGAGCCGCGCGCGATCGCGATCGACCTCGCCGGCGAGGATGAAGCCGGTCAGGTCGAGGTGGAGCCTGGCGATGTCGGCGCCGTCGAGCTCGGCGTCGATGATCGACGTGCAGGCGATGCCGGCGGGCTCGGCGGCGATCACGACGGTGCGGATGCGCTTCGCGAGCTGCGCGCCGTCGGTCGGCCTGGGTGCGTGCCCGAGGAGGATGCTTTCAGCCACCCCGCGACCATACTCCCCTTCGCCTATGCATGCGGGCAGGCCCGGCGTCGCGAGCGCTGGGCGGCCGGAGCCCCTGGCGCGAGCGCGACGGGCGGCGTAGCGTCGCGGCATGAGCAGCCTGGTCGTGCACTTCGAGATCCACGCGAGCGAGCCGCAGCGGCTCATCGACTTCTACAGCGAGCTGCTGGACTGGCGGTTCGAGCGCTACGGCGACCTCGAGTACTGGTGGATCTTCACCGGCGAGGGCGCGGCGAGCATGCAGGGGCCGGGCATCGGCATCAACGGTGGGCTCGCGCCGCGGGAGGGCCCGCCACCCGGCCCCGATGCACCCGTCAAGGGCGCCAACATCGTCGTCGGTGTGGACGACGCGGATGCGGTCGTCGCCCGAGCGCTCGAGCTCGGCGGCTCGGTCGTCGTCCCGGCCGCCGACATGGAGGGGCTCGGCAGGTTCGCGACCCTGCTCGATCCCGACGGCAACCTCTTCGGCATCATGGCCGAGGAGCTCGCGGGCGATGGCGCGGGCGAGCGCATCGAGCCGGCCGACGCGGACGGCGTCGCCGAGGCTGCCGACCCGATGGGCGCCACGCCGGAGCCGTGACCCGCTCGGGCGTCAGCGCGATGCGCTGACGGCCTCGCGGAACGCGGCGATGAGCAGGTCGAGGTCGGATTCCTCGATGACGATCGGGGGCGCGAGCCGCACCGTCTGCCCGTGCGTGTCCTTCGCGAGGATGCCGCGCTCGAGCAGCCGCACGCACACGTCGCGCGCGGTGCCGACCGCGGGATCGATGTCGATCCCGGCCCACAGCCCCACGCCGCGCACCTCGGTGACCCCGTGGCCGACGAGCTCCGCGAGGCCCGCGTGCAAGCGCTCGCCGAGCTCGCGAGCGCGAGCCTGCATCGCCCCCTCGGAGAGCATCCGCACGACCTCGAGCCCGACCGCCGCTGCGAGCGGGTTGCCGCCGAACGTCGAGCCGTGCGAGCCGGGCGTCAGCACGCCGAGCACGTCGGCATCGGCGACGACAGCCGACACCGGCACGACGCCGCCGCCGAGCGCCTTGCCGAGCAGGTAGACGTCGGGCACGACGCCCTCGTTGTCGCACTGGAACGTCGCTCCCGTGCGGCCGAGCCCCGACTGGATCTCGTCGGCGATGAAGAGCACGCGCTCGCGCGAGGTGATGTCGCGCACGCGCTGCAGGTAGCCGGCCGGCGGCATCTTGATGCCCGCCTCGCCCTGGATGGGCTCGAGCAGCACCGCCGCGGTGCGCGGGGTGATCGCGGCCTCGAGCGCCGCGGCGTCCCCGAACGGCACGCGCACGAAGCCGGGCGTGAACGGCGCGTAGCCCGTCGTCGCATCCGGGTCGTCCGAGAACGAGACGATCGTCGTCGTGCGGCCGTGGAAGTTGCCCTCCATCACGATGATCTCGGCCTCGCCCGCCGGCACGCCCTTCACCTCGTAGGCCCAGCGGCGCGCGACCTTGATCGCCGACTCCACGGCCTCGGCGCCCGTGTTCATCGGCAGCACCATGTCCTTGCTGGCGAGCGCCGCGAGCGCCTCGACGAACGGGCCGAGCGCGGCGGAGTGGAAGGCGCGGCTCGTGAGCGTCACGCGGTCGAGCTGCGCGTGCGCGACGGCGAGGAGCCGGGGGTGGCCGTGCCCGAAGTTCACCGCCGAGTAGGCGGCGAGGCAGTCGAGGTAGCGGCGGCCGTCGACGTCGGTGACCCACGCGCCCTCCGCCTCGGTCACGACGACCGGCAGCGGGTGGTAGTTGTGCGCCGCGTGCGCCTCGACCTGCTCGATCGCATCGCGCGTGGCCGCGCTCACCGCGTCCGTGCCCACCGCATCCGTCGCCTGGTGCATCGTCGTGCCGGTCATGGTCGCCTCCGTCGTCATCGTCGCAGCTCCAGGGTGCAGCACTTGATGCCGCCGCCGCCCAGCAGCAGCTCGCTCAGGTCGAGCCCCACGGTCTCGTAGCCGCGCTCGCGCAGCTGCCGCTCGAAGCCCGTCGCGCGCTCGGCGATGAGCATCGTGCGGCCGTCGCCGAAGGAGTTGAGGCCGAGCACGGATGCGTCCTGGTCGTCGACGAGGATCGCGTCGGGGTAGCGGCGCTCGAGCTCCGCGCGGCTCGCGTCGTCGAAGGCCTTCGGCAGGTAGGCGATGTTCGACTCGTCGAGGATCGCGACGGCGGTGTCGAGGTGGTAGAACGACGGGTCGACGAGGCGCAGGCTCACGACCTCGCGGTCGAAGATGCGGCGCAGCTCGTCGTGCGACTCGAGCGTCGTGCGGAAGCCGTGGCCCGCGAGGATCGCGCCGTTCGAGAGCAGGAAGTCGCCCTCGCCCTCGTTGATCGCGCGCGGCTCGTGCACCTCGAAGCCGTTCGCCTCGAACCACGACATGTAGGCGGGGCCCTCGGGCACGCGCTCCTCGTAGGTGAACTTCGCGCCGTAGGCGTGCCCATCGAGCGTGAAGCCGCCGTTCGCGGCGTAGACCATGTCGTTGAGGCCGGGGATGGGCTCGATGAGCTCGACGTCGTAGCCGAGCGAGCGGTAGGCGTCGTGGAGCGACTGCCACTGCTCGACCGCGAGCGGCGTGCTCGTCGGGAGCTCGGGGTTCATCCACGGGTTGATGCGGTAGCTCACGGTGAAGTGGTCGGGGCGGCACATGAGCACGGTCTTGTGCACGGCCGCTCGGGCGTCGGGGCCGAGCGGCGCGGTCGCGGTCTGCGTGCTCGCGGTTCGGGGGTTCGCGGCCTCGGGGCGCGCGTCGGTCGTCTGCTGCATGCATCCAGGGTCGCAACGGATCGACGCAAATGCGCCGGTCTGCACGCGAGTTTCGTGCAAGTCAGCCGGTCGGCACTGTAGATTCGTGCGTATGGATCGAATCGACCATGGCATCATCGACCGCTTGCGACTCAATGCGCGAGCCGGCTACGCGGACATCGGTGCCGAGGTCGGCCTCTCCGCCTCTGCCGTGAAGCGGCGGATCGACCGGCTCGTCGCCGACGGAGTGATCCGCGGCTTCACCGTGCAGGTCGATCCCGCGGTCGAGGGCCTCGCCACGGAGGCGTACGTCGAGCTGTTCTGTCGCGGCACCGTCTCCCCCACCGACCTCAAGCGCATCCTCGCCGGAGTGCCAGAGATCGTCGAGGCCGGCACCGTGACGGGCGAGGCCGACGCGATCGTCATCATGCGGGCGCGCGACGTCATCGCGCTCGAGGACGCGCTCGAGAAGGTGCGGGCGGCCGCGACCGTCGACCACACGCGCTCGGCGATCGTGCTCTCGAAGCTCATCACGCGCACGGCGGGCTGAGCTGCCGCGAGCGCCGCGACCGCCGCGGTCATGCGGCAGGTCCGAGCCGCAGCGACTCGGCGAGCCCGACCGCGGGCTCGAGCAGCCGCGCGGCGACGGAGAGGTCGGCGTCGAGCACCTCGATCACGACGATCATGTCGTCGAGCGCGCCGATCACGCGCAGGACCGCGGCCGCGGCGCCGGGCTCGCCGGGGATGGGCCACAGCGCGCTCGTGCACACGAGCGTGCCGAACACCTCGGATGCGCGCGGCTCGGCCCGCTGGAAGAGCGCCCCCTCGTAGCCGTCGGTCGCCCACTCCTCGATGCGCTCGCGCCAATCGGGCTCGAACGGCTCGGCGTAGGCGTGCACGACGCGCGAGACTCCCGGCTCGAGCGGCAGGTGCCAGAACCTCGCGACCGGCCCGGGCAGCGGAGTCGGGCTCGACGCGATGACGAGCGCCATGTGCTCGAGGTCGGCGCGCTGCAGGTCGTCGAGTCGCCAGAACGGCGCGAGATCGGCCGCCGCTCGCGCCGCCCACGCCTGCGGCGTCGGCCAGCGCTCGCTCGGGAATCCGAGCGGCACCGGCACCCACACATCCGGGTCGGCGTCGAAGTGCGCGACCGGGTCGCTCAGCTCCACCGGAACGTCTCCACGATCGCGTCGGCGAGCTCGACGAGCGCATCGGCCATGCGATCGGTCTCGTCGGTGCCGAGGTGCAGGATGCCGGCCGTGAGCAGGATGCCGCGCCGCGCGTCGTCGCCCGGCTCCGGATGGACGTACGAGACCGTGCGCGTCAGCACGCCCTCTCGAGTGGATGCGCCGTCGCGGTCCACGACCCACCGGAGGACGGTGCCGTGCGGCATGTCGATGCGCACGACCTCGGCCCCCGCCCGCGCGCGCACGTCCGCCTCGAGCGGCGTGCCCGCCGGGGCGAGCCAGCGAGAGGCGACGACCGACATCGGCATGCCGCTCTCGGCTGTCGCCTCGGCACCGGGCACGTACATCGCGACGCCCCGGCTCTGGCGCAGCCCATCGAACTGCTCTCGCGCTTTGCGGCGCAGTGCCGCGTCGACATCGGGTCGGCCGACGAGCTTCGCGCGCTCAGCGATGTCGCGCAGGAGCGCGGCGCGGCCGCGATCGTCGACCGGGTAGTGCCGCCAGCCCGGCGGGAACGCGATGCGGAAGCCTCGCGGCGACTCGCGCGTCAGCTCCTCGCGGAGCGACGCCGCGCTCACGACGACCGCCCGTCGCGAGGCGCGCGGCTCGCGCGCGAGGCGCGGACGACGCGGACCACGAGCGCGAGGAGCGTCACGACGAAGACGAGCGACGCGATCCAGTGCCATCCGAGCGCGCCGTCCGGCACGCCCACTCCGGCGTACGCGCGAGCGAGCCCGACCGGGAGGAGGCCGAGCAGGAGCACGCCCGTCGCGAGGTCCTGGAAGGCCACGCCCACCTCATCCGTCACCTCGCGCCGCACGGCCATCGCGATGGCCGCCGCTGCCGCGACTGCGCCGATCGCGATCGTGAGCCACGCGGGCACGGCGAGCACCGGCCACTCGGCGAGCGGGTCCCACCGCGGCCACTCGTCGGCGAGGAACTGCCCGCCGGCGAGGAGCCCCATGAAGAACACCCACCCGAACTGCACGGCGGCGGCGATCGTCGCGATGCGGTACGCGCGCTCCCAGGGGGACCGGGCTCGCGCGGGAGCGAGCGCGATGCTCACAGGCGCACGAGCGGGTCCGACTTCGGCACGAGGCCGAACTTGTCGCCGAGGTCGAGCCCTGTGCCGACGCTCCAGAGCGAGAACTGCCCGACCTGCGAGGCGACGCTCGGCGTCGCTCGCGCGATCATGTCGTCGATGCCGTTCACGACGCCAGGGTACTGGCGGAGGTTGCTGCGAGCGGTGTTGAGGAACTGCAGCGTGCGCCCCGTCTCGGTGCCGCCGAAGCGGATCGAGTCGAAGCCGTTGACGAGCACGCCGGGCCGCGGCGTCGCGGCGCGTGCCTGCCCCCACGCGCTCACGCGGTTCGAGAGCGGCCGGTGCCACGTGAACGGGTTGAGGGTCGGGCCGCGCATGCCCGAGCGGATCGCCGGTCGCGCCGCGGCGCGAGTGGCGCCGATCGCGCCGCTGAGCGTCGGCGCGCCCTTGCTCGCGACCCGGGCGATCGCGCCGCCCGCGCCGAGCGTGACGAGCGCGAAGCCGGCGAGCGCGACGTCCTGCCAGGTCGTGCGGCCCGTCGCGTACTGCGCGATCTTGCCCGCGAGCAGCACGAGCGATCCGACGACCACGAGCGCCATGAGCGCGAGGCCGATCGGCCCCGAGACGAACAGCGCGATGATCGCGAGCCCGGTCACGACCCAGCCGAGGATGTCGAGGAAGTCGGCGAGCCCCTCCCAGAAGCCGTCGTTGTTGCCCGCCGCCTCGATCGCGCCGTCGACGCCGGCGACGGCGTCGTCGTAGGCGTCCGACCAGGTGGAGAAGACGGTCTCGAACGACTCCCAGCGCTCGTCGCGGATCCCCTTGGCCGTCGACTCGGCACCCTCGGCGCTCGACACCGCGCCCTGGGCGGCGGTGAGCTCGGCGTCGGTCGGGTCGTCCTCCCAGGGCATCACCCGCGTGAGGCTGCGCTGCTCACGGCGCGCGTCCTCCGCCGCCTCGACGGCGGCCTCCCAATCCCGCTCGGCCTGCTCGATCGACTCCTGGTGATCGTCGATCCAGTCCTTCGCCTTGCGCAGCTGCGGGGCGTACGCCTGCAGCACCTCGGCGGTGGAGCGGTAGCGCTGCTCAGCCTTGTCGACCTCGGGCTTGGCCTTGAGCGCGAGCTCCGCGAGCGCATCCGTGCCCTTCGACCTGTGCACGTCGGAGGTGCCGATCGCCTGCAGCTCGCTCGAGAGCGCGTCGAGGTCGTCGGCGAGGCGGATGAAGCTCGCGGCGTCGGTCTCGATCTTGTCGGGGTTGCCCGCGAGCGGGCGCAGCGCGTAGCCGGCCGTCGGTGAGCGGTAGGTCATCGGACGGTTCCCGTCGGCTCGAGCTCTGCGGCGGTCTCGGTGTCCCACCGATCCCACTCGGTGATGATGGTGTCGATGCCCTTGTGGATCTCCTCGAGCATCTCGGTGAGGTCGCCGCGGCGACCGTTCCAGTCGGACTCGAAGTCGCTCACCTTGCGACGGAGTGAGCTCCGGTCGTCCGGCTCGGCGACGGCGCGCTCGAGGTCGTTGTTGAACGAGCTCGCGCCCTTGAAGCTCTCGACAGCGCTGCCGAGGCTCGTGCGAGCCTGCTTGAGTCGCTCGAGGTCGAGCATGACGTCCACGGTGATCCTTCCGAGTCGAGTTGGGATGGGATGCGAAGAGCCGGCGGGCGCGGCAGCGCGCCCGCCGGCTACCGCGGCACGATCAGCTGCCGGCGAGCTGCTCGTCGAGCGACTGGATCGCCTGCATCATGCCCCGCAGCGCCTCACCCATCTCGGAGATGCCCTCGATCGCCTTCTCGAGACCCGACGTGAGCTCCTCGTAGCCCTCACCGAACTTGCCCGACGCGTGCTGCGTCTTGAAGTCCTCACCCAGCAGGGTGTCGACCTGACCCTTCAGGTCCTTCAGGACACCCGAGATGTCCTCCTTGCCCGTGTCGAGCTTGCCCGCCACGGACTCCATCTCTGCATACGATGCGCCGAAATCGCTCATGCGATGATCACTCCCTCGAAGTCCTGGTGCGCCGACCCCGATCGGAGCCGACGCCTCCACCGTAGGAGCGCGACGCTGGAGATGCGATGGGGAGAAGTCCCCTGCCAGCATGGGTGCATGACGGATGCGTGGAGGCCGATCGCCGCGGCGCTCGCCGACGAGGGCCGGCGGCTCGCGTGGGCGCGCATCGTCCTCGGCGTCGCCGACCGTTCCCCCGTGCAGGCTTCCGCGCTCACCGCGCGAGAGCGGCGAGCCGTCGAGGCGCTCGAGCGCGCCGGCCTCGTGACTGTCGTCGACGGCGCCGTCCTGCCCGCCGACCCGTTCACGCCGCTGCTCGGCCACCGACCGGCCGCGAGCGGCATCGACCGGTTCGTGCGCGACGGCCGGATCGCCGCGTGGCCGAAGCGCCCCGCCGATCGCGCGGCGCTGCTGCGGTGGGCGACCGAGCACGCGCTGCCCGCCGGGGGCAGCGCCTCGGAGGCGGCGGTGACCGAGCGGCTCGCGGCGATCATCGACGACCCCGCGACGCTGCGCCGATACCTCGTCGACGCGGGCCTGCTCGAGCGCGAGGCGGACGGCAGCGCCTACCGCCGCCCGTAGCCGAGCCGCCTAGCCTGGACGCATGGGCATCATCACGGTCTCGGCGATCTGCTTCGAGCGCGCCGACGGCGCCGTGCTGACGGTGCGGAAGCGCGGCACGAACGCGTGGATGCTGCCGGGCGGCAAGCCCGAGGGCGGGGAGACCGCCGCCGAGTGCGGCGTGCGCGAGGTGCTGGAGGAGCTCGGCGTCGAGATCGGCCTCGACCGCATCGAGCCGCTGGGCGAGTTCGAGACGCGCGCCGCGAACGAAGCGGGGTTCGCGCTGCGGGCGAGCGTGTTCCGCACCCGCGACGCGATCGAGCCGCACGCGCGCGCCGAGATCGAGGCGGTGCGCTGGATCGACCCGGCGCTCGGCATCGACGACGAGGCGGAGGCGCCGCTCAACCGCGAGCTCGTCTTCCCGATGCTGCTCGCGGAAAGGGCTGCTCGGCGATAGGGCCGGAGACGAGAGAGGGGGCCCGACCCCAGTCGAGCCCCGCTCTGTGATGTGGACGACCGGCTCTCGCCGAGTCGTGCAACGCCCCGTCCCTGAGGCCCTTGCACTCCGGCGCTATGCGCCGGATCCCTGTCTCGTAGCCCGATTCCCCTTGCGGGGCCCCAGCCGGGCTACGCCACACGGTAGCGCCGGTACCTGGGAGAGGACTATGGGGAGAACTACCCATGTCGCCCTCGGGCGTGTCTCCCCGCGCGGCTCGTGTCAGCGCTTGGCGCGCGGGCTGCGCCAGTGCAGCATCCAGTCGCCGGCGATCTCGGCGAGCATCGCGGGCATGAGGTTGTAGACGCCGTTGCGGGCCGCGACGAGCACCGGGCTGCGCGTCTCGGTCGTCGTGTGCGCGAGGCGGTGCGAGAGCTGCTTGAAGCGGTCGGTGCGGCGGATGCGCTCGCTGTCGTAGGCGCGGAGGGCCTGCTCGAGCGGGTGGTCGGCGAGCAGGATGCCGAGCGTCGCGGCATCCTCGAACGTCAGGTTGCCGCCCTGCCCGAGGGTCGGGAGCATCGCGTGCGCCGCGTCGCCGAGCAGCACGACGCCCGGGCGGTGGAAGGTCTTCAGCGGCGTCGCGAGCCAGTGCAGGTCGCGGCGGGTGATCGACGCCTGCGGGGTCGCGGCGATGTGGTCGCGCACCTCCGGCGCCCAGGCGTCGAAGCGCTCTCGCGCCGCCTCGAGCTCGTCGGGCGCGTGCCCGCCCATCCGGGCGTGCGCCATGCCCCACCAGTAGACGCGGCCGCCGTCGATCGGCACCATGCCGAACTCGGCGCCGCGCCCGAGGTACTGGCGGGCGCCGGCGGGCGAGTCGGACTCCGCCTGCAGCACGCCGTACCAGCAGGTCGCGCCCGAGTAGTCGGTCGCGGCCTTCGGCCAGAGCGCCTTCCGCACGGCGGAGTCGATGCCGTCGGCACCGATGATCAGGTCGGCCTCGAGCGTCTCGAAGCGGCCCTCTGCGGCGGATCGCACCTGCTGCTTCGTCGCGCGACGCTCGGCGCGGCGGTCGATCGGCTCGTCGCCAGGCTCGAGCGCGCGCTGCAGCCGGCGGCCGACCTTGATGCCGAGCGAGCGGTCGGCGCGCGCCTGCCGCTCCGAGCGCGCGTCGCGCGAGTCGGGGTCGGCGGCGCCGTGCTCGATCGTGACGCTCGGGCGGCCGCTCGACGCATCGGCGGCGCCGACGACGCGCATGCCGGTCTCGACCTCGCGATCGCCGCGCAGGATCTCGAGCAGCGTCCCCCGGTGGATCGCGTGCACGGCGCTCGACTCGTGGGCGAAGCCCTGCTGCAAGCGTGTGCCCTGATCGGTGAAGACGCCCTCGGGCCGAGCCTTGACCGCGCGCTCGCGCACCGCGTCCCCCACCCCGAGCTCGTCGAGCGCCTCGAGGCCGTTGCTCGTGATGCTGATGCCCGCGCCCATGGCCCGCACCTCGAGCGCGGCCTCGAGCACCCGCACGTGCCAGCCGGCGGTCTCGAGGGCGCGCGCGGCCGCGAGGCCTCCGAGTCCGGCACCGACGATGATGGCGGTCTGCGTCATGGCGGCAGGCTATCGGGGCGACCTCACTGGCGGCACCATGGCCGACGGGAGCAGGGCTCAGTCCCGCTCCGGCGCGTCCGCCTCGCCGGCGCGCTGCGAGACGCGCCGATCCCAGACGAGCCACTTGTCGTCGATCGCCCGCTCGATGTCGACCCCCGTGGCCTCCGCGAGCGCGAGCAGCATGCCCACCGCATCCGCGAGCTCGAGCGCGAAGCGGCGGTCGATCTCCTCGGGGCTGTGGCCCTTGTCGCGCTGCCGGCCGGTCTTCGCGAGCCACGCCTGCACGAGCTCGCCGACCTCCTCCTGCAGCTTGAGCACGAGCCAGTCGGCGTCGCGCTCGAAGCCGTAGACCTCGGCGTAGCGGCGCGAGATCGCGTCGATCTGCTGGGCGAGCGCGCGGATCTCCATGCGCGCAATGGTGGCACGCGGAGGGCGTAGATTCAGACGCATGCCTTCGTCCTTCGATGACCTGCTCGAGCACAACCGCGCCTTCGCCGAGACCTTCGCCCTGCAGGGCTTCGACGGCGTCGCGAGAGCCGGTGTCGCGATGGTCACGTGCATGGACTCGCGCATCGACCCGCTCGGCATGATCGGGCTCGTCCCGGGCGACGCGAAGATCCTGCGCAACCCGGGCGGCCGCGCGACCGAGCGCACGCTCGTCGCGCTCGTGCTCGGCGTGAACCTCCTCGGCGTGAAGCGCATCATGCTCGTGCAGCACACGCGCTGCGCGATGGCGTCGAAGTCGGAGCGCGAGCTGCTCATGGACATCTCCGAGGCCGCGGGCGTCGACGCGTCGTGGCTCGACCTCGGCGCGATCGAGCAGCAGCGGCTCTCGATCGTCGAGGACGTGCACCGCGTGCGCTCGCACCCGCTCATCGGCGAGCGCGCCGAGGTCGGCGGCTTCCTCTACGACGTCGACACGGGCCTGCTCGAGCAGGTCGCCTGACTCGGGCGCATCCATCAGGATGGGGTCGTGGTGAACCCCTTCGAGCAGGTGCCCCTCGACCGGCTGCGCGAGCGCACGAGCATCAAGTGGCGCTTCTTCGAGCCCGACGTGCTGCCCATGTGGGTCGCCGAGATGGACGTCGTGCCGGCCGAGCCCATCACGCGCGCCGTGCACGACGCGATGCTGCGGGGCGACACCGGCTACCTGCACGGCACGGGGTACGCGGATGCGTTCGCGGGCTTCGCGGCGGAGCGCTGGGGCGCCGAGGTGGTCGTCGAGCGCACCGCGCTCGTGAGCGACGTCATGATGGGCGCGTTCGAGCTCATCCGGCAGCTCACGCCGCCCGGCGGCACCGTGATCGTCAACAGCCCCGTCTACCCGCCCTTCCACGCCTACTCGGTGCACGCCGAGCGGCACGTCGTCGAGGCGCCGCTCGGCGACGACCTGCGGCTCGACCTCGACGCGCTCGAGGCCGTATGCGAGCGCGTCGGCGGCACCGCGCCCGACGGGCGGAGCCGCGCGGTGCTGCTGCTGTGCAACCCGCAGAACCCGACCGGCACGGTGCACTCCCGCGTCGAGCTCGAACGCGTCGCCGCGATCGCCGATCGGCACGGCGTGCGCGTCGTCTCCGACGAGATCCACGCACCGCTGCTCTTCGACGCGACCTTCACGCCCTACTGGATCGTCGACCCGCGCGGCTTCTCGCTCTCGAGCGCCTCGAAGGCGTTCAACCTCGCGGGCCTCCGCACCGCGCTCATCGTCGGCGGCGCCGAGACCGCCGACGACCTCGCCGCCATCGCCGAGGTCGTGAGCCACGGGCCCTCGCACCTCGCGTCGATCGCCCACGTCGCCGCGTTCGCCGAGAGCGGCGCGTGGCTCGACGCGGTGCTCGACGGCCTGCGCGAGAACCGCGCGCTGCTCGGGCGGCTGCTCGCCGAGCACGCGCCGGCGATCCGCTGGCGGCCGGGCGAGGCGACGTTCCTCGCGTGGCTCGACTGCCGCGAGTCGCGCGTCGCCGACCCCGCGGCGCGTCCCGACCCGGGCTACATCGGGCTCTCGAGCGGCCCGGCGAAGGCGTTCCTCGAGCAGGCGCGCGTCGGGCTCAGCGCCGGTGAGGCGTTCGGCACCGGCGGCGCGAACCACGTGCGCTTCAACCTCGGCACGCGCCCCGACGTCATCGAGGAGGCGGTCCGCCGCATGGGCGCCATCGCCTGAGCGGCCCCCGCCGGAGGGAGCGGCGCCTACGGCGCGGCGGCGAGCAGCTCGACCATGCGGTCCTCGAAGCCCGGCTCGACCTCCATCACGACGCGGTGGCGCGCGCCCTCGCGCTCGGGCCACTCGCCCCACGCGCCCTCGAGCTCGGCGACGGTGCGGCCGCGCGCGGGCCCGTCCGAGCAGTCGACGTGCACGTCGACGATCGGCGAGAGCGTCGTCCGCACGAGCCCGGTCGCGACCGCGAGCGCGAGCGCGTCGTGGTTGCCCGACGCGCGCTCGCCCGTGTAGCCCTCGTAGTAGTCGAGGTAGAAGTCGAGGATCCGGTCGCAGAAGCGCCCGACCTCGCCGCCGGCACGGAGCCGCTCGCGGTGCGCGTCGGTGATGAGCGACGTCATGGTCACGTCGAGGCCGACCATCGTCAGCTCCCACGGCGCGTCGAAGACGACCTGCGCAGCCTCCGGGTCGTGCCAGATGTTGGCCTCGGCGGTCTCCGAGACGTTGCCGGGCGCGAGCGCCGCGCCGCCCATGATCGTCACCTGGCGGATGCGCTCGGGCAGCCCGGGATCGGCGTCGAGCGCGGCCGCGAGGTTCGTGAGCGGCCCGACGGCGACGATCTCGAGGCTCCGGGCGTGCTCGTGGCTGAGCCGCAGGATGAGCTCGACCGCGCTCTCGCTCGCGAGGTCCGGCACGTGTGCCGTGTCGGCGCATCCGCCGAGCCCGTCCTCGCCGTGCACCTGCGTCGAGAAGACCGCGCGCGAGCCGTTCCGCGGACCGGCGGCGCCGACCGCGACCGGCACGTCGCCGTGCCCCGCGAGCCGCAGCACCTCGGAGGTGTTGCGGGCGCCCTGCTCGACGTCGACGTTCCCCCAGACGACCGAGCAGCCGACGAGGTCGATCTCATTCGAGAGGGCGGCGGTGAGGATGGCGAGGGCGTCGTCGATGCCCGTGTCGACGTCGAGGAGCACGGTGGTCACCGCTCGAGCCTAGGGCGGGCGAGCCTCGCCCGGCGCTACTCGACGCAGAGGCAGAACGGGTGCCCAGCCGGGTCGAGCATGACCCGGAAGGTCTCCCCCGGCTGGTGCTCGTGCACCGTCGCCCCGAGCTCCTCGACCGCCGCTTGCGCCTCGTCGAGGTCGGCGACCGACACGTCGAGGTGCATCTGCTGCGGGTGCTCCTGCCCCGGCCAGTCCGGAGCCGTGTACTGCTCGACCTGCTGGAAGCAGATCATCTGGCCGTAGTCGGCCTTGATCTCGACCCAGTCGTCGCTCTCGTCGACGATGGGCCAGTCGAGCATCGCGCCGTAGAAGCGCGCGAGCGCGAGCGCATCCGGGCAGTCGATCACGAGGGTGGGGAAGCTTGCGATGGCCATGCGCGCGAGGCTACGCGCGGCGACCCAAGCGCACCAGGCCTAGAACCCGTGGACGAGCGGGAAGATCGGCAGCGCCTCCGGGTGGTGCGCGTGCACGATGACGAGGAACACGACCGCGTCGAACAGCAAGTGCACCGAGACGACGTAGAGGAGGTTCTTCGTCCACGAGAAGATCGCGCCCTGCACGAGCGCGAACGGGATCGTCAGGAGCGGCCCCCACGACTGGTAGCCGAGCTCCCACAGGAACGAGACGAAGATGCCCGCTTGCAGGACGTTCGCGAGCCACGGCCGGAAGTGGCGCATGAGGAGCGTGTAGACGGTGCAGATGAAGAAGAGCTCGTCCCACAGCCCCACGGCGTTCACGCCCATGAAGAGCCGCGCGATCATGTCCCACTCCTCGACCGCGGGCCAGTTGCGGTAGACGCCCGACGTGAGGAAGTAGAAGGGCAGGATGAGGTAGGCCGCGAGCACGACGACGACGAGGTACGTCCACATGCGGCGCGTCCAGCGGCCGCCGGCCCACGGGAAGCGCACCGCGTGGTCGCGGTAGAGCCAGCGCGAGATCGAGTACGGGATGAGCACCGCGCCGCCGAGCGCGATCGTGAAGCGCAGGATCCCGGCGTCCGACAGGTCGGCGTGCAGCGAGATGAAGCTGATCCACGTGAGCGCGATCGCGATGATCGCGAGGTCCTGCCCGAGCTTGCGCGACAGCCCCGCCCGGTCGGTCAGGATGCCGCCGGCGACGCCGAGCACGAGCGGCAGGTAGCCCCAATCGGTCAGCGCCCAGAAGAGCAGCACCGCGGCGCTCGTGACGAGCGCGGCGGGGATGATGGCGAGCGGATGCGTCGTCGTGCCCTCGGCGGCGACCGTCGGTCGGGCGCGGCTCGCGGCGGGCGTCGCTCGATCGGTCGTCACCGCATCAGCCTACGGAAGGCGACCCGGCTCATCCGCCCGGATGATCCTCGTCCCCCGGGCGATGCAAAGGCGGCGGATGCGCTCGCCCGGCCCGGGTGCCGGGTGCTCCGATGGATCCATGCACACGAACCGACTCGAAGCCATCGGACTCACCCACACCTACGGCCAGGGCAACGCGGCGGCGCCGGCGCTCGCCGATGTCTCGCTCACGATCGGCGCCGACGGACCGGAGGCGGTCGCGATCATGGGCCCCTCGGGCTCTGGCAAGTCGACCCTCCTGCACGTGCTCGCCGGCATCGTCGCCCCCGCTTCTGGCCGGGTCGCCTGGCGCGGCCGCGATCTCGCGTCGATGCGCGACGGGGAGCGCACAAAGCTGCGCCGCAGCGACTTCGGCTTCGTCTTCCAGTCGGGCCAGCTCCTGCCCGAGCTGCCCGCGATCGAGAACGTCGCGCTGCCGCTCATGCTCGGCGGCACGGCTCGCACGGGCGCCGAGGCGGCGGCCGGCACGCTCCTGCACCGGCTCGGCCTCGGCGAGATGCTCGGCCGTCGGCCCGGCGAGCTCTCGGGCGGCCAGGCGCAGCGCGTCGCGATCGCCCGCGCGCTCGTCGGCTCCCCCGGCATCGTCTTCGCCGACGAGCCGACCGGCGCGCTCGACCGCTCGACGGGCGACGCGGTCATGAGCCTGCTCATCGGCGCGACGCTCGGCCACGGTGCCTCGCTCGTCGTCGTCACGCACGACCCCGAGGTCGCCGCGATGTGCTCGCGCGTCGTGCGGCTGCAGGACGGGCGCATCGTGAGCGATGAGCGCCGCTCGGACGAGCGGGCGGATGCCGTCCCGGCGACCGCGCACGCGGCACCGTCGGGTGCCGCACCGGTCGGCACGGCACCGTCGTACGCGCTGCCGGGCACCGCATCCGCCCCCATGCCGCTGCCCCAGCACCCGTCCTACGGCGCCGCGCGCTCCGAGGCGCACGTGCCGAACCCGCTGCGCGACGCCGTGCAGCAGTCGTGGATCGAGGCCTCGCGATGACCGCCCTCCTCCTGTGGGTGCGGCTCGCCCGCGCCACCGGTCCTCGCGCGACCGACGTGCTGAGCGCGATCGCCTTCGCCTTCGCGACAGCGGCCCTGCTCGCGGTGCTCGGCGGCGTGAACGCCTTCCAGGTGCGGCTCGACGAGGGCCGGGTCGACCCGTTCGACGGCGAGCTCATCGTGACGCTCGCGCTCGTGGCGGCGGCGCTGCTGCTGCCGGCGGTCTGGACGCTCGCGCAGGCCGCCGTGCGGCTCGCGCTCGCGCGCCGCGACGACCGGCTCGCGGCGCTGCGGCTCGCGGGCGCCACGCGCGGCCAGGTCTCGACGATGGCGGTGCTCGACGCGGTCGCGCAAGCGCTCGTCGGCGTCGTGGTCGGCGCGATGCTCGCGCTCGCGGTCACGCCGGGGATCGCCCGGATCGAGTTCCAGGGGCTGCCGTTCACCGTCGCCGAGCTGCTGCCGCCCGCGTGGATCTGGCTCGCCGCTGGCGCCGCCGTGCTGCTGACGGCGCTCGGCGCCGCGCTCGCCTCGCTGCGGCGCGTGCACGTCACGCCGCTCGGGGTCGCGCAGCGCGTGGGCCAGCAGGGGCTCTCGCTCTGGCGCATCGTCGCCTTCGCCATCCCTCTGGGCGTCTACGTCGCGGTCGTCGCGCTCGACCTCGTCCCGGTCGACGTCTCGTTCTCGATCGCGCTCATCGCGATCGTCGTGCTCGCCTACTCGCTCATCGGGCCGCTGCTCATCCAGCTCGTCGCGCGGATCGTGGCGAGGGCGGCCCGGCGACCCGCGACGCTGCTCGCCGCCCGGCGCGTGATCGACGACCCCCGCGGCGCATTCAACATCGTGGGCGCGATGTCGGTCGCGGTGATGGCGGGCGGCTTCGCGTCGCTCGCGCCCGCGCTCGGGGCGGCCGACGACCCGTTCGCGGTCGACATCGCGACCGGCGCGGCGCTCACGATCGCGATCGCCGGCGTGCTCGGCGCCGTGCTCGCGGGCATCGCGCAGTCGGCGAAGGTGCTCGATCAGCAGCGCGAGCACCAGGCGATGCACCGGATGGGCGTCGACATGCCCGTCATGCAGTCGGCGCTCGTGCGCCAGGTGGCGCTGCCGCTCATCGTCGGCGTCGGCGGCGCGGCCGGGGTCGCCCTGCTGCTCATCCTGCCGTCGTTCATGCTCTGGTGGTCGAGCGCCGACTCGGTCGTCACGTGGGCGCTGCTGACGGTCGGCGCGGTCGCGGTGACGCTCGGCGCGACGGCCGCGGCGCTGCCGCTCGTGAAGCGCGTCGCGACGGCGAGCACCGCCGCCTGACGAGTCGAGCGGGCCTCAACCGGATAGCCGGTAGGGCGAGGAGATATCTGTCGCGCCCTACCGGCTGCCCGGTTGAAGACTCCTCAGCGCGCGGGCAGGAGCGGCAGCACGTCCTCCGAGAACTGCTCGAGGAAGCGCCGCTGGTCGTGCCCGGGGCCGTGGAAGACGAGGTGGGTGAAGCCGAGCTCCGCGTAGTGCGCGATCTCGCCCGCGACCCGCGACGCATCCGACCCCACGATCCAGCGCTTCGCGACCTGCTCGATCGGCAGCTCGTCGGCGAGCCGCTGCATCTCGAGCGGGTCGTGCACGTCGTGCTTCTGCTCCTGCGTGAGCGAGAGCGCCGCCCAGAAGCGCGTGTGCTCGAGCGCCGCGTCGGGGTCGCGGTCGTACGAGACCTTGATCTCGATCATCCGGTCGACCTCCGCCGAGTCGCGCTCGGCCTGCGCGAGGCCCTCCTCGAGGCTCGCGACGATCGTGTCGCGGTAGTACTCGTCGCCCTTGCCGGACGTGCAGATGTGGCCGTCCGCGAAGCGAGCGGCGTAGCGCGTCGTGGCGGGGCCGCCGCCGGCGACGTAGATGGGGATGCGCTCTGCCGGCCGGTCGTAGATCGTCGCGCCGTTGAGCGAGTAGTAGTCGCCGTCGAAGTCGACGCGCTCGTCGGTCCAGAGCCGCTTGAGCACGCGCACGGCCTCGCGGAGCCGCGCGAACCGCTCCTTGAGCTCTGGGTACTCGACGCCGATCGCCTGCTCGTTGAGCGCCTCGCCGGTGCCGACGCCGAGGATCAGCCGCCCCGGGTGCACCTGCCCGAGGGTCGCGAACTGCTGCGCGACGACCGCCGGGTGGTAGCGCAGCGTCGGCGTGAGCACCGAGGTGCCGAGCACGAGTCGCTCGGTGCGCTCGAGCGCCATGCCGAGCCACGCGACGGCGTTCGGGGCGTGGCCGCCCTCGTGCCGCCACGGCTGCAGGTGGTCGCTGATGAACGCGCTGTCGAGCCCGACCCGCTCGGCGAGCACGACGAGGTCGAGCAGCTCGGCGGGCGAGAACTGCTCGGCGCTGGCCTTGTATCCGTACCGCATGGGAGTCAGTCAACCAGCCTTGGGCGCGCCCTCAGACGGGCAGCTCGAGCATCGCCCGGTCGGGCGTGCCGAAGCGGTGCGCCGTGATCGACACCGCTTGCTCGCGCAGGAACGGCAGCAGCTCGACGCGGCCCGCGCGCGTGACCGGCTGGTCGTAGACGGCGACCGAGACGTCGCCCGCGAGCGCCTCGCGCACGCCGGGGTCAGTGCCGACGAGGCGGATGCGTCGCACGGGCTCCGCGGGACGCTCGAGGCCGAGCACGTCGTCGCGCTCCACCGGGGCGAGCGCCTCGCGCGAGCGCAGCCGCGCGTGGAACTCGGCGTCGGACTCCTCGACGACCTCGAGCAGCCGCAGCGCCGGCAGCGGCCGCCTCGCGAGCTTCACGACGCCGGGCGGCACCTCGACGGCTGTCGAGATGCGCACCGTGGAGCGCGCGCGAGCCGCGGCGGCGAGCAGCCGCACGAGGTCGACGACGCGGCCGTCCTCGGCGACGCGGATGAGCACCTCCGCCGGCCGGTAGCGGAGCACGTTGCGCTCGACGCCGAGGTCCGAGACGTCCTGCGAGACCCCGAAGTGCGCCTTCCAGCGCGCCTGGTCGCTCTTCGCGCCCGCGCGGACGGCGTCGAACTCGACGAAGTCGAGCGCGGGCGTCGCCGCCTCGATGACCTCGGCGACGCGCTTGTCGAGCCCCTTGAGCTGCACCGACGCCTTCGGCTCGGCGTGCACGGGCTCCCAGTCGACGAGCGTCGCGAGGTAGTTCGGGCCGCCGGCCTTCGCGCCGGGGCCGACCTGCGAGCGCTTCCAGCCGCCGAAGGGCTGCCGCCGCACGATCGCGCCCGTGATGCCGCGGTTGACGTAGAGGTTGCCCGCCTCGACCTCGTCGAGCCAGTGCGCGACCTCCTCGGGGTCGAGCGAGTGGATGCCGGCGGTGAGGCCGAAGCCGGTGGCGTTCTGCACCTCGATCGCCTCCTCGAGCGAGTCGACCTCGATGAGCGAGAGGTGCGGGCCGAAGAGCTCGGTGAGGTGCGAGAACGTGCCGGGGAGCACCGCGTCGCGGATGCCGGGCGACCAGAGCCGGCCCGACGCATCCAGTCGCCTCGGCTCGAGCAGCCACTCCTCCCCGTCCTCGAGGGTCGTGAGCGCGCGCAGCAGGTCGCCGCTCGCCGGCTCGATGAGCGGGCCCACGTGGGTGCGGGCGTCGAGCGGCGAGCCGACTCGGAGCGTCGTCGCGGCGTCGACGAGCTGGCGCCGGAAGCGCTCGCTGTCGCCGACGGTGTCGACGAGGATCGCGACCGACGCGGCCGAGCACTTCTGGCCCGCGTGCAGGAAGGCGCTGCGCACGATGTCGGCGACGGCGAGGTCGAAGTCGGCCGAGGGTGTGACGACGATCGCGTTCTTGCCGCTCGTCTCGGCGAGCAGCGGCAGGTCGGCGCGCCAGGTCGTGAAGCGCTCCGCGGTCTCGGTCGAGCCGGTGAGGATGACGCGGCCGACCGCGGGGTGGGCGACGAGGCGCTCGGAGAGCTCGCCCTCCTCGACGTCGCACAGCAGCAGCACGTCGCGCGGCACGCCCGCCTCCCAGAGCGCCTCGGCGAGCACGGCCGCCGAGCGCCGCGCTTGCGGCGCGGGCTTGAGGATGACCGCCGAGCCCGTCGCGAGGGCCGCGGTCACCCCGCCGCACGCGATCGCGACCGGGAAGTTCCACGGCGGGGTGACGACCGTGAGCGCGACCGGCCGCGGGATCGCGCCCTCGACGCGCTCGAGCTCGATCGCCTGCTCGGCGTAGTAGCGGGCGAAGTCGATCGCCTCCGACACCTCGGGATCGGCCTCGCCGATCGTCTTGCCGGTCTCGGCCATCATGATCTCGATGAGGCGGCCGCGGTAGACGCCGAGCGCCGTGCCCGCGTCGCGCAGGATCTCGGCCCTCCGCGCGGCACCGAGCCCGGCCCATCCGCTCGCCGCTTGCGCCGCCCGGTCGATGCGCCGCTCGAGCGTCGGCCAGTCGTCGATGCGGTTCATCTCGAGCGAGCGGAGGCCCAGCTGGGTCTCGCCGGCGCGCTGCACGAGCTGCCTGGCCCAGTCGCGGTTGGCCGGCAGCGACGGGTCGGTGTCGGGCTCGTTGGCGAAGCCCTCCGGATGCGTCACCGAGACCGCGAGGTCGCCCCGGCGGTCCTGGGTGCGGTTGGGGCGCGGCTCGCCCGCCGCGTCGTCGGCGCGCAGCAGCTCGATCGACGCGAGGAAGCGGTCGCGCTCCTGCTGGAAGACGGCAGGATCGGCGAGGTCGAACGTGCTCGACATGAAGTTCTCGCCCGCCGCGTTCTCCTCGAGCCGGCGGATGAGGTAGGCGACGGCGGCGTCGAACTGGTCGGGCCGCACGACGGGCGTGTAGAGCACGAGGTTCGGGAAGACCTCGCGCACGGCGTCGCGGTGCTCGGCGGCCATCCCGAGCAGCATCTCGGCGTCGACGCGCTGGTGGGTGCCGTGGTGGCGCGCGAGCTCGGCGGCGTAGGCGAGGTCGAAGAGGTTGTGGCTCGCGACGCCGAGGCGCACGGCGAAGGCGTTGTCGGGCAGCAGCGCCTCGCGCAGCACGCGCTTGAAGTTGGCGTCGCTCGCGGCCTTCGAGCCGACGACCGCGAGCGGCCAGCCGTGGATCGCGGCGTCGACGCGCTCCATCGCGAGGTTCGCGCCCTTCACGAGCCGCACCTTGATGCCGGCGCCGCCGCTCGCGCGGCGCTCCTTCGCGAACGCGGCGAGCCGCCGGTAGGCGCCGAGCGCGTCGGGCAGGTAGGCCTGCAGCACGATGCCGGCGTCGACGCCGCGCAGCTCGGGGCGCGAGAGGAGGCGCTCGAAGACCGCGATCGTCAGGTCGAGGTCGCGGTACTCCTCCATGTCGAGGTTGATGAACTTCGGCGGGGTCGACGCCGCGGCGAGGCGGTAGAGCGGCAGCAGCCGCTCGACCACGAGCTCGACCGTCTCGTCGAAGGCCCACGGCTGCAGCTGCGGCGCGATCGCCGAGACCTTGATCGAGACGTAGTCGACGTCGTCGCGGCGCAGCAGCTCCATCGTGCCCTCGAGCCGGCTCGCCGCCTCCTCCTCGCCGAGCACCGCCTCGCCGAGCAGGTTGACGTTGACGCGCGTGCCGTCCTCGCGCAGCTTCGCGAGCGGCTTCGCGAGCTTCGAGGGGGATGCGTCGATCACGAGGTGCGAGACCATGTCGCGCATCGCGCGCTTCACGACCGGGATGACGAGCTTCGGCACGACGATGCCGAAGCCGCCGCCCGCGGTGATGCCGAGCTTGAGGTACCAGTCGAGGAAGCCGGGGATCTCGCGGCTGAGCGCCTCGAAGTTGCGCGCGCCGACCTTGGGATCCTCGGGGCGGATGACCTTGTCGACGAAGCCGATCGCGAAGTCGAGGCCCGCGGGGTCCTGCAGCAGTCCCGCGAGCCGCTCGGCCGACTTGTCCTGCTTGTCGCTCGCGGGCCGGTCGAGCCAGCCGCGCACGCGCTCGATCGCGGCGAGCGCGAAGGGGTCGTCGCTCTTCGCCTCCGTGAGCTCGACCGGGGCCGGTGCGGCGCGGCGCTCGGGTGCCGCGGGGTTGGCGATCGCGGTGGGCTCGGGGTCGCGGACGATCGCCGGCGACGCGGGCGCAGGCTCGGCGGGCTGCTCGGGCGGGGCGGGCGGGGCAGCGGCGGGCGCCTTCGACTCGGTGGGCGCGACCGGCGCCGTCACCGCGGCGGCGATCGGCGCGGCAGCCCCGGGAGCGACGGCCGTGGGGGTCGCCGCGGCGGCGGCCGCGACGATGCGCTCGACGGGCGCGGCCGGCGCGTCCGGCGTCGTCGGCGCAGCCGCTTCGTCCAGCGCCGTCGGGGCCTTGGGCGCCTCGGCGACCGGCGGCGCTGCGGCGGCGTCGGCGGGCGGCCCATCGCTCGAGCCCTCGCGGGCGCGTCGCTCGGCCTCCGCCTTCGCGGCCGCACGTGCCGAGACGGCGGCGGCGAGACCGCGGATGCGCGGCTGGTCCTGCTCGGGCAGCACGGGGTTGGCGATCACCGGGTTCGCGGTCGCCGGATCGGGCAGCACGGGAGCGACGGGCGCCGGATCCTCGGGCACCACCGCGTCGCCGAGTGGCTGCAGCGGCTCGTGCACGTCGCCGTGCTGCTCGTCGAGGATCTCGGGCTCGGCGCCCTCCGCGGCCTCCGCCTGCGCCGCCTGCTCGCGCAGCTCGCGCCGCGACGGCGTCCGCGCGGCGAAGGGGTCGTCGGCCGGCTGCTCGGCGTCGACCGGCTCGAGCGACTCGCCCACGGCGGCCGCCGAGGCGACGTCGGCGTCGTCCGCCGATGCATCCGCCGGCTCGACCGCTCGCGCATCGCCCGGCACCGGCACCTGCGAGGCGGCGTCGAGCTCGGCCTGCAGCTCGGCGAGGTCCATCTGCGCGGTCGGCTCCTCCTCGCGCTCCTGCGCGAGCGACCAGCCGGACGTCGGGGCATCGGCAGCGCGGTCGCGAGCGCGGTCGCGATCGCGCTCCGGCGCCTGCGCGGCGGCGCCCGCCGCGGCGGCGAACGTCGCGTCGTCGACCTCGAACGCCGGGCCGCTCAGCCCGAAGCGCCCGCCGAGCGGCGCGAGCGGCTCGTCCGGGTCGACCTCCGCGTCCTGCTCTTCGACGACCTCGACCGGCTCGGCCCCCGGCTGCTCGGCGTCGGCGAGCTCGATGCCCTCCGCGATGAGGGCGTCGAAGTCGTCGTCCCTGGACTGCTGGGTCATGCCGCATATCGTATGGGGGTGGGCCTGGGGCGACCCGGGCCGGGTCGCGCGCGAGCGCTCGCGGACCGGCGCCGAACCCTCGACGGCCCGCTCGAGTCGAGGAGGACGAGCATGTCGCGTGTCGCCATCATCGGCGGGGGCCACAACGGGCTCACCGCCGCCGCCTACCTCGCGCGCGCGGGCGTCGACGTCACGGTGCTCGAGCGGCTGCCGCACGTCGGCGGCGCCGCCGTCTCGGCGCAGGCGTTCGAGGGGCTCGACGCGCGCCTCTCGCGCTACAGCTACCTCGTGAGCCTCATGCCGCGGCAGATCATCGACGACCTCGGCCTCGACGTGCGGCTCGCCCGCCGCCGCTACTCCTCCTACACGCCCGTGCCGGGCGGCGATCGCGGGCTGCTCATCGACGCGGGCGACGAGGCCGCGACCCGCGCGTCGTTCGCGGCGATCGGCGCGGCCGACGACGCCGACGGGTTCGCGGCCTTCTACGACCGCACCACGCGCCTCGCGGCCGCCCTCTTCCCGACGATGACCGAGCCGCTCCCCAGGAAGGCGGCGGCGCGCGCGGCCGCCGGCGACGCATCCGCGTGGTCCGAGATCGTCGACGCGCCCATCGCCGACGCGATCGAGCGCGCGGTGCGCAGCGACGTCGCGCGCGGCGTCATCGCGACCGACGCGCTCATCGGCACCTTCGCCTCGCTCGCCGACCCCGGCCTCGAGCAGAACCGCTGCCTGCTGTACCACGTGATCGGCGGCGGCACGGGCGACTGGGACGTGCCGATCGGCGGCATGGGGCAGGTCTCGGGCGAGCTCGAGCTCGCGGCGCGCCAGGCGGGCGCGACGATCCTCACGGGCGTGACCGTCACGCGCGTGACGCCCGACGGCGAGGTGACGTGGAGCGAGCAGGTCGGCGGGCTGCCGACCGACTCGCCCGGCGTGCCGATCGGCACGGAGCTCACCGCCGAGTTCGACCTCGTGCTCGCAGGCATAGCGCCGCACGTGCTCGCGGGGCTGCTCGAGCCCGCGGGGCCGTCGGTGCCGCGGCCGGAGGGCGCGCAGGTGAAGGTCAACATGCTGCTCTCGCGGCTGCCACGGCTGCGCGAGGACATCGCGCCCGAGGCGGCGTTCGGCGGCACGTTCCACATCAACGAGACCTACTCGCAGCTCGAGCGCGCCTACGCCGCCGCGGCGGGCGGCGCCATCCCCGAGCCGCTGCCGTGCGAGATCTACTGCCACTCGCTCACCGACCCGACGATCCTCGGGGACGACCTGCGCGCATCCGGCGCCCACACCCTCACCGTCTTCGGGCTGCACGCGCCCGACCGGCTGCTCACCGAGGAGTCGAACGAGCGGATGCGCGCCGAGCTCGAGCGCGCGGTGCTCGCGTCGCTCGACTCGGTGCTCGCCGAGCCGATCGAGCCGCTGCTCGTCGAGGGGCGGGGCGGCCCGGCGATCGAGACGCGCACGACGCGCGACATCGAGGCGTCGCTCGCGATGCCCGGCGGCCACATCTTCCACGGGCAGCTGTCGTGGCCGTGGCTCGACCACGAGCCGACGTCGGTCGCCGAGGCGTGGGGCGTCGCGACGCCCCACGCGCGGATCCTCATGGCCGGCTCGGGCGCGCGTCGCGGCGGCGCCGTCTCGGGCATCGGCGGCCACAACGCGGCGCACGCGGCGCTCGAGCTGCTGCGGCCGTAGCCGCTCGTCAGCGAGGGACGCGGCCCGCCCAGTCGGAGGGGTGGCTCGCGCGCGACGGCGGCAGCGCGTTGAGGCGCGCCCACTCGGCGACCTCCTCGGGCAGCGCGGGCAGCTCGACGGCGATGCCGGCGGCCTCGAGCACCTCGACGACCCGGGCGATCTTCGCGGTGCCGACGCCCTTCTCGATGAAGCGGCCCTGCACGATGCCGCGCGCATAGACCTCGCCGTCGACGACGAAGCGCTGCACGAGGTAGATCGCGCGCTCATCGCCGCCGAGCACGGCCGTCTCGATGTCGAAGCGCTGCCAGAGGTCGAGCGAGCGGCGGTAGACCATCGACGACTGGCCGACGACGGCGTAGATGCCGGTCTTCCCGAGGGCTGCCGACATGCCCGTGCGGTTCGTCATGTCGACGCGCGCGAGGTCCATGTAGGAGGGGTAGCGGCCGTTGTTCATGTGGCCGAGCAGGTCGATGTCGGTCGGCAGCACCCGGAACGTCGTCTTCGCGACGTCGCCGATGCCGAGCTCGGGCTTCCCCCGGCTCTTGAGGTCCATCGCGAGCAGCCACTGCAACCACATGTTCACGAGGAGCCATCCTGCCCGACCCGTGCCGCGCATCCGCACGCGTTGGCGGGAACCTCCATGGAGCGCGTCGGGCTACGCTGGCGCCATGAGCGAGGGCGCGATCACGATCCGGCGGGCGACGACAGCCGACGCCGAGGCGCTGCTGCCGATGTTCGCCGCGCACCGCTCGGTCGACGAGGAGGACGAGAAGGTCGACCGCTACCGCGAGCGCCTCATCGCGCTCGTCGAGAACCCCGCGCACCACATCGTCGTCGCCGAGCTCGACGGCCGCGTCGTCGGCTACGCGGCCGCGCAGGACTACGGGCCGGCGCCGCACCGCGACTGGTCGATCGCGCGCATGCACGACCTGTGGGTGTCTCCGGATGCGCGCGGTCACGGCGCGGGGACGGCCCTGTTCGAGGCGGTGCGCGACTGGGCGGAGCAGCAGACGAAGATCCGGGTGCTCGAGTGGCAGTCGCTCGACGTCGCGAAGCACTTCTACGCGAAGCTCGGCCTCTCGGGCGAGCACGCGGACGACGAGGACCCGCGGGCGCGCTACGAGATCGCGGTGCACCTGCCGTCGCGCGACTGACCCGCTACTCGACCGGCGCGACCTCGCCGAGCCGGTCGAGCTGCCACACGGTCGTGCCCGCGGGCAGCGACACCGTCGTCATCGAGCAGTTCGGCAGGATGACGTCGGGCGTCAGCTCGGGCACGAGCTGCCGCAGGAGCGAGGTGATGAAGCCGCCGTGCGAGACGACGAGCACGTGCACGGCGCCGTCGCCCGGCACGTCGGCCGCGGCGCGGATGACGTGCTCGAGGGCGCTGTCGGCGCGCAGGACGATCGCGGCGGCCTGCTCGGCCTGGCCGCTCGCGTCGAGCTGCGCGATCGTGTCGAAGAGCCCGCGCCAGCCGACCTGGTCGGCGATCGCGCCGAGGGCGCTCAGCTCGCGGTCGACCTCGAAGCCGTGCTCGACGATGACCTCGCGCCAGACGTCCGAGGCCTTGCGCTCCTCGTGGCCGCCGAAGTTCCACTCGCGCAGCAGCTCGGTGAGCTCGAGCTCGGGCGCCGGGTCGAGGGCCGCGTGGATGCCCTCGGCCGTCGTGCGGGTGCGCTGCAGGTCGGAGGAGAAGCAGAGGTCGAAGCGCTCGCTCGCGAGGTGGCGCGCTACCGCCTCGATCTGGCGCGTGCCGAGCGCCGTGATCGGCGAGTCGGACCAGCCCTGCATGAGGTGGTTCGTGTTGTGCTCGGTCTCGGCGTGCCGCACGATCGTGATGCGCAGCTCACGCCCGCGCGCGAGCGCCGCGAGCTCCTCCGGGAGGCGCTGCTCCGGCCGGTCCGCGGTGCCGGTCTCGGTCGCCTGGTCGTTCATCGCTTCCCCATCCTCTCGAGCATGGCGTTGTAGGCGCCGAGCTCTGCATCGCCGTCGCGCGCCGCCGCGCGGTCGCTGCGCTTCTGCTCCTTGCGGTCGCTGCGCGACCACTTGATCGTCGTGATGATCGCCATGATGACGGTCGGCACCTCGCCGACCGACCAGGCGATGCCGCCGCCGACCCGCTGATCCTCGAGCGCGTCGATGCCGTTGCCCATCGCGCCGAACCAGTCGGCGAGCATGAGCGCGTCGCCCATCATGATCGAGAGCCCGAAGAACGCGTGGAAGACCATCGTGCCGAGCAGCAGCGTGAGCCGCAGCGGGTAGGGCGGCCGCGCGGGGCCCGGGTCGACGCCGATGATCGCCTGCACGAAGAGGTAGCCGGCGCCGAGGAAGTGCAGCACCATCCACACGTGCCCGAGGTGGTCGCGCATCGACCACTCGAAGATCGGCGTGAAGTAGAAGATCCACAGGCTCGCGACGAAGATGACCGCGGCGACGATCGGGTGCCCGATGACCTGCAGGTAGCGCGAGTGCACGATCGCGAGGATCCACTCGCGGCCGCCCATCGAGCCGTCCCGGCGCTTGGCGATCGCGCGCATCGCGAGCGTGATGGGCGCGCCGGGCACGAGCAGCACCGGCACGGCCATGCCGATGAGCATGTGCACGAGCATGTGCAGCGAGAACTGGTACTCCTGGTAGGCGTTGAGCGCGCCGTTCGTGCACCACCACAGCAGCGCGATGCCCGCGAGCCACGCGAAGGTGCGGCCGCCCGACCAGCGGTCGCCGCGGCGGGCGAGCCGCACGACGCCCGCGACGTAGAAGAACGCGAGCAGCGCGCAGATGACCGTCCAGAGCGGATCGACCCGCCACTCGGTCAGCAGCCGGATCGGCGAGAACTCCGGCGGCAGCGGCTGCTGCGTGAGGATCTCGGCGGGCGTCGCCTCGGCGCCCGGCGGCACCTCCGGCACCGGGGTCGCCGTGCGCGCGAGGCCGGCGGCGACGCCCGCCGTGACGCCCATGACGACGAGCTCGAGGCCGAGGATGAGCGCGACCGCCCTGCCGGTCACCCGGGTGCGCGACTCGCGCGCGGGCGCGAGGATGCGCATCCGCTGCCACGCGCCGAAGGCGCCGAGCACGACGAGCAGCACCGCCTTCGCGATCGAGAGGATGCCGTACTCGCTGAACCAGTCGCCCTCCATGCGCACCCACGACGAGACGATGCCTGTGAAGGCGACGATGCCGAAGCTCACGAGCGCGAGGCTCGAGTAGCGCAGCAGCACGTCGCCGTAGGCGGCGCTCCGGGGGGCGGATGCGTCGTCGCGGCTGTCGTCGTCGCGGCCGCGCACGAGCACGGCGAGGTGGATGAGCCCGCCGAGCCAGATCGAGACGAAGATCAGGTGCAGCAGGAGCGAGGAGACGGCGAGCGCGTGGTTGGCGGTGCCGCCCGCGTGGCCGCCCGAGGCGATGAGCCAGAACGGCACGGCCCAGCCGACGACGGCGAACGCGACGGCGGTCGAGCCGCGCACGACGAGCAGCACGACGGTGAGCACCGCGAGCGAGAGCATCGTGCCGAGCTGCAGCCGGCCGGTCTCGATCTCGACGAAGAACAGCTGCAGGAGGTTGCCGAACTCGTCGTCGGCGGTGACGGGGTTCGAGACGAGCTGGCGGAAGGTCCAGAATCCGACGAACGCCTGCAGCACCGTCGCGACGCCGGCGGTGAGGGCGGCGAGGTCGAGCGAGCGGTTCCAGTCGCGGCTGCCCGGCACGAGGGCGAAGCACGCGAGCACGAGGCCGCCGAACGACGCGGCGATCGCGAGGTTGCGCACCATCGTGACGGCGGGGAGGCCGTAGCGCACGAGCGGGCCGGGATCCTCGATCGCGAGCGGGTCGGCGCCGCCGCCGAACTCGAGCGCCGCCCAGAGCGCGGCGAGGCCCGCGAGGATCGCGAGCGCCGGGGCGAGGAGACGGAGGCGCTGCACCCGTCCAGGGTAGTGACCGACGCTATGGGCGAGCCTCGTCCGGACCGCCGTCGCCGCGCGGCGCGACCGGCTCCTCCTGCCGACGGAGGAAGAAGGCGCCGAGCGAGCCCGCCACGGCCGCGAACACGCCGACCGAGTAGACGGCGAGCACGAGCTGCACGACCTTCGCGAACGGGTCGTCCGCGGTGATCCCCGCGCCGGTGATCGTGGCCATCGCGGCTTCGTACAGGGCCGTCGTGAAGTCGGAGTGCGACTCCATCGCGTAGAGCAGCTGGCTGGCGGCGAGGATGACGACGAGCGTGACCGCGACCAGCCAGCCGATCCGGCTCGAGAGCAGCCGGCCCGCGGAGCGGGAGCCGCGGACGCCGGCGGAGAGGATCCCGCCGACCCGCGCGACGCGCGTCAGCCGGAGGAGCCTGACGGCCTGCAGCGCGCGGAAGAACCGCAGGAAGGGGATGGCGAGGAAGATGAGCTGCCACCAGTTGCGGCGCCAGAACGCGGCGCCGAAGCCGCCGACGTACGCCCGCAGCAGGAACTCGGCGACGAAGATCCCCCACAGCACCCAGCCGGCGATCGCGAGGATGCGGGTCCAGCCGGGCTCCGTCACGAGCAGCTGGCCGAGCACGACGAACAGGAACACGACGCCGAGGAAGCCCATCGGGCGGTCGAGCCGGGCGGCGAGCAGCTCGGCGGCCTCGGCGCGAGCCGCGGGGGCGTCGCCCCGATCGTCGCCCGCGTCGAGCGGTGCGCCGCGACGACCCCCATCGGATGCGCTCACGGGCACCACTGTACGGCTGGGACGCGGGAGGGGCGCCGCCTCTCGGCGACGCCCCTCCCGGTGCTGTGTGCGGCGCGAGCTACTTGACGGCAGCCTTGAGCTTCGAGCCGGCGGTCAGCTTGACGCGGTGGCCCGCGGCGATCTGGATCTCCTCGCCCGTCTGCGGGTTGCGGCCCGTGCGGGCGGCCGTCTCGGTGCGCTCGGCGCTGAAGAAGCCGGGGATCGAGACCTTGTCGCCGGCCTTGACGGCCGCCGAGACCTCGTCGAAGAGCGCGTCGAGGACGGCGCTGACCTTGGCCTGCGAGAGGTCGGTCGTCGCGGCGATCTTCGAAGCGAGGGTGGTCTTGTTGATGGTCTCAGCCATGGTGTCCTCCTGGATGTGGCATGTCGGGCCCGCAGGGAGGCGGGCATCCGCCGGGGCCCCCAGGGGCTCCGACCAACCCCGAACGTAGACCCGCGCCCCCGGATCCGCGGCAGGAACACCCCGACACGCCGCGCTTTCCGCGGATTTTCGCAGTCTGCGAACGCGTTCGGGGGACAAAACCGGATGCGTCGGGCGTCACTCCTCGGTCGACGCGGCCAGGCGCGCGGCCCGCAGGCGGCTCGCCTTCGCGGCCCAGCGGCGCTCGAAGAAGGGCAAGAAGAGCCCGATGAGCGGCCCGACGCCGAACGCGAAGATGACCGTGCCGATGCCGACCGGGCCGCCGAGCAGCCAGCCGACGAGCAGCGCCGTGCCCTCGATGAGCGTGCGGATGATCCAGATGCGCCAGCCTGTGATGCGCACGAGCCCCGTCATGAGGCCGTCGCGCGGTCCGGGCCCGAGCGCGGGCGCGATGTAGACGCCGGTCGCGAAGGCGAGCAGCACGATCGAGCCCGCGAGCAGCAGGATCTGCTGCCACAGCTCGCTCGTCTCGGGGATGAGCCACAGCCCGAGGTCGGCGGCCGGGCCGACCAGGAAGCCGTTGAGCAGCGTGCCGATCCCCGGTCGCTGCCGCAGCGGGATCCAGATGAGCAGCACGAGGCACGAGACGACGACCGTCGCGGTGCCGTAGGTCATCGGCAGGTGGTTGGCGATGCCGAGCGCGAAGACGTCCCAGGGGCCGACGCCGAGGTCGGCGCGCACGAGCATCGCGAGCGAGAGGCCGTAGAGCGCGAGCCCCGCCATGAGCTGCACGATCCGGGCGGTCGTGTCGGCCGGTCCGAGCGCGTCGATCGGCAGCAGGAGTCGTCGGAGGGTCACCGACCCATTCCACTCCATCGGGGCGCCCTTCGACGCATCCGTCGCCCCGTTCCCACGCCCACCTGGACGAACGCCGATTGACCGGATGCGGTCGGCGCGGTTCCGTGGGGACCATGACGCTCATCGGGTTCCACGCCTCGCACGAGCAGATCGCGCCCTCCGCGCTGCTCGATCACGTGCGCCATGCCGAGCAGGCCGGCTTCCAGGCGGCGATGTGCTCCGACCACCACACGCCCTGGAGCACGCGCCAAGCCGAGAGCGGCTTCTCGTGGGCGTGGCTCGGGGCCGCGCTCGCGTCGACGTCGTTCTCGCTCGGGCTCGTGACCGCGCCGGGGCAGCGCATGCACCCCGCGATCGTCGCGCAGGCGATCGCGACGCTCGAGGAGATGTTCCCCGGGCGCTGCTGGGCGGCGCTCGGCTCGGGCCAGAACATGAACGAGCACATCACGGGCGATCCCTGGCCCGACAAGGCGACGCGCGTGCGGCGGCTCGACGAGTCGGTCGACGTCATGCGGCGGCTGCTCGCAGGCGAGGAGGTCTCGCACTCGGGTGAGATCGTCGTCGACCGCGCGCGTGTGTGGTCGCTGCCCGCGGAGCCGCCGCCGCTCTTCGGCGCGGCCGTGACCGCCGACTCGGCGGCATCGCACGCGCGGTGGGCGGATGGGCTCATCACGGTCGCCTCCGACGCTGCGACCCTGCGCGACATCCTCGCGCGCTACCGCGATGCGGGCGGTCGCGGGGAGGCCGCGGCGCAGCTGCACCTGTCTTGGGCGCCCGACGAGGACGACGCGATGGCGATCGCGCGCGACCAGTGGGCGACCGGCACGATCGGCGCGCCCGAGTCGTGGGACCTCGCGACGGCGGAGGAGCTCGAGCGCGCCGCCGCGGGCGCGACGGACGACGAGATCCGGCAGGCCGTGACGGTCTCGAGCGACCTGTCGGTGCACGAGGCGCGGATCGCGGAGATCCTCGATGTCGGCTTCGACCGCGTCTACCTGCACCACGTCGGCAAGGAGCAGGCGGCCTTCATCGACGCGTTCGGCGAGCGGGTGCTGCCGGCCCTCGGAGCCGGGTCGGGACGGGCCGGCGCGTGAGTCCGCACCCGATCGACTACGCCGACCACTGGTGGCGCAACACCGTCATCTACTGCCTCGACGTGCAGGTCTTCCAGGACTCCGACGGCGACGGCGCTGGCGACCTGCAGGGACTCGTGTCGCGCATCCACGACCTCGCCGACCTCGGGGTGACGTGCCTGTGGCTCATGCCCTTCTTCCCGACCGCCGATCGCGACGACGGCTACGACATCACCGACTTCTTCGCCGTCGACCCGCGGCTCGGCACCCTCGGCGACCTCGTCGAGGCGATCCGCGTCGCGCGGTCGCAGGGCATGCGCGTGATCATCGACTTCGTCATGAACCACACCTCGGCCGAGCACCCGTGGTTCCGCTCGTCGCGCTCGTCGCGCGACTCGCCGCACCGCGACTGGTACGTGTGGCGCGACGAGCCGCCCGCGAACCCCGACCCGCCCGTCTTCCCGGGCGAGGAGGACTCGACCTGGACGCGCGACGAGCGCACGGGCCAGTACTACCTGCACCACTTCCGCGCCCACCAGCCGGACCTCAACATCGCGCATCCGGCCGTCAGGGAGCAGATCGAGCGCAACCTCGGGCTCTGGCTCGAGCTCGGGGTCTCGGGCTTCCGCGTCGACGCGGTGCCGTTCCTCTTCAGCGACGCCGACCAGCACGGCACGCAGCCCGCCGGCACCGACTACGACGGCGCCGAGCACTTGCGGCGGCTGCAGCGCTTCGCCTCGCGGCGCAACGGCGAGGTCGCGCTGCTCGGCGAGGTGAACCTCACGCACGAGGAGCAGCTCGAGTGGTTCCACGCCGACGGGCAGTCGGCCGGCCTGCAGCTGCAGTTCGACTTCGTCTCGATGCAGCGGCTCTACCTCTCGCTCGCGCGGCGCGACGCGACGCCGCTCGCGCGGGCGCTGCGCGAGCGGCCCGAGCTGCCGGACGCGAGCCAGTGGGCGAACTTCGTGCGCAACCACGACGAGCTCACGCTCGACAAGCTCGCTCCCGACGAGCTCGAGGAGGTCTTCGAGGCGTTCGCGCCGGACGAGGGGATGCGCGTCTACGGTCGCGGGATCCGGCGGCGGCTGCCGACGATGCTCGGCGACGAGCGCGCCGTGCGGATGGTCTACGCGCTCATGTTCTCCCTCCCCGGCTGCCCCGTGCTGTTCTACGGCGAGGAGATCGGCATGGGCGAGGAGCTCGCGGTGCCGGGACGCTACGCGGTGCGCACGCCGATGCAGTGGGAACCGGGGCCGGGCGGCGGCTTCTCGAGCGCGCCGGCGTCGAGCCTGACGCGCCCGATCGTCGAGGGCGACTTCGGGCCGGATCGGGTGAACGTCGCCGATCAGCGACGCGATCCGGGCTCGCTCTGGCACCACATCCGACGGCTCACGACGATGTACCGAGACACCCCGCAGCTCGCGTGGTCGACCCTCGAGGTCATCGGCGTGCGGCAGCGCGCGGTGCTCGGGCACGTCGCGCGTGGCGACGAGTGGACGATGCTCGCGCTCCACAACCTGGGCGACGACCGCGAGGCGGTGCGGCTCTCGGTCTCGTCGGAGGACGGGCCCGTGACGCTCACCGATCGCTTCGACGGGCAGTCGATCACGATCGACGGGACGCTCGAGCTGGAGCTCGAGCCCTATGGCTGGCGGTGGCTCACGGTGGCACCGGCGGATGCGGTGATCACCCGGGTCTGACCGGGCCAAACGGGTTCTCCACAGTCCCGCTCCGGACCCGCTCGCGTGTCAGTGGTGCGTGGTGGAATGCCCGCATGGATGAGTGGTCGGGCATCGATGCGGAGGAGTACATCGCGTCAATCCGTGCCGGGGCCATCGACCCGCGCGGCCGCACCGCGGACGAGCTCGAGGAGGAGCTGGCCGCTTACGACCGGGACTGGGCGGAGCGGCTCGCGCGCCTGAGCGATGCGGAGGTCGAGGAGGTCATCGCCGGCCGCATGGAGGTGCCGCCGCTGCCGGGCACGATGCCCGCCGCAGAGCGGCCCGAGTCCGTGCGCCGGCAGGAGGCGCTCGCCGGCCGGATCCGCGCGATCGAGCAACGCCGCGCGCGGCTCGAGGCCGAGCACCGCGAGGTCCTCGCAGCCGAGCTCCAGCACTTGCGCGAATCCGGCGGTGACGTCGGCATGGCCGTGAAGGAGAGCGCCTCGATCCTCGCGGCGGAGCTGCGCCTCTCGGACCGCGCCATGGAGCGCAAGCTCGTCGAGGCGTGGACGACCGTCATCGACCTCCCCGCCGCGCACGCCTCGCACAAGGAGGGCCGCATCACCGGCACCCATCTGCGGGCGATCGAGCAGGCCACCGAGGCGCTGCGCACCGACCCGTCGGT